>NZ_JBNDLT010000001.1:0-1420416 GCF_050436205.1 Paraburkholderia sp. MM5496-R1
TTTGCATCATGAAGGCAAAGGTTCTGTTTGCCATGCTGCTGCTTGGCGCGATAGATTGCGCTGCGGAGCCAGGTTATTACAACACGTGCGCGGCGTATCCGAGTTATCCGTGCGAGTTCTATGCCGGGTGTCCGTCTCGCGGCCAGCCATGCGTATTCCTTGGCGGCGGTTTCCACCGCTTCCACGACTTTGACCATGACGACGGCTTTCACCATGGGTTCCGCGGTGGCAGCACTCACTTCGAGCAGGGCGGGGGCCAAAGCGGCGGTCATGGCGGACGCCACTAGGCACCGGCACAGGCTCGCACGTGCAGTCGCGATATGAAATGCAATATCCTCATTAAGGTCCGGACGGCGCTCTTCGAATGCTTCCACCATGCGTTTTCGTGCACCTTCGATTTTTCCGTATTCTTGCTGTGATCCGCGGCGCATGCCAGGATCGCCGCACCTTCGGTCGCGATCGTCATGCGGAGCATCAAAAAATCACGCACGTCCGTGATGCCGGTCAACGAGCCGTGTGCGATAGCGGGCGGCGCTGCGCGCATGCGCTGGACATAATGCCCCGATCTCAATGATCGAGGGGGACCGGGAAAGGTTCTCCAGTAAACGGTGTGCCCGTGACCCTGCTGAGCTCGAGCGACGTGAAGCCCGATCCGGCGCTGGCGGCGAAGGGGCGCACATGGACGCCTCCGCCGGTGTCGACCAGGAAGGAGAATGGCGCGGCGATGTCGACCTTACACCGTCTCGGAAATTGCGCACTCGATCCCGGGATTGCCTGGGTCCAGACAAGGTCAGTAGCAAGTAGCTTCCGTACCTCGAGGGGCGTGTTAGCTCACCGCGTGCGATAACGCATTAAAAACGTGGAGACTGCGCTGCCGATGATCTTTTCAACCTGATCGTCGGATATCGCGTAGTCGATCTGCAGCAGGCGGGGAAAAAAGAGCGTTTCGCCCAACATTCCGATGAATTCAGCACGGGCGAGCTGCACGTCGGCGATCTGTAGCCCGCCTTCTTCCACCCGGTTTGTCAACCAGACGTCTGTCACGTCGCTGAAGAGATTCTTCGCGCGTTGAAAGAGAACTCCAATGTCAGGAAAGTTTCGCACTTGCGCAATGACCAGACGCAGTGCGGCGATCAGGGTGCTGTCCGAAACAAGTTCGTTGTACGCACGTCCAATCTCACGCAGGCCCGACTCGACCTCCACGGGCACTGTGTGATCCTTCCAGCGTGCGAACTGTTGATGCATGAGATGGTCCAGAGCCTGGCTGAACAAGTCTTCCTTGCCGGGAAAGTGTTTGTAGAGGGTCGCGTATGACACGGCTGCGCGGTCGCCGATGGAGTCCATCGTCGCCGCCTCATACCCATTGGCCAGGAACGTCTCGATTGCGACTTCCAGAATCAGCTTGCGCTTTTCCCTGCTAACGCGCTGCTGATACGCCAACAGGCCATCCGTTGGACGATCCCCCGTAGCAGGAACGGTTTTCTTTCGTTGTGCCTGTGTCATTTCCGCGTGTAAGCCACCCAAATAAGCATCCAGAGTTTTCAGCCGCATTCTGCCCTCCATCGGCAAAGTCCGCCAGCCGCGCCGCATATGCAAAGCCTGCAGCGCTAGGGTTTCCCCCAGCTTGGCAGCCGCAGTTTCTTTTCTGCACTATAGTGTAACATACACTACATCATAGAAAGGCGGAAACGCGAATGGAAATGGATGACAGGGTAAGCATGCGAGGTTTCAGGCAAATAGGCACAGGCTCGGTGGTCCGCAGTATCGATAACTGGTCGTTGATGGGGGCAAAGTGCGCCGATTGTGGGGCGCTGCTGTATCCAGCCCTTACCACGTGCCCCGAGTGCGGCGGTCGCACCTTTGTTGCATCGCCGCTGCAGGCGGTCGGCCATCTGTACAGCTATAGCGTCGTACACATGGGGCCCAAAGGCGTCGATGTGCCCTATGTCGCCGGCTATGTGGACTTGAGCGATGGTTTGCGGCTATTCGGACGCATCGAAATGCCGACTGGTGCTGTGCAAATAGGGCAGCAGCTCGAACTGCAGGTGAAGCCGGCAAATAAACAGGCGAGCCAATTCATTTATTTCTTTACCGCACCCGGCGAAGTTTCTCAGCAGGTCAATTCATGAGCATGGCGAACGGTTTGAGAAGTGTGAGCGTCGTTGGCACCGGCATGATCCGATTTGGTCGTTTTCCGGAAGTGAGTCTCTCCCAACTCGCCGCACCAGCGGTCATTGAAGCGCTTGATGAGGCCGAAATCGATCGCCGACGCATCGGTGCGCTTTACTGCGGAACGGTATCCGGAGGCATGCTGGCTGCCCAACGTATCGCACGGGAGACGGGGCTGACCGGCATCGAGGCAGTGAACTTCGAGAACGCCTGCTCGTCTTCAGCGAGCGCGTTCCGGCTCGCCTACCTCGCAATCGCGGCAGGTGCGGTGGACTGTGCGGTCGTGGTTGGAGTAGAGCAACTGACTCGCCTCGGAGCCGGCCCACTTGACTTGGGCGATGAGGAGGTCGAGGCGGCGAACGGATTAACAATGCCCGCGTTGTACGCGATGCGCGCGCAGCGCTACATGCATGAATTCGATTTGTCACCCCGCGATCTCGCGCAGATAGCCGTCAAGGCCAGGGCGAATGGCGCGCTCAATCCCTACGCGCAAATTCGCAGCGCGGTCTCGATCGATGAAGTGCTCGGCAGCCGACCGGTGGCATTGCCGCTGACATTGCATCAGTGTTGCCCGCTTGGCGACGGCGCCTCGGCGGTGGTGCTTGCCGCCTCAAACCTCCCGGGTACAAAGCAAGACGCCGTGAAGATTCTCGCGTCCCATCTGACATCGGGGCGCTACATGCAGGGTGGTCGGGACATGACGACTCCCGAGGTGACGGTGCGTTGCGCGAACGAAACCTACGAATCCTGCGGTCTCGGCCCTTCCGACATCGATCTCGTCGAGTGTCACGACGCCTTCACCATCGCCGAACTGCTGTACTACGAAGCACTTGGTTTTGCAGCGCACGGACACGGCGCGGGTTTGATCAGAGAAGGTCACACGTCGGTTAACGGACGGATTCCGTTCAATCCGTCCGGTGGCCTGCTCTGCAGGGGCCATCCTCTCGGAGCGTCAGGAATCGCACAGATCGTCGAAATAACACGCCAGTTGCAGGGTCGCTGCGGCGCACGACAGGTCGCGCAAGACAAGCCGCGCGGTCCACGAATCGGGCTGGCGCACATCACCGGTGGGGGCACCTACGGCTTTGATCACGGTGCGTGTGCGATACACATTCTTGGAAGGTGAAAAGTGAAATCAGCACCCTTTACCTGGCACCGTCCAGAGAGCGTGGCGCGAGCAGTTGAACTGCTTTCCACGCTAGACAACGCGCGCATCGTCGCCGGCGGACAGACACTGATGCCGATGCTGGCCATGCGCTACGTGTATGTGGACCATCTGGTCGATGTGAATGCGATTCCCGGTCTCAACGGGATAACGCTGGAAGGCGACGAGGTGTGCATCGGCGCGTTGGTCCGCCAGCGGGATATCGAGCAATCCCCTTTGATTCTTCAATATGCACCGCTGATGGTCGAGGCGTATCACCTTGTCGGTCATATCCAGACGCGAAATCGCGGCACATTTGTCGGAAGCGTCTGCAACCTCGATCCAGCTTCGGAGCAGCCCGCCCTTGCAGAAATATTCAATGCGACCATCGTCGCCGTGGGACCCCGTGGGGAGCGGCGCATCCCATTCGATGAATTCGCGTGCGGCTTCATGACTACATCGATTGAGCCGGACGAAATGGTGACGCAAATTCGCCTTCGTATCTGGAATGAGCCGCATGGATACGCGTTCGAGGAGTTCGCGCGTAGACATGGGGACTTCGCAATCGTCGGCGCTGCGGTCATGGTTTCGGTCGACGCAAATCTCGCGATCAGGCGTGCTGATGCGGTCCTGTGTGGGATGGGTGGAACACCTTGTCGTGTGCAGTTTGCCGACATCCTGCAGGGACAGCAACCCAGCGCCGATCTGGCAAAGACAGCAGCCAACAGAGCAAGCTGGATTGACGCCATTAGCGACACGAGTGCCAGTGCCGCTTATCGGAAACGTCTCGCGTGCACCGTGACCGAGCGTGCGCTTGCGCGCGCGTTCTCTCGCGCATTGAACGTAAGCTGAGGGCATCATGGATCAGAGAATCGAGCTTGTCGAACAGAGAAAAATCGCCTTCGAACTGAACGGACAGGCGCTGACCTGCGACATCGACCCCAGAGTGACGCTCGGAGATTTTCTTCGTCACCAGCTTGACAAGACAGGCACGCACTATGGCTGTGAGCATGGCGTTTGCGGGGCCTGCACGGTACTGGTGGACGGACGCTCCATGCGCTCCTGCCTTCAGCTTTGTGGTCAGGTCGACGGGCGCAAGGTCACAACCGTAGAGGGGCTGGCGAATGCCGACGGCTCGCTCGGCGTCCTGCAGCAGGCCTTTCAGGATCGCCATGCATTGCAGTGCGGATACTGCACGCCAGGCATGTTGACCACGCTAACGGAGTTTCTGCAAGCCAACCCCGACCCGTCCGAGGCCGACGTTCGCGATGCGATCAGCGGGAACATCTGCCGGTGCACGGGTTACCAGGCCATAGTCGAAGCGGCGCTGCTCGCGGCGGCCCGAATGCGCGGCGAGCCCGATCCCGTTTTTGGACGTGTTACCGCGTATTCAAAAAACGGCGATCTCCACGCGGCTTCGACCGTGGGTGCACGATACGTCGGAAAACCCGTCAAGCGCACCGAAGATCCCGCGCTGCTGAGAGGCGAGGGGCAATTCGTCGACGATATCCACCTGCCTGGAACACTGCATTGCTGCTTCGTGCGATCTCCTCATGCGCACGCTCGCATCAAGCATATCGATACGGCAGCGGCGAAGGAAGTTTGCGGCGTGCAACACGTCTGGACCCATGCCGACCTGAACGAAGCACTACGACGGCCGTTGCCGTTCCTCACACCGACTCAGATGCTGACCGAACCACGCATGTGGTCGCCGCTGGCCTCGAGCGAGGTGTGCTTTGTCGGCGAAGCGGTGGCCGTGGTCCTGGCGGAAAGCCGCTATATCGCCGAGGATGCCGCCACTCTTGTCCACGTCGAATACGAGCCATTGTCCGTTGCGGGCGACATCCGGACGATATTTGAAGCCACGGCGCCGCAGGCGCACAGCGACGTTCCGACAAACCTCCTTCTCGACATGCCGTTTGCTTTCGGTGACGTCGATTCGGCGTTCGCGCACGCCGCGCACGTCGTCAGGCGCGAGATATTCCATCATCGTGGAACAGCCCATCCGATGGAGTGCCGTGCGACCCTCGCGCGGCTCGATCGCGGTACCGGCGACCTAACCGTCTGGAATGCAGGTCAGGCGCCGCATCTCGAGCGACGTCTTCTCGCAGAAGCGCTCGATTACGACGAAGCGAAGATCCGGGTCATCATGCCGGATGTCGGGGGTGCTTTCGGTCCGAAGGGAATCGCGTATCCGGAAGAGTTTGTCGTCGCCTCCGCGACACTCAGGTTGGGCGTGCCGGTCAAGTGGACTGAAGATCGGCGCGAGCACTTCCTGTGCATTACCCAGGAGCGCGACCAATTGTGGGATCTCGAGTTGGCGCTCGACGTGGACGGAAAGATCCTCGGCATCCGCGGATCCGTGGTCCATGATAACGGGGCGTACGTGCCGTGGGGCATTGTCGTGCCGCTCATCGCGGTAACCTCGTCGCTGGGCCCGTATGTCGTGCCGGCATTCGACGTGAAGCTGAAGGTGGCTTGCACGAACAAGGTGCCCACCACGCCGGTGCGTGGCGCAGGACGACCCAAGGCGGCATTCGCGATGGAGCGGATGCTCGATGCGGCGGCCGACCAGCTCGGCCTGTCCCGTCTGGAAATTAGGCGCCGCAACTTCGTTCAGCCGGACCAGCTGCCGTACAAAACTGGCCTGATATTCCGCGACGGTTCGCCGATGGTATATGACAGTGGCGACTATCCGAAGACCCAGGAAAAGGCGGTCGAACTCGCCGACCTGGATGCGTTTCGTGTCCGTCAGGAAGAGGCACGTCGTCAGCAAAGGTATCTCGGGATCGGCTTTGCCAACTATGTCGAAGGTTCCGGCCTCGGGCCTTACGAAGGCGCGGAAGTCACGTTGCAAAACGACGGGCGCATACACTTGAACGTCGGCGGCGCCGGCGCGCAAGGGCAAGGGATGAAAACCATCTTTGCTCAAATCGCTGCCGATCAGCTCGGCGTCGACATGGATGCCATTACGGTAGTCGTCGGTGACACGAGCAAGCTGGCAATGGGCGTCGGAACATTCGCGAGCCGGATTACCGTCAACGCCGGAAATGCCGTCCACATCGCTTGCGGCAAGCTCGCCGACAAAATCAGGGCGCTCGCTGGGAACGTATTCCACGTTCCGCTGGAATCGATCGAGATTGCGCATCGCGTCGTACGCGTCCAAGGCAATCTGGAAAGAGCATTGCCGCTCGGGCATATCGCTCGCATGTCGTACGGGACGCCGGGCTTCACGCTACCCGAATGGCTGGATCCCGGTATGACGGTCACACATTATTTTTCACCGAAAGCCAGCGTTTACGCCAACGGAACGGCGTTCGCGGAAGTCGAGGTGGATACCGGGACCGGCTACGTAAAGGTTCTGCGCTATGGCGTTGCACACGACTGCGGAACCGTGATCAATCCGATGCTCGTCGAAGGTCAGGTGATTGGCGCGATTTCTCATGGGATCGGAAATACGCTGCTCGAGCGGCACGGCTATGACGAGAATGCACAGCCGCTTGCGACAAATTTCGCCGAGTTCCTGCTGCCCACCGCACTCGACATGCCATCCCACATAGAGATGGCGCATCTTGTTTCTCCTTCACCGAATAACCCGCTTGGCGTCAAAGGCGCAGGAGAGGGCGGGACGATTC
Organism: Paraburkholderia sp. MM5496-R1; assembly: GCF_050436205.1. NCBI lineage: Bacteria > Pseudomonadati > Pseudomonadota > Betaproteobacteria > Burkholderiales > Burkholderiaceae > Paraburkholderia > Paraburkholderia sp. MM5496-R1. The sequence goes on from NZ_JBNDLT010000001.1 coordinate 6,949, forward strand.
CCGCGTCCGCGGCGATCGTCAGTGCCATTGAAGATGCACTGAGCCGCTGGTCAATTCGTTTTAATGAAACGCCCGTGTTGCCTGAAATGATCTTTGATCGTCTGGATGCCGCCGGCGCGTACAGCGACGTAGACGCCCGCCACACCTGAAATAGTAAACTTGATGGATAACGATATGTCTTCTGGAAAAACTGGTCCCCTGAGCGGTGTGAGGGTTTTGGACCTCACCCAGTTTCTGTCGGGACCCTTCGGAACACAAATCCTCGGCGATCTCGGCGCCGAGATCGTCAAAGTCGAGCCGCCGGGTGGCGAGCTCGCGCGCGGCGTGCCGCCGTATTTCGTTGAGGGGGACAGCGCTTACTATCTCGCGGTCAATCGAAACAAAAAGAGTGTTGTCATTGACCTCAAGACGGAGAGGGGAGCGCAGCTCGTTCGGGAGTTGGCGAGGCAGTCGGACGTGCTCGTCGAAAACAATCGCCCTGGCGTGATGGAGCGGCTCGGACTCGGTCCGGCAGAGCTTCGCGCGGTCAATCCGCGCCTCGTGTACTGCAGCATCAGCGGGTTCGGACAGACCGGTCCGGACAGGGATTTGCCTGCTTACGACATGATCGTGCAGGCCATGTCGGGCGGCATGAGCCTGACCGGGGAGCCCGGCAGGGCGCCGGTTCGCGCCGGTATTCCCATTGGCGACCTCGCGGCCGGCATGTACGGCGTGATGGGCATTCTGGCCGCGCTGGTCGAGCGCCAGACTTCCGGGCAAGGGAGGTTCGTCGATGTGTCGATGCTCGACGCGCAGGTCGCAATGCTTTGCTATCAGGGCGCCTACTACCTGTTGTCGGGCGAAGTGCCGGAGCCGCAGGGGCGAGGCCACGATTCGATACCGACCTACCGTTCGTTCGAATGTGGCGACGGCGTCTCACTGGTCGTGACCGCCAACACGGAACGTATGTGGGCGGATCTGTGCAAGGCCGTCGGGTTGCCGCAGCTCGTCAACGATCCGCGATTTAAGGATCCGGCTGAACGGCTCGCGAACAAGGTGGCGCTGTGGGAAATCCTGGAGGCGCGCTTCCGCGCCGAACCGGCGCAGAGTTGGCTTGAGCGCTTGAATTCGGCTTTGGTCCCGGCCGCTATGGTGAAGACACTGGACAAAGCACTGAATGCTTCTCAGGTCGCGCATCGAGACATGCTCGTCGAGCTTCGCAGTCCTGCGGGATCTCATGTCCGTGTGCCCGGCAATCCGATCAAGTTTGATATCCCGGGGCATGCCGAACCTGGTTACCCGCCTCATCTGGGCGAGCACACCAACGTCGTGCTTGGTCAGTACCTCGGCCTTGATCCTGACGAAATAAGGACACTTCAGAACCAGGGGGTTGTCCGCCAGTTTGTACCAGGCATGCCGTCACCCGGCGTGAAGTCGCGATAAATCGGGAGTTTGGAATGGACGAAAATCTTCTGCTGAAGATGAAGGGTCATGTTTTGCATATCACCCTGAACAGCACAGACGGCAGGAACGAGGTGGACGACGCAATGCTGCGAGCGCTGACGCAGGCGATCAGCGATCCCCCGGAAAGCACTGTGGCCATCGTTTTATCCGGGGCGGGCGACAATTTCTGCGCGGGGCGGGCCGCATCGCCACTCCCGGCGCTTTCTCAAACGGAAGACCCACGCCCCGCAATCAAGGAACGCGGTGCGGCGCCAATTCTCGCACTCTACGAGGCAATCCGTTCGAGCGCGGTACCGGTCGCCTGCTTCGTCGCGGGGCTCGCTTCGGGTCTGGGTTGCGCACTCGTCGCGGCGAGTGACTATGCAGTCGCCGACGCGCGGAGCCAGTTCGAGGCCAATGAACTGGAGAAGCAATTCGCTCCGGCACTGCTGATGTCGGCACTCTTCGAGCGCATCCATGTCAAGGCGATTTCGCGTCTGGTTCTTACGGCGCAGCCGGTCGATGCAACGACCGCCCTGGCATTTGGGCTCGTCGGCGAAGTTGTCGCTCCTTGGGAACTGCCCAAAGCGTTGGACGATTTCATCGCCTTCATGAACAGCCGGGCTCCTCAGGCATTACGCGGAATCAAAACGTTCCTGCGCGACTCGCATGGTATGCATTCGCCAAAGCTTGCCGCGCTGGCCGTCGACGTTGTGGCGGAGTCGCTTGCCCCGCGCCTTGAGCCGACAGCGTCGCTCGCGCCGTCGCACGACAAGCGGTTCCTGACCATCGGCGGAGAACGGATCGCCTATGTCGACATCGGCAAAGGGCCCGCGGTCGTTTTGCTGCACAGTCTCGGCACATCGAGCTCGCTGTGGGACGACATTCTGCCTGCATTGATTGCGAAACATAGAGTCGTCGCCATAGACGCCAGAGGTCATGGTGACTCGACGAAGCACAGCGCGTGGAATGCAGACGCTGTCGCCAACGACGTGGTCGCAGTGGCCGATGCCGCCGGTCTCGGCCGTTTCGGCCTGGCGGGCATCTCGATGGGAGGACTCACCGCGGTACGCGTTGCCGCGAAGCTACGTCAACGCGTTGCTGCCATGGTCTTGTCAAGCGCTTACGCAGGCGTTTCTGGACCAGCAGTAGAGAAGCGGCTGGCCGCCACCGAAGGGATGTTGAAGAAACTGCCTATGCATCTGTTTGCTCGCATGTACGTGGAGCAGACCCTGCACAGGAACACGGCGTACGCGAATAGAGAAAAACTTGCCCAACAGATCGCAGCGATGTCTCCAAAAGATTACCTGGAAATATTGCGCGCCATTTGTACGGATGACGTATCGGGTCTTTTGCGTGATGTCGAAGTTCCGACGCTTGTGCTAAACGCCGAACTCGACGGGAGTGTACCAAAAGCCGTATCCGCGAAGTTGACGCAAGGAATCCAGGGCGCGGTGGAACAGACGTTGCCCGGCGCCGCGCACCTCGCATGCGTAGATATGCCCGATGCCTACGCCGAGGTCCTGTTAGACCGGTTTGAAAAATACACGGATGAGGACGGGGCAGTATGGAAATCGTAAATCGCTTTTCGGTCGACTCGGCTATCGAGAACGCCTGGAAGGCACTACTCGACGTGCCGTTGATCGTGTCCTGCTTTCCCGGTGCCACGTTGACTGAAACGCTCAGCGAAGACTCGTACAAGGGACTGATTCGCGTCAAGCTGGGTCCGATCGCAATGGCATTCGCCGGCACTGTCACGGTGAGCACACTGTCGGCAGACACGTATGCGGCGACTGTCAAAGCCGCATGGCAGGAGACCAGAAACCGGGGATCCGCCACAACGGCGACGACGTTTTCTCTTTCTCGACTTAGTGACGCAGCCGGCACTCAGGTCGACGTTCGCACCGCCGTACAGATGGCCGGGCAGGTTGCACAGTATGGACGCGGGGTTGGAATCATCAATGCCGTATCGGAACAGATGGTGCGTCAATTCGCTGCTAATTTGCAGGATAAACTCGCGGATCGTCCGGCTACGACAGAGGCGCGGCGAGTCGACGCAGGCGCGTCTGCTGCCGCACCCGCCGGAGAACGCGAATCCATGGCAGGGACACGCCGGGGTGACAACGCAGCGGGCTCAACGAACGAGATATCCGTGCTCGCACTGTTGTGGAGAACGATGGTCGCAAAGTGCAAGCAATGGCTTGCCAGGCCGCATTCCTCATAGTCCTCATCGTTGCTGCTCGTTCTTTCAAGTTAGTCAGGTTATCAAAACACAGGATCTTTTAGTTGTACATAGGAGGAGGAAAACCGATGAGAACGAACTCGACTCTGTTGGAGCCGTCAGGCTGCGCGAGGAATGCCGGCACGTCTGTGGTGGGCAGGGCAGCCTGGATCGTGCTTGGATCGGCGTTCGTGGGGTGGATGTTCGATGCGATGGATCTCTACCTGTTCACGATGGTCATGGTGCCGGCCCTTGGCGACCTGCTCGGGCCGTCACAAGGTAATGTCATGCAGATCGGGGGGCTGATCGTCAGCGCGAAACTACTTTGCTGGGGCATCGGAGGCATTCTGTTCGGTGTCCTGGCCGACCGGTTTGGTCGCGCTCGCGTGATGCTCGGCACGATGCTGATCTACTCGGTATTCACTGCGGCGAGCGCGTTCGCGCGGGATTGGCATCAACTCCTTTTGCTTCAGATGCTGGCGGGTTTCGGAATCGGGGGGGAATGGGCTGCCGGAGCGGCGCTGGTCGTCGAGACCTGGCCGGAAAAGCATCGGGCGAAGGCTGTTCAGGTGATGCAGGCTGCCAATGTAGTCGGACTGATCGTTGCCTCTGCGCTGGCGATCCTTCTGTCCGGGGCTGGATGGCGCTGGGTGCTTGGCGTGGGCGCGGTACCGGCGGTCGCAAGCCTTGGCCTGCGGTTTGTTACACCGGAATCGGCTCGCTGGAAGCAGTCGCATGCGGAAGCGATCCGTCACCCAGGTCAAAAATTCGGTTCGTTATCGGAGATATTCGGCGCTCCGTTACGTCGTCGAACAGTGGTGGGCTGTCTCGTTGCCGCTGCATTGATGATCGGTAGCTGGGGATCATCCATCCTCTTTCCCTCGTTACTGAGGGATTTCTTCCCGTCCGCCAGCAACGCGGAATTCACGCGACAGACAGGGATCGCCTTCATGGCGAGCAACGCTGGGGCGGCACTCGGATTCGCGTCGACGCTGGTCCTGGTGAGTCTGGCGCCGCGTATTTCCAGACGGGCAGTCTATGTGGTGTTTTGTGCAGGCGCCTGGATTGCAGTCGTTGCACTCTTCGGTGCAGCGAAAACACTGGAGACGTTTTATCTCGCCATGGTTGGATTCGGTTTTTTCGCGATTGGAGGATTCGGGATCGTCGCGCTGTACCTGACCGAACTGTTTCCGCTCCATGTTCGCGCCACGGGTCAGGGATTCACATGGAATGTGGCACGTTTATTCACCGCACTCGGTCCGTTGTTAGTGTCGTCTGCGTCAGCAACTCTGGAATTTCGTGCGGTAGGAATCGCTATCGCTACGGCATTTGGAATGGGACTGGTCGCTATTTTGTTTGGACCGGAAACCGGTTGAACAGGCGACGCGGATGCCGATTCGCGAATGTGCATGATCGGCGATCGGCGATCCGCTCTCACTGCAACCCTTGCGGTGCTCATGCCGGACTTGCCCGACACAAACAATACGACATCGGAGACGAAATGAAATTGAAAATGATCGGTGCCTCGGGGCTCATTGCATGCGCGACCGCGGCGCAGGCGCAATCGTCGGTGACGCTCTATGGCGCGATCGATACCGGATTGCTGTATCAAAGCGCGAATGCGCCGAACTTCCAGTCGAAAGTGAATCTCGGGCACGTCTACGAACTCAAGGACGCGGGCATTTTCACGAGCTTCTGGGGTATCAAGGGCACCGAAGACATTGGAGGCAGCTACAAGGTCAACTTCAGGCTCCAGGGAGCATTCGCCAGCCCCAATGGGAAGCTCGGACTGAGCGACACGCCGACCTCCACTGCGGTCTTCAACCAGCAGACGACCTTGGGTATCTCCGGTCCGTTCGGCTCGATCGACGCGGGCCGCCAGTTCGTGCCGATGATCTTTGCGATGGCCGACACCGACGTACGGGGCGCGCAATTCTTCGGCAGCATCCTCACCGCATGGCTCGGCTTGAACCAGGCTGCGGGCTGGCAGGGTACCAGCACGAACGGCGCGATCGGTGCGTTGTACGACTCCAACGCGATTGTCTATCAGTCGCCGAAGTTCTACGGCGCATCGCTTGCGCTCGAGTATGCGCCGGGCGGCGTTCCCGGCCAGTTCCAGGGCGGCACGCGCGAGTCTGTGGTGCTCAAGTATTCGAACTATGGCCTGAACCTCTCGGCTGCTTACTACAACGGGCACGACACCAATCCGTTCACGACGACGGCTACTGGCGCGATTATTACGGCGCCGTCCGCGGGTCAGGACAACAACCGCTTCTACCATCTGGGCGCGATGTACACATTCCACGATTTGTCCGTATCGACGTCGTACAGCATCGGCAAGAATCCGGCGAACAGCGGTCACGACGACTTCGAGATGATTTCCGGGGGCCTCGGTTACAAGTTCACCCCGTTCTTCAAGGTCACCTCGGGCTTCTATTACCTGAAGGACCGCAACGTTTCGTCCAATCAATCGAACTTGTTCGCGGTGGGCGCCGAATACAACTTGTCCACCTCCACCATCGCCTACGCACAGGTTGGCCACGTCAACAACCGGGGCAACATGAGCCAGACGATCGCCTACGGCGCGCCGGTTCCTGAGGGCAAGTCGACCACTGCAGCGATGGTCGGCATTCGCCACAGCTTCTGATCCCACCACAAGCGAACTGGAGTATTCAATGATGATTAACAGGGCACTCAGGATCGCCGCCAGCGTATTGATCGCCTCCGCATCCGTTCATGTCTGGGCGCAGGCAAGCGAAGGCGAAGTGAGTGACGTGTCGAGCGGAACCGCGATCGCGGCTTCGGGCGGCATGAGGGCGAAGGACATCTGGAAAGCCAATTTCGTGCTGCGCCGTAAGGTCTACGCCGCGATCGTGACGCACAAGGAGATAAATGCCGGCGACATCAGCGTGGTTGTGAAGCGCGGCGCGGTGACGCTCGACGGGACGGTGGCGGACACCTCGCAGATCGACACGGTGACCGAGATCGCGAAAGGCGTTCCGGGCGTGACATCCGTGACCAACATACTGACAGTCAAAAAGCCGTTTGGAGGTCAGTAGTAGGCGCACGGGCGCCAGTGCATGACCGTCGGGTCGAAGGGCAAGTTGGCATGAACAGTATTGACGTTGAGGTGCTGGAAGCGGCGATGCGCTGGCTCGATTCAGGCCACCGCATGATGCTCGTGACAGTGGTGAAAACCTGGGGTTCATCGCCGCGCCCGGAGGGTGCGATGCTTGTTCTGCGCGACGACGGTCAGGTGGTGGGTTCTGTATCGGGCGGCTGCATCGAAGATGACCTCATCGACCGGGTGCGCCGGTACGGCGTCGCCCAACAGACGCCCGAAGTTGTCAGGTACGGCATCAGTTCTGAGGAGGCGCGTCGTTTCGGGCTGCCGTGCGGAGGCACGATGCAACTCGTGCTTGAGCCAATTACGCAGCAAAGCGGCGTTCACGCGTTGTACGAGGCGCTCGGACGCCGCGAGCTGGTGGCGCGCACGCTCGACATGGCAACGGGCGCAGTCACGCTCGGGCCCGCATCCGCGACCGAAGGTGTGGACTTCGACGAGATACAACTGACGACGGTCCACGGGCCGCGCTACCGGATGCTCGTGATTGGCGCTGGACAGTTGTCGCGCTACTTGTGCCAGATTGCAGTGGGACTCGACTATCAAGTCACGGTATGCGACCCGCGCGAAGAGTACATGGAGATGTGGGAATTGCCCGGCACGAAGCTCGTGCGTACGATGCCCGACGACACGGTCCTGGACATGAAGCTGGACGAGCGCAGCGCGGTGATCGCACTTACGCACGATCCGAAGCTCGACGATCTCGCGCTGATGGAAGCGCTCAAGACATCCGCGTTTTACCTCGGCGCGCTTGGCTCGCGGCGAAATAACGCTGCGCGGCGAGAGCGGCTCAAGGAGTTCAATCTGAGCGACGCACAGCTTGCAACGCTACACGGTCCGGCCGGGATCTATATCGGCAGCCGCACGCCGCCCGAAATCGCGATATCGATCCTCGCAGAAGTGACGGCGGCGAAGAACAGCGTGCTGCTGCCGGCGATCCTTCAGGTCGAGTACGCGAAGGCGGCAAGAGAAGTCGCGAGTGGCGAGCCGGTAGCAGCTAATGGCTTTCTCGTTGCTGAGCGCCTGGCGGCACGAAAGAAACCAGTCTTACGGATCGCGCAGGACCAATGAGGCTCTGCTGGCAGGGCGGTGGGACGCACGCCTCGACGTCGATGAATCCGTCCAGGCGAAAGGTTTTTTCCATCCTAGCCCTTACTATAACGTTCGCTCGCGCGCTTGACGAATGATTCGACGAACGTGTCCGCGATGTGGCTCAACACCGGCCCGATCAGCTTCTCCAGGATGATGTTGGAGAACTCATAGTGCAGCGCGAATTTGATCTTGCAGGCGTCCGCGCGCAGAGGAATGAAGTTCCAGTAGCCCTTAAACGTCTTGAAAGGGCCTTCGGTGAACTCCATGTCGATACGAGTCGGCCGCTGCTGCTTGTTGTGCGTGGCGAAATGCTGGTGAATACCCTTAAAACGAATATCGATCCGCGCTTGCGCGCTCGTTTCGTCCTGGTGCCGGATTTCGACGCCACCGCACCACCGCAGGAAGTTCGGGTAGTCGGCGACATCGGTCACGAGGTCGAACATGCGTTCGGCTGAGTAGCGGATCAGGACTGTTTTCTGGAGGTCTGCCATATGCGGGTATCGGAGAAGCGACATCAGACGTGGCGCCGCACTGGCCGACACGCCCGAAGTGGCGAGTACGTGGTGTCAGCAACTCGCCTGGCGGGTCGCTTTCAACTGGGGTAGTGCATCTCACAAGGCGGAAGCTCGTTCCTTGGGCGTTGGCGGGCTGGGTCTCGTTTTGTAGATCAGGTATCTGCGTTATCCGGCGACAGATTGTTCCCGTTCGAGACGGGGACGCGTATCGGCGCAATGCGCCAGCAGATCCCGGACCATGACCGTCTGCGGCTTCGAAAGGGGGATATTCGCCGCTCGCAGGGCCAGCCAACGGTCCAGGTCGAACTGGCTCGCGCGATACAGGACCGCGGAACATTGCTCACAGCGCGCCACCTCGCGCCGGGCCAGCACGCGGCGGCGGTAGACGCTGTCGCAATGTTCGCAGACCACGAGTGTGGGGAAGGTTTGCAGGACGTCGTTATCAGGAGAACTAGACAAGAACTTCTACCTCGGATAGTGCACGGGCTTTGAAGTACGATGTCGCATAGTCGACGAACGCCCGGACTTTCGCCGTCATCAGGCTCCGGTCCCGATATGCAAGCTTCAGCTCGACCTCGCCGTTCATCAGCTCGAAGCCGGGTAGAAGCCGGACCAGCCGGCCATCGTCCAGCTCCTTGCCGATCATCGCAAGCGGCAACGCGCCGAGGCCAGCGCCGCCTAACACCAGTTCCTTGTTCAGCGCGGCGTTGTTGGTCGACACTTCGTATTCCAGCGGCACCGCAATCTCTTCGCTACCGCGGCGGAACTGCAGCCGTGGTTCGCTGATCGATGCAAGTATCGTGACGAAGCGGAATGCGGCGAGATCTTCGGGCGTTTGCGGCAGCGCGCGCCCCTGCAGATAGCTGCGCGAGCCGACCACCACCAGCGGGAGGCGGTACAGCGCACGGGTGATCGTCTGGTCACTCGTCAGCATGTACGGCAGCAGCATGCCGAGGTCGTAAGCTTCCCTGACCAGATCGACCGGCCGTTCCGCCAGCGTCACTTCGAGTTGCACGCCTGGATAGCGAGCGCGAAACCCGGCAATGAGCGGTGGCAGTTCCTGCAGCGCCGCAGTGGTGTGCGCCACGAGCCTCAATACGCCGACAGGCTCGCGTGCGCGCTGGCCGGCATCGGCTTCCAACTGGTCCAGTTCGGCAACCACGCGCGAGCAGCCGGCGTAAAACTGTTCCCCGGATTCAGTGGGGGCGACGTGTCGGGTCGTGCGCTGAAAGAGACGAACGCCGAGCCTCGTTTCGAGCTCCGTTATCGAGCGCGAGACGACCGGCGTCGATACGCCGAGCGTATGCGCGGCACCCGTGAAGCTTTTCGCCTCGACGACCGTGCAGAAAACCCGCAGCGTTTCAAGGTGGTCCATAGTAGTCGCGATTCCGTGTTAGTAATGGGACTTCCGCAAATTTCATCGGGACACTCGATTGTGCTGCCGCCTTGCGGCAACTAACCGACCTTCTTCGGCAACACTGAAGTACCCACGCGATATCTGGCATTTCCATGGATTCCGTAATAGGGGGTCCTGGGCGTTGTAGGAAACGCTTTATCCGGATGCCGGATAGCGCGATTGCCATCTCTCCGGCAAAAGCGCAGTGAATAAAGTGGTACAAGTGTACCATGAGTCAGTACATCGTGCCTTCTGTCAGCAGGTGCGCACAGGCCCGTTTGCTGTTTGTGCACCACGCCCGTTTGACCCTGGGCCGTGGCCAGGCGATGTGAACGCCGTGCAGTTCCAGATAGTCGTGCCGTTCTCGTCCTGGCCTGAATGAAAAAACGCAGAAACGGCGGCGATTACGCACGATTTCGCCGCGCTTGAGGCGCTCTCGAATTCACCCTCGATGAGCGATAACTTGACGCTCCCAACGAGGATGGCAAAAAGAAGCCGCGCTGCCTGCTCGCTAGCGAGACTCCCGTGTACGTCGCGTGCGCAGGTGGCGAGCTCTATGACGTTGCGCAGCGCATCGCGCAACTCCCGGGTCGCTGACCGAATCCGCTCTGTCAGGACATTTCTTTCAGATAACTCTATACGAGTAAGAAAGATACTTGCCCGGCGAAGCCCGGCCGGGGAGTCCAGGAACCTATCAACCAATCGCAGGCAAAACGCCAGGATGCGCTCTGCCCCATGACCGGTCGTCGCCCAGGTCGGCCAATCGGGGATTAACACGGACACCGGCAGATGGACCCGGTCGAATAACGCGACCAGCAGTTCGTCCTTGTCCGCGAAGTGCCAATACACGGCGCCGGTCGTCAGTCCAGCATGGCGGGCTATGCTGGTTAGCGGGACGGCAGAAACACCGTCGCGTGCGAACAGCACCTCTGCTGCGTCCAGAATCTCCTCGCGGGTTACCTCGGCCTGCTTTCGGCTACTTCGTCCCATCTGAATTCCACTCCCTGTTCGTTTCGACAACGTGGCGTCGGGCCTGCTCCACCCTGGGCATTTGACACGCAGCGGGCGATCAGCCCGCATCTGCAAGTCAACCTGAATACTCCCCGCGACGTTGGCGGCTGTCACCGCCTGGCAGTCGCCTGCACGCAACTTTCGTCCGAGCTTCCATATCGCGCCGTCCATATGGTGCGTTCGCTAATTTGACGTACTGCGTCTGCTGCCTTGCGTGACCGCGTCGCAATACGGCAGCAAAACTTTGTACCGTGAAACGATACGATTGTACCGAAAATAAAAATTGCGTGGTACACTTGTATCGTCACATGGGAAGATGGTTCGCGCATGGTGTGCCAACGCGTGTGGTTGCTTCCCGGTTCCCTCTTAACATTTACAAGGAAGTTGCAAACATGTCTGCTGGATTTCAAACCCGTGCGGGGATTGGACTAACCGCGTGCTCTGTAGCCGCGTTGCTGCTGCTGGGCGGCTGCGACAAACCGCCGGTCGCGGTACCGACTGCGCCCGAAGTCGGTGTGGTCACATTGCGCAGCCAGGCCGTAACCATGACGGCGGAGTTGCCGGGCCGCACGGATGCATGGAAGGTGGCGGAGGTGCGTCCCCAGGTCAGTGGAGTCCTTCAGAAGCGGCTCTTCACCGAAGGCAGTGACGTAAAGCAGGGGCAGCAGCTTTACCAGATCGATGACGCTCCATACCGGGCCGCGTACGACAAGGCGGCCGCCGCCTTGACCACCGCTCAGCATCTTGCCGAGCGGGACGAGAAGTTGCTGGCCGATAACGCTGTCAGCAAACAGCAGTATGACGATGCGATGTCGGCCTGGCGGCAGGCTCAAGCGGACGTCGAAAGTGCCCGTATCAATCTTGCCTATACCAAGGTGTACGCACCGATCTCTGGGCGCATTGGCCGATCCGCGGTGACCGAGGGGGCGCTTGTTACCAATGGTCAAGGCGAAGCGCTGGCAGTGGTGCAGCAGATCGATCCCATTTACGTGGACGTAACGCAGTCTTCAATTGATCTGATGCGCCTGCGCCGCGAACTCGCTCAAGGACAGCTCAGCCGGTCGGGCGAGGACGCCGCAAGCGTCGGTCTCGTTCTCGAGGACGGGACGTCGTACGGCCAGCAAGGCAGTCTCAAGTTTTCAGAGGTCAGCGTCGATCAGGGAACCGGTAGCGTTCTGCTTCGCGCTGTATTCCCTAACCCCGATCACCACCTGTTACCCGGGATGTTCGTGCATGCCCGGCTAAATGAGGGCACAAGGGCGGACGCCGTCCTGGTGCCGGAACAAGGGGTGACGCGTGACACCACGGGCGCGCCACAGGTCTGGGTTGTGGGTCCTGATAGCAAGGCCACCCTTCGACGCATTCAGGTCGATCGAACGGTCGGCAACACCTGGCTGACAACGTCCGGGGTGCAAGCGGGCGAGCGCGTGGTGACAGAGGGCTTGCAGCGTCTGCAGCCGGGGGTGACGGTGTCGGCACAGCCGGCCACTAACGTGCAGATCCAGACCGGTGAGGATACGGGTCTGCCTGGAGCGGCGCCTGCGCCCGCGTCCGCGTCCGACTCAACTGGTAGCTAGGCGGGGGTTCTGATGTCTAAATTCTTTATCGGTCGGCCCATTTTCGCGTGGGTCATTGCGCTGGTCATCATGCTGACGGGCGTGCTGGCGATTCGCGCCTTGCCAGTCAACCAGTATCCCAACATCGCTGCACCTGCCGTCAGAATTACCGTCAACTATCCGGGCGCGTCAGCTCAAACAGTGCAAGACACGGTGGTGCAGGTCATTGAGCAACAGCTGAACGGTCTGGATGGCCTCCGCTATATGACGTCGAACAGCAATTCCGACGGTAGTATGGAGATCATTGTGACCTTTGATCAGGGCACCAATCCGGATATCGCTCAGGTACAGGTACAGAACAAGCTGCAACTAGCGACGCCCTTATTGCCGCAGGAGGTCCAGCAGCAGGGTATCCGGGTAGCGAAGTACCAGATCAACTTCATGATGGTGGTAAGTCTGGTGTCGGAGGACGGCAAGATGTCCAGCGACGACCTCAGCAACTTCCTCGTTTCCAATTTGAAGGACCCGATATTGCGGACGAAGGGCGTGGGTGACTATATGACGCTGGGTTCCCAGTACGCCATGCGTATCTGGCTCGATCCCGCAAAACTGGATAGTTACTCTCTCACGCCGCAGGATGTGTCCGCCGCGATAAGCGCGCAAAACGTTCAGGTTTCGTCCGGATCGCTGGGCGGGCTTCCGACGCGCAGCGGGGTTGAGCTCAATGCGACGGTGGTCGGCAAGGTGCGCATGAAGACCGCCGAAGAATTCAGGCAGATCCTGCTGAAGGTGAACCCGGACGGTTCGCAGGTGCGTCTGCGCGACGTCGCTGACGTGCGCCTCGGCCCTGAAGATTTTTCCATTTCGAGCAAACTGAACGGCAAACCCGCCGCGGGTATTGCCTTGCGTCTGGCGACCGGTGCGAACCTGCTCGAAACCGTTGCGGCGGTGCGCAAGGTTCTCGATGAGAAGAAGTCAATCCTTCCTCCGGGCGTCAAGGTAAGCGTGCCGTACGACACCTCGCCCGTCGTCGACGCGTCGATGCATGAGGTGGTCAAAACGCTGATCGAGGGCATTGTGCTTGTGTTCCTCGTGATGTACCTGTTCATGCAGAACATCCGGGCTACGTTGATTCCGACGCTGGCCGTGCCGGTGGTGCTGCTCGGTACGTTCGGCATTCTGGCCGCGTGTGGTTTTACCATTAACACCCTCACCATGTTCGGCATGGTTCTGGCGATCGGCCTGCTCGTCGATGACGCGATCGTGGTGGTGGAAAACGTCGAGCGTGTGATGGTGCAAGAGGGGCTGGGGCCGAAGGAGGCGACCCGGAAGTCAATGGGACAGATCCAGGGGGCGCTAGCCGGTATCGCGATGGTGCTCTCGGCGGTGTTTCTCCCGATGGCGTTTTTTGGGGGTTCGACCGGCATCATCTACCGGCAGTTTTCGATCACCATTGTCTCCGCCATGGGGCTGTCGGTGCTGGTGGCACTCGTCTTTACGCCCGCACTATGTGCGACGCTTCTGAAGCCCCCCGCTGCAGACCATCACGAGAAGAAGGGCTTTTTCGGCTGGTTTAACCGGACCTTCGACCGCGGTGCCGGACGGTATGAAGGGGCCGTTGGGTCGATTCTGAAGAAGAAAGGCCGGTATCTGCTGGTCTATGCCCTCATCGTTGTGAGCATGGGTTTTCTCTTTACCCGCATCCCGACCGCGTTTTTGCCGGACGAGGACCAGGGACAGATTTTCGTCCAGGTTCAGATGCCGCCCAATGCATCGGCCGAGCGCACCGAGCGCGTCCTGACCCAGGTCCGCGAGTACTTTTTGAAAAACGAAGCCGGCTCGGTGGCAACGGTGTTTAGCGTCAATGGTTTCAACTTCGCCGGTCGAGGTCAGAGCTCTGCGCTGTTGTTCGTCAGCCTGCGTCCGTGGGACCAGCGCACTGGCGACGATCCTAGCGTGTTCGGCGTGGCACGCCGTGCAATGGGCACCTTTTCGAAGATCAAGGATGGGGTGGTTATTCCGATCGTGCCCCCAGCGATTCTCGAGTTGGGCAATGCCGGCGGGTTCGACGTGTTTCTGCAGGACGACACCGCGCAAGGGCATGATGCATTGATGGCTGTACGTAACCAGTTTTTGGGGCTGGCTGCCAAAGATCCGCTGCTGGTTGCTGTCCGACCCAATGGCCTGAACGACGAACCCCAATTCCACGTCAAGATCGACGACGAGAAGGCGCGCGCGCTGCAGGTCAGCATTGCGTCAGTCAACGACACGATGACAGCCGCGTGGGGTTCCGAGTACGTGAACGACTTCATCGACAATGGGCGCGTGAAGAAGGTGTTTATGCAGGGCGAGGCAAGCTCACGGATCAGTCCTGAAGACCTGAACAAGTGGTATGTGCGCAATGCAGCCGGTGGCATGGTGCCGTTCTCGGCCGTTGCCTCCGCTACGTGGGGATACGGTTCTCCAAAGCTCGAGCGCTACAACGGCGTTTCTGCGGTTGAGCTGCAGGGCGCGCCGGCGCCGGGTCACAGTTCGGGTGAAGCCATGCAGGAGGTGGCGAAGATCGCTGCGCAGTTGCCTCACGGCTACAGTATCGCTCCCACTGGTCTCTCCTACGAGGAGAAGCTCTCGGGTTCGCAGGCGCCAGCGTTGTACGCATTGTCGATCCTGATCGTGTTCCTGTGCCTCGCGGCACTGTACGAAAGCTGGTCCGTGCCGTTCTCCGTCCTGCTGGTGATTCCGCTCGGTGTGATCGGTGCGGTGTGCGCAACCTTGCTACGCGGATTGAGCAATGACGTGTTTTTCCAGGTGGGGCTGTTGACCACGGTGGGGCTATCGGCGAAGAACGCGATTCTGATTGTCGAGTTCGCCAAGGACCTGCACGAGCACCAGGGCATGACGCTTGTCGCCGCTGCTGTGCGGGCCGCCAGGCTGCGGTTGCGCCCAATCATCATGACGTCAGCGGCTTTCGTTCTGGGCGTGCTACCGCTCGCAATTTCCCACGGCGCAGGCTCGGGAAGTCAGCATTCGGTCGGCACCGGCGTTGTGGGTGGGATGCTGACTGCGACGTTCCTCGCGATATTTTTTGTGCCTATGTTCTATGTATTGGTGACCGGCGCGTTCAAGCGTAGCAGTAACGAGGCAGTTGCGGAGATACAGCATGAAACCAATTAAATTGACTGTGATGGGTGCGGCCATCGTGTTGGCGGGTTGCACGATGATCCCGAACTATCACCGGCCAGACAGTGGTGTGGCGGCGGCCTATGCAGGTGAGCCGGCGGCGCACTCTGTCAAGCAGGACCAATCCGTCGCCGCGGATATAGACTGGCGGGATTTTTATCAAGAACCGCACCTGGCGAAGCTCATTGAGCTTTCGCTCCAGAATAACCGCGATCTGCGGGTTTCGATCCTGAACATCGAAAGCGCGCGTGCGCAGTATCAGATTCAACGCGCGGACCTGCTGCCGACGGTGTCGGCAGGAGCTTCGGGTACCGCGCAGCACTCTCCCGCCGATCTGTCTCTCCCGGGGCAGCCGTCGCACAACTACAACGTGGGCGGGCAGATCGCTTCTTATGAGCTGGATGTCTTCGGGCGGGTGCGAAGTCTCAGCCAGTCCGCGCTGCAGACTTATTTCGCCACAGCCGAAACAAGAAAAGCCGCGCAAATCAGCCTGATCGCCGAAGTCGCGAACGCGTGGCTGACGCTTCAGGCGGACCTTCAGCTTAGGCGGCTGACGGCGAGCACCCTGGAAAATCAGCAGGCCTGCAACAAGATCGTCCGCTCGAGCTTTAATGCTGGAACGGCTTCCGCGCTGGACGTGAGCGAGTCTGATACGCAGGTGCGCCAGGCGGAGGCGGATCTGGCTCAATATGACCGGTTTGCGAAGCAGGACACCAACGCGCTCACGTTGCTGGTTGGCGCACCGATTCCTGCGGAACTGCTGACAGAGGTGCCTCTCGAGTCGGTCAGGCTCGACGACGGGCTGGTACCGGGGCTGCCGTCCGAGCTTTTGACCAGGCGGCCGGATATCGTCGCGGCCGAGGATCGGCTGAAAGCGGCTAATGCGAACATCGGCGCGGCGCGGGCCGCTTTCTTTCCACGCATTATCCTGACCGCGAATGGCGGCACGGCCAGTGCCTCTTTGAGCGATCTTTTCACAGCGGGAAGCGGTGCATGGTCGTTTGGTCCCTCGATAAGCGTGCCCATCTTCGACTATGGCCGCAACAAGGCGAACCTGGACGTGGCCAAGGTAACCTCGCAGATTGAGGTGGCCAATTATCAGAAGGTCATACAAACGGCTTTTCGCGATGTGTCCGATGCACTGGACGGTCGTGAGACATTTGTGCGCCAGGAAAGCGCTCAAGCTGGGGTAGTGCAGGCAAGTGCGTTGGCCTACAGACTCTCGAATGACCGTTATCAGCAGGGGGTGGATGGCTATCTCAGCGCACTCGTCAACCAGCGCTCGCTTTACGGGGCTCAGCAGACGCTCGTTAAAGTCCAGCTTGCTCGGGCTGAAAATACGGTAGGCCTCTATCGCGCGCTAGGTGGCGGCTGGAAATCCGGACAAACCAACGATGCGGAGCAGGCAAACGCATCGGAAAGCGCCTCCGGGGGGCGGTCCGTTTCGTCGAAAGCGGATTGACCTTCAAGCAGGCCGTTGAGTGGCGGACGCCCGGGATGAAAGCGTCGAGCGCGCAAGGTAACCACGCCGCAAACATGTCGTATCATTATGCGGTACATAACCGCTGTTCTGGCCTCACGGGTGAGGCCAGAACAATCTATTTCACAGGAGCTGGTAGTGCGAAAGAGTTTGGCTGGAGAAGGTGACGATCAATGGCCCGACGCCGACAAGAATGGAATTCAAGTGGTTTCTCGGGCCGCGGCCATCCTGCGTGCTCTGGGACGACACCCAGAGGGACTCAGCCTCGGTGCGATCGCTGAAGCAACTACGTTGCCGCGTTCGACCGTACAGCGACTGGTCGGTGCACTTGAAGTGGAAGAGTTCGTCGAGTCCCTTGGCCCGCGCGGTGGGACACGGCTCGGGCCTGCCTTGGGCCAGCTCGCACGCGCGGCGCATGGAGACATCGTTTCAGTGGCCCGCCCGCATCTTGAAACCTTATCCAAGTCGGTCGGCGAAACAGTTGTCTTAGCTGGCGCAGCGGGGAGGCGAGCCATTGTAGTCGATCGCATTGTTTATGAACGTGAGCTTTGTATCATGGTTCCGGTTGGGGCGTCCGCCACACCCTATACCACTTCGTTTGGCAAAGCGCTCCTTGCACAGCTGCCGGACGACGCAGTGCGTAAAACGCTCGGTGACAAGGTCGAGCCGCAGACAAAACGTTCGGTGAAAACAGTGTCGGCGCTCTTGCGCCAATTGTCCGATATCAGAAAGAATGGCTTTGCATATGACCTGGAAGAGCATATCGAAGGATTATGCTCGGTCGCGACTTCGATCGATACGTTTCTGGGACCGTATGCGATTTCGATTGCTGCGCCGGTTCATCGGTATGAAGAAGGCGCAATGCGTTATGCCGAGGAACTGGCGAAATGCAAGCGCGCTATTGAAACGGAAGTTGGCCGCGCGAATGGCTGATGGACCGGCGGCTACTGACGTGTTCAACAGGGCGGCCGCGGTTCGGGTCGATCCTGAAAACCGCAGGGATTTGCCGCGCCCTTGAGTTACGTATCTCTGCAATGGGGGGAAGCAAGGCTGCCCTTCGGGCCGCCGTCAATGACTCAAGGTCATTGATGAGCGTTTTTTCAATCTAGACATTACGATCTATACCTGAGCATAACCAAGCTCGGATCCATCATGCCGAACACTACGAAGCCCCCGACAGCAAAGCGTCCCACCCGTGCGGCGCCGGTCGCCCCGGTTGCCGTTGCTGAAGGACGGGAGCCGCGCGGTGCGCGTCGCAAGCGCGAGACGCGTACGCGCCTGCTCGACGCCGCCCTCAGGCTGATGGCCGAAAAGGGTGTGGAGGGCGTCGCGATCAATGAAGTCATTGAAGCCGCCGATGTCGGCTTTGGCTCGTTCTACTATCACTTCGAATCGAAAGAGGCGATTTACGCGACGCTTGTCGACAACGTGTTCGAGGAATTCGCGAACATGCTGGATACGCTCGCCGGTGGCCTTTCCGATCCGGCCGAGGTGATTTCCGTCTCCGTGCGCCATACGGTCGTGCGCGCGCGGCACGACCCCGTGTGGGGACGTTTCCTGATACGAGAAGGGTTTTCAGCGCGCGCGATGAGCGTCGGGCTCGGGCTGCGGCTGATGCGCGACATCGAAAAGGGCATTGCCGCGAAACGCTTCGCGGTCGCCGACCCGTTTATCGGATTTATTGCGGTGGGCGGCACGGTCCTCTCTGCGATTGCCGCCGAGCTGAACTTCGTCGCTCCGGGCGCACCCGCGCGAGGCGTACTCAAGGAACTTGGCTTTAGCGGGGAGCACGTCCCTGAGCGTACGGCTGCGGTGCTGTTGCAGACACTCGGGCTCAAGCGCGCGGAGGCGGAGAAGATTGCAGCGCGTCCGCTGCCGTTAAGGTTTATTCGATGCCTGCCATCGGCCGCAGGAATGTGCATGCCTCCGTGCATGTCGGCAGGCGTCGAATAAACCCGATGGAGGAAACCGCGGAGTGCCTCAATGCGGCTGGATGCTTCACGACTATGGCGATTGATAGGGCGGAATGCTCAGTGGTGTCGGATGCGGCACGGTCAGGCGAGGTGCCGAACGGACGCTGACGCCGTAGCGAAGCGGTGCAGTCGTGCATGCACGATGATGAAGCGGGTGGGCGAAGCGCTTCGCGAAGCGACACGCACAAACGTCCGCCCCTGGGCCGCTTTGCCGCAGCGCCAACGTTCGACAGGCAGATTGAGGAACCGTGGAGTTCATGTCTGATCGCGGCGCATCGGCGGTGCGCGGATCGGGGCGGTGCGCGCGAGGATATCGACGACGATCATCGGTGCGCCGCAGTGCCGGCAGATGAAGACGGGGCGGGTTGCGACGATGGCCTCGTCCGGTGACGGGCTGATTCCGGGTGCGACGTGCAGCAGATCGCGCACCTTCGCGAGACTGGCGCGGCGTACCGGGTTGGCGAGCAGGCCGTAGTGACGGATCCGGTGGAAACCACCGGGCAGCACATGGAGCAGGAAGCGGCGCAAGAATTCGCCAGCCTCCAGCGTCATGGTCTTGTAGCGGGTGCGTCCCTTCGCCCGGTAATCCTTCCAGCGGAACGTCACGCCACGCTCATCGAAGGCGACGAGGCGCTGGTTGGAGATGGCAACGCGGCTGCCTCCGCCAGTGCGCGGTCCTTGCGCTTCAGTTCGCGCTGCAATTGCACATTAGCCTGTTTCAGCTCACGCACCTCTGAGGCGTTTGCGCGTGGGCTGCCGGCAGCGCCGGCAGAGCAGAACTGCGCGCGCCACTGGACCAGATGATGGGCAAACAGGCCCCGTTCGCGACACCACGCGCTCAGTGCTTCGTCGTTCAGTCCATGGCTCTGTTGCAAGGCCAGCAGGCGCTCTTCCAAAGACCAGTCTTCCGGGCGCCGTGCATCGACTGGCCCCGTGTTGCGGCTTGCGGCGTTAGATACCCGGATCCACTTCCTCAAGGTTAATACGTTCATGTTCATTTCCGCGGCAACCGTTCCTACGGACCGGTTGCCGCGTTGCAGGACCTTCGCGAGTGCCTGCTCCCTGAATTCAACAGAATACGTCTGTTTGGCCTTCAACCTGCACCTCTGAGTTTTTCATATTAAAAAATTCAGAGGCGACATCTATTGTGACGCCGGGGGTGTTCTCGAGCTTCGCATGGCCGAGCAGCACCTGGATCACGCGGATGTCCACCTTCTGTTCGAGGAGGTGTGTCGCGAAGCTATGGCGCAGCGTGTGCATGGACACTCGCTTGTCGATGTTCGCAGCCTCGGCGGCGGCATGAATGGCACGGTTCAGTTGCCGCGTGCTTAACTGGTCGAGCGGATCGAGCCCGGGAAACAGCCACCCACCATCGAGCATCCTGCCCTGCGCACGGGCCACGCGCCACCACACACGCAGACGCTCGAGCAGCACCGGCGAGAGCATGGCGTAGCGGTCACGGCGGCCCTTGCCCTGCTCGATACGCAGTGTCATGCGTCCGCTGTCGACGTCGGTGACCTTCAGCGCTACCACTTCGCTGGCGCGTAGCCCCGCGCCGTACGCGACCGACAGCGCAGTCTGGTGCTTCAGGTTGCCGGCGGCCTCGATGAGCCGCCGCACTTCATCGGGGCTGAGCACGACAGGTAATACGCGGGGCACGCGCACGGGTTGCATCCTGACCATCAGCTCGGGCCGGTCGAGCGTGACTGTGAAGAAGAACTTCAGGCCGGTGATCGCATGGTTCAGCGACACGGCCGATGTGCCGTGGTCAACCAGATAGAGCTGGTAGCGCCGCAGGTCCTCGACGGTGGCCGTGTCAGGTGAGCGCCCGAGAAACCGGGCGAACTCACGCACGATGTGCAGATAGATGTCCTGCGTCTTGGGGGCAAGCTGGCGCATGCGCATGTCGTCGCTCATGCGCTGGCGCAATCGGCTGGCGTTTGCTGGTAAGGAGGTCATGATTCGGCTCCTGCTGGAGAACGAGGCGGATTGCCTCATTCGCCAACATAAAGCCGAGTGACCGGCCTCTCCCTGGCCTCCAGCGTCAGACCGTAGCCCCTACCGCGCGAGCGGTTTAGGCAGTATGACTTTCCGTGAGCCAGTGGCTGGCCCGCCGTGAGGAACCAAACGCGGGTTAGCATCACTGCCAGAGCCGCACGATGTGCACAGGGCACACCCCGGCGATTTCCAGCGCGGAGGCCAGCATGAACCACGATAGCACGGTGTTTGTCGGTCTGGATGTTCACAAGGAGTCGATCACGGTGGCGTACGCGATCGATATGGGCGACGTGGAACTGTTGGGCAAGATCGGAACGCTGAAGGCAGATATCGATCGATTGTGCAAGCGTGTTCAGTCGAAGGCGCGCCATGTCCGCGTCGTTTATGAAGCCGGCCCCTGTGGCTACGGGCTCTACCGCGCGCTCGTTGAAAGAGGATTCGACTGCGTGGTATGCGCGCCGTCCCTGATTCCGAAGAAACCGGGCGAGCGCGTCAAGACGGACCGGCGCGACGCCGTCAACCTCGTGCGCGCACTGCGCGCCGGTGACCTGGCAGCGGTACACGTACCGGATGTTGAAGATGAGGCGTTCCGGGACCTTGCGCGCGCATGGGCGGCAGCGAAAGCAGATCTCAGACAGGCCCGCCAGCGGCTAAAGTCCTTCCTTCTATCGCATGGCGTGCGCTACTCAGGTAACGCCAACTGGGGGCCCGCGCACCGGCGATGGATAAGCGTATTTGCATTCCCGAACCACTGGCAGCAACTGGCCTTCGACGAGTGCCGTCGCACGATTGAAGACAGGCTTGCGCAATGTGAGCGTCTCGAGGCGACCTTGCATGAAGCTGTCGTCGGCTGGCGATTCTATCCGGCCATACTAGGTCTGCAGACCATGCGCGGCATACAGTTCATCACCGCCGTGGGCATGCTCTCCGAATTAGGGGACCTCTCCCGCTTCGAGCATCCGCGTCAGCTGATGGCCTGGCTGGGCGTGACGCCCTCAGAACATTCCTCGGGTGAGCGGCGGCGTCAGGGCAGCATCACGAAGAACGGCAACAGCTATGCAAGAAAGCTGCTCTATAAGGACTTCCCTTTTTTTGCAAGCTGGGGTTGATTTATCCATCCATCCTCGTCCATCCATTCGATTGCCATGTCATCGGGGTACACATTCGGCATTCAGCGGCGAGACAGACTGCACACCTATAAACGGCCTTGTTGAGCACTATCATTGCGGGTGCCCGGGCCCGGATAGTAACCGCGCAGCAGGACTCCATCCGTTGGACGGCGAATACATTTCGTGTAGCGCCTCACAGCTTTTCGAGTTCGCCCGCTGCCGGTCTGACCTGTCGCTATCCTTGCCTTTGCGTCCTGGATTACGAAGTCACGCTTTTAGGTGACGCTGCGAATTTACCTGTTCATGCTGTTGTCCTACCGTGGCTGGCCCGGTGTTGAGGGAGTGGAGACATACGAGGGATCGAAGCGCTCGCCCTTGGCCAGAATTGCCCAGAGGATGCGCGCGTGCTTGTTGGCGACAGCCACCAGCGTTCGATACCAACCCACGCGTGCCTGGAGCTGAACGATCCAGCGCGAGAGCCGGTCGGTTCGTCGATGGGCGCTCGTTACTGCCGAGCGCGCGCCTTGGAACAGCAGCGTGCGCAGATACGTGTTGCCCTGTTTGGTGATGCGGCCCAGGTGGGTCTTGCCGCCGCTGCTCTTCTGTTTGGGCACCGTGCCGATCCAGGCGGCAAATTGGCGGCCGTTTTTGAACAGGCGAGCGTCGCCGACGGTAGCCACCGTGGCCGACGCGGTGAGCGGCCCGATGCCGATGACCGCCATCACGCGCTGCGCGTTGCTGTCGTGCTTCACGTGCGTGGCGACTTGCGCGTCGCACCAGGCGATTTGCTGGTCGAGGCCCTGCAGGTGCTCCCAGCCTCGCAGCAGCGCAGTGCGCGCGACACCGTTCAGTTCGGTGGCCCCGTCCTCCAGTGCCTCGACGAAGTGGGCACGAAATGCATTGATGCCTTGCGGCAGGAACACGCCGAACTCGACCAGCTCACCGCGCAGCCGGTTGACGAGCGCGGTACGCTCCTCAACGAAACCGTCCCGCATCCGGTGCAGCAGCAGCACGTTTTGCTGCTCTGCCGTTTTGACGGCCACGAAGCGCATGTGCGGTCGGCCCGCGGCCTCGCAGATGGCCTCGGCATCGAGCCTGTCGTTTTTCACGTGTTTGCCGCCCTTGCGGTAGGGCGCGGCGAGCTGCGGCGCGATCAGCCGAACCTCGTGGCCGAGCGCGCGCAGCTTGCGCCCCCAGTAGTGGGCTGCGCTGCACGCTTCCATTGCGACCAGGCACGGCTCGAGGTTGGCAAACCATTCGAGAAACTTCTGCCGTGAAATGGCTTTCCTGACCACCACGCGTTCCATGCTGTCCACGCCGTGTACCTGGATGATGTTCTTGGCCAGATCCACGCCGATACGAGTAATCTTGTCCATGACTTTCCCCTTCCCAGATGAGTTGTCTAGCACCAACCATCCTGGCATATCGCTATGCCACGAGATCGGGAAAGTCCTTACTAATTCGTTGAGGCCGCCTGGAGCTACAGATACCCGGCACGCGTGGGTCCGGAAATTCAGCGCCGACATGAAGGCATTCCCAAACGCATCCTTGACCGTGCCTGGGACGCACAGGTCCGACTCTGCCGCCGATACCGCAAGCTCGCAGCACGCGGCAAGAATGTGAACATTGCTGTCGTCGCCGTCGCACGCGAACTTGCGGGGTTCATCTGGGACATCAGCAAGCTCGCAATGTCCCTTGCCGTAACGAGAAACGAGCAGCCGGCGTAGGGTTGTGCTTTGCACCACAGATTCGACGAGTTTCCTGAAGGCGGCGTAGCCCGGCACCCGAGCAACCCGCGGTCGGACTATGCAACGGATGTCATTCGATTTGCGGCTTTAGATAGCGGCAGGCTCAAGGGGCGGACTCTGTAATGCGGTAACCAACCCGCGGATATCAGTGCGATCCACCGTCGAGACTTACTGCTACGCCGCCCTCAGGAAATTCATGTGCCTTCAAAGGCACATGAAAACCGATCACGATTGACACGGAAAGTCATATCAGTCCGCCGGCCAGTTTGAGACACTCAATCACAATGTTCGAGCGTCCGTTGCCGGGCCAACATGAGACGGTACGCCGACGCAGGTGTACTCCCTCACGCGGCTTATTTCGGCCCAAAGCATTGACCTGATGCATGCGTGACGCCTGCACAATCTCGCCCGACCCTGATTTTCATCCGAATATCAGCCATCGCGAAAGCACCTCCCATCCGTGGTCGACAGAAATGGAAGCGGTCGCTTCCAGCGGTTTCAAACAGTGTGCCTACGTATCGTTGGAAAGAAGGAATCCGACGCTGCACACTGCGATAATACAAACCGAATCCCCAAGGAGCATTGGTGAAATGCCAGATGAGAAGACGAAACGGCCCGCGGTTGCACGCAAAACGCGGGTAACGAAACGGCCCGATGAGGCCAAGCCTGAACAAATCAAGCCCCTTGCGCAAAGCGAAGACGGACCGGCCTCCCAGACGACGCCCGGGCGAAACGAAAAGCTCAGGGCGCGCACGCGGGGCAAGCTGATGCAGGCTGCGCGGGTGGTGATGAGCCGCCGAGGCATTGAACGCACCGCGATCAATGACATTACCGAAGAAGCTCAGGTCGCCTTTGGCTCGTTCTACAATTACTTCTCAAGCAAAGAGGAAATCGCACGCGCCGTATTCGTCGAGGACGTGACTGCCACTGCCGACCTGCTCGATCGCAACCGGCCCGCCGACACGGACATCGCGATGATTGTCGGACTGAATATTCGCTGGGCCTTGCGCCATGCGATCACCGATCCGATCTGGGGATGGTTTCTCGTGCATGCGGCATCCAGCGCTAACGATCTGGTCGAAACGATGGGCGGGCGGCTCGCGCGCGACATCCGGACTGGCGTAAATGACGGCAGCTTCGTGTGCCCCGACGTTCCGACAGCGATGGACTCGATCATCGGCGGCGTACTGTATCTGCTGCGCCAGATCCTCGAGGGACGCCGGCCGCCCCAAGCGATCGAACGGTTCGTCGAATTCGTGTTGCGAGGGTTGGGCGTCGAAGCGAAAGAGGCCGCACGCATCGTGAAGGCCGCTACAAAATACAAGTTGCTGTAATCCTTCCTCTTCGGCCGGCACGCGGTAGTCCGCCGGACCGACCTATTCCCTTCAGCGTCTTCCCACGCCCCACCGTTGCCAGTGGATGTCGTGGTTTGTCGCGCTCGCGCGCCGTCGTCGCTCGTCTTTCGTTCCGCACCTACCAGTCACCACGATTCGGGAAAGCCCCTAGCCGAAAAATATTGATGATGTTATCAAAATGATGAGAGTATCAAAAACAGCAGCACCTTGACGATCCATCATGTGAGGACGACATCTTGAACGCGAATCCCGAATTTTTTGAAGCAGGCAAAAGCGAGGCAGACCTGCGGGCCCGTGCGGCGTCGCTGGTTCCAGCGCTGAAGGGCCGCGCAGCCGAAGTGGACCAGCTGGGGCGCCTGCCGCAGCAAACGATCGACGAACTCGAGGCCGGCGGCCTGCTGGGTTTAACCACGCCTCGCAAATATGGCGGCCAGCAGGTTTCGGTGCGGACGGTTCTTGAAGTGGTGTCCGAACTTGGTCGAGGAGACGCGTCCACCGCGTGGGTGGCAGCCTTGCTCAACGTGACCACATGGGCCGCGGCGACGCTCTTCAGTGAAGCCGCAGCCGACGAAGTCTTTGGCGGTCCCGAGCCGGCCCGCGTGGTGGGTGTGCTGTCCGCGCGCAAAGCCGTGGTGAAGAAAGTCGAAGGCGGCTATCTGATCGAAGAAGGGCTATGGGGATTCAACTCGGGTATCTATCACGCGAACTGGGATTTGCTGGGCATTCCGCTCGTCGACGAGAACGGAAAAACCATCGATCAGGGCGTGGCGCTGATCCGCGCATCCGACGTCAAGATCCTTGACGACTGGAACGTGATCGCGTTGCGTGGCACAGGCAGCTCAAGCGTCTCGGTTACCAACGTGTTCGTTCCCGACGCGCGTGTCGCGTCGCTGAGCGAGGCTATCGAAGGCAACTACCGTTCGACGCATCTCGCTGAGGAGCCGCTCTATCGCGTGGCTTGCATGCCGATGCTCGCGATCATCCTGACATTCCCGGCGCTGGGCATCGCGGCAGCGGCGCTCGAAACCTTCCTCGAACAGCTTCCGCGCCGCGGCATCCAGTACACGTGGTACGCAAAACAGGCTGAGGCGCCTGTGACTCATCTGCAGGTCGGTGAGGCATCGGCGAGGCTCGACGCAGCGCGCGCCATCATCGAACGGCAGGCCGACGCGATGGATCGCAGTGCAGCGTCCGGGACCTACATGGCGTACCTGGATCGCGCGAAAGTTCGCCGTGACGTGGGCTTCGCCGAGAAGCTGATCTGGGAAGCGGTCGACTCGCTCGCGTCGGCCTCCGGCGGATCGCTTGCGTCCATGAATAACCGCTTCACGCGCATCTGGCACGATGCGCGCGTTGCGTGTCTGCACGGGATCGTGGCGCCGGCCACGAACTTCGAGACATATGGGCGCATCGCATGCGATCAACCGGCCGACACGCCGTTGATCTGATCCGGATGGAATTCCCGTCAGTCTGGAGGAGCACATGCTGGCTACTGAAGTCAATGCGGCCCAGTTTCGCCGCGCGATGGGCAAGTTCGCGACGGGCGTGACGGTCATCACTTTTTTTCATGAGGGCCGGCCGGCAGGCATGACGGCAAACGCCTTCATGTCGCTGTCCGTCGATCCGCCGATGATCCTCATCTCGGCGCGCAACCAGGCCCGCTTCGCGCAAACCGTCAAGGAAGGCAAGCGGTTCGGCGTGAGCTTTCTCGCAGAAGAACAGGAGGACCTCAGCCGTCACTTCGGCGGGCAGCCGCAGGCCGGACTGGAATCGCCGTTCGAATTCGCCGGGGAGGTGCCGGTGATCCGTTCGGCGCTGGTCCAGATGGTGGTGCGCGTGCATGCGATCCACGCGGGCGGCGATCACCGCATCTATGCGGCAGACGTCGAAAGTCTCAACGAATCGGATGGCCATCCGCTGCTGTTCTTCAGCGGCAAATACAAGCAGTTGCACGCGCTAGACCCGTCGCAGTGCTGGAACGGGGCAGCGTGGTGACGACGCGGGCTTGACCCGACATTTAAGCGTGGCGCTGCGGCGCCACAAGGAGCGAACAAATGATCAACGTGCGCGACATCGCGTATGTGCGTTATCAGGTGCCGGATATTGAGCAGCAATCGGTCTTTCTGCGCGATTTCGGACTGAATGTCTTGAAGCAGACTGACAATACCCTGCAGATGGCAGCCTGGTCCGGCGGTTATCCCGCGTATATCGCGCAGAAGGGCGAACAGAGGCCGCTGGGCGTCGGCTTCGTGGCTGGCAGCAAGGCGGACCTGGAGAAGGTGGCCGCGGCATTCGGCGTGGACGTGCGCAGCAACGATGAACTCGATGCGGGCTGGGTCGTGACGATCGCTGATCCGGACGGGTTCGTCATCGATCTGCTATTCGGCGGCGACACGATTCCGGGTCAGTCGTTTCGCGAGCCGCTGCGCATCAACAGCGCGGGGGAGCGCGTCCGGCGCGGCCACGTCAACCGCGTTCCAGCCGGTCCGTCACATGTGGTTCGGCTGGGCCATGTGGTGCTCAAGACGGTGGATTTCCCGGCAATGCTCAGGTTCTATGAGGGCATCCTCGGGTTTCAGGTCTCCGATAGCTACTATGCGCAGAAGCCCAACCAGACGGTGGCGGCGTTCCTGCACTGCGGTCTCGGCAGTACTTTCACGGACCATCACACGATCGCGCTGCTTGGCCTCGGCGCGAAGGAGCGGGACTTCGATCACAGCGCATTCGAAGTGATCGACTGGGACGATCTGTCGACCGGCAACGGCTTTCTTGCGGCAAAGGGATACCGGCATTCGTGGGGTATCGGGCGCCACGTGCAGGGCAGCCAGATTTTCGACTACTGGCGCGATCCGTTCGGCAATAAGGTCGAGCACTGGACCGACGGCGACATCGTCAACGAATCCACGCCGGTCGGGCACGAAGCGCTGTCGCCCGATGCGCTCGCTCAATGGGCGCCGCCGTTGCCGCCGGACTTCCTTTCCTGAACCACCTGCTAACCGTTTCCGAATTCAAGGCATAGCGATGAAACTTGCACGATACACCTATAAAGGCAAGACCTCGGTCGGCAAGATCGGGGGCGATACGATCGTCGATCTGTCGGGCGACGGCATAGGACTGCCTGCAGATATTGCTTCCATTCTCGCGTCGCCGGATGCGCTCGCGACTGCTGCCGCGGCGGCTGCAACCCCTGGCAACTCAGGCTGCGTCGCGCTCGCCGACGTGCGCCTCGAAGCGCCGGTACCGGCGCCGGGTAAGTTCCTCGCACTCGGCATGAACTACAAGGACCATGAAGAAGAGGCACGCCGGCTCGGCTTGCCGATTCCGACGTCACAGGTCTGGTTCAACAAGCAGACCTCGTGCATCAACGGTCCGTATGACGACGTCCACTATCCGCGTGTCTGCGAACAGCTCGATTACGAAGCGGAACTCGGCGTCGTCATCGCGAAGGAAGGCCGATACATCTCCGAAGAAGACGCACTCGACTACGTCGGCGGCTATTTTGTCGCGAACGATGTGAGCTCGCGCGACTGGCAGATGAAGAGCCCGACCTGGACGCTCGGCAAATCGTTCGACACCCACGGTCCGATCGGACCGTGGATCGTGACCGCCGACGAGATTCCGGACCCGCAGAAGCTGACGTTGCGACTGATGGTCAACGGCGAGGTCCGTCAGAATTCGTCGACAAGCCTGATGACGTACAGCATCGCGAAACAGATTGAGTACCTCAGCCAGGTCATGACGCTCAAACCCGGCGACATTCTCGTGACCGGTACGCCGGCAGGCGTCGGCATCGCAATGAGTCCGCCGGTCTTCCTGCAGGTCGGCGACGTGATCCGGGTAGAAATCGACGGGGTCGGTCACGTCGAGAACCGTATCGTCAAAGAACCGCGGATCTAACGTGCGGGGCGCCTGAATGCCGCGCGAAGCTCATGTCACACAAAGGGAGACATCGACATGGCGCAAGCCTCGAAGGTCATCATCACCTGCGCGATAACCGGCTCGATCCACACGCCGAGCATGTCGCCGTACCTGCCGGTTACGCCGGCGGAAATCGCCGCCTCTGCCATCCAGGCAGCAGCCGCCGGCGCGGCAGTCGTGCATCTGCATGCGCGCGATCCTGTCACCGGGATGCCCAGTCAGGATGCCGGACTGTTTGCGCAGTTCCTACCGCAGATAAAAGCCGAGTCGGATGTCGTGATCAATCTGACGACCGGCGGCGCGCCCGCCATGACGGTGGAAGAGCGCCTAATGCCGGCGCTGCGTTTCAAGCCCGAAGTGGCGTCGCTGAACATGGGGTCGATGAACTTCGGCATGTACGAGATGCTCGGTCGCTTCAAGGAATTCCGGCATGACTGGGAGCGGCCGTATCTCGAGGCGAGCGAGGACCGGATCTTTCGCAACACGTTCAAGGACATCGCTCACATACTCGCGGCCTGTAACGACAACGGCACGCGCTTCGAGATTGAGTGCTACGACATCGGTCATTTGTACACGGCTGCGCACTTCATGGACCGGGGGCTGCTCAAAGCGCCGGTTTTCATTCAGTCGGTGTTCGGCATTCGTGGCGGTATCGGCGTGCACCCGGAAGATATTGCGCACATGAAGCGCACGGCGGACCGTCTTTTCGGCGCTGACTACCACTGGTCTGCGCTGGGCGCAGGCGCACAGCAACCCCGGGTGCTGACCCAGGCGCTGTTGTTGGGAGGCAATGTCCGTGTCGGTCTGGAAGATAACCTGTGGTTGCGCAAGGGGCAGCTGGCAAAAAGCAATGCCGAGCAGGTCACGGCCATCCGATCCGTCGTCGAGCAGCTTGGGTTCGAGATCGCCACTCCGGACGAGGCGCGGGTGATGCTCAGGCTCAAGGGGCCAGGCGAAGTCGCGTTCTAGGTCGTTGAATGGGGAGCCCGGTTCGCGATAACGGAGCGGGCCCGTCGTATCGGATTCCAATCAATACCTGATGGACAGGTCTTAGAATATTAATAAGGTATCCGATTTATATATCAAGAAAACGTGGAGGAGAAAGGGTATGGAGAAGCGTCGAACGAGTCGCTTATTGGCAGCAGGTTGTGCGCTGGCTCTGGCATCCGGTGCAACGCAGGCAATGAACGCGACGCAAACGAATGCCGCGGGGGTGGACGAGTCGATGATGGGCGGTGCGTCGATTGCGAATCCGCTGACGAGCG
Organism: Paraburkholderia sp. MM5496-R1; assembly: GCF_050436205.1. Classification (NCBI taxonomy): domain Bacteria; kingdom Pseudomonadati; phylum Pseudomonadota; class Betaproteobacteria; order Burkholderiales; family Burkholderiaceae; genus Paraburkholderia; species Paraburkholderia sp. MM5496-R1. Next base: position 37,312 of record NZ_JBNDLT010000001.1, read on the forward strand.
CGATTGCCGGCGACAATCCGGCGGGTATGGCTTACCTCGGAAACCGCTCCGATCTGGGGGGGCAGGTGGTGGTGGGGCACGCCCGGTCCAGCTTCGGCAGTCCGTCGAATCAACAGGGCTTCGGCGCGATCGGTCCGATGCCCAGTGGCGGGGTGAATGTCGATGTGACGGAGCGGCTGGCGATCGGCATGTCGATCAACTCCTCGGGCGGCGGCGTCAACTATCCACACGCACCGCTGCCAATTCCAGGCGCGCCACCGGCAAAAGCGAAGGATATCTACATCAACTTCCTGCCGACGGTCGCATATAAGATCACGCCGGATTTGGCATTGGGCGTATCCGCCATCTTGGGCGTGCAGAAGTTCGAGGCGCAGGGCCTTGTTGCGCCGATGCCGGACGGCTCGATCGGCGTATTGCCGACACACGGCATGACAACGACGTATGGCATCGGCGGTCGCATCGGCGCGATCTGGAACGTGACCCGGATGCTGAGCGTCGGCGCCGCCTATTCGACCAAGGTCCGTTTTTCCAGGGCGAGCGGCTATGCGGACGATCTGTTCGCCGCTGCCGGTGGGCATCTGGACGAACCGTCACAGTACGGCGCGGGGCTCGCGCTGCATCTTTCTCCTCGCGTGACCGTTGCGGCCGATGTGGTGCGCATCAGGTGGTCCAACGTTGGCGTTCTGGGAGACACGCAGACGTTCGGCTTGCACGATCAGACCGCGTTGCGGTTCGGCGCATCCTGGGATGTCACCCGCAGGCTGACGTTACGTGTTGGCGGCAAGCACAGCACCGCTAGCGTCGACTCGAATCACACGATTGCCAACTACTACGCGCCGATGATTCTCACCGATTCGCTAAGCGGCGGCTTGACCTGGCACGCTTCGAAGAAGGTCGATCTTTCTGCCGGTTATGAATATGACTTTCCGCAGACCTTGAAGGGCACGGGGCCGAGCACGGGAACGGACATTCACGCTCGTTACTCGTTGATCATGTTCAATCTCGCGATGAAGTTCTAATTCGCGCCGCGGCAGGCGGTCGCACGCACGGCGCGGCGCTGCTGTCGATGATACTGCTCGGTAGCCAGAGTGCGATGACTGAGGGTTCGACGCCTTCTTGCAGCAGATCCATCGCTGTCGTGTGTCGCAACACATGCGGGCTCACGCGCTTGTTCTTCAGCGAAGAGCATTTCTCCGAGGCCGCCAACACATACTTGTGAAGCAGGTAATGGACGCCGTGTGCGCTCAGCCGGCCGCCGCGCGCATTTGGGAACAGTGGCTGATTCCCGGCCCGCGGTGGCTCTCGAACCCACGCGACCAATACGGAGCGGGTGCTCTTGCTCAATGGCGTGCAACGCTCCTTGCGCCCCTTGCCAAACACGCGTACGTGCGCGCCGGCGCCAACGTGCAGGTCCTCGCGCCGAAGGCCGGTCAGCTCAGACAGGCGTAACCCCGTCTGCACCGCCAACAACAATAGAGCGTGATCGCGGCGACCTGCCCAAGTCTGCTGGTCCGGCGCGGCCAGCAACGCATCGACCTCTTGTCGGCTCAGGAATGGGACCAATGCGCGGCTAAAGCGCTTGGCCGGGATGGCCAGCACGCGCTGGATGTGCGCTGAGTGTGACGGCATCTCGAAGGCCGCATACCGGAAGAATGAGTGCACTGCCGTCAAGCGCAGGTTACGCGTTCGAGCTGTGACGCCGCGAACCTGCTCCTGTTCATCGAGGAAGTCCGCGACCAGCGGCGCATCGATGTCTTCCAGTGCCAGAGTGGATGGCGCTTTATGCAGGCGTCGCTGTACAAATTCCAGCAGTAACCGGAATGTGTCGCGGTACGATGCGATCGTATGCACACTGGCCTGGCGCTGGTGCATCAGACGCTGGATGAAGAACTTCTCCAGCAAGGCGGCGAAGCTGGGCTCCCTAATCATGATGACTCCCCCCAACGGCGTTCCAGGAGATCCATCGCTTGTGCCATCAACTCGGGCGACCCGCTCAGATACCAGTATGTGCCGGCCACATAGATGTGCCCAAGATAGGTCGACAGCACCGGCAACAAGCGCCAGGCGTCCTCTCCAGACTGATACCAACGGATCAGCACTTCAACGGCGAAGCGATGCCGGAAGTCATGCAACCGTGGTCCCTTGCTTGCGCCTTCGGCACGCAGTCCCGTTTGCCGTGACAGCGCGTAGAACGTCCGATGAACGCGACCTATGCCGCGTCTCCATGAAACTGACGAACCGGGGCAACAGCAAACCGGCATCGTGCATCTTGAAGCCCAGGCTGCGTCGCAGGTCGAGATATTCTTGGAGCGCCTCTCGAATCGAGTTCATCGTGCACCTCCTGGCCAGGCCATAGCCAACTTCCGAAGTGCGCTGACATCCACCTTCGCATAAACGCTCGTGGACTGCGGGCTACGATGGCGAAGAACCTGGCCGATCTCCGGGAACGACGCACCGAGTTGCAACATGCGAACAGCCAAGGCGTGCCGGAACTGGTGCGAGCCGCGGTGCGGCGCGTCGACTTTGGCGCGATTGAGCGCGTGGCGCACAATCGTGCCGATACCGTCCGACCCTTCCATCAGCCCGCGTATCGGTGCCAGGGATCGAAGGAAGAGGTGCCGATCTGGACTGGCAGGACGCCCGCGCTCGAGATAGGCGGCGATCGCCTCGCCCACGTCGGCGGTCAATGGCAGGAGACTCTCGCGGCCACCCTTGCCACGCACACGCAATTGAGCGCAGTCCCAGTCGACGTCGTCCAGCGTCAACCTGACGATCTCGCAGGCTCGAAGTCCCAGTCTTGCCAGAAGCAGCAGCACGGCTCGATCGCGTCGGCCCACCGCGCTCCGGCGGTCGCAGCTGTCGATTGCGCGCTGCGCGTGCTCGGCTGCAATGGCTCTGGGGATGGGAGGTGTGCTTGCCCAACTGGCTACCGCTGGCACGCTTGCAGCAAATCCCGCGGTAACCTCGCCGCGAAACTGGGCGTAACGAAGGAAGGACCGCAGTGCCGTGACAACGTTCTTCAGGGCGGCTGGCGCCATGCGCTTTGCCTCGCTCTTAACGAAAGCGCTGGCGTCGGTCACGCGAACGTCCCGCAAGCAGACTTCTCCCTGGCCGAACCGCCACACCAGAAATTTGCGTGTCCACCTTGCATAGGACTCAACGGTCACAACGGCCAAACCCTGATCGCGTTTTAAGGATTGCGCAAACCCCTCGACAACGTCGTCAGCGGCAATAGCGTGCGTTTGAGCGACACGACACACACCGCGATCGCGCAAGAAACGCGTCAACAGTTTCAATGCGTGCAGTTCCCGGCGTCTCGTCTCGAAGCATCGCGATCGACGTCGCGAACGAACGCGCTGATATGCGAAACGCCCGTTCGCGGGACCCGAGGCGGTGCTCGCCTACCTGTCACGCTACACGCATCGCGTGGCCATCTCCAACCAGCGGCTCGTTGCGCTCGATGAGCGCAGCGTCACCTTCCGCTGGAAGGACTATCGCGCGAAGGGGCGCACCCGCTACAAGACCATGACCCTGGGCCCTCACGAGTTCATGCGCCGCTTTATATGAACGCGTCCCGTTTGCAACAGTTTTCGTGTGTTCAGACAGACAGGATGGGCTGCAGCTTTATATCCGGCCTTGTTGCAGCCGGTATTGCTGCTGCGGGCCTCTATGAAATACGCTGACTCGCACCTCATTTCCTGCGCGAGCTCGAAGCTCGACGGCGCATTCAGGTTTAGCGAGTCCCGGTCCTACCTGGTTTGTCATCACACTCGATTGCTGCGCAACCTTTCGACGTTCACCCTGTGTTAACCGTTGATCTTCTGCTTCGCGTGAACCATTCAGACGGGCTTCACGCTCACGTAGGCCTTCTGGTACGGCTGGTCATGGGCCAGCACAGCCCAGATCGTCCGCGCCATCTTGTTCGCCAATGCAACGACCACCACATTCTTTGGTCGCCGCTTCATCATCTGCTCGACCCACTCGCCGGGCTCCTTTGCGTGCTCTATTACGCTACGCGCGCCGTGGATCAGCAGTGTCCGTAAATAGGTGTCGCCTCTCTTGCTGATCCCGTGCAGGTTCACTTTTCCGCCCGAGCCGGTCTGCTTCGGCACGATGCCAACCCATGCGGCAAACTCCCGCCCCGAACTGAATGCTTTCGGATCACCCATCATTGAGACGGCTGCCGTTGCCGTCAGCAGCCCGACGCCGCAAATTTCGCTAACCGCTTTCACCGCCTTGTCGTCCTTCTTCCACTCGCGCATCCGGCGCTCGATCTCGGCAACCTGTTCGTCCAGCTTCGCCAGTCCATTCCACCGCTCGCGAAACGTATCGATCAGCACGGCAGGCAGGCGCTCCGCGATCCGTTCGAGCACGACCGGTATCTCTTTGTTCAGCTTGTTCCGGCCCTTGCTCATGATCTCTCCATATTCCATCAGCAGTCCACGCAGGTTGTTGATCTGCATCGTGCGAAATTTGATCAGCTGCTGCCGCATACGGTGTAGCGCCAGCATCGCCTGCTGTATCTCGGTCTTCACCGCGACGGCCTTGCCGGGTTGCTGCACAGCCATCCAGATTGCACGGGCGTCTGCCGCATCGTTCTTGTTGCGGATGTTGAACGCCTTCACAAACTTCGCCGGCATCAGCTTTACCACGTGACCCATGTTCGTAAGTTGCCGGGCCCAGTGGTGCGATCCGCCGCACGCCTCCATGCCGATCAGGCACGGAGCCCGGTTCGCGAAGTACTCGAGAAACTTTGCCCGCTTGATCGGCTTGTTCACGATTTCTCCGGTTTCCTGATCGACGTAGTGGACCTGAAACACCGACTTTGCAATGTCAATCCCAACTGGCGTAAGCTTCACGACGGATCCTCCGGTTTGCCTGGAAACTTCGTATTTTCCACGTAGGCACATCGGCCTGTGAGGATCCAGCTTCCTTTGCGCTCATATACTCGGGTGGGACGCGTTCATTTCATTTTCTGCTGCATGTGCTGCCCGGCGGCTTCCACCGCATCCGCCACTATGGCCTGCTGGCCAATCCCGTGCGCCGGGAGAATCTCGCGAAGGTGCGTGGGCTGTTGCACGTCGTGCCCGCAGCCAGCACGCAACCCGACGACACCGGTCCCGCTCTGCGTCCTGCCTTCATCTGCCGGCACTGCGGCGCGCCGATGATCGTCATCGAGGTCCTCCAGCGCAGCGCACCGATCCGCGCACCACCCGTACAGCGAGCCGCAGCATGAGCACAGGTGTTTCGAGACGTTCAAGGCGATCGTCGGCTCTCCGGCAACGGGACCCGATAGCGGACGCTTGCGTCTCTTACACGGACCACGCGGCTGTGCGCCCGGCCTCCCGTCACCAACGCGCGCCGGACAGCCTCCCCAACGTGCATCCCGTCGACATCAACCCGCTTTGCCCCAGCGCCGCGTCAGTCCAACACCGCACGCGACCTCTTCAATCCCCATAGCGCTAAAGGTTCCGGCCGCGCCGGAACACTCCGCGGTTTCCTCCCTCGGGGTTTGTACGACGCCTGCCCGCATGCGCCTGTGGCGTGCGCTCATATCCGTGGTCGAGGGCAGGCATCCTACAAACCTAAACAACAGCGGCCAATCGCTCAAGTGCACTAATGGCCATTCGAGTGTCGGCTCCAGTCAGCTTTCCGCCATCTAGTTCGAATCCCCAAGGCTTCCCTGGCAGGAAGTATCCGTCGGCAATTTGATTCGCCGCGTTGCCTTCCTGGCATCGTTGCCAGGCCGACGTGTCAGGATGGCGCTCGTAATGAGGTGAACGAGATGATCCGCTCGTGGCGCGAATGAGGGTTGGTCGACCGCCCAGCCGAGAGCCGTTATCAGGGCGAACAGGTCGTCCCCATTCATATCGGCGCGTGCCGTTCCCTCGCCCTGAGCACGGAGTAGTAGGCGCGCGCCTGCTGAGTGCACCGCTGCGCACGAAGCATAAAGCGCGGAATCCGGGTTCGTGTGGGCTGCCGCCATCATGGCGACAACACCCCTGTAGCTTTGGGTGAATACCACCAATTCCCGAAACCAGATGAGAAGTGCTTCGTCAGCCGAAGTCGATGTTTCGAGCTCGGCTGCCTTCTGCGTCAGTGCATCCAGATGGGTGCACAGCAACGCTTCGAATAGGGCTTCTCGTGTCGGGAAATGACGAAGCAGTGTGGCCAACCCGACGCCAGCCCGGCGAGCAATATCGCGCATCGATGCGTCGGCACCATGCTCGGTGACGACGTCACGCGCGATTGTGAGGATCTGGCTGCGATTTTTTTGAGCGTCGGCTCGCATAGGGATGTTGACAAGTGGATCGGTGATCCATATAGTGTTTATGTGGATCGGTGATCCATATCATACAGCGCTGTATGGCATTTCTCCAGCAACTCCAATGAAAGAGCACATGAAATGAACAGACTGAATGGAAAGACCGCCGTGGTCACCGGCGGCGCTACCGGCATCGGCCTTGCCGCGGCAAAGCGCTTCATCGAGGAAGGCGCGTTCGTCTTCATCTTCGGCCGCCGGCAGGAAGCACTCGATGCGGCTTTGGCCGACCTCGGGCCTAATGCCCGCGCGGTGAAAGGCTCTGTCTCCAATCTGGCCGACCTCGACCGACTCTACGCGGCGGTGAAGGCCGAGCGCGGAACCCTCGACATCGTCTTCGCCAATGCCGGGGCGGGAAGCCAGCTTCCGCTCGGCAAGATCACATCCGAGCACATTGACGAAATCTTCGATACCAACGTAAAGGGTTCGATCTTCACGGTCCAGAAGGCGCTGCCGCTGATGGGTGCGGGCGGTTCGATCATCCTGACCGGATCGAGCGCCGGCACCACGGGCGCCCCGGCATTCAGCGCCTACAGCGCGAGCAAGGCGGCAGTGCGCAACCTCGCGCGGACCTGGGCGGAGGATCTGAAGGGCACCGGCATCCGGGTAAATGTGCTGTCGCCCGGGCCGACGGCGACCGAACTCGCGAAGGAAGCGCTGGGCGAGGAAGGCGTGAAGGCCTTCGGCTCGATGACTCCGCTCCAGCGCATGGCCGATCCGGCGGAGATCGGGGCGGTGGCCGCCTTCCTCGCGTCGCAGGACAGCAGCTTCATGACCGCCAGCGAGGTCGCTGTTGACGGCGGCCTGGCGCAAATCTGACGCGCCACGCCCGGCCGGTCACTCCAGTGATCCGGTTATGCGCACATCCACTGAGGAAAATAAAATGGAACGATCCCTTAAAGGAAAAACCGCTCTCGTTACCGGGGCATCGCGGGGCATTGGCCGCGCCATTGCCGAACGTCTTGCAAAGGATGGTGCGACGGTCGCGCTGACTTACAACGCCAGCAAATCCGGCGCAGACGAAGCGGTCGCGACCATCGAGAAAGCGGGAGGCACTGCGTTCGCGATCCACGCGGACCTCGTTGACCCGGCGACAGTCCCGGCCTTGTTTGAGAGACTCGATGACGAGTTCACCAAGCGGAAGGGAAGCAAAGCTCTCGATATCCTGGTTAACAACGCCGGCAATTCCGGCTGGGTTGGCTTCAAGGACGCGACGCCGGAGAGTTGGGACACCCTGATCGCGGTCTACGCCCGCGCGCCCTTCTTCATCGTTCAGGCCGCTCTGGATCGTCTCACAGATGGTGGACGCATCATCAACATCTCATCCGCTGCCGCCACGAAGCCCGTAACAGCCGCGCCTGTCTATTCGATGGCCAAAGCGGCCATCAACAACCTCACCCATGCGCTCGCGTCCGAGTTGGGGCCGCGCGGAATTACCGCGAACGCCGTAGCGCCGGGCTACACGCGAACAGACGTGAACGCCGCCATCCGGGAGAATCCCGAACTCGTCAAGGCGGTCGAGGCCGAAATCGCGCTGGGACGCTTTGGCGAGCCTTCGGAAATCGCCGCCGTCGTGGCGTTTCTGGCCTCCGATGACGGCCACTGGGTGACCGGTCAGACGATTGAAGCGAGCGGCGGCTACAAGCTCTGATCGCGCCGCAAAAACCAAAGGAGAACATATGAGCTACGCAATCATCGGCTTCGGCAAGATCGGCTACGCGCTTGCCAAGGCGTTTGCCCGCAGCGGTATCGAAGTATCCGTTGCAACCACGCGCGACCCGGAAAGCTTTGCGTCCGATGCCGCCGCGATCGGACCCGGAATCATTCCCAAAACCCTGGCGGAAGCCCTCAAGGCAGACACCATCTTTTTAGCTGTCCGTTTCGAGTCGCACCCGGAGGTCGCGAAAGCGCTGCCGAACTGGAAAGGAAAGACCATCATCGACGCGATGAACACGTTAGCCCCGCTTGAGGAACTGGACGGTCTCCCGTCGTCAGTTTTCGTCGCGAAGGCGTTCACCGGAGCCAGGCTGGTGAAAGGCTTCAACCATTTGGTCGCTGCCGTCCTTGACCAGGACCCGGCCGTACACGGTGGCAGGAGAGTCGTGTTCCTGGCGAGCGACGATGACGGCGCCGCAGCGGAGGTTGGTGCGCTTGCGGAAAAACTCGGTTTCGCGCCAATCAACCTCGGCGGGCTTTCGGAAGGTGGACTGCTTGTACACGCGCGCGGAAATAGCTGGGGTCAACTGATATTCAAGGATCTCGTCAAGTTCAAATAGCGGCGCGTCACGACAAAGTCACAGCGGCCACGCGCATCGCCAAACGCATGCGGCGATCTGATCGAGATTCAGTTAGTGATTCTGAGCGAATGCATCATTGCCGCTAACGACCCACCGGCCCCGAGCGCCCGTAACGGAAGACGTGATGCGAACGAATGTCCGTTCGGAATTGGAAAGCGGTCGTTGTTGACATGGTGACGCGGATGACGGCTCGGGGTCGATTTGCGACAGATCGTTCTGTCGCTACCGTGCCTGTTTTCCGTTTTCTGAAGCGTCCCCCAGGCAGATGTCGTCCAACCACGGTATTGCCTTGAGGGGCGGCGTCGGCGTCCACCGCCTGCAGCACAAAGCATCGGCGTTGAAAGCCATACTGGCACGGAGCAGGCCTGCGCAGTCACTGACGCGAGTTGAACAATCGTAAAAGGTAAGCGCTAGTTATCGGCTGGCGTCTCCACCAATTTCCCGATCAGGCGCAGCAGTTCGGTATGCTCCGGCCCTTTGCCATCTCGAACGAGGAAGTCGCCAATTGAGATGTCGGACGGCCGGCCACCTGACGAGAGGTTTGGCTCATGTCGGACGAAAACCCGGCCAGAGTCGTATTCGTGGACGAGCGACCAACGGTCTCCGTTCGCGCTCCTGTAAAGCTCTCGCGCCTTTTGAGTCATGGCCCCTCCTATTCGGGCTAAGCATACAACGGCCGGGACGTCGCTGACAGGGTGTCAACGTGGTTTTAGCGATCGAATCGATCACGGCGATGATGCCGCGACATACGCGATCTTCGGTCCGCCCTTTCGGTCAACCGGCCGGAACTCGACCTTATGGAACGTATCGACCAGGCGTGCGTTGTCTTGCCTGGAAGTCAGTCGGCGCAAATAAAAGAACGCGTCGCAGTGATCCAGTTCCCGGTGGCGTTGTTTCGCGCAAGGGGAGGGGCGGCAAATGCCGGATGCTGTTCATCAAGTGGCGCCCCCCATGAGACTCGACAGACGGCACGCAACGGCTGAGCCTGAGGCCCCGGCAATCTTGAGTGTCGCCCTGGAAAGGGACATCGAGCTTGGTCAGTCAGGCGCTGTGAGCCAGCATGCATCGCGCGCCATTCCGCCAATCACCGCTGCGCACCGATCCTGCGAATTTCGCTGGTTTCACCAATCCACTCGCGTCAAAATGTGGAATGCGCCGCTCTCGCGATGCGTCTGCCAGCTTTCGCGCAACCGGCTACTGCATCGATCGGGACAAGCCATCCGGAGCGAGGAAAACGACCGTGCAGAGCGCGATTCGGCGGCATTGCCTGCCCGTTACCGCGCTGGCGACCTGTCTCGCGTTGGCAGCCGTCAGTACGGGTCTGACTGGGCTGCAGTTCACTTTACAGTGAAGGCGCCACGGCGGGTGCCGGTATCGCCGGGGCGGCCGTCGCCGGCACGGTCACCAGCAACGCGGCCGTTGCCACCGGCATCGGCCTCGGCGCAGTGGCCGCTGCCCGAGCCGGCGTGCAGTACTCGGAACGCGTGATGCACGCGTATACGCAGGCGCAGATTGCGACCGCGGCGGGACCGCTCGCGGTCGGCGCCGTGGCACCCTGGTTCACCAGGCACAGCGTACCGATCGAGCCAGACGAAAAAGGCCGCGTGACTGTGAGCCGGGTGATCAGTACCGGTATGCTCGACTGCAAGGAAATTGTCTTTTCTGCCGATACCGATGCGAAGAAGGATCAGCCCGCGACCAGTTCGTTCTACGTCGCTGCGGTGTGCCGTGATGGTGATGACTGGAAATGGGCCTCGGCGGAACCGGCCACGGCACGCTGGGGTGCGCTGCAATGAAGCGCCGCTTTAATGCGATGCTTGCGGCCGGCGTTGTGGCGAGTTTGACGGTAATGATGAGTGGCTGCGCGTCGGTCGGCGCGGTGGCCGGTGCGGTCGCCGCGGTATCGACAGGCGCCGTCACCAGCAATCCTGCCATCGGCATCGGCGTGGGCATCGCAGTGCAGGCCGCCGCCGACGAAGCCGTCAGGCGCGTGATGAAGTCGCTGCACGGCGACCAGCAGATGGCGATCGCGGCCACGGCGGGTGAATTGCCGGTCGGCGCAACGAAGCCGTAGCGGGTCAAACACGTGCTGCCGCTCGAAAATGGTCACGGCGAGGTCCGCGTGCTGCGCGAGTTCGATAGCGCGCTGGCGACCTGTCGCGAGTTTGCATTTTCGGTCATTGCTGGCGAGAAGCCCGGTGCGCCCGCTGCCTGGTTTGTCGCGTCAATCTGTAAGGATCAGGACGGTTGGAAGTGGGCTTCGGCCGAGCCGGCGGTCGGGCGATGGGGCACCTTGCAGTAAAGTCCAGTCGGAACGCGCGCGCAATCGCCACATCGAATACGGCTGGCGTTACGGATTGCTCTGTCGCACCAAGGCGTTACTGTAAGGTAAGATCCGGTGGCCGGAAAATGCTGGCGACCCCCATGGCCAGGACGACGAAGACCGCGCAGGACGTTGCCCCCTGGCGTCGCCCAGGTGCTGAAGCGACTGCACTGTCCACATGATGTGATTTTGATGTGCGTGTGGTGGTCTGTTCGAGGATACTGCGCTTGCCGCCGCTTGCCGCCGCTTGCCGCCGCTTGCCCGGCAACAGGTGGAAGGGTACGAGGCTAATGTTCGCGCGGAGATCCGCCAAGCTGGGCATCGATCGCGCGCCTGGCGAGGTCTATCGCATCGCTGACTGCGGCCGCTACGCTGAGCAATGAGCGGTAGTGCTCCCAGGTATGCGGCCGCCCTTGCGGTCGATTTCGCCACGCCGCGACATCTGCTCCACCAGCAACGTAACGGTCGACCCGCCGTCGCAGTCCTCTCGCGCGCTGACCGTGATAATGTAGCCTCGGTCCACCTGTTGCTCTTCCATGGCCAACTCCAGACAACAAATGCAAGGTTATTCAGCGATGCCGGCGAGGTCTTCGATGTCGTTTTCAATACGTCCTCGCGCTTCAACCGCCGCTTCCTCCGTAGTCTTTGCGATCAGTGGGAAAATCAGTCCGTTCCCTTTGAATTCGCCGGCGAAATGGACCCATGCCACGTAAGAACATACGCCGGATTCCAGCCGACAGATATTCAGAACTACATCATAGGTACGCTGCAGTCCCTGTCGACGTACGTATTGAAATTTGTACACCTCGGTATCAGGCATGACGACCTCTTCCGCACCTTAAGCCTTAAGGGTAGGCGGCCACGTAGCGACGAAGATCTGCGCTCGTCGCTCGGCATAGCGCGGCTTCCTCCGGTCATACGAGGTTACGCCCTTCCGTATAGGTTGCGAAGACACGCTCAGTTCGATAGGCCCTTTCTCGTACATATCGATGTCCGGACACTACGTGCACGGATCGCGGCAACGCGCGTTGCCGCACGCACTTACGCGGACGCGCGACTCTTCAGCGCGCCGCACCATTACGTTGACCGGCCCGCTCGGCAACGGTGCACTAGCGTCACTTGATCGGCGACGCGGCGATTGGGTTCGTCCGTACCCGGCCAGTTTCCGACACTCGCTTGCGAACGCACACGGACGCTCGAGCGGCCGCTCAGTGTCGGCGCCAACGACCTTCGACGTCTCGATTTCTTCTGCATCCAATCTACCTTCGAAGCATCAAAGCCCCACCGTTCTCGGCGCTCACGCCAACCGCGTCGCGCAGCAATCCAGACCCGACGCTGCGCGACGGTCCAGTCGGTCGTTACAGGTTTTGCGGGAACAAGGCGCGACGGGCACCCTCGTTCATCTCGGTGCTGAGGGTCATGCGTTGCTTCAGTGCGATGACCCGCGCCGCCGCCGGACGTGCAGAGATCTCATCGACCAGGCGCTGCACGTGCGGATAGTCGGTCAATCCACGCTCGCCAAAGATGTAGCCTGCCGAACAGGCCCAGCCCCACAGCGCGATATCGGCAATCGAGTATGTGCTGCCGGCCAGGTAAGGCACTTTCGCCAGACGCTGATCGAACACGCCGTAGTGCCGCTCGACCTCCTTGAAGTAGCGATTGCGGGCATAAGGCAGCGGTTCCGGCGCGTAGTGCAGAAAGTGCACGGCCTGGCCGCTGAACGGCGACAGCCCCGTCGCGACGAGCTGCAGCCAGGACAGTGCGGCCGCACGCCCGGCCGGATCCGTCGGCATGAAAGCACCGTGCTTTTCTGTCAGATGCAGCAGAATCGCGTGCGAATCGAACACCGTGATGCCGTCATCGACCAGGGCCGGCACCTTGCCGTTCGGATTGATCTCAAGAAATTCCGGCTGATGCTGCTCGCCGCGGAAAATATCGACGACCTCGATATCGAACGGCAGCTGCAGCTCCTCGAGCATCAGGGCGACCTTGCTGCCGTTCGGCGTGGGATGAAAATAAAGTGTCGGCATAGTGTTTCCTTTGGATCGAATTATTCAGAATTGCTGCAAAACGAATTGATCGATCTGCGGCGAGCCCGGCTTGAACAGCGTGTCGATTCGCGAATTGAGCACGTGCGTCTTGCCGTTTTCCGTCACGGCCGCAGTCGGCATCGAGCGCTCGCTCTTCTGTACACGCTCAATGGTGGCGGTTCGCCAGCCGTCGGTGGAGACGAGTTCGACCGTGCGATCGATGCCCTCGTTCTGCACCACGACCAGGTGCTGCGAATCCACCAGATCGAATCCGTCCGCGCCTTTCAGTGCTTCGGGCAACGTGATCTGCTCGATCCTCGACGGTTCATGAATATCGATCTTGAATAGCGCGCCAGAGTTGTAGTTGCCGATGATCAGATAGCGGTCCGGGTGCATTGCGATCCCGTTCAGGTTGAAGCCCTCGCCGGTGTAAAAACGCGGATCCCGGGCCCATGCCGACATCTGCCCATGCGTGTCGATGCGGTAGACGGTCGGTGCAAAGCTGTCGGTCACATAGACGTTGCCATCGGCGTCGACCGCCAGATCGTTGGCCAGATGCGCGCCCGGATTGATCGACGACAGATCGTAGTAGGCGCGTGGCTCACCGGTAGTCGCGTCGTAAGTCGCGATGGCCGCAAGTTTGCCCTTCGTGGCCGCATTGGTGTGCTCGCCGACACCCGGGTCCGAGTTGGTGACCCAAAGCGTGTTGCGGCGATCATCGACGAACAGACCCAGCGTCGAGATCAGACGGTCGTCATGGATGAATTCCGAGTAATGACCATCGGGCGTGATCTTGCCCACGGTACCGTGCCGCACCGAGCCCACCATGAAAACATGTTGACGGGCCGACCAGGTGATGCTCTCCGGAAAGGCCTGCGGGGCCGTGAACGTGATGTCTGCCGCGCTGGAGAGATTCGGTGCGAGCAAGGCAGCCGCGAGCGTCATGCCACTGATAAGTTGTGCTGGACGCTTGCGATGTTTTGGCGTTGTCATAGAGGTTCTCCTGTTTTCGGCACCAGGCCGGTGATGTGACGGGAGGGATTGTGCTTTTGCTGTATTCCCTAAACAATTAGCGCCAATGCAACCTACGTTTGCAATAAACGCAAAATGCGAGGCGGCAATGCTCAAGGATCTGGAGGTATTTGTTGCGGTCGTCGAAGCCGGCAATTTCTCGCTGGCCGCGCGCGCGCTCGATGTGGCGGTGTCGTCGATCACGCGCCGGATCGACGGGCTGGAAGAGGAACTAGGCTGCGCGCTGTTCCTGCGTGGCAACCGCAAGCTGGTCTTGACCGATGCCGGGCAGCACTTTCTCGGTACTGCGCGCAACGTACTAGGGGAACTGATGGAGGCGCGCGATGAGCTATCGAGTCGGGATCAGGAGCCGCGCGGCCTGTTGACGATCACCGCGCCGGCATCGTTTGGCAGGCGCCATATCGCACCGGCGGTGCATACCTTTCTCGAGAAATTTCCGCGGATGCAGGTCGACCTGCATCTGAGCGATCGGTTGACGGATCTTTCGGTCGAACGCATCGATCTGGCGATTCGGATCGGACGCGATCTGAGTGGCGATCTGATTGCGACGCGTCTTGCGCCGGTGCGACGACTGGTATGCGCTGCACCTTCGTATCTGGCGCGGGCGGGCCAGCCGGAAACGCGAGAGCAGTTGTTGGAACATGAATGCCTGACGGTCTCGTCGAAGCCGACTCCGCCGGGCTGGTGGACTTTCCCGGGGCTCAACCGGGGCGCACCGTTGCGGGTCAACGGGCGATTTCAATGCGATGATACCGAGACCTTGGTCGACGCGGCGGTTGCGGGCTTGGGCATCGTTCATTTGGCGAGCTGGCTGGTAGGCGATTGTCTGCGTGATGGCAGACTCGTGTCGCTCTTTCCCGAGAATGACGGCAGCCCGGGAAAGGGGGCATCGGCGATTCATGCGGTGCGCCTGCCCGGACGCTCCAACGTGACCCGCGCGCGTCTGTTCCTCGAGCACGTGCGTGAGCACATCGGCGATCCGCCGTATTGGGATCGGATGCAGCCGACCACGGGTTCGTCAGGCCGACGCCGCGCGAAGCGGAACGACGCGAAGAGTTAGGCGGGTTCGCTTGCCCTGAGAAGTTCGATCGCCCATTCGACGAATACGCGCACCTTGGAGGCGAGATGCCGATTGGCCGGATAGGCAACATGCACAGCGATGTCATCGCCCCGCCAATCGGGAAAGAGGCGCACGAGTGCACCAGAGCGAAGGTGCGGGGTGACGAGGAACGCATAGGTGGTGAGTACGCCGAGCCCTGCAAGTCCAGCCGCTAGCGCGGCGCTCGAGTCGTTGACGCTTAACCGATGATTGCCGTGGATTTCGAAGAGCTGTTCGTCCCGATGGAGCTGGAAGACGAAGTCTCGCCCCGAGCGCGGCGAATTCATGCGGACGATCGTATGGCCTTGCATGAGGTCCGCGGGCTCGCGGGGTAGCCCGTGGCGCTGAATGTAGGCAGGCGACGCGCACGTCACGAGCGGCAGCGTACCGGCCGAGCGCGCGATCAGCGAGTCGCTGAGTAATGGCCCGAGACGCAGAACACAGTCAAGGTTCTCGGCGATGAGATCAACCGACCGGTTACCGACGCTCAGCTCGACCTGGACATCGGGATAGCGCGCAAAGAAGTCCGGCATGGCCGGGACGACCAATTGGTACGCCAACGAGCCGGGCAGTTCCACCCTGATTTTCCCCTTCGGCGACCGGGTTGCGCTCAGGACGCTGCCATCCAGCGAGCCAACCTCGTCAAGCACGCGAATCGAGCCCTCATAATAGATCTGGCCTTCCTGCGTCAGCGTGAGTTGACGACTTGTACGGTGCAGTAGCCTCACCCCCAGTTCTTTTTCGAGTTCCTGTATGAGGCGGGTGACGGACGATTTGGGCACATTCATGAGGTCTGCAGCACGCGTAAAAGTGCCCGAGTCGACGACACGAACGAAGGTCTGCATCGCGGCCAGCTTATCCATGCATCAGTCCTGTCAGATTGGGATGCATGCGGGTCGCGGGTCGATACAGATATTTGCGTCGTGCGAGGATGCATGCGATGTGCTGCGGCATTCTCGCACGGCGCCGGCGCTGAAAGCGTGTCGTAGAGTCGGTCGCTGGTAGGCTTGCGCCGCCATCAAGCCTCGCTCAGGAAGCTGACCAATGCCTGATATGCGTGCCCCCTGTTCTTTTCGAGCATGAGCATGTGGGTTGCTTCGCCCAGTTCGAGCCAACGCTTGTCCGGCGACCCGCTCAGTTGCGTGAAGTAATCCTGCGCAAGCGCGAGCGGCACGTCGACATCCCATTCTCCATGAATCAGCAGGACCGGCACTTCGATCTGGCCCGGGTCATAAAACGCCTTACCTGCTCCCCAGTACTCGCGAATGTCCTGAATCGGCCCGTTCGCGACACGGATCGACTGGTTCTTGCGCAACGCCTCGTCGGGCTCGGTGCGAACCGTATTGTCGAGCCATGCTTCGAAGCCGCCGTCCGGTATCAGTGTGTTGCGCTTCCACTCGGGGGCGGCATTGACCCAGCGCTCGCGCGCATCAGCCGCGCGCACCACCCGGTAACCACCCAGCAGGCCACCTGCGTCAAGTGGGATTGGCTTGTCGCTGACCCACTGTGGTGCAACGAGCCCGAGCCTGCGAACCTTGTGACCGTTGCGGGCCGTGAAGGCACCAGTCACGCTGCCGCCCCAGGACATTCCGATCACATTGATACGCGCGATTCCTGAAGTGCGCAGCACGAAGTTCACGGCGCTCGTGAAGTCGCGCACGCCGGATTCGGTACGCCCCAGCGGCTCGCTCTGCGCAGCGGCGACACTCATTTGCGGTGGTCGTGTCGACTCACCATAGCCGCGCACATCCACGGCGTAAACATCGAAGCCAGCGCGAGCGAGGTAGTCCATAAACGAATAACCGCCGATCGGCGTGTCGTAAAGGCTGCCGGATCCGTAGGTGGCGCCGTGCATCAACATCACGGTGCGTGCTTCGCCAAAGTCGGTGCGGCCTGCCGGCCGCTTGTTGCGGATGTGAAGCTCGATCTCGGGCGTATCGCTCGGGATCATGAAGTCGCGGGATTCAATCGGTGCTTGCGTTGCCATGATGTTTGCTCTCTTGGTGGAGAGGTTTAGCGGGGCAGCCAGGCGAAACCGCCGGCCTGCCTTTCGACGACGCCCACGGACGTTCCAGGGAAATGACTGCTGAAGAACAGCGAGTGCCGGTCTGCGGCGTGGTTCAGCGCCCAGAGCCGCGAGTGCTCGGCATCGTCGGGAAACTCGCAGAAAGTCGAGTTCCACTCGGGCTTGGCTATCTGAATCGGGTGATGCATGACGTCGCCTGAAAACAGTGCATGCTGCCCTTCAGAAGTGAAGCCGAACGACAGATGGTCGAAGCTGTGGCCTTTGGTTTGATAGAACGTGAACCCCTCCAGGCCTTCGAGCGTGGGCTGGCTTTGTGCGTCGATCAACAGGGCGTGGCCCGCATCGATAATCGGCTGCACGCTGTCCTCGAATACGCCGACGCTCGGTGTCTGCACGTGCACTTCGTCGGCATAGAAACGGTACTCGGCACCCGAGAACACGTAGGTCGCATTGGCGAACGTCGGGCGCCACGCGTCACCTTTTCGCACCGTGTTCCAGCCGACGTGATCGACGTGCAGATGCGTGATCAGCACGAAGTCGACGTCGGCCGGCTGAACGCCGGCTGCGGCAAGGCGCTGGAGGTACTGCGTATCGAGTTGATTGAACACGGGGTTCAGTGGTCGATGCTTGCCGTTGCCGGCACCCGTGTCGATCAGGACGGTTTTGCCCTCCGTCTGCACGACCCAGCTATGCACGCTCAACGCGAGCGTTTCACCGTCTTGCGAGACGTTCTCGCGGCCGATCCATGGCGGCGGATCGTTGGCAAGGATCGTGCGATCCCGGTCGGGAAACAGGTAGGCCGAAGGAATCTCAGAAAGAACGAGCTCGGCGACCCGTGTCACGGTCGCAGTGCCGATCCGATATCGATGAATGGTGTCCACTTTGATTGCTCGTCCTTTTGGAAGAGGCCGCGACGATGTGTCGATGCGTGGACGTATAGTCGTGCTTCCCGCCGTCTAGAAGAAGCCGGGCTGGGCGAAAGCATGGTTGCGCAAAAACGAACGTTGTGACGCCTAGACTGGATGGCCGCTTAGGGTGCAACGGCGCTGGCTGATGGACTGCAGCGACAGCTTTTCCGGCTTTCCGGGTATGGCGGCCCGGGTTGTCATGAATGACGCGGACCCGCCGCCGCTGTTTTTTTGTAGGTGTTAAGTGTTCACGAAAATCTGATTTGAAAATCTGAGCCGAATCCGTCGAGCAGTTTTTTGACCTCGGCATCGATGGTTTCCTTGGTCCAAGTGACGAAGCGGCGCAAGTGATACTTGGCGTGCTTCCAGAGGATTTCGATGAGATTCAGTTCGGGGCTGTAGGGCGGCAGATAGAACAGCACCATGCGATGTTCGAGAAACCATCGGTCGATTGTTTCCTGATCGATGTTGTGATGGATCGAGGCGTTGTCGAGCACCACTACCGTCGTCAGACCGGGCGTGCTTTCCCGCGCGATCTGCTCAAGGAATTGCACGACATCGGGGCGTTTGATCGTGGTCTTGTGGTGTGATAGGTCAGCAGGTTGGCGCCGAAATCCAGTGCACCAAGGACGGAGCGTTTGCAGTGCGGTTGCGGGAACACACGATGCGGTTCGCCGATGGGCGACCAGCCGCGCTGCACCGGGGGCGAAGCACTGAACCCGGATTGATCGAAGTAGAACAGCTGGCACGCACCGTCGAGTGCGGCCTGCTGTAGCTTCGTGAGGGTGGAGGCCTTCACGGCGAACTCCTCGGGGTTACGCTTTTTTTGAGCGAATAGCGACCACGCTTGTAGGAAAACCCCGCTCGTTTGAGCGCAGTCGACAAGGTATCCAGGCGGCAGGGAAACGGCACACCATGAGGTTCTTCAACGCGCTGCGCAATCTGTCTGAGAGTCGTCAATTCGGCGCTGGCGGCCTCGATGGCGGTCGCGATCATGGCTTCAGACAACGAACGGGGACGTCCGCCTCTATGACCGACCAGCAGCCCACATATGCCGGATTCTCGCCACGCGTGCGCCCAGTTGTAGACCGACTGCCCGCTCACGCTGAGCTGCGCAGCCACTTCAGTCAGTTTGATCTTGCGGCCGAGCATCATCACGCCCGCGGCCCGGGTGCGCATGTCGCGATGCTGGTGGTTCAACGACATCTGTTGCAAGGTCTTTTCCTCGGCTTCGCTCAGCTCTACAACACACTTCATCTGGACTCCGGCGCAATGGGTTCGCCGAAGTTAACAAAATTCAAACGCGTTTACCAGCAACACTTAGGTGGCGCGTTGTCGACGTGTAGCGGTCATTCAAATTAGAGCGACCGGCGAGGTTCAATCGTGGGTTACACGCGAGGTGCCTGATGAGGCCGCTATGGTCGATAATGGCCGCCCATTTTTTTCAGTCGTGGTGCGTGCATGAATCGATCCGCTAGCGCGGCAGCGAAGCTGCCTGAACATGAGCGTCAGGACCTGGCGGTTCGGGCATTGGCGGGATCCGGGACGATCAGCGCGCTGGCCGCGCGGCACGGCGTGAGCCGCAAATTCGTCTACGCGCAAACGCGCAAGGCCGGCGTCGCGCTGGCGGACGCGTTCGCGTCGGCGGTACCGGAGGATGAAGTGCTGTTCGAGTTGCCGGTCAGCCAGAGGTGGCTACGCCAGGTGATGGTTGCGCTGACGCTGATCTGCCGCAGCTCGTATCGCGGCGTGGTGGAGTTCATGCGCGACTTGCTGGGCGTGTCCACCAGTGTGGGCAACGTTCACGACGTGCAGCAATGGGCCGCGCAGCAAGCGGCCGCGCTCAACCGCGAGCAAGACCTGTCCGGCATTCGCGTGGGCTTGCACGACGAGATCTTCCAGGGCTCGCGGCCGGTGCTGGCCGGCGTCGATGCCGAGTCGACCTACTGCTACTTGCTGGCGGCCGAGGCCCATCGCGACGGCGACACCTGGGGCGTGCACCTGCTGGACGCGGCGCAGCAGGGACTGGCGCCCGACTACACGATTGCCGATGCCGGCCAGGGCCTGCGCGCCGGGCAGAAGGCCGCCTGGGGCGACACGCCGTGCCATGGCGATGTGTTCCACATCCAGCGCCAGTGCGAAGGACTGGCCAACACGCTGGGCAACCTCGCCAGGGGCGCCCGGTCGCGGCGCGAGAAGCTGCAAGCCAGGCTCAACCAGCCGCGCTCGCGGGGGCGCGCCGGCGGCTTCGCTGCCCAGCTGAGGCGGGCACGTCGGACAGAGGCGCAGGCGCATCAGCTAGCCTGCGACATCCGCACGCTGACCCAGTGGCTCAGTCATGACATCGTGTCGCTGGCGGGTCCGCAACTCGCCACGCGGCAAGCGCTGTTCGACTTCATCGTCGAGGAATTGGGCGTGCGCGAAGCGCTGGATGCGCGCCGCATCCGCCCGGTGCGCATCGCGCTGCAGAACCAGCGCGATGACCTGCCCGCGTTCGCCGGCGTGCTCGATGAGAAGCTCGCCGCGATCGCGCAGCGCGCCAACATCTCGGATGAACTCGTGCGCGCCGCGTGTGTGCTGCATCGCAAGCCGCGCACCTCACCTGCGTACTGGCAGGGATGATGGGGCCGGCTACGCGCCAGACTGGGCGGCCAGTTCCACGCCGTGTTCGCCGCGGTGTCCGAGGCCATGGCCCACACGCCGCGCAGCAGTGCGCTCGTCGAAAATCTGAACTCGCGCTTGCGCAACTATTTCACGCTGCGTCGCCATCTGGGCGCCCCTTACCTCGACCTGCTGCGCTTCTTCCTGAATCATCGGCGCTTCGTGCGCAGCCGCCGGGCCGAGCGTCAAGGCAAAAGTCCGTGTGAGTTGATGACGGGGCGGGACCACCCGCACTGGCTCACGATGCTGGGACTCGGACCACTTCAACCGCGGCAAGCCTGAGCGCGGGAGGTCGAAACCCAAGACCTCCAAATCCATCGGGATACTAATCAAAAATCAAAACACCGCCCTCCATGAGCGGTGCGGCTCAGCTCGTCCGTGTTACCCAAAATCGGCGCTTTTCGAACCACGCCGGTGGCACTACGCCCGCGGCAGGCGTCGGCCAAACCGGCGCGATGCTCGGCGTTAAGCATCTTTTTTAAACTAAAATTGAACTGGTCGTGTGAGACAACGGAAAGCGTTCGATATGCTAGTGCGTCGCCTCAGGTCGTATGGACTGTTACGAATGGCCGAGCGGACGAGGATGATGGACGCGCCTGAAAATCGAGAGCCAACCGGGAAACGGTTCCGTGGTTCAGTTGCGCGTTCAAGAAGATGGTCGCAGTGCAGATGGTTAGCGCAATCCAACCGGAGCGACCAGGACCATAACTGTCCTATATTTGCGCTTGCGGGATATCAGGACCACGCCGACAGACTGTGACTCTCGCTAGCTACAGGGCCGATTTTCGATGCGTATCAAAGGCAGGATCGGAGTTCGCTGTTGCCCCGATATTCCTGTCTATCACGACTCATCGCGTTGGTTTGCATGATTTTGTTCCTCCTGCGGCACCGACAAATGGCGGCTCGGACCCGTAGCGGGAACAAATTTATTTGAAGAAATTTTGCATGAAATTGTTCCTTTAACGGACTATTGAAGCAATTTTGTAGGTGCCGACGCCTGGGCCGGACTTTGGATGACACCCAGCGCTGTCTAACGTTGTCATGTCGCTCAACCCCGAGTGCTTCAATCGTATTGGCAGCCGCTAGCCGGACCGTTCGCGCGCTCAGCAAGAGACGGCTGATATGACTCCGCTTGTCAAGAGGGGATCGGTTTTGGGTTTTGAGCTGCCATCTGAATTTCCTGAGGGCGACGTAGCAGTAAATCTCGACGGTGGATCATGCTGATATCCGCGGGTTGGTTACCGCATTACAGAAGTCCGCCCAGCGAGCCTGCCGCTATCTAGTGCCGCAAGTCGAATCAAATCCGTTGCCTAACCGTCTCGCGGGTTGCTCGGGTGCCGGGCTACGCCGCTTTCAGGAAACTCTTGCTCGGGTGGTGAGGTTGATTTACTTGTTGCTCAAGGGTTCGGTCACGCCATGCGCACCTCGGGCCGTACGGAGAGCGACATGGCGAGCTGGCTGATGTCCCAGATGAAACCGGCGAGTTCGCGAGCGACCGCGACCACCGCAATATTCTTCTGCTTGCCGCGCGCGAGGAGCTTCCGGTAGCGCCGGCACAGGCGCATCTGCGCGTCCCAGGCGCGGTCAACGATGGGCTTGGGGATGCCTTCGTGGCGGCGCTGGATTTCGGGGCTCACGCGGGCCGGATGCTGGTAGCTCCAGGCCGCTTCCACCAGCAACTTTCTTGCATAGCTGTTGCCGTTCTTGGTGATGCTGCCCTGACGGCGCTTGTCGCCCGACGAGTGTTCGGATGGCGTCACCCCCAGCCAGGCCATCAGCTGGCGCGGGTGGGCGAAGCGTGACAGATCCCCGAGCTCAGCGAGCATGCCCACTGCCGTGGTGAACTGCACGCCGCGCATCGTCTGCAGGCCCAGCACGGCAGGATAGAATCGCCAGTTGACGACAGCCTCGCGCAACGCGGCCTCCAGCCGGTCGCATTGCGCCAGGCGATCCTCGATCGTGCGCCGATACTCCTCGAACGCCAGTTGCTGCCAGACGCTGTCGAAAGCATAGGCGCTGAGCCAGCGCCGGTGCGCAGGTCCCCAGTCGGCGCGGCCGGCATAGCGCACGCCATGCAAGAGCAGAAAGGCCTTCAGCCGTTGCCGCGCACGCTTAAGATCGTCCTTGGCGCTGACCCACGCGCGAGCCAGATCGCGGAATGCTTCGTCTTCCACGCTTGGCACGTACACCGCTGACAGGTCGCCGGCGCGCAGCGACCGCACCAGCTTGATCGCATCACGCCGGTCAGTCTTGACCCGATCGCCCGGCTTTTTCGGAATCAGCGACGGCGCGCACACCAGGCAGTCGAATCCCTTCTGCACGAGCTGACGATAAAGTCCATAGCCGCACGGGCCCGCCTCGTAGACGATGCGGATGTGCCGCGCCTTCGATTGCAGGCGCGTACACAGCCGATCAATATCCGTCTTCGTCGTGCCAATCTTGCCGAGCAGTTCGACCTCGCCTGTGCCCAGCGCATAGGCAACCGTGATCGAATCCTTGTGAACGTCGAGCCCTACGTACAGTGTGATATCTTTTTCCACGCTGGCCTCCGTGATGGATATCGCCGGGTGTGGCCCTGTCCACACCGTGCGGCTCTGGCAGAAATACTAACCCGCGTTTGAGTCCTCGCGGCGGGCCAGCCTCTACCTCGCGGAGTCATACTGACTAGTGAATCGCGTCTTGTCGCCGACCATTTCACGGCGCTGCTCGATCAGGCTCATCAGACAACGCATACCCGCGCTTTGCGGCCTCAGCGGAGCGAACCGCTCGGGATGCAAAGCAGCAGATCGAGTGCCAGTTCGGCATCGGTGGGATCGTCTTTGGCCCGACTCGGTTTGAACGCCTCGCGGTATTTTGCGAGCGTCGATGGATTAAACGGAAAGAGGACCAGGAAATCATACTTCTGAAGCGCGGAAACAGTTGGTCCCCTTGCCAGCTCGAGGGCAACTGCGATCATCCCATCAAAGCGCTGATGCAATCCCTTTGCCCACTCATCAATGCATGCGACCTGATGGGAACACAACTGAACTCTCGTCTGGTGTCGTCGGCAGCCTGCAGGCAGATATCGTGTTTCGTATCCGCCCAGTGCCGCAGTGCGGCACTCGGGGGGCATGTGCTGCGCTGCGCCGGCTGCGACCGGATCGAGGTTGCCTACAACTCCTGCCGCAACCGTCATTGCCCGAAGTGCCAGGGCAGTGCTGCGCATCGCTGGCTCCAGGCACGCCAGGCCGATCTGCTTCCGGTCGGGTACTACCATGTCGTCTTCACGCTGCCCGCGCCCATCAGTGCCATCGCCTGGTACAACAAGGCCGTCATCTACGGGCTGCTGTTCGATATCGCCGCCGAAACGCTACGCACCATTGCCGCTGATCCGAAGCACCTCGGCGCCCAGATCGGCGCGACGCTCGTGCTGCACACCTGGGGCTCGGCACTCACGCATCATCCGCACGTACACGGTATCGTCCCCGGTGGTGGGCTGTCGCCCGATGGTCAGCGGTGGATCGGATGCCGGCCCGGCTTCTTCCTGCCGGTACGTGTGCTATCGCGCCTGTTCCGCAGGCGCTTGCTCGAAGCGCTCACGGACGCGCACCGGCACGGCCACCTGCAGTTCTTCGGCCAGTACGCTGAACTTGCCGACCCAGCTGTCTTTGACGGGTGGCTTGCGCCGCTGCGTGCCTGCGAATGGGTCGTCTACGCAAAGCGTCCCTTTGCAGGACCCGAAGCAGTGCTCGCGTACCTGTCGCGCTATACGCACCGCGTCGCGATCTCCAGCCAGCGCCTGCTTGCATTCGATGAACGCGGCGTGACCTTCCGCTGGAAGGACTACCGTGCGAAGGGGCACACCCGCTACAAGACCATGACCCTCGAAGCCGGCGAGTTCATGCGCCGCTTTATATGAACGCGTCCCGTTTGCAACAGTTTTCGTGTGTTCAGACAGACAGGATGGGCTGCAGCTTTATATCCGGCCTTGTTGCAGCCAGTATTGCTGCTGCGGGCCTCTATGAAATACGCTGACTCGCACCTCATTTCCTGCGCGAGCTCGAAGCTCGACGGCGCATTCAGGTTTAGCGAGTCCCGGTCCTACCTGGTTTGTCATCACACTCGATTGCTGCGCAACCTTTCGACGTTCACCCTGTGTTAAGCGTTGATCTTCTGCTTGGCGTGAACCATTCAGGCGGGCTTCACGCTCACGTAGGCCTTCTGGTACGGCTGGTCATGGGCCAGCACGGCCCAGATCGTCCGCGCCATCTTGTTCGCCAATGCAACCACCACCACATTCTTTGGCCGCCGCCTCATCATCTGCTCGACCCACTCGCCGGGTTCTTTTGCGTGCTCTATTACGCTACGCGCGCCGTGGATCAGCAGTGTGCGCAAATAGGTATCGCCTCTCTTGCTGATCCCGTGCAGGTTCACTTTTCCGCCCGAGCCGGTTTGCTTCGGCACGATGCCAACCCATGCGGCAAACTCCCGCCCCGAACTGAATGCTTTCGGATCACCCATCATTGAGACGGCTGCCGTTGCCGTCAACAGCCCGACGCCGCAAATTTCGCTAACCGCTTTCACCGCCTTGTCGTCCTTCTTCCACTCGCGCATCCGGCGCTCGATCTCGGCAACCTGTTCGTCCAGCTTCGCCAGTCCATTCCACCGCTCGCGAAACGTATCGATCAGCACGGCAGGCAGGCGCTCCGCGATCCGTTCGAGCACGACCGGTATCTCTTTGTTCAGCTTGTTCCGGCCCTTGCTCATGATCTCTCCATATTCCATCAGCAGTCCACGCAGGTTGTTGATCTGCATCGTGCGAAATTTGATCAGCTGCTGCCGCATACGGTGTAGCGCCAGCATCGCCTGCTGTATCTCGGTCTTCACCGCGACGGCCTTGCCGGGTTGCTGCACAGCCATCCAGATTGCACGGGCGTCTGCCGCATCGTTCTTGTTGCGGATGTTGAACGCCTTCACAAACTTCGCCGGCATCAGCTTTACCACGTGACCCATGTTCGTAAGTTGCCGGGCCCAGTGGTGCGATCCGCCGCACGCCTCCATGCCGATCAGGCACGGAGCCCGGTTCGCGAAGTACTCGAGAAACTTTGCCCGCTTGATCGGCTTGTTCACGATTTCTCCGGTTTCCTGATCGACGTAGTGGACCTGAAACACCGACTTTGCAATGTCAATCCCAACTGGCGTAAGCTTCACGACGGATCCTCCGGTTTGCCTGGAAACTTCGTATTTTCCACGTAGGCACATCGGCCTGTGAGGATCCAGCTTCCTTTGCGCTCATATACTCGGGTGGGACGCGTTCATTTCATTTCCTGCTCCATGTGCTGCCCGGTGGCTTCCATCGTATCCGTCACTACGGACTGCTCGCCAACCCGGTGCGCCGCGCCAGTCTCGCGAAGGTCCGCGAACTGCTGCACGTCGCGACCGACGTCAACACATCAGCTCACCAAACCGTCATCGAAACGCGCCCCGCCTTCATCTGCCGGCACTGCGGCGCGCCGATGATCGTCATCGATATCCTTGCGCGCACTGCACCGATCCGCGCACCACCCACGCGCCGGGGCGAGATATGAGCGCCACTGTTCCAGGACGAACAACCCGACCCTCGGCTTTGCGGCAACGCGGCCCACGAGCAGACCTTTGCGTCTGTCGCTTCGCACAGGCCCTTGCACGTCCGTTCCGCCATCACGATGGCGCCACTGCACCGCTTCGGCACAACCTCAGCCCTCAGCCGGCCTCCCGCCTGACCACGCATCCCGCAACACCGCTCGCCATCCCGGGCAATCAATCGCCATAGCCCCGAAGACTCCATTGCATCAGAGCACTCCGCGGTTTCCTCCCTTCAGGTTTATTCAACGCCTGCCCGCACGCGCCGGCGCGCACCCCGAGTCCACGGACATGGGCAGGCATCGAACAAACCTCAAGAACTGCTGTCCCCGAGAAGCCGGTTTCGATGGCCGGACCACTCCGTTACCTGCCGTTGAACCATTGACAGAGCGACCGGCCGCTCCGGGTCGCGTGCTGCCGCTCGTGGCACGCACGGGTCGATCGCACGACGATCGGCAAAGTACGGCCATCTCCAGCCGTTCGCCTGATACCGTGCGCTTTCCTCGGAAGCCCAAGAGGAATCACTTGCGCACACCGAATCGCGTTGTTCATCCTGTTCGGCACGCAACCGACCACGACCGATGACACCAGAAGTACGACGTAGTTGTGCGGGAAATGCCCCGAGATATACTTTCCGCATGGAACTCGACCCCCGCGACCTCGATAAAATCAGTGCCGTCACGTTGCAGCACTACGACGCGCACGCGGAAGATTTCCGCAACGGCACGTACGACCACGACGTCACGCAGAACATCGCGGCGCTCCTGCACCATATCGAAGTCGAGCCGCCTCTTACGATCCTGGATTTCGGCTGCGGGCCGGGGCGAGATCTCAAGGCCTTCACTACACTCGGCCATTGCGCGGTCGGCCTCGATGGCGCCGAGCGCTTCGTTGCGATGGCGCGTGACGCGACTGGCTGCGACGTCTGGCAGCAGGATTTCCTGCATCTCGATTTGCCGGCCGCGCACTTTGACGGCATTTTCGCCAACGCCGCGCTGTTCCATGTCCCGAGTCAGGCGTTGCCGCGCGTGTTGCGGCAATTGCACGCGACGCTGAAGCCCGGCGGCGTGCTGTTCAGCTCCAACCCGCGCGGCACGAATCAGGAAGGCTGGAGCCACGGCCGCTACGGCGTCTTCCATGATTTCGAAGCATGGCGCCGATATATGGCGGACGCAGGCTTCGTCGAAATTGAGCACTATTACCGGCCCGCCGGCTTGCCGCGTGAGCGGCAGCCGTGGCTAGCCAGCGTGTGGCGCAAGCCGGTTGCCTGAAACGCCAAGGGGCTGTTCCACAGTATGGCCGCGCTGGGCTTGGCAGATGCTTGCGTTCAAGCCGCTCTGATGCAGCGCAAAGCAGCCGATTTGCAACAGTGTCCATCGCGCAGAGATACGGCCAGTCGTGGATCTCAGACAATCGGCAGAAGCGGGGACGCCTGTCGTCGACCGCGGCAGGCAGAGGGCGGCCAGCTGCGGTCGCCCATCGGCCGTAGACGGCAGTCATTCGATGGGCTGTAGCGGTCTCGATAGCGGACATTCTTGGTGGGTGCGGATCGAATAGGGACGCGCGTCCAGATCTGAGAACAGCCTATTTGAGCCGCCTCATGCGCCGTTCGCGACCGCCTGCTCCTCGCGCGCATACTGCGTGGGCGGCCGACCGACGTGCCGCGTGAAGGCGACGCTGAAGGTGCTGGCTGAACTGTAGCCGACGCGCTGCGCAATCTCAGCGATGCGGCCTTCATTGCGACGCAGCAGGTCCTTCGCGAGTGCCATGCGCCAGGTGAGCAGATATTCCATCGGCGCGATGCCGACCGTGCGGCTGAAGCGCTCGAAAAAGGTCGAGCGCGAGAGCGCGGCCTCCTTGGCGAGCTCAGCAACGGTCCACGCGCGCGTCGGACGTTCGTGCATCCTGCGGATCGCGGCCGCGAGGCGGCCGTCGGAAAGCCCGCGCACCAGGCCCGGCGACGCTTTGGTCTGTGCCGCGGACCGCAGCGCTTCGATGAGCAGCACTTCCAGCAGTCGTGAGAGCACGACCTCGCGCGCAGGCCGCTGCTCGCGTGTTTCCTCTCGCACCAGTTGCACGAGCGTGGCCAACCGCTGTTCTCCGCGGACATGCACGAACTGCGGTAGCAGCGAAACCAGCAGGGACGCATCCGGTGAGCCGAAGCTGCAGTAGCCGGCCACCATGCGCGCGTCGATGGGGCTACCGGGGTCGCCGATTCTGAATTCACCGTTGCCCAGCGCGATGGGCGTCAGCGTCTCGACACCCGGTGGTGGCGGTTCGATGCTCGACATCGCGATGCCGTAGGCCGCGGGAATCAGGACAAAGTCACCCGACAGGAGCTCGATGGGCTCATGTCCGTCGATCGCGATGCGGCACCCGCCTTCGAGGATCACGCAATAGAACGGCTGGCCGGCGTCCGAGCGGCTGACGCGCCAGGGACTAGCGCCTTGGACGAGCTTGGAGAACCGGGCACCCGGCTGCAGCAGCGTCACGACTTCCGCCAACGGGTCGATCATCGCCGGACTCCTGCAAATGAAATTCGGATGATTGATTGTAGCAAGTACGACTCTGGCGATCTACCTTATGGACTCGAACCCCCACAGGAGTCTCCATGAAAACAGTACTGATCACCGGCTGCTCTTCCGGATTCGGTCTCGAGATCGCCCGCTACTTCCTGGCGCGCGACTGGCAGGTCATCGCCACGATGCGCACGCCGCGTGCCGACGTGCTGCAGCCTTCAGACCACCTGCGCGTGCTGGCGCTCGACGTCACGAATCCGGAGAGCATTCGCGAGACTGTCGCGGCCGCCGGCCCGATCGACGTGCTCGTCAATAACGCGGGGTTCGGCGCGGCGTCCCCAGCCGAGTTCGTCCCGATCGCAACGGTACGCGAAATTTTCGAAACCAATACCTTCGGCACGATCGCATTGACGCAAGCGGTGCTGCCCCAGTTTCGCCAGCGCAGGGCCGGCGTGATCGTGAACGTCACGTCGAGCGTGACGCTGAAGGCCCTGCCCCTGATTGCCGCGTACCGTGCAAGCAAGGCGGCGGTGAATGCGTTCACCGAGTCGATGGTGCTGGAGCTCGAACAGTTCGGCATCCGGGCGCGCCTGGTGCTGCCGGGACGTGCGCCCGACACCCGCTTCGGAGACAACGCGCGCGCCCACATGCACGGCCTCGATCACGATGCCTATGCCGATCTCGTCAAGGCGGTCTTCGCGCGGCTGGGGGATACGTCTGCCCCGGTCACCCGGGCGCAGGACGTCGCCGAAGCGGTGTGGCGCGCGACGACCGATCCGTCAGCGCCGATGCGCATCCCGGCCGGCGCCGACGCCGAAGCCTGGGCTGCCGAGGCTCACTAACCAGCCAGTGGCATCGCCCTGAGCTGAACTGAAAAACGGAACTGGCTTTTGCGCGCTACAGCGCAACACCGCAAGGAGATTGCCATGCAGGACAAACCCGTTGCCCTGATCACCGGGGCTAATCGAGGCATAGGCCTTCAGATCGCCAGGGATCTCGCGGTGCACGGCTTCACTGTGCTGGTCGGGTCGCGCAATCTCGAGCGCGGCGAGGCTGCGGCCAAGGAGGTGGGGCCGGACGGGCACGCGCTCCAACTCGACGTGACGGATCAGGCTTCGGTCATAGCCGCGGCGGAGCGCGTACGCAACGAGTTCGGCCGCCTCGACGTGCTCATCCAGAACGCCGCGATTTCGAACACGAAAAAGCGGTCCGGTCAGTCCGTCGAGGAGTACGCGAAGACGACCCGCCCAAGCAACGTGTCCCTCGATGAGATGCGCGCGGTGTGGGACACCAACGTGTTCGGCGTGCTCGCCGTTTATCAGGCGATGCTGCCGCTTCTGCGCGCGACGCCGGGCGCCCGCATCGTCAACGTGTCGAGCGGCGTTGGGTCGCTAACGACGAACTCGGACCCGGCCTTCGCGTACCGTGCGATTTTCGGCCCCGTCTATCCGGCGTCCAAAACGGCTCTCAACGCCTTGACAGTCGCCATGGCGATCGAGCTGGAGGTGGACGGGATCAGGGTCAACGCTGTCTCCCCGGGCTTTACCAGGACGAACCTCAATGGATATGCGGGCACCGAGACCGTCGAGGAAGGCGCTCGCGAAGCGGTGCGCGTCGCGCTGCTGGGCTCGGAGAGCCCCACAGGGACATTCACGCGCTGGGAGAATGAAAGTGTGCCGCAGCACACAGGAAAGAGGTTCGGTATGAACTGATGGACTGTGTACAAGCTGCATGAGAGATGAGGGCAGGCCCCTCGGAGTCGGCGTTCAGGCGCGGGCTTCAAACCACCCCAAGCTGCTGCGGTAAAGAGCCGTGGTGGTGAGCGTTGGGGTCAAAGCGCTGAGGATATACCTCGGGCAGGTATGGATCAGAGAGACGAACGAAAGTGAACCTTCCGATCACGCGTCGTAATCCAGAGACTTGTCGTCAAAACCAGGGGCGTTTCTATCTTCTGGGACAAGCCTGCCGGAAACCTGATTACTGGGCAGGCGGCGGCCGGCGTAGAGGGGGCGTGAAGCTGATCCAGGCTCTTGTGTGGAACTGCGGGAACCAGTCGTTCCGATGTGAAGGGAGAAGCTCAAGTGGTAGAAGCCACGAGGCGAGAGTACCGATGCGGAGCACTGGGACGGACCAACCCGTACGAGCGATGAAGGCTGGTAATGCGGCTGGAGCAAAGGGGTTGGGTCAGGCAGTCGTGCTTGGGGTTCAACTGGCAACAGGAGGAAACTCATGAGCACGACAAAACCGTTTGTCATTGACAAGTGGCTGGTGTACGAGGCTTTCAAGGCGGTTAAAGCCAATGCGGGATCGGCTGGGGTGGATCAACAGTCGCTCGCGGACTTCGAGGCGGACCTGAAAGGCAATCTGTACAAGGTTTGGAATCGGATGTCCTCGGGTAGCTACTTCCCCGATCCGGTCAAAGCGGTCGCCATTCCGAAAAAGAATGGCGGGGAGAGAATTCTAGGGGTGCCAACTGTATCGGATCGTGTGGCACAGATGGTGGTCAAGCAGGTCATTGAACCGGAGATCGAATCGATCTTCCTGCCGGACTCATATGGCTACCGGCCCGGGAAATCGGCGCTGGATGCTGTCGGGGTAACCCGGGAGCGGTGCTGGAAATATGACTGGGTTCTTGAGTTTGATATCAAAGGCCTGTTTGACAACATCGACCATGACCTGTTACAGCGCGCTCTTAGAAGGCATGTGAAGAGCGACTGGGCCATGCTGTACATCGACCGGTGGCTGAAGGCCCCGCTGCAACTGTCGGACGGAACCCGGGTGGAACGCACCCGGGGGACACCGCAGGGCGGGGTCGTCAGCCCAGTGCTATCAAATCTGTTCCTGCACTACACGATCGATGTCTGGATGGGCCGGACGTTTCCTGATCTTCCCTGGTGCCGGTATGCGGATGATGGACTGGTTCACTGCCGGACTGAGCAGGAAGCGCAAGCCGTCAAGGCGGCGCTTCAGGCAAGGTTGGCGGAGTGCCATCTGGAAATGCATCCGGACAAGACCAAAATCGTCTACTGCAAGGATGGCAGTCGCAAAGGGCGGTATCCGAACACGCAGTTTGACTTTCTCGGATACTGCTTTCGACGGCGAATCGTGAGGAATCGCAAACGCAACAGCATATTTGTGAACTTCACGCCAGCCGTCAGTGCGGCGGCCCTAAAGTCCATGCGGCAGACGACTCGCGAGGCACGCTTCCAAACCCGGACATATCTCAGCGTGGCTGACATCGCCCGTATGCACAACCCAGTCCTGCGAGGCTGGTTGAGCTATTACGGGAAATTCAGTCCGTCAGCGATGTATCCGGTGCTCAGACACTTCAACAGGACGTTGATCGCTTGGGCAATGCGGAAGTATAAGCGTCTGAAAGGACACAGAACGCGGGCAGCTCTCTTCGTCGAAGGCATTGCGAAGCGGCAACCGCGACTGTTCGTACACTGGCAACGGGGGATGACAGGTGCGTTCGCTTGATGGGAGCGGTGTGAGTCGAGAGGCTCACGCACCGTTCTGCGAGAGGCTGGAGGTGAGATTCCTGCGGCCTACTCACCCGATCCCGTGGTGAGGGAGTCGCGGGCGCGCGATCGAAGGGATCGATGGATTGGGCCGGGGCGGATGCAAATCGGCCCGTTCGCCTAAACAATCGGTCACTGCGTTGTGTTTTGCTTTCATCGGATTGATGCCGGCTGACCGGCCACTCGGCAAATTCGATGAGGCGACCGGCAGTTGCACCTCGGAGCCAGCCGTTGCTGTCGCGCGAGTTCGAGCGGCGGCTCAGGGTCGATTTTCGCCGCCCGAGACGGCCGTACGAGACCAGGTTTTATGTAAATCGATGCGTGTTCGCTGTGATGGTGGAGAGTGTCAAGCAGGAAGTCCGGCGCATTGACTCAGGATTTTTGCTACCAAGCAGCGGCTGTTGCCTCATGTAATTTGCTACCCGTCAGAATGCTGGCGGGAGCGACTTATGACGAGGCGGCTCAGCATGACAACACGACGGGAATTGACTGAGGC
The DNA here is from genome assembly GCF_050436205.1 of Paraburkholderia sp. MM5496-R1. Lineage (NCBI taxonomy): Bacteria > Pseudomonadati > Pseudomonadota > Betaproteobacteria > Burkholderiales > Burkholderiaceae > Paraburkholderia > Paraburkholderia sp. MM5496-R1. The sequence goes on from NZ_JBNDLT010000001.1 coordinate 70,147, forward strand.
AGTCGGTGAGCGGTACCGCCGTTCCGACCGGAACGAGAAGCGCGAGATACTCGACGAGTTTGTTGAGGTGAGCGGTTATCATCGCAAGCACGCTATCCGTGTGCTGTGCCGGGAGGCTCAGCCTTCAGAAGCGAAGCCCGGGCCGCAGCGACGCTACGACGACCAGGTGCAGGCTGCGCTGATCACGCTGTGGGAGGCTGCCGACCGGATCTGCGGCAAACGACTGAAAGCGCTCATCCCCGCGCTGATCGATTCGATGACCCGGCACGGCCATCTGACGCTATCGAAGCAGCTGCGCCAACGGCTGAACCAGATCAGCGCCGCCACCATCGACCGGCTGCTGCGCGAGGTCCGGGAGCAGGCCTTCGCCGGCCAGCGCCGGCGCGCCGGCGGAGTCGGCAATGCGATTCGCCGTGCGGTGCCGATCCGGACCTTCTCCGACTGGAAAGATCCGCTACCCGGCTATCTCGAGGTGGATTTCGTCGAGCATTGCGGTGGCACCAGGATCGACGGTGACTTCGTGCACAGCTTTGCGATGACAGACGTTGCGACCGGCTGGACCGAATGCCTGGCGATGCCGTATCGCAGCGGTGCACTCGTTCTTCAACACATTGAGCGGGTGAGCCGTGCGCTGCCGTTTCCGCTACGCGGTCTGGATTGCGATAACGATACCGCCTTCATGAACGAGGCCGTATTCGACTTCTGCAAGGCGACGGGTATCGAGCTGACACGTTCACGTGCCTACAAGAAAAACGACCAGGCCTGGGTCGAGCAGAAGAATGGATCAGTCGTGCGCCGTCTTGTAGGGTATGGCCGGTTGCGTGGACTTGCCGCTACCGGAACCCTCGCGTCCCTCTACGAGGTGTCGCGGCTGTACATCAACTTCTTCCAGCCGTCATTCAAGCTGAAATCGAAAACACGCCACGGTGCACGGGTGACGAAGCACTACGAAGCGCCTCTGACGCCCCTCGAGCGGGTTCTGCGATCGCCGTCGATACCCGAGCCGATCAAACGGCGGTTGCGTGCGCGGTTCCGCGCGCTCGATCCACTCGATCTGTCGCGCCGCATGCGCGAAGCACAGCAGCACGTCGCGCAATGCAGTGCATCCGGCACGGCGCCGGCAGAAACACAAACGGCTGGTCCGATTCCCCTCGCTGACTTCCTGGCGAGTCTTGGAACAGCATGGCACGACGGAGAGGTTCGAGCGACGCATCCCCGAAAGGCGCGCGTCGCACACACCTGGCGCAGCCGCGAAGATCCGTTCGAGCATACATGGTCGACCATACAGCAATGGCTTGAAAACGAGCCCGGTATTACGGCCAGAAAGCTGCATGAAAGTGTCGTCGCCATGGCTCCCGCGATGTACTCCAGTGCCCAGTTGCGCACCCTGCAGCGCCGCGTGAAGGCATGGCGCTCGAACCGCGCGAGAGAACTGGTGACGATGATCCTCGGTGGTGCGGACGCGGTGAAGGCTGGTGCCGCTACGCAGCACCAGCCTTCACCGCAAAACAATCAAGAGCGACAATCACCCGGGAGTAACATCATCCCATGAGGCAACACGACCGGACGAAATCATTGTCGCCCCACAGTCCGGAGCGACCGGCCGCAGGACGGGCAGCTGACGGGCCAGAGTGCCGTGTTGTATGTGGAGCAGTTTGCGTGTTGCCGCAATTGCTGTTGCAAACTGACGCGGTGGCACTGGTACCAACACGCATGCTGGAGCGGCTGCAGACTCAATGCCACCTGCATGTCGTAGGGCCGGCCCTCCCGCCGTTTGACATTGCTCTGGCTTGGGGGCCCATGGCTGAAAAGGATGCCGGACATCGCTGGTTCAGGGGACTCTTCGCCCGCCTTGCTCTTTGAGGTCATGGCGCGACACTTCCGTGGGGCGTTCGAGAAATGGCTGTTATTTGACGATCAACCCAGTACCGGACATCGGCGAGCGGCACTCGAAAACGCATTTGTTTGGCGGCGCCGATTCGTCGGAGTCCAACGCAGACAAACGAGCGTGCTGCGGCGCGCTCTTTCTTAAGTTTTTGTTGACCGATTGGTCGAGATTACGGCGAAGTTTGACGGCGCATGATGTCGGAATGGAGTCAACCGCACCGGCGCGTTCGACGGCGCGAAAGAGCAGTGCCTGACGCTGGCGCGCGAGCGGGCGCGCTGGAGCTGACGCACCGGGTCGACCAATTCGGCGATGGGCATGCGCAAGGGTCGACAGCGTTCAAGACCCGCTGCACGCGGCCTTCGGCAGCGCGTTCATCGCCTCGGGCGAATTCTTCAAATCGCGACAGCGCCGACACCCGGCTGACAAGACCACGCAGGATTTTTGCGCTCACGGTGGACATCCATTTTCCCGACGCGCGCAAATCCTGCGCACCTGCGGACAATTGTGTTCAAATATGCACACGATACCAACGGTGCATCTATGGAACAAAATTCTCAGCTCGTTGCACGTATTCATCGGGCCGCATTCGAGCTTTTCGCCGAGAAGGGCGAGACTCAGGTAACTATCAGTGAGCTGGCCCAGGCGGCCGGAATCGCACGAGGGACCGTCTATAACCATGTTCCGTCGCCCCAGGCGCTGTTCGAAACCGTCGCCACCCGGATGGCGGAAGAAATGCACGTGCGGGTCGTTGCAAGCTTCGCGGATGTCCCGGACCCGGTACAGCGACTGGCAAACGGTATCCGTTACTTCATCCGTCGCGCCCACGAAGAGCCGCAATGGGGCCGCTTCCTGAGCCGCTTCGCCTTCAGTCGCGGCGCACTACAGACGCAGACCATGTGGACCGGACCGACGATACGGGACGTGCTCGACGATGGGCTGGAGCAGCATCGGTATGACTTCCGGCCAGACCAACTGCATTCGGCAATCGCCCTGGTCGCTGGCGCCGTGTTCGCCTCGATCGTTCTCGTCCTCGACGGCCATCGCACGTGGCGCGACGCTGGTTCTGATACCGCAGAGCTGGTCCTGCGCGGTCTCGGCGTGGAGGTCGCCGCTGCCCGACGCTACGCGGCGGCCGAATTGCCGCCTCTGCCCGAATGCGCGTAACGCACCGTGTTCGTTTTTCTTTGCGCCAGTGAACAAAGTGCCCGTCCTTGTGCGCCCCGCGAAACATCAGCGTCAGAAACTGCATCTTCCGCCGGACATCCCGGTCCACTTCCGCTTTGACGTTCAGTCATTAGAATCCTCGGCGACGTCCAGGCGCTTGATCCGTCGGAGCTGCCCCTGTCGAGACGACTCTGGCGTCGAACGTCGGTCAGCAGGGCACGGCGTCCGCGGTCCAGAACGACTGCACCAGCATGCCCGCCATCCCAGGCGGGACCTTATGAACTGAGCTTCCGGCAGCGCGGTGTCGCTCAATTGACCCGTGCTGCGGGTGATCGGGCAGGCGAACCGGTACCCAGCCTAGGCTGCGTCCGCGCGCCCCGTGGTGCGGCGTACCAGGGATCGCGTCTGTTCTGCAGACCCGCAAGCATGGACCGGGGACTACGGGCGGTTCCCGCGGCCATTTCCCGAACGACACGATCAACGGCCGCGGCGGTTACGACTATGCGAGCTACAACAATGTGACCGGACGATCAGCGTAAAAACGGGCTCCGGCACGGCGATCCCAATAAACGTCAGTGCGCACGACCTGCCGCGCCATGTCGATGCGCACGCCTGCACCGCGTTCGCCGTTATCCATTATTGCCACCGGCTTCGTCGGCCGCTGGCTACCGCAAAGCCTTCGGCTAATTGCCTAAGGTTTCCACGCCGCTTGCGGCCACAAGCGTATCGCGACCTTGAGCGCGACCAGGTACGGGGCGGGCGACTGCCGGTGCCTCGGTTTCCTTTACCCGACCCTCACCCGCGCGATATCCATCCTTGCCGACGAACTTTAGCGGGGCCGTCTGGTTGCCCTTTCGCAGCCGGGGGAGCGCTCGCTCTGACAAGTTCGTCGAGCCGGCGCCTCGAGAGCCACCAACTCGTTCACTAATGAGAAAACGGTGTGACAGCGAGGGAACCAAGGGTAATCGATGATGAACATTACTAGCTCGCCGTGTACACTAGTGTTCAACAGTGATCTTAAACGTCAATACCACAGGCAGCGACGTGACGTCAGCCCGACCTCCCATGAGCACGATCGAAACTCCGACTCACGTCACCTGCCCACTGCGGCCAGGAGCACCGCTGATTCGTCTCTGCGCTGCGCGCGAGAGTTCACCGGCGGTGCAGCTGCATGTCGGCGCGAGGTGTTCGTTGGGCGCTTACCACCCCCAATGCAGTGAGCCGACGCCTGCTTCGCGCTTGCGCGTCCTGGTGCGCGACGTGCCGGGCGATGGCCGGACAACGAGGCGCCTGAGCAGTACGGACGGCTGGGCCGAGCCCCGTCCGTTCATTGGCGGGCACGCCGCACGCGCGATACCGCCATACATGGGCCAGGGTGGGGGTCACGCAATGCGCGACGCGGCTAACCGCGCCTGGAATCTACCGCTATTGCCGTGCGGCACCGCTGACGGGTGGCTGATAGGCACGTACGAGCCCAGGCAGCCGGCTCGGCGCAGAACGGACGCATTCATGCCGGCTCGCACGCGCCGTCAACTTCATCGTCCATCCAGCAGCAGTTGTTTCCACTGACAGAGCTAATTCAAGCAAAGGAGATCCCATGTCCACCAATGTCGAGCAAGCAGCCGTCTTTCCCGTTACACACCGACCAGGGCTGCCGTTCCCGGACGTGCCGAGGTTTCAGGGCTGGATCCGTCCGACGCGGATCGAGGGCGACATCTTCGACCTCGAGGTAGTGCAGGGCTCCGTCCCGCGTGAGCTGAACGGTCGCTTCTACACGATGGCGGCCGACACGCAGTTCTCGCCCCGCCTCGGCGACGACGTCTTCTTCAACGGCGACGGCATGATCCGGATGTTCACCATCGCGGACGGCCACGTCGACTACCGCAGCCGCTACGTAATGACGGAAAAGCTGCGCGCGGAGCGGAGCGCACGCCGCGCGCTGTTTGGCGCCTACCGGAACCCGTTCACCGACGACCCGTCGGTGGCCGGGGTCAACCGCGGCAATGCCAACACGGCGTTCGTCTTTAGTGGTGGCAAGCTGCTAACCCTCAAGGAGGACGCACGCCCGGTCGCCGTCGATCCGGTCACCCTGGAGACACAGGGCGAATGGGCCTTCAACGGCAAGCTGACAAGCAAGACGTTCACTGCGCACCCGAAAGTCGACCAGCGAACCGGTGAAATGTTCTTCTTCGGCTACGAGGCTAAAGGACTGGCCACCCGCGACATCGCCTACTACATCGCCGGCCCGGACGGCGAGATCACCCACGAAGCCTGGCTGGAGGCCCCGTACGTTGGGTTCATGCATGACTTTGTGGTCAGCGACGACTACGTGATCTTCACAGTGTTCCCTGCCACTGCCGACCTCGACCGGCTAAAGGCGGGCGGCCAGCATTGGCGGTGGGACCCGAAATGCAACACCTATCTGGGCGTCATGCCACGCCGAGGGACGGCTGCCGACGTGCGCTGGTTCACCGGCCCCCCGCGCTGGGCCTACCACTTCTTCAATTCCAGTAACGACGGCACGGCGATCACGATCGACGCGTGCGTGGGCGAGGCGATCAGCGCCCCGTGCTTCTACCCCGACACGTACGGCAAGCCGATCGACCCCCCAAAGACCGTCACCCGTATCACCCGCTGGACACTGGACTACAACAATCCCGACGCCGGCTTCCAGGAACACATCCTCGACAACAACTACGCCGATTACCCGAGTGTCGACCCCCGGAAACAGACCACCCGCCACCGTGTTGGCTTTGCCGCCATTGTCCATCCGCACGACGGCGAGCTCGACCTGGACAGCTCCGATAGCAATCTGAGGGCGATGGGCCTGAATGCCGTCATCCGCTACGACTTCGTCGAAAACCGTGTGGTGTCGCGGTTCGTTCCCGGCCGGCAGTCAAGCATTCAGGAGCCGCTCTTCATCCCGCGCGGCCCCGATGCTCCCGAAGGCGACGGCTGGCTGATCATGCTCGTTGACCGCTGGAACACCATGCTGAACGACCTTGTCATCGTCGACACCGCCGACCTTGCCGCCGGTCCCGTCGCCACGGTGAGCCTGCCGATGCGCCTGCCGACCGGGGTGCACACCCTCTGGCTCGACGACGCGGAACTGACAAAGGCTTCCCGATAAGCAGCACTAGCCCGGGTCAGGCCGTGACGCAGGGCTGCCTGGCCGTGACCGCCGGCCTGACTATTAGCGGGTGCACCCGTCCGGCAAAGCGCACCTGCAGCACGCCGTCGAACTGGCGCTATCGGTGCTGGACAGCGCACGACAACGAAGCGCAGACCACGGGCGGCATTCCCAACGAAGCGGAGCACGGCAACACGCTTCGCTCTAACCCAACGCAGGAACGAAACCAATGTTATTCGAACCCTTCACCAGTCCCTCGCTGTCCCTGAAGAACCGTGTCGTGATGGCGCCGCTGACGCGCAACCGCGCGGTCGACGCGAACACGCCCAATGATCTGGCGGCCGAGTACTACACGCAGCGCGCCGGCGCCGGCCTGATCATTGCCGAGGGCACGTCGCCTTCGCCCAACGGCCTCGGCTATCCGCGCATGCCGGGTCTGTTCAATGCAGCTCACGTCGCCGGCTGGCACAAGGTCACGGACGGCGTGCACGCGCAGGGCGCCAAGATCTTCGTGCAACTGATGCACGCCGGCCGCGTATCACACGTGGCCAACCTGCCCGCCGGCGCCGAGGTGGTCGGCCCGGTCGCCCTGGCGCTCGAGGGCGAGATCTACACCGACGCGCACGGCATGCAGCCGCACAGCACGCCGCGCGCGATGACCGAGGCGGACCTCGCCCACGCCGTGAGCGAGTACGTGAACGCGGCCAGGCTGGCGCTCGAAGCGGGCTTCGACGGCATCGAGCTGCATGCGGCCAACGGCTACCTGCTGGACCAGTTCCTGAACGCCAATGTCAACACCCGCATCGACGCCTACGGCGGCTCAGCCGGGAACCGCAACCGTTTTGTGCTCGAAGTGGCGCGCGCCACGGCGGCCGAGATCGGCGCCGCGCGCGTCGGCATCCGCTTGTCGCCGTATGGCGTATTCAATAACACCGGCGCGTTCAACGGCCTGGATGAGCAGTACCTGACGCTGGCGCGTGAACTGGGCGCGCTGAAGCTGGCGTACCTGCACCTGGTCGACCATTCGGCGATGGGCGCGCCGGAAGTGCCGGCAGCGTTCAAGACCGGCCTGCGCGCGGCCTTCGGCGGCACGTTCATCGCCTCGGGCGGGTTCTTCGATCGCGACAGCGCGGAGAAGGCGCTGCGCGAGGGCCGCGGCGACCTGGTGGCCTTCGGCCGCGCCTGGCTGGCAAATCCGGACCTGATCGAGCGCATGAAGGCCGGCATCAAGCTTAACGACCCGGATCCTTCCACCTTCTATACGCCCGGGGCGAAGGGCTACACCGACTACCCGCGCGCCGATGCGGGCAACGCGGCGTAAGCCAACTCGTCGCGGGCTGCGGCCCGCATCCGGCCGGCGGTAGCACAACAACGTGAGGAGGCGAGTCAGCATGACAACACCTAAGGAGAGCGAAATGACACTCGATGTGGAGGTGGTCATCGTGGGGTTTGGGCCGGGCGGGGAGGTCGCCGCTTCGCTTATTGGGCAGGCCGGGCACCGGGTGCTGGTGATCGACAAGGCGCTCGCGCCCTATGGCCAGCCCCGCATGAGCACGCTGGACGGGGAAATCGCCAGGGTATTGCAGCATGCGGCCAATCCGGTCGAGGCGATGCAGGACGCCATCAAGGCGCCGAACATCCTGCTGTTCGGCGCCGACGGAGAGCCGGTGCCGCCGATCGACTGGGACTACACGATCGGCGGTCACCCATCGCACTACTCGCTGCACCAGCCCAACATCGAGGCCGCGATGGAGCGGCGGATCGCCGCGTGTCCGTCGGTGGAGGTTCGGTGGGGCAGTCGGGCCACGGCCATTGAGCAGCGCGACGGTGGAGTCCGCGTCACCATCGAGATGGCCGCGCGGGACGGTGCGCCGCCCCGCACGGAGATCGTGTCGGCCCGCTACCTGCTCGGCTTCGACGGCGCCAGCAGCTTCGTCCGTGAGGCGGTCGGCATCGAGCTCGACGTGATCCACCAGCACGACGAGCGCTGGGTCATGACCGACTTCGACGCGCTGCGACCGCTGCCGGAGATCGCCACGCGAAGCCACTTCCGGATGGACCCGGTCCGCCCCTTCTACGCAGGCCCGAACGGCGCCAACCGCTGTCGCACCGACGTGCGGGTGCTGCCGGAGGAGGACCTCGATGAGTTGTTGTCCGAAGAGCATGGCTACGCGTTCATTGAGGAGCGATTCGGCCTCACCCCGGCGGACGTGCGGTTGACGCGCCGGATCGCCTACCGGTTCCGCTCGCAGCTGGCGCGCTCCTTCCGGGTCGGCCGCGTGTTCATCGGCGGGGACGCCGCACACGCGATGACCCCATACATGGGGCAGGGCGCGTGTTGCGCGATGCGCGATGCCGCTAACCTCGCCTGGAAGCTCCGGCTCGTGCTCAGCGGCGCGGCCGACGAGTCGCTGATGGACACGTACGAGCCCGAGCGCCTGCCGCACTCGGCGTTCTTCGTCCACGGCTCGTTGGCGACGTTCCAGTACGTCAACGAACTCGACCCGCAGAAGGCCGCGGAGCGCGACGCCGCGACCCGCGCCGGGCTCATCAAATTTCCGCCCATCGAAGGCCTGACTGCCGGCGTACTGCGCCGCGACCCCGCAGGCGCGCTGGCATCGCACGCCGGGCAGTTGGCACCGCAAGGCGTGGTCCGTCGGGAGCAGGGCGAGGGTCGGCTGGACGACGTCATCGGGTATGGCGGGCAGCTGCTCAGTTCGCTGCCGCTCGCCGGCGTGCTCGGCCGGGAGCGGCTGACCCGACTCGGCGAACTTGGCATTCACGTGCTGCGCGTGGCCGACGACGATAGCGCCGATCTGGTCGACCTGGACGGCACCTACCGGAATTTCTGGGCGAGCGCGGGCGCGACCACGCTGCTGGCGCGCCCGGACCATTACCTGTTCGGCGTGGCCGCCGACGAGGATGACGTCCGTGCGCTGATCGATGACTTTCTCGCGCAGATCCCCCGGCCAGCCGCGGAGGCGCCAAAGGCTGCGGCGACCGGCCGTACTCACCCGTCAGTCGCAGCTGTTGATTTGAACTGAGACGGTCGGCGCAGCAAACCCAAACAATCATCGCGACGGGAGACAAGCCCATGACTACCAATCACACCGCCTTCTTCATCGGCGGAGAGTGGCGCGCACCGGCCTCGAGCAAGCGCATCGACCTGGTCGACGCGTCGACGCAACTGCCGCTCGGCAGCATCCCCGAGGCGACGCCCTCCGACATCGATCGTGCGGTCGAGGCGGCTCGTCAAGCCTTCGACCACTCCGGCTGGGCCACCACCACCCCGGCCGTGCGCGCGGCGGCGATGCACCGCTTCGCCGATGCGTTGCAGGCGCGAGCCGCAGACCTGGCAACGACCGTGAGCAGGCAAAACGGCATGCCAATAAACCTCGCAGAGGCCTTCGAGGGCGGTTTCGCGATCGGCATGCTGCGCTACTACGCCGACCTGGCGGCCCGTCGTGAGATCGAGGAGACGCGGCCGTCGCAACTGGGCCGCGAGACCATCGTTCGGCGCAATCCGATCGGCGTCTGTGCGGCCATCGTGCCGTGGAACTATCCGGTCGTGCTGGCCATCAGCAAGATCGCACCGGCGTTGGCCGCGGGTTGCACGCTGGTAGTCAAACCGTCGCCGAACACAGCGCTAGACAGCTACCTGCTTGCCGAGGCTGCGCTGGAGGCCGGACTGCCGCCCGGGGTCATTAACTGGGTACCGGGGGATCGCACGGTCGGCGGGTACCTGGTCTGCCATCCGGGTATCGACAAGGTGGCGTTCACCGGATCGACCGCCGCGGGGCGCGAGGTCAGCCGCGTTTGCGCGGAGATGCTTCGCCCCGTGAGCCTGGAGCTGGGCGGCAAGTCGGCGGCAATCGTGCTCGACGATGCCGACCTCGACACGATCATGCCGAACCTGCAGTTCATCACGATGATGAACCAGGGCCAAACCTGCGTTGCGTGCAGCCGTGTGCTTGCGCCGCGCAGCCGCTACAAGCAGGTGGTTGATGCGGTGGCGACGATGGCCGCGTCGCAGACGGTCGGTCCAGCGCTCGAGCGGACGACGCAGATCGGCCCGATGGCCACCGCCGAACACCGCGAACGTGTGGAGGGCTTCATCGCGCGCGGCCGTCTTGAGGGTCGGCTCGTCGCGGGCGGAGGCCGACCAGCGGGACTGGATCGCGGCTGGTTCGTACAGCCGACCGTGTTCGCCGACGTCGACAACACCGCCACAATCGCACGCGAGGAGATCTTCGGCCCCGTGCTGGCGGTGATTCCCTACAACGACGAGGACGACGCGGTGCGCATCGCCAACGACTCGATCTACGGTCTCGGCGGCACTGTCTTCAGCGCCGATGTTGAGCGTGCCAAGCATGTCGCGCGCCGCGTGCGCACTGGCACTGTCGGCATCAACGGTTATCCATTGGCTATCGGCTCGCCGTTCGGCGGCATCAAGGCTAGCGGCCAAGGCCGGGAATTTGGGCCGGAAGCGATGTCCGCGTACGAGTACCTGACCTCCATGTATGTCGGCGCTTGATATGGCTGCCGGATGATTAAAAACCTTCAATCACAGAAACGGAAAGGAGCACAACGATGTCTGAAATCATGAACCGCAACGCGCCGGAGCGACTGGCAGGGCACGAGCACAACGTCGCTGTAGTCCAGCGCTTCTATGGCGCTGCGGCCACCCACGATACGTCCAAGGTCTTGCCGGTACTCACCGAGGACTTTGTCGGCACGGCCACCGAAGGGCTGCCGCACGGCCTTGGCGGCGTCTATCAGGGCAACGAAAAGGCGGTCACCGAGATCTGGGGTCGCATCTGGACCCTGTTCAATATGACAGGGGAAGTGACCGAATTCATTCCGTTTGACGACGATCGGGTGCTGGTGCTCGGCCGCTACGTGGGCGAGGCCCGCGAGGGCGCCGCGCCGGTGTACGCGGCATTCGCCCACATCTTCACCGTGCGAGGCGCTCGGGTGGCGGCGCTGCAGCAGGTCACCGACTCCGCACAGTGGCATCAGTTCAGGACGCGCGAAAGTCACTAGTCGCCAACTGGCGATGCTTCGTCTGGGAGCACGGGAGCAGGAGCGCTTCCCCTCGATAAGCGATGGAAAACACGTTGCGAAGGGGCCGCGCTTCCCCATCAGGGGTCGACCTCGTCCGGCTAACCACATCTCGGTAAGCCCCTTCGGACGACGAACAGAATCGAAATAGATAGTGAATCAAATGGAGACCCGAATGCGAACGACGATCGAGTTCAAGCGCCCCGACGGCGAGACCGTCCAGGGCTACCTCGCCGAACCCGAAGCCGCCGCTGGCGCGCCCGCTGTCGTCGTCATCCAGGAATGGTGGGGGCTGAACCGTCAGATCCGCGGCGTTGCCGACAGGCTCGCCGCCGCCGGCTACCGCGCGCTGGTCCCCGACCTGTATCGCGGCAAGTCGACTGTCGAGGTGGAGGAGGCGCACCACCTGATGTCGGGGCTGAACTTCAGCGACGCCGCGGCGCAGGATGTGCGCGGTGCATTGCAGTACCTGAAGGCCACGGGCAGCGCAAAGGTCGGGGTCACCGGATATTGCATGGGAGGTGGGCTGACTGTGCTCGCGCTGTCGATGGCGCCGGAGGCTGACGCCGGCGTCGTCTGGTACGGCTACCCGCCGCTCGAACTGGTCAACGGCGTCGAGTATCCACGCGCCCCTGCTCGCGCACTGGGCGACGCAGGACGGCGCGTTCGCGATCGCTGGCGTCGACGCGCTCGAGCAGAAGCTCCGGGCAGCAAAGGTCGCCTACACCGGCCACCGCTACCTCGCGCAGCACGGCTTCGCGAACGAGACAGCGCAGGGTCCCGGGCGGGACGCGATCGCGCAGTACGACGCCGCGTGGGCGCAGATGGCCTGGGACCGCACCCTGCGCTTCTTCGGCCACCACCTCGGGTGAGCGATGGGCGCCCAGGTTGTACCAGTCGCGCGCGCGTTGCAGATCCATGACTCGATGGCCGCGACGTGGTCTTCCCGATAGAGCGCGTGCTGCGGGCACCCGCGCAGCGCGTTGCAGTCTGCAGCAGCTCCCGGTCGTTGGCCGGGTTCTCTGACGGGCAGCCTTAGCTCGACGGGTCAATCGTCCAGTCGTTCTTAATAGCACGTCTTTTTGAAAAAGGTAGGAATCCAGATGAAACTTATATCGTTTACTAAGGGCAACGTTCCCGGGTATGGCGCAGTACGAGGCGAAGGGGTAGTTGACCTGGGCAAGCGATACGGCGAACTCGCCCCGACACTACGTGATGCGCTCGCAGGCGTAGCGCTCAAGGAAATCGAGCGAATTGTCGCTCAAAGCGAACCGGACTTTTTACTGGCGGACCTGACGCTTGCGCCGGTAATTCCCAATCCCGACAAGATCATCTGCGTTGGACTCAATTACCGCGATCATGTGGCAGAGACAGGCAGGGCTCAAACAGAGCACCCAGTTCTGTTCGCGCGGTGGCCGGGAAGTCAGGTTGCGCACGGTGAAGCTCTGATCCGTCCGAAAGTCTCTGAACGTTTCGACTACGAAGGCGAGCTTGCCGTGGTGATCGGGAAAGGAGGGAGGCATATCTCAAGCGCTGACGCACTGTCTCACGTCGCAGGCTATAGCTGCTACAACGATGGAAGCGTTCGTGACTGGCAGAGTCACACAAGCCAATTCCTTCCAGGCAAGACATTCGCCGGCACAGGAGCCTTTGGCCCCTGGCTTGTAACAGCGGACGAAATACCCGACCCGACTGATTTGACGCTAACTACCCGCCTCAATGGCGCTGTCGTCCAGCAGACAAGAACGGATTTGATGATCACCGATATTCCGTCTCTGATCGCGTACTGCTCCACCATATTGCCGCTTACTCCAGGCGACGTATTGGTGACCGGAACGCCGGGGGGCGTCGGCGCTAAGCGCTCACCACCCCTCTGGATGAAGCCAGGAGATGTAGCCGAAGTGGAGATTTCAGGTGTCGGGGTATTGCGAAACGTCGTGAGAGACGAGCCCAGATAATCGTTCCATCCGTCCTGCCACCTTGTCCCCTCTGCTGGAAAAAACATGGAACTTACATCCCTAGGATACGTCGGATTGCGCTCGTCAAAGATCGAGCAATGGAGAGGACTGGCCACCCGGATATTAGGTCTGCAGGAAGTTGACAAGGGAGGTGGGACGCGGCTGTTCCGGATGGACGACCAGACGCAGCGTGTCATTCTCACGGAAAGCACGCATGACGAGCTTGGCTTTATCGGTTGGGAGGTGGCGCACGCTGCCGACCTCGAATCGCTCGCAACCCGCCTCGACTCCAGGAACATAAACGTCGAATGGGGTGACCGTGCCCTATGTGGGGAACGGCATGTCGAAAGGCTGATTGTCTTCACAGATCCGGGAGGCAATCGCCTTGAGGCGTTCTGGAGGCCGGCTATGGCTGATGAGCCATTCGTGCCCGGACGACCATTGTCAGGATTCCGAACAGGGCCTCTTGGTATGGGCCACGTCGTGCTGCACGTCGACGATGTTGACTCGCTGCTGCCTTTTTACCGCGATGTACTCGGGTTTCGCATTACCGACTACGGTCTATCACCATACAAACTGTACTTCTTCCATCTGAATGGACGTCATCACAGTCTTGCCATGGTCGGATCCGGCAGAAAAGGTTTTCACCACTTCATGCTCGAGCTATGCAGCCTGGACGACGTGGGGCAAGCCTACGACCTTGCACAGCAGGAGAGCGGACTCGTGGCCTACACGATGGGACGGCACCTGAACGATCAGGTGATGTCGTTCTATGTGAACACGCCGTCGGACTTTTTCGTGGAATACGGGTGGGGAGGACTGGTCATTGATCCCGCTACCTGGCAGCCGCAGGAGACCGTTGCTGGTCCAAGCTCCTGGGGACATGATCGGCTGTACACAATCGCACCGGAACAGCGCGCGCGACTGTTGGCAATGCGGTTGCGAGCCGCTGAGGAGGGCATCCGGGCTCCCAATCCAGTGCTTACCCGGTAGTAAAGCGCAGCAAATGAAGCGCCGCGGGTTCGTGCGGAAGAGCCCGAACCCGACAATGTTGTCTATGCGACGACGTACGATTGCACGCCACAGAACCGGCAACGACGACGATTGCTGTGCAAAGGTGACGGCGGTTGCCTGCCGCAATCGGCGCGGCAACACGACATGACATCGACAAAATCAGGAGACTATTCATGGCATCGACACATCGCCGGGCCCGTATCACCGCATTCGCCAGTCTGTTGCTCGGTGGCATGGAAATAAATGCCCACGCACAAAGCAGCGTCACGCTATACGGGATCCTCGACAGTGCGATTCTCTATACGAGCAGGACGGTCAATCCCACTACGGGAGCCAATGCCGGCCATCAGCTCTCCTTCATTACGGGTGGACAGGGGACATCGGTCTTCGGATTGACGGGAAAGGAAGACCTCGGCAGCGGCGTGCAAGCGATTTTTGCGCTCGAAAGCGGCATCGATCTCTCCAATGGGGGCTTCGCTGACTCGAACGGCAATTTCTTCGGCCGTCAGGCCTGGGTCGGGGTCGCGGGCGCTTTTGGCACCGTGAAGGCCGGGCTCCAGTATTCGCCCTTTGTGTTGTCATTAATCGCGACGGATCCGCGCAACGTCTCCACCTTTGGTAGCGGCATACCCATCCACGTCGGCAACGTGTCCGTGACGGGTATCTTCACTTCGAACGCCATTTCATACACTACGCCGACTATCGCAGGCTTTCAGGGCAGCGTACTCTTCGCGCCCGGAGGCACACCCGGCAACTTCCAGGCGGGTCAGCAGTATGCGGCCAGCCTGAACTACGTCATTGGTCCATTCATGGTTAGTGCCGCGATGGTTAGCTGCAACGCAGGGGGCACAGCCGTCTCGACGCCAATTCCGAGCAACGTGCCGTTCTCGGGACGAACCATCGGCGGCAGTTATCGCGTGGGCGACCTGACCTTGAAGGCGGACTTTGTCAATTACAAGGTCTCTGGTTCGTTCGACAACCGCGTGTACGGCGCGGGGGCAAGCTATTACGTCACGCCTGCAGCCAACGTCGATGCCGGCGTGTGGTACACCAGCGACGGAAATGATACGCGCAACCATTCGGTCATGGCAGCTGCAGGCTTGACGTACAACCTGTCCAAAGCCACGTTGTTGTATACGCAGGCGGGGTTCGTCAACAATCGCGGAAAAATGGACACCGGACTGTCGCTTCATGGCGCGCTCTTCGGCGTGCAGGGAACAACCGTCGGTGCCAATGTCGGCATCCGCCACAGGTTCTGAACGGCACAGGTCCCGGATGGATGTGCCCCGGACTCGGGCTAGACGGGTGGAAATGCTCGAACGGGCCAGCGTCGCAACGATGCAGCGTTGACCCGACATTCAACAGTGACAGTGCGAGCCACACGGAGCGACCAAATGATCTGCCTGCCCGAAATGGTGTTTGTGCGTCGTCAGGTCCCGTACATCAAGCTGCAATCTGTTTGTCTAGTGATTCGGGACTAGCAATCTTGAAGCAGATCGACAATATCCCATTGACTAACCACCAACACAAGGAACGAGCATGAACGGGCTCATGCAGCAGCGTCAGCTACTGATTTCTGATCTGATTGAACACGCTTGCGCTCATCACGGTGAACGCGAGGTTGTTTCCCATCTCGTCGACGGGAGCGTATATCGTTATACATGGCACGATGTGCATGCCCGCGCAAAGCGCGTCGCAAACGCCGTGGGTGGCTTGGGCGTTGCTCCCGGAGAACGTGTATCGTCGTTGGCATGGAATACGCATCGACACCTGGAACTGTATTTCGGTGTTACTGGCAGCGGCGCGGTGCTCACTACGGTGAATCCGCGTCTGTTCGCCGAACAGATCAGCTATATCATCAATCACTCAGAGAGTCGTTACGTCTTCTTTGACACGAGTTTCTCAGCGACAGTCGAGGAGATCGCGAAGGCTTGCCCGAACGTGCAGGGGTTCATTGCGATGTGCGGGCGGGACCAGATGCCGGACATCGCCATACGGGGCCTGCGGTGTTATGAGGAACTTATCGAAGCGGCCGATACGAAATTCGATTGGCCGAGGTTCGACGAGAATCGCGCCTCGACACTATGCTACACCTCGGGGACCACCGGGAACCCAAAGGGCGTTTTGTACAGCCACCGCTCGACTGTCTTACACTCATTCGGTACATGTACGGCAGACGGCTTCGCAATTGCGGCGAGAGACAGCATCTTGCTGGTCGTGCCGATGTTCCATGTCAACGCGTGGGGAGTGCCTTACGCCGCAGCGATGTCAGGTGCGAAGCTCGTGCTCCCCGGGCCATGGCTCGATGGGGAAAACATATACCGGATGCTAAGAAACGAACGATGCACCATTACGCTGGGCGTGCCAACCGTATGGCTTTCGCTATTCGATTACGTAGAGAAGAACGTCGACGACACCAGGCGCCGTGAAGAAACCCAGCTCACTCGAGTCGTAGTAGGCGGCTCTGCAGCGCCGCGAATCGTCATCGAGAAGTTCGAACGGTATTTTGGCGCATTTGTGATTCAGGCGTGGGGTATGAGCGAGACAAGTCCGGTAGCGACCGTCTGCACGCTACTGGCAAAACATCAGTCGCTGACACTAGATCAGCGTTTTGATCTCCAGACCCTTCAAGGGCGGGCCATGTACGGGGTTGAAATCGCCGTGTTCGACGATGACTTGCGAAGAATTCCGCACGATGGCAAGACTGCCGGACAGCTCAAAGTCAGGGGCCCGTGGATTGCGTCCGCGTACTACAAGAATGAGGATGACTCGGCCTGGGGGGCCGACGGATGGTTCGCCACGGGTGATGTCGCCATGATCGATCCCGACGGGTACCTGAGAATTACGGATCGCTCCAAGGATGTGATCAAGTCGGGGGGCGAGTGGATTTCCTCCATTGATCTGGAAAACGTTGCTCTAAGCCATCCCGCTGTTCAAGAGGCAGCGGTGATCGGCGTTGCCCATAGCCGGTGGCAGGAGAGGCCGTTACTGGTTGTAGTGAAGAAGCCGGGCAACAATGTTACGTCCGAGGACATCATCGAGTTTATGCGCGGAAGGATAGCGAAATGGTGGCTGCCCGACGACGTCGTCTTCGTAGAGTCCTTGCCTCACTCGGCAACAGGCAAACTTCAAAAGGTCGTCTTGCGTCAGAAGTTTAGCGGACACCGGTTCTCGACCGACCTCTCTGACTTGACTTCAATGAGCCGCCCTTGAAGGCAGGCGTCTCGTTAATCAGGCAAGGTCAAAGCACGGCAACACTGTGCAGACTCCCGGAATGAAAGGAATAGCCATGGCAGATCCAAGGGGCGACGTTCGCGCGACCGTCGCGACAATGCAGGCGCGATGCATGATCCGGGGGGTCGATTTCTCGGATTTCCAGCAGTTGTCCGCGAAGGTGGCCAGCTGGAACGACTGGTGGGACCAGTGGACAGCGATGGGGGAGCGCTACCTGGCTCTGGCCGACCGGTACCGGGCAGAGGGGTGGAAGGAAAGCGCCGGATCTGCCCGGGTCCGGGCCGGCGTCGCCTTCCACTTCGGCAAATCCATGGCGGTCGAGGACGATGCCCGCTACCGCGAGTTGACCAAACGCAGCGTGGAAGCGGTCACCACGGGGCTGCGGCTTCTGGACCCGACCTTCGAGAGGATCGAAGTGCCCTTCGACGGACACCGGGTGGTCGGCAACCTCCGCCGTCCCCAGGGGGTGGAGCGCCCGCCGCTGGCGCTGCTGGTCCCGGGTACCGATTCGGTCAAGGAGGAGTTCCCGCAGTGGGAAGAAGAGTTCCTCGCGCGCGGTATCGCCACGTTGAGCATGGACGGTCCAGGGCAGGGCGAGGTCGGGTTCGAGCTTCTGATCCGGCACGACTACGAGCGGCCGGTCGGCGCGCTGCTCGACGCCGTAGCGGGCCGAAACGACCTCGACCTGAGCCGCATCGCCGTGGCCGGCGCCAGCCTGGGCGGCTATTACGCCATCCGCGCTGCGGCGTTCGAGCCGCGCATCACCGCGGTGTTGGCCAACGGGGGCCCCTGGAGCCTGGCCGATGCGTGGTCCGGTTTCTCACCCCTCTACGTCGCCAAGTACACGTGGAACCTCGGCGGCGGCAGCCTCGAGACGGCCCGCCAGCGTGCGGGGTGCATGACGCTGGAAGGCGTTGCCGATCACGTTGCGGTGCCGGCCCTGGTGATCTTCGGGACAGCGGACGCGTTGCTGGACGCCGACCGGCACGGTCGGCGGACCGCCAGCGAGATGCCCAAGGGAGAGCTGTGGATGTTCGAGGGCGGCAACCACGGCGTCAGCAACTTCGCGGCGGAGCACCTTGGCCCCGGCGCCGACTGGCTTCTGACCCACATGTAGCCTTCCCACGCGGCGGGCCGATCGAGCGCAATGAAGCGGTCGCCAGACAAGAAGGTTCCGGCGTACTGCCGATGCCGATTTTTTGAACGGTTCTAACCTGGCCGGCCTGCCGAGTCAGCTTTGGACTCAGATAGAGACAACCGTTCTTGCGAGGGAACAGCGTGCCCATCAGAAAACGAAAATTTGACCCTAGTGTGCGGATCGCCGTCCGCCGCAGGCCCGTCCAGGGACGATCGGTAATGACAGTTGATGCCATCCTTCAGGCTGCGCGACGGCTTTTCATAAGTGACGGATTTGAAGGCACAAGTACCACGCGAATAGCAGAAGCAGCTGGCGTCAGCGTTGGGTCGCTATATGAGTACTTCACCAGCAAGGAAGCGCTCGTGGCGAAGCTTATCAAGCTTCACTGCGACAACTTGCTCGACACTTATGCACTCGCGTTCAGGGCGGTGGAAGGAAAGGGGATTGCGGCACTAGCGGATGCTTGGGTCAATACGACCGTAGACGCATACGCAGGTGACCTCGATCTGCACAGGGTCCTGCTGGACCAGATGGGCAAGGTGAGCAAGACCCGTCATCTCAGCCGCGTTTCGCTCGCGATCACCGATCTTCTCGAGCAGGGGCTGCGCAGTTGCGGAGAGCCTTTGCCCCGCGCAAACCTCCGCCTGGCTGCCTTTGTCGTTGAGTCGGCAGGAGAGGCGTTGGTTCACCGCGCGATCCTGTATGCGGAGAACCTGTTCGGCTACGAGTTGCGGCGCGAACTGAAGCTGATGACTCGCGCGTACCTGTCGAGCACCGACGCGGTTGCCCCGGAAACCTGAACTCTTCATGCCGCCGTCTGAAATTTCGGGAATAGTACAGACCGCGAAACCGAATGATTTGCGATCCGTTGACGCGGGAGTCTTCGGATCCAAGACCTGGCGGGCTAAGCGACGACCCGACCTCGCGTCAGAAATCCGAATAGAGACGACGCAATAAGCCTCATATCATAACCACTGCAATACGAGAGTGACAGTGTAGGCGCTGATGTAGCAGGCATGAGGGAGCCAGTATGAAAACTCGCATAACCGAACTCTTCCAGATCAAATACCCCATTATTCAGGGAGGGATGCATTACGTCGGATTGGCAGAACTTGCATCTGCGGTGTCCAACGCGGGCGGACTAGGTGTAATAACCGCGCTAACGCAGAAGACCCCCGAACTTCTGGCAAAGGAAATCGCGCGATGCCGTGAGATGACAGACCAGCCGTTCGGCGTAAACCTTACTTTTCTGCCTACGTTCTCGGCTCCGCCGTACCTCGAATATATCGACGCTATCAGGCAGGCGGGTGTGCGTATCGTTGAGACGGCGGGTCGAAACCCGGAGCCCTACATCAGCAGTCTGAAAGAGGCGGGAATCAAAATCTTTCATAAGTGCACGTCCATTCGGCATGCACTTAAGGCGCAGCAGATAGGGTGTGATGCGGTTACCGTTGATGGTTTCGAATGCGGGGGACATCCTGGCGAAGACGACATTCCGAACATGATCCTGCTTCCAGGTGCAGCGGACGAACTTTCTGTTCCGATGATCGCCTCGGGAGGTATGGCTGACGGACGCAGCCTTGTTGCTGCACTCGCCTTAGGCGCCGAGGGAATCAGCATGGGCACACGGTTTCTTGCCACGAGAGAAGCGCCGGTCCACGAAAACGTCAAGAAAGCCATTGTCGATGCCTCAGAACGGGATACGAGGCTGGTCATGCGCGGCCTGAGAAATACAGAGCGCGTCCTGAACAACGCGGGCGTGGAACGGCTGCTAGAAATCGAGCGCGAGAAAGGAAAGGATCTTCTCATCGAAGACATCATTGAACACGTCGCGGGCGTCTATCCAAAGGTTATGCGCGATGGACTGCTCGATTCCGGTGCCTGGAGTTGCGGCATGGTCGCGGGCCTGATTCATGATGTGCCAACGGTAAAGGAGCTTATTGGGACAATCGTGGACGATGCCAATACGTTGATCAGGTCACGGCTGCGATGCATGGTTGACGGCGCAGGCATATATAAAGATTTGTGGTCCTTAGCGCAACGGGGGTAGGGAGAGGTCGTTGAGTAGAATGAACCGGTCCTTGCGGTTGGTGGTCGAAAAATGAACTGACAATCAAGGTTACTTCCTGGTCGTCGAGCAGTGCTTGGAACGACGCGGCTTGCGCCGCCCGAATTGGACGAGACGGTGCGGCAAGTACCAAGCAGGGCCGCGAAATGCCCGTGATACTGGGCCGCAAGTTTTCAGCCGATTGGCACTGGCAGTCGGCCGACACAGTGGCCAAGAAACTTTGGCGACGTCGAAATCGTCTCCCGCTGCATCGACGGCGACATGCATCGTTATACCTACCGGGACTGCCACAGTCGCGCGACGAAGTTTGCCAAGGATGAGGTTCTGTCGCGTTAATGCGCTGGGACAAAATTCAGCGAACGGAAATTGCAGACGCTAAAGATGACCAGGACGACAAAGACATCGCGTGAGACATTGCCGCCTGGGATCGCCAAGTTGCTGAAGCGACTGCACTACCCACTGGAGGTGATTTTTGCTGTGCGTGCGGTGGATAAGGCCGGAAAGACCGTCGATTTCCTGCTGCGAGCTATGGTGACAAGGCTGCCGCGCGTCGTTACGTCGAGAAATCCATCGATCAGAACGGCGAACCGTAGACCATCACCGTAGACAAAAGCGATGCCAATCTGGCCGCACTGCGAGCCATCAACGCCAAACGGAAAACGCCCTCGAAGGTGCGCCAGGTCAAAAATCTGAACTACGTTGTCGAACAGGACCATCGCGCGATCAAACGTATCGTCAAACCCACGATGGGTTTCAAGGATTTCGTTGCACCCGCATCATCCTGTCGGACATCGAACTGACGCATATGATCGGGAAGGGCCAATGAAAGATGCTGGCGCAGAGCGGACCGCTGCCGAGCAATTCCATTCGCTCGTAATGTAAGTAGTCCTGCTCATTTTGGACTTGCTTATCCTGACGCCCTTATCGCGACACAGCCCTCTCATGGTCCTCATCGAGCTTTCAGTCCTTCTTGTCGTTCAGCACATCATAGCGGACCGCCTTACTGCAACAGGACCTGGCACAGGTACCGGCGCCACCTTCCGGCAGATCTCGAATAATCACAGTCTGCGGCGTCGCCAATGTAATGGCCGCTGCTCGCAACCGCTTGAGAATGTCGAACAGCAGGTCGCTCTTCGTATCGCCTGCTATTCTTGGGCTGCGAACATACCCGGTGACAATCAATGTGATGCCGTCGGCGGAGAGCTGACTGAAGACGACCGACGGTGCGGGATGATCCAGTATCGACGGGTGCGCTTCGTACGCCGCGAGCAGCAAACCGCGCACCTGTTCGGGATCGATGTTGAGCGGCAAGGTGAGAGTGACAGTCGCGACACCCTGCGTCCGGTTTCCCATCGTCACGTTGCGCACGTTCTGCGAGATCAGGTGGGAATTGGGAACGATGACCGTGGACCGGTCGGCGAGCTGGATTTCGGTAGCGCGAGCGTTGATGCGGCGGATGTCGCCCTCGAGGCCCGCAATACTGACCATGTCGCCGACCTTGACCGGGCGTTCGGTCAGCAGGATCAGCCCGGAGATAAAATTCTTGACGATTTCCTGAAGCCCGAAGCCGATGCCAACCGACAGCGCGCTGACGATCCACGCGAGGCTGGTCCACCGCACACCCAGGATCGACAGCGTGAGCAGCGCGATCAGAACGCAGCCGGTGTTGGCGAACAGCGCGAGCAGCGTGGCTCGCATGCCAACGCTCATACCGGTTTTCGGCAGCAACTCCTGGTCCAGCCATTTGCGCACGGACCGAAGCAGGTACAGCCCGACACACAGCGTGAGAACCGCGTTGGCAATGTGTTCGGGGACGATGTGCAGCCTGCGCAGCCGGTTGCCGCCGACGATCTCGAGGATGCTGCTGGCCAGGTCCGCGGGCGTGGTGCCGAAGCCGCCGGTCAGCAGCGCGACGACCGCGATCGCCAGCAGCAGGCTGCGGCCCAGCGCGGACATGACCGTCGACGCCTGTTCAAGGTGGACGTCGTCCAATCCGAATAGCTGCCTGATCGTTTGCCCGCTGGCGTGGCGCGCCGAGAAGAGGTTTTCGCAAATGTCCTGGGTGAGCCTGCTCAGCAGGTAGAAGCTGCACAGGACGAGGTCGAACCAGACGAGTTCATAAGTCAGGAATCGAGCAACCGAAATGTAGCCGGTCAGCAGCGAAAACAGCGAGCCCACGACGGCAATGGTGACACCGGCGTGGATCAACCCGGCGACGGTGGAACGGGCCTCCGGCGGTTGTCCTGCGGCGGCCAGCGCATTACGCACGCGGTTTGCCCGCAGCAGGGCCGCGCCGATGGTCAGTGCGACCACCAGCGAGACCACCCCGCGTCCGAGCAGAGTCATCTGCACACTGGTATCGACTGTTCTGTTGAACTGCTCCACCGTGCCGAAGAGCATGAGCAGGGCGGCAAGTATCCCGGGGAATGGCTCGATGGCGCGCGCCACCGGATCGGCCATGACCGTCAGGCGCGAGGAGGGTCGGTCACTGCACAGCAGCGCCCGGCCCAGTCCCGCGATCATTGCGCAGGTCAGGGCAAGCGTAATCAGTTCGCTGGCGAAATCCTGCAGGTTGGCGTTTAGGGGCTGCTGATGAGTCAGGGCAAGATAGATGAGCCGGACTGCGCATGCAGCGGACGCCACGCTGGTGAGCGTGGTCGACAACGCGATCGCGCTGCGTCGCAAACGGCCCTCGGGAAGGCGGTGCAGGCAGAACCATACCAGTGCCCGTGCGAGCAGATGGGCGCCTACTGTCCACGTTCCGAGCGCGAGCAGCAGCATCAGTACGATCGTGAGTCGCTCGCCCGGTTGCCATGCCGACTGCAGTTGACCGGTAATCAGCGAATTGAATACCTTGAGCCGTTCAAGGTCCGTCGGTTCGGTGTGTAACAGCGGTGCCCAGAACGCAGGGCCCAGAATGCTGCCGGAGCGAAAGGCGAGCTGGTTCTTCAGATGGTCGTGCTGCAGCCGGCCAATCTGGGTAGTCAGGTTCGGCAGGTTCTCCCTGATGTTTTCCGCCTGCCTGAATTCGGCATCGAGCCGCGCCCGCTGTGCCGCAATAGCGACGCGCTGCTCGGCGACCGCCGGTGTTTCGACACCGGTGCCCGCAGCCGGCGCAGGACCGAGCACGTCAAGCTGGGCTTGTAATTTCGCGCGCCCGGGCACCAATGAGGTGGCCAGGAGGTTGTCCACCCGAGCTGAAAGCTGCTGGATTGCTGTCTGCAGCTCGACAAATTGCACGTCGCCTGTCGCCGTCGATGCCCGCTGCTTGATCTGGTCCTGTTGGGTCTGCAGCTCCCCCAGAATTGCCAGGGTCTCAGTGTCATCGCCAGGCGATGCCAGAGGCGCAATTGCGATGGATTCGGAGGGAGTGGCTGCCCAGACTGTCGGGAGAATCAGGCTGAATAGTGCCAGCAGGGCAAGACGAAAGACGAAGTCCGGTACTTTGCGCATGATGGTGGACCCGCCAAGGGCACGTAATTGCGTATGGGGTGTGATGGGGCTCAGGCCTGTGGCGTGCAGCCACGCTGTCGCGACTGCGCCCAGCCTCGCGCATCGTCTGCGATGCGGCCGGCCAGGCTCGCAATGGCGAGTTGCTGCGCACGCACCAGGTCCGGGTAACCACCCGGCGCCGCCTCCTGCAGCTGCGTATGGCAGCTCAGGCGGACACCGTTGGGGTCTTGCGCGAAACCGAGGCTCCAGTCAGCCTCGAGCTGCACCGCGTGCCCCGGCCAGGCGTCGAGGCGCCGGATCTGCAGCCTGATGCCCAGCACCGGTTGATTGACCGGCCGGGTGAGACCGGCCGCGTCCTGGGTGCCCAGGCGGCGCACCAGTTGGGTCGATAGCGCGGCGCGCAGTTGATCGCCCAGCGGTGCGACCCAGCGCTCGTCGTCGAGCACGGCAACGCCGCTGTCGCCCTGCCGTACGACCATCGCCTGCTGGTCGAGCTCGGCGGGAACGCCCACTGGCAGCACGTCGATCGCGAACGGCGCGGCGGGCTGGGCCGAAGCGGGCTGTGCTGCCGGGGAAACCAGCGTGTAGTAGTGCACTGGCGCGGACGCGCAGGCGCTCAGGGCCAGCGCGACGGTGAGCGTGACGGCGCGCAGGCTGGCGCGGGCTGAAAAACTCATTGTTTCGACTCCTGTGAAGCAGAGGGGCTGGCCGCGGTTACCGGGGCCACGGCTGACTGGTCCGCTGCATGGCCGCGCAGCAGCGCTTCCGGATGGCGGCCGAGCAGATCAGTGAGCGTGCGCAGCGAGCGGGCAGTGCGCTGCACTTCCTGCAGCGTCTGGCCCAGGTTTTCCTGGAGCGGCCCGTCTTCGGCCAGCATGCCCTGCGCGGCGCCGAAGGTCTGGCGAGCCTGCTCCAGGGTTTGCGTGGTCGCCGGCAGCACCTGGCCGTTGATCTGCTTAAGGGTGCTGTCCAGGTCCGCCAGACCCGTGTCGAGATGGCGTGCGATGGAGTCGAGCGGCATTTTGTCGATCTTGCCCACGATGCTCGCCACCTGCTCCTGCAACTGGTCGAAGCCGCCGCTCACGGTCGGCAGCGTAAGCGGTCGCGCATCGGCGTCGTATGAGACCTTCGGGGCGTTCGGTACGAACTCGAGCGAAATGTAGAGCTGGCCGGTCAGCAGATTGCCGGAGCGCGCCTGTCCGCGCAGACCGTGCGCGACCATGGTGGACAGGAAATCCGCTACCTTTTCGATATCGCCATTTATTCTGGGCAGCTTGTCGAGCACCGGGCCAAGTCGCTGCGGATAGACCTCGACGCCGACGATCATGGGAAAACGCTGCGTGGCCGGGTCGTAATCGAGTTTCATGGAAACCACGCGCCCGAAGTTGATTCCCGAAAACACCACGGGAGCACCCCTGGACAGGCCGCGCAGCGACTGTGCGAAGCGCAACTCGATGTACTGGGACGGACCGTCTGGCGGCGCCATCGCAGTCTCTTCATCTTTGGCGAGATTGAACCGGCTGCCGCCTGGGCCGCCGGTCGTGCTACCGACGGGCGCGGCGAACGCAATTCCGCCGCCAACTATCGCGGCCACGGATTGCGTCTTGAGCTTGAAACCGTCAGCACCCAGCGAGAGATCGACCCCGCTCGCATTCCAGAAGCGGGTATCCGCCGTGACAAACCGGTCATACGGTGAATCGACGAAGATCTGTACGCTGACGCCGTGGCCATCGGCGTCGAGCCCATACGACGCGACGCGGCCGACCTGAATGCGCCGGTAGTAAACGGGCGAGCCGATGTCGAGCGAACCGAGGTCGTCCGCATGAATCGTGAAACTCGTTCCCGGCGTCCCACTGATGACGGCGGGAGGCGTCTCCAGCCCCGTGAACGCTGTGCGCGCGACCTCCGAAGTGCCGGTGTCCACGCCGATATAGGCGCCGGACAGCAGCGTGTCCATACCCGAGACACCAGTCATGCCCAAACGAGGCCGGACGACCCAGAAGCGGCTGTCCGCGCGCGCCAGGCTGCGCGCGCTCCGGGCAAGCGAAACCGAGGCGACCACGTGTGAGCCATCGTCGCTGAGCGCGAGCGTAGATACGGTTCCGACAGTCACGTCCTTGTATTTGACAGGGGTCTTGCCGGCCTCCAGCCCCGCAGCGGTCCTGAACGAAATGGCGATTTCCGGGCCGGCCGAGAGCCATGCGTGGATCACCATCGACAGCCCGATCAGCGCGGCGACCAGCGGTACGAGCCAGACGGGCGATACCCGCCAGCGGCTACGGGTGACGCGGGGATCGAGTGGTTCGGGTAGCGGCTTGTTTGATACAGGATTCATGTTTCCTCAGCGTCCCAGATGAGTCGGGGATCGAAGTTCATGGCGCAGAGCATGGTGAGAATCACCACAAGGCCGAAAAAGAGAATGCCGATGCGCGGCTCGCTGTCGGACAGCCCATGGAAGCTGACCAGCGCACAGACGATTGCCACCACCATCACGTCAAGCATCGACCAGTAGCCGACCGCTTCGACGAGCCGGTACAAACGGGCACGCTCGCTCATTGCCCAGCGACTGCGCCGCTGGGTGGTCGCGAGCAGCATGCTGAGGATCAGGAACTTGGCGCACGGCACGACTACGCTTGCAACAAAGATCACCGACGCAATGCCCCAGGATCCTGCTTTCCAGAACTCCACGACGCCGTAGAGAATCGTGCTGTCGCTGCCGTGTCCCAGAAGGCTCGTGTGCATGACCGGCAGCACATTGGCGGGGATGTAGAAAATCAGGGAAGCGATCAGGAACGCCCACGACCGTGCGATGCTGTCAGGGCGTCGCCGATGCAGGGCTCGTTTGCAGCGCGGGCATTGGGCGTGTCCGTTCACGCGCGGCATATGTGCGCAAACCAGTCCGCATCCATGGCAGGCAATCAGGCCTAGCTGTCCCGCGCGAGGAGGTGGCTTCATGCTGTCTCCGCGTCGGTCCATTCCCACAGCAGGTGGACATCGCGACTGGCGATGATGGTGATTAGTGCCATCAGCGTTGCCGTGGCCCAGATGCCGGGACCAGCTGCCACCTGCACGAAGCTGGAAAGTTTGATGATCGCCACGAGCATGCCAAGTACGCCGACCTCGACGATGCTCCACGGGCGCAGCATCGCAAGCAGCGCCATGCTCCACGCGAAACCCGGTGCCCGGCGTGCGGCGCGGGCAAATGCCAGCACCCAGCCGAGCAGCGCGATCTGGAGAAGCGGCACCACGACGATCATCATCGCAGTGGCGAGCGCAATCGGTGCAACCGCGCCGTGCGCCAGCGCTGCCGCGGACTGCCAGAGCGTCGTCTCGCTGTGCAGGCCCTGCAGGGAAATCCGGATCACCGGGCAGACGTTGGCGATCACGAAGACGATGGCTGCGGCGACGGTTAGCGCGAGCCACCGATCGATATCGAGCTGGCTCGCGCGATACAGGACCGCCGAACATTGCCGGCAGCGCGCCACCTCGCGCGTG
Organism: Paraburkholderia sp. MM5496-R1; assembly: GCF_050436205.1. Taxonomy (NCBI): domain Bacteria; kingdom Pseudomonadati; phylum Pseudomonadota; class Betaproteobacteria; order Burkholderiales; family Burkholderiaceae; genus Paraburkholderia; species Paraburkholderia sp. MM5496-R1. The sequence continues at coordinate 97,750 of NZ_JBNDLT010000001.1, forward strand.
GCCAGCGCGCGGCGATGGTACACGCCGTCACAATGCTCGCAGACGACGAGAGTAGGGAAGGTTTGCATGAGCATCTGGCGATCAGGACGGCCTGTCACTACCGGTGGCCACCGTCTTCGGCCGCTGCTGCGCGTGGTCCCTCTGAGCAGCGCGCGCGTCGAAGTACGACGTCACATAGTCGATGAACGCCCGGACCTTCGCCGTCATCAGGCTCCGGTCCCGATAGGCGAGCCTGAGTTCGGCGTCCGCGCTGATGAGCTCAAAGTCGGGCAGCAGCTGCACCAGCCGGCCATCGTCCAGCTCCTTGCCGACCATCGTCAGCGGCAACGCGCCGAGACCAGCACCGCTCATCACCAGTTCCTTGTTCAACGCGGCGTTGTTGGTCGACACGTCGTGTTCGAGTGGCACGGCAATCTGTTCGCCCCCGCGCCGGAACCGCAACTGTGGTTCGCTGATCGATGCCAGCATTGTGACGAAGCGGAATGCGGCGAGATCGTTGGGCCTTTGCGGTAGCTGGCGCCCCTGCAGGTAGCTGGGCGAGCCCACCACGGCGAGGGGCAGGCGGCACAACGCACGGGTGATCGTGAGCTCGCTCGTGAGCATGAACGGCAGCACGATGCCGAGATCGAAGGCTTCCTTGATCAGATCGACTGGCCGTTCCGCCAGCGTCAACTCGAGCTGCACGGCCGGGTACCGGGCACGGAACCCGGCGATCAGCGGGGGCAGCTCTATCAGCGCCGCGGTGGTGTGGGCGACGAGCCGCAGTACCCCCGCAGGCTCCCGTGCGCGCTCCCCGGTACCGGCCTCGAGCACGTCCAGTTCAGCCACCACGCGCGAGCAGCCGCCGTAAAACTCCTCCCCGGATTCAGTAAGTGCGAGGTGTCGGGTCGTGCGCTGAAAAAGACGCACCCCGAGCCTGGTTTCGAGCCCCGTTATCGCGCGCGAGACGACTGTCTTTGAGATGCCCAACGCATGCGCGGCGTGCGTGAAGCTCTGCATTTCGACGACGGTACAAAAGGTCCGCAGCGTTTCGAGATGGTCCATAAGTGTTCGCAATCCAAAGTAGATCTAAATTGAAACCATACGGTTCAGTATAGGGAAACATACTGTTGCTGTCAACGTAAATAAACCGGTCAGTTCAGTATGTTAAAGTGACGGGCAGTGAAGATGGAAGATCGGTCAGGTGCGTTGCCGCCGGCGACGTCGTCGACCGATCTCATAAACAAAAGGAGAGCCCGAGATGAGGGGGAAAACGGAACAAAAGCGGCAGGCGATTGTTGACGCCGCGTTTGAGGTGTTCAGTGAGGTGGGATTCGAGCAGGCGTCGATGTCCGAAATTGCGGCACGGGCAGGTGGATCAAAAGCCACGCTGTACAGCTATTTCCAGTCGAAGGAAGAGATGTTCGCTGAGTTCATGAGCGTCGCCGCGCAACAGGAAATCAGGGCGGCGTTTGAGCTGCTCCAGACGTCGGTGCCGGTTCGCGACGCACTGGCGAGCTTCGGCACGCACTATCTGGTTGCGGTCCTAAAACCGCAACTGCTCGCGGTGCGCCGTCTCGCGCATCGTGAAGGCGGCCGGTCGAATGTCGGCGCCCTGTTTTATGAGCGCGGGCCGAAGCTCGGCTGGCAAACGGTGGCGGTCTTCCTGCGGCAATTGATTGACGCCGGGCAGCTGCGCAGCTGTAACGCAGCCATCGCGACAGCGCATCTGCGCACGCTGTATGAAGCGGAGTTGATGGAGCTCTGCCTGTTTGGCGTGCCGGCCGATACCAGCCCCCGCAACATCGCGAAGGTCGTCCAGCGAGCGGTCGACGTGTTCATGGCCGCATACGGGCCGACGCACGCCGCACCAACCACGCACTGATTATCCGGCTGCCGCCCGCATTGTCCGGGCGGCAGATCGACATCCGGGGGCAAACCGGCGGTCAATCCTTATAGAGCGCACTGGCCACATAGCGGCGTCGCAGGTCGCCCAGCAACGCTGCAAGGATCGCACTGACCGGCAGTGCGAGCAGCACGCCAAAAAAGCCAAAAAGCTCGCCGAACGCAAGCAGAGCGAAGATCACCGCGAGCGGGTGCAGACCGATGCGGTCACCCACGAGCTTGGGAACAAGAAAACAGCTTTCGAGAACCTGCCCAGTTCCGTACACGGCGGCGACTACGCCGATGCCGTACCAGCCGCCGAACTGCAGAAGCGCGGCAAGAAGGGCAAGGGTGAGTCCCACGGCGAAACCCACGTAGGGGATGAACACCGCGAAGCCGGTGAACAGTCCGATGGGCAGCGCGATGTCGAGGCCGGCCAGAGTCAACGCTATCGGGTAGAACACGGCGAGCACGCCCATCACCAGCAACTGGCCGCGCAGGTATTGCGACAGCATGTGGTCCATCTCGGCCACGAGTGTCCGGACCTTGCCGACCCAGCGCCGCGGCACAAAGCTTTCTAGCCGCGCGAATATCTGGTGCCTATCGTAAAGCTGATAGAAAAGGACAAGCGGCACCAGTATGACGTTGCTGACAACCGGAAGCACGACGTTGCTGCCTGTACGCACGTACCGCCAGGCGGCGAGTATGACGGTCTGGCCGTCGCCGATCGTGTCGCCCGTCAGCAGATGGCGGACTCCGGGCAGGTCGAGTGAGTAGCTGATACCCAGCAGTGCCAGTCTGGGTTGCAGCCACGCGTTGAGGTTCGCGATGACGACAGGGATGTTCTTCGCGAGCTCCGGCCCTTCCTTGTGCATCACGGCAAACACAAGGTAGCGGCAGCAGGGTCAGGAGCAGCGCGAACAGGAGCATCACCAGCAAGACGGCAACTGCACGTGGCACACGCTGGCGCACCAGCCACTCGACGCCCGGCTGCAGCATGTACGCGATGAGCGCGCCGAGCAGGAATGGCGTGAGAACCGGGCGCAAGATCCATAGAAGGATACCGAGGCCAGCCGCGATGGCGCACCAGACGAGGGTCTGGCGCTGATAGGAAGTCAGGATCATGGTCGGGAGTGGTATTCAGGTGACCCGCACGTGACAGGTAAAAAAGCGGCGGGGTATCGAGGAGGTCATCCGTAGTCGTCATTCAGCATCGGCGAAAGCGGGGCGCGCGCGCCCCGCGTTGGCCTTCAATGCGCCTGTGACGTATCGGCGACACGCGTCGGTTTGGGCGCAAGCCAGATCGCCAGCGCGCCGACGACGAAGCAGCATGCGATGTTAAAGAAAAGCTGGTTGGTGGCGAGCATCACCGCCTGCGACTCGACCATGCTGCTGATCTGCGCCTGCGCCTGATCCGCACTCCAGCCGGAAGCGGTCAGCGAGGACATGAAGTGGCCGGCCTGATCGACCAGGCCCGACAGCTCCGCGCGGTTGAACTTGGTCTTGTCCTCCCACAACGTGTTGACGACCGACGTGGCAATCGCCCCGCTGAAGGTCCGGCAGAAGCTCATCAGTCCCGCCGCCGACGCCGTTTCGGGCTCGTCGACACTGCTCAGGCCGATGCTCGTCGTCGGCACGAAGAAGAACGGCAGGCCGATGCCTTGCAGCAGCAGCGGCAGTGCCACCTGCCAGAAGTCCATGTCCGAATTCGCATGGGTGCGGAACAGCGTCACCGAGCCGAGCAACATCACGCCGGCAAACACCAGCCAGCGACCATCGAACTTCGTCGACAGCCTGGCTGCAAACGGCGCGGCGACCACCGCGAAGATGCCCGTCGTCGCCTGGGCATACCCGGCCCACGTGGCCGTGTACCCCATATTGTTCTGCAGCCACAGGGGCGTGAGCACCGTCGCGCCGAAGTACGCGCCGAACGCCAGCGACATGGTGACCACACTCGCGGCAAAGCCGCGATGACGGAACACGCGCAGATCGACGATGGGATTTCGCTCGGTCAGCTCCCAGATGAGGAAGGCGAGGAAGCCAATCACCGCAACGATCGCGAGGACGCGAATTTCCATCGAGCTGAACCAGTCCTTGTCCTTGCCATCATCGACCATGATCTGCAGCGCAGAGACCCAGATGATCAGCAGCACGAGCCCGACCGTGTCGATCCGCATCCGGATCTTCTCCGATTCGAAGCGCTTGAGCATCATCCATCCGGCGTATCCGCAGATCAGCGACACAGGCACGTTGATGAAGAAGATGTAGGACCAGTGGTAGTCGTCGCAGATGACGCCGCCCAGCACGGGGCCCATCACCGGCGCAATCAGGGTCGTCATGCTCCACAGGCCAAGCGCCGCGGCGGCCTTCTCCTTCGGAAAGATGCGCAGCAGCAGGGTTTGCGAGAGCGGCATGAGCGGGCCGCCCGCGAGCCCCTGAAACACACGGTACAGGATCAGCGTGCCGAGGGAAGTCGCCATCCCGCACAATGCCGAACACAGTCCGAACATGACCAGCGCCGTGATGAACACGCGCACCGTCCCGAAGCGGCTCGCAAGCCAGCCGGTCAGCGGCACGGTGATCGCTTCGGCCACCGCGTAGGACGTGATGACGTACGTGCCCTGGCTGGTCGAGGAGCCGAGTGCACCGGAGATGGTCGACAGCGACACGTTCGCGATGGTGCTGTCGAGCACCGCGACAAAGTTGGCGGCGGCGATCATCACCGCCGCGAGAATCAGCATGGGGCCGGACAGCGGCGGCAATGCGATGTCATTGACCTGACTGGAAGACATGGCGGCGCATCCTTAGTGTGCGGGCGCGTCGTTGCCGCCGCGCGTGTCGACCGTCGCTTCCATCGACAGGTTGATGCCGAGAGGATGCGCGCGAAGCTCGGCCGGATCGATCCTGACGCGCACCGGCAGGCGCTGCACGACCTTGATCCAGTTGCCGGTCGCGTTCTGCGCGGGGATCATCGCGAACGCGGAACCTGAACCGCCCGAGAAACCCTCGACCTTGCCGTGATAGACGACCTTGCTGCCGTACAGGTCCGACTTCAGTTCCACCGGCTGACCGATGCGCACCTTGCCGAGCTGGGTTTCCTTGTAATTCGCATCGACGTAGACGGATTCGATCGGCACGACTTTCATCAGGGTGGTGCCGGTCTGAACGCGCTGACCCACCTGAACCTGGCGGCTCGCGACGACACCGTCGACCGGCGCGCGCAGCACGGTGCGTTCGAGATCGACGCGGGCCTGATCGCGCTTCGCGCGTGCGAGCAGGACTTCCGGATTGGTATCGACCGTCGTGTCCGCAATCAGCACCCTGTTCGCCTCGAGCGAGCCGACTGCGGCATCGCGGCTTGCCTTCGCCTGCGAGGCCGCAGCGCGGGCTGCGTCGAGCGCCGCCCTGGCGGTGGCAGATGCAGCGCGCGCGTTGCTCAGCTCTTCGCCCGATACGCTGCCGGTGTGGGCTAGCACTTCGCGACGCTGCAGGTCGATCGCCGCGCGGTCAAAGTCGGCCTGGGCTGACGCGATCTGCGCGGCCATGCGGGTTTCGTCGGCTGCGTGCGCACTGACTTGCGCGGTCAGCTGCGAATCCGTCGCGACATAGCCGCGGACCTTGCGTTCGGCGCGGCCCAGATCGGCTTCGGCCTGCGCCAGCGCAATCTTCGCGTCGGTGTCGTCGACGACGGCCAGTACGTCGCCCTTGTGGACCTGCTGCGTATTCACGACCGGCACGCTTTTGACGATGCCGCTGACCGCCGGCGTGATCGATGCGACTTCGGCTGCGGTGTAGGCGTTGTCGGTCGACACGTAATGCGACGCGACGAAGTGCCAGTAGCTCGCGTAGCCGAGACCGGCGACGAGAATGGCGCCGCCGAGCAGCGCGAACAGCTTCTTGCGGTTCGAAGGGGGAGCGCCGGCCGCAGCGCCGGTATCGACCGGAGCAGCGGAAGCAGCGGAAGCAGCGGAAGCGGGCGAGTCCGGCATCAGCGACTCGCTGGTTTTGACGAATTGGGTTTCAGACATGATCGGGATCCTTGAAATCAGCTTTGCTTGTTAAGATGGGTTGCGTCGGTCGCGGCCGGCGTGCTGGCCTGATAGCCGCCGCCGAGTGCGCGCACGAGCGCGACATCGAGCGAGAAGGTGCGCGACTGGATATCGGCGAGCTGGCGCTGCGCGGAAGTCATCGTGTCGGCGGCGTTCAGCACTTCGAGATAACCGGCAAGGCCGGCGCGATAGCGATCGAGTGCGACCTGGTGCGCCTGGGCGGCGTCGTCGTAGGCGGCCTGCGTCGCTTGCAGCCGATCCGCCAGCGCGCGTTTGCTTGCGGCAACGTCGGCCACGTCGTGCAGCGCCTTCGTCAGCGTTTCGTCGTAGTTCGCGACCGCCTCGTCGTAGGTCGCCCGCTTGCCGCGCAGTTCGCCGCGCAAACGTCCGCCGTTGAAGATAGGCAGTGTGACCGCCGGCCCGAAGTTGCCGGCCAGCGAAGCCGCGTTCGTCAGCATGTTCAGGCCAAGCGACTGGAAGCCGATCGACGCGCCGAGCGTGATGTCCGGGTAAAACCCGGCGCGCGCGACGTCGATCCGCTTCGCCGCCGCCTCTACGCGCAGGCGTGCAATGACCACGTCCGGGCGACGGCCAAGCAGGCCGAGTCCAAGGTTGGCGGGCATGCCGGCAGGCTGGGTCAGATCGACGGCCGGACGCTCGATACGCAAGCCGCGGTCGGGACCGGCACCCATCAATGCGGCGATCTGGTTGCGCTCGAGTGCAATCGATTCATCCAGCGCGAGCAGGTCGGCCTGCGCGCTTTGCTGCTTTGACTCGGCCTGCTTCACGCCGGCCTGCGTTTCGAGGCCGTTCGCGAAACGCTCCCTGAACAGCTGCGCGGATTGCGTGCGGACCTGCAGTGCCGCCTGTGCACTGTCGCGCTCGGCGAACAGACGCGCGAGGTCGGCATACGCTGCGGCGATCGACGCAGAGAGAACCATGCGGGCCTGTGCCGCATCGGCGCGCGCCGCGTCGAGCTCCGACGTAGCGGCGGCCAGCGCCGCGCGATTCTTGCCCCAGAAGTCGATTTCGTAGCTGAAGTTGAGCTCGGCGGTGCCGTAGGGGCGCCATCCGTGAGGAACGAAAGCGGAGGGAGTGCCGTTGTTGTAGCTCTGCTTCTGCTTTTCGACCGAGCCCTGCGCGCTGACTTCGGGCAGCAGCGCCGCGCCTGCCACCTGCGCCGACGCCTCCGCGTTATGCAGCCGCGCCTGGGCGGCCGCCAGCGTCGGCTCATCCTTGAGCGCTTCCGCGATCAGCCCGTTCAATTGTGGATCGTTATAGCCGAGCCACCACTGATCGGTGGGCCACGCAGATGCGGTGGCGGCCTGCTTGCCGCCGCCCGCGCCAAGACTCTGTGCCGTCTCATACCTGCTGATGTCCTTCGTTACCGGCTTTTGCGGCATGTCAGGCAGTTGCGCGCAGGCGCTCGCCACCATGGCGAAGGCGAACGCGACGGCCAGCCTCACTGGTTTGTGCTGCATCCCAACCTCGGTGCTCTCTTGCATGATCCCTGCTCCCTCGCTCCGTTTTACAATACTGCACAGTCTAGTTATCTAAACCGGAGATGTCAACAACAAATAAACTGTACGGTTCAGGTATGGTAAAATTGCAACGTTGGCAGTCGAAGGCCGGCCACGGGCGTGCCGCCGGCCATGTCATTGATCGGTCGTGCAGACCGGAGGAGCGCATCAAAGATGAGGGTGAAAACAGAAGCAAAGCGGCAGGTGATCGTTGACGCCGCGTTTGAGGTGTTCAGTGAATTGGGGTTCGAGCTTGCGTCGATGTCCGAGATTGCGGCGCGGGCAGGCGTGTCAAAGGCCACGCTCTACAACTACTTCAGGTCGAAGGACGAGATGTTCGCCGAGTTCATGGGCTCCGCCGCGCAACAGGGAGTAGAAGCTGCACTCGAGCAACTGAATACCACCGTGCCGGTTCGTAACGCACTGGTGAGCTTCGGCAAGCACTGTCTGGTTGCGGTGCTGACACCGCAACTGCTCGCGGTGCGCCGTCTCGCGCATTTTGAAGGTGGCCGGTCGAACGTCGGCGTCCTGTTCTATGAGCGCGGGCCGAAGCCCGGGTGGCAAGTGGTGACTGACTTCCTGCAGCAATCGATTGACGCCGGGAAGCTGCGCAGCTGTAACGCAGCCATTGCGACAGCGCATCTGCGCGGGCTGTATGAAGCGGAGTTGCTGGAGCTCTGCCTGCTGGGTGTACCGGCGGATACCAGTTCCCGCAACATCGCCAAAGTCGTTCAAAGAGCGGCCGATGTGTTCCTCGCCGCATATGGGCCGACGGACAGGACTGACGCCGCATAGGCCAGGCGCCTGGACGGTCGCAGACCGTCGGAGACGGCAGGCGAACCGCCATCGTGTCGCCAGGTGGACGGTTCACCCTGCCCAGCGTCGGCAAAATCCGCCGTTTGCAACGCGTGACATGGGTAATCAGCCCGTTGCGGAGCCAATCGTCACGATGAACGGGCCGTGGACGGCTGATATGACTCCGCTTGTCAAGAGGGGATCGGTTTTGGGTTTTGAGCTGCCATCTGAATTTCCTGAGGGCGACGTAGCAGTAAATCTCGACGGTGGATCATGCTGATATCCGCGGGTTGGTTACCGCATTACAGAAGTCCGCCCAGCGAGCCTGCCGCTATCTAGTGCCGCAAGTCGAATCAAATCCGTTGCCTAACCGTCTCGCGGGTTGCTCGGGTGCCGGGCTACGCCGCTTTCAGGAAACTCTTGCTCGGGTGGTGAGGTTGATTTACTTGTTGCTCAAGGGTTCGGTCACGCCATGCGCACCTCGGGCCGTACGGAGAGCGACATGGCGAGCTGGCTGATGTCCCAGATGAAACCGGCGAGTTCGCGAGCGACCGCGACCACCGCAATATTCTTCTGCTTGCCGCGCGCGAGGAGCTTCCGGTAGCGCCGGCACAGGCGCATCTGCGCGTCCCAGGCGCGGTCAACGATGGGCTTGGGGATGCCTTCGTGGCGGCGCTGGATTTCGGGGCTCACGCGGGCCGGATGCTGGTAGCTCCAGGCCGCTTCCACCAGCAACTTTCTTGCATAGCTGTTGCCGTTCTTGGTGATGCTGCCCTGACGGCGCTTGTCGCCCGACGAGTGTTCGGATGGCGTCACCCCCAGCCAGGCCATCAGCTGGCGCGGGTGGGCGAAGCGTGACAGATCCCCGAGCTCAGCGAGCATGCCCACTGCCGTGGTGAACTGCACGCCGCGCATCGTCTGCAGGCCCAGCACGGCAGGATAGAATCGCCAGTTGACGACAGCCTCGCGCAACGCGGCCTCCAGCCGGTCGCATTGCGCCAGGCGATCCTCGATCGTGCGCCGATACTCCTCGAACGCCAGTTGCTGCCAGACGCTGTCGAAAGCATAGGCGCTGAGCCAGCGCCGGTGCGCAGGTCCCCAGTCGGCGCGGCCGGCATAGCGCACGCCATGCAAGAGCAGAAAGGCCTTCAGCCGTTGCCGCGCACGCTTAAGATCGTCCTTGGCGCTGACCCACGCGCGAGCCAGATCGCGGAATGCTTCGTCTTCCACGCTTGGCACGTACACCGCTGACAGGTCGCCGGCGCGCAGCGACCGCACCAGCTTGATCGCATCACGCCGGTCAGTCTTGACCCGATCGCCCGGCTTTTTCGGAATCAGCGACGGCACGCACACCAGGCAGTCGAATCCCTTCTGCACGAGCTGACGATAAAGTCCATAGCCGCACGGGCCCGCCTCGTAGACGATGCGGATGTGCCGCGCCTTCGATTGCAGGCGCGTACACAGCCGATCAATATCCGTCTTCGTCGTGCCAATCTTGCCGAGCAGTTCGACCTCGCCTGTGCCCAGCGCATAGGCAACCGTGATCGAATCCTTGTGAACGTCGAGCCCTACGTACAGTGTGATATCTTTTTCCACGCTGGCCTCCGTGATGGATATCGCCGGGTGTGGCCCTGTCCACACCGTGCGGCTCTGGCAGAAATACTAACCCGCGTTTGAGTCCTCGCGGCGGGCCAGCCTCTACCTCGCGGAGTCATACTGACTAGTCCGGGATCATGCCAGGATGGCGGGGTACGCCGATCGCGGTCCATGCGATCGCCGAAACCCGCAGGCACCCGGCGAAGACGCAGCGCCTCATCGAATTGCTGAGGAATTGCTGAGGAAGGTTGAGAGCAGTCTATTGCCCAACTAGCCAGAATCTCGCGGCCAGCGATCTGCCGACGTCATGAACGAATCGCCGCAAACGCCGTCGTGCATCGCATGCGCCTACGGCGATGAACAGAATCCGGATAACCGCGACGATGGCCGGGGCTCCCACGTATGGCTGCGCGGGCTGTGCAGCCACAGGGGTTTATTTCGGAAGCTGGGTCGGGACTTGCGCCGAGGCTTGTGTCGGAAGTTGCGGAAGCTGTGGAGGTTGCGGAAGCTGCGGCCCACCCTGTGAAAACTGCTTCGTGGAGGGTTGTCCTGCGGACGCTGGCTGCTGCGAGGGCAATCGCTGAGGCAGATTGCTTTGCGCAAGAATGGATGCGATAGTAAGGAATGCGAATAGTACGAAAAACGTCCTTTTAATTTCAATTCTCTACAGTTGGTTGTGTTGATTTTGATGCGATTAGCAGCCGCAGGCCGTATCAACGCACGGCCAGGGTCGCCTTGTAACGCCAGGATGCTGTTGCGGTACTGAAGTCGATGGGGCTACCCGACGCGACGTTGTCTGACGGGAGGGGAGCGGACGAACTATTCGCTCCGCCGTAGTTGTTGAACGCCCGTCGTTGGACTTCCACGCGGGCTAACACCGCCTGAAAGTCCATTGCATGTTGTGTAGTGGCGCTCGTGCGGTCATGGTAGCCGACCGTTTGACGCTGAACCGGTTGCGCAGCCGCTTGCTCATACGCTTGCGGACCATTGTTGTTAGCGAATGCGACGGTCGAGAACGACAGGATCGACGCGACAACAGGGACGGGGATGAAGCTCTTCGACTTTGGCATGATCAGACTCCATATCGAGCGTCGGATGCAGAGACGCGGTGTTTGGGGAACAACGGTCTGGCGAGGCATGAGTGCTGTTTGCCAGTTCGTTGGTGCCAGTTTAGTCACTTACCGTCGGCTTACAAGCATCTCCGGGGAAACGGATAGTTGCCGTCGCTGTGAGGTTGTAGCCGATTTCCCTGGAGCGGTGCGCAGTTTCCTAGTGTGTCCAGAGGCAGGGGCCGTGCGGACCATCTGAATGACGACGCGGCACATTTGCTTCGACGGTATCCAGCGGGGCGTTACGCTAGGGGAATCAGCCGTCGAGCGTAACGCTTCAATCGAAGTTCGTTGCCAGACGCTACGTGAATATCGCAATACCTTCCGCTTGTTGTTCTGATGCCAGCGAATCGCGGTTCACACAGACCCGTTTGTCGGAGATCTCGCAACTCATAGTTGCGAGCGTCAAATGAGGGGCGCGGTTTGCTTATACTGCATCTATCTGACACACACTTCGCCATTTACGAAGGAATACTTATGGCACATCAACTTACGTTCCACGCCGGATCATCGAACACAGACGTCATTCACGACATCGTTCAGCAGGCGTTGCGCAGCGCTGCTACGGCCTCCACCACGAATGGAGCTATCGATGTGTTGGGTCAGGCGCTACTCGAGGTCGAGCGCCTCGCCGCGCATCCGAGCGTCCTGACGCACTGAGCCCTCTTGCGCAATGACGAAGGCCACTCGATCACTCGTCAACTGGGGCGCTTATGACGGTTCTGTTGGCTGGTAGAGATGCCGCCATTCCCCCTTGACGCGGATCAAGCAACCGACGCGGCCCATGCTGGGGTTCAACACTCGGTGTGCCGGACCCTTGACGGACATCGGGTTGGCAACTTTTTTGCACGATCCATTGCCGGTTTCGCCTTCGTGACCATTTGCCCGCGCTTCTATAACGGCACGCTTCGGAGATCGTGACGTTCGCTTTCGCAGGGGCAGATTTGACCTGACGTTCTTACAGGCTGGCTGGACACGTAGCGCGCCGTCCACCCAAGCTCCGTTCGACACCCTCAAGCTACAAACTAAGGCAACTACAAGGGCTTCCCCATTGAGCGCAAGCACAAATGTGGTTTTCTGTTGTCGCAATGTTGCCTTGCCGACGTCGTGTGAGAAGGTGAAGGACTGCGGTACTACAACCGGTCATGTTGGGCTGACGGCCCGGACCCTGATGAAAGACGCGCGCAAGGGCCTCGTTCGCTGACCGGGAATGAATCCCTGTAGCCTTATCAGGTATACCTCGCGCGGGTCCAACCGCTTCACATCACCGCTGGCAGTGCAAAGTGATCATTTAATCGCTCATGGGTACCGTTGCTTCTCGTTGGTGAACGGTTGACGAATACATCGGTGGAACTCACCCGGCGGCTGGCTCGTGCTTGAAGTCCTCGCCGTACTTGAGGACCGCCCACGCCATTCGCGCATTCTTGGCTGCGATCGCTACGGCCGCGCGCCAATATCCGCGCCGCTCAACGAGGCTTCTCGCCCAACGGCTGAAGCGATCCTGCTTCTCGCCGAGATTCGCGATGACGGCGCGCGCACCATTCACCAGCAGACAGCGCAGATAGGCGTCGCCTGCCTTCGTGATGCTGCCAAGCCGCTGCTTGCCGCCGCTGCTATGCTGCCCTGGCGTCAATCCGAGCCACGCGCCCACCTGGCGACCATTTTGGAAGTCATGTCCGGCACCCAGGCTCGCAAGCAGTGCGCTCGCCGTGGTCGGGCCGATACCGCGCAACTGCATGAGCCGCCGGCTGCGCTCGTCATCGCGCGCAATTTGGCTAATCGCGCGGTCGTATTCGGCGAGCCGGGCCTCGATGTTGCCTGCGTGCTCAAGGAGATCGCTGATGCAGCGATTGGCCCAGCTGGGCAAAGAATCGAGATGGACTGTGATCTCTCTTCGCAGACGCTCCGGGCTTTGCGGCAGCACCACGCCAAATTCCGAAAGCAGGCCACGTATCCGGTTGTAGATTGCGGTCCGTTCCTCGACAAAGCCCTGCCGCGTTCGATGCAGGCAGAGTGTCGCCTGCTGGTGTTCGTCCTTCAGCGGCACGAAGCGCATGCTCGGACGTGTCACCGCCTCACAGATCGCCGCTGCGTCCGCCGCGTCGTTCTTGCCGCGCTTGCCCGACATACGGTACGGTGCCACGAGTTTCGGCGCCATCAGCTTCACGGTGTGACCGTACTGCTGGAACATACGTGCCCATTGATGCGCACCCGAGCACGCTTCCATGCCGATGAGACAGGGCGGCAACTGGGCGATCAGCGCGAGCAGTTGATCCCGTGAGACACGCGGTTTGACCAATACTGCCTTGCCGGCTTCATCCACTCCGTGAACCGCAAAGACGTTCTTGGCAAGATCGATTCCGACAGTGACAACAGGCATGGACTTCTCCTCTTGTTGGTGTGGTGAACGTTCGAAACTTCATGATGACACGTCGATGCCCATTTACGGCTTCCACCGCAGCCGCGGGACGGGGAAGTCCCTTTCATTCGCTGATTAAGTCCACCGATCGTGCGCCTCAAGCGTTATAGAGCGCACAGGAAACGACAAACGCAAAACACGATGAAGCAACAAACGCTCGCGCTGGCCGCAGATCAAGGTGCAGGATTCGAGACCCGACGCAAACGCACGCGTCGCGACGAGTTTCTCGACACGATGAATTCGATCATGCCGTGGGCGGAACTGGGCGCGGTGGTCGAGCCGTTTTACCCGAAACGGGGCAACGGCCGCCCGCCCATTGGCCTGGAGCGCATGCTGCGGATTCACTTTATCCAGCACTGGTTCAATCTGGCCGACTTCGCCTGCGAAGAGGCGCTTTACGACAGCACCAGCCTGCGTCGCTTCGTGGGAATTGATCTGGGCTGCGAAGCCGTGCCCGACGCAACAACGTTGCTCAAATTCCGGCGACTGCTTGAGACGAACAAACTGGGTGAACGACTCTTTGCCGAGGTGGGGCGCGTGCTGCAAGCCAGCGGGATGAAGCTCAGCAGCGGCACCATCGTGGATGCAACGCTCATCTCTGCGCCGAGCTCGACGAAGAATGAGCAGAAGGCGCGCGATCCGGAGATGCATCAGACGCGCAAAGGCCAGCAGTGGTATTTCGGCGCGAAGCTGCATATCGGCGTCGATAGCCAAAGCGGCCTGGCCCATAGTGCGGTGGTCACTGCCGCCAACGTGCACGACAAGCATCCCCTGCCGCAATTGCTGCACGGGCAGGAGCAACGCGTCTACGGTGATAGCGCCTACGCGAGCCAGAAAGCGCTGATTCGTGGCAAAGCGCCCAAGGCACGCGACTTCACCAATCAGCGCACGCGCCGTGCGGGCGAAGTCGACGAGGTAGCGCGCGGCAAGAATCGCAACAAGTCGAAGATCAGGGCCAGGGTCGAACATGTATTCGCAGTAGTCAAGCGCCTCTGGGGTTTCACCAAAGTGCGCTATCGCGGGCTGGCAAAGAACGCCAACCGTGCTTTTGTAGCGCTGGCCCTCGCCAACGTCTATCTGTCGCGCCGACGATTGATGGCACAGGTGCGCCCGTAGTGGGCGAAAAGCGGGCCAAAGGCCCGTGCAAATGGCCTGAAAGGGCCGAAAACCAGAGGTCAAAGCTCCGCTCACGGTGATCAGACCTCGAATCATTTTGAAATCGAGATTCGCGGCGGCTTGTTCAGCGTTGCCCTAAACGCTTCGAGTCGTTCGCGCAAGTTTTGCAAACGTCCCTCGCACACCTGTTAAGCGATATTCGCGCGCATCGGCGACGTCCTGTATGTGACTCGAGGATACAGGTTGACTGATCGATCGCGGGCAGCAACTGCGCTGTCGCGCAGTGTTGATCCGGGGAGGATCAACAGCGAAACATGCCCGCGAAAACTAACAAGATGGATCGGTAAAGGCGAGCTCGACCAACGTTGCGAGCATCATGGCAGCCGCGTTTGCGGGAGGCGGCTCGACCTTTGCGGGGCGGTAGATTACATCGCCTGCGGCGATGCCTTGTCCGCTCAAAGCGCATATACCCGATCGATTCGCTGTAGCAAGGCGCCAAAGCTGTTCGCCGTACCTGCAACCTCGAGGGTCGCTCCACGATACCGTGGCCGTTCGTGGACCGGGTCGATCGAGCAGCGCGATCGCAAGGTCGCCATTCTTGACCGGCAGACGGCTCGATCCACGCGAATCGACTATATGCCTGACCCGAGCCGCCAATTGTTGCGCGCATCCCCAATCGAGTTGGCCCACTGTGCGCTGCCATGCAGTGTCGGCCGTCACGCATTGATCCATGGCAGTACTCCCGTCAAAAGTGAGGTGGCGTTCAGCTCAGCCGTATCTTCGGCTGCACGAAGCCGTTAATCCGCTCGGCAGTCCACAGCATCATGGCCTTGCCGAAACCGTGCAAAGCCTGCTGATGTTGTCGATAGAGCATGGCGTGACTGAGCTGCGCGAATCGGCCCTTGATAAACCCGCCGCGGAAAAATCCGAACTGCCCGAGTGTCCCAAAAGCGTTGTAGTCGCTCAGCGACACGAGCGCGCCGAAGTCGTGAAATGCAAAGTCGGGCAATGAACCACCGCCGAGCCAGTCCGGCAAGTGCTTTGCAAGGTGTTGTGCCTGTTGCGTGGCGACTTGCGCCGTGGGTGCGAGAGGACGTTCATTGCCGGCGAGCGTCAACGTCGAGCAGTCGCCGAGGGCGAATAGTGCGTCGTCACCCTGCGCCTGCAGGGTTGGCCTGACGATGATCTGGTTGGAACGATTGCTATCTATGCCATCCAGTTTGCTTAAAAAATCAGAAGCCTTGACGCCCGCCGCCCATACCATCAAATCCGCCGGTTGCTTGCTGCCGTCGGCCAACCGGAATCCATCGGATTCGGCGGCGGTCACTCGCGTGCCCGTTCGTACCGAGAAGCCGATATGCCGTAACTGTGCCTCGCTGGACTCCGACACCGCCGGCGGAAATGCCGCCAGTACGCGCGGTGCGCTTTCATAAAGGGTGAGGTTCAGACGTGAGCGGATGCCGGGGTCGCCGTAACTCGACGCCACTTCGAGTAAGCGGCTCAATTCCGCTGCCAGTTCGACGCCGGTCGCTCCGGCGCCGACGATAGACACGCGCAACGGGCTATTCGTCACAACGCTCTGGAATATGCGGATTCGCAATGCTTCGTTGAAGACTTCAGCCTGTGCCTGGCTGTCAATGAAATGGCAATGATCAAGTACACCGGGTGTGCCGAAGTCGTTGGCGCGACTGCCTAACGCAAGAATCAGCACATCGTATTCGACCGCGCGCGGCCCGATTACGACCTTCCCCGACGGCGAACGCAGCGCAGCCAGCTTCACGACGCGCGCATTGCGGTCCAGGCCTTCCATTTCGCCTGGCTGATAGTTGAAGCCGTGGTCGCGGGCGTGGGCGAGATAGATGACCTGCTGTTGCTGGACATCGCGAGTGCCTGCCGCGATGGTGTGCAGCATGGGCTTCCAGATATGGGTTGCACTTTTATCGATCAACGTGACCTGAGCGCGGCCGCTGCGGCCAAGCGTGTTGCCCAGCCTGGTCGCGAGCAGAAGTCCAGCGATGCCACCGCCGACGATAACGATCCGGGTCGTCTGGCGCATTGTCAAATATTTCTCTTGCATGATCTCCTGCTCCCTTACGTCTTTTGCAATACTGCTCAGTCTAGTTATCTAGGTCGCCCGTGTCAACACAGATAAACTGTACGGTTCAGGTATGATAAGGTCACGACATTAAAAATCGTAGGCCAGTCACGGGGCGTCGCCGCGCTGGCCACGTTGCGCATACACCGAGATATCGGGAAACTCGACTTCGATCGGATAGGCGTCCATGCTCGTGTCTGCGCTCATTCGAGATTGCCGTGGCAGAGGTATTTGATCGACAGGTAGTCGTCCAGGCCGTACTTCGAGCCTTCGCGTCCGTAGCCCGATTCCTTGACGACGCCGAATGGTGCCGCCTCGCTCGAGACCGCGCCTTCGTTGATGCCGACGATCCCGGCTTCGAGCGCGCGCGACACGCGGTCGATGCGCTTGACGTTCTCGCTGTAGAAATACGCGGCGAGCCCAAACGGCGTGTCGTTCGCAGCGGCAACGGGTTCGGCTTCGTTGTCGAAACGGAACAGCGGCACGATCGGACCGAAGGTTTCCTCGCTGTTCAGCTGCATTTCGGCGGTGGCGTCGGCGAGCACGGTCGGCGCATAGTAGTGCGGGCCAAGCTCCTTGAGATGCTTGCCGCCGGTCAGCACGCGCGCGCCGTGCAAGATGGCGTCGTCCACGTGGCGGGCGATCTTGTCGAGCGCGCGGTTGTTGATCATCGGGCCGATCTGCGCGGCGGGGTCCGTGGCGGGCGCCACCTTCAATGCGCCGACCCGCTCGGCCAGCATGGCGCCGAAGCGCTCATACACGCCTGTCTGTACATAGACGCGATTCGGGCACACGCAGGTCTGGCCTCCGTTGCGGAATTTCGCGGCCAGCGTGCCGGTGACGGCGGCGTCGAGGTCGGCGTCGTCGAACACGAGGAAGGGCGCGTTGCCCCCCAGTTCCAGCGAGGGTTTCTTCAGTGTCTCAGCGGATTCCCGCGCGAGATACTTGCCGACCGGCGTCGAGCCGGTGAAGGTAATCTTGCGCACGCGCGCATCGTGCAGCACTTCCAGCACGGCCTGTAGGCGCGCGGGGGCTTGCGGTTGAGCTACGGTGTACACCGCCGGCTGCTCCCGCTGCCCGTCGTGCAACGCTACCTTCCACTTCGCCGCGCGAGTTCGAGCGACACCGCCAGCGCCGGTTCCTCAGTACGCGTGTATCCCTGATCTGTACGCATGATGCTCTCCCGTGAGCAAACCTCGGTACGCCGATTTTAGGCGTTAGCCAGTCGACGACCTGGATGCTTCATAGCTTCGCAAGGCCGCCAATCGTCCCCGGTGTTCCGGAAGAAACGATGATGGGCTATAACACAGGCGGCAGCGCCGTGATGACCGGAAGATCACTGGTGCGCGCATGCGACGTCCCCGGACGCCGTGTGGCGAGCCCGGTACATAGCATGGTCCGGGAATCGTCGGTGACATTGGTGAGCGGCGCGAGCTGCATCCCGTTTGAGAGATCGAGTCGATTCAGACGCTTCCCCCTGGTGCTGCCCTGAACCAACCAGCCAGGAGCAGGTCATGGCCATGCGCAAGCGGGAAGACGATGAGGTGTATCCGAACGCCGCCGGGATCGATGTGGGCGCGTCCAGCCACTGGGTGGCAGTCCCCCGGACGGCCGACGACCAGCCGGTGCGCGAGGTCGGCACGATGACCGGTGACCTGCACGCGATGGCCGACTGGCTGCTCGCGTGCGGCGTCGATACCGTGGCGCTGGAATCCACCGGCGTCTACTGGATCCCGGTGTATGAGGTGCTCGAGCAGCGCGGGCTGACAGTCTGGCTCGTCGATGCGCGGCAGATGAAGTACGTGCCGGGGCGCAAGAGCGACGTACAGGACTGCCAGTGGCCGCAGAAGCTCATGAGTCTCGGACTGCTGCGTGCGGCCTGGCGCCCCGCTGGCGAGGTCTGCGTGGTGCGCGCGGTGGTGCGGCAGCGCGAGCTGCTGCTCACCGAACAAGGTAGCTGGGTGCAGCGCATGCAGAAGGCACTGCTGCAGATGAACCTCCAGCTCACCGAGGTACTCACGGACGTGATCGGTACGACCGGACAGGCGATCATCCGCGCGATCGTGGCCGGCGAACGCGACCCGAAGAGACTTTAACGACGTCGCGCCTCCCCTTCGAACATGCTGGCGCGTGATCGGTGTTGATTCATCCAATCTTCGACAGATAGAGAGAAAACAATTTACCGATGTGAAAATTTGCTTCTCCGAAAGCAACCTCCGAGCGCTCCATGCTGGCGACAGCGGATTCGAGCATCTCCACTCCAAGCTCCGCACGCATCGCTCTAGCGATCTCCGAGCGCGCAGCATTGATCGGCCTGTCAAGGGCTTTGCCCGCCTCAGTCGGACGGGCATACCACCCTCTGCCTTCCGATGTGCCCGGTTGACGTTCAACCAGTTGTTTGTTGCAGAGACTATTGATGAGTCGGGCGGCGGTGGGACGAGCAATGCCCTATATGCGGCAACGCGACTGCTCGGACACCATGGGGATTCGAGTACTACCCGCAGGACAAATCCCTGCGCCGGTGTAGCGAGATCACTAAATTGTTGAGGCGACACGTACGTTGATCAACAGGAATTAGCCTTGCTCTGTGATGGATACGAAGCGCGATGCTATGGGCTGAATGTCCGGTCGGTCGAGCCGGTCGACTTGGGGTCATCGCACACATGGTTCGAGAACTGACAACGCAACGATATGAACGAAATATCGGCGAACAAAACTCGTTCGCATCTCCTGCGGACAGGGGCGACCGCACGATCGCGTCGCCACGCCACCAAAAAACGTCCGTGAATCATTTTGTGAGCGGCTTCGTGGCAAGCAGCGTTGAGGAGCTCCCGGCAACTAATGATGTTCGTTTTTAAGTGGCCGAATCACGGCGGTGGTCGAAGCATCGAGTTCTGTGTTCTTCCGAATCGGGGTATTCGTCCTTCCCGTGCAAAATCTGGCGGTAGTCTCCCGGAGAGTCGCGCCCAGTAAGGCTTGCCGTTTCCGCGTCCGTTACGCCCAGCTGGATCTAGCAAACTATTGAAAAGTCACTGCTTTTCGGAGCGAAGCGCCAGATTTTGCACGAAAGGTACGACTACCCCGTCCTGCACGTTCTTCTCGACGACGCCTTTCTCCCAGCCACTGGCGACGTTGCAGAAGTCCGGATCGAACAGGTAGTGCGAACACATCACTGCGAAACGCGGATTGACCGTGCGACCCTTGCCCTTGTGAACCTTGTCTACGGCCGTTTTCATATTGTCGTAGATGCCCCTTCGGGCCACCCCGCCGAAGGCCGCGAACGAGCGCGTATGGGCATCGAACAGCATCTCGTGCCCCTGGCTCGGATAAGCAACCAGCCAGAACGCCCGCGACGCACACAGCTTCATGTGCGACACCTGCAGCTTGCGGTAAATGCCGCCGACAACCAGTCCTTCCTCGGACCAGTCAAACTGGAACGCCTCGCCCAGCTCGAAGTGCAGTGGCACAAACGCCGACTTCGAAACCGCTTTGCCTTCGCCTTCCCGCCATGCGCGGATGAAATCGGTAACCCGCGAGTAACAGCCGTCGTAGCCGCCGGCCTTGATCTCCTGGAACAGCATCCAGGCGGTGCGCCGCTCCTTCTTTGGCCGCCGCGCGTCGACACTGAGCGCCTGCACCAGCACCTCATGAAACGGCGTCAACCGGGTCGGCTGGGAGCGCCGCCGGTACTTGGGCTCCTCCAGAACCTCCATGTTCAGATATTTACTTATCGTGTTGCGCGACAGGCTTGTGAGACGCGCTATCTCGCGTACTGACTTGTTCTGGCGGTGGAACATCCGCCGCACCTTGCCAATCATCGTCATCGGGATCATCCCCAAACACCCTGCCAGAAAAACTAGCAGGATAGGTTGATTGCCCGGCTCAGTTTTCAGTCGGCGCGATCCCTACAAGTGGCTGAATTTTCGGTCGGCGTAAACACCCTCCGGGTTTCCGAAACCGGCTGCGTCAACCGATCAAACAACTGCGCGACGGCGCCATCGAGCTGAACGAGAGCCGGCGCCTTAGCCGGATCGAAATCAACGGCCACTACCGCCGGCACACGCTCACCGAATCCACCATGCGCAGATCTCGCCACCCCACCGCTGTACCGCGCAACCAACGAATCAAGCCGTGCAACGATCGATTCGACATGAGCAGCGCCTACCTTCGCCGCATTGAGCGCTACTTCTTCTGAAAACCCGCCGCTTCGCGCAGGATCACTCAACACCCGCGCCCAGTGCAGACAACACAGTAGCGAACCGGTAGCCAGTTCGACAGCGGGATTCCACACCACCACGCGTTGCGTCTGCAGCGGGCTCAGCGCGATCCGCAGATCGTGCCAACTGCGATCGAGTCTGCGCATGGCCGGAATCGCTCCGGACACTTGTCCACTCGACCCGGCGAGCCGCACCACCTCGCGCAACGCACTGAGCACAGCGCCAAGTCTCGTCTCGACATGCCGAGTCGCCGCCAGCGGCATCATCAAGATCGCCACGGCAAATGACACGAGACAACCCACCAGCACTTCTTCGATCCGCAATTCGACCAACGGCGTCACCGCGAAACCCAATTCGCCATAAACCAGCCCGACGAGCACGGTGATGAAAAATACGCCAGGCGCATACGCGCTCAGGATGTAGTACGCCCAGCCGAACACGCACAACACCATCGCGGCCACCAGTAACACCGGCGAGTCGTGCAGCGGCGCGACCAGCAACACGCTGACGAGCGCGCCGGCCAACGTACCTGCCAGACGCTGCGCGCCGCGATAGACCGTATCGGCGCGCGAGCGCGTGCCGAGAAACACGACGAACGTCGTGATGACGGCCCAGAACCAGCGCTCTGGAGAAAGCGAGTGGCCGATCAGCATCGCGAGAAACGCGGCAGTCGTGGCGCGCGTGGCGGGTAGCCAGCAGAGTTTGGTGCGCAGGTCGGCGAGGCGCTGCGCCGCCGATAGCGGCACAACCCCGCCGACAGACGCAAAAGAAGGCCGCCGCGCAGTGCGTCGATGCGCCATCTCCCTGAGCCGTGCAATCGCGTGATGCAATACATCCGCGCCGGCTCGTGTGCTGCCGTCAGCAGGCTCACGCGCAAACGCATACTGCCCAGCCGCCACTTCTACTTCAACGATCCGCTCACGAATCGTCTCGGCATCGGGCGGATTCAGCAACGCCAGTTGCTCTTCGAGCGAAAGCGCGGCTTCGTTCAACGCAGAGAGGTGCGCCGCACCCGGAGCATGCAGCACACGCGCCGCGCGCAGCGTCACCGTATGAACGGCAAGCCTGAAGCTGGCTGCGATTCGCGTCGGCACGATCACGCGGCCGACCAGTGCAACCATCAACGGGCCGAACGCGGACAGCAAGAGCGACTGCACGAGATGCATCGCGGAAGGATGCAGATATAGCCCAAGGTAGAAGCACACCACGCCCAGGATCGCGCCGCCGAGTGCGCGCGGACCGCACGCCTGGCACAGCATGCCGACGAACATCACGACGAGAAAGCCGGCGTCTCCAGCCAGCGGACAGCGGGCCAACATGCTCGCCGCGGCGAAGCACGCACAGGCGCAGAGATAGAGGCGCAAGAGCGTGCCGAACCACGCGGGCCGCCGCACGTCGCGCACGAACAGCGGCGCGACCATCGCGAAGAGGATGCCGGGCGCGGCGAGCGTAATGGGTTGGCGCTGAAAGACGGTCCACGCGACGCTGGCCACGCCGGTTAGCAGGCAGGCAAGCGCAACGCGCAGCGCGGTATGGAGACGTACGAGCCCCGGGTCCGCAGCCAGCAGACGGTCGGTGACGCGCGAAAACGCGGCAGCAATCATGATCGATGATATCCAGGCTAAATGGCCGCGACCGGCTTTTGGCCGATTGCGACAGGGCGGGCGCGCGGGCCCGCCGCCTTCGTATCGCCGAACTGGGCCGCCATGCCGGGATCACCGGCTGAGCGTCCCATCCGACGACGGGCGATAACACTCGAACAGACGCGCCGGACTCGCTGCAAAGGGTGGGGCAGCGTGTTCGGCGGGTTCGGGTTTTCCCGGATGATACTTGGTCAAAATTACGATCGCCTATTTTTTGCCGCGGCGCAGCAGGGCTGCGCTGCGTCGCGCTGAGCCGCGCCGCGCTCCCGTCAGGCCGCGTCGTGGAAAATCACCCCGAGCGTATGCCGCTGGCCGGACCGCAGACGGCTCACACCATGCCGCAAGTTCACCCGGTATGGGCCGCGCGTGCCTTGCACCGGACGATGATGTACCGCAAACACCACCGCGTCGCCCTTGCCGAGCGGCACCACTTCCGTACGCGACTGCATGCGCGGACGCTGCTCCGTCATCACGAATTCGCCGCCGGTAAAATCCTCGCCCGGCTCGGAGAGCAGAATCGCGACTTGGAGCGGGAACACGTGTTCGCCGTAGAGATCCTGATGCAGGCAGTTGTAGTCGTCGGTGGCGTACTGAAGGATCAAGGGCGTGGGGCGCGTCTGGCCGGCAGCGTGGCAGCGCTCGATAAATTCCGCATGCGCGGCCGGATAGGGGTAGTCGTACCTTTCGTGCAAAATCTGGCGCTTCGCTCCGAAAAGCAGTGACTTTTCAATAGTTTGCTAGATCCAGCTGGGCGTAACGGACGCGGAAACGGCAAGCCTTACTGGGCGCGACTCTCCGGGAGACTACCGCCAGATTTTGCACGGGAAGGACGAATACCCCTCATTGCGCGTCGTCATTTGACATAAAAGAAATGATCGAATTTTTAATTAATCAGGATGTCTAAACGTACGTTCAAGCTTTTCTAGCGACCGTGGTACCTTGCGTCTGCGTCACGCGGCAAGCTCACCCGGCATCGATGGCAAGCGTTTCGCCCGGCTGTGCTCCTTCGCGTCGTGCATCGCCCGGTCCACCATTTAGCAACAGGAACGTTTACATTGACGCGGAGGCGATTTGCCAGACGGCCTCGCGTCCCGCGATGCGCTTCATTGAACCACAGACAGAAGCAGAACAGCTTCAGGCGGCATTGTGCGGAGCCCGCGAAGGGCTGATCACCGAACGCTCGGCCACCATCAACCGGCCCCACACCAGCCTGCCCGAATTCGGCGCCGTCGTTCCCCTGGCGAGGGCCACGCTATGCTGGTTGGCCGACGTTCTCGCGATGCACGATCGGCCGCCGAAGCTAGTCCAACTGATCCACCGGCTCTATGCCCACGATCGTTAACTGGCCCAGCGGGTCGACGATATTGAACGAGATCTGACGCTGCAGCCTCTTCACTTCTTGGCAGATGTGACGAGCGGCACGGGCGCCAAGAAGTGGAGGCAAGTGGACTCGCTAGCGTGCAGGCTAATCGGATGAACCTCGTCCCCGCTCTGAGGCCGCGAAATCCTGTCCTTCACTTGGAGAGCAGGGATGCTGGTTTAGCTGCTGCGCCGGGACCGCCGGTGTGAGCGATCGGTCGCCTCGCTGTCACGCGAATGGTCGGTGGCAGTTGTCACGCGCCTTTTGACCGCATTCGGCGCTTTCTTGGTCGAGCGACGAGATTTTCTGAGCTTCCGTTCGACTTCGGCGAGAAGTTCACTGGGAGAGCATTTCAAAGCGGCAGCAAGCGCGAACAGCATAGTCAGAGTTGGCTGGTGCTGGCCAAGTTCCAGCATGCTGACGTAATTGCGCCGTATATCCGCTTCAAAAGCGAACTGCTCCTGTGTTAGCTCGGCGCGGATACGGTGCTCGCGCAGGACCGCCCCGAAGACTTCGGCCAACTCCAAATTTTTCTCCCAGTGAAATGGGAGCACTCTCCAGTTGGCGCTATAATTTGTCTTCCCAGTACACTGGGAATAAAACGGGAAATATCAGGCTGAAACCTATATGCAGTCTGGGTTTGGCGGATTTTTCGTGGTAGTGATTTGTTCGCGGGAGGGTGTTTGATCCTCTTCGGGAGGCTGGCGCGGCCACAGGGCGGCTAGTTGATAGAGAAAACAATGAGGTAGTTGGCAGTATGTTTGTGACGAGTGAAAGAAACCGTTTGCCGCCGTACGCGCTGCCGTTCGGCGAGTCCGAAGGCGCGACCGCGTGGGCGGCGATCGAGCAGCTGATTCCGCGGGACGTGCTGATCCTGCGGGTGTCGCCGCCACGCTCGCGGGTGGTCCCCACGATCGTGATGCTCGATTTGTCCACAACGGCGCCGCACTTGGAGCAGTTTGTCGGCGGGGATGTCGTTCTCCGTGGCGCCGCCGTGCTGAGCACAAAATTCGCGCGCGAGGTCGACCGGTGGAGGCTCGATCCGCTGAGCGAGATCCGGGTGGGAGTCACCGAGCCCGAACAGTACAGCCAGGGCGAGCGGCTGGTGACGGTGACCCGGTTCACGACCGCGGCGGGGCGCACGTTCTCCGTGCCGGTTGCCCTGGCGACGCGTCCGGCGCGCGGCAGGCGGCTCTGGCGCGCGAAGGCA
Source organism: Paraburkholderia sp. MM5496-R1 (assembly GCF_050436205.1). NCBI lineage: Bacteria > Pseudomonadati > Pseudomonadota > Betaproteobacteria > Burkholderiales > Burkholderiaceae > Paraburkholderia > Paraburkholderia sp. MM5496-R1. The sequence goes on from NZ_JBNDLT010000001.1 coordinate 122,742, forward strand.
CCAGCCGCTGCTGGTCGCTGACCTTGGCTCGCAGTGGACGCCGTCCGGACGTGGGGCCGGGTACGACTATCACCGCGATGCACCGGCCGGACGAAGGCTGGCCGTGATAATCCGCTACTTATCGCGGCCAGCGCACCACCGGCGCATCGGCTGCGGCTTCAGAAAGGGATCGGTATGAGCAGACGCAGGCGGGCGATAGCGCTTCCAGACGAGACCTCCGAAACGCTGCGCGCGCGGCTACGGCGCTTCGTGCGTGCGACCCGCGACGACGTGACCGGGGCGACCGAGGCCGTCCCGATCCCGTTTCCCACCCACGTGACGGTGCTCGCCGGGCCGCTGCGGCGGATCCGCGGCGCGCGCGAACACCGCATGGTGTCGGTGCCGGAGGTGCGGGCTGGGTTAGACGCGCGCAGGGAAGACGGCGACAAACCCTGATCAGCCTCGGGCGGGGTCGCGCTGGATGACACGGGGCGAGCCGACGGCAAAATGACGAAGTAGCGGACATGACGGATACACACTTTCACGGCGCAATGCGCTGGCCACTGCCGGCTGAACCCGAGCCACAGGCCGGCTGGAACAACCGGTATTTCCTCGACACGGAATTCACCGACTTCCGGCAGTGCCAGCTGCTCAGTCTCGCCCTCGTGGGCGAGAACGGGTACGAGTTCTACGGCGAGCGGACCGATTTCGATCCGGCGCTGTGCAGCGACTTTGTCCGCGCCGTGGTACTGCCGCAGCTCGGCCAGTCCGAGGGGCGCGCGATGCCGTTTGCAGCGCTGCGCGAGGCACTGCGCGCATGGCTCGTGGCGGTGCCGGGCGACTCCGGGCCGGTGCTGTGCTACGACTACGAGACGGACCTGGCCCTGTTGCGGTTCCTGCTGGGCGGCCCGCTGCCGCGTGGCTGGCGGCTCGAGAACATCGCAGGCACGCGCAACCCGGAGCGACGCGCCGCCTACTACGCGCGCCATGGCGGCGAGCACCATGCGCTGCATGACGCGCGCGCCAATGCCTATGCGTGCACCGGTTGAAGCCGGGCGGCTGCCGGCCGGGCCCTCGTCCGGTTTCCGGACGGGTGGACGCATTTCTTCGCTCAGACAGAAACAGCCTCATGAAGGGGATCAGGATGGCCGGGTCGCGTGAGTGGATGCCACGATCCGAGGTGCCGCGGATAGCCCAGCGCCTGCGGGACCGACGCAAGGCGTCAGGGATGACACAACGCGATCTCGCGGTCAGGGCGGGGGTGGCGAGAGTGACCCTGCAGCGCTGGGAGAAGGGACGGTGGCCGCACACCGTCGCAGCCGCCACCGTGAACGCGCTGGAGGCGGCCCTGCAGGTGCCGCCGGGATGGCTGCCCGATCCTGAAACGCAACCGTTGCCGGACCCCGTGTTCAATGCAGCGGATGCCGTCGCCCGCGCAGACGGCGATCTTCAGTCACGGATCCCCGCCGCCCGGTGCCGCGAGATCGGCCCTCACGCGCGGCGGCTGCGCAGTGAACTGGGCCTGTGCGTTGCGGAGGTGGCGCGCGCCTGTCACGTGTCCGATTCCACGCTGTTGCGGTGGGAACAGGGGACGTTTCCGAAGGCGCTCACCGTGGCGCGCCTTCGCGGCTGGGAGCGCGCCCTGCTGCTCGCGCCCGGGCACCTGCTGGCGCCGCCGGCGTCGCATCCCGGGGTAGGCGATGGCCGCTGGCGCGTGACGATCGGCACGGAAACGCTCGAGCCTGCCATCCATCGCGTCGCGGCGTGCCTCGCCACCCGCGGACGCAACCTGCTCCAACCGGAGCAGCCGCTCGATGCAAAGGCCGCGCGCGATGCCGACCTGCTGGCCCACCGCTATGGGGTGGGCGCGCATCGCTGGCCACTGGTCGACGTGGCCGTCTCATACGGGATCGATCCGTCGCACGCACGCCAGACCGTCGCGCGCATGGTCGCGCGCGCGGCCGGGTTCGCCTTCAGGATTGCGGTGCTGGATGCCATGCTGGCGGTGGGCGCGGCGGGCTTTTCGTTCACGACCGCCGTTGCCGATGGTCGCATGCGTGACCTGCTGGGGCCTTCGCTGTCCATGGAGCACGCTGCGGCATTCGCCGGCGAAATACTGTCCCGGCGGATCACCGGTGCGGATCCTGGCAAGGCGGTGGCCGGCACCCGCAGGCCGGTGAAAGCGGCGAACCCTTCGCTGGCCGCGGACGTCGTCTGTATTGCGATGGAACATCGCCTCGACAGGTCGTAAGCGGCGCAAGGGGGCGTAGCCCGCGTCGCGCCCGGGCGGCAGGGCGGGGTATCGCGGAAGGAGAACGCGCAAGCCATCGAAAGCGAGAACGCCTGCGTGGCGCAGCAGGGGCTTCCACGCGACGGCTACTGGAAGTTCTGACGGAGCGTTCTGCTGTCCGGGCGGAGCCACCGGGACGGCCTGATTTGCTGGGGCGCAGGCGATCGCGGCGCAGGTTCGGGACCTCGACCCGATGCGCGTCCGCGCAACTGCGGTACCGGATGACAAGATCACAAGGAAAGGCGAATGCTTCGAATCACCATTGAATTGCTGCCCGGTGGACGGGAAGACGGAAAGCGGGTCATCGCGACGGCGGACATCGCGCGCGTGAGTGGCGGCGCACTCGCGGACTACAGGGTGGCCCTGGACGATGCGGTGCTCGGGCAGGTCGGCGAGCGGGCCACGGTGCGCGGCTATCCGAGATGGGCGGGCAGCGTATGGGATCTCGTGGCGCGCTGTGTTGCCGCTGCGCTGAATCAGGGCCGCGAAGCCCTGCCACCGCGACCGGCGCCACCGCAGGTGACGGTTCACGTGAATGACGCAGGCTACCGTTACGTGCGTCTGGATGAGATTCCCGAGCCGGCCAGAACGTACTTCGACAGGAAGCTGGCCGGTTCGGGCATTCCTGACCACGGCTGTGCTTTCGCGCACGACTGGTTAGACTTTCTCAACGGCCAGCGCTGATGCCAGAGCGGTGCGCCGTGCTTTGTAGCAAGTTGCAGCCTCGCGCACAACATGTCGACCAGATCAACCAGCCGTCGCCGCACTCGAAACCCCACAGGGTGAAAGCCGTTGGGACGGTATCCAGATCATCAGCGACTGTCGGGTTGACGTCGAAGATGAGCGGGTATTTTGCCCGCAGGATGCCTGACAGTTCTCACGCACCGTTCTCTCGCTCCCATTCCTGTACCGCCATTGCAGCAACGGGATCGATTGTCCCATAGTGAAAGGCTCTCCGGAACCCGAGTGCGGTGCACGGTCAGTGATGAGCGATGATGGCGTTCTGGAATGCGCTGTAAATTTTATAAGCGTCAGGCAGCACGGCCGCTCGGCCAACCTGCTTCTCGCCATACACCCTATACGCCGGGCATCGGAGATTGCGACAATGGCGCTCCCTGGAGCATATTGCGGTTATCGACTCGAGTCTGTCATGGCCGCATTCAGATCGGCTGCTCCATCGGGAAGAAGGAATAAGGCCGGAGCACCTCGCGAACCTTTCTGGCCAACCGGGATCGCATGATGAACAGTGAAATGAGAGGCGGCTGTCAGTGACGCCGCGGACCGCATCCAGTATCTGCAGCGATTGGCCGCCGACAATCAGGGCATCGGCGAAACGCTCGCAAAAGGGACAGGGATTCATGAGTACCAGGAACCACATCAGGTATCAGGCGAAAGAGGGTGATCAGCCCGGCTGGGATCTCTACACCGAGATTCTTGAGCCGGACGACGTCGTGTATCTCGAGCTCGACGGTGTAGCCGCTGAAGTCACGATGCTCGGCAACATGGAGCGCGGCCCGGGCGCGGTGCTGTTGCGCCTGCCGGTCGACACCGCGAAGCAGCTTGGTCTGGTGCCGCCGGACTGGGAAAAGTCGGACTGGGCAAAAGGATAGGTCATGCGCGAATACCGGGACAGGACGGTGCAGGAGGTCGCGGCATGCACATGCGACCGCTGCGGCCGGCGCATGACGCCCGTTGACGACCAGGGGGAGTGGTACGAAAAGATGGCGCTCGACTGGCGTGGCGGCTTTGGCTCGATTTTCGGCGACGGCGTCCATGTGAGCCTTGACCTTTGCCAGCAGTGTGTCCGCGATACGCTGGGGCGTTGGCTTCGCGTCGATCCGCCGTCCGGACCGGATGGCTCAATGCAAGCCCTGAAGGGCGTCGTGCCCCGACCCAATGCGCCGGTATCGGTCGACAGGATGAATCCCGGGGAATTTCACGAGCGCGACTAGAGGGCTTACCGCCCCATGCGGCTCCGCGCGTCGCTCAGACTGCCGATCATGGATTGCCGTTTCTCACGGGGCATCCCGAACTCACCGTCGCGACACTCAGGCGGCTCGTTACCTTCGGTTGAACAGGTTAGCCTTATCGCTGAACGAGTCTTGTCGACCGCATCGCCGCCGGTGCGACGTTGGGAGTTCAAGCGCAGGTAACAAGATGGACCGGTCGTTCATGACGGCGCCTCAGAGGCAGCAGCTCTTGAGGTTTGTTCGCTCTTGAGGTTTGTTCGATGCCTGCCCATGTCCGTGGACTCGGGGTGCGCGCCGGCGCGTGCGGGCAGGCGTTGAATAAACCTGAAGGGAGGAAACCGCGGAGTGCTCTGATGCAATGGAGTCTTCGGGGCTATGGCGATTGATTGCCCGGGATGGCGAGCGGTGTTGCGGGATGCGTGGTCAGGCGGGAGGCCGGCTGAGGGCTGAGGTTGTGCCGAAGCGGTGCAGTGGCGCCATCGTGATGGCGGAACGGACGTGCAAGGGCCTGTGCGAAGCGACAGACGCAAAGGTCTGCTCGTGGGCCGCGTTGCCGCAAAGCCGAGGGTCGGGTTGTTCGTCCTGGAACAGTGGCGCTCATATCTCGCCCCGGCGCGTGGGTGGTGCGCGGATCGGTGCAGTGCGCGCAAGGATATCGATGACGATCATCGGCGCGCCGCAGTGCCGGCAGATGAAGGCGGGGCGCGTTTCGATGACGGTTTGGTGAGCTGATGTGTTGACGTCGGTCGCGACGTGCAGCAGTTCGCGGACCTTCGCGAGACTGGCGCGGCGCACCGGGTTGGCGAGCAGTCCGTAGTGACGGATACGATGGAAGCCACCGGGCAGCACATGGAGCAGGAAATGAAATGAACGCGTCCCACCCGAGTATATGAGCGCAAAGGAAGCTGGATCCTCACAGGCCGATGTGCCTACGTGGAAAATACGAAGTTTCCAGGCAAACCGGAGGATCCGTCGTGAAGCTTACGCCAGTTGGGATTGACATTGCAAAGTCGGTGTTTCAGGTCCACTACGTCGATCAGGAAACCGGAGAAATCGTGAACAAGCCGATCAAGCGGGCAAAGTTTCTCGAGTACTTCGCGAACCGGGCTCCGTGCCTGATCGGCATGGAGGCGTGCGGCGGATCGCACCACTGGGCCCGGCAACTTACGAACATGGGTCACGTGGTAAAGCTGATGCCGGCGAAGTTTGTGAAGGCGTTCAACATCCGCAACAAGAACGATGCGGCAGACGCCCGTGCAATCTGGATGGCTGTGCAGCAACCCGGCAAGGCCGTCGCGGTGAAGACCGAGATACAGCAGGCGATGCTGGCGCTACACCGTATGCGGCAGCAGCTGATCAAATTTCGCACGATGCAGATCAACAACCTGCGTGGACTGCTGATGGAATATGGAGAGATCATGAGCAAGGGCCGGAACAAGCTGAACAAAGAGATACCGGTCGTGCTCGAACGGATCGCGGAGCGCCTGCCTGCCGTGCTGATCGATACGTTTCGCGAGCGGTGGAATGGACTGGCGAAGCTGGACGAACAGGTTGCCGAGATCGAGCGCCGGATGCGCGAGTGGAAGAAGGACGACAAGGCGGTGAAAGCGGTTAGCGAAATTTGCGGCGTCGGGCTGCTGACGGCAACGGCAGCCGTCTCAATGATGGGTGATCCGAAAGCATTCAGTTCGGGGCGGGAGTTTGCCGCATGGGTTGGCATCGTGCCGAAGCAGACCGGCTCGGGCGGAAAAGTGAACCTGCACGGGATCAGCAAGAGAGGCGATACCTATTTGCGCACACTGCTGATCCACGGCGCGCGTAGCGTAATAGAGCACGCAAAAGAACCCGGCGAGTGGGTCGAGCAGATGATGAGGCGGCGGCCAAAGAATGTGGTGGTGGTTGCATTGGCGAACAAGATGGCGCGGACGATCTGGGCCGTGCTGGCCCATGACCAGCCGTACCAGAAGGCCTACGTGAGCGTGAAGCCCGCCTGAATGGTTCACGCCAAGCAGAAGATCAACGCTTAACACAGGGTGAACGTCGAAAGGTTGCGCAGCAATCGAGTGTGATGACAAACCAGGTAGGACCGGGACTCGCTAAACCTGAATGCGCCGTCGAGCTTCGAGCTCGCGCAGGAAATGAGGTGCGAGTCAGCGTATTTCATAGAGGCCCGCAGCAGCAATACTGGCTGCAACAAGGCCGGATATAAAGCTGCAGCCCATCCTGTCTGTCTGAACACACGAAAACTGTTGCAAACGGGACGCGTTCATATAAAGCGGCGCATGAACTCGCCGGCTTCGAGGGTCATGGTCTTGTAGCGGGTGTGCCCCTTCGCACGGTAGTCCTTCCAGCGGAAGGTCACGCCGCGTTCATCGAATGCAAGCAGGCGCTGGCTGGAGATCGCGACGCGGTGCGTATAGCGCGACAGGTACGCGAGCACTGCTTCGGGTCCTGCAAAGGGACGCTTTGCGTAGACGACCCATTCGCAGGCACGCAGCGGCGCAAGCCACACGTCAAAGACAGCTGGGTCGGCAAGTTCAGCGTACTGGCCGAAGAACTGCAGGTGGCCGTGCCGGTGCGCGTCCGTGAGCGCTTCGAGCAAGCGCCTGCGGAACAGGCGCGATAGCACACGTACCGGCAGGAAGAAGCCGGGCCGGCATCCGATCCACCGCTGACCATCGGGCGACAGCCCACCACCGGGGACGATACCGTGTACGTGCGGATGATGCGTGAGTGCCGAGCCCCAGGTGTGCAGCACGAGCGTCGCGCCGATCTGGGCGCCGAGGTGCTTCGGATCAGCGGCAATGGTGCGTAGCGTTTCGGCGGCGATATCGAACAGCAGCCCGTAGATGACGGCCTTGTTGTACCAGGCGATGGCACTGATGGGCGCGGGCAGCGTGAAGACGACATGGTAGTACCCGACCGGAAGCAGATCGGCCTGGCGTGCCTGGAGCCAGCGATGCGCAGCACTGCCCTGGCACTTCGGGCAATGACGGTTGCGGCAGGAGTTGTAGGCAACCTCGATCCGGTCGCAGCCGGCGCAGCGCAGCACATGCCCCCCGAGTGCCGCACTGCGGCACTGTTCGATGGCCGACATGACCTTCAGCTGCCCCAGGCTCAGCGCTACCGTGCGCCGCCACGCCGGCCCGCAGGCGCGGAAGATATCCGCGACCTCCAGCACGGGGTGCTCCGCGTGCGGCCGGGCTAGCCGGCGGGCAGGCGGTCCAGCGGACTGACCACCTTGCGCAGGAGGTCAGTGGCAACCTGGGTATAGAGCGTGGTGGTCTCGATCTGCCTGTGTCCAAGGAGCACCTGGATCACGCGGATATCCTCCTTCTGTTCCAGCAGGTGCGTGGCAAAGGAATGCCTCAGCGTGTGCATGGATACGCGCTTGTCGATGTTTGCGGTCTCGGCGGCCGCATGGATGGCGCGGGTCAGTTGCCGCGTGCTGAGCGGGTCGATCGGATCGAGGCCCGGAAAGAGCCACCCGCCATCGAGCATGCAGCCCTGGGCACGGGCAACGCGCCACCAGACGCGCAGACGTTCGAGCAGGACCGGCGAGAGCATCGCGTAGCGGTCACGGCGGCCCTTGCCCTGCTCGATGCGCAGGGTCATGCGCTGGCTGTCGATGTCGCTGACCCTGAGGGCGACCACTTCGCTCGCACGCAGCCCGGCGCCATAGGCGACCGACAGCGCGGTCTGATGCTTGAGGTTTCCGGCTGCCGCGATGAGCCGGCGCACCTCCTCGGGGCTGAGCACAACCGGGAGCGTGCGAGGCACGCATACCGGCTGCATCCGCGCCATCAGCTCAGGCCGGCCGGGCGTGACTTCGAAGAAGAACTTCAGACCGCTGATCGCGGCGTTCAGCGACACCGGCGACGCGCCGTGATCGACCAGATGCAGCTGATAGTCCCGGAGGTCCTCGACCGTGGCGGTATCGGGTAAACGCCCGAGGTATCGGGCGAACTGACGTACGGCACGCAGGTAGGCGGCCTGGGTCTTGGGTGCGAACTTGCGCATGCCGCAAGTCCTCAAGCATACGGCGGCGCAGCGGGCTGATGCCCGGATCGGAGGAGGTCATGATGGGGCTCCTGCTGGAGGACGAGGCGGATTGCCTCAACCACCAACATAAGCGCCGGCGCCACTGGCCTCCCATTCGCCGCCAGAGACGGGCCGCAGCCCCCTACCGCGCGAGCGGTTTAGTCCTTTCGGCCAAAGCCGACGTTCGGCTGTCGGCGTTTGCAAGGCAGCTCTCAGTCCCATTCCCGACTTTCGGATGCCGGGGTTTGTGAATGTCGCACTCGCGGCGGGCGAACGCGTACTCCCGACCCTGAGCCGCCATCCATCGTCTCTCAGCCCGGACGCCCGTTTCCCAGGGCTAAGCAGTCGATCCCGTGTGCACACCCAGCGACGGAATCGGCAGAAATGTCCGAAGTCGGAACCGATGCTCCAAGAGTTGAATCCCCGAATTCCCCTTCGTCAACGCTTAGGGGACGCCGTCGCCCAGGCGACCTTCGAGCGCTCACGCGTCCAATGTTACGCCCCTTCCTCAACAGCAAATGCCCTTCCGTCGCACATCCATTCGACGTTCCGACGAAGCACACCGATTTCCTGTAGCGGGTCACGCAAGAATTATAGGGTTTGCCCTGATGTAATTCTGCGACTGTTTGCCTTCCACCCAAGCCAGTAAATTCGATGGAGGCTCAATGAAGAGACACGCGCTGCCCTGTGAGCCACTCACACTCTTGCGCTGGCTTTAGAGTCGCGAAAGCTTGGCCTCGCTTTGACGAAAACACCTGGGCACCCACCGGCTAAATTAAGGACATTCAATGGAACACTACAGCGGTACCCTTTCCCCCGAGGCCGCAAAGGTCTCCGCAGATCTTTTAGAGAAACTCGCGTACGCTACGACGGAAACAGCCCCACTAGTAGCAGGTCGCCGAACATTCTTCAATTATCGGGATCTCGGTGTTTCCGACGCCACGGACGGTCGGATGAGGGCGCAGGTGACCGTGGCGACAGGCGTGATGCAGCAGACCGGTTGGCATTACCATGTTTGCGAAACGCAGTTTATTTTCACCCTCCGAGGCTGGATAGATCTGCAGTTCGAAGATGGTCGAGTTATTCGGGTTGGCGCTGGCGAATCGCTTTATATTCCACCTGGTCTCAAACACAATGAAACGGCAATTTCGGAGGATTTCGAGTTCCTGGAAATTTCAGTGCCGGCCAGGATGGGAACAATACCGTGCGAGCCTCCTGAAGGTTTAAAGATCCTCGACTGAATTTCCCGACGTACCGCTTGGCTCGCAATGCGCACTGAGACGCAGTAAGCATGACCTGAAGTCGTGCTTACCAGTCAAGAGCGCTTGCGCTGGTTGTTTTACTGCCCGCCCTTTACTGCCCGTACAGTCCTTGTCCTGGAAGCTAAAGGTTCTAACCAACCACGCGGCATGCCGCAGCGACCACTGTTCTGCTTGTCCTGCTTTCCTTGGCGAAGCCGACGGTGCACGCAACAGAGACCGCGAAAGTCCGACGGCTGGACGGAGTCTATGTATCAGTTCAACGGGTATGATGCCTGGTATGTTCGTTACATAAGTCGTCTGGCCGATTGACCTGTCCGGCGGCTGAAGCCCAGGCGATGAAAGGAAGGCCGAAACTGCATCTGTCGTTGAGTCCAGAGGACAGAGCCGCGCTCAACGAGTTCGCGCAGCGCGGCGGCAATAGTCCAGCGCTGGCTTTTCGCGCCCGAATCGTCCTGGCCTGTGCAGAGGGACTGGACAATGCGGTTGTGGCCGCTCGCGTTCAGTCGACGGCGCACACAGTCTCCAAATGGCGCAGAAGGTTCCTCATGGATGGCCTGCAGGGCTTGACGGATCTTCCTCGCAGCGGGGCTCCCCAAAGAATCGGCGAAGCGACGGTGGCTGCGATTGCATCTCGCAAGCCCGACGGTGTCACGGCAGTAAGCACTGCCCGCCACGTTGCACGAGAGTCTAACGTTTCCGCCTCCACTGTCGGCCGGATATGGCAGAACATGGACAGGCCGGTAAAACGATCCGGATCCCACGGACAATCCCGTACCGCGCATCCTTCTGCTGGATCCGAAGTCGTTTCCATAAAGGCGGTGCCCCCCACCGTCAACCAGGAAGGACAGGGTTCCAGTGATGACAGACTGGCTACCGACGTGGGTTCCGGTGAGTCGCCGTATCTGCCTGACGATCTTGCGCAGGCGTTTCGCATGGCACCCGTTGGCCTGCTCCTGTCCAGGCAGCGAGTCATCGTGTCTTGCAACTACACGTTCGGTGAAATTTTTGGGTGTGCGCCCAACGAACTGGCTGGACGCTCGCTGGAATACCTCTACCCCTCCCAGGACGAGTTTCGGCACATCGGCGAGCGCGCATGGCTGGCAATGAAGGAGACGGGCTTTTATTCCGATGAGCGCATCATGCAAAGGCTTGATGGCAGCCCGTTCTGGTGCCACGTTTCCGGGCGCTCAATGAACCGCAACGATCCATTTGCAACTGCGATTTGGGCATTCGAGGATATTTCGTCGGTCCGTCGGGTGACCCGCGACCTGACCCGGCGCGAGCGCGAGGTCGCGCAACTGCTGGTGACGGGAAAAAGCAGCAAGCAGATCGCGCGCGAGCTGCAAATTAGTCATCGAACGGTTGAAGCACACCGTGCCCGGCTTATGCGCAAGTATGCAGCCATGACGACGGGAGAACTGATCGGCAAGCTACTCGGGCGCGATCGGTGACCTTCTGCACTACCTCTGCGCCACATTGCCACATTGCCACATTGCCACATTGCCACGTTGTAAGTTCTATGCCCGGAGAAACGCGGATTAATGAAAGGAAGTTAAGACGCATCTTACCGGTGTTCACCCTAATGTAATTCGACGACTGCCATCTCGGTGATGACGCGGGTAAATTTCCCATAAGCACACTGATGGGAGAACGCGATGGGAGTGTCGATTGTAGGCTGGGCGCACTTGCCGTTTGGCCGGTTCGACGGCGCAAGCCTTGAGGATCTGATCGTGCGGGCCGGTCGCGAAGCCGTGAAGGATGCAGGCCTGCAAGGCGAAGAAATCGACGGCACCTGGCTGGGCAATTTGAATGGTGGTCTGGTCCCGGACATCTTCGCTTCGTCACTGACGCTGAATTGCAGCGATGGGCTGCGATGGAAGCCGGCGGTGCGTGTTGAGAACGCCTGCGCGTCGGGCGCCGCCGCAATTTACTCGGCATGCGATGCGATTGAGGCGGGGCGTGCGCGTACCGCGCTGGTAATCGGCGCCGAAAAGATGACCGATGTATCCGGCGAAGATGTTACGCGCATTCTTGGTAACTGCGCATACTCGGGCGAGGCGGGAAATCCACCGGGGGGGTTCCCGGGAATCTTCGCCTCAATCGCGCAGGACTATTTCGCGGAGTACGGAGACCATTCGTCGGCGCTCGCGCGTATAGCCGCAAAAAATCACGCGAACGGCGTCGACAATCCGTGGGCGCATATGCGGCGAGATCTCGGCTTTGAGTTCTGCAATACCGTATCTGAAAAAAATCCGATGATTGCGCCACCGCTGCGCAAGACAGACTGCTCGCTGATCTCCGATGGCGCTGCGGCACTGGTGCTTGCCTCGAGCGATGCGGCCGCAGATTTTCCTCGTGCGATATCAATTCGTTCTCGTGTGCAGGTCAACGACTATCTGCCGCTGGGGCGCCGCCATGCTGCGTCGTTCGAAGGTCCGAAGCGTGCCTGGCGCGGCGCACTCGAGCGTGCCGGTTGCGCGGTTGACGACTTGTCGTTCGCCGAGGTTCACGATTGCTTCACCATCGCTGAGTTGCTCAGCTACGAAGCGATGGGCCTGGCCGCTGCTGGCCAGGGCCATCGTCTTGTCGAAGAAGGGGTCGTTGCCCGTGGAGGGCGACTTCCGGTCAACGCTTCTGGCGGGCTCAAAGCGAAAGGCCACCCGATCGGCGCCACAGGCGTGTCCATGCACGTGATTGCTGCGATGCAACTGACCAATACGGCAGGCGCAATGCAGGTTCCCGATGCCTCCCTCGCAGGCGTCTTCAACATGGGAGGCTCCGCGGTGGCGAGCTATGTCAGCATTCTGGAGCGCAGCCGATGAACATCGCGCGGTGGCTGCAGCGCACCGCAGCGATCTTTCCCAAGCGGCTCGCGGTTCTGCACGGCGACGAACCCTGGCTCGAATACGGGCAACTTGCAACACGCGTGGCGGCGCTAGCGGGTTTCCTGAGCGAGCAATGCGGCGTACAGCCTGGTGCTCGGGTTGCCATCTACTCCGCCAACCGTCCCGAATATCTGGAGGTGCTTCAGGCCATCTATTGGGCAGGTGCCGTTTCCGTGCCTGCTAACTGCAAGCTGCATCCCAGAGAGTTGGAGTACATCCTGGATGACGCCGGGGCCGACGTGCTGTTCGTTTCGAGCGAGTTGCTGTCGACATTGGGCGACCTGCAATGCGGTAAGCGGCGCTGCGTCGTGTTCGGCTCGGACGAATACCTGCATGCGGTCGAATATGCACCGACCGACCTGCATCACCGTCAGCCCGACGATCTCGCGTCGTTGTTCTACACATCCGGAACAACTGGGCGACCGAAAGGCGTCATGCAAACTCACCGGAACCTGATGGCGATGACCGCGTGCTATTGCATTGACGTGGACGACGTCAGCCCCGAAGACGCGATGGTCTACGCAGCGCCGATGTCCCACGGGGCCGGACTTTACCACTATGCGTACATCTTGCGAGGCGCGCGTCACGTGGTGCCGCGCTCGGGTGGATTCGAGCCCGAGGAGCTTGCTGCTCTGGCTGCGCGTGTCGGACCCCTCGCGATGTTCGCGGCACCGACGATGGTCAAACGGCTTGTCGATCACTTCCGCGCGGTCGATGCCGATCCCGCCGGCTTCAAGACGATCATCTATGGCGGCGGACCGATGTACGTGAATGACCTGCAGCAGGCTTTGGAAGTGTTGGGTCCGCGCCTTGTGCAAATCTATGGGCAGGGCGAAAGCCCGATGACAATTACTGCACTCGGACGTCACCACCTCTCAGATCGGAAGCATGCTCACTGGTTGGCCCGTGCCGCTTCCGTGGGTGTCGCACAGTCGCTCGTCGAAGTCGACGTCGTGGCGCGAGATGGAAGCTCCGCCCCGAAAGGAGAAACAGGCGAGGTCGTTGTGCGCGGCGCCGCCGTAATGCCTGGCTACTGGAACAATGCGTCCGCTACACGCGACGCGATCCGCAACGGCTGGCTCTACACGGGCGATACCGGCAGTCTCGACGAGGACGGGTTTCTCACGCTGAAGGACCGATCGAAGGACCTGATCATTTCGGGCGGCTCCAACATCTATCCTCGAGAGGTAGAGGAAACGTTGCTGGCTCATCCGTCGGTGTCGGAAGTGTCGGTAGTGGGACAGCGAGACGACGAATGGGGTGAGGTGCCCGTGGCTTTCGTGGTGCTTCACGCGGGCCGTCAAACGACCCGCGACGAACTGGACGAGTGGTGTGTGCAGCACATTGCACGCTTCAAGCGCCCGAAACACTACCGGTTCACCAATGAGTTGCCAAAAAACAGTTACGGCAAGGTATTGAAAACGGAGTTGCGCGCCCGGCTCGGCCAGTAGCCGTTGCGCAAGCTTCTGAAGATGAGGAGAGCAATCTTGAAACAAGTCAATGTACCGGTACTGATCGTCGGTGGAGGCGGTTGCGGGCTGAGCACATCTATTTTTTTGGCCACCCTTGGCGTTGAATCGTTGCTGATCGAGAGGCACCCGCAGCAGTCGCCGATGCCGAAGGCGCGGTACCTGAATCAGCGCACGATGGAGGTGTTTCGTCAATACGGCCTTGCCGACGCAATCTACGCGCGCTCGTTGCCGATCGAATACGTCAGCAAGATGCGCTGGTGCACGAGTCTGGGCGGCGATCGCCCTTGGGACCGCAAGACGCTTTACGAACTCGAAGCCTGGGGCGGCGGTTCCCTGGCGTCGACGTATCAGAAAGATAGTCCGTGCCAGAGCACCGTTTATCCGCAAGTGCGCCTTGAGCCGCTACTCAAGGCGCATTCGGAGCAGATGGGTGGTGCGCAGATGCGCTTCGGTCACGAGTTGCTGTCGATCGAGCAAAGCGAGACCGAGGTCATCGCGACCGTGCGTGACCGTATCGCTGACGAAACCTATCAGGTTCGCGCTCAATACGTCGTCGCTGCCGACGGTGGTAAAACGGTCGGTCCGTGCGTCGGTGCGCGTCTTGAAGGTACGCCCGAACTGCTGGAGATGGTCACCGTGTATTTCGCGGCAGATCTCTCGGCCTATATCGACGACGACAACGTCAGCACGTTCTGGTTTGCGAATCCCGAAGGCGACACCAAAGCATGGGGTAGCGGCGTGCTGGGTAAGCTGGGCCCGACGCGGTTCGACCGTCGCTCAGAAGAATGGATGTTCCACTTCAGTTTCAAGCCCGGCAGCAGCGAAAATTACGAGGTGGCTACGCTCGTGCCTCGCATCCGCGCATTGTTGAAGATTCCTGATCTCGACGTTAGCGTGCTCAGCGTCGGCAAGTGGATCGTGCAAGGTGTGCTGGCTGATCGCTATCGGTTTGGCCGCGTCTTTCTGGCAGGCGATGCCGCACATAGACATACGCCCACGACGGGGCTTGGCCTGAACTCCGCCGTGCACGACGCACAGAATCTGGCATGGAAACTGGCTGCCGTGATTGGCGGCCGGGCCGGAGCCGGGTTGCTTGATAGCTATGAGAGCGAACGTCGCCCGGTCGCCGAGCGCAACGTCAACTGGGCACTGTTCACGTTCGGAAATTATCAGGTGACGAATGCAGCCATCGGAATCGTGCCGGGCGATCCGCAGGGCAGCGAGGCAAACTTCAAGGCCTTGCTCGCCGAGGGCGACGACGCAGAGGCACGACGTGCCCGATTCAACGAACTGATGAAGGTGCACCGGACAGAATATCAGGCGCATGACCTCGAAATCGGCATCCGGTACGACAGAGGTGCGCTCGTCAGCGACAACACGTCGCCTCCGGCCCGCGACCCGCTGGGCCAACGCTTCGTTCCGACCACGCGCCCCGGCCATCGCATCGCGCACGCGTGGCTCGCGCGCGGTTCGCAGAGAATTTCCAGCCTTGATCTCGCACGGGCTGATCGCTTTGTGCTTATTACCGGCCGGCCGGACGTCTGGGAAACGGCGGCAAAGGAGACCACTGACAGGCTTGGTATGCCCGTCGAGGTGGTCGTCATCGCCGACGACGCACAGGTAAGCGATCCTTCGGGCGAATGGCGCAACGTACGCGAAATCGGGGATGACGGCGCAATCCTGCTACGCCCGGATCAGCACGTCGCGTGGCGCTGTGCAACCGCTCCAGTAGGTGTCGATCTCGCGCAGTGCCTGACGGACGTGCTGGCACAAGTCATCGATCGCGCCCCCGCACTGGCCTAAATTCGACAGATGGAGTCCACATGCAAACTTCCACACTAGAATCGCGCCGCTCGGCCTCCGAGCTGGGACTGCGGCCGAATATGCTCAATCACTATGCACGCGTCACGCATGACGTAGGGGCCACTGCCGACTTTTACGGCCGCATCCTCGGAATGGAACTCGCGAGCACGATCATGGATGATCACGTGCCGTCCACGGGTGATGCCTTTCCCTATTTCCATATCTTCTTCCGGATGGCGGACGGGTCAACGATGGCGTTCTTCGAATGCACCGATTTGCCTTTGCCCTCGTCTCCGTCGCATCCCGCCTACGATGTCTTCGACCACATCGCGCTTGAGGTGAGCGATACGGCCGAGCTCATGCGCTGGAAGGAATGGTTGGTCAGCGAGGGCGTAGATGTACTTGGCCCTGTCGATCACAAAGGCATTATTCAGAGCATCTATTTCAGGGACCCGAACGGATATCGGCTTGAGTTGACGACGCCGATCGATCCTGCATGGAACCAGCACACTACCCAGGCGCAGGAAGATCTTAATCATTGGCTCGCCGCGAAAGCAGCGGCGCAAGCCGAAGGTCGGGACGTCTCCGCCGCCATGATTGAGTTGATCGGACAGATCAAGCGCAAGCGCTACGAGACCTCTGCGGAAGGAAATAATTGAACATGACCCGTTCCAATCACACCCATGACGCTTCACGGAAGAGCTGGGTCCGCTCAGCCAATGACGGCGCGACGGATTTTCCAATTCAGAACCTGCCCCACGGCGTATTCCGGCGGGCTTCGGGAAATGAAAATTTCCGCGGCGGCATCGCGATCGGCGATCAAATCCTCGATGTAGGCGCTGTTCTGGCAAGGAATCTTTTTCCGGCAGAAGCGCGTGAGGCAGCGCACTCGGCTGCACGTGCGCCGCTCAACGATTACATGGCGCTACCGTCCGACAAGCGAAGCGCTGTGCGCTCGGCTGTGTCGTTCCTGCTATCTGAGGACTGTCCTCAGCGGAAGGAGGTTTCCGAATGCCTCGTTCCGCAGGCGGACGCTGAATACGCTCTTCCGGCGCGCATCGAGAACTTTTCCGACTTTTACTCATCGCTCAGCCATGCAACAAACGTCGGCCGTCTGTTCCGGCCCGACAATCCGATCTTGCCAAACTATCGCTGGCTGCCGGTAGGCTATCACGGCCGTACGTCTTCGATTCGTGTGTCGGGACAGGATTTCCGCCGGCCAATCGGTCAACTGAAGGACCCGGGCAGCGCCGAGCCGGAGTTTGCGCCCAGCCGGCGACTTGATTACGAAGCCGAGCTCGGTGTACTCATCGGACAAGGAAACGAACTCGGCACGGCCATTGACATCCAGAATGCTGACGCGCATGTATTCGGCATTTGCCTGTTGAACGACTGGTCCGCGCGCGACATTCAGTCATGGGAATATCAGCCGCTGGGGCCGTTCCTTGCGAAAAGCTTTTTCACCAGCCTGTCGCCGTGGATCGTGACGCTCGAGGCGCTCGAGCCGTACCGCACCGGCTTCTCTCGTCCTGAAGGTGATCCTGCGCCAATGCCGCACTTCTGGAGTCCGGAGCTGGCGACACGCGGTTCGATTGATATTCGTGTCGAGACCCTGTTGCAGTCAGCGCAGATGCGAACCAGCGGCGCACCCCCGGCGAGCTTGTCCGTCTCGCGTTATCCGGACGCTTATTGGGCAATGTCACAACTGATTGCACATCAGACATCGAACGGGACGAATCTTTGCCCAGGCGACCTGCTCGGCAGCGGGACGCTCTCAGGCCCCGATCCGGCTTCGCGCGCCTGTCTTCTTGAACTCACGGAAGGCGGCAAGCATCCGTTCACGTTGCCGAGCGGAGAAACCCGCACGTTCCTGGAGGACGGCGACACAGTCATCATGCGCGGATGGTGCGAACGAGACGGCTATCGTCGCATCGGGTTCGGTGAGTGCCGCGCGACGGTGCTTCCCGCGCGCCGGCCGTGATAGGTGACGTGAGGATGTAAGGAGCGGCGGTGGCCTTGGCCCACCGCTGCCAGGAAAACATGAACCGCATTGTCCGTAAGAGATAAGCGGCTACCCAGGAATCACCTGGATCGGTGAAGGACAAGGCAACCCAGTGACATGCCCAAAGGGTTTGGTCCAAAGCCGGTCCACCATCGTCCGGATGGAGGAGACACAATGAGATCCGATCAAACCGCCGCGAGCCTCGCGGCAGGCACAGCTTTGCCTGAACATTTCGCAGGGAAGCGCTCGGGCGCGAGCCTTTACCAGATTGTGGTTGCTGCATCGCTTGGATCGTGCTTCGAGGCGTACGATTTGTTCCTCGTCGGCACTATGGCTGCCGTGATTGGCAAGCAGTTTTTTTCCGGTGTCAATCCCGCGCTGTCGCTGATCTTTACGTTGCTCGGATTTGCGGCAGGCTTTCTCGTCAGGCCCCTTGGCGCGATGGTCTTCGGCGGCATAGGCGACCGGCTCGGTCGAAAACAGGTTTTCGTCGTGACGGTCGCGCTGATGGGACTCGCGACCGTGCTCATCGGTCTGCTGCCGACATACGCAACCGTCGGCGTCCTCGCCCCCGTTATGTTCGTCGGGCTGCGGCTTGTGCAGGGGTTCGCGTTGGGCGGCGAAAATGGAGGGGCGATGGTGTACGTCGCGGAACACGTTCCGGCAAATCGGCGCGCCTTCTATACCTCGTGGCTCCAGATTGCACCGATCGCTGGTCTGATTCTCTCTCAGTTGGTCGTGCAGGGCACGCGTTCTACATTTGGCGAGGCGGCTTTTCTTGAATGGGCCTGGCGTGTGCCGTTCGTGCTATCGCTGGTTTTGCTGGCGTTGTCGTTGTGGATGCGTACCCGCATGGGCGAATCACCTGAATTCGAACGCCTGCGCAACGAACACCAGGTCTCGCGCGCGCCGCTCAGGGAAGCGTTCACCGGTCGTCGCAACATCGTCGCAATGATCTGTTCGCTGTTCGCTCTTGGACCCGGCGCGGCGGTGACTTTTTACAGCGCATTTTTCTACACGCCATTTTTCCTGACCGAGGTGTTGCGCGTTGAGCCCGCAACGGCCAATCTGCTTTCAATGTTTTCGCTCGTCATGGCGGTTCCGATCTTTCTCGCTTTCGGCGTGCTGTCCGACAAGATCGAGCGTAAGACAGTAATCTGCGCAGGGTTCATTCTGGTTGTCCTTTGTTATCCGGCGATCTACCGCGGCCTGACGCATTTTGCCAATCCGGCGCTGGAACGCGCCATTGAGACGGCGCCCGTCGTGGTCGTGGCCGATCCGCACGAATGCTCGACGCAATTCAATGCACTCGGAACGTCGAAGTTCCATACGTCCTGCGATCTCGCAAAGAGTGCGCTTGTCCGCGCCGGCATCAGCTACACGAATGAGACAGCGAGCGCGGGTGCCGGTGCAATCATCAGGGTGGGCGATAAGGTCGTCGCTTCTTACGACGGCAGCGGGACGGACGCCCCAGTCAAGGCTAAAGCTTTCGCCGCCTCGCTGCGCGGTGCGCTGGACTCCGCCGGATACCCGCAGAAGGCCCCGCCGCACGGTGTGAACCGGCCAATGGTCTTCCTGCTGCTGGTCGCCCTTGCCACTTTTGCAGCCATGACCTACGCACCTTTAGCAGCGGCCATGACTGAACTGTTTCCAGCCAGGATTCGCTTCACCGCGCTTTCCGTGAGCTACCACATCGGCTTCGGCTGGACTGGAGGATTTCTTCCTGCAGCGGCTTTCGCGATCGTCGCGGCGAACGGGAACATGTATGCAGGATTGGCCTATCCCAGGGTGGCCGCCCTGATCGGCGCAATCCTTGTCGTGGCGTTCATGCTGGCGACACGCACGGGAAGACTGAAGCACGAGACGTGACACGAGGGGTTGGCGTGGCGGGCGGGCGCCGGGTCGGCGTTGCATGGCGTGGACTTGGCGGCGCGGTTACGCAAGGTTGTAATCTGGAGACATTGACAGTGCATAGTACCTATCAGTACGAGAAATTCGAATTTGTGCGCCCGCCTGAGCTCAATGGCGTTCCCCATGGGCGCTACCCGGTGGTCGTGGTCGGCGCCGGCCCGGTTGGTCTCACTACCGCTATTGACCTGGCCGCCCAGGGGACGCCGGTG
Organism: Paraburkholderia sp. MM5496-R1; assembly: GCF_050436205.1. NCBI lineage: Bacteria > Pseudomonadati > Pseudomonadota > Betaproteobacteria > Burkholderiales > Burkholderiaceae > Paraburkholderia > Paraburkholderia sp. MM5496-R1. The sequence continues at coordinate 142,566 of NZ_JBNDLT010000001.1, forward strand.
CTTCTCCTGGACAACGACGATACTGTTTCACTCGGCTCACGCGGGGTGGCGTACGCCAAACGCACGCTCGAGATCTTCGACCGACTCGGCTGCAGTGGGCCGATGATGGAAAAGGGCGTGTCCTGGAACGTCGGCCGTACATTCTTTGACGAGACGGAAGTTTTTAACTTCAATCTCAGCCCGGAGCCCGACCATCATCGGCCCGGCATGATTAACCTTCAGCAGTACTACCTCGAAGAGTTTCTGCTTCGACGCGCTCGCGAGTTACCGAATCTCGAGATCCGTTTCAAGAACGAGGTCATCGGCGTTATGCCGCAGGGTCATGAGGTGACGCTACAGGTCAGGACCCCTGCGGGTGACTACACCTTGGATACGGAGTGGCTCGTCGCTGCGGACGGCGCGCGCAGCCCGATCCGCACCCTTCTTGGGTTGGACATCGACGGGAAAATCTTCAAGGATCGGTTCCTGATTGCCGATGTGGTCATGAACGCCGACTACCCCACGGAGCGGTGGTTCTGGTTCAATCCGCCGTTTCACCGTAATCAGTCGGCGCTCGTACACCGTCAGGCCGACAACGTCTGGCGGATCGACTTCCAGCTTGGCTGGCAGGCCGACCCCGAAGAGGAAAAGAAGCCAGAGAATGTGATCCCGCGCATCAAAGCGATGCTGGGCGACGACCGCGAGTTCGAGCTCGAATGGGTGAGCATCTACACGTTCCAGTGCCGGCGCATGGGCAGCTTCAACCATGGTCGCGTGCTTTTTGTCGGCGATTCCGCGCATCAGGTTTCTCCTTTTGGCGGGCGGGGTGCCAATTCGGGCATACAGGACGCCGACAACCTGGTATGGAAGCTCAGGCTCGTTATGGAAGGCAAGGCGCCGTCGGCGCTGCTCGACACCTACACGGAAGAGCGCGGGCTGGCTGCTGACGACAACATCAGGAACTCGACGCGCTCGACGGATTTCATTACCCCGAAAAGCAACATCAGCAAAACGTTCCGTGATGCTCTACTGGGGCTGGCCGGGGAGCAGCCTTTTGCACGGGCGCTGGTGGACTCTGGCCGTCTGTCGGTGCCCACCATCCTGATCGACTCGAGTCTTAACACGCCGGATGCGTCGACGTTCGCCGGCAACATGGTGCCGGGGGCGCCGATGGCCGATGCGCCGGTGACCGGTGGCGGTCAATCATGGCTGCTCGGTGCCTTCGGTGACCGCTTCGCGCTACTCCTTTTCACGAAGGACGCATCAGCGCTCGATGCGGCGACTGTTCAGGCGCTCGCCGAACTTTCGGACGCGCCGATTCCGGTCGAGGCAGTTGTGGTGGCGGAAGGTGGCAGCGCCCCTGGCGGCATTCCCACGCTCATCGACGTCAAGGGGCGCGTCCGCGAGCGATACGATCTCGCTCCCGGGAGCGTCTATCTTGTGCGGCCCGACCAGCATGTCGCGGCACGCTGGCGCGAGCTTGACCCGATGAAGGTACGGAGTGCGATTGCCCGCGCGACGTGCAACGATTGAAGGACTCAGAATGGCACTGACTACACAGCCCAATTTTGCTGAACCCGGCAAACGCTATTTCTATTCGTTCGTTCCGGGCGACGATTTTTACGAGGCGCTCATCGATGCTCATCGTGACCTCACCGATGAGCAGAGTTCAACGCTCAACGCGCGGCTGATCCTGCTGCTGGCCAACCACATCGGTGATTTATCGGTGCTGCGCGAGGCGCTTGGTATCGCGAGGGGAAAAGTGGAGACCACCGGCAACCTCGGACCTTCCGCGGAGCGTTGATCCATGAGCGGATCCAATGATTTGATGCAGGCTGAATGGCGTCTGACGGATTTTGTGCATGGGTTTGATGCCTCGCATGCACCGGAAGAGGCACTCGCAGTCGTGCGCAACATGCTTTTGACGACCCTGGGCACGGCGATCGCGGGTGCCTCCGAGGACGGTTGCGCAGCGATTTTGGACTTCGTCAGGGAACGTGACAGATCAGGCGGTGCCACAGTGTTCATTCATGGCGATTCCGTATCAGCCAGCGGTGCCGCGTTGGTAAACGGCGTCATGTGTCGGGCATTGGACTTTTGCGATGCGATGGCGCCCGGGTTGCATATCGGTTCCTCGCTCATTCCCGCGGCACTGGCCGCGGTGGAGCTCGCCGGCGGTTGCTCGGGCCGGGACTTCCTATCCGCGCTGCTCATCGGGGCGGAGATTGCCTCCCGGATGAATCTGGCAGAGGCGGATTACGATGGCGCCGATCCGACGGGCGTGGCCGGGGTCTTCGGCGCGACCGCAGCGGTGGCGAGGATACTCGGCCTGGACCGTCAGCAAACCCTGCACTCACTGGCCTTGGCGTTCAACCGGGCAGCGGGCAGCTTCCAGAGCAATATCGACGGCTCACTCGCGGTGCGACTGATTCAGGGGTGGGTGGCCGAGACCGGGGTCACGTGCGCGCAGCTCGCGCAACGCGGTATCACCGGACCGGGCCGCTTCCTGTCGGGTGTCTACGGATATGCGCACCAATTTGCCCGAGGGCTTCGCAAGGCCGACGAGTTTGTCGAGGGACTCGGAGAACAGTGGCAGGTAATGAGCACCGTATTCAAAAAATACCCCAGTTGCGGCCTGACGCAGGGGGTGACCGAGCTGGCGCTGCGCGCACGCAAGGAACTCGATATCGGACCGGGTAACGTCGGTCGCATTGAGGTCAGACTGCCGCCGTATGCGTTCCGCCTTGTTGGCCATGATTTCGTAATAGGCGAGAACCCTCGCGTGAACGCGCAGTTCAGTGCGAAATACTGCGTCGCTAATGCGTTGGTTCGGGGCGCATCGCGACTCGAGCACTTCGTCGAGTCGAGCATCCGCGATCCCGAGGTACTTGCATTCACCGGTCGGGTCGACGTGATTTCCGATGAGACCATGCAGGCGCTTCACCATACGGCAGTCGAGCTTCACGTCGAAGCGGCCGACGGCCGTCGGCTGAAGCTGGCGCTCGATATTGCTCCGGGTTTTCCAGGCAACGCTCTGCCCGAGCAAGCCCATCTGGCGCGTTTCACGGACTGTCTGCAGTATGCGGCTAAACCGGTCTCAGGTCAGCAGGCTGACCAGCTTGTGCAGATCGTGAACACTATCCAGGAGCAGGACGACGCGCACGCCATCCTGTCTCATATGCAGGTGGAGCGCGGCGGCGCATGACCTCGGGGTCCGCGCTAGCACAAAAGAGCTGTTTCCCATCTTAGATATCCGTTACAGAACACGGAGAGTTGGCATGGCAAAGGCATTCGCATCCCAAGGGGACCTGGAAGTCAAAGAAATTACATGGACGCAACTGTCGGAGAACGCTTATGCGTACACCGCCGAGGGCGATCCGAATTCGGGCGTGATCATCGGTGATGATGGTGTATTGATCATCGACACAACCGGTACGCCCGCAATGGCACAGCAACTGATCGCAAAAATCCGGTCGGTGACGGACAAGCCGATCAAGTATGTGGTGCTGTCGCACTATCACGCCGTGCGCGTCCTGGGCGCGTCGGCCTACTTTAAGGAAGGGGCCCAGGAGATCATCGCCAGCCGCGGTACCTATGAGCTGATCGTAGAGCGCGGCGAAGCGGACATGAAGTCGGAGATCGAACGCTTCCCGAGGTTGTTCGTAGATGTGGAGACGGTGCCTGGGCTGACCTGGCCAACGCTTGTTTTCGAAAAGGAAATCACGCTTTTCCTCGGCAAGCTTGAAGTCAAGATCGCACATCCCGGCGCGGGCCATACCAAGGGCGACACGGTGGTCTGGCTGCCGTCGCAGAAGGTGCTGTTCTCCGGTGATCTGGTCGAATACGGGGCGGCCTGCTACTGCGGTGACGCTCAGCTGGCCGAGTGGCCGGCGACGCTCGAAGCGCTGCGTGCTCTCGGTGCGGAAAAGCTCGTGCCGGGCCGTGGACCGGCACTGGTGACACGCGAAAATATCGAGCAAGGGCTCAACTATACGAAGGACTTCGTGACCACTCTGCTTCAGAGTGGTCGTGATGCGGTCGCGCAGAAGCTTGATCTGAAGGGTGCGATGGCGCACACGCGCAAGGTCATGGACCCGAAGTTCGGGCATGTTTTCATCTACGAGCACTGCCTGCCCTTCGACGTGTCGCGAGCCTACGACGAGGCCAGCGGTATCAGCCATCCACGTATCTGGACGGCTGAACGAGACAGGGAAATGTGGGATCAGCTTCAGGGCTAAGAGCGGACATGAAGCTCTATAGCTACTTCCGGAGTTCGGCGTCCTATCGCGTGCGGATTGCGCTGAACCTCAAGGGGATCCCGTACAAGTACCTGCCGGTGCATCTGGTGCGCAACGGCGGTGAACAGCTCGCGCCGGCATATAGGGAAATCAACCCCGACCAGCTGGTGCCTACGCTGCTTGACGATGCGGGAGCGCCGATTCCGCAGTCGCTCGCGATCATCGAATACCTCGAGGAAACTCATCCTACGCCACCGCTGCTGCCGCGCGAACCGGCTAACCGAGCGTATGTGCGGTCGTTGGCGCTGCAGATTGCGTCGGAGATTCATCCGCTGAACAACCTGCGTGTACTCAAGTATCTGACCGAGAGCCTTGGTCTGAACGAGGAAACCAAGAGCACGTGGTACCGCCACTGGGTGGAGGTGGGCTTCAGTTCCCTTGAGGCACGGCTCGCCAGTGATGCGCGTACGGGTACTTTCTGCCATGGCGATGCCCCGACGTTGGCCGACCTGTGCCTCGTGCCCCAGGTGTTCAATGCGCAGCGTTTCTCGATCGATGTGAATCGCTATCCGACGCTCGCCCGAATCAATGCGAACGCGTTGCAACTTGAAGCGTTTGCCCAGGCGGCGCCGGATCGCCAGCCCGATGCGGCGTGAAATCGAGATTGGCGGACTAGAGGGAATGGCACTTACTTAAGCCCGTGGAGCGTGCCCATATTTTTGGACGCGCTCACGTGCGATGTGACGAGGCTCTTTCAGCCATGGGTAGGACTTCGGTCTTCGTTTGCGCATTCGTGGTTCGATGCGACCGGGGCGACTCCCAACGCAAGACTGCGTGATCAGGTTGAACAGGAGACTCTGGTTGTGAGTTGCCGTCAGACCTCTGGCCAGCCATTCAGTCCATAACTGCACCGTGTGTTTGAAACTCAGTGTTCTCGGGTCAGTGGCATGGTGACTGGCGGCCTGAGCCATCAGCAGCCGAATCACGTTGTAGGCCAGCAGATGGACCCAGATCTCCTTTTCGTTCATGTGGGCAGTCTGGCAATGCAGCACATCCATGCCCATCGTCGTCTTGATGTTACGTAGATCCAGTTCCACGTTCCAGCGCCTGGCGTACAACTGCGAGAGGTCCTGTTTGCTGGTCTTGCGTGCATCAAGCATCGTGGTGACCAGCACCCGGTGATGCAGCCTGGACTCGCGCACCATCAGTTCATCGGGGAAGGCCTGGTACTGCTCATGCGTCATCCAGTCGGGACGCTGCCGGGGTTTGGGCCACGTCACAATGTGATCGCGCGTGCCCAGGGACCGGCCTCGCCGAAAGTCGGTGCGGCGTGCCCCATGCTGTTCCATCACGACGTCCACCCCGGCGGCGATCATTGAGGCCATCAGAAAGTAGTGGCAGTACAAGGCATCGGCGACGATCACGTCACCTTTGCGAAACGTGCCTTGCAGCATGCGAAACGCCGTCAGCTCCCCGCTGCCTTTGCCCGCGTAAGTTCCGACCGCCGACTCCAGTACTGCGCCGCTTGCCAGACAGATCACCGCAACCAGATAGGCCAATGGAAAGCCCACTCCTTCGGCCTGAGCACTGGACTGCGGGAAACGGGCCTGGTTCGACGGCGTATCGGGCATCGAGATCCCGGTGCCGTCAACCAGCTTGACCGGGCGCCCGCGCCACTTCCAGGCAGCCTCGGCCTGCTCATGCAGTTGGCGCCCCGTCTCGCGCGCCAACTCCCGCACCATCGTCAGCGGCAGTCTCTGGCGAGCGCGGCAGTAGCCTCCCGTACGCACACTCATGGGCCGCAGCCCGTCGGCAGCTCGCTGCGCCGCCCACCCGTTGACTGCCTTCTGACAGGAGGCGTCCTCTTCCAGCGCCTGGCGCATGAACATCGACAGTGTCACCGTCGGCGGATACAGCCGTTCCCGATGTTCTGGCAAATACGCTTCCGTTATGCCCAACAGCCCCGGGCTCGTCAGTATGTTGAAGTAGTCTACCGCCTGGGCCCTGCACGCCCGGCTTTGAACCCTGCTTCGTGTTTGCCTGTGATGACTTCGTGCATTACGATCCATGGGGGCTGATCTTTGGAATGAGACGGTGTTTGCCTGGTAACAACCATCGTATCAATCCCTGGATCAGCCCCCTCCCTTTCTCTTCAAGCACTTACCCGCGTCTTCTCCTCCATGTAGGCTTAAGTAAGTGCCATTCGGACTAGAGGTGCACTTTCAGCGAAGCTGAGCTGTCGCTGACCGGCCAGCATCGTGGGGCGGCTAACCGTCTGGGATTTCCCGTCCAGTTCTGCTGTATGCGCTATCCGGGCATCACCCTGACCGCTGGTGTCGAGCCTCCACTCGCGCTGCTGCAGTACGTTGCTGGGGAGCTCGACATTGATCCTGCGCTCTGGAAGGAATACGCGCGGCGCGACCAGACGCGCCGCGAACACCTCCTCGAACTGCAGGCGGCGCTGAACCTGCGCCCACTTATGGGGACACGGTTGACACTTTTGTGTAATCGAACGCCGGATTCCTCCATGCCCTCGAACGTAAAAGACACCATGAGCCTTAGAGATATGAGTTCGTTTATCTGGCCGCCGCACAGGCGTTGCCCTTCAGCGAGTTATGCCAGCGCTTTAACATCAGCGTCAGAGCGGGCACAAATGGCTTGTACGCCACAAGACGTACGGCGAGAACGCTCTGGCCGACCGCTCCCGTCGTCCGCATTGCAGGCTCGCGCGATCATCGCCGCCACGGACTAATTGACCCGCGTGATTCCGCGCAGCGCTAACTCTGCCAGCGCTTCGAACACTTCAATGCACGAACGGCGGGGAAGGCCGACACGCGGCAGGACAATCCGGGTGAACGAGTGACCGTTGGACTCCAGGAACAGTCGTAGCCACCGCATCGACTTGAACGACGGCAACGGGTCGTTAGCTGACGTTGACACCCACCTTGGCTGAGCCGCTCCGGGCATTCTCGCTTAATGTGGTTCCTGGCCGATGTTATCGGGCTGTTATCACAGAATGTGGGGCCCCTTCTCACGCAATGTGGTTCCACGCGTGGCCGATATTCTCAGCGAATGTGGTCCCGCAAAACCCGATGTAATCGGTTCCTGCGTCGGATGTTATCGGGCCGCTACACCTAATCGCGTTCCTCAGAACTACGGAACTCCGGCACGTGCCTTGCTCGATGCCACTGGAGCTGCCCCCGCAGGCAGTCGGCCCCGGAAGGGACATCCAGCGTCGGACATTGGTCATTGGAGGCTTATATGAACAAGGATCAGGTCAAAGGTACGACGGAGAAGGTCAAGGGGAAGGTCAACGAGACGGTTGGCAAGGTGACCGGCAACACAAAGCAGGAGGTCAAAGGCGACGTGCAGCAGACAGCCGGCGAAGCGCGCAAGACGGCCGGGGATGTCAGGGAAGCGGTCAAGGACTCGACGAAAAAGCCGGTTTAACGATCGGCGTGACGAACGCGCGCAGAAGAACAACGCGACGTGCCCGCTGCGGGCTGCGACTCGCAGCGGGTGAATGGTAACTTTGCGCGGCAGACATGGAGACAACGAATGCGGATCGCGCAGATTGCGCCACTGCATGAAGCCGTTCCGCCGCAACTGTATGGCGGCACCGAGCGCGTGGTGTCGTATCTGACCGAGGCGCTGGTCGAACAGGGACACGACGTGACCCTGTTCGCCAGCGGCGACTCGCGCACGCGGGCGCATCTCGAAGCGGCGTGGCCGCGCGCAATGCGCCTCGATCCGTCCATCATCGACACCCTAGCCCCGCACCTGCTGCTGCTCGAAAAGGTCCGGTGCGTGGCTTCCCGCTTTGACGTGCTGCATTTTCACCTCAGCTATCTCCCGTTCCCGACGTTTTCGCAACTTGCCGTACCGTTTTTATCCACCCTCCATGGTCGGCTGGACCTGCCGGAGTTGCAGCCGGTGTTCGACGCGTTCCCCCATGCCCCCGTCGTGTCGATTTCGACTTCGCAACGCCGCCAGCTACCGCGGGCCAACTGGCTCGGCACGATCTATCACGGTCTGCCGGAATACCTGCTGGAGCCGCAGCCGCAGAGCGGGCCGGACTATCTGGCATTTCTGGGCCGGATCTGCCCGGAAAAACGGGTTGATCTGGCCATCGAGATCGCGGCAAAGGCGAAGCAACGCCTGAGGATTGCCGCGAAGGTGGACCGGGCGGACGAAACGTATTTCAGAAACGCGATCGCGCCCCTGCTGTCGCAGCCGCACGTTGAATTCGTCGGCGAAATTGACGAAACGCAAAAGGCGGCTTTTCTGGCGGGCGCCCGCGCCCTGCTGTTTCCGATCGAATGGGCCGAGCCGTTTGGCCTGGCGATGATCGAGGCGATGGCATGCGGGACGCCGGTGGTCGCGTTCAACCGGGGATCCGTGCCGGAGGTGATAACAGAGGGTGTGACGGGCTACGTCGTTGACGGTGTCCAGAGCGCGGTCGAAGCGCTGACGCGACTCGGTTCTCTTTCCCGCAAGGAGATCCGGGCGCAGTTCGTCGCCCGTTTCACGTCGCGACGCATGGCGTGGGAATACGTGAATATCTATAAAACGCTTGCCCGGATCCCCTGACTGGCAGACGGTTCCATGGCTTCTGCATCAGCCGGCGGACCGGAGGCCGTCTTCTCTGGCTGGAGCGGCGGAACTCGACGTCTTTGCGCCGGTCGAGACTCAGACGGACCGCCAGCCGTCTGGTGGGCCGTACTGGATCCGAACCAGTGACCAACGGATTAAAAGTCCGCGGCTCTACCAGCTGAGCTAACGGCCCGGTGCGCCCGATATCGATCTGCCACCCGGCACGACCTGCCTGCCTCTAGCCGATATCGATCGTGCGGGTCGCGGATCGCGATGGCTCCGATTTCGGCACGGCAACGTGAGCACGCCGTCGAACTTTGCCAGGGCATGGTCGGGATCGGCGTTTTCCGGCATCTGGATCGGTGTTACCGTTCAGAAGGGCAACGGAAAGTACGCGGCGGGGGACTATACGACCATCCTGCTTGACCCTCCTGCGGCCTCACCCTGCAACGACCAGGTCGTGACTGACATCCTCCTCGGGAAAGGTGGCGCGCCCGACCCTACGATCCTGTTGCCTTACCTGCGTTGCACATTACGTGCGATGCAGGTATGCGGCCTGTCGTGAAGCTGTTCCTTGCTCCCCAGCAACGCTGGGGCCCGAAGATATCCGTGCCTGGCAACTGCACCTCCTCGAAGCATTCACCTCGCGCAAAAGCTTACGTTTTTTGACCATAGGATTTCATAGTTCTATAACGCTTTCGCAAAGAAGATCCCTGCGACAAGGAGCAGCCGATTCGGCCGCACAAGGGACCAAATCTTGCTGCCTAATTCATGCACGGGAGACCGATCATGATGAGGCTTTTCGGCATATTGGCCTTAGCGGCTGGCGTCGCGGGATGCGTTGCCACCCAGCCGTACGATTCCAGCTATCCTCCGTATGGATATGGCCCCGGCTATTACGCGCCTAGTACCAGCATCGGCGTGGGCGTTGGCGGCGGAAGCTTCGGCGGTGGTGTGGGTGTTGGTGTCGGCGTTGGTTTCTGACACCGCCCCTACGGGTGCCGCCGACCGCAAAGGGCTGTGTTCAGCCCTCTAGCCCTCTTATCGAAGTCTGCTATCGGACCGGGCTCGGGCCACTTTCGGTCGTTCAGATCAAGGGTTGCCCGCACCGCCCGATGCACCGAACACCTGGCCCGTCACATAGCTCGCCTGGGCCGAAGCGAGTTGCACATAAAGCGGTGCGATTTCGGCAGGCTGGCCGGGACGCCCCATCGGCACCTGCTGGCCGAACTTCTGCACATTCTCGGAAGTCTGCCCGCCAGTGACTTGCAGCGCGGTCCAGAATGGCCCGGGCGCCACGGCGTTGACACGAATGCCTCGCTTGATCATTTGCTTGGCCAGCCCCTTCGTGAAATTCGCAATGGCCGCCTTGGTCATCGCGTAGTCGAGCAGATTCGCGGAAGGTTCGTAGGCATTGACAGAACTCGTATTGATGATGGCCGCGCCAGGCGGCATATGCGCAATCGCGGCCTTGGTGATCCAGAACATCGCATAGAGATTCGTACGCAACGTCCAGTCGAATTGCTCGGTCGTGATGTCAAGAATGGAATCGTGACTCTGCTGGCGCCCGGCGTTATTCACGAGGATGTCCAGACCTCCAAGCTCCTGCACGGCGCTGCTGACCAGAGACTGGCAGAACGACTCACTGCGAATGTCGCCCGGCAATGCGACGGCTTTGCGTCCGGCTGAACGGATGATCTGCAATACTTCGCGTGCGTCCGGCTCTTCCGCGGGCAAATAGACAATGGCCACGTCGGCGCCTTCACGCGCAAAAGCGATTGCTGCCGCGCGGCCGATGCCCGAATCGCCGCCGGTAATCAATGCGCGTCGCCCATTAAGACGGCCGGTTCCGCGATAGCTCGTCTCGCCGTGATCCGGGCGTGGCGTCATGCGTCCGGCGAGCCCCGGCCACGGTTGCTCCTGTGCCGGAAACGGCGGATGCGGATAGAGTTCGCGCGGATCGGTCAGTGTGGTGGTGCCCGCGGTGCCGGTTGCATTTGCGGTGTCGGACTGCGCCAAAGCATGGCCGGCCACCGCGGTCATCAGACCCGCGGTGGCGCCCTGCATCAGCTTGCGGCGCGACGGCGAGAGGGTGTTGTCGGAAGGCATGGTGGATTCCTGTTTACGGTTACCTTGCAGGAGTTTCGATACTGACTCGCAGGCTCCTGAACGCCGGGCGACTGCAGTTGAAACCAGCAAACAGAGTTCCCGATCGGAATAGGGGGCGTGCGCGCTTATGCATTGAGAACCTGCCTCCAACGAATGGACGCTCCAGCGCGCGCTGGTGGGGGCCGACCCGGTGGATTTAATCTTCTGCGGCGGGGCGTTGGGTCCGTTAAGGTCCACTCTCGACACCTGGCGCGGGGCGTTCCATTGGAGAGAAGCCAAGTACAGAGACGAAGAGGCCGCCTGGCGGCCGATCCAGCGTGACTACGGTGATAGTCTGCGTCCGTTCACGGGGTGAACCGGCACGCTTAGTCCTCGGACGCGGTACGGCCATCAAGAGACTTTCGCGGACTCGGAGCAAATGGCCTAGGCTCTGCATGTAGCGGACGGTCACGCTTACTACATGCATCGAACACCATAGATTCATCACAGGCCGTGTGTGAAGGCGAGCGCGCGTTATCCTTCTCGCAAGAGGTTTAGAGCAGGCATTAGTGAGGCTGCTGGCTGAAAAGATCATCGACGATTTTTCGCGCAGCACTATAACCTCCCATAATGGCGGCGGCCTCCGTGTCGAACGGCCGGCCCCCGGTGTCACCGAAGCGCAGCGGCGAAAATTACGCGACAGCCGTGCCTGCCTGGGGAATCCTTACCGTGGCCACAAAGCCCGCTCGGTTGGCGGAACTGGCGATCCGCGGCCAGCTAAAGTCCGATTCGACGCCCACCTCGAGGGTGAACCCGTGGTGTTCATATGTACGTGTCATGGGGTGGTTACTCTCAGTCCGCGCAAACCTGCGAATCCTGTTCAATGACGATTGCGGACGGATTCTTGCGACGATTTTCAAATCGGAGAAAGAGATCAACGATCGCGCGAGTGGGTATGCTGGCCGACAAGGTTGCTACCTTGATCGGGCTGAACCAGTGACACTGTGAGATTTCGTTGCCGGGCTCAGGCGACGCGTCCCGCGCGAGGTCGACGGAAAAAACATGATGCCGTTTGTTCAGGCCGCCAAACTGGAACAGGTACGTCAACCTCGTCTCAACGAGGTTCGTTTCCTCTTCCAGTTCGCGTCGAGCCGCTTCCAGCGGCGATTCGGACTACTTTATCGTACCGCCGGGCAGCGACCACCGTGAGCGCGCGCGGGCGACCAGAAGCACCTTGCTGTCTCGTACGCATACGATTGTGGATCGATCTTTCATGCTCTTCAGTCTAGAGGTGATGCTTCCGTGTATAGAGCCGATTCTGAACCAGCTTAATGTTTTCAACGTGCAGAATAGCCCACCAGGGACTTCCGCACTTAGCGGTTCAAAAATGACAGAAAACCTGGGCGGTTGCATCTCGCAAATGGTTGTAAGCTGAAAAATCGAAATGATTTTGCTGGCACGAAAACGACATGAAAACGGTTCTGGTGCAAATAGGCTGTCTGGACGAGAAGGTCTCGATAAAAAGGATACCTTATCGATAAGACAGGACCGCATTCCATACGGTGAGTACAGTGGCATCTTTGAGGCCGAGCTTTGCGAGATTGAATTGGCCTTTGCTAATGCCATGCATCAACTCAATGCCGGCCAGAGTGATCGCGGCATTCCTGAAACGCTTGAAGCCGAGCATGGCATCGGTCCGGGACTTGATGTGGCGATGGTCCTGTTCGATCAGATTGTTGAGATATTTCGAAGATCGAACCTTCGTGCCCTCTGGCATCAGGCCGTCGGCCTTCATCTCGCGCACAGCACGGTGTGAGGCGGCATAGCCATCGAGTGTAATGGTTTGCGGCGGCCGCCCCTGATGTTTGATTGCCTTGTTGAAAAAGGCTTTGGCCGCGTTCACGTCGCGTTTCGCCCTGAGCAGGAAGTCAACCGTCTGACCCGCCCGATCTACTGCCCGATAAAGATAGACCCATTTACCGCGGACTCTCAGGTACGTTTCGTCGACGCGCCACGACGTTCCAGCAGGCGTGCCGAAACGGTTCCAGCGCTTGACGAACTCCGGCGTGTAACGCTTCACCCAACGCAGGATCGTTGTGTGGGCGAGCGACAGGCCGCGCTCGGCCATCATCTCGACGAGATCACGCAGGCTGAGCTTGTAGCGTAGATACCAGCGCACGCACTGAATGATCACATCGCGGTTGAAGTGACGGCCTGAGAACAGATCGCCCATGTTTTTAAGCTTGCTCATTATCGAATCATGAGATCGGGGAAGCAGCACTCTAACCGATCACATTCTCTGTTTGCACCAGAACCGCTCAGGCGATAGACGTCATTCCCGGCGCCCGGCGTCGAAGTGGTGACGCCTTCAACTAATGGAATGGACGCCCCCACCCGAAACGGCATCAATGTGCCAAAGTGGTCGGTGTCGTAACACCACCTGATCGGAGAGAGCGTCCATTCCATTAGTTGAAGCAGATCCTCGTGCGTAAGCGACGATAGCGGTTTGCCCAGCTGGACGATCGCCCACGGCAACAGCCGCCCGGCTTCCTTGCGGTAGTTCTCGAAGGTGGTTTTTGTGTCGACCACGCGTGCGAGCCATGCGCGTATCACATTGAGATCGTCGACTGCTGTGATCTGCATGCGGCCGTTCGCGCGGTTGGTGCCGTGTCGTCCATCGAGTTCGGCCGGCAATTCGACCGCATCAAGCGGACGCGGTACGATCAGGGTCGTTTTCATGGTCGAGAGCGCGGCGGGTCTTAGTTTCGGGGTGTCAAGCGATGGTTGTCGCATCTGTGCCGCATCATTTCAACATTGTAGGATTAGTGTTAAATGCGTCGACGGATGCGTTGGATATGACGCGAATTACGTTGCATTGCTAATCAATATCCGCGCAAACCGCTCCGGTGTCCAACGTCGTCCCTGACGAAACCCGGCTCACCGCCGAGATCGACCGCCTGAAGGTCGGCTTCCCAAAGACGCGAGCTGCCCGCGAGGTCTGCGCGCTGCTGTTCTTCCGGTTCGCAATCACGCCGACCGCGAACCGGCTTTACCTGCTGGTGAAGCGGGGCAGCATGAGCGGCCCGCGCACGTGCTCGGCGGATTCTGGACCGAACGCGCCAGAAAACCCGCGTACGCATCGGGCATCCGGACCTGCCCGCCGATCTCGCGGCGGCCGCCGGCGAACCGGTCGCTATCCTGTGGAGGCGCGCCACCACGTCAGCGGGGCGACGCTCGGCGCGCTGCAGTCGGTCGCCGCCGCCCGCGACGAACTGGGCCGCATCGAGGCGACCCTTCGATTCGCGGGTGGCCGCGCAGGTCGAGGTCGCCCCAGCGGATGCCTGCGCTGGCGAAACACGCGGGCCAGCACCGGCAGGATCTTCAGCGCCCAGCGATGTACGGTAGCGTGATCGACGGCTACACCCCGTTTGGCCATGATTTCGTGGAGCTAATGCAGGCTTAGCGGGTAGGCCGCATACCAGCGCACGCACACCAGCATGATATCCAGCGGGTAGTGAAGGCGCTTCAGAACCTTTCGAAGGTTCGATGTTTCGAGCTGCAGATAGAGCGGTTTTATGGACTCCAGCTTAACCGGACTGGCTTACCGCGACAGAGCCACGAAAGATTCGGTAAATGCTCGTCGGATGGCTTTCGCGTCGACCTTTGCTGATTCCTGTCGATCGGCAACATGTGCCACTGGCACTCAAGGTACAGCGCCTTCAGGATGTGGTTGAACAACAACCACCGGGGCAACTAGCGTCTATGACACACATCGGCTGACATCCACAAATAACCGAGCTTGACTCTCGGGGAAGTCCTTGCGAGCACAATCAGCCGAAACCAGTTTCACAGAGACGAGGGGGGCGATGCTGTGGGCATGGGTCCGTCTTGTGTGGATGCGCTGCTGCCCCGCGGTCCGGTCATCCGCTGGTATATTCGGCGGAACAAGCAAGACCGGAGAAGATGCGATGAATCTGGATGCGGCTAGCCGAAGCCGGGGCGTGGCGGTGCTGTTGACGTTGTCCGGCGGATTTCTCGACGCATTTACCTATGTCGGTCACGGGGGCGTGTTTGCTAACACAATGACGGGAAATGTTGCACTGCTTGGTATCGAAGTCGCGGCCGGGAACTGGGTGCAAGCGGCCCGTCACATCCCTCCACTAGTCGCGTTCGTGTTCGCGGTATTCGTGGTTCACCTGTTGCGCCTGGACGCCGTCACGCGTTCGATCCGGCGTCCTGCGCTGATCTGTCTGCTACTCGAGATCGTGTTCCTGACCATCGCATCGAGCGGTCTGGTCGGGGCTTCGGAAGTCTGGCTTATTCCGGGCATTTCGTTCGTCGCCACGCTGCAGACCTTGTCGTTTACACATCTCGAGAATCTGACCTATACGTCGGTCATGACGACCGGGAATCTGCGACGGGCTGCGAAGAGGCTGCTGGAAGGCCTGATTCCAAGATATGACAGGACAGCGTTGCGGGATGCATCACTGCTCGGAATGGCCGGCTTCAGTTTTTTCGCGGGCGCGGTGCTCGGTGGCGTTTTCCACCCGCGTGTTGCACAGCGGGGCGCTGTGGATTTCGGTTCTGCTTCTCGTGGGCGCGCTAATGCGAATGGTCCAGCTGGTTGTCTGGCCGGGGTCCAAGACTGGGTCGCAAGCGCCGCGTGCATGAGGATGGCCAAAGTTAGTATCGCATCCGCTCGTTTACAAGCAGAAAATCGCAGCTTCATTCACAGACATGTGGGTAAACCTGAACCCTCAGAGGTATCACTGCGTCTGCAGTTTGGAACGAGGTCTTTCCGGCTCAATCAGGTATCCTGTCAAAATCAACGCCCTCGATCATCTCCGCCATTTGCTCTAGATCCGTCGTACGTCTCGCGGCTAACTGTGCGCAGCGCGTCGATCATGGGGTTGTCGAATTTGACATCCTGGGTGCGCGTTTCGTGCTCACTCTGAATGAATCACACGTACGGACGAGAAACGTGTTTTCGCCCCAACCGAACGTTCCATACAGGTTCAGTTGCAAGCTGCCGTGTCTGCCGACATAGAGAATCGCGGCGGCTTTGGTCGTCTGCGGCGCAATAAAAAGAAAACCGCTGTGCGACGCCGGGGCGGGTGGGACGTCGACGACCTTGGGAAGCGATTACGCGCGGGCCGGATGGCATGGTGCGATACGCGATCGTCAGCAGCCAGGCCCAAAGTCATCCTGACGGCCGAATCCAGAAACCGGGATGAAAAGAACCCATGCGTTTGTTCATGACGGAACCCGTCGCAACGACAGGCGGTACGAGCCTTGTGTTGCGGTGCTCGTCATGGGTCGAGCCGCCTTGGTGGTCTTTGGCAGGCACTGCTTTCGTGGCCCACGAGCCGTCGATGCAGGTCCGATACCGACGATGCGATTGCCCAACCGCGAAAGCGCTCCAGACAGTGGCCGGCCCCGGCCGTCACGTCATCCGCGATTCTGGTTAATAGGCCTCGATAAATTGCACGATCTCGCCGCTATCGCGCTTGAGGTACAGGTCGTCGCCCTTGATGCGCACCTCGTTGCAGGCGTAGGGGATCTTGCTGCCCTTGCTGCAGACCTTGGCGTCCTGTGCTTTCCAGTCGCCGTGGTCTGCAAATCGAGCCGTTTGACGGCGCATTGTTGCCTTGTTGCTGCCGGCGACAGTTACTAAACGCGCCAGGTGGCGCAAGAGCCGCGCGTCATATTGCGGTTCTTTAGACGTTTCCACACACCCCGGGTCGGTCGATGCGGGAAGGGCTGACGTCGTCCGTCGCCCTTCACGTCAGACTTTCTCCTAGTTGGCACTCGTACCCGAGGCGTGGTTACCCATTCCCATCCCGCTATCTTCCTTCTTCATCATTTTCTTCTGATGCTTCATCGGTTTTTTGGCCATCGTACCGCTTGCAGCCATGGGTTCGCTTGCGGCCATTGCGCCCTTTGACATCGAGTTGTTGCCCATCGCGCCGCTCGACTGGGCGAATGCAGAAGTACCCAGCATCAGAAGGCTTGCTGAACATGCAGCCATGATCAGACGTTTCATCTTGAGCTCCTTTTTCATGACGTGAATCCTGCGGTCGCCGGTTTGTTATCACCCGCTTTCACCGGTTCTTCCCGGGGTGCCCTCTACATGTTCCTCTGCGCTTCAGGCACCGCCAAGTCAGTTCTGTGCATTTCCCCCGGTCAATCCTGTAACCCGTCGGGGCAGCTATTTCTGGGCCCCGATGAGGTACCCCGGCCTCCTGTGACCGCGCCCGGGCATCAGCATTCCGACGCCAACGCGCGTCGCATTTCGCTGCCGCTCGCGGACTGACCGGTTGCCCGCGTCAATCCCTGTCTCCGCCCGCTCGCATTCTCGTCCGCGTCGCTTTATATAACGCTTGAGGTACGGGAACGGTGGACCCGTGCAGCGGTGAAAGATGAACGTGTCTTCGTCTTTCGGACATGGCCGCCGGGAGGCGAGTGCTTTGCGGGGTTCGGAGATCAACGGGACAGCGAGCCGGCTTAAGGATCGCCGGCCGCCCTGGCCGGTTGATACAGTGTCCATTCCCTTTCCCGCGTACGGTACGATGCCCTCCCGTCACGGCCTCCGAATCAGCGCGTCGCCCCCGTACCACTATCAGCCATACGGCGAAAGTTGGACCGGCTACCTCGAAGCCACGCTGTGCAACCGGGGGCTCTATTTGCCGTCGCCGTCGAGATTTTGCAATCCGTGGGACTGCCGACCCTGGTTTGATCTTGACACGCTGAACAACGCGGCCGTCCGCGTGCAGTGATTCCCGGTGGTTCATGCCGCTCTGCGCCAATGTCCGCCCGCAGGATGCCGACGAGATCCGGAACAACCGGGAATTGCTGCTCGCGATGGTCGATCAACGCTCGATGGGGCTGATTGCAACGATCGACGCCGAAAGAACACAGCACGCCGCGTCACCCGACCTGCCAACGGCGGTCGATAACGTTGTGCCGGTTGCAGAGAGTGCGCTGGTTCGTATCCATTGTCGGGTGCGAATGCAAGAGGGCCGAGGAGATCGTGGAAATGGTGCAGCGGCAACAACCCAGCGGCAGCGGTAGGCAGGCGATCTGGCACCCGCATTGTTACGGCGTCGGCTTCACCACCCTCTACGACGGACGTTGAACCTGGAGAAGCGGCCTGCGGACAGTTCGCTATAGCTGAAGGCGCGCGATTACGGTACGACCGGTCACTGAGCGCGCGGAAAATCAGAGGCCGCGCGCCGCGTCGCGTTCATTCTGCCCAACGCCTGTCATTTCCCGGCCGCCCGCACGACGAAAGCTTGAAACACCGCGCCGCACGATCCCGTCGCGAGCGCTGGTGTTGTGTTCCCAGATGCGGTTTGTGCGACGGATACGCCGAAGCCTGCCGCGCTGTGCGAGTGGACGTCGCCTGTGCGGCCCTCTTCTGATTCGGGCTGCGAACGCGAAATGGAGGTTCTATGAAACCGATACAAAAGGTCATTCTGTACGGAATGCTGCCGTTTGTCCTGGCAGCCGGCGCGGCGCACGCGCAGGGCATCGGACGCAGCGGCACGTACACCATGCCGCCGGACTGGGCAATGATGATGGACAAGTTGACTCCCGAACAACGGAGCCAGGCCATCGACATCCAGGAAAAGATGATGAAGATGGACATGGAGCATCAGCAGGCGATGGCGCAAATGGAAATGAAGCACGCGCAGGCCATGATGCAGTTGCAGACCCAACTGCTGGATATCTTCAAGGGACATTGACGTCGCAGCGCGAATTGCTGAGACTGCGCGGTCGCGACGACCCTGCGCCCACGCGCATTAGCTCCGGCTTTCCGCATACGGTGTTTCTGAAAAGCCATGAAATCCCATCCGTCCGGCTTGACCGCGTTCGTGTTTGCAGGCGGTGGCAGTCTTGGCGCAATCGAGGTGGGCATGCTGCGCGAACTGATCGAACGCGGTGAGCGGCCGGGTTTGGTCGTCGGCGCTTCCGCCGGCGCGATCAACGCGGCGTATTTCGCCGGCCGTCCGGACCGCGACGGCGTCGCGATGCTCGAAGCGCTGTGGTGCACGATCAGGCGGCAGGACATCATGCCGTTGTCGATGCTCGGGCTGCTCGCGATGATTCTGCGTAGCCGTGCGCATCTCGTCGAGGCAAATGCGCTGCGGCGGCTGCTGGAAAAGCATCTGTCGTATGAGCGGATCGAGCAGGCGACGCTTGCCCTTCACATCGTTGCGACCGATATGCTCGCCGGCCACGAAATCGTGCTCTCATCGGGTCCCGTGGTGAACGCCGTGCTCGCCAGCGCGGCGATACCTGGCGTGTTTCCGCCGGTGCGGATCGACGGGGTGGCTCTGGTCGATGGCGGTGTGGCCAACAACACGCCGGTCTCGGTGGCGGTCGCGCTCGGCGCGACGCGCATCATCGTGCTGCCGGCCGGCTTCGCTTGTGCGTTGCATGCGCCGCCCGGCAGCGCGATTGCGCAGGCCATGCACGCTCTGACGCTCGTCATCGCGCGACAACTCGTTCGCGATCTGGAATTCTACTCGGCACGCGCGCAGATCTACGTCGTTCCGCCGCTGTGTCCGCTCGATGTGTCACCGTACGACTACTCGCAGTGTGCGCGGTTGATCGAACGTGCTGCGCAGAAGACGCGCGCGTGGCTCGGCGAAGGTGGTCTCGAACGCGTGTTCATTCCTGACGAACTGCGCGATCATGCGCACACCACCGCAACGTACTAGCGGCTAACGTCCTTCCGTGCGAAATGGGGCGGTGATCGCCCGTAGAGTCGCTTGCAGCAAGGCTCCACGGCCCTACGTGTGTCGCACAGCGGACGATTTGTCAGGTCGTCACTCAATAAGCGGTAAGAACCTTTAGGACCAAACCGCAGGATTCGCACGGAAAGTACGACAACCCCGCGAGGCGTGTCATTGGCGATCTGAAAGTCGTCAAAAACTTACGGTGTGAAACTCACCGCGTGGAACCGACTTTTCTTGGTTCATTTTCTTTGGGGCCCGGTTTGTCTAAAGCCTGGTTCTTCTTTATTTTTCTTCGCTCCGTTCTCCTGCTTCCCTTGTAGTTGCCGCATTCTCAGCGGACTAGCCACTGAGGTGAGTCGCGGCGCAGAACGAGCTTGACCCTTGATCGCGCGATCGTGCTATCGCTTCGTCAGTGTGAATTTGAAACCGTCCGTTTTCATCGAATTCCACGCCGCTGGTGACAAGGCGCGCGAGCCAGGCGCGGACGGCGCTGATTATAGGGATAATGTCAAAATTATAGGAAGAGCGCATTAGATATAGGTCGGTTTACGTAGTAATATAAGCGGAAGCCAAATCCGTAAAGCCCTCATGAGTGACGTCCTGTCCCGCGACGCGGCGCTGGCCGCCGAGATCGAGCATCTCAAGGCCCGGTTCCCGAAGACCCGCGAGCTGTACCGCGAGGTCTGCGCGCTGCTGTTCTTCCGCTTCGGCATCACGCCGACCGCGAACCGCCTGTACCAGCTCGTGAAGCGGGGCAGCATGGGCACGCCGACCCAGGTCCTGGGCGAGTTCTGGACCGAGTTGCGCGAGAAAAGCCGGGTGCGCATCGACCATCCCGACCTGCCCGCCGATCTCGGTGCGGCCGCCGGCGAACTGGTCGCCACCCTCTGGACGCGCGCGAGC
The DNA here is from genome assembly GCF_050436205.1 of Paraburkholderia sp. MM5496-R1. Classification (NCBI taxonomy): domain Bacteria; kingdom Pseudomonadati; phylum Pseudomonadota; class Betaproteobacteria; order Burkholderiales; family Burkholderiaceae; genus Paraburkholderia; species Paraburkholderia sp. MM5496-R1. Next base: position 163,108 of record NZ_JBNDLT010000001.1, read on the forward strand.
GCGTCGGCTGCGGCCTCACTGGACGCACTGCGTGACGAACTCGAGGCGCAGCGGGCGGAGGCGCAACAGTCGGTCGTTGCCGCCCGCGATGAGCTGGGTCGCCTCGAGACGGCGCTCGAACAGCGCACCGCCGCGCTGCTGGCCGCGCAGGTCGAGGTACGGGAGCTCGACAAGGCGCAGGCTGAAGGTCACGCGCAGCGACAGGCACTCGAAGCGGACCTCGGGCGACTCAGGGACGCGCTGATCGGGCGCGATCGCGAACTCGCGGAAGTGAGGGAAGGGTTTTCGCGCGACCTGGAGAAGCAGCGGGAAGCGGCTGAACGCGCCGGGGAACGGCTACGGGCCTCCGAAAAGCGCGCCCTGCTGGAGATTGATCGCGAACGAAGTATTGCAACAAAGCTGCAGAAGGAGCTGGAAGAGGCCTCCCGTCGTGCGGACAGGAAGGACGACGACCAGCGCCGTGCATCGGAAACCATGCGCGCGCAGCTGGGTGACGCGCGTCATCACGCGGGCGTGCTGCAGGGGCGCCTGGAAGCCGTTCAGGCCGAGAATGCCCGGCTGCAGACGGAGGTGATGACGCTGCGGGAAGCGGAAACGCGTGCGCGGGAAGACCGGCAGTCAGCTGTCCCTGCTGCCGTCCGGAAGACATCACGTTCGACCCGTTCGTCCCGGGTCGTACCGACCGCCAGCCCAGCCAGGCGTCGCAAGAAAGCGGTATAAACGCAGAATGTGACCCGTCGCTTAAGGAAACCGGCTGCATGGCTGACCTCTACCTGCTCACTGGACTGACGCTTCCACATGGCGTCGCGCATGAGTCGCTGCCCGTGACGGTGACGCGCTTTGTGTCGGATTGCTGGCAGGGCATGAGCCGCACGCAGATGATGGCCCGCGCGAAACGGCGGGGCCTGCGCCTGTCGTTCCGCGCGACGGCGCCATGCCCATCTGGCGAAACCGGCGTGTTCGAGTTGCGCTTCAGCGATGGTGGAGGCGAATGCCTGATGCTGGCCCGGCTGCAGCGGGTTGGAAACAGGAGCAGTGGAAGTCGGCGCGCCCGCCGGACCGACGTATCCCGCCCCCCGGCGCGCGATGCCCGACAGACCAGTCTGTTCTGACGCGACGTCTCCGGTTGCCGCGCAGCGCGCCGCTCGCTATGCTCCAGACCTTCAACCAATCTGTGAGTCACGAAGTGCGGCGCGTTACGGTCAGACAGTCATCAGTTCATGGGCGAGGCGTCTTCGCGCTACAGGCAATCCCTGCCGGCCAGCGGATTTTCGAACATCGTGGTGAGGTCACTTCGTGGCGGCGGGCCTCTGCCAGACACCGGCGGTTCGGGATGCGCGGCCACACGTTCATTTTCGGACTGGCTGACGGGCGCGTGATCGACGGTAGCGTCGGCGGCAACAGCGCCCGCTGGCTGAACCACTCCTGCCAGCCGAACTGTGAGGCGATCGAGGACGAGCGGGGGCGGGTTTTTATCGAAACGCTCAAAGACGTCATGCCGGGCGACGAGCTTTCTATCGCCTACGGACTCACGATCGATGAAGCGATGACTCCCGAATTGGTCGCCGACTACGCCTGCTACTGTGGGACGAAGCGGTGTACCGGTTCGATGCTGGCCCCGGTGAGCGGAGATCAAGTGCGCCCGTGACAGACGCATCCAGTTTTTCCTTCGAAATGGTTCGGCGCCGGACGGGCCATGAAGCTGTGCGCCGTCCCGTCCCGTCCCGTCGCGCGCAGCCGTTATCGTCATCTGTGCAAGCCCGGCGCGTCTTGCCAGCACCCCGGTCGACGGAGTAGGATTAAATCCTGTCAGCTTGGAGAGCGCCATGCGTACCACACAGCAGTTCAGCATTACCCTGCCCAACGAGATGGCCGAGCTCATCCGCACCAAGGTCGCCAGCGGCGAATACGCGTCTGAAAGCGAGGTGATCCGCGACGGGCTACGCACCCTCGCGGCCCGCGACAGGGCCATCGAGGCCTGGTTGCGTGACGAGGTGGTGCCTGCGGCCGAAGCGTTGCGCGCGGAGGCCGCGCGCGCGCTCACGCCCGAGCAGGTGCGCGCTCACCTGGCGAAGAAGCGCTCGGGCGCCGCATGAACTACCGGGTGCAGTTTGCCCCGGAAGCGCGGGACCAGCTTGAGGACATCGAAAGGTTTATCCGTGAAGCGGGTTCGCCCATCACGGCGGCCCAATATGTCGACGCCATCGTGAGTTTCTGCCTGCGCCTGCAGACGTTCCCTGAGCGCGGCGTGCCGCGCGATGATCTGTTGCCTGGCCTGCGCGTGACCCACTACCGGCAGCGCGCCGTGATTGCTTACCTTGTGGATCATGAGGTGGTGTCAATCGTTGGCGTGTTCTACGGCGGACGGGCCTGGGAACCGTCTTTCGCGGGTTCTGGTGCAAACAGTGAATGTGATGGGTTAGAGTGCTGCTTCCCCGATCTCATGATTCGATAATGAGCAAGCTTACTAAGCCGAAACAAAGTAACCGGACATGGGTCAAGCCGCGTAGCGGACTGACGGATGTTGAAACATGGATCGGACCAAAGCCGGAATCTTTTGCAACGAGCGCAGAACCGCTCGAACACGCTGCTTGAGATGCCCGGGACCTTTGATGGCAAGCTTGCCGATCTTGTGATGTTTGAGATAACCCCATACCAACTCGTCCGGGTTCAGGTCTGGCGAGTAAGCAGGAAGGAAGAACAGACAAAGGCGCCCATCTGATTCCGCGGCAAGCTGCCGGATCGCTTTGCAACGATGTACCGGATGACCATCGGCAATCAGGAAGACAGGCGCATCGGCGGTGAGCATCAGCCGTTTGACGAAGTCGACGTATACGGAGATCTTGAAGCTGCCTTCGAAACACATGAAGCGAAGTTGGCCACGCGGGCTGATCGCTGAGATCAGGTTCACCTTGAAGCGCGCGCCAGTGACTTCGACTACCGGAGTTTGACCGACCGGCGCCCAGGTCGTGCCGCTGTGATAGTCCGATCGTACCGTCGATTCGTCGACGAAGAAGATCTGTGCCCCGACGTGTTTGGCCTGCCCGACAATGGCCGGGTATTCGTCCCGCATCCACGACTCGACCAGTTCAGGGTCGCGTTGGTACGCACGCGCAAGCGGTCGCTGGGGCGAAAGCCCGAGCTTGCGCAGCAGTCGACCGACCGACACCTCGGAGAGCCTGACGTTGAAATGTTCGCGAATCAACTCCCGCACCATGTCTCGCGTCCACAATGCAAACTCGAACTTCATCTGCATGGGGTTCTTCGTTGTGACCGTCTGATAGACGAAGCGGATAGCCTCGGACGACAGCTTCATCGGTCGACCAGGGATTGCCTTGGCTCGTAACGCCTCGATGCCCCCTTCGCGCCAGGCCGCCAACCACTCGTAAATACGCGCCCTCGAGAATCCGAGCGTGCGGATCACGTCCTCCGGCGACTCGCCAGCTTCGACGCGCTTGACCGCACGAATACGGATCTCTTCAAGCGTTGCATGTGAAAGCTGCCGGCCGTCGTCCTCTCGCATCTCGCCTCTCCCTAAACCCCTTAAAGCTTAGACCATGGCGTCGATTTATGTTCGCTTACTTACGCACTGGTTAGTAACTTCATACAGTCTGTCCAAACGGTTGCGTTGCCCCCAGCGCCGCCCTTCAATGCGCCGGCCGCCCTGTGCAACGTAGCTCGACAGCGCCTCAGGTACGACAGTACGATGGGCGACCCGCCATTCGCCATTACGCCGTTCAAAGCGGTCGACATACCAACCGCAAGCCTCGCCCGCTAATGCATCGTCCGTGTTTGCAACGACTCTGTCTGCGGTTGTATGGTCCGTTGAATCGTAACACTCGGCGTTGTAGAAAGAACCAAATGGGCCGTGCTCGCGGCCAGTTCGGTCCGCGCGCGCCATATGACGCGCAACTCGCCCGCACCTCTGCATGCGGTACTTCACGCCGAAGCGCGACTCAAGGATTTTCTCGCAGGAACCGCACGCTCGCCTATCGTCGCGGAGGGGCAACTTTTGCGATGCAGCAAAAGTTTGTGGGTGTGTGGGCCCAAGCCGAGCGCCTCATGCTCAGACGTGAAGGCCGACACTAGCGTCATTGATTGAACGTTCATGGCCGAACGATATATAGGATTCCTACCAAATATCGATCATTTCTTTTATGTCAAATTCGCACTTCACGAACTCGCATCGATCTGGGCTCCCGTTGGTTTGCAAACTTTTGTTCCCGAATTTTGCATGAATTTGTTCCCAGCCCCTTGTCCGAGTAAAAACGGTTGCCTAGCCTGCGCCGTTCTCCACCCGCATCTGCTTTTGCCGCGTCCGGCAGTGCCGAGGACTGAATGCGGGCTAGTCAGTATGACTCCGCGAGGTAGAGGCTGGCCCGCCGCGAGGACTCAAACGCGGGTTAGTATTTCTGCCAGAGCCGCACGGTGTGGACAGGGCCACACCCGGCGATATCCATCACGGAGGCCAGCGTGGAAAAAGATATCACACTGTACGTAGGGCTCGACGTTCACAAGGATTCGATCACGGTTGCCTATGCGCTGGGCACAGGCGAGGTCGAACTGCTCGGCAAGATTGGCACGACGAAGACGGATATTGATCGGCTGTGTACGCGCCTGCAATCGAAGGCGCGGCACATCCGCATCGTCTACGAGGCGGGCCCGTGCGGCTATGGACTTTATCGTCAGCTCGTGCAGAAGGGATTCGACTGCCTGGTGTGCGCGCCGTCGCTGATTCCGAAAAAGCCGGGCGATCGGGTCAAGACTGACCGGCGTGATGCGATCAAGCTGGTGCGGTCGCTGCGCGCCGGCGACCTGTCAGCGGTGTACGTGCCAAGCGTGGAAGACGAAGCATTCCGCGATCTGGCTCGCGCGTGGGTCAGCGCCAAGGACGATCTTACTAACCAGTGCGTAAGTAAGCGAACATAAATCGACGCCATGGTCTAAGCTTTAAGGGGTTTAGGGAGAGGCGAGATGCGAGAGGACGACGGCCGGCAGCTTTCACATGCAACGCTTGAAGAGATCCGTATTCGTGCGGTCAAGCGCGTCGAAGCTGGCGAGTCGCCGGAGGACGTGATCCGCACGCTCGGATTCTCGAGGGCGCGTATTTACGAGTGGTTGGCGGCCTGGCGCGAAGGGGGCATCGAGGCGTTACGAGCCAAGGCAATCCCTGGTCGACCGATGAAGCTGTCGTCCGAGGCTATCCGCTTCGTCTATCAGACGGTCACAACGAAGAACCCCATGCAGATGAAGTTCGAGTTTGCATTGTGGACGCGAGACATGGTGCGGGAGTTGATTCGCGAACATTTCAACGTCAGGCTCTCCGAGGTGTCGGTCGGTCGACTGCTGCGCAAGCTCGGGCTTTCGCCCCAGCGACCGCTTGCGCGTGCGTACCAACGCGACCCTGAACTGGTCGAGTCGTGGATGCGGGACGAATACCCGGCCATTGTCGGGCAGGCCAAACACGTCGGGGCACAGATCTTCTTCGTCGACGAATCGACGGTACGATCGGACTATCACAGCGGCACGACCTGGGCGCCGGTCGGTCAAACTCCGGTAGTCGAAGTCACTGGCGCGCGCTTCAAGGTGAACCTGATCTCAGCGATCAGCCCGCGTGGCCAACTTCGCTTCATGTGTTTCGAAGGCAGCTTCAAGATCTCCGTATACGTCGACTTCGTCAAACGGCTGATGCTCACCGCCGATGCGCCTGTCTTCCTGATTGCCGATGGTCATCCGGTACATCGTTGCAAAGCGATCCGGCAGCTTGCCGCGGAATCAGATGGGCGCCTTTGTCTGTTCTTCCTTCCTGCTTACTCGCCAGACCTGAACCCGGACGAGTTGGTATGGGGTTATCTCAAACATCACAAGATCGGCAAGCTTGCCATCAAAGGTCCCGGGCATCTCAAGCAGCGTGTTCGAGCGGTTCTGCGCTCGTTGCAAAAGATTCCGGCTTTGGTCCGATCCATGTTTCAACATCCGTCAGTCCGCTACGCGGCTTGACCCATGTCCGGTTACTTTGTTTCGGCTTAGTAAAAACATGGGCGATCTGTTCTCAGGCCGTCACTTCAACCGCGATGTGATCATTCAGTGCGTGCGCTGGTATCTACGCTACAAGCTCAGCCTGCGTGATCTCGTCGAGATGATGGCCGAGCGCGGCCTGTCGCTCGCCCACACAACGATCCTGCGTTGGGTGAAGCGTTACACGCCGGAGTTCGTCAAGCGCTGGAACCGGTTCGGCACGCCTGCGGGAACGTCGTGGCGCGTCGACGAAACGTACCTGAGAGTCCGCGGTAAATGGGTCTATCTTTATCGGGCAGTAGATCGGGCGGGCCAGACGGTTGACTTCCTGCTCAGGGCGAAACGCGACGTGAACGCGGCCAGAGCCTTTTTCAACAAGGCAATCAAACATCAGGGGCGGCCGCCGCAAACCATTACACTCGATGGCTATGCCGCCTCACACCGTGCTGTGCGCGAGATGAAGGCCGACGGCCTGATGCCAGAGGGCACGAAGGTTCGATCTTCGAAATATCTCAACAATCTGATCGAACAGGACCATCGCCACATCAAGTCCCGGACCAATGCCATGCTCGGCTTCAAGCGTTTCAGGAACGCCGCGATCACTCTGGCCGGCATTGAGTTGATGCATCGCATCCGCAAAGGCCAGTTCAACCTCGCAAAGCTCGGCCTCAAAGATGCCACTGTACCTACCGTATGGAATGCGGTCCTGTCTTATCGATAAGGTATCGTTTTTATCGAGACCTTCTCGTCCAGACAGCCTATTTGCACCAGAACCGTCCTCCCCAATGAAAGTAGGGCTAGGGTGAACGCCGAGGTGTTGCCAAGCGCCAGCACAGGCCAGAATGTCCGGGCGACGTCGTCAATTGCGAACGCATACTTTTCTACAATCCATTATTGGGGCGCCACAAGCCGCCCTTCACGGGGCGTGCGAAAGTCGGGAATTGCGAATTCAGGTACCAGCGGCTCACGGTCGAAGGGTCGGGGAATCTTGAAGCATCTGGTGCAGCCGGAAAGAACGCATCTCGCGGCACCCGGTCCCTTCCCGACGCTCGGCGCGTCTGTCAGGACCATCAGTACTCGGGGCGCAGTTCAACCAATAGGCAATTGCCGTCTCGAACGCCTCTGCAAGCAGAATTACGACACCGGTTACCGACCTCGTACGGGATCAGCGGCTGTAGCCGTATGAGCCATGCAACGTTCGCGTGTTAGTCTCCGATAACGACATGGAGGCTTTCATGCAACGAGTGATCACCTATCGTGGCTTCGAGATTCACGTCGAGTTGACTCCGGCTGCGGAGGACACGTTCAACGTGACTGTCCAGATCAAAGGCGGTACCAACCTCGAAGTGCTCGGCGCGCGGGGGGGCCGGATCGCGCTGCGCAACGGCCCTTTTACTGAACGATGGGCCTACCTGGTTGGGGAAGTCGCCGGTCAAGCCGCAATCGACCTGCTGCTTGGCCCGACTGGCTGATTCCATTCCTGTTTCGCCGCCTCGACACACTCACTCGTCCCGCCGAGTACGGTCACTAGCTGCGTTCGACGTCACACGCACGACGGTCGTCGCCGTTGAGAGCATTGGCGTCAGGCCCAATCTCTCACCGGGAGACGGCGTTCATTTCATTTCGACAGACGATAGGGCCGCTCAGGCCAGGTAGCGGCGATTGTTTTTGAATGCGAGCGTGACGCCCGGCGTCGTGGGATCATCTGTTGTGGCTGTCTCGGGCCGCACGCCTTTGAGTTGCCAGCCCCCACCTCCGGGATCAGACGAACAGGATAAATATATGAAGCTTCGCGTCGGATACGAACTGTCGTACGAGTGCTCACAACCGACGCCGATGATGCTGATGCTGAACACGCACTTTTCGCATGCAAAGGATATTGTCGAGGCAGATCTGCTCGTTACCGATCCGCCGGTGGCGACGAGGCAGTACCGCGACTTGTTCGGCAACCTGTGCACGCGGATAATCGCGCCCGCCGGGCGTGTTGGCTTGAGCACGACCGCGCTTCTGAATGTGCCAAATGCGATGGAAACGCGTCCGAAAGACGGTCGGGGCCATCCAGTCGAGCAGTTGCCCGACGATACGCTCGTTTTCCTATTGGGTAGCCGCTATTGTGAAACCGATTTGATGGTCGACGTCGCGTGGAAGGTTTTTGGACAGTGCGCGCCGGGCCGCGAGACTGTTCTCGCAATCTGCGACTTCGTGCACCGGCATATCGCATTTGATTACCGGCATGCGCGGCCGACCAAAACCGCAGCGGACGTTTACCGCGAACGAAGAGGCGTCTGCCGGGACTTCGCCCATCTGGGCATCACGCTATGCCGCGCCATGAATATTCCGGCTCGCTACTGCACCGGTTATATCAGCGATGTCGGTTTGCCCCCCGTCGCAGCGCCGATGGATTTCGCGGCGTGGTTTGAGGCCTACGTAGGGGGTAGCTGGCAAACCTTCGATCCGCGTAACAACGCACCGCGCATCGGGCGCGTTTTGATGGCATACGGTCGCGACGCCGCCGATGTTGCGATAAGCAATGCGTTTGGGGCCGCCGTGCTAACGCACTTCAAGGTGCATTGCGATCAGGAATAACCGCGCGCAATTGGCCATTGCTGAGCCGACGGGGAATTTTTGAATCCCCTCCCGGTAACGTAAGCATTTGGACCGCGCTGGCCTAATTGATTGCGCGCCTGAGCGTCACCGCGTCGTTCACCCGTTCCACGCGTCAGTCGTTCGGTGGACTATGGGCGACCGGATGCGCGGCGGAGTATGTCCAGCAAAGTTACTCGGCGAATGAGCGCTGTGCTCCTGGACGGAGACGGCGAGGCCCCCTCGAAACGCTTGACGGACTGACTCAGGGCTTGAAGTGGTTTAACCGGCTGGCCAGCGCCCGCAACTTCATCGCGCACATCGGCGCGTTCTATCTGGCCCTCGACAACACCGAGCCCGCTTGGGACCTGCTGCTCGTCAAAGGGAATATCAAACAGTTCGATGACCCGCGTACCTACGTGCGGTTCTCCAGCGTCATGGAGATCATGGACGGCTTAGATGAAGTCGTGTGTTTCTCCATGACAGAAGCAATTGTCTGCCGTTGGCGACGCATCGCTTAGGATTGGAGGGCGACGGAAAAATTCTGCCCTTGCCACGTCTGACTCGAGGTCCAGAAGAAGGTGAATGCAAGCGATGAACCGGCCTGGGCTGCTTGCGTGACCAGATCGACGTAGTAGATGCCGAGCGCCGTTGCGGTGGCTTCGCTGTCCTCCGACGTGGCCCAGTCGTCGATCGTCCAGCGCAGGCGGAAAGGCGCAGCCAAAGGGATCCGAATTGTCGTGGCGGCCGGAATCGACGGCAGCGGGCGGTTGAAGTTCCAGATTTCGATATTGCTGCGAGCGCGCGGCGCCTGGCCGGGCTGAGACTGATAACGATCGGCGACGACCTTCAGGTGGTTAAAGACCTGACCGTCCGAAGTGGAGCGAACGAGCTTGATGTATTCGGCGTGGGCCCACGCGAGCGGCATGGCAGAGCCAGTCGGCCCGCCAGTGACGAAGGGCGGGTTTGCCAGATCGGGCAGATCCCACACTTGCTCCGGAAGCAGACCGCGCGTTCCAGCGAACGCCTCGAGAGCGCGGATGTAGGGGGTGGGGTCGCCACCGGCGGCCAATTCGTAATGACCGCGTTCGCCAGTGAGCAGCGGCCAGGGTCGACCAACGCCGAAGGTAGCGCCGTCGTACCAGTCCTCGCCGAGATTGCCTTGACCATAACCGTCGTGGTTGTATCGGTAAAAGGCAGGCCCCTGCGGCAGAATTTTTCTGATTACTGCATCGACTACCTTGACTGAGTTGACGATGATCGGATCGTTCGCGGCGCGAATGCCATAGCGCACCAGTTCGAGAAAACCCGCGTCCACGGTGGTGTTTGCGTTGTAGTCTTTCTCCCAGACGGTTACTTGGGCGGTATCTGGATTTTCTGGAAAATTAAAGACGCCATTGACGTGCGTCGGCAAGATTCGAATGTAGTGCTGCGTCACGCCCGGAACCGGTGAGCCTTCCGCAGCGACGCACCATGTCTCTAGATGCGATTCCAGAAAATCTGCGTATTCGAGCAGGAACTGGGCAGTGCTGGCGTCCGCCCATTTAGTAGCCGCACAGACTAGCGCCGCGATGTTCGATGCCAGTGTCGAAGGGGAGTATCCTTCGAGTTCTTCCCATCGTTCCTGCTGAGTCATGGGGCCGTTCTTGATCAATGCGCCTGCTGCGGCCAGCACCATGCCGGTGGGATCGAACTGACGCAGCAGACCGGCTTCGCTCAAGTGATAGGCCAGAATGATTGGAAAGGAATATTCGTCGAGCTGCGAGGCATTGTCCCGCCAAGGCTCGCCGTCAATGAAAAACTTTTGCGGAAAGCTACCATCCGCCAATTGCGACGCAGCGAGAAACATCAGCCCGCGTAGGGGCGCATCCTGCGCGCCCGCGGCCAGCAGCGCGAGTGCACTTTGGCACATGTCACGCGGCCAGACCATGTGGTAGCCGGCAGCGAGGTCCCGCACCGTCTGTCCCCACGGGATGCTCAGTGAAGCCACCAGCGCGCCGTCGGCCGTCTTGTCCTCATGCGCGAGCAACACGTTGCGGCTCATGTTGAAAAGCGCATTGCCATCGCCCGTAATGTTCGCCTTGGGCTGGAACGGGTCGCGAACAGCGTCGTTCCAGCCCTGGATGAACGCTTGCTTGTGGCTGTATGGGTCGGCGGGTCCGTCGAAGGGGTAGGCCAGCGCCTCGGATACAGCGGTCAGCGCCTTGTTGGGCGTGCTCTGCGTAATCGGCGTCGGTTCGTCGACGCAAAACGCCAGTGCCAGAACGAATTGATTCTGCCCTGCGCGGTTGATCTCCGCCGTCACGGCGACGTATCCGTCCTTTGCTGCGTCGTAGTTCCAGACCGGCAAGCGCTTGTTTGCGATGATGTCGGTCCAGCCATCGTTCACTCCCACGAAGCCGCAACTCGTCGTGCCGAAGCCGCAGTCGGCGCCCAGCGCGAGCCAGTAATGGTCACGCGTCGCGACCAGGCGATCGCCATTTGCGGTGCTGACGCGATGCGCGGTGTTGCCAGCGCCGTATCCCGCCATGTGAGGCGTCAACAAGGCATAGACGTGCAGTTTGTTAAGGAAATCCTGGTCCCCCTGCAGGGTCGTGCGAACCAGCACGCAGGCCGAACCCTTCTCGGCGATCACGTCCTGCACGACGGTGTAGGGTTGCCCTTTCGCCTGGGATGTGAGCCGGCAGGATAAGGCGGGCGGCTCCGGCCATTCGCATCGATGGTCGAAGTCCTTCTGCGCGTCGTGATAGAAGGTCGACCCGTCGGTAATGATCAGCTGGAAGTCTCGTACCTGAGGGGTATCGACGTCCGGGAAGTAGATTTCCGTGAGGATGCCGCCTGCTGTCGTGTACCAGACCTGGCTCGACAGCGAGTACGCCGTTCCGACGGCGTCTTTGTCCGCGCGGCTCCAGTTCAGCGGATTGCCAGGTGCGCCCGGAGCCGGACTCGATTCAAGCAGATTTGCCATCGCATCTCACTCCATATCTTTGCTTCGATCGATCAGAAATCCACGTGATGAGCAGAAGAGCGGGCATGCTACGCATTGTTGCTATCGAGGATAGCGCTTTTGACGTGCATAGAGAGGCACACGTGGGGCCGCTCAATCAGCGACAGTTCGGAGGGACGCTTGCCGGCGCGCCTTCCATCACAAGCATGTAGAAGTGGTTTCCAAGTGCGGCGTGTGATCGTGATTACGTTGGCTACGGATCCGCCGCGTCGTTCAGCGGCCTGGGGGGGAGTCGGGGCATCGGCCACGAGGGGGAGGCGAAGCTGTAAACTTCGCCTGATAAGCCTCTACGGCGGACGACAGCAGCGTGGAATAAGGAGGGAACTGGCGAAGTCGCGTACTTCGGGGTTCGGCCAAGAGGCGTCATTCGCCCCGACCGGTAACCGGACACATAGCAGTGGCATGCGCCCGCTAAGCGACCATTCAACCGCCGGACACGCACCTTGCTTTCTCGGCCTGCCGGCACCGTGGTTGGCGCGACTTAGGTCAACGGCGTCATGGGTTAGGTCGTCCCGCAACAACTTCGCGGATGTATCGCATCTGCGTCGGGAGAGGGTAGCGACGTCCCTGACTGACCGAAGACGTTTCAAGGCTGCCGACTTTGTGTCGTGCTACGAGCGTCGCTGGCAGATCGAGACCCGCTACCACGAGTTGAAGCAGTCGATGCTGGGCATGGAGCTGACCCTTCGCAGTCAGACCGTGGAAGGCGTCTACCAGGAATTCTGGGGCGCGCTGATCGCCTATAACCTGATACGTCTGGAGATGGCCAAAGCCGCACTTGCGCCCGGACATGCACCCGATGAACTGAGCTTCATCCGCGCGTTCCACACCATTCAGTACGAGATGACATGGGCGGCCGTGACGCGCTCGTACGGCAAACTGCCTGCGCTGCTCAAGCGCCTGCATGAGCGGCTCAGGCAACTTCCCAATGAGAAACGGTCCGGGCGCAGTTGCGCTCGAACCGTCAAATCCCGACCGTTTCGTTATACCGTTCGAGTCCTTAAAAGAGACCTTAACTGAACGGCATTACGCCGTGCAGCGAGTTTTTTCGCGCCTTGCGGGACGCGGGATGGGCCGCGGCAGAGTCATAGGGGCCATCCGTCGGCCGCGGCTTACATAAAGTTGATAAAGCAACTAGCCATTGGATCTCTCTCGCCACAATCGTCGTCGTTGCGCGACAGAAGTAAGGAAGTCTTTCGAAGCAATGCGGCGTGCACAAGTGAAACCTGATCATTCAATGTTGAAACCGGCAGGTTGATCCGTTTTTGGAAAACGTCGATAAATCAATGGCATTTCAATCGAAGGACAGCTTGGTCCGTTCCTTGCTCCTATGGCGAGGATTCGCGCGCGGGTAAGTTGGCGAGCGTTCGAGGGCGCGCCGACCGGATCCTTCCTCATGGACAGGTCGGGCGTGCATCCCATCAATTTCAGAGGGTAAGGATCAGAATGAACCACGGAGCAAACGGGAGACAACCGCTACACGCCGAGCATGATGTGAAAGAGCGGATGCAAGTCGGCCGCTCGCACGACGAGAGTCGCAAGGTTGCCTCTCACCCCGTCTCGAACTGGGCGTGGGCGACGGCACACGGTCACTACGACTGGATGGATTCGCACGTGCCGTTTGCCAGTCTTGACTGAGCCGGGGCGTAATTACGGCTTGTCCTGGCTGGATCGGTCCCTGCGTCGGGACCAACGTAGATCTCACAACATTTGAACTGCCCGGTCGCCCCGCTCTGTTCCGGGCGACGGAATCTGCGTGCCTATGGAGGTTTCCGGCGAACGCGGTCCTGTCCAGGGGCTAGCCTTCGATGAGTACCTTCAGGCGCTTTTCCTTCAGCCGCCTCTGACGGCTGGCGCAACTGCTGTCCGTTTGCGACGCCTGGTTCGCCAGGCGTCGCGACCCCATACGAGTCCCTGCCTATCATGAACTACCTTCCGATCAAATCCCTGTTGATCGCCAACCGCTCCGAGATCGCGATCCGTGTGATGCGGGCGGCCGCTGAGATGGACATCCGTACGGTGGCCATCTATTCGAAGGAAGACCGACTCGCCCTTCATCGTTTCAAGGCTGATGAGAGCTACCTGGTGGGTGAGGGCAAAAAGCCGCTCGCGGCCTACCTCGATATTGACGACATCCTGCGGATAGCGAGGCAAGCGAAGGTCGACGCCATTCATCCGGGTTACGGTTTCCTCTCGGAGAATCCCGATTTTGCGCTGGCTGTGATCGACGCCGGCATACGCTGGTGCGGCCCCTCCCCGGAAGTCATGCGCGTGCTCGGCAACAAGGTGGCGGCGCGTAACGCGGCGATCGCTGCCGGCGTGCCGGTGATGCCCGCGACGGACCCTTTGCCACGCGATCTCGACGAATGCAAACGTCTTGCGGCGGGAGTGGGCTACCCGCTGATGCTCAAGGCAAGCTGGGGCGGTGGCGGCCGAGGCATGCGGGTGCTGGAAAGCGAGCAGGATCTCGAGACAGCGCTTGCCGCGGCCCGAAGGGAAGCGCTCGCTGCATTCGGCAACGACGAAGTGTATGTGGAAAAGCTGGTGCGCAACGCACGCCATGTCGAGGTGCAGGTGCTCGGAGACACGCACGGTAACCTCGTGCATCTCTACGAACGCGACTGTACGGTGCAGCGGCGCAACCAGAAAGTCGTGGAGCGGGCACCCGCGCCGTATCTCGATCAGGCAGGTCGCGCCGGGCTGTGCGAATCGGCGCTAAGCCTGATGCGGGCGGTCGGCTACACGCATGCCGGCACGGTGGAGTTCCTGATGGATGCGGACTCGGGCAAGTTCTACTTCATCGAAGTCAACCCGCGCATCCAGGTGGAGCACACGGTCACCGAGATGATCACCGGAGTCGACATCGTCAAGGCGCAGATTCGCGTTTCCGAAGGCGGCAGGATCGGCCTCGCCGAAGACACGCTGGATCACGATGGTGCTATCAGCAAACGTTCCGCCGGAGTACCGGTTCAGGCGGAGATTCCGCTGAACGGGCATGCGCTTCAATGCCGGATCACAACCGAGGACCCCGACAATGGCTTTCTGCCCGACTATGGGCGGCTGACCGCTTACCGCAGCGCGGCAGGCTTCGGCGTGCGGCTGGACGCCGGCACTGCGTATGGTGGCGCGGTGATCACGCCGTACTACGATTCGCTGTTGGTCAAGGTCACCACGTGGGCGCCGACGGCCGCCGAATCGATCCGGCGGATGGACCGCGCGCTGCGCGAATTCCGCATTCGCGGTGTCGCGTCGAATCTGCAGTTCCTCGAGAACGTCATCAATCATCCGGCCTTTGGACGAGGCGATGTCACCACGCGCTTCCTCGACCTGACGCCCGAACTGCTCGCCTTCACGAAACGTCGTGACCGTGCGACCAAGTTGCTGCGTTACCTCGGGGAGGTGAGCGTCAACGGGCATCCGGAAATGAGCGGCCGTGCACTGCCTGCGTTGCCGCTGTCGAGGCCGGTGATCCCCGCAGTGGACACGCCAGGCCCAATGCCCGCGGGCACGCGAGACCGCCTGCGCGAACTTGGAGCCGAAAGGTTCGCGCGCTGGATGCTGGACCAGAAGCAGGTACTGCTGACCGACACGACGATGCGCGATGCGCACCAGTCGCTGTTCGCCACGCGCATGCGTACCGGCGACATGCTGCCGATCGCGCCGTTCTATGCCCGCGAGCTTGCGCAGCTCTTCTCGATGGAGTGCTGGGGCGGCGCGACGTTTGACGTCGCGCTGCGCTTCCTCAAGGAAGACCCGTGGGAACGCCTCGCGCAGTTGCGTGAACGGGTGCCCAACATCCTGTTCCAGATGCTGCTGCGTGGTTCGAACGCAGTAGGCTATACGAACTACGCGGACAATGTCGTGAGCTTCTTTGTCCGCCAGGCGGCGAGTGCCGGCGTCGACCTGTTCCGGGTCTTCGATTCGTTGAACTGGGTGCGCAACATGCGTGTGGCCATCGATGCGGTGGGTGAGAGCGGGGCACTGTGTGAAGGAGCGATCTGCTACACGGGCGATCTGTTCGACTCGTCCCGCTCGAAGTATGACCTGAAGTATTACGTCGGCATCGCACGGGAACTCCAGCGCGCCGGCGTGCACATTCTCGGCATCAAGGACATGGCGGGCATCTGCCGTCCACAGGCTGCCGCCACGCTCGTGAAGGCGCTCAAGGAAGAGACCGGTTTGCCTGTTCACTTCCATACGCACGACACCAGCGGTATTTCGGCCGCTTCGGCACTCGCCGCGATCAATGCCGGCTGCGATGCAGTCGACGGCGCGCTCGATGCGATGAGCGGCCTCACTTCGCAACCGAACCTCTCGAGCATTGCCGCTGCGCTGGCAGGCAGCGAGCGCGATCCCGGGCTCAGTCTCGATCGGTTGCACGAAGCGTCGATGTACTGGGAAGGTGTGCGTCGCTACTACGCGCCGTTCGAATCGGAGATCAGGGCCGGCACGGCGGACGTTTACCGTCACGAGATGCCGGGGGGCCAGTACACGAACCTGCGTGAACAGGCTCGCTCGCTCGGGATCGAACATCGCTGGACGGAGGTGTCGCGCGCCTACGCGGACGTCAACCGGATCTTCGGCGATATCGTCAAGGTGACGCCGACCTCGAAGGTGGTCGGCGACATGGCACTGATGATGGTGGCCAACGATCTGAGCGCGACTGACGTGTGCGATCCGGCGAAGGATATCGCTTTCCCCGAATCGGTCGTGTCGCTGTTCAAAGGGGAGCTCGGCTTCCCGCCCGACGGCTTTCCGGCGGAGTTGTCGAGTAAGGTCTTGCGGGGCAATCCGCCCGCGCCATATCGGCCCGGCGATCAGCTTCAGCCAGTCGATCTGGACGTGGCGCGCGCGCACGGCGAGGCTGCCTGCGAACACCCGCTCGATGACAGACAGCTCGCTTCGTACCTGATGTATCCGAAGCAGACGGCCAACTACCACGCACACCTGCGCGCGTACGGCGACACCTCCGTGTTGCCCACGCCGGCGTTCCTGTACGGCCTGCAGCCGCAGGAAGAAGTCGCGGTGGATATCGACCCGGGCAAGACACTGCTCGTGTCGCTGCAGGGACAGCACGCCGATGTCGACGAGAGCATGGTCAAGGTCCAGTTCGAATTGAACGGGCAGTCACGCACGGCCGTCATCGAGCAGCGCAGTACCGTGCTGGCGGGGCCGGCGCGTACGAGCCGGCCGGTTGCCGATCCAGCCAATCCACGGCATATCGCAGCGCCCATGCCGGGTTCGATTGTGACCGTCTCGGTTCAACCCGGGCAGCGCGTCTCAGCCGGTAGCACGCTGGTCGCCCTGGAGGCGATGAAGATGGAGACGCACATCGCGGCCGAACGTGACTGCGAAATCGTTGCGGTGCACGTACTGCCGGGTGAGCGCGTAGCTGCGAAGGATCTGCTCATCGAGGTAAAAGCGGCGAGCGATTGAAGTAGCGAACATCTCATCTGAGGTGGGGTAGGCCTGCTCGGGCATAGAACAAGTCTATGCAGAAAGCCCAGGCGAGTCGCCCCGCTTTATTGGATGTCGACGCGAGCGTTGCCCGGGGGCTCGACGCTCTTCATCCCGTGCTCATATGCGAGGCGCGCGTCCTTGTCGCCATGGAAGCGTTCATCGAACTTGACCTGAGAGTCCTCGTTTCCCATGCCGGCCGACTGGCCGAGGTAATAGGCCGCCTGGATCGCGACATCGCGATCGGGATAGGCCACGTAGTGGTAGCCCGCAGCACTGGTTGTCAGTACGCCGGCAATTAGCAGGATCAAACCCATTATTGACTCTTCGTTGTGATCGATCTTTCCCACATTCGATTGATCACGCTTGGCGGCAGCAGATTTCGGCGACGAGGTCCGTGTTTTCCGAGGTGATGGCCACGGTGACGGCGATGCGTCCAATCGCCGGAGTCGACGTTTGACCAAGGGCGTCTGAAAAGCGTGGAGCCGGAAATATTTGGCCCAAGGCGGCAGGAAGCCGGCGTAACCCGGATCGCGGCCAGATCGAAAGGCCCGGCCCCAGGATAGAGAAATGGAATTTTTAGGGGAAATAGATGATGGCGCAACTAGGTACAACCCGAGGTTTCCCGGTCCGCGCACAGCGGCCGTGCGTCGATGCGACGTGGAACTATCGGCTTATCATATAGAAGATATCACAACTACAAAGTTGTGATATCTACCACTTGCGCTTACCATACAGGGTTGACCGGACCGCGTTGAACGTTTGTCCGGACACGCCAACGAATGGAGGCTCGGATGGAGCAAGGCGCCCGCCAGCAAGACGAAAAGCTCGATGTCAAAACCACGACCTGTTACATGTGTGCGTGCCGCTGTGGCATCCGCGTCCACATGCGCGACGGGGAGGTGCGCTACATCGACGGCAACCCGGAACACCCGTTGAACCAGGGCGTCATCTGCGCCAAGGGTTCGTCGGGGATCATGAAGCAGTATTCACCGGCGCGCCTGACGCAACCGCTGATGCGAAAGCCCGGCGCGGAGCGGGGCACCGCGCAGTTCGAGCCCGTCTCGTGGGAGGTGGCGCTCGATATGATCGAGAGGCGCCTTGCGCATCTGCGCGCGACCGACCCGAAGAAGTTCGCCCTTTTTACCGGACGCGACCAGATGCAGGCGCTCACGGGCCTGTTCGCGAAGCAATTCGGCACGCCCAACTACGCGGCCCACGGCGGCTTCTGCTCGGCGAACATGGCTGCGGGCATGATCTACACGATCGGCGGTTCGTTCTGGGAGTTCGGCGGCCCGGACCTCGATCACGCGAAACTGTTCATCATGATCGGAACGGCCGAGGACCACCACTCGAATCCGCTCAAGATCGCCCTCTCGAAGTTCAAGCGCGCAGGCGGCCGCTTCATCGCGATCAATCCGATCCGCACGGGCTATGCGGCAATTGCCGACGAGTGGGTGCCGATTCGTCCCGGTACGGATGGGGCGCTGTTCATGGCGCTGATCCACGAAATGATAAGGACCGACTCGTTCGACCATGAATTCGTCAAGCGATACACCAACGCCGGCGAGTTGCTCGATATGCGGGCCGACAGTGATTCTTTTGGGCTGTTCGTCAAGGATCCGTCGGCGCCGGAAGTCAACCCGCTGTATCCGCAGAACCATATGTGGTGGGATGTTCATACCCAGCAGGCGGTCGTCCACCATGCCCCCGGTGCAGAGCCGGCGCTTGACGGGCACTATGCGTTGCCCGACGGCAGTCCGGTCTCACCGTCCTTCTCGATGCTGCGCAAGCGTGTCGCGTACACGACGCCTGAGTGGGCGGAGGGCATTACCGGTATCCCGGCAGAGACGATCCGGCGCATTGCGCGCGAAA
This sequence comes from Paraburkholderia sp. MM5496-R1, assembly GCF_050436205.1. Taxonomy (NCBI): domain Bacteria; kingdom Pseudomonadati; phylum Pseudomonadota; class Betaproteobacteria; order Burkholderiales; family Burkholderiaceae; genus Paraburkholderia; species Paraburkholderia sp. MM5496-R1. The sequence continues at coordinate 182,048 of NZ_JBNDLT010000001.1, forward strand.
TGGCGCAGACCGCGCGCGACCACAAGATCACGCTGCCCATTCCGTGGACCGATTCGTGGGGCGTGAAGCACGAAACCGTGACGGGCAATCCGGTCGCGTTCCATGCAATGCGTGGGCTCGCCGCGCACTCGAACGGCTTCCAGTCGATCCGCGCGCTGGCCGTGCTGATGTCGTTGCTCGGCACCATCGACCGGCCCGGTGGCTTTCGCCACAAGTCACCGTATCCGCGCGCGGTACCGCCGTCGGCGAAACCGCCCAACAGCCCGAACGACGTCAAGCCGAATACCCCGCTTCCTGCCGGGCCGCTCGGCTGGCCCGCTGCACCCGGCGACCTTTTCATCGACGAGGCGGGCGAGCCGGTTCGCATCGACAAGGCCTTCTCGTGGGAATACCCGCTCGCCGTGCATGGCCTGATGCACAAAGTCATCACGAACGCATGGCGCGGCGACCCGTACCCGATCGACACGCTGCTGATCTTCATGGCCAACATGGCCTGGAACTCGTCGATGAACACCAGCGAGGTCCGCAAGATGCTGGTCGACCGCAGGCCTGACGGGCAGTACAAGATCCCGTTCCTGGTCGTGTGTGACGCGTTCCAGTCGGAGATGACGGCCTTCGCCGATCTGATCCTGCCGGACACGACCTACCTCGAGCGGCACGACGCGATGTCCATGCTTGACCGGCCGATTTCGGAGTTCGACGGTCCGGTGGATTCCGTGCGTGTGCCCGTGCTTGCGCCAACCGGAGAGTGCCGGCCGTTCCAGGAGGTGCTCGTCGAACTGGCGAGCCGGCTGAAGCTGCCTGCGTTCACAACAGCCGACGGCAACCGCAAGTTCAAGGACTATCCGGACTTCATCGTCAACTTCCAGACCGCGCCGGATTCGGGTGTCGGCTTCCTGATCGGCTGGCGCGGCAAGGATGGCGACAAGGCGCTCGTGGGTGAGCCCAATCCCAGGCAGTGGGAGGAGTACGCGAAGAACAACTGCGTCTTCCACTACACGCTGCCCGAAGAAATGCAGTACATGCGCAACGTCAACGGGCCGTACATGAAGTTCGCGGTCGAAAAGGGGTTCCGCAAGTTCGGCGAGCCGATCATCATTCAGCTCTATTCGGATGTGATGCAGAAATTCCGCCTTGCCGCGCAAGGCAGGACGGCGGGGCGGCAGCCGCCCGAACACCTGCGCGCTCGTGTCGAAAACTATTTCGATCCGCTGCCGTTCTGGTACGCACCGCTCGAGCTTGGCGCCACCGACCTTGAGCGTTATCCGCTCGCCGCGGTGACGCAACGCCCCATGGCGATGTACCACTCGTGGGACTCGCAGAACGCGTGGCTACGACAGATCCATGGCGAAAACTATCTCTACATGAATCCGCGCATGGCGCAGGAAAACGGTATCGAGGACGGCGGCTGGATTTACGTCGAATCCCAATGGGGCAAGGTCCGGTGCATGGCGCGCTACAGCGAGGCTGTCGAGCCGGGGACGGTGTGGACATGGAATGCGATTGGCAAGGCGGCGGGCGCGTGGAATCTCGGGCCCGATGCCAATGAGTCGCAACGGGGTTTTCTGCTGAACCACCTGATCACCGAAGAACTGCCTGACGGGGACAGCGAGCGGCGCTTCTCGAACTCCGACCCGATCACGGGACAGGCCGCGTGGTACGACGTGCGCGTGCGCGTCTATCCCGCCGAGGCGGACGCCGACCACACGCTGCCGCAGTTCAAGCCGATGCAGCCGCTGCCGGGTTCCACTGGACCGGTGGCGAAGGTTCAGGCGTATTTCGCGGGCAGCGGCAAGTTCGCGGAGCGTCTGCGCAATTCGGTGAAGCGAAAGTAAGGAGGACCCTGATATGACGCAAATGGCGCTGGTGATTGACCTGAACGTCTGTGTGGGATGCCACGCATGCGTGACGAGCTGCAAGGAGTGGAACACCTCCGGGCAGGCGGGGAGCCTCTCGGATGTGCGTCCGTACGACGCCGATCCGTCCGGCACCTTCTTCAACCGGGTGCAGACCTACGAAGCGGGCGAGTTTCCGAATGCCGACACGATCCACTTCCCGAAGTCGTGCCTTCACTGTGAAGACCCGCCGTGCGTACCGGTGTGCCCGACCGGGGCGAGCTTCAAGCGCAAGGAAGACGGGCTCGTGCTGGTCGACTATGACAAGTGCATCGGCTGCAAGTACTGCTCGTGGGCCTGCCCGTACGGCGCGCGCGAGCTCGACGAGGAGCGCAAGGAGATGACGAAGTGCACGCTGTGCGCGGACCGCATCTACAACGAGGCATTGCCCGAGCGCGATCGCAAGCCGGCATGCGTGCTGGCTTGCCCGACCTCCGCGCGCATCTTCGGTGATATTCACGATCCCGAGTCTGACGCCTCGAAGGCGATCGAGGCGCGCGGCGGCTACCAGCTGATGCCGGAGTGGGGGACGAAGCCGTCCAACCACTACCTGCCCCGTCAGAAGACCGCAAGCAGTTGCGGCAGCGGCTCGTGCGGATGCAAGAGCGAGGAGTCCGCGAGCTCACCTGCTGACGCGATCGAATACGGTGAGCCCATCAACCTCGTTGACTTTGCGATTCAGCGCGGCACACCCGCGATGGCGCGCGAGAAGGCGCTCGGGAAACAGATGGACTCGGGCAAGCTGAACCTGGCTGCGCTTGCTACGCGAGTGAAGTCGGTGTTTGCGCGCGTGCGGCCCGCAGCGACGCAGGAGTTTTGAATGAGACCAGCATTTTCCGTAGTTTTTCTGACCACGCTTTCCGGTGCCGGGCAGGGGCTGCTCATCGCGCTGTTCGGCGTCGAGCTGTTCATGCGGATGCATCCGGAATCGTCGGCGCTGTTCCATGTGCCGCAGCAGTTCTACGTCTGCGGCACCGGCCTTGCGCTCGTGCTCGGCGTTCTGGGGCTGGTCGCTGCGTTCTTCCATCTGGGTCATCCGGAACGTGCGTGGCGTGCAGTCGCCATGTGGCGCACGTCGTGGCTTTCGCGCGAGTGCCTGGCGCTGCCCGTGTTTCTCGCGGCCACGTTCCTGTACGGTCTGGCGCACTGGCTGGACACGCCCTGGTCGATCACGATCGGTGCGATTGCAGTTCTTGCGAGCGTAGCCCTTTTCGTGTGCACCGCCATGATCTATCAGTGCCTGCGCTTCCTTCAGGAATGGGCGACGCCGCTCACGCTGGTCAATTTCGTACTGCTCGGCTGTGCATCGGGCCTTACGATTGCCACCGCCTGTGCTGCACGGCTGGCACCTGACATCGTGCCGGCTTTGGCGGTCGCGGCTTGTGTCCTGACGGTGGCGGGTTGCGTGAGCCGTGTCGCCTCACTGGCGCGCAATGAGCGCTTGCATCCACGTTCGACGCTGCAAAGCGCGACGGGCATCAAGGCCGAGAAGCTCACACAGATTTCGCGCGGCTTTACGGCAAGCGCCTTTAATCTGCGCGAGTTCTTTCACGGCCAGACCGATGCAACGATGTGCTGGGTAAAGTGGGGCTTCCTCGCGAGTGCATTTCTAATGCCCCTCGGGCTGCTCGCGCAAGCGTTGCATCCGATGTCCGCGAAGCTGCTCCTTGATGCGTGCGTGATTCAGTACGTTGGCCTTCTTGCCGAGCGCTGGTTCTTCTTTGCTCAGGCTCGTCATCCGCAAAACCTGTACTACCAGCGCGCGGCGTGATCGCTATATCGGCGGCGGCCTCGGTGGCCTCCGCTTGAGAGAACGCGTTTCTCACGCGGTACACCGCGACGCCGACTCCTGCCAGTTCACCTATTTTCTCGCGGCACTCGCCCGGCTGGTTGCCGGGCAAGTCCTTGCCGCCGCTAACAGGAGTCTTCCCATAGGCAGAACATTTAGCTTACATCTACACAGCGCGAGCCTCCGCTTGTCGCGCCGCGGGCCGTCCGGTCGCGATCTTTGCCGGCGCCGGCGCTGTGGTTGCTCCCCCGGCACGGGATCGCAACAACAGCGCGTTGGTCTCGGCGCGCAATAGCGTGAAGACGCAAAGCGTCTCGACCAGTCTGTCGCTTTGCGAATTCAACCTCTCAGCCGCTGAGGTGTTTTCTTGCACCAGCGCAGCATTCTCCTGCGTCACGTCGTCGAGTTGCTCGACCGCCTGACTCACCTGCCCAATGGCTGCCGACTGCTCGAACGACGCGGTCGCGATCTGACCGACCAGATCCGTCATCGCCTCCACCTGCGACACGATATCTTCAATCGTCTCGCCTGCCGAATCGACCAGCCGCGCGCCTTCGTCGATCTGACCCACGCTATCGGCGATCAGCGCCTTGATCTCCGTGGCCGCCTGCGCACTGCGTTGCGCGAGCACCCTGACCTCGCCCGCGACCACCGCAAAACTGCGTCCTGCCTCGCCCGCACGGGCCGCTTCGACTGCCGCATTCAGGGCGAGAATATTGGTCTGGAAGGCGATGCCGTCGATGACGGACACGATGTCGCCAATCCTTCTGCTCGCTTCCGTGATTTCCTTCATGGTAGATATCACGTCGCCCACCACCTTCCCACCCGCCTGCGCGGTGTCCCGGGTCCGTGCCGCCAGTTCGCTAGCCTGCCGTGCGGTCTCCGCGTTGTTTCTGACGGTGGCGTTGACCTCTTCCATCGAGGCCGCAGTCTGCTCGAGGCTGGCCGCCTGCGTCTCAGTGCGCGACGAGAGATCGAGCGTGCCCGATGCAATCCCTGCCGTCGCCTGCTGCATCGCGTGCACGCCGTCGCGTACGTCCATGATGGTGGCCCGCATGTTGATGCTCACCCGGTTCAGTGTCCGCACAACATCGCCAATCTCATCGCTACGCGGGCTGCCGAACTCGGCGCTCAGATCACCCGCGGAGATCTCTGTTGCAAACTGGACCACTTCTCGCAAAGGCGCAACGATGGCGTGCAACAGATAGGCACCCACCGCGACGGTGGCCGCCAGTAGCCCCCACAAGGCCGCCCAGAATGACAGGGAAGTCACCTCGCCATTCAGCGCGAGCAGCGCTGCGGTTTCGATCAATCCCAAAGCAGTGACCGCGCCCCAGACGTGCCGTCTGAGACCGAGCGCGCGAATGTTGCTAATCGCTCTTCCCAGAAGGCTCAGGCGCGCGAGGCGCCCCTGCTTCCACCCGAATTTCTGCCGACCGGACCTTACTACGCGATACTGCGCCTCGGTCTTGCTGATCTCCTCAGCGGAGGCCTTCTCAAGCACCAGCAAGAAGCCGATATGCTGGCCGTGCGAGAGCAGCGGCGACGCATTCATACGGCTCCAGTAATCCACTCCATTCCTGCAGGAAACGTTGACGACGCCCGTCCAGGGCTTACCACTACGCAGTGCGGAAGCGAAGTCCACCACGACTTGCAATGGTACGTCTTTGAGCCGCTCTGCTGGCGGCATTGTCTGGAGTTCCTGGTTCGTGTACCCAGTCACGCGTTGATAGGCCGAATTGGCGTAGACGACACGAGACTGTACATCGATACAGATCACCATCAATTCTGAACCGAGAGTTTCACTAGCCCTCATTGGATTGCCGGGTCCGCCAACCATGCTGCTCCTCCTTGTTTTGTTGTTAAGTAATTCAACTAAATGGTTGACTCTGCGCAATGCGAGTCCTGGGCATGATATTACCGCGCTTTGGTCTCGCGAAATTCAGTGGGGGAGCAGCCGAACTTCATCCTGAACCAACGCGTAAAGGCGCTCGGCTCGGAAAAGCCAAGCAGGCCCGATATTTCCGACAGCGGACGTTCTCGACGCTCCAGGTATCTCAGCACGAGTTCCCCCCGTACGGCATCGAGGATCGACAGGTAGCTCACGCCTTCCTTTACCAGATGGCGGTGCATGGTTCGACGGCTCATGCCGAGCTGGCGCGCGATAGTGTCGTTCGAACTGCGCCCGGACGGCAGGAAGAGAAACACCAGCTTGCGGACCTCATCCGACAGTGGTACATCAGACTCCGTATCCACACTGCCGAGATATCGCCGGACATATCGGCCCATCACCGGGTCGGCGGACGGAAGAGGCAGGTCGAGGTCACGGACGTCACATACGATGCCCGAAAACGGCTGGCCAAACTTGACTCCGCTCCCCAGGACGCGAGCATGAATAGCACGACTGCGGGGTGCTTCGTGAGTAAAGCAGATCGTCTTCGGTTGCCAGTCGTCACCGAGGAAGAAGCGCAGCAGGCGCACCATGACGGCGACGGCCAGTTCGGTCACCTGCCGTACCGGCACGACCGCGCCGCTCAGCAGTTCCTCACGGATGATTGCGACGTCACCTTCTTCCTCGATCGCGATGAACAGTGCTTCGTTATGAAGATGGCGAAAGCGCGCGGCAGCGTTAAGCGCGTGGCGCAGTGTGGGCTCGTCGCGCACGTAGAGCGCAAGCGGGCCCAGATTGGATGCGCGCCGCGTCTGAGCCATGGTCAGCCCGAACGCTTCAATGCCGCTTCGCAGCGCGGAGAGTTCGAGCAGCAACGCGACCCGGTCGGCCGGAATCTTGAGGTCGGACTCGGTAAGGCTGGCAGCAGGCAGCCCCACTTCTGCCATCAGGCGATATGGGTCGAGTCCTGCCGCGCGCGCGGTTTCAGCGTACTGCGTCAGGCTGGCGCTGCGAACGAGTTTCGGCATCGGGGTCTTCCCGGGGTGGCCCAAAAGGATAAGCAAGTGACCCACAATGTCAAGCGACGCAGAGGGCTGCTCCATAGACTGGAGGTCATAGCGTGACACGGAAGCGGTGCAGGCAGGGGCTTCGTGCGACACGTGTTGATCCCGTACAGGAGAGTATGTCGATGAAATTCAACGAAGCAACAGCCACACCGGTTTGTGATGCCCTGCGCGCGACCGGCAACTGGAATCCGAGCTGGGAACCTTTTGCGGAACTCGATGCCGCATGGACAGAGAAATTCATGGCCATGGCGATGGCTCCGATCACCTCGGGCGTGCTTGATGCGAAGACAGTCGAGTTTCTCGCTATCGCCGTTGATGCGTCGTGCACTCACATGTATGGACCCGGGGTGCGACGTCATATCCGCAGGGCACTGGAACTTGGCGCGACCCGGGAGGAGATCACGGCTGTCTTGCAGTACGTGTCCGTCCTTGGTATCCATTCGATGAGTCTTGCTGCTCCCATCCTGATTGAGGAGGCCGCTGCGCACGAGCAAAGCCTAGTCGGCAAGGTGGGTGCGTGCAACAAGTGAATGCCTGCTCATAGCGATCCAGTGTGTCGGAACAGGCCTGCAATCCTCGTGGTTGCAGGCCGTTTTCTGTGCACCCACTGAAGCGCAACTGCACGAAGGCGACCGAATCTGGGGACCACTCGGTTGAGACTTGCTCAACGGAATGGTCTTGGGGGAAGAGGCTGCCCGGGCAAGCGGACGAGTGGCAGTGGGGGCGCTAATTGGTGTGTTGCCGGAGATAACGGCTGGTTGTAATTTCAACTTCTGGCTTTGCGAAAACCGGCGAGTGTGGTTACCCGTAGCTGTAGACACCGTGGCCGGTCTTTCGACCGAGGCGACGACCGCAACCAGTTCGCGCAACAGCGGGCAGGCATGGTACTTCGGATCGCCGAAGTTTTTCAGGAACACGTCCAGCACCGACAGAACGACATCGAGGCCAACGAGGTCGGCCAGCGCGAGCGGGCCGATCGGGTGATTGGCCCCAAGCTTCATGCCGGCGTCGATTTCGTCGGGGGTGGCGACGCCTTCGGGCCAGCACGAAGAAGGCTTCATTGATCATCGGCACGAGAATCCGGTTGACCACGAACCCAGGTGAGTTCTTGACTCCGATGGGCGTTTTGTCAAACCGTACGGTCAACTCGCGGATTGCCTCGGCGACCGCTTGGCTCGTGCGCACGCCACGGATAATCTCGACGAGCGGCATCATCGGCACCGGATTGAAGAAGTGCATGCCGATAAACCGCGACGGATCAGCGAGTGTCGCGCCCAGCGCCGTGATCGCGATCGACGAGGTATTCGACGCGATGATGGCGTCGGGTCGAGCCACGGCTTCGATCTGCTTGAGTATGCGGACCTTTAAATCGTTGTTTTCGGTGGCGGCTTCGATCACAAGGTCGACGTCGACGAGCCGCTGATAGTCGGTCGATGTCTCCATCCGGGCGAGGGAGGCCGCGCGTGCGTCCGCGTCCAGCTTCCCCTTCGAGACCAACCGTTCGAGGCTGCTGATCAGGGTCGCCACGCCCTTGGACAGGGCCGCTTCGGTCACGTCGATCATGACCACGTTCAGGCCGACCACGGCAGCGGTTTGGGCGATGCCATTGCCCATCGCGCCCGCGCCGACGATGCCTACACGTCCGATTTTCATCTGCAGGAATTCACTTACTGGATGTTTTTGAAGATGGCCGCGATGCCCTGACCGCCTCCAATACACATCGTGACGAGCGCGTAACGGCCTGCCGTGCGCTTCAGTTCATACAGCGCCTTGACGGTGATCAGTGCGCCCGTCGCGCCGATTGGGTGTCCGAGCGAGATTCCTGATCCATTAGGGTTGACCTTGGCAGGGTCGAGCTGCAACTCCTGCGTGACGGCGCAAGCCTGCGCAGCAAATGCCTCGTTCGCTTCGATGACGTCAATGTCGCCGATCTGCAAGCCCGCACGGTCGAGCGCGATCCGGGTTGCCGGCACGGGGCCAATGCCCATGTAGCGCGGATCGACACCTGCGTGTGCGTAAGACACCAGTCGTGCCATCGGCTTGATGCCACGCCGCTCGGCGACTTGCCGGTCCATCATCAGGACGGCGGCCGCGGCGTCGTTGATACCCGATGCGTTACCGGCCGTGACGGTGCCGTTTTCCTTCTTGAAGACAGTGTGCATGGCAGCGAGTTCGGCCGGGTCGATTTCTGTGCGCACGTGCTCATCGGTATCGAACACGACTTCCTTGCCCTTGACCTTGCGCTTGATCGCGAGGATCTGTTCCTTGAACCGGCCCTCAGCGATCGCGTGCGCCGCGCGACGGTGCGATTCCAGGGCCAGTGCGTCCTGCTGCTCGCGCGTGATGCAGAACTTCTGCGCCACGTTTTCAGCGGTGACGCCCATGTGGACCGTTTCGAACGGGTCGTTTAGTGCGCCAAGCACCATGTCGATCAGTCGACTGTCACCCATGCGGGAGCCGAATCGCGCGTCCGTGGAGATATAGGGCGCGCGGCTCATGTTCTCGGCGCCGCCACCGATGGCTACTTCGGCGTCGCCGAGAAGGATCGTTTGTGCTGCGGAGATAATCGCCTGCAGGCCAGAACCGCACAGGCGATTCACGGTGAGGGCAGGGGTTGATTCGGCGATCCCACCGTTAATGGCAGCGACCCGCGAGAGATAGAGATCCTTGGGTTCGGTCGGGATGACATTGCCGAAAACGACGTGTCCAACCTGGTCACCGGCAACCCCCGCACGCGCGAGGACTTCGCGCACAACGAGCGCTCCGAGTTCGGTCGTCGGAATGTCTTTCAGGCTACCGCCAAATTTACCGATGGCGGTACGCACACCGCTGACAACTACTACTTCTCTTTCCATTACAAAACTCCCTGAATGTTGGTGTCCAAGAGACCTGCGTGGTTGGTCCGCTCTGACGAGGATATCGTGGGAATATCGAATCCGAGTGATATAGCAACGATATGCGCCTTGAGCACGGCGGCGCGGCATCCCAAAGAAGATGGGGTGACGGCGATGCTGGGGAATAGCGGAAATCAACGGCTGCTCGGCTGATTATGCTACAGCTTGGGGACTCGGTGTCCCGTTGTAAGACAGAAAGGAGAAAGTGCGGTGTCTCGCCCAGATTCCATGGGGACTCCTAGCTTGAAGGAGATAAATCAACGAATAAGGTTGTGATAGCAATCTGAAAGGATGGATCGGACACACAGGTTCTCCAGATTTCGGAAAATTGCCGTTAAAGTTGAAGCGGTAAGTATGAGTTCGTATGACCGACGCAGCTCTGCAAGGTAAATGCGATGCGCAATCCCTCGCGTGGCTATGTCAACTCCCGCACGTCGACTGCTGTACTGACCGCGGTATTCTGCGTTTCGCTATTTCACTTATCTGGACCGGCATAGGTTTGATGCTGCATGGGGTGCTCAAGTTTGTTGCCACTTCACCCGATGATGATGTCGGGGTGCTGCTATGTCGTTACGTAGCATTCGCAGGGTCGCTCGGCCGGGCGCGGCGCCGGAGATAGTTTCGCTAAAGGAGTGAACAAGATGGCGGTTGAAGATTTGACAGACGACGAGTGGGCGCTAATCGAGCAGCTGTTCTATGAGGAACCGACGCAGAGCGCACCAAGGACGACGCATCGAAGCTCGCGCGGTAGTCAACGCCGTGTTATGGCTGCTGTCGACGGGCAAGAGCTGCAACGCGTTGCCGGGCCGCTACCCCTCGTCGCCGACTTGCCGTCGCCGTTTCGACCAATGGCGGGCCGATGGCACGCTCGCTGAAGTGATCAAGCGGCTTGGCGAAAGCGGCCGCGACATCTCGCTCGACCGCGCCGGTGCAATGACGCTCAAGTGGCCGGCTCAGCCTCAGCGGCCTGGCCAGAACCGTACGCGCGGCGCGTTCCGGGCCAGTCCCCGGCGTCCTGGCGAGCGCCGGTCAAGACGCCCTGACGCGGCAATCCTTCCGCTAGACCGGTCCGCCTCGCAACTCGAAGGAGGCCAGGTGCGCCAGGCTTTTGAGCCGATTATCTCCCGTATCGTTTCCACTTATATTGTTGTCGTATCCTCCAATACATTGATAATTCAACATGTTAAGTGACTACTGAATCCAGATGCGACGGAACGTCGCTCTCGCGTTTGTGCCACGCATATAAACTTACAGATGGTAAGGCAAGAGGCACAACACAGGAGGTCATCGTGGTTGAAAGAGTTGGCAACGAAGTTCACTGGGATCCGCTAATAGCAATCGCCAGCGAGGAACTCGGGATTAACTATCTAACGGAGTCAGGCAAAGTCACGACAGACATTCGGCTCGTCCGGATATCGAGTCTTGCTAAGGCCCTTGAGCGCGCCTACGACTTTGGCTTGTTGATGGGCCACAGCGTCAGTCGGGCCGAACATGTGAAGACGAAGCGGTCCAAATTGACTTGTCGCGCGGAACAGGATTGGGTGCGGGCCGCGGCTAACGACATTCTCAGCACCTATTTGAGTTAATGCCGAAAGCAGGAGGTAATGATGGGCGGCAGAATCATAACTGGGAAAAACCTGGTGGATATCCGGATGCTGCGGGTCTCGGGCGTTGCTAACGCCGCTGGAGCAGCGCCTACCAGACGGGGCTCTTCGCTGGTTATAGCGTAAAAGGGTCCGAGGGAGCATAAACGGGGGGTACTGGTCTCCAACCTGAAGCTGATCCAGCCTGCAAGTGAGTTATGCCGTCATTCTTTTTCATTGAAACCAGGTTATGAACGCATCCAGAAACGATGATAAAACAACGATATGCATAGATTTTGTAGACGTTCGCCGCTGTCCAATTATAGGTGTGTAAAAATCGGGCGACGTGTAAGACGTATTACCGGTCCTGCAGGATGGTGCAGGTCAAACAATATCATCGGCATTAGGCTCGGCGGACGAGCGACAGCATCAGCAACGCGGGGACGCCTGGTTGCGACGTCGAAAGTCCGGTCGACTCCGAAAGCTCTGGCCAATACACCGGTGCACGCTCCCTCCCGAGCGGGTGTCGACCACTATTCGAATCTCACGCACTCAACGATCTCGTCGGCGGCCCTGCCGCGTAATCTCGCCCCGCTCTCGAAAGCTTCTCCAGGCGAAGCCCATGGTGCGCCGACTCCGCGGCGGAGACTTATAATTCCGCCACATAAAGCCAACGAGGAGTAGCGCCATGGCAAAAAGGTCTTACGAAGAGATTCAGGCACAGATTCTGGAATTGCAACAGGAAGCACAGGAAGCGCGCATTGATGAGCGCAATGACGCCATCAAGAGAATTCTCGCGGAGATGGCGCGTTTCGACATTACGGCCGACGAGCTACGCGGCCTGGTCCCAGCCGGACGCGTCGGTACGCTGGCAAAGAATGATGGCGTGGCAAAAGGTGCCCAAAAGGAGGCGTCGGCCGCGACTAGCGCCTCCGACGAGTCTCCAGCCGTCAGAATGCTCCTGGACGCCGGCATCGATTTCCGACGCAAGTCGCCGACACCGATTGCCCCACCAGCCCAGGGAAAGCTGGCGCCCAAATATTTTGATCCCAAGACCGGTGCTACCTGGAGCGGCGTTGCGCGGCCGCCGGCCTGGATCAAGGATGCAAAAGACCGCTCAGTGTTTCTCATCGAGAAGGGCGAAACCCTCGTTACGCACTCAAAGCCCGCCAAAAAAGCCGCAACCAGGGCGGCTCGCAGAGCTCCCGAGAAGATCGCGCCGCGAAAGGTCGCAGCAAAGGGCGGCAGCAAAGCAAAAGGTACCGCGTCGCGCTAGGTTCGCCTCCATTCCCGGAGGCCGCGGCCCTCTCCCGTTGATTGGAAGCGTACTTTGCTGGCGATCGTACCGTCGTCCCCGCACCGCACACGATGTCCCGCCCGAGTGCGCGTAAATTCGTCCGGTTTCCTCGCATCGCTGTACGACGGCCAGATGCGGAGCCGTAGCAGGCGAGTGTTTCCCGTACATCGTTGGTAGGCCACGCGGCAAGGGCGACAGCACGAGCCCGCCATCCTCGTAGCGCATAGGAACATCGGCGCGTTCCCCGCTTTATGGCGCCGATCGCGCGATGTATCTCGCCCGGCGCAACGGTCGCAACCGTCTGGAAGCCGGCGCGGGCGATTCCAGATCAAACGCTGCAACTCACGCATGGACGGCTCGCACCGCGCCATTCATTTCGATGATTGACTGCTCCGCCAGTCACGCGGCGTCATGCTGAATCGTGAAAAGAACCAGTTCGTAAACGATCCCTGTTGCGTGTAACCCAACAGGGTCGCGACCCGTCCGATTGGATAGCGCGGATTGCTCATGTAACGCACGGCAAGTTCGCGCCGGACTTCCTCGACCAGTTCGGAGAAGCTTGTATTGTCCGATTTCAGTTGGCGCTGCATCGTGCGTACGCTCTGACCCAGATGGCGGGCGACGAGCTCAGTTGTGGCCTGCTCGAGTGGCAGCAGCAGATAGATTGCCTTGCGCACTTCCAGCGCCGCTGAATGCGCACCCGTCATGTTCAGCGGAGCGGCGAGGCTTTCGGCATAGCGCACCAGTTCCGGGTCAGCGGCCGGATTTGGGTAGTCGAGATCGGCGGCAGCGCATACGAACCCGTTGAAATCACTGCTGAACTCCAGCGGACAGCCGAAGAAGCGTCGATGAAATGTCAGGTCTGCGGGTCTTGCGTGAGTGAAATGGACTGCGCGTGGTTTCCAGTAGTTGCCGAGAAGGGCGCTCGAATGTCGCGCGAGGACACCGAGCGCAAGTTCTATCGCCTGTCTCGTCGGCGTGCCAGGTTCAACGACGAGTTCCTCGCGAATGGTGACCGTTTGGCCTGCGTCCTCGACGTAGACGGCCAGCGCCTCGTTGAGCAGGTGCCGATATTCGGCTGCGGCGAGCAGCACCTCGCGCAGCGTGCGCTTATGCGCGAGCAGGACATTGACCATGCCGGTACCGAACTTCTGCCGGGTTTCAGCCATTTGCAGTGCAAGAGTCGGGCACGCCCCCTTTTCGGCCGAGAGTTCCATCAGGCGGCAGCAGGCGGCGGCCGGAACGCGATCGTCCGGATTGGCTAGAGCCGCGGCGTCGATCCCCACCTGCTGCGCGAGCTCGACCGGGTTCAGCCCGAGCCGCCGCATCACGTCGAAGTACCCGCTCATCGCTACCGACCGCAGCATCGTTTCCATCGCTTTCCCCTCCGCTTCCGACAAGCTGCGCCTCACTCCCGGTCATGGCATGCCCGCTCCGCGCAAACACTGGCGTTAACACCGAGTGGCATGGACCGCTAAAACGATGGCGTCTATTCATAAAAGTGTAACCCGCGATTGCCGTATCGTGCCGTCAGGAAGGTTCGTTATGTTCCGACCAGCTTACGCGCGATCTGTCGCGGCACGGCAAGCCAGTCACCCATATCTGGAGATAAAAGATGCAATTTCTCGACGATTCGCTGCACCCTGAGAATCACGACAAGGTAGTCATCACCACAGCGCCGTACGGCCCGGAATGGATGCCCGAGGACTTCCCGGAAGACATCCCCGTGACGATGGACGAGCAGATCCAGAAGGCCGTCGATTGCTATAACGCCGGCGCCACGGTCCTGCACCTGCACGTGCGCGAACTGGACGGCAAGGGCTCGAAGCGCCTGTCGAAGTTCAATGAACTGATCGCGGGTGTGCGCGCGGCAGTGCCCGACATGATCATTCAGGTCGGTGGCTCGATCTCGTTCGCACCGGAAGACGACGGACAAGCCGCGAAGTGGCTGTCCGACGATACGCGCCATATGCTGGCCGATCTCGATCCGAAGCCCGATCAGGTGACGGTCGCGATCAACACCACGCAGATGAACATCATGGAGCTGCTCTATCCGGAGTATCTGGCAGGCACCTCGCTTTCCAATCCCGCGTTCATGGCCGCCTATAGTGAAATGACGGTGCCGGCTGGCCCCGCCTGGGTCGAGGAACACCTGCGCCGCCTGCAGGCTTCGGGCATCCAGCCGCACTTCCAGCTCACGGGCATCCACGCGCTCGAAACGCTCGAGCGCCTCGTGCGCAAGGGCGTGTACAAGGGCCCGCTGAACCTGACATGGATCGGTATCGGTGGCGGCTTCGACGGCCCCAATCCATTCAACTTCTTCAACTTCGTGCATCGCGCGCCGGATGGCTGCACGCTCACCGCCGAGTCGCTGCTGAAGAACGTGCTGCCGTTCAACATGATGGCCATGTCGATGGGCCTGCATCCGCGCTGCGGCATCGAGGACACGATCATCGACCAGCACGGCAAGCGCTTCTCGTCGGTGCAGCAGATCGAGCAGTGCGTGCGCGTTGCGCGTGAACTCGGCCGCGAGATCGCCAGCGGCAAGGAAGCACGCGAGATCTATCGCATCGGCGTGCAGTACGAGACGGTCGAAGAGACGCTGGCCGCCAACGGCATGGCGCCGAACCGCAAGACCGGCGTGAAGAACCTGCCGCTGCGCGCGGCGTGACGGATTGGAACCCGGCCGACCGCTTCAGCGGATACCGGGTTTCAAAGGGAGGACTCCTCGGCAAGCGCCGGGGAGGGTAACGGGGCATCCATAATCGGTCCCTTTGCCCTGACGGGCAAAGACGGCTGCAAACGAGATAGACGGGAAGGAGACAAACCATGCTCATGCAACATGCCGAGCCCACCGCGGGCGGCGTTTCAGCAGCACAATCGGACGTGCCCACCTATGCGTGGGTCGTGTTTGCGTTGACGGTCGGGTTGCTGCTCTCCGACTACATGTCGCGGCAGGTGTTGAATGCGGTGTTTCCGCTGTTGAAGGCCACATGGAACCTTTCCGACACACAGCTGGGTTCGCTTAGCAGTGTGGTCGCGCTGATGGTCGGCGTCCTGACTTTCCCGCTGTCGGTGCTCGCCGATCGCTGGGGCCGGGTGAAGAGCATCGTGCTGATGGCCGCTCTGTGGAGTCTCGCGACACTGGGGTGCTCGCTCTCGAGCAACTACGGTGAAATGCTGCTCGCGCGCGCTTTCGTCGGCATCGGCGAAGCCGCGTATGGCAGCGTCGGTCTCGCGCTTGTCCTGAGCATCTTCCCGGCACGTCTGCGCTCCACGCTCACGGGCACCTTCATGGCGGGCGGGGCGTTCGGCTCGGTGACGGGCATGGCTGTCGGCGGCGGGGTCGCGGCTCATTTGGGCTGGCGCCCGGCCTTCGGTGCCATGGCGGCATTGGGGATGATCCTGGTCATCGTCTACCGGATTGTCGTCACTGAAAAACGGCTCGCACCGCTGAAGTCGGAAACCGTGGGCGCGCAGGCAACAGGGTTCGGCGTACGCATGAGTTTCAAGACGCTGATGAAGGGGCTTTTCTCGACGAAGTCTGTCGTGTGTGCCTATGTCGGCAGCGGTATCCATCTGCTTGTTCCCGCGGCAGTGTGGGCGTGGATGCCGAGCTTCCTGAATCGCTATTACGGCATGGCCACCGGCAAGGCTGCGATGGCCGCTGCAGCGTTTGTGCTGGTGACGGGCGTTGGCATGGTGGTATGTGGAAACCTTGCCGACCGCCTCAGCAAGAACTCGCGAGAAAAGAAGTGGGCCGCCGCGATCGCTTACTGTGTGACCTGCTTCACGCTGCTCGCGATCGGTTTCCGCCTGCCGGCGGGTACGTTGCAGCTCGTGGTGATCGGCGCCGGCATGTTCTTCAGCGCAGGCGCGAGCGGCCCGTCGGGTGCGATGGTGGCTAACCTCACCCCGCCGTCGATTCACGCATCGGCGTTTGCGACCCTGACGCTGGCGAACAATTTTCTCGGTCTGGCTCCCGCAGCCGTCCTGACGGGGATTGTCGCCGACCGGATCGGGCTGCTCGGCGCGTTGCAACTCGTTCCGTTTGCGCCCCTCATTGCGGCTACCGCATTTTTCATCGGCAAGCGGAACTATGCCGTCGACCTGGATCGCCTGAACGCGCTGCGTGAGCAGGCCGTGCGCTGAGCGGAACTCTCACCTCCGGCGCCGTTCGCTCGCTTACCACGCGACGGCGCCGGTCGTTGAAGGATTTGCGTGATATTGCAACTTGTTTAGACACAACACTGATCTGGCAAAGACGCCTACGGTAGGTCGAAATTTTCCGCCGCAGGCGTAGTCGATTTTGCAGTTTGAGTAACGAATAGGAGATTCAGCGTGGCAAAGGCAGTACGCTTTCATGAAACCGGTGGTCCGGAAGTCTTGCGCTATGAGGACGTTGAAGTGGGCGACCCCGGCCTCGGCGAGGTGCGCTTGCGCCAGGAGGCCGTAGGCCTGAATTTCGCCGACACCTATTTCCGCAGCGGCCTTTACCCGGTTCCGCTGCCTTCAGGCATGGGCGTCGAGGCCGCAGGCGTGGTTGAGGCAGTCGGTGCCGATGTAACGAACGTCGCGGTCGGCGATCGTGTGACGTACACCGGCTTCATCAATACGCTTGGCGCCTACAGCACCGAACGCCTGATCCCGGCCGCGCCACTCATCAAGCTGCCCGACGCGATCTCATGCGAGACGGCTGCCGGTATGACCATGCGAGGCCTGACCTCGTCGTATCTGATGCGCCGCATTTACGACTTCAAGGCGGGTGACACCGTCCTGCTGCATGCGGCCGCCGGCGGTGTGGGCCTGATCGTGTCGCAATGGGCGAAGCTGCTGGGTCTCACCGTGATCGGCACGGTTTCGACCGAAGCCAAGGGCGAGGTGGCCCGCGCCCATGGCTGCGACCACATCATCTATTACGGCCGGGAAGACGTCGCGAAGCGAGTGCGCGAACTGACCAGCGGCGCCGGCGTGAGCGTGGTGTTCGACAGCGTCGGCAAGGACACCTTCGAAGGGTCGCTCGATTCGCTCAAGCGCCGCGGCCTGATGGTCTGCGTCGGCACCGCTTCGGGCCCGATTCCGCCGTTCAATCCGCAGATTCTGGCGATGAAGGGCTCGCTCCACCTGACCCGCCCGGCGCTGGCCGACTACATTGCCGACCCCGCCGAGAAGAACGAGCTCGCCGGTGAAATTTTCGGGCACATCGCCTCGGGACGCATCAAGATCGAGCTGAATCAGCGCTACGCGCTCGAGGATGCAGCGCAAGCCCACCTGGACCTGGAATCCCGCAAGACGACGGGTTCGTCGGTCTTCGTCATTTGAGGAGCTAGCCATGCGAGTCGAACAACTGACGTGCTCGATCGGCGCCGAACTGATAGGGGTGAATCTCGCCCACGCCATCTACGACGATGGCCTGTTTGCCCAAATCCGCTCGGCGCTGCTGAAGCACCGGGTGCTGTTTCTCCGCGACCAGGACATCTCGCGCGCCGAACACGTGGCATTTGCGCGCCGCTTCGGCGAACTGGAAGACCATCCGGTCGCGGGCAGCGATCCGGAAAATCCGGGCCTCGTGCGTATCTACAAGACCCCGGATCAGCCCAACGACCGTTACGAAAACGCGTGGCATGCCGACGCCACCTGGCGCGAAGCGCCGCAGTTCGGTGCCGTGCTGCGCTGCGTCGAGTGTCCGCCCGTCGGCGGCGACACGATGTGGGCGAACATGGTCCTCGCCTACGAGAAGCTGCCGGCGTACGTGAAGGCTCAGATCGCGGACCTGCGCGCGCGCCACAGCATCGAGGCGAGCTTCGGTGCCGCGATGCCGATCGAAAAGCGTCTCGCGCTGAAGGCGCAATTTCCGGACGCGGAGCATCCGGTCGTGCGCACGCATCCGGAAACGGAGGAGAAGGTGCTGTTCGTGAGCGCTTTCACGAGCCATTTCACGAACTTTCATACGCCGGAGCGAGTGCGCTTCGGGCAGGACGCGAATCCGGGCGCGGGCGATCTGCTGCGCTATCTGATCAGCCAGGCGTACATCCCCGAGTACCAGGTGCGCTGGCGCTGGCAGCCCAATAGCGTGGCGATCTGGGACAACCGCAGCACGCAGCACTACGCGGTGATGGACTACCCGCCGTGCCATCGCAAAATGGAACGCGCCGGCATCATCGGCGACAAGCCGTACTGAACTAGCAGGTAGCTTCCCATGAATTACGAATTGAAACCGACCATTCTGATGGTGCCCGGCTTGCGCGACCACGTCGCGGAACACTGGCAAACCCTGTTGGAGCAGAAGTTGCCCAAGGCGCTCTCGGTGCCGCCGCTCGAGCACGACAAGCTCAGTTGCGCGGCCCGCGTTGCGGCGCTCGACGCGGCCCTCGCGAAAATCGACGGCCCGGTTATCCTGGTCGCGCACAGCGCGGGCGTGATGATTGCGGTGCATTGGGCGCAGCAGCACAGCCGCAAGATTCACGGCGCGCTGCTTGCCGCTCCGGCCGACCTCGAGACGCCGCTGCCGGCCGGCTATCCGGCCATCGATGCGCTGGCCCAGAACGGCTGGCAGTCGATCCCGCGCAAACCGCTGCCGTTCCCGAGCATCGTCGGCGCCAGTCGCAACGATCCGCTCGCGCAGTTCGAGCGGGTGTCCGCGATGGCAAAAGACTGGGGCAGCCGCCTCGTCGACCTCGGCGAAGTGGGTCACCTCAACCCCGCCGCGGGCTTTGGTGAATGGCCGATGGCAGAGAGCCTGATCCATGAACTCATCTGACCCGAAGCGCGCCACCCAGCCAGGCATTGAGACGGCCGAGCGTCCCCCCATGACGATCGAGGTGTTCTTCGATTTCATCTGCCCGTGGTGTCTGATCGGCAAACGCAATATGGACGCGGCCGTGCGCCGCTTTGCCGGGTTGCGGCCCGATGTGCCGCTGGCGGTGCTGTGGCGCTCCCATCAACTCCTTCCCGATACGCCGCTCAATGGCAAGGATTACCAGGCGTTCTATCTTGATCGCCTGGGTAGTCCCGAGGCGGTGGCGGCAAGGCGCGCGCAGGTGCAGCGCGCAGGCTACCACGCCGGCGTCGAATTTGCGTTCGACCGGATCGGCGTGCTGCCCAACACCGCTGCCGCGCACCAGCTCGTTGCTTATGCAGCCAGCCGCGGCAGCGAGGCCCAACTAGCCTCATTGATCGATCGCATGTTCACCGCCTACTTCATGGAAGGCGAGAACATTGGTGAGCCGCGGATCCTTGAGCAGCTCGGACTCGAGTGCGGTCTGGACTACGCAGGCCTGACAGATCATCTGGCCGAATCGGGCCGGCACATGTTGCACTCCAGCCATCGCGTGAACGGCGTTCCGCACTTTGTGTTCAACGCCGGCTACGCGCTTTCGGGAGCCCATTCTCCCGACGCGATCTTCGAAGCCATGGTGCTGGCGGTCCGAGACTAAAGGAACGCAGAGTGTCACGTCAGATATCGGTTGGAACGGTCGATGAACTCGCACCAGGGCAACGCAAGCTGGCCTTCATCGATGGCCGCAGCATTGTCCTGTTCAACATCGCCGGCGCGATCCACGCAATTGATAACTCGTGTCCCCACAACGGTGCGTCGCTCGCGAGCGGTCAACTGGAGGGATGCATGCTGCGCTGTCCGGCGCACGGCCTGCGCTTTGACTTGCGCACGGGATCCATGGCGGGGGCGGGCGGCCTGAGCCTGACGACTTTCCCGGTCCGGGCCGTTGACGGACAACTGGTCGTGAGTCTCGACGGGCCCGCCGCCAGTCCGACACATGCATGAGGGTGCGACGACGTCATCCAGGCGCGGGACCATACAACTATTCAGGAGAAAGGGATGCAAGGTTTGATGATGCAGCAACCGTTACTGGTCGCTTCGCTGCTCGCGCACGCTGAACGCCATCACGGCGGACAAGAAATCGTGTCTCGACGTGTCGAAGGGGACATTCACCGGTATCGGTATCGGGATCTTGCGCAACGCGCGCGCCGCATGGCAAACGTCCTGGAAGGCCTCGGCGTCAAGCCGGGCGAGCGGGTAGGGACGCTGGCGTGGAACGGTTACCGGCACATGGAGTTGTACTTCGCCGTGTCGGGATCCGGGTCCGTGCTGCATACGCTCAACCCCCGACTGCACGTCGACCAGCTCGCGTACATCATTGAGCATGCGGAAGATCGCGTCGTATTCTTTGACGCGACGTTTCTGCCGCTGATCGAGAGCGTTGCGCCGCGCGTTAAAAGCCCCAAGGTATTCGTGGCGATGACTGATCGCGCGCACATGCCGCAAGCGAACGACCTGACCGGCATGCTGATGTGCTACGAGGATCTGCTCGAGCTGCACGACGACGTTTTCGAATGGCCGCTGCTCGATGAAAACAGCGCGTCATCGCTGTGCTACACGTCGGGCACCACCGGCAATCCGAAGGGTGTGCTGTACAGCCACCGCTCGACCCTCCTGCACACGTACGCGGCGGCGCTGCCCGACTCGCTCAACTGTTCGGCACGCGACGTGATCCTGCCTGTCGTGCCGATGTTCCATGTGAACGCGTGGGGGTTGCCATACATCGCCTGCATGGTCGGCGCGAAGCTGGTGTTCCCGGGTCCGGCGCTGGACGGCAAGTCGCTTTACGAACTGATCGAGGCGGAACAGGTCACCCTGTCCGCGGGCGTCCCGACGGTCTGGCAAGGCCTGCTCACGCACGTCGGCGAGCGGCAGGAGACCTTCGCGTCGATGCGGCGCACGATTATCGGCGGCGCCCCTTGTCCGACGGCGATGACCGCGCAGTTTCAGGAGCGTTATCAGGTCGACGTACTACACGCATGGGGCATGACGGAATTGAGCCCGGTGGGCACGGTTTGCAGTTTTAAGCCGCATCAGTTGTCGTTGTCCACCGAGGAGCGCTACACGGTTCAGGCGAAGCAGGGACGCTCGGTGTTCGGCATCGACATGAAGATCGTCGGCCCGGACGGCGAAGCGCTGCCGTGGGACGGCCACGCGGCCGGCGACCTGCTGGTGCGCGGCCAGTGGGTCACGCGGCAGTATTTCGGCGCCGGCGACGGCGACGCGTCGCCGCTGCGCGACGGCTGGTTCCCGACCGGCGACGTGGCAAAGATCGATCCAGACGGCTTCATGCAGATCACCGACCGCAGCAAGGACGTCATCAAGTCTGGCGGCGAATGGATAAGTTCCACCGACATCGAGAATGTCGCCTGCCTGCATCCGGAAGTTGCCACTGCGGTGTGCATCGCCGCGCGGCATCCAAAGTGGGACGAACGGCCGCTACTGTTAATCGTGAAGAAGCCCGGCAGTGCTCTGGGCGGCGGCGAGATGCTCGCGTTCTTCGACGGCCGCGTTGCGAAATGGTGGACACCCGACGCGGTGGTGTTCGTCGAGTCAGTTCCGCTGGGCGCGACCGGCAAGGTCCTCAAGAACCAGTTGCGGGACCAGTATCGGGACTACTACCTGTCGGCCTGACACGCCGACCCGGCAGCAACATGGCTTGCTTCGAGCAACAATCACGAAAGCCGCCGGGTCCACCCCGCCGCGCCACCCGGAGGAGAAGGCACGAAATCGAAGTTGAGCAGCACGGCGGCGCGCCGAACTTGGGGCACGTCTATCAACTCAAGGACGGCGGCATCATTTCCAGCTACTGGGGCCTCAAGGGAAGCGAAGAGGTCGGCGGCGGCTACAAGATCAACTTCAAGCTGCAGGGCACGTTCAACACCATGAACGGCAAGTTTGGCCTGGCCGACACCCAGGGCACGACCGCGATTTTCAACCAGTTCGCGACGATCGGGGCATCCGGTCCGTTCGGCACGTTCGACGCCGGCCGGCGGATCACCCCGATGATCTACGCGATGGCGGAGACTGACGTGCGTGGCGCCCAGTATTTCGGCAGTATCCTGACTGCGTGGCTGGGCATGAATCAGGCGGCCGGATGGCCCGGCACCAGCACGAACACCCCGATCGGCGCCCTTTATGACAGCAATGCGCTGGTCTACAATTCGCCGAAATTCTATGGGACGTCGCTTGCGCTCGAGTACGCGCCGGGCGGGGTCGCGGGCCAGTTCCAGGGCGGCACGCGCGAGTCGGCGGTTCTCAAGTTCTCGAACTACGGTCTGAATCTGTCGGCCGTGTATTACAACGGGCATGACACCAATCCGTTCCCGCTGACCTATCCCGCCGCTCCGGCTGTGTCCGCAACGGGTCTTGCCAACAATCGCTTCATCTATTTCGGTGCGCTGTACACGATTGACCGATTTTCGATATCCGGTTTGTACAGCATCGGCAAGAACCCGGCGAAGAGTAACAGCTTGAACCAGACGATCATCCATGGTGCCCTCGTAGCGCCGGGCGTATCTACCACGGCAGCCATGATCGGCATCCGCCACACCTTCTGATTCCACCACCCCTCCACAACTGGAGCAATTGATGCAGAACAACAAGACATTCAGGATGGCTGTCGGAACATTGATGGTTGCAACGTCCATCACCACATGGGCCCAAAACGGCGAAACGGCCAGTGCGGCGAGCGCGTCGGCGATGGCGGCGTCGGGCACCGCGGCGCCGGCCACCGGAAGAAAAGCGAATCGTGCCCTTCGCCGGAAGATTTATGCCGCGATCGGGAAGCACAAGGAGATCAGCGCCGGAAATATCAGTGTTACGGCAAAAGACGGCGCAGTGACGCTGAATGGCACCGTCACGGAGGCTTCCCAGGTCGACAAGGTCGCGGAAATCGCGAAGGGTGTTCCAGGAGTCACTTCGGTGGCCAACAAGCTTACGGTGCGCAAACCATTCGGCGGCATGTAAGCTTGCTGTCGCCAGCCCATGAGGACTCGGCCCCGGCGACTTCTCACCATCCGTGTATCCGGGCGCGGAACTTGGGAGTGGGGGCCGCGCGATTTATTTGGCTCCCGGCGCGCCCGGCCCGGTATGTGGCCGCTCAGGCGTCGGTGAATGGTTGATTGATAAAGCAGCCTTGAGCCGGCAGCCTACGAGCAATACGCGGGCCGCCTGAAATCAGATGGCCTCCCATCCGTGGGCCGCGAGAATCTTGTCCAGCAGGTAACGCAGCGCCTCGCTTTCCGGCTCGCTGAGACACTGGTAGAGCTCTGTGTCCCGCCGATCAATCGTGGGGGCAACCTTTTTGAAGATTTTGCGTCCGTCGGATGTCAGCGAAATGATCACGCTGCGTCCATCCTGGTCGCTGGCCGTGCGCCCGAGAAACCCCTTGGCGAGCAGGGCATCAACTGTGCGACTCGCCTGACTCTTGTCCAGATTGGCGCGGCGGGAAATATCCCTGATGGTCTGCGGGCCGAACGTACCGAGCACGCCGATGATGCTTGCCTCCGGATAGGGCACGCCAAGTTTCTCTCGGGATAATTCGGCGCTCATGCGATCGGCGATTTTGTTTAACGCCTTTATTCGGTAGGTCAGGGATTCGTGAGGTCCGGACTCGATGATCGACATGATGTCATTCAGAAATGGATGAAACGCAAGGTTGCGGGATGCAAGCCCATTATCTTGCCCGGACCCACGCAGGCGGTCAAATTTTACGCGCGGAGCCGCTTGGCTTCGCAGGCGATCTATGTGGCGCCGGCCGCTTGGCCAAGAGTGCCCCGTGTCGGACGTTAGTGCCCCTTGTAAGTCAGTCCGGAAAGAGCAAAGCCGCCTCGCGCGCGCGGGCGGCTTCGGATGGAGACGGAAGACAGCACCGAGGTTCGCGAGCAGACGGCTCGCGAACCCGGTTCCAAAATCAGAAGGAGTGGCGGATCCCCACGTTGCCTGCGGCGGTGTTCTTCCCCACTGCCACCGGGCTGCCGTAGGTAATCTCCTGGTTCATCGCGCCGCGGTTGGAGACGTAGCCTACCTGAGCGTAAAGCGACGTCCTCTTGGAAAGGTTGTAGTTGCCGCCCAGCACGTACAGGGTCGACTGGTTCTGGTTGTGCTTTTCGTCCTTCACGTAGTAGACGCCCGACGTGATGTCGAACGAGGGGCTAAAGCGATACCCGATACCGCCCGTCAACATGTCGAAGTCGCCCGAGATCGCGCCAATCGCGGGATTCCCGTTTGGAGCTGCCGGGTTGCGCCCGTTGCTCCACGAGCCGGACACGGACAGGCCGCGCCACGTGTACTTCGCGCCCAGGTACACGAAGCGGTTGTTGTTGAGGCCGGTCGCCGGATGGAGCGGGGTGGGACTGGCGCCAAGATAAGGGTTGGCGTCATGGCCGTTGTAGTAGACTGCATCGGCATTCAGACCGAAGTTCGAGTACTTGAGCACGGCGGATTCGCGCGTGCCGCCTTGGAACGCGCCCGGCGTACCGCCCGGTGCGTACTGGAGCGCGGCCGACAGACCATGGAAAGACGGCGAGTTATACACGATCGCATTGTCGTCATAAAGTGCGCCGATCTGGCCGTTCGTGCTCGTGCCTGGCCAGCCAGCCGCCGTGTTCATGGTCAACCATGCGGTCAGGACGCTGCCGAAGTACTGTGCGTTGCGCACATCCGTTTCCGCCATCGCGTAAGCCATTGGCGCGAACTGGCGACCGACATCGATCCGGCCGAACGGCCCCGACACGCCGACCGTCGTGACCTGCGTGAACATCGAACTTGCTCCCGGCGAGCTGGCCAGCCCGGACTTGCCGTTGCCGCTGTTAAACGTGCCCTGGAGCTTGAAGTTGACCTTGTAGCCGGCGCCGATGTCTTCCGTGCCCCTCAACCCGAAGATGCTCGCATAGACACCGCCGTCCTTGAACTGGAACACGTGGCCCAGGTTCGGGTTTGCTTTTGCATTCGGCAGAAAGTTTGCTGCCGAAGTGTTCTGCCAGAGCAGGCCCGAGTCAACTGCGCCATAGAGCGTCACCGATGACTGCGCGTGCGCGGATGCCGCGAACGCGAGAAGTGCTGCGGCTCCGGTAATCCTCAACTTCATGTGGTCTCCTGCGTAGCGTTGTTCAACCCTTAGGTACAGAACGCCCGTGCAACATATGGGCGCTGCATGTCTAGAGGAGCATACGTACAGCCACGCAGCTCGACTCCCCCACACCCTTGGGGGGGAGGGTTATCGGCAATACCGGGGCGCGGTAAGCGCTGGCCAGCCATATCCGGCACGGCTTTCGCGGCATCCTCAAGGCGACCGCGCACTGCCGGAAGGGGGCGACACCGCCTATCCGTGTTGCAACTTGGTGACAGAAAATGACGGGTTGCGGATATTTCGATCGATGGTTGCGATAACAACCACCATGGAAGCGTCCCAACGTATAAAGAGAAAAGGACCCGAGCCGGATCCATGGGCTAACCATGTCGCCCTTGGGACGGCGCCAGCGCGGCTTGTCGATTTAATTGACATCGCAACCGTCAGGGTCGCGCGGAATGGTGTCGCCTCTCTTCAGCTGTGGTTCCGGGGTGCTTCCCCCGTTCAGGTTTCCTGCAGCAGGCCCAGTAGCTGCGCGCGGCGCACGATTTGCCGGCGCGACGTCGCGTCGAGTTTGATGAAGAGGTTTTTCATATGCCACTTGACTGTCTCCTGGCCGACGCCCATCGCGAGTGCGATCTCCTTGTTGGTGAGGTGGCGGCTAGTCAGCTCCAGCACACTGCGCTCCTTCGGCGTCAGTACCATGCTGGGCGCTACGCGCGGCTCGGCATCCCGCCCTGGCGCGGGTGAAACGGCAACGGTTGGCGGCAGGGGTGGGCCGACATCGGCGAGGCGCGGCGCGCCATCCGCTCCGCGCTCATGCAACCATTCCGCGAACGCCGGATGAAGGTCGGGCGCCGTGAGACTCATTCCGTATGCCGCGCCCAGATCCACGGCCTCGCGCAGCAGGGCGGTTCCGCATTTGCCGAGACGGTCCAGCACGAAAGCGTGCAACGTAAGCAGATCGACGCCGACCGCGCCCAGCTTCATCGCCTCGGTGTCTTGCTGGGCCAACGCGAGAGCACGGTCGGCGGCAGTCCAGTCCTGCTCGGCAATTGCCACGAAAGCCTGCGCAACATGCTGATGCAGGAGCAGCGCACGACGCTTGAGGGGAGAATCGGCGGTGGCATGTTCCGCGACAATCTGTTCCAGTCGGCGAGCGAGCGTGCGGCAGGACGCCGAGCGGAAGCGACCACTGTGGAGCCTGATCTGTTCGGTCAGGCTCGCCACGCATAGCCTCGGCATGCGCCGCGCGGTGCCGATTGCATGGAGTGTCTCGAGCAGGTCGAAGGCCCGGTGCTCCGCGCCGGTGGCCGATGAGACCCGCGCGGCGGTGCGATAGGCGAAAATCACCGCGTCGGGTGTTCCGCTGCGTTCGAGCACATCCAGCCGGTTTGCCAGCAACGCGGCCGCTTCATTAAAATCGCCGCGTTTGAAACGTGTGGTGGCGAGCAGCGCGGCCATCATGCAGGAAAACGGGTGCCGGCGGCCAAGGTCGTCGTCTGCCTGGACAAGGGCCGGGCGCAGCGTGCGCTCGGCCGATAGCATCTGCCCCTGGAGCAGATAGCCGAGGCCCGTCGTGTAAGCGCGCCAGCGAACCACGTACCGATAGGCAGCGCTGGCATTCCCGCGCGGCATGTGCCGCCGGAGCTGGCGGGCCTTCGCGTACTCGCCCTCCATGACAGCTCGCACGGCGAGTCGGTTCGCATGAACCTGCAGGAGCCACGAGTCACTGACGGGCGGTGTATCACCCCAGCGATCGAGCAGTCGCGCGGCCCGGTCTGGCTCATCCGCGAAATAGGCGGCTGCGCTCAGAATGAGATCGATCTCGTAGCGCATCGCCTCGTCAGGCTCTGTGCTGCGCAGAATAGCCTGCGCCTGCTCTTCCGCCTCCTGCTGACGGTCGCTCTGCGCCAGCGCCCATGCCATGGCAAGCCGCAGGCGCGGATGGCGATCCAGGACAGGCTCCGGTAGCCATTCGAGCCATTCCAGTACAGCTACAAGTTGACCCTGAGTTACCGCATCGTGCAGCGATCCTTGCGCGAGCGTGTAGGCGGTTTCCTCCTGCCCGCACGCTAGCGCGTGGCGTGCCGCAGCTTCGGTCATGCCGTGGTCCGCCAGCCAATGCATCGCGCGGCGGTGCAGCTCACTGTGCGTTGCAGGCGGCAGGATAGTCAGATGCGCGCGTATTGCTTCACGTGCCATCGAGTGCATGCGATACCACTGACCGCGTCCTTGAGCACTGAAAAAGAGCGGCGTTTCGCGAGCGAGGCGCAAGAGCCGCTGCTTCGCATCCTTGGCTCCGGTGAGGGCTTCGCACAAATCTTCGTGCAGCAGGTCGACAATCGAAATACGGGTGAGGAACTCGGTGTCCTCGCTGCTTAGCCGTTCAAGGAGCGCCGTAATGAATTGCTCACGAATGCCGCCGGTGCTGCTGGCAAAGGCGTCGATACTCGCGACCGGGTCATCGCTGTCAGCGATCGCAGCAAGGGCAATCTGCAAGCCGAGTGGCCAGCCTTCCGCGATGTCGTGTAATCTGGCGCTCGCCTCAGCATCGGCATCGACCACGGCGCCCAACCGGCTGCCGATCAGCGCGATCGTTTCATCGAGGCGAAAGCGAAGCGCCGCGGCATCCACCGCTGCACACTGGCCATAGGGGCTCAGGCGTGCGATGACCTTCTCGAATCCAGCGCGCGAGGCAATCACGATGCGCAGGTTGGCCGGCAGATTCTCAAGCAGGTAGATGAGCGCTTCCAGACTAGCCTGCGGCAACTGCTCCGCTTCGTCGAGTATCAGCACAATATCGAGCGCGGTGCGAGCCACTTCGGCCAGCCATGCTGTGACTCCTTCAATCGGTGCATCTGGCAACGCGCCCCCTTCAAGCAGGCGTCTGCCGAATGCTGTGCGCCCTGATCCGGAGCGGACTGCCAGCGTCAGGCTCGCGAGCAGGCGCCTGGGGTCGTCGTGGCCGTCAATCGAGACCCACGCCACAGCGCTGCCGTGCATCAGGTATTCCTGGCGCCACTGGATCAACAGGGATGTCTTGCCGAACCCCGGCGGCGCCTGCACGATGGTCACGGCGCAATTGCGGAAACGCTCGCAGTCCGAGCTCAGGCGCGCGCGGGCAAGCATGTGCCGCGGCGCACGGGGCGGGCTGATCTTCAGAGTCGCTTCGGGGTTCGCGACAGATTGTTGATTGGTCATCCGATTGGGGCCGATAGTACCGTTGCCGAGCGTGCCGACGTTCACGGGAGGCGGGCAGGCTGAAAGGCCTGCTGATTATATAACGGACCATGTCCGGCGCTTTTTACGCATTTAGCGGGTTCTGCGGTCCGTTCCCCCCCAACCAATGGGGGGGATTTTTCGCACGATTTTTCCTATCATGGCGGCTCGATGACCAACGAAAGACTACATGCTGCATCATCTCGGCGTATCCATTGATTCGAGCGATCACTGCTCGGAGGCGGCCATACAGGCGCTACAGTTTGCGAGCGCAAATAGCGCGCGGATCAGCCTTTGGTACGCGCAAGGCGTGCCGGATGGTCCGCTGGATCAGCTACGTCGCGAGCACAGGGCGAGCGAAGCTCTGGCCCGGGTGGAAGCCGCCGCGCATGCAATGGGTATACCGACCCGGGCCGGGGCGCTCTTCGCCGCGCAGCCTGCACACGAGCTCCTGAATGCAGCGCAAATCGCCGGATGCGACGCTATTGTTATCGTTAGTGAACCCAAGCAGCTTGCTGAAAACGGGCCAGCGACGATCGATATGCTCTCGCACGCATCCGTTCCGGTTTTGACGTTCGGGAGCGGCTGCCTGCCGCCTCGCATTGCCGCCCTTGAACTGCTACATACCGAATACCAGCGACTTATCACCTTATTATTCAAATGGCTCTTCCTTTTGAGCAGCCCAGATCCGCTGCGACAGCGAACGCTGGACCCATATCGGGCGGGCATGCAGGCGGTTGTCGACCACGTGCGCGACACCGTGCATCCACTGCGATGCTGTAAGGAGGCCTGGTTTTTCGGCCCGCTTCGGCAACGCATTGACGACGTGCGCGCTGAAATAGATGAACTCCTGCTTCTTGGACAGCGCGAAGACAAACTGCTTGACGATCTTGAGTCGAAGATCGCGCAGCCGCTGGACAGCGAGTCCGCGGTGGCCGCCCTCGCGGTAGCGCTTGAGCAATACGCGCGGCAAATATGGGCCGCCCGGGGACGGGAACTAGGAGTCATACTGCCGGCGGCACGGCGCCATCTGTCGGCGTCGGACTGGGACAGGCTTCATTCCGGATTCGTCAAGACATGCGGTGGCAGCGCAAGAACGACAGGACGGTTTAAAAGTTTGAGCGTTGCCTTCTGCGCGGCCGCGCAAGACGGTACGAGCCGAGGGTTTGCGGCGAACCTCGATCTGGGCGGTTGAATGTCGACTCGAAACCAGACAGCGGAGATAGCAGAGCAGGAGCCTGGCACCGGGACGATCGTCGTACTCGTCGCGGGACTGTCCATGCTCGGTCAGTTTGCGATCGCCACGTATTTGCCCGCGTTTTCTGCCATGGCGCAGGCGCTACATGCCAGTCCGACGCAAATCCAGCAGTCGTTGTCAGCCTACCTGCTGCCATTCGCAATGATGATTCCCTGGCACGGCGCAATCTCCGACGCAACGGGCCGTCGCCGGATGATTCTGCTCGGCAACGCGCTGTTCACGGTCGGGTCGCTGATGTGCGCGGCCGCCCCAGGCATTTCGCTGCTTTATGCCGGACGGGCGCTGCAAGGCATGAGCGCCGGGGCCGGTGTAATTATCGGCCGGGCAATGGTGCGTGACGTCTTTCATGGGACCGACGCACAGAAAATCATGGCGCTGGTCGCGATGATCTTCGCGCTTGCGCCCGCGCTCGCGCCCGTCTGTGGCGGCTGGTTGCTGCTCTGGACCGGGTGGCGCGGCATCTTCATCTTCCTCGCGATACTGTCGGCATCGCTGCTGGTGATCAGCTGGTTTCTCGTGCCCGAGACCCTGCCGCCGTCCCGCCGCCACCCCTTGCATCCGGTTGCACTCGGGGGGGCCTACGCAACCCTGTTCGCGAACCCACGCTTCGTTGCGCTCGCATTCGCCAACGCGGCGGTCAATCTTGGCATCTACCTCTATGTGCTGGCTGCGCCAACCTTCGTGGTGAAGCATCTTGGCCTCGGCGCGCAGTCCTTCGGCTATCTTTTTGTGCCTATCGTGGTGGGCCTGATCGCCGGCGCGGCCATCGCACACCGTATCGCCGGGCAGGGCAGTCCGGTGCGTAGCGTGATGCTTGGCCATATGGTGATGATCGCCGCCGGCGTCATCAACATCGGCGTCAACGCGGTGCACGCATCGCCATTGCCGTGGAGTCTGGTGGCGCTGCCCATCTTTGCGGCCGGCATGATGATCACCCAGCCCAGTCTGCAAGTGATGGCTCTTGACTGTTTCCCGGAGCGGCGCGGGCTGGCGTCCAGCTGTTATGTCACCGTCCAGCAATTCGGAAACTTCCTGTCCTCCGCATTGCTCGTGCCGATACTGCTCGGCAGCACACTCTACATGGCTTTGGGCATGGCGATCTTGCAATGCCTGGGTTTGCTGATGTTCTGCATCGCAAGGCGTGAAGGGGGGATTGAGCGATCGCCAGTCAATGCAGCGGATTGTGGATCTGTCAACGATATGGCGTCGCCGGCGGCGACGGCCGCCGACTCCATTCCGCGAATTTCCGGGACAGGCCGGTCATTCGCGGCGCCACTTCGAGACACTGCAACCGAAGCGACCCGAGAACCATCTCGAAAAAGCGCTCAATGAAGCGAAGCCCAGCAGCGTCGCCACATCTGACAGCGGCCGTTCGCGGTTCTCAACGTATCGGGTCGCCAGATCGACCCGAACCGCATCGACGATGGTCGAGTAGCTGTGACCGTGATAGACCAGATGACGGTACATGGTCTTGCGGTCCACGCCAAGCTCCTGCGCCACACGTTCGGCTACGCACGCTCCTGTGGGCAGCAGCGCGAACACCAGCTTTCTGACTTTCTCGGGCATCGTCGCGTCCGACTGGGCCATTTTCGCATCGAGGAACTCCCGCGCATGAGGAGCCAAGGCCGGGTCATACGACATGATCGCTGCATCGAGATCCGCTTCGGCCAATACGAGGCCGTCGAAGTCCTGGTTGAACAGAACCGACGTACCGACAAACAAGCGCCGGTGGGTGGCCAGGCTGGCCGGCGCGCTGTGCGTAAAACAGATGCCGCGAGGCTTCCAGCCCGCTCCAAGGAGCTGCTTCAGTATCCGGTACATCACGCAAACGCCGAGCTCGACGGATTGCCGCAGCGATCCTCGCGCATCTATCAGTTCTTGACTGAAAATCGCCACGCCGTCCGCTTCCTCGATGCGCAAGACCAGCGATTCGTTGTGCAAGCCGAAATAGCGCACCAGCGAATTCAAGGCCTTGCGCAGCGTTGGTTCCTCGCGCAGGGCAATAGCCAGCGGTCCAAGGTTCTCCAGTTGACGGGTCTCGGCCATGCGTAGTCCGAAGTCCTCGACGCCCGCAACCTGGGCGGACTCTTCGAGCAGGCGCCTGACGGATTTCGCC
Organism: Paraburkholderia sp. MM5496-R1; assembly: GCF_050436205.1. NCBI lineage: Bacteria > Pseudomonadati > Pseudomonadota > Betaproteobacteria > Burkholderiales > Burkholderiaceae > Paraburkholderia > Paraburkholderia sp. MM5496-R1. The sequence goes on from NZ_JBNDLT010000001.1 coordinate 213,971, forward strand.
GCGATCTTGATGTCCGGATCCAGTAACGCCGATTTGCTGATGCCGACCTTGCGCAACTGCCGATAGGGATCCAGACCGGAAGCGCGTGCAACCTCGACATAGTTCGTCAGGGTTGAGCTTCTCAGCAGGTTCAGCATAGGGGGTCTCCACGTATGCCCCAAAATGTAAAATCGATGCCCCGGAATGTCAAGTTGGCGCTCTCTCCTTCGCGGATACTTTGTCCCATCCGCCGTACCCATCGAGGAGACACAAATGCAATTTCTAGACGATTCCCTGCACCCGGAAAACATGGACAAAGTGGTCATTACGGTGGCCCCGTATGGACCCGAGTGGATGCCGGAAGACTTCCCGGAAGACATTCCGGTGACCATGCAAGAACAGATCGACAAGGCCGTGGAATGCTACGAAGCCGGCGCCACCGTGCTGCACCTGCACGTACGTGAACCCGACGGCAAGGGCTCCAAGCGCCTGTCCATGTTCAATGAACTGATCGCCGGCGTGCGCAAGGCGGTGCCCGACATGATCATCCAGGTCGGAGGCTCCATTTCATTCGCGCCGGAAGACGAGGGCCAGGCCGCCAAGTGGCTGTCGGACGATACCCGTCACGCGTTGGCCGATCTTGACCCGAAGCCGGACCAGGTGACCGTGGCGATCAATACCATCCAGATGAACATCATGGAATTGATCTACCCGGAATACTATAAAGGCACCTCGCTCGACAAGCCGGCTGTGATCGAGGCCTACAGTGAAATGATTGTTCCCGCCGGCCCGGCATGGGTGGAAGAGCACCTGCGCCGCCTGCAGAAAGCCGGCATCCAGCCGCATTTCCAACTGGTCGGCATGCATGCGCTTGAATCGCTGGACCGTCTGGTGCGTCGCGGTGTCTACACGGGTCCGCTGAACCTGACCTGCATCGGCATCGGCGGCGGTCATCATGGCCCGCATCCGTACAATCTGTTCGACTTCATCCAGCGTGCACCGGACGGCTGCACGATTACCGCCGAATCGCTGTTCAAGAACGTGCTTCCGTGGAACACGATGGCGCTGGCCATGGGCCTGCACGCCCGCTGCGGCATCGAGGACACCCTGATCGACCAGCACGGCAAGCGCATGACCTCGGTGCAGCAGGTTCGGCAAACCGTGCGCATCGCCCAGGAACTGGGCCGCGAGATCGCCAACGGCAAGGAAGCAAAGAGAATCTACCGCATCGGCACCTGGTACAAAGCGGCCGACGAAACCCTGGCCGCCAACGGCATGACGCCGAACCGCAAACCGGGTGAGAAAAACGTTCCGCTGCGCGCTGCGTGACGTCAGACGTGCGAGTTCATCCCGACGGTGCCGGCGTGGTGCGCCGGCACCTGCGGCTCCGTCTTCACGCTAATAGAAGGCGGACATGACACTCCAGAACAAAGTCATCATCACCTGCGCCGTGACGGGCGCGATCCATACTCCTTCAATGTCGCCTTACCTGCCGGTGACGCCCGAGGAGATCACCGACGCGGCGGTCGAGGCCTGCGAGGCAGGCGCAGCCATCGTCCATCTGCATGCGCGCGATCCACAGACGGGCAAACCTGATCAGCGTCCGGAGGCCTTCACGCCCTTCCTGAAATCGATCAAGCAGCGAAGTCCCGCCATCCTCAACCTGACTACAGGCGGCTCGCCCTACATGGCGGTGCAGGAGCGCATGCAGCCGGCCAAACTGTTCAAGCCCGAAATCGCCTCGATGAATATGGGCACCATGAATTTCGGACTTTTTCCCATGCTTAACCGCTTCAACGAGTTCAAGCACGAGTGGGAGCGTCCTTACCTGGAAGGCAGCAAGGAGCTGATCTTCCCCAACACCTACGGTGACCTGGAAACCGTGTTCAAGGAACTGGGCCCGAACAACACGCGCTATGAGTTCGAGTGCTACGACACGGCGCATCTGTACAACGTTGCACATTTCGCCGAGCGCGGCCTGATCAAAGCGCCTTTCTTCATCCAGACAGTGTTCGGCATCCTCGGCGGCATCGGTGCACACCCGGACGACGTGATGCATATGAAGCGCACCGCCGACCGCCTGTTCGGCGGGGAATATCACTGGTCGGTGCTCGGTGCCGGCGCGAGCCAGATGAAAATCGCGGCGATGGCGGCTTCCATGGGTGGCCATGTGCGCGTGGGGCTGGAAGACAGTCTATGGCTGGGTAAAGGCAAGCTTGCCAAAAGCAATGCCGAGCAGGTGAGGAAGGTGCGCCAGATTCTCGAAGGACTGGGCCTGGAGGTCGCCACGCCCGATGAAGCGCGCGAAATTTTGCAGCTCAAGGGCGCGGACCAGCTCGCGCTTTGATGGATCTGAGGACAATGCACCCACCTCAGTACACAAGCTGCATGGAAGGTACACGTGACGCGGTCCACGTCCGCCACTTCGTCGCAGCGCAATCAATCATGGGACTGATCGGGAAGAGTCAATGAACAAATATGTACTGGTCACCGGAACATCCACAGGCATCGGCTACGACGCCGCGCGCGAACTGATCGCCAACGGCTGTCACGTCTTTGGCAGCGTACGCAGCGTCGAGGATGGCGAACGGGTAGGTCATGCGCTGGGCGACGGCTTTAGTCCGCTCGTCTTTGACGTGACCGACGAAGACGCCATCGCTGCGGCCGTCGCAACGGTCGAAGCTATGGTTGGCTCACACGGTTTGACGGGTCTGGTCAACAACGCGGGGATCGCGCCTGTCGGACCGTTGATGCACATGCCGGTCAGCGATTTCAAGCGTCTCCTCGATATCAACGTTACAGGTGTCTTGCGCGTCACCCAGGCGTTTCTGCCGTTGCTCGGTGCCAAACGGGGATCCGCCCATCCGCCGGGGCGCATCGTGAACGTCAGTTCGAATGCCGGCTGCGTCGCCACACCCATGGCTGTGGCCTATTCCACATCGAAGTTTGCGGTGGAAGCGATGACTGATGGCTTGCGTCGAGAGCTGTCAATTTACGGAATTCATGTGGCGGCGATCGAACCCGGTCCGATTCGCACCCCCATCTGGGATAAGGCCCGTCGGTCCGACCTGTATTCACGCTACGCCGCCACCGATTTTTCTGCGGCGATGGAGGCGATGGAAAAAGTCGGGAACGTGGCGGCGATCCGTGGGCAGCCGGTGGAGACGGTCAGCGCGGTCATTCGCGACGCATTGCTCAAACCGAGGCCGAAGGCGCGTTATCCGCTCAATCCGATGTGGCATATCAGCAAGTTCCTGCCCACCCGTCTGTTGGACAAGGCATTGTGCCGGAGATTTAACCTGCGGACTGGTTAGACTCTGCCGCATTAACGCCTGATGGAAGACATTTGGGCCACTAAGCGTTTTGCGGCGCGACAGGACATCTAGCGGGAATCCGCGCGAAATGAGCGGCCAGGACCGGGGCGCCCCCGTCTTGGAAAGCAGGCAGAAACCGAGCGGCTGCGCCGAGAATACTCAACGGTGCGACCACTCGCGCGCGCTGGCGCCCCGTCCGGAGATCCGTGCGACTTCAAGCCTCGATTCGGGCGGCCCTCTCGCGATACGGGAGCCGGAATTGAAAAGCGAAAAGGACCCGCGGCAACTGAACTGGCGAGCCGCAGCGCCCTGAAACGAAGTCGCACGTACACCCTCGAGAGGCCGGGAAGCCAGCCTTCACCGACTATCCGACGAGTCGGCTACTGCTGAATCGGCGCTGTCTCGGCGCGTCGTTGCGCGACGAGGCGCCCAGCAGATAGAGCATTGTCGGGGTAGTAGTACCATTCTTGCGGATTGAAACCGGCGGCAAACCACTCGTTAAGTTCGGCGATTACCTGAGCGCGTGCTTTGGGGGCCGATGGATCATACGATTGCATTGAGGGTTGCCCATACGCCGAGGCCACAGACGACGCACCGAGCAGCGCAATCAGCGCCGGGCGAGAGTAGGTGTTCATGACATGAGCCTCGAAAAGGGGGAGACCGTTTTATTTTAGGCGGTCCCTGCCGAAACGCACCCCCAATTGTCAGCCAGAAACCTCTGACTTATGCGTCAACGGCGACTTGAGGTACGTGCCCGCGACCCATCGGGCCAAGCGATTGCCTGCTTCAACCACGTGCAGGGTCTGTGCGCTCGCAAGCTGTCCGTCCAGGACGCGCAACACCGCCGCGGTCGCGCCATGCGGGCCGAGATGGAAGCCCCCGTCTGCAATCGCGTGGCGAATCGCAATTTCGAGGTGCGCTTCCGCATCCCGGTAAAAGACCTCACTAGCGCATCCGTAGCCCAGCTTCCCCAAGCAATAGGACAGGTAGACGGCGCGCGTCAGTTCGTCCATCGACGTCAGCGTCCCGCCCGTGCCGCGGCATGTAGCTAGCGCCAGATGGTAGCCGAGCGAGATCGAGCAAACATGCTTCGCCGACAACGGCAGAAGCATTGTCTTCGGGAGGTGCGTCGGCATTCGCGGACTGCCGGAACGGCGGGAACGGGGCATCGGGAGGTGAGCGTCCTAACAGGATGCGGAAATACCCGCGTCGTCGTACCGCTAATTCAGGCTGATGCTTTTCCGCCCGGGAAGCTCCCGGCGGACTTCACGCCATCATTCGATATCGGCGGCATCCGGTGCATCCTGCATCCGGCGTTTGTCGCGGCCGTGCCCTTAAGCGAACTGGGGCCGAAGACCGGTTCGCTTGTCGAACACCGTGACCGGATCACGGCCGCGCTGGATCGCCTCCTGGGCGCTTACTGATTATTCTGGACGGTAGACACGCCGGGGCAGGACGTTCCCGCTATCTCAGGCGGGCATAGCAGAGTCGCCGAGCTGCGCCGTCTAGCTTGTCGAGAAGTGTGGCAGCGTGCGACCACGGTATTTATGCAACGGGCTGTTGCACAAATTCCCAAAGGCGAAAGGCTTGCGCGCGCATGTACGCATGTATTTGAGGCCGCCGGGCGAGAACCCGCGCATGTTGGGAAACACTGCCTCGAGATCGCGCGCGAGCCGCTCGACGGCACTGGCACCCTCAGCCTGGTTCCTTCTGCAGGTCGAGGATGTACCGTCTGATCTCCCTGTACAGTGTGACCAGCTCACCGTTTGCGCTGGCCATGGCGCGCCGCCCTGACACGAGTCCTTGCGGCCCGTGTTCACGCAGCCGGCCGACAAGACTACCGATTTGCCGCGTCGTCAGCCCAAGTCGCTCCGCAGCCCGCCACGGTGTGAGCACGCCATCGGCAACATCCTGAATCACTTTGTACCTGTCCAGTTCGCGCATCGTCATCGTGATCCGTTCGGTCGCAGCCATCGCAGCCTCCAGCGCCGAGGTACCGGCCGCTGGTCAGCTTACGCGCCACGGAAGCGGACATTTGAACTTGGCCAGAATCGGACATTACTAAAAAGCCGTCACATCAATCACAAAATTTGTCGAGGCCAGATTGAAATGTCGGGGTTCCAGCAAGATACAGATGTCGGGGTTGAGGGTCGGTTTTGGGTGGTGGGTTAGGGTCGTTTTGCAGTCCTTTTATCTCTCTCTGGAGGGGTTTTTAGCACCGAGCCTCCCGGGTTCTGGTGTGTCCCCATGACTGTCGCATTCCAGTCCTCGAGCGTCACTTCGCGCGGCTTCCTCGTGCCAGGCAGCCGCGCCTTCGTACGCACCGGTTCACTGCGGTTCGTGCGTGACGGTGAGCCGGATATCCGGCGGTTGTCGCGCTGCGCCTGCAGTGCCTGGGCTACCTTCAGCGCAGTAAGCACCTCGCGACGGCCGTCCGCAACGCGGCGCCCGCGTGAGGCATGATCGGGAATCGGGTTACGTGTCAGCAGACGCCGATGGGCCAGACTGCCGAGGCAGCTTCGTGGCCACGTTCCAGGGCAACAGTTCGTCGATGCGGTTAATGGGGTGGTCAGCGATATGGGTCAGGACGTATTCGAGGTAGGCGCGCGGGTTGATCCCGTTGAGCTTGCATGTGCCGATCAGACCGTACATCGCGGCTGCCCGCTCGCCTCCGCTGTCGGAGCCGGCGAACAGGAAGTTCTTGCGGCCCAGACTCACACAGCGCAGCGCGTTTTCGGCCAGGGCGTTGCTGATCTCAGCACGACCCTCTTCGCAGTACAGCGCGAGCGCGTCCCACTGGTTGAGCGAGTAACGGATCGCTTTGGCCAGTTCGGATTTCTTCGACAGCGTTGCGAGCTTGTCCGTCATCCACGTCTTGATGGTCGCGAGCAGCGGCACGCTTTTCTCCTGCCGCACGCACAGCCGTTCGGCGGTTGGTTTGCCACGGATGTCCGCCTCGATGCCGTAAAGTCCACCGATCAGTTCGAGCACCTCTCGGGTCGCCTCGGTAGGCGTTCGGGCATGCACGTCGTAGAGGTACCGTCTCGCGTGGTCCCAGCATGCAGCTTCACGGATCTTGCCGCTCTCGTACAGTTCGTTGAAGCCACTGTAGGCGTCGGCCTGCAGGATGCCCTCGAATCCAGCAAGATGGGTCTGGGGGTGGATGCCTTTGCGGTCCGGCGAGTAAGCAAACCACACCGCGGCCGGTTCGGTCGAGCCCGAACGGGTGTCATCGCGCACATACACCCACAGGCGCCCAGTCTTCGTCTTCTTCTTGCCCGGCTCGAGCACCGGGATAGGCGTGTCATCCGCGTGCAGCTTCGACGGTGCCACCGTGTGGCGGCGAAGCGCCTCGGTCAGCGGCACGCAAAGGGCCTCGCACTGGCCGACCCAGCGTCCCATGCTGGCCGGATCCAGCTTCACGCCGTCGCGCGCGGCAATCTGCGACTGCCGGTACAACGGCGCGTGGTCAGCGTACTTCGAGACGAGGATGTCGGCCAGCAGGCTCGGATGGGCAATGCTGCGCGTGATCGGCAGGCCGGGCATGGACGGCTGCGAGAAGTGGTGGCCGCACGGACAGACCGTCTTGCGCCGGATCGTGCGGATCACCTTGAACATTGCCGCGACGCGGGCGAGCTGCTCGGACACGTCTTCTCCGAGCGGGTGCATGGCGCTGCCGCACTTCGGGCAGGTCGCGTCGGCGTCGAGTACGCGTTCTTCGCGTGGCAGATGCGGCGGCAGCGCTTCTTTCGGCGATGCGTTGCCCACAGGCGTGCTCGCGCTTGATTGGCGGGCGCGCCGCACATCAGAGACGCCGCGCTCGCCCGTCAAGTCCTCGAGCGCGGTTTCGAGCCGCGCGACCTCCCGGTCCAACTGCTCGGACTTGCGCCCGAATTGCATACGCCTAAGCTTGTCGAGCTGCGCCTTGAGCTGCTCGATCTCCAGATCGCGCTCGGCAAGCTGGGCACGAGCCTCGACCAGCAAGGCCCGCAGGGTTGCAACATCGTCAGGAAGTTCGGCGCCGTTCGACATGCGGCGCAGTTTACGAGTCTTCTGCTCGGTTTACAACATCGACAGTGCAGCGGTGCGACGCGGCTGCCGCCAATCGATGCCTTCGAGCAACATCGACAATTGCGCCGCCGTCAGATGGACCTTGCCGCCATCGGCCTGCGGCCAGACGAAGCGACCACGCTCAAGCCGCTTCGCAAGAAGCCAGAGCCCGTCCTCGCTCGCCCACAGAACCTTCACAAGATCGCCGCGCCGTCCCCGGAAGATGAACACGTTGCCACCCAGCGGATTGTCCTCGAGCGCCGTCTGCACCTTTGCCGCCAGCCCCTGGAACCCGCAGCGCATGTCGGTGACGCCTGCCACCAGCCAGACGCGTGTACCCGTGGTTAGAGAGATCACGATCGCATGCTCCCCAGTACGACCCGTAGCGTATCGGCGTCGACGATGCCGTCCACCTTGACTACCAGGTCACCGAACCGGATCTCGATTGTCCCGGCTCGTGTAGTCCGGTTGCCGACGGCCCCTGCATCCGAGGGCATCGTCACGCGCTGCGGCGGCGTTTCATGGACCACCGCCACGGGAATCAGCGACGTCGTTTCCGCCTGCAATTGCTCGCGATAGCGACGCCGCCAGGTGAACAGCATATTTGCATTGATGCCATTGTCCCGCGCCAGCTTCGCGACCGATGCACCGGGCTCGCATGCAGCGGCCGCAAGACGGCGTCGAAATTCGCGATCATAATTCGGGCGCCCCTTGCGGCTACCCGACTTGGCTTCCGACTCTGTCACAGTGATGTCCATCAAATCGAAAATGATGGGCACCACTTTGATGTCGCTTCTCGCCGTCGTCTACGACGGTCGTCGTGAGGTGCTTACTCAGCGCATGACCAAGACGCTTGTGCTCCACCACCGCGCCCTGGTCGATCTCGGCAAGCTTGTCGTACTGGACACAGGGCAACGCGACACCATCGGCGCGGATCTCGAGGCGTCCGTCCGGACACTCCCACACGTCGATATAGCGGTGAATCAGCCTGCGGTTGGCCGGCGTATCGTCAAGCAGCCAGATCACGCGACAGCAGCACGAAGACCGGCCGGCTCTGGGTGTATGTGCGCGATGATCGGCCCAGTGGCTCCGTCGAAGCTCCGGCGGTCTGGTTTGCCTATACACCGGATCGTCGCGGCGAACATCCGCAGCGGCATCTTGCCAACTTCAAGGGCGTGCTACAGGCAGACGCGTTCGCGGGCTATGCGGAGCTGTACGTGGGCGGTCAGATTCAGGAGGCAGCATGCATGGCGCACGCACGTCGAAAGCTGCACGATCTGCACGCTGTCCGGCCATCGTCGATCACCGGCGAAGCACTAAAGCGTATTGGCGCACTCTATCGCATCGAAGAGCACATTCGAGGCAAGCCGCCCGAAGAGCGACGGCGCATCCGCCAGGCACACGCCGTTGCGCTGCTTGATGACATGAAGCGGTGGGTTCGAGGCGACGCTTCTCACACTCTCAGCGAAATCGGACACCACCAAAGCGATCCAGTACTCGTTGAATCGCGATACCGCTGATGCAGAGATAGCGTATCAGCACGACCGCGATCGACACGATCAGCAGTTTTCTCACTTGCTCTCCTGTTTCGATTTTGGTCGGAATCCCATACCGTTTACATCGGGTAGGTCTTGATGTTGATATCGGCTGCAGAGCGATGACGTGCTGATCGTACAGAACGCACAGGAATTGACTGGTTCCGAGACACGCGCGAAGGGGGTGTCTGCCTATATAACGGACGGATCCTGAGCGAAATCAGTGACCTGGTGCCATGCCGAAAAGCGCTCGTCGACTTGTTTGCGGTAGAGGGCGGCACAGTGGATGTCTTCGCTCGGCCTACGCTTGTACATCTCGCACCGACTATCCGTAGTACTTGGCATTCTCTAGCCACGCCGCTTAAAGCGCGTCGATCTCAGAAGGCTCGCATGCGCATCGTCTATCTGAGCCAAGCCGCGCTCTATCAAACGCGGCTGGAGATAACTGAAGCTTAAGCGTACACGGGCTGCACCGCTCGGCCCATGGTGCTTTCCTTCGACGAGTTTCACATTGTGCTTCCGGCGCACCTCGCCGACCAATTCGGCGGAATCGACGCCTTCGGCAAGCGAGACCCAGAACGAAAATCCACCACTCGGAATCTCGTAATCCGGTTCGCAGAATCGGCAGGCCTGTAACAGCCTATGCATTGCGTCGCGCTTGCTCCGGTAGTGCGTCCTTAGGTGTTCGACGTGAGCGTCCAAAGACGACGACTGCAATAAGGCGAGCGCCATATTGCTGACAATGGGACTCACACCTCCATCGCATTTCAGGTGGGCTAGGCGGTCGACAATTTCCGGCTCGGCCAGCACCCAGCCTACGCGAAGCCCGGGGCCTGAGATTTTGGAGAAGCTATGCACATTGATGATGTTACCGCCCGCCTGCAGAATCTCGGGTGACGCGCCATCATAGGGCAACTCGCTATAAACCAGGTCCTGCACCAGCCGCACGCCGTTGCGGGACAGTAGAGCCTCCACCTCGACCATATGCCGGTGTGCAAAGTATCGTCCAGTCGGATTGTGGAACGCCGGAGTGGTGTAGTACAACCTGGCTCGCCCCTTTGCGTGCAGCAATGCTTGTTCGAGCAGATCGAGGTCGACACCCGAGGAATCCGCACCTACTTGAACCACCGTCGCGCCCGCAATAGAGAAAATGCGCAACGCCCCGAGATAGGACGGGTCCTCGGTCAGCACGACGTCTCCTGGGTCGATAAAAGCATCGGCGAGCAGTTGCAGGGCTTGTGAAGCGCCGTTCGTCAGAATGACATTGCCACGCGCCATCCGGTACCTTTGGCCAAGCTGTCCGCGCAGTTCAGGAAGGCCATAGGCGTCGGTGTACTGCGGTAGGTCGGAGATGCTGACGCCCGTCTCGACGGTAAGCGGGTCCGGCCATTGCAGGCGGGCGAACGTCAAAGGATCGGGAAGCCCATAGGCGAAGTTGACTGTGTCCTTGCCTGAGGTGTAGTCGAATACCCCATAACTGAGCGAAGTGCGACTGCGCATCGACATGACTGGCTCCGTCGTTGGTTACGCGGCATCGACGGCGCGCTGGAAGCGCGATTGATATTGGCGGATGAACGAGTCGGCAATCGGCATTCCGAACGGCGGAAATTCGGCCGTTGCTCTGGGAGGCGTAGCCAATGGCGTAGCGTTTGCGCCGAGTGCCGGTGTCCAATTCTCGCCAAAGAACACGTTTCCATAGCGTTCGGCCAGCACTGGCATCACGGGATGGAGCATGCTCAGAAAGACGGATACGTGCACCGGCCGCCACGTTTCCGGGCTCGTGCCGAAGCCCGTCGCGACGAAGTATTCGTCAATCAGATCGAGGGCGTTCCAGAAGCGTACCTGGTCCATCGCGGTGATATAACGTTGGACTATGTCGTCGTGCGCCGGCGTAAGACCGCTTCCATCGACATTCGCCGAGTGCAGTGAATCGCGGCGGAGGGCGCTTTCCCACGCAAGGATGTGCGAAGCCGACCGGATCAGTTCGCCGATCTGGAAATCGTTATTGTTGGTGCCGAACGGCTTGGCAATCCGAGCGAGCGCATAGCGCAACACACTCGGGTCGACCTGCCGGGATACTTCATCTGCCCAGAGTGCATGGTCGCGGCTGGTCGAGAATTTCTCGCCCTCCAATTTATAGAAGTCCTGGATCGAATGATTTGCCGGAAGCGGGTAGCCGCGCGCAAGCAGGCTGCCAGTCACGCCGATGGTGTAGTAGAAGCGGTTATCTTGGCCCATGAAAAACAGGAGGCGTGTATCGGGGTCGCGCATCACGGTATCGTAGTTGACCTCGTCGCGCGCGCACTGCAAGCGGATCCCCGTCTCGAAACACCAAAGCCCTTCGAACCACGTCATCAACGTTTGCCCCGCAATCTTCGCGGGTGCTTCAAGTGTCACACCCCGGTCGAAAATGCGCGACATAGGCAGCGGCCGCAATTCGTCACGCAACCATGCACGCGCTTTACGCTGGATCGTTTGATCCCATTCACTCCTTTTGATCGCATCGTCAAGCATGGCTGCCATGCGAGGGACGTCGAAAACCGCCTGTTCGATAGGGCGAAGCGATAGCGGTTTGCCGCACGACGTGTGGACTGGCGCTCGCAACTTCGAGTGCTGTTGCGCCAAACCGCAGTTTTCGCACAAGTTGCTGTCGGTGGACGCATCGCACGCGGGGCAGAGGCCGACGGCAAGCGAATCGGCCACGAACTCGTCACAGTTTTCGCAGTAGAGTTGATGGCCATCACGCACATCAATGTAGCCTGCAGCTTCCAGCTCGCGAAAGATCTTCAGACTGTTCTGCTTGTGCGTAGCGTCCGTTGTTCTGATGAAGACATCGGGCTCGATGTGCATTGCCCGCAAGCAATCCATTATCTCGTCGATATGCAACTGCGCGACTTCGTCAATCGGACGACCGAGCTTGCGCGCCTTCACTACCGTATAGGTGCCATGCTCGTCCGCACCTGTGACATGGTAGGCGCGGTGACCTCTCATGCGTTGAAAGCGAACGAAAAGATCGGTGAGCAGATAGACCCCGCCAATATGGCCGAGATGCAGCTTGCCGTTCGGGCAGGGCGGTGCGGGGCAAACGAAAAAAGTGCGTGTGGTCACGTTAGTCCCACCATATCGATAGAAATTTCAGGCTCGCTGCCGGATCGGCATTGCGAATCGCGTGCTCCTGATTCGGCTCGATATAGAGCAGCGTTGAATCTGCGACTGGCCGCGCCTGACCATTCACCTCGAAGACTCCCTTGCCTGAAATGAGTACCCACAGTTCATGCTCGGAATGGGAGTGCAGATTGACAGCGCCCGCCGGCACGACCTCAACAATCGACGTGCCGAACGCTGTTGTCAGGCCAGCGGGCAGATGTTCGAGCAGCCGGCAAACAAGAACGCCGTATTCCGGCCGCATCATGGATGGGTCAATCTGCTTTGTGTACACGCACATCCTCCGCTGAATTACATTAGGTGCGATAGAAAATGCCATTTGGCGGCTTCAGATCGTGGATATCCGATTCCTTTCCTTCGGGTGGGTTGTAGGCACGCTTCAGTTTGTTGTATTCCGTACGCGTGGGGCCACCAGTCGAGGCGCGCTGGAACACCAGATAGAGCACGCGGCGCGAACGGTTACTTTTGTTGGGCTGCGAATAGTGCGGCGCGTAGTCGTCGAAGACGAAGATGTCGCCGGCCTTCCAGGGCACGGGTTCCCACTTGAACGTCTCGGCCACTTCCGGATGAATCACGCCGCCGGCGTCCATCGGGAACACACCTTTCTGATGGTTGCCCGGACTGAAGAACAGGCCGCCGTTGTCCGGATCGGAATCGTCGATGCCGATGGCGACCACGGCATGAACCATGCGTTCAGGAATTTTGTGCGGGATGTGATAGATGTCCTGATGCGGACGGTAGCCGCCGCTGTCCGGGTACTTGAAGATGAGCAGTTCCTTGAGCATGCGGGTATCTTCATCGAGAAGCGATTCGACAGCCGTCTGGATGCGCTTGTCGGCCAGCAACAGGTCGCGCAGCTCATTGTTGAAGTCTAAAAAGTTCTCTACCTTTGAAACGATCCTGCGGTCGTCCTCGGTCTTCTCGAACCACATCATCCATTTGTTGTCGCTGATTTCCCAGCGCGAAACATCGTTGACCAGAGCAGAAATTTTTTCGCGGGTGACCGGATCGAAAAAGCCCTCTACTTTTAGATATCCATCTTCGTGCCACTTGGATTTTTGCGTTTCATTCAGCATACGAACCACCTCGTTAAAGAACGGAGTTTTCAAGGAGAAGTCAGGCGGCGAAATGCGCCTTCATTCGCATGACGCCGAGTAGCACGACATTGGCGAGTACGGCGCCTAGCAGGGCGACGAGCATTGCATCGGCGCCGAAAACGTGAATCAGAACGCCACATAGGGAAGGGCATCCGAACAGACCGATGAAATAGGCAAGCGTAAAGATTTGCGAAGTCACCGGCACCGATACGCCGTGGTCTCCGGCGAGGTTCACGGCCATGCCGTTCAGGGTCGAGTAGCTCAGTCCGTAGCCCGTGGCGAACAGCGCGGTAGCGACGATATAAAGCGTCGTGCTGCCGTGGTTCAACAGGAACAGTACGAGCGAGGCGCCGGTCAGCAAAAACAATGCGTGCGCCAGTCGCGCGGGCTTGATGCGTCCCATGGTTCTCGCGAGCGACAAGCGCAGTGCCACGCTGATTATCGTGAACGTCAGGAAGAACAGGTCTGGCCTGAGGTTACGCGAGACGGCATAGGGTGTCTGGTAAGTCGCCAGCCCGGCGAAGACACAGGCTGCCAGTGCGATCATTGCGATCGGCACTGCTGTTCGTGCCCTGAGCAGGGCCAACGTGTCTGTCGCGGTAATGGCCACGCGCGTCATCGGTAAACAGGACCTATCCCTCATCGCCTCGCCGGCGATCTTGACGCAGACTGCCGCCACCGCGCATGCCGCAGCGAACAGAAGGTAGGCCAGCGCGATCGAGCCGGTATGTTGGGCGATCAGGCGGCTCAAAGGCGCCGCCATGCCCAGGCCGGCCATTTGCGTGCCGGAGACGAAGGTCAGGTACTGGATACGCGCGTTGGGGCACAGATGATGGATGATTTGCAGCGGCGCGAGTATGAAGAACACGGACCACCCAGCGCCCAACAGCAAACCGCCTGCATAGACGGCACGAATGTCCATTGGCGCAGCGGCGAAGCAGAGCATGCTGCCTGCCATGACGAGCGAGGCCAGCGCGATGGTCGGCATGACACCGATACGCTGGGCTATGCGCCCAGCCACGCAGCAGCAGATCATGGTCGAGACCATGCCGCTCGAAATCACGGCGCCGGCGACACCGCTCTTCATGCCCAGGGATTGCAGGTACTCGGGCAGGAGAAAACTCGTCCCGTACGAAGCGGCGATCACCAGTGACGCGATCAGAAACGGAATGAACGCCCGTAATTGGAGGGATGCCGGCAAGTGCTCGGCGTGTGAGATCGCACGCTCGCCAGTCGATAGATAAATGGAGGAGCCAGTCATGCGCTTACGCCACTGCCGGTTGACGCGAGGCCTGAGGGGCGTCGCACAGTATCGACCCTGCTTCAGTCTCCTGATCCTCAATGCTGTCGAGCAGTTGCCGGTCCGGAACATCCGGATAGAACGCACGACCTAGCAGGCTGTTGATGATGCGACTGTTCCTGTACGCGACCAGTGAAAGATTGACGCTTTGCAGGCCGTGCTGCACGCGGCTTTGGTTTTGCAGATACACGGGACCGGGCATTGGCGCATCGAAGCGCACGGCGTAATCGGGATCGAGCGTTGGCAGACCGTCTTCACGGCTTGCGCCGTCGAGCAGCTTCTGAACGAATGGCAAATGGCGCGGCTGAAAACCGGTTGCCAGGATGATTCTGTCCGCGCTTATGCCGTTGCGCTGCGACGTGACGAGCGAGGTCAACCCGATATGCCATCGACCGCTGCGGCGGGTGATCTCGTCCATCGTCACCGAAGGCAACAGACGAAAGCAGTCGGCTAGCGTGCCATGGACGCTGCGTTCGTACAACGCTTCATAGAGCCGGTTGCACAGGCTGGCGGAGATGCCGTCGCTGGTGAGCTTTTCGCTTTCGACGATGGCCCGGCGCTGCTGGATCGGCAGCGTGTGAAAGCGTTGGCTATAACTGGGCATGTATGCTTCATTGACAAATGCGTTGTCGTCCATCGCAAACAGATTGGCGCGCGACGTCGCCCAAGTGATCTTGTCGGGACCTGACTCGGTCAGCATGTGCTCGACGACTTCCGCGCCGCTCTGCCCGCCGCCTACCACCAGCACATGTTCGTCTTCGCTGAACGGTTTCCGGTTAAGGTAGTCGTCTACGTGATAGACCGTCTCGCCAACCACCTGCCGCGCACATGCCGGCACCTTGGGTTCGACGCCGACCCCGACCACTACCGCGCGCGCATGATAGGTGCGCGCGGTAGTGGTCACGCAATAGCCCTTATTGCAAGGCCTGATATCGATCACCTCCTCGCCGAATCGAAGCGTGTCCAGGCATTGCGCGACCCATTGGTAATAGTGGGTGAACTCACGTCGCGACGTGCTGTTTCCACCTTTATTCACGAAACTGTACAGGCGTCGATGTACAGCGAGATAGTTGAGAAATGAATATGGGCTTGTGGGATTCACCAGGGTCACACAATCCTTGAGCGGCGACACCTGGAGTTGACTTTGGGGCAGCATGAGCCCCGGATGCCAGGAGAATTTTATGCGCTTCTCAAAGAAGAGCGCTCGCAAACCGGTGGGCTGAATGAGCGCCGCGAGGCTTAGATTGAACGGTCCGATACCAATACCGATGACGTCTAGCATGTCCATAGGAACTTGTTCCGCCGTTAGAGGGGAATTGGCCAACCGAGATAGTGCAGCGCAATTCCCGTGGACTAAGATTGAGGCGGTGGTGCCGGCGTACTGCGTAGCCGATGCCCGCTGCAGGAAAACGAAAGCCATAGATGACGATCGCTTTTCTTCCTAATGGCATTCTGACCAGCACTATGCTTGGTTTGACATTACCTCGGGCCGCCTGAGTGAATCATACGAGGAATTGAGAAGCTGAACACTTTGAACATACGCAAACCTTGCGGTGCGTCAATTGTCCACGCGTGTTGCGGCAGTGGTGCACCAACGTCATGCGCTCGAAGGTCAAGCCGATGAAGGAAGTGGCGCGAATGATTCGCCAGCACTTCGATCGCATCGTCGCCTGGACTCAGACCTGCCAGACCAACGGCTTCATCGAGGTCATCAAGGCTTGTTTCAAGCTGCCAAGCGCAAGGCTCGCGGTGACGCGCGCTTCACGACGATGCGCACCGTCCTCTTTCTCATCGCCGGCAAGCTGGATTTCTCCAGCTTCAACCCGCACGCCCCGTGAGCCCCGTTACCCACTGCATTTTGAAGAAGATGCCAAGTTTCCGAGGATGGCATCGAGGTTCCGCGGGTCGATGAGCAACCTCCGCCCGGGATAAGTGCTTGCGAAAATCGAGCCAAGGGAGGCCGGCTGATCGTCTTCGGACCGTAGCGATAGAGCGAGCTGGCGGGACAATTGACGGCGTCGTACTGACCACTGAGCTGCAACGTCAGCGATCTTCGAACGGCGACGTAGCGAAAAGTGTTTCGTCGACTGACGGCGACAGACCAGTCCTGGTCAGTAACAAACCATCGCACCACACACGTTCGACGCGTCCCCACGCACAGGCTGAAGCAGCGTCCGGGAAGAAACCTCGTCCGTGATAGTTGGCGCTCGTGTTGCAGAGCAACGGAATACCCGTCAGCTTTTCGTATTCGACCAGAAGTTGCGCCACCGGATGCTCGGAAGTTCTTGACATGGTCTGCAATCGGGCAGATCCGTCGAGATGCACGACGGCAGGGATTTTTTCTCGCCATTCCGCGCGCGTCTGATGATCGAACAACATATAGGGATCAGGGCTCCCCGGGCTAAAAATGGTCGGCGCACGATCCTCAAGGCAAATTGGCGCCACGGGACGGAAGTGCTCTCGAAACTTGATGTCGTTGAGATGATCCTTCATTGTGGGCAAAGTCGCGGCGGCCAGAATGCTTCTGCCCCCCAATGCTCGTGGTCCGAGTTCGGCCCGGCCGGCAAGGAAAATGACGGGCTTGCTACTGGCGAGTATGCTGGCGAGTTCCGCAATGGAGCAAGTAGACGCCGTCCATCCGGGCGGTACTTGGCAACCTTTTAAGGCCGGTCCGCTATATACCGACCACTCCAGCGGCACGAAGCCCTTCTCTGCTGCCAGCGCGCAACAAGCGGCGCCAATCGCAGACCCGCTATCGTTGGGAAACGGCGGCACCCAGATTGCGTCGAACAAACCGCTCGCGCGCAGGGCGCTGTTCCATTTGATATTGAGTCCGCATCCGCCAGCGATGCACAAATTTTTCGGGCCCGCAATCGAATGGCGCTGCAGCGCGATACCCATTTCTTGAACGAGAAGACGCTCGAGGAATACATGGAACGAGGCGAGTACGTCTTCGGGCGGCCTGGCTTCCAGTCGCAGCGCGCTTGCTTCGAAGAACTCTCCTACAGCCGCTAGTGACGCGTCCGCGCTGTGGATGTTCTCGCGGTAAGCTTGCGCACACTCCGTGTCGCCAGCAAAGCGTGCCTGATAAAGCTCGCGAAATACCTCAACGATATCTTCGTCAACGGAGCCTAGCGCGATGTAGGCCATCAGCTTGCCGGCCACACCCAGATCCCACCGGGCGCCGCCCGGCTTCTTATAAGGACCAAAGTGATGACCCGCCGCAGCGTAGATGTGACCTATCACGGGGAACAGGCAGTCGACATGGCGGGCGTGGTGGCGTTCTACATGATAGAGGCGCGGGACGATGCCACCATCCCACACCAAACAGAATGCAGGTTGCCCGCTTTGGGCAAAGGGACTGGTGCAGTACGCGGAGGCCACATGGCCTGACACGTGAGGATAGCTTTTATAAGGAAAGGACTGGCCGCCGACAAGCAGTCCGGAGCCGTCGAGCGAAGCGAGAAGATCATCGGCTCGGCGTTCGGCATAAGGGGCCCCTTTCAGGCTGACGGGAATCGACCCACTGAGGACCCGAAACTGCGACTCGACTACTCCGTCCCAGCCGTCGATGACAAACTGGTCGATATCGTGCGCATCGAAACCATGCTCGGCCAATGCGATCGCGATCGCGTCGAGGTCGTCGATCGCCTGATACCGCGGATTGTTGTCTCGCTTTTCCTGCTCCACGCAAAAAACCAGTTTTCCATCCTCGACAAGGGCGATCGCTCCGTCGTGCGTCAGTTTGATCCCACAGATGCGCATAATATCTCCCGGCCTAACGCTGGTAAGTTGGTCCGCACGAAGGCGAAGCCGCGTTTCGAAAACAGGCGAGCAGACAGTCTTCATTCAACGACTGACCGACGCACCTCAAACGATCGATTTCAACCAGCTCTTCTTGCAGGATGGCTATGACCGTCTCGGCTCCGGCAATGTGGCCCCATCGCCGGCAATTGGCGTCATGTGCCGATCCGAAAACCAGCTGTCCACCGGGCGCAAGCATCCGTGCTAAATTGCGGACAGCCGCACGCACCTCGGCGCTGCCGTCGAGGTAATAGAGAACCTCCGCCGCCACGACCAGATCGAACTGTTGCTCAGTCGAAAAATGCTGGACATCGGAGACGATCCAATTGATGTGTGGTGGGTCCATCATCCGTTCGCGTGTCCTGGCAATTGCGTGTGGCACGATATCGATCACGGTGAGCCGTTGGCAGTGCGGTGCCAATTTTTCCGTGAAGGCTCCGCCTGCGCATCCGACTTCGAGCGCATTTGTGACGGATCCCTGCGAAAGTGCCATCCGAAGCATTTGCCTGTGGCGCTCGTGCTCAAAGGGATTGCTGTCGAGCCGCCATGGATCGTCTGCGTCCAATTCCCGACGCAGCAATTCGAAGTTCGTTTGATGTGTCAATTCCGCCTACCTTTATGGTGCGCTGCTGCATGTGTCCGGACCTTGGGCCGGGACTGGTGCTCCGTTGGACACCGGCGTGTTGGTACAAGAACTGCACGGCGGCCAAACGCTATTGTTTAACGTTCTAGAAAAATAGCTCGCGAGCGCTGTTACCTAGTTTCAGATCTTCAGCCACTCATTGGAAGGACGTCGTTACCGTGACAACGCCCGTGAGGGATGTAGCCGAACCCGACGCTGTTCCCACAATCCGCGCAGTTCCTCGACGAGGGCTTCACGTCGAGTCTGCTCAGGCGTAATCGTATCGAGAAGATGTCCGAGCACGGCTTCGCCTTCGATCCGCATCAGCAGATCGAACAACTCATGTGAAATACGCACACTGTCACAGTTGGAGCCGCCGGTGCGAATTTCGCACACCGTCTCCTGACGATCCCGCGCTGTATGAGCGCGGACTCGATAGAGCGATGCATAGGGCGGCAGTGAAACCGCGAGCGCAGTCCAATGTTCCTGCGTTGCGGGCCGCTTTTTGACGAGGAACGGTCCGACCACAAGTCCATCCAGCTCTGTCGTCAGAAATGTGGCAATCGCGTCTGCAACCGAATCTACGATCGGCTCAGCGTTGTTATTAAAGGAAGTATTCAGCAGAATTGGGATTCCTGTCCGCTTCTTGAACGCATTAATAACCTCCCAGTAGGCGGAATTGGTCTTGCGCGATACTGTTTGCAGCCGCGCTGTACCGTCAATGTGCGTGATGGCGCCGAGCAAGGCACGCTTGGAGTCGCGCACGCGAACTACAAAATTCATAAAAGGGAATTCGCGGGTGCCCTCTGGGAGGTCAAAAAATTCGTGCGCATCGTCCTCGAGCACTGATGGCGCGAACGGTCGGTAACCCTCACGCTTTTTGACCATGGCGTTGATCCGGTCCTTGTTTGCGGCCGGCCTGGGATCGGCAAGAATGCTGCGGTTGCCAAGCGCGCGTGGCCCGAACTCCGAACGACCCTGCACCCAGCCGATCACGGCACCATTGGCCATCCAGTCCGCTGCTCTGCCTACCACGTCATCACTGCGTTCAACGTCGAGGTGTCCGACCCACGCATTCAATTCTTGCTCCACGACCAGATCGCTCCCCAGATCGGGCCCCCAATAAACCTCCTGCAATCGCTCACGCGGCGCGGGCCGACCGAAGTCGCTTGACATCATAAGGGCAGCGCCTAATGCGCAACCGGCGTCATGCGCTGCGGGCTGCACGAAGATGTCTTCGAAAAGTCCCGAATACAGCAGCTTACCGTTCATGGTGCAGTTATGAGCTACTCCTCCGGCTATACACAGCCGCTTCATACCGGTGACCTCGCGATGATGGCGGAGAATGTGAAACACGATCCGCTCCAGCGCTTCCTGCAATGAAGCACCCACATCTCGATGCTGCTGTGTGAATGGCATTCCCTTTCGCCGGACCTGGATGCTGCGGAGCAACGTCGGACCGATGCGGTCCAGGTAGACGCGGTACTCACCGTTGGCGGACAGTTGATAGAATTGCTCGAAGAGCCCGCGATAGGGAGCGGGATCCCCATAAGGTGCAAGCCCCATGACCTTGTATTCATCGAACAAGCCGTAACCGAGATACCGGATTGTTTCGAGATAAAACAGCCCTAGAGAATTATGCTCTGCGAAAGTCGCGAGTTGCGTAATTTCGGTTCCAGATCCGAGCGCCAAGAGCCCCGAGAGGAAATCACCGCCGCCATCGACCGCGAGGATCAGACTTTGCTCGAATCCAGACATCGCAAACGCGCTCACGGCATGCGCCAGATGGTGACTCACGAATGAGACTCTCGAAGGATCGACCTCGGTACCGAATTCCCGCATTAGTAAGTTACGCAGAAACAGCTTGGCATCCACCGGAATGGAGATGTTCGGCTGGGACAGGAACAGGCGTTCGAGCATAACGTTGCAATAGGCCTCGGTAGCGTAAAACGCGATGTGGTCGATATCGCTGAGCTGAATCCCTGCGGATGCGAGGCAGAATTGAATTGAACTGCTCGGGAACTTGTTAGAGTGCTTGATCCGGTTGAGGCGCTCCTCTTCGACGGCCGCTATTACGCGTCCGTCCCGGACAAGCACCGCAGCGCCGTCGTGCAGAAATGTGTTCGGCAGTTCGAGTGAATTTTCATGAACTTTGTCTAGCCCGCCGCTCACTCCTAAGCACAGCATGTTTCTCTCCTTCATCGTGGTAGGAAGCCCCTATTGGCAAAACTCGAAACCCTACCACATAGGTAAGGTAGGGTATCGCTCGCCGCTGCGAACACCGGTCAGACGTCACCAGCCCCAAAGAATCTCGCGTAGGGTCCGTCTGCAAAATGGCGCCGCAATTCATGAAAATTCTGTACCGTTTGGTCCAGGGTCGCGTTTCTTGGCGACGAAGGATGGCGCGACCAGAAAGCTGAAGCGCTGGAACCCCGAGGAAATCCCCAATCGTTGCCAAACATGCGGCGGGTTCGGGAGGATGGCTCCCGATGCATGTGATTGATCGACAACTGCTGCAACGTCATTTCCTCGGCTTTGCTCAGTTCTACGACACACTTCATCCACTACCCGGCACCACGAAGGTGCCAGCAGGTTTGCGAAATTCAATCGGATTTACCAGGAACACTATCCTCCATGCCGTACAATTCGTAAAATCGTTTGTCTTGATGGAACACATCCACACTATGGATAAGTTGGGATCATGCGTTTCAAGGGCCTCGATCTAAATCTCCTCGTCGCGCTCGATGCTCTGATGACCGAGCGTAACCTCACTGCGGCGGCACGCAGCATCAACCTGAGCCAGCCGGCCATGAGCGCGGCCGTCGCCAGGCTACGCGCCTATTTCTGCGACGAACTATTTACGATGAGGGGCCGGGAACTTGTCCCAACACCGCGTGCAGAAGGGCTCGCTGCTCCAGTCCGGGAGGCTCTGGTGCACATCCAGCTCTCCGTTATTTCCCAGGACGTGTTCAACCCAGCCAAATCGGATCGCCGCTTCAGGATCATTCTTTCCGATTTCATGACAGTCGTATTTTTTCGAAAGATCGTGGAGCGTATTGCACGGGAAGCTCCCGCCGTCAGTTTCGAATTGCTGCCACTTGCCGATGACCCCGATGAGGTTCTCCGGCGCGGCGAAGCCGATTTTCTTATCTTGCCGGAATTTTTCATGTCGAGCGCGCACCCTAAAGCGAAGCTGTTCGAGGAGACGCTCGTGTGCGTAGGCTGCCGCACGAACCAGCAGCTATCAGGGCAGCTCACATTCGAGAGATATATGTCGATGGGGCACGTTGTGGTCAAGTTCGGGCGTGCGCGGCAGCCCTCCATCGAGGAATGGTTTTTGCTTCAGCACGGTCTCAAGAGACGGGACGAGGTCATCGTGCCGAGCTTTAGCATGATCCCGCCTATGCTATTAAACACTGACCGTATAGGGACGATGCCCTTAAGGCTGGTCAAGTATTTCGAAAAGGCGATGCCTCTGCGGATCGTCGAACTTCCGCTGCCACGTCCCGCATTCACCGAGGCCGTCCAATGGTCTGCCCTTCACAACAGTGATCCGGCAAGCAATTGGATGCGGGAGATAATATTGGAGGAGGCGTCACGCATGATTCCTCTGCCTAAGACCACGCGAAGACCAATCCAGCCAAGTTAGGAAATGGGATCTTTCAGCAAGGTTTTTGCGGCATGGATTTGTGGGGTTTCGAGGGTTTTGTGGCGATATACCGTGTATCGCCACACCAGGCCTCATTCGGCGCGGTGACGGCAAACGCCTGATCGAGCAGGTTCGGCGGGACTGGCAAGCCGTGTGTCAATCCGGTTGTTGTCTTGATTTGCGTCTCTGGTTGCAACGCGACCCCTGCTTGCGACGCAGTCTCTTTATCGGATGTACGCCGAATTATCGGCACCGCTGGGCTACCGGTTTCCACGGCTCGCTGAAAAAACGTCCACGGCATGGCCTGCGCGCCCGCGCGAAGTGTGCGGTGAGCGTCGGCTTTGACTACTGAAACGATCACCATGAACTGCAATGGAGTTCTGCCATAGCCAAGCCGGGGACATATTGTCGATCTGTCAGTTGATCTTCCGGCGGCGATTATTGGGATCCGGACTGTGCGAGCAAGGCTTCCACGACGTCCAAGCCTATGCAATCGATCGGGTCCAGCCTGCGCAGCTTGGCGATCAGCTTCAGTGCAACGGTGCGCTCGCCGCGCCGCACGCTGATGAACGCGAGCGCCTTCAGTGTGAAGAGCCAGAAGCGGCCTGGACCAGGAATGGTGAAGTCGGTGTCGCCCGGCTGTACCGCACACCAGTCGCTGTCGAGCGACGCCTGCCGGGCGGCGACCGCCAAAGCCTTGGTCGCGACCTCCTGCGCCTCGCCAAGTTCACCCCGGTTCGCATGGAACTTATACAGCAGATAGTAGGGTGGCAGGCAGCGCGGGTACGACAGGACCGCAGTCCACAACGCGGCGGCCACATCGTCATTGCTGCCGCCGCGGGTTCTCTCGATCAGCTGTAGCACGGGGAAGGGAACGTTGCCGCCGAAGAGATCGGTCGATTCGATACCAGTAATGAGATTCATCAATTTGCTCCGATATGGTGAGGCGTCCGGCCGCTTTTGCGGCGCTCGGAAGCCGATGTGACGATGGATGTGTTTGTCTACGCGAACCTGAACTGGATGCGATGCCCGCCGCGCGGACACGCCCATTCGAGGTTGTGATGGTCCGTGCACAGAATGCGGCAACTACGGGTCAATGTTCAGCTCAGTGCAGTCGGCGGTGAGGCCGGTCAAGGGCGTCGTTGCGACAGATCCGGCGAGATCCCGGGCCATCGAGGTTGCACCGAGCAGCAGAATCTCGAAGCGGTACTTGTTGACCGGCGCGGCCGGCTTCTTTTCCGAGGCAGCGGGCGAGTTCATGAGGCCCTCTTCATCAACAGGTCCGCCTCCAATCTCGGATGGCGAGCGAATATCTTGTGCACGAGTTTCAGCGACACGTCGCGCAGGCTGGACGCTTTGAAGACCTTTTGCTCCGCGGGCGTGGATACAACGAAGTCGTTGTAGGCCTTCTGCAGTAAGCATCGATAGACGGCGAGCACGGCCGTCGCGTTGTTACGCGGTAGTTCTTTCTGTTGCTCGATATACTGAAAGAAGCGCTTGAGGATGTGCAGGCGGCTCACGTTCAGCACCTTCTCGTCGAATGCGATGTCGAAGAATCGCAGGAAATCCTCGGCCGACGACAGGTGACGCAGTTGTTCGATAACTTCTTGCATGTCGTTACTTCTATTGGACAAGTTTGGCCGCCATCACCACACTCACGACACCTTCACCCGCGTGCTGTGGGCTTGCGTCAGGAAGCGGCGCAGATCGCTTGCATTCGGCGCCTGCTTGTACTGCGTGACGAAAGAGCGGATGCGCGCAAGCAGGAGCGGGATGAGCCGCTCCGACACCCTCACGCCTAGAGCGTCGTAGGCCTCACGCACACTTTGAGATCCAGAATGTTTCCCGAGTATCGTCGACCGTTGCCGGCCGAGCTCTGCTGGATCGAATCCCTCGTAGGTCGTGGGGTGCTTCGCGAGGCCGTCGGTATGAATGCCCGACTCGTGAGTAAAGATGCTCCTACCGATGATGCTCTTGTTGAAGGAAACTGCGCGGCCTGAGGCTTGTTCGACCGAGCGACGAAATGTCGGGCAGCGCTCTGGTGTCGACGCCAGTGTCTCGTCGCAGCAGGTGCCGCGCGCCCATCACGACTTCTTCCAGCGCTGCATTGCCGGCGCGCTCACCCAACCCGTTGACGGTGGTGCTCGCATGGGTCGCGCCGGCCCCAAGGGCGGCCAGTGTGTTGGCTGTGGCGAGCCCGAGGTCGTCGTGCGCATGGATTTCGATCTCCAGATCGACGGCGACGCGCAGCGCTGCAATGGCGTAGAAGGTCTTAAAGGGGTCCAGGATACCGACAGTGTCGGCAAAGCGCACGCGCTGGGCCCCGTGCTGCTGCGCGCATTGAGCCACTTCTATGAGAAATGAGGGATCCGCGCGCGAGGCGTCTTCCATGCCGAGGGAAATCTTGGGATGGTTTTTCGCTGCCTCGTCGACGACGCGTGCGATCTGCGCCAGTACCCAACTGCGCGACTGCCGCAGCTTGTGTTCCAAATGAATATCCGAAACGGGAACCGAGAGATGAACGATATCGGCATCGCAGCGCAATGCCGCGGTGAGATCCTCGTTCGTGAGGCGCCCCCAAACCATCAGGCGGGCGTCGAGGTTCAGGTCGACGATTGCAGCGATGCACGCCATTTCGTCTTCGCCCATGGCAGGAATTCCGATTTCGAGTTCGGCCACGCCGGCTTGCGACAGTGCGGCGGCGATTGCGCATTTTTCCTCGGTGCGAAACGCGACGCCGGCGGTCTGCTCGCCGTCACGAAGCGTCGTGTCATTGATGATCGGATTGAGCATGTCAGGTCTCTTGAGTTGTCGGCGATGGATCGCAAGCGTTGTGCCAAGCGAGCATCTACAGTCGGAGCACAATTTGCGGGATGTTGACCGGCACAATGTCGGGTTATGGCGGTGCATCGTCCGATTGTTGGTGTCGCGAATGTTACGTTTTGGACAATGCGGCAGCGCTGGAGGTGGCTCGTTCGATGCCCGCAAGACCCGTCGCGATCAGGGCCGCAAAAGCGAGATACGGATTCAGATCCGCACCGCCAATGCGGCACTCAACGCGGACGGCGTCCGAGCCTTCGCCGTAAAGGCGGAAACCGACCGTCCGATTGTCTTGGCTCCATGCGACCTTGGTCGGCGCGAACGTACCGATCTGGAATCGCCTGTAGGAGTTGATGTGGGGCGCCAGAAAGAGGGTGATGTCCTTCGAATATTTCTACAGGCCCCCAAGGTAATGGTGCATTAGATTGAGACGTTTATATGCGGATGCGGTACGAACGCTTTGCCGCGCGGCAACGTTTCACAGGGGAATCTTCCTCTCCGTGCAAAATCTGGTGGTGGGCGAGTGCCGAGCTGCTTGCGGTAAGGCTCAGTAGCTCCCAGTTTTCACGGAGTCGACGGATGGACAAATCGTTAGTCGGTAAGGGATTTTAGAAACCAACTGCTAGATTCTCAACGGAAAGCACGATCGTCTCATAGCATCTAAGATAATTGGCGTGCACGATCACTCGTCGCTACAAACGCCGTCGTATGCCACCACCAACGTCGAAGAATCGCGCGTAAGATCCGCTCTGCCAAGCGCCATCGCAATACCGAAAATTCTGTAGCGTTCGGTCCCGCCTTCGGGTTTCCGGTGGCGGCCTGTTTCCACCCCCGTGTGGTACGTTGGCAGCAGCGCTCCGTGACAGCCAATCGCTATTGCTCAATGTACACAGCGCATAGACTTTCAGGGAGAGCAAGAGAAAGAGGTTAATGGGTGTGTGAAGAGAAAAGCCAAGAAATCGAAGCTGGCGAGCGCGAACCGATGCCACGCTACAGCGGATCATGGTCGATGATTCGATTATCAGGGCAGTCCACCACGGCACTGTCGCTGTCAATGCGAGCTGCGCGAGCCCCGCTAGAAGCGATAAGGCGAGAAATAGCGAGCCCAGATTCTGTCCGATCACGTCCAGCGTAAGGTAGCGATCTAGACAGGGCAGCAGGCGCAGCGAAAGCGACGTGTCCCGATAAGTACTGCGCGCCCAGCGCAGTTGTTGGCGCAGATACGCCCCCAGTCTGTCCGGAACGACTGTCGCCGCTATGGCGTCCGGAACCTACTCGGTCCGATAACCTGCCGTCAGCATGGGAATCGTCAGATGACGGTCCTCGCCGAAGTCGCTCGGCTTCCCGCGAAAAAGTTGCGTCTCGTACTGATCTAGCAGCAAAAGGACCGCGGAGCGCATAAGACGAGACAGCGACAGTGCTAGTTGCGCCAAGCATGTTCATAGGGTGTCTGGTTCGTCCGGTCAGGTTGAGGAAGCGATCGGATTGCAAACCCCCGGTCATGCAATGCTGGAATCATGAGGGAAAGCGCCATGAGGGTCTGCTCGCGCCGACCAGCGTGAGTGCATCGTCCCAACTCATCGGGAGGGCATCCGTCGTGCAAGAGCACAATTGCACCCGGCCGGACAGAGGCCAGCACTGCGCTGACAATCGCGTCCACGCCGGGACGAGACCAGTCTCGCGGGTCTACCGACCAGTGGAGGGGCGCCAGACCAGCGCTCGCTGACGTAGTGAGCACTGCTTCGGTCCACATGCCATACGGGGCACGCATATACCGCAGCGAAACACGCGGGCTCGCCATCCTGATGACCCTGCTTGCCGTTAGTATTTCCTGTTGTACTTCGGTGGGTTCGCATCTGGACAGGTCCGGATGAGTCATCGAGTGGTTTGCGACCTCGTGTCCTTCTGCGATCATCCGTCGGATCAGCTTCGGCTGGTCCGCTGCGTACGCGCCGATGACGCAGAAAGTCGCTGGCACCCGGTGTTGCGCCAGCACATCGAGGACGTCCGGTGTGCAAAGTGGATTAGGGCCGTCGTCAAACGTCAAATAGACGTCGCGACGTCCGTTGGTGTCAGCGCACTCGCTGCGCGCTTCGGATAAGCAGTGCCTCACAGCTCTGGCCCGTTCCGGTCAATTATCGTTCCGGTCGGCCAATCGCTCATTGACCGTCCAATCGGTAAGACGACAATGAGTACGTCCTCGATGCGCGTGGGCGGCGTGTCGAGATGCACTTCTCGAAGGGTCGACCTCACGCGAACTCCAGACACAATAGTCGCCAGACCGGGTCGGCCGAGCAGCCTTGCAATATGTTGCCGCAACGCGTGTCGAACCGTGCCGAAGCCAAATGGAACGCCAAGTTCCTGCAACACGGGATACATCACGCGCATTAATTGAGGGATTCCGAGTCCCTCAAGATCCGGACGTACCGCGTACAATCCTAGTTCGGCCACTAGTAGATCGACTGCGCCAACCTTGATGAAACGACGCAGTGCGCCGATATGAGCCGCTACGCCGCGCGCGTCGTAGCCGATTGCACGGAACTCTGGCCTCGCACCAGCCCAACTGTGATTGCCTTCGAATGGTTTTGCATTAAACGCCCCGGTCGGTCCGTAGGTCTTTCGGAAGAACTCGGACAGTTCGATGTGGTCGGCGAGTCGCAACTCATTTTCCCAAACCAGCCTCCACCGCACCTGAGAGCGCACGGAGAGAGGTCCTCTATCTGTGGACACGGCCAAATTCACGACTGCCTCCTATGCGCCGTCCGGCCTTTGAGGGTGGACCTGACGGACGCGAAGGACTTGCTGAGAAAGCGGTTCGATTTCAGGATTCGTCGCGAAGCCAAGGCGAAGTCGAGGTTTGCCTCAACTGTACGAAGGTAAGCGGCCGATATAGAAAGGGTTTGGAGAACTATGCGAAGTTTTGCCGGTAGTAAGCGCCTACGCGACCTGCCAGACGCTTGTCGCGTCGTGTCGGCGCGATCCAGCTTGCCCACGCCGCCGAAGACCGTGGTCGCATTGGACATGTGCCTCGGTTGATGCTTAGCGTACACCTGAGGATTTTTCTCGGCGTCAGGGCAAAGACCGACAACCATCTTGATATGCCCAAATTCTATTTCTCCGGCCCGACGTTTTGCCACAGTATTCATGAGAGCGTCCACGAGAAATTGACTTGAAATTTGGTGCCGTGTCCGCCGAGAAAGTTCAGCGAGTTCGGGATCTGCGATTTCCTTCGTCCAGGTGATGAAGCGTCGCCAGTGGTGCTTCATGTGCCCACCGTTATGGCCGCCCATCGGGCCGGACACGCCGCTGTTGCGCCATGCTTGAGCCAGTCACAGATCGACTGCCCGCTCACCCCGAGTTGCTCGGCGGTGAGCTTGCGCTTGATCCTGTGTCCGAGCGGCGACAGGGCCGCCGCTCGCGTGCGCGTGTCCCGATGCATGTGATTGATCGACAACTGCTGCAACGTCATTTCCTCGGCTTCGCTCAGTTCTACGACACACTTCATCCGCTACCCGGCACGACGAAGGCGCCAGCAGGTTTGCGAAATTGAAATGGATTTACCAGGAACACTATCCTCCATGCCGTACATTTCGTAAAATCGATTGTTTTGATGGAACGCATCCACACTATGGATAAGTTGGGATCATGCGTTTCAAGGGCCTCGATCTCAATCTGCTCGTCGTGCTCGATGCTCTGATGACCGAGCGTAATCTCACCCCGGCGGCACGCAGCAAGGCCCAACTCAACGTCGTTCGCTACGCCGATGACTTTGTTGTGACCGGTATGTCGAAAGAAGTGCTCGAATTCGAGGTGCTTCCGGCGCTCAGGCAGTTGATGGCCGCTCAAGATCTGGAGCGCTCGGAAGAGAAGACCCGGATCACGAACATTGCAGACGGTTTCGATTTTCTTGGCCAGAACGTGCGCAAGTACGACGGCTACTGGCCCAGCGCCTGTGAAGATACTTGGGATTGCCAAAACAATAGCGGTAGTGAGGATGGCTGGCAACTAGAGCCCGGAGGGGCTTTTTTTTGCACTTGAAACGTTACGCTAACGCAGGCATGACTTACCAAACCAGATTAATCGGACCGATAGACTCGCATCTAACGATCTGAAAACAGTTTCCCTACGTCCTCGGCCAGTTCAAGACGGACATTTTGTCGCCCGACACGGAAGCGCTTCTTGTGCCAAATATCCCGCTGCGCCGGGCGGGCACGCCCGAAGCGGTCGCAAAGATAGATCATCTTCGTCCTATGCTCGGATGCGGCGGGTTATCTCACGGGCACCGAGGCAGCAATCAATGATGGACGACACCTGTAAACGGCTGCACCTGGAGTAGACAAATCGCAGTTGATTTGAGCGACATCAATGGAACTCGCGTTCCTAACGGAATCCACGCAGCGAAATCGCAAAAGCAGAAAATAAGTACATCAAGGCACTACAGTTTCACCGTCCTTCCATGAAAGGGCATTATCTTTTGAAGTCAGCCCGTGAAATTGGGCGCTAGATCGAGGATGATATGCAACACAATGCCCGCAAATCCGAACAAGGTGACGGGGAGCACGGTCCCCACAACGGGGACGTCGTCATGCTGCATATCGCTTCCGTGCGCGAAAGGCCTGGCTCAAAGTCCGAGACGGACCACGCGGTCCCTATCGTGCAGTGGCACGAGAGCGTGCTTACCGGCATCTTCGAAATATCGAAGGTACTGACCGCCCCCTACCGGCTCGAAGTCACGTTGGCCAACGTCATCGATCTCCTGCAATCGTTTGTTCAGATGCGGCTCGGTATCGTCTCTCTCTTCGACGATGATGGCGTACCGGACATTACCGTTGGCGCGGACTGGAGCGAAGGCAGCGATGAGCACTACCGGATGCGCCTGCCGCAGAAGGCAATTGACCAGATCATGGCGACGGACAGGCCGCTCGTCGCCGAGAACGTAGCGGTGCATTCGGGCTTCAGTGCCGCCGACATGGGCGTGCTCGGTGCCTCCGACAACATGCGAGTGTCGTTCATTGGCGTCCCTATTCGCATCGACGCGAAAGTCGTAGGCACGCTGACCATCGACCGCATCCTGGACTATGGGTCGAACTTCCGGCTCGATTACGACGTGCGGCTGCTTACCATGGTCGCCAACCTGGTGGGGCAGACGGTGAAGCTGCATCGCTTTTTCAAGAGCGACCGCGAGCGACTGATGGCGGGAAAGGACGGGCTGCAAAAGCCATTGTCCGAGCTCAAGCACCCTGCAGGTGAGCGTAAGAAGTTTCAGATCGAGGGGATCATTGGCGACAGCCCGGCGCTGCGCGGGCTGCTCGCGAAGATCGCGGTGGTAGCCGAATCGAACAGCACGGTTCTGTTGCGCGGCGAATCCGGTACCGGGAAGGAGCTGGTCGCCAAGGCCGTTCACGAGCTGTCGCCGCGCGCCAAGCGGCCTTTCATCAAGCTCAATTGCGCGGCGCTCCATGAGACGGTGCTGGAATCCGAATTGTTCGGTCATGAGAAGGGTGCCTTTACCAGCGCTTTCAATTCGCGCAAGGGGCGCTTCGAGCTCGCCGACAAGGGGACGCTGTTTCTGGACGAGATCGGCGAGATCTCGGCCTCGTTCCAGGCAAAGCTGCTGCGCGTCCTGCAGGAGCAAGAATTCGAGCGCGTGGGCAGCAACCAGACCATTAAGGTCGATGTTCGCGTGATTGCCGCCACGAATAAAAACCTGGAAGAGGCGGTGGCAAGGAACGAGTTCCGCGCCGACCTTTATTATCGCCTCTGCGTGCTTCCCTTGCTGTTGCCGCCGTTGCGTGAAAGGCGCAGTGATATTCCGCTCCTCGCCGTTGAGTTTCTCGAGAATTTCAACAGCGAGAACGGCCGTACGCTGAGCTTCGATGCGAGCGCGATTGAAGTATTGATGAACTGCGGTTTTCCCGGCAATGTCCGCGAGCTCGAGAATTGCGTGCAGCGGAGCGCGACCCTGGCGCCGGGACCAGCGATCTTGAGAAACGACTTTGCCTGCTGCCACGGCCAGTGCCTGTCCGCGATGCTGTGGAAGAGCCGATCGGACGAAATTGCGCTGCAGCCCGGGCCAATCGGGCCAGTGCCCGTGAAGCCGGCTACGCCGCGGGCTGAGGCTGCTACGTCGGGCGCAGTTGCTGCGGTCCAGCCTGTCGGCAGCGAGCGGGCTCCGTTAGCGGCTGGCGGCGCAGTCCTCGGAAGTGATGCGAAGATGACTAACCGCGAGCGTCTCATCGCCGCCATGGAAAGATCCGGCTGGGTGCAGGCAAAAGCGGCGCGGCTGCTTGGACTGACGCCGCGCCAGATTGGCTACGCGCTAAGGAAATACGGTGTCGAGATCAAGCGCCTCTGAAAGGACTGTCGGACTTGCGGCGTGTCGGGGCCGCGACATCGCGACTGAGGCGAATGGCTCGGACAAGTCAAATCTGGATTTGGCGTGGACCTTGGCACGATCACGATCGGAAGCGGTCCGTATCTCGACTAAGGTGGTGCGAACGCGGCGCTGTCATCGCCGGTTCGTTGGCCATGTGTCTCCTCAGACGGACCGTTGCAGCAACGCTTCCACTACGGGCCGAGGCAGCCCGAATACGTAATCGCGACGGTATCGGGCGCCTGGCGTTTCTGCCGTTCCGCCCAGAAGGCCTTCAGCAGCGCGGTCGAGCCCTTGCCGCCCGGCGCCCCGCGGATGCGGCGGCGGCCGGTTCTCGGTGCAAGCAAACACATGTCGTTCTGGTCTGGCAATGACGATGTTCCTCAACCGAACTTGAACAGGATGCCGTGACCACCGCGCGGGTAGTCCCACTCGATATTCTGGTGGTCGGTACAGAGGATGCGGCAACTCCCGCATTCGAGGCAGCCGTCGGTGATCAGCGTCACCGCGCCGTTGCCTTCGGCCTTGTAGCACGAGGCCGGGCAGACGAAGGTGCAACTCTTCGCGCTGCATTCGCTCTGGCAGACGTCGGCATCCTTGATGTGGACGTGCGGCCGTCCTGCATCGACGCGATAACGGTTCTGGAACAGCTTTTCCTCTACGTTGACGGGTAGGGTGCTCATCGGAAGGCCCTCAGGAGTTTGTAGGCGTCACCCACGATGCCGGAAAGCGAACGGGCTGTGCGGAAGCTCGAAAAAATCTCGCGCTCCTTGCTTTTCTTGTCCTTACCGTCGACCGTGATCATCGTGCGCGCGGCGCGCGCCATGAGGTCGGGGTAGGTCGTGAAGAACTGCGGATTCTGGTGCAGCACGGCCGGCATGTCGCGGTACTTGTGCAGGTCTTTCATCACGAAGCTCTGATCGAGCGCGGCCTTGTAGGCCTTGAGCGTGCCGGCGCGGTAGCCGTGGCCCGCGGCTTTCGCGTGGATCACCGTTTCGGCGGCGAGGCGTCCCGTGGTCATCGCAAGATTCGAACCTTCTCGGTGCGCGGCGTTCACGAAACCGCCTGAATCGCCAACGATCATCCAGCCGTTGCCGTAGACCTGCGGGATTGCGTGAAAACCGCCTTCGGGAATCAGATGCGCGCAATACTCCTTCATCTCGCCGCCCGCAATCAGCGGTGCGATCGACGGGTGCTGCTTCATCTTTTCGAGGAGCACGTAGGGGCTCGTGCGGTTGGGGTTTTTCTTGAAGTCGCTCAGCATGCAGCCCACGCCTATGGTGAGCGATTCCTTGTTGGTATAGAGGAAGCCAGTGCCCATCATGCCGTCGGTGATCCTGCCGACCATCTCGATCACGACGCCGTCGTCCTCGCCGACGTTGAAGCGCTGGCGGATCGTCTCCTCCGGCATGAAGAGAATCTCCTTGACGGCGAGTGCAACGTTGCCGGCCCCGATCTCTCCATGAAAGCCCGCCTTGCGCGCGAGCGTCGAATTCACGCCGTCGGCGAGCACCACCACGTCGGCATAGACATCGCCGTGCTCGCGGTCGCACTGCACGCCGACCACCACGTCGCCGTCCATGATCAGTTCCTTCACCGTGGTCTCGCAGAGCAGCAGTGCGCCGGCTTCGCGCACTTTCGATGAAAACCACTTGTCGAACTGCGCGCGGATGATCGTGTAGCGGTTATAGGGCGGCCTGTTGTAATCCTCGCTGCGCACATGTGTACCGACAAACGACGTATCGTCGAGCACCCACATCCGCTGCTCGATAATGTGGCGCTCCAGCGGCGCATCGTCGCGGAACTCCGGGATGATCTCTTCGAGCGCCTTCGCGTACAGGATCGCTCCCTGAACGTTTTTGCTGCCCGGATATTCGCCCCGCTCGATCTGCAGCACTTCCAGACCTGCCTTGGCCATCGTGTAAGCGGCAGCGTTGCCGGACGGACCGGCGCCGACCACAATCACATCGAACTGTGAAGGTTTTCTCATCGTGATTCTCCTCAGGCAGCCTGCTTGCGGCGCCGGGTCAAATGCTCCACAAAAGCCTGCTTCAGCGCGGGCAACACTTGCAGTGCATTGCCGACAATCCCGTAGTGTGCGAAATCGAAGATGGGTGCGTTCGGGTCGGTGTTGATCGCCACGATCACGTCTGCGCTTTCCATGCCCACGCGGTGCTGGATCGCGCCGGATATGCCGGCGGCGATGTAGAGCTTGGGCCGCACCGTCTTGCCGGTCTGTCCCACCTGGCGCTCCCCCTCGACCCAGCCGGCCTGCACGCATGGCCGGGTCGCACCCACTTCGCCGCCGAGCACGTTCGCCAGATCGAACGCCAACTGGAAGTTCTCCGGGCTCTTCAACCCCTTGCCGCCGCTCACGATCACATCGGCATAGGGCAGGTTGATCCGGTTGCTGCTCGCATCCGGGATAAAGTCGAGCAGCCTCGTGACGATGTCCGTCTCGATCATCCCCAGCGTTCCATGGACGATGTTGCCGGTGCGTTCGGCGTCGCGCAGCGGCATCGGCATCACGCGCGGGCGCACCGTCGCCATCTGCGGACGGTACGCGAGCGTCATGATCGTGCACAACAGCGAGCCGCCGAAGGTGGGGCGCGTCGCCGCCAGCGCACGCGACGCGGGATCGATGTTGAGTTCGGTGCAATCGGCGGTCAGCCCGGTCAGCAGGGTCGTCGCTACGGAGCCGGCGAGGTCGCGGCCCATCGACGTCGCGCCCAGCAGCAGGATCTCGGGCTGATGCCGGTTGACGAGGTCGGTCAGCCCTTTCGTGAACGGCTCGTTGCGATAGCCTTGCAAGACCGGGTCGTGGACGATGTACGCATCGTCCGCGCCGTAAGTGAAGGCTTCTGCGGCGAACTGTTCGAGCGGTTCATTCGCGCCGCCGAGCACCGCGATGCCCACTCGGCTGCCGAGCGTGTCGGCCAATTTGCGCGCTTCACCGAGCAGTTCCCACGAGACGCTGTGCACGTGTCCACGGTCGTGCTCGATAAAGACCCAGACGCCTTTGTAGACCTTCAGGTGTTTCGGCAGTTCGAGATTGCGTCCCGCGCGGCCGGCGGGTTTCTTCGCGGGGGCGGCGGGTGCGTTCATGAACCCTCCTTCATCAGCAGGTCAGCTTCCAGGGTAGGATGGCGCGCGAAGATCTTTTGCAGCAGGTTCACCGACACGTCGCAAAGACTCGATGCGTCGAGGTCGAGCATCTCCGCTTTCTCGCTGCGCGGCGTCGGTCCAAAGACTTTGCTGACCACTGTCGGCGAGCCCTTCAGGCCGATCTTGCTGAGATCTTCGATGCCGGCCTGTTCGCAGTTCCATTTGTGCACCGGATAGCCGGCCGCATGAATCATCGCGGGCAGCGTCGCAAAGCGCAGTTCGTTGGTGTTCTCCAGCATTGTGATCAGGCACGGCAGCGCAGTCCTGAGCACGTGCACGCCGCCCTCGGCGCGGCGCTCGACGGTGATCGTGCGCGCATCGAGAGCGGTCTCGACGATGCGCGACACGTAGGTCAGCAGTTGCAGCCCGAGGCGTTTGGCGATACCGGGGCCGACTTGCGCGGTGTCGCCGTCGATCGTCTGCTTGCCAGTGAACACGATGTCCACCGCCTGCTCCTTCGCGATCTGCTGGATGCCCGCTGCCAGCGCGTACGACGTAGCGAGCGTATCCGCGCCGGCGAATGCACGGTCGGTGAGCAGCACGGCGTCGTCCGCGCCGAAGCTGATGCACTTGCGCAGCGCTTCCTCGGCCTGCGGCGGGCCCATGCAAAGCAACGTGACCTTGCCGCCGAAGCGGTCCTTCAGTCGCAGCGCCTCTTCGAGTGAAAACAGGTCATACGGGTTGACGATCGCCGGAACACCCTGGCGCATGATCGTGTTGGTGACCGGATGAACGCGGATCTGCGTCGAGTCCGGGACCTGCTTGATGCAGACGACAATGTGCATGGTCTTAACGATGTGCATGGTCTTGCTCCACCTGTCAGGCAAGGGTGCGCGCGGGCAGCGACGCGCGCAGACTGTCGAGTGAAACGTGCTGCCGCCCATTTGTGTCCCGGAACACCTTGAACACTTTTTCCTGCGCCGGCGTGGAGGTGACGAAGTCGCCGTAAGCCTTCAGCAGCAGCGCGTGATATGACGCGAACAGGGCGGGTTCGTCGCCTTCCGGCAGCGCGTCCTGTTGCTGGATGTACTGAAAGAAGCGCTTGAGGATGTGCAGTCGACTCACGTTGACGACCTTCTGGTCGAACGCAATGCCGAAGAACTGCAGGAAGTCCTCGGCTGAGGACAGCGCCTTGAGTTGCTGGACAAAGCTTTCCATCGCGTTTACTCCTTGCAAGCGGATGAGGATAGGTATGGACAGAGCGTCGGCTCGGCGAAGTACTTGTCGCAGGCGCCGCTGGTCGCGCACGGCGCCGTCGTGCCTGACTGTTCGGGTTTCGCGACGCACTTCGTGAAGCCGACCACAGCGCCGCTCATGACAATTCTCCGACGGTGTAGCGCAACTCGATCAGGAAGCGATACAGGTCGGCGGCGCTGGGCGTTTGCTTGTGCTGGGCGGCATGGTGGCGGATCCGGGTCAGCAGCAGCACGAGCAGCTTTTCACTGACGGCCAGGCCGAGCGCGTCATAAGCCCGGCGCACGCTTTGCGAACCCGAATGCTTGCCGAGCACGACCGAGCGTTCGCGACCGAGTTCGGCGGGATCGAAGCTCTCGTAGGTCGATGCATTCTTCGTGAGCCCGTCTGTGTGGATGCCGGACTCGTGCGTGAAAACGCTGGCGCCGACAATGCTTTTGTTAAGCGCGACCGGGCGTCCTGAAGCCCGTTCGACAAGCCGCGAGATGCTCAATAGCGCGGTCGTGTCGACGCCGGTATTGCGACCCATGATATGGCGCACGCCCATCACGATCTCCTCCAGCGCGGCATTTCCGGCGCGTTCGCCGAGACCATTGACAGTGGTGTTGGCGTGGGTTGCGCCGGCGCGCAGTGCGGCAAGGGTGTTCGCGGTCGCGAGCCCGAGGTCGTTGTGCGCGTGGATTTCGATTTCCAGATCGACCGCGTCGTGCAATCGCGCAATCGCTTCATAGGTCGAAAAAGGATCGAGGACGCCGAGCGTGTCCGCAAAGCGGATGCGTTGCGCACCGCACTGTTGCGCGTGCCGCGCCACGTCGGCAAGGAACGAGGGGGCCGCGCGCGAGGCATCCTCCGCGCCCAGCGAAACCTTGCGGCCGCTTTTGACGGCGGCGCTGATCACGCGATTCACCTGCGCGAGCACCCACGAGCGCGGCTGGCGCAATTTGTGTTGAAGTTGGATATCGGACACGGGAATCGACAGGTGAATGATGTCGGGATTGCAGCACAAGGCCGACGCCAGGTCCGCGTCGGTGAGACGGCCCCAGACCATCAGATCGGCGTCGAGATTCAGCGCGACGATGGTCTGGATGCAATCGATTTCCTCGGCACCCATCGCGGGGATACCGATTTCCAGTTCGGGTACGCCGGCGCTTGAGAGCGCCTCGGCAATCGCGCATTTTTCGGCAACCGTGAATGCGACGCCAGCGGTCTGTTCGCCGTCGCGCAGTGTGGTGTCGTTGATGATCGGATTCGACACGGGAAGTTGTCCTTTAGGCATTTGAACATACGGTTTGCAAGTACTGCGCCATGCACGGTTAGTGCGAATAGCCGCTTGCCGCGGGGCTTCCGGTGTTCGCTGGCGCTGTGATGAAGCGGTTCCAACGAAGACCTGTCGCGAATGTCCTGTTTCGAACAGCCAGGTGTAGCGATGAACACGGCGCTGCAGAAAGCGATGCGCGATGCGATGGGCGTGGTCAGCGAGGACGTGCGGACGCGGCGATGACCGCTATGGCGCTTGAAGAGGCCGCACAGCGCTAAGGACGCATGCCCTCAATGCTCACGCGCGAGCTCGCGCCTATGTGGCGGCAGTTCGATCGTCAGGTCGGCATCGCGCAGCTTCACGCAGCACGCGAGACGCGATTGCAGGTCAAGGCCCCACGCATTGTCGAACTGGTTGTTCTCCTCGTCGTCGGGAGGCGCCAGTGAGATTTTCATGATTGCATCACACGGAAAACGAACTGCCGCAGCCACAGGTGCTCTGCGAATTGGGGTTGTGAATGACGAAGCGCGAACCTTCCAGGCTGTCTTCGTAGTCGACGCGCGCGCCGGGCAGGTATTGCTGGCTCATCGAATCGACCAGCAGCGTGACGCCGTCCGTGACGGTCTGCATGTCGTCGTCCGCCACCTGGTCGTCGAACGCGAAGCCGTACTGCAAGCCCGAACAGCCGCCGCCGGACACGTACAGCCGCAGCTTCAGGTTGGGATTGCCTTCTTCCTCGATCAGCGAGGCCACTTTCGCAGCGGCCTGAGGCGTGAATTCGAGTAGGCCGGGCATGACGCCGGGTGTGGCGGAGGCCGGTTGGGTGAGCGTTTCCATGGAGGTTCCTCTCAGGCTTGAATGGACTCACTTCGGGTTAGACGAGCAGGTCGGTCGCTCGGCGAGTTACAGGTCGTCGGCTGCTGCGCCTCGAATCGTCTGGCGCGAGCGAAAGTCAGACACGGCCGCCTTGATCGCGTCCTCGGCGCGAGAATCGAGCAGTGGATCTCGACCGCCGGCAATGGCAGTTCCTCGACGATCTGATGCTTGCACAACGTCCCCGAACGCATGCCGCGCTCGTGGACGCCGCCGTGCATTTGGCACGCGATTCGCATGCGCGGCCGAAGCTCCACGAGGTCCAGACAATCTCGTGCGGGTCCCCGTTGACGAGCGAGCTGACCTGCTCGCGGGCCAGTTCCACCGCTTCTTCGCCGACCCGGCCGTAGGCATGCGAACGGCTGGCGGGATTGCCGTACATCTCGCTCAGGTAAGGCAGCATGCGTCTGATCACGCGCGGATCGACCGGCGTGGTGGCGGCATGATCCAGATGCACCGGGTTGGCGCCGCGCGGATGGAGGCCGGTACCGACGCGTTGGAAATCCGACATTGCAGGCTCCTGAAAGCGGGGTAATGCGACCTTCAGGGCAACTTCCATGCCAGTGGATTTTCACGCTCTAGTGGCCTCTTTCAACTGGGCCGCT
The DNA here is from genome assembly GCF_050436205.1 of Paraburkholderia sp. MM5496-R1. Classification (NCBI taxonomy): domain Bacteria; kingdom Pseudomonadati; phylum Pseudomonadota; class Betaproteobacteria; order Burkholderiales; family Burkholderiaceae; genus Paraburkholderia; species Paraburkholderia sp. MM5496-R1. The sequence goes on from NZ_JBNDLT010000001.1 coordinate 252,774, forward strand.
GTTGTTTCGCTGTTGTTTTGTGTCGATGCGCCCGACGAGTGAGGATTGCCGCCGTTCTTTTTGTCGGATTTGTCGTTACGCGCGCGGGATTGACATCGCGATGGCTGAATCATCAGGCGTAGAAATGCACTTACTTCAAACGCTGTGTCTTTGCGTCGATCGTGCGCCTTGCGCTGGTACATCGAAAGCGCGCAGCACACGAAGGGGAAGTCAACGGTGAACATTCAGGCAAGCGTTGGACGGCGTCTACGAGGTGAGCAAGACGCTGGTTTCGTCGCTCGATGTGGCGAAAGCCTTGCGCGAGTCCCTGAACTATCTTGTGCAGACGATGGAGTGGCGGCGCGCCTTTGTGGTGCTGGCCGAACCGGACGGGCAACTGCGCGGCCTGAGCGCTACGGGTCTTTCGCGTGACGAGCAGCAGCGGACGACCGCACGTTCGCGACATCGCAAGCCGGGGAAGCCGGAGGGTGAACGCGAACGATTGATCTGGTTTGTGCGGGTCCATCTCGCTGGTTCAGAACATGCTGTCCGGGTCGTGTGAGATTTGTCGCAACACCGACACGACGCAACGAAATTGTAGGGATACGTCGCGCGCCGGGATCAAACAGAACTGCGAAATATATCCTAACCCGTTGATTCCTGGCGTTCTTGTCGAGTGGCATGGATCTGGCTCTATGGCTTGCGCGCGGCCGCCGTTGGTTGCGAGGAGATATCCATGCAAGCGAGTTCAAATGCGAGCGACTTGCCCGCAGCGGCCTATATCAGCATCGGGCAGATTAAACCGCTCGGCGTGAAGATCGAAGACCCGTCCACCGGTGGCGGCTGCGGCACGCACGGTGGCGAGGGTAAGGCCAGCTGCGGCGCGTCGGGTAGTCTCGACGACATGCCGCCGGACATCTGGGAGAAGGTCAAGGATCACCCATGCTACTCGGAAGAAGCCCATCATCACTATGCGCGCATGCATGTGGCGGTGGCGCCGGCTTGCAACGTCCAGTGCAACTACTGCAACCGCAAATACGACTGCGCGAACGAGTCGCGTCCCGGCGTGGTCTCTCAGAAGCTAACGCCGCAACAGGCAGTGAAGAAGGTCGTGGCGGTCGCAAGCGAGATTCCCGAGATGACGGTGCTTGGCATTGCCGGTCCCGGTGATTCGCTGGCGAGCCCCAAGAAGACCTTCGAGACGTTCCGGATGCTGCAGGAACAGGCGCCGGACATCAAGCTGTGCCTGTCGACCAATGGCTTGGCGTTGCCCGACCTCGTGGACGAAATCTGCAAGTACAACATCGACCACGTAACAATCACCATCAACATGGTCGACCCGGCGGTGGGCGAGAAAATCTATCCGTGGATTTTCTGGAAGCACAAGCGCGTGACCGGTTACGAAGCAGCCCGCATCCTTCGTGACCGGCAGATGAAGGGTCTCGAGATGCTCACCGCACGCGGCGTGCTGACCAAGATCAACTCGGTGCTGATTCCCGGCATCAACGAGGAGCACCTGATCGAGGTCAACCGCGACGTCAAGAAACGCGGCGCGTTCCTGCATAACATCATGCCGCTGATCTCGCAGCCCGAGCACGGCACTTACTTTGGCCTGAGCGGCCAGCGCGGACCGACTGCGCAGGAACTCAAGGCCGTGCAGGACGCCTGCATGGGCGGCGCCAACCTGATGCGTCATTGCCGCCAGTGCCGCGCGGATGCGGTTGGCCTGCTGGGCGAGGACCGCAGCGAGGATTTCACGCTCGACAAGATCGAGCGGATGGAAGTGGTCTACGACCTCGACCGCCGCCGTGAATACCAGCAGCGCGTCGAAGCCGAGCGTCAGGCGCAGCACGACGCGAAGCAGGAAGCGCTGGCTGTCTCTCGCGAGATCGACGTCGCCGACGACATGAAGGCGCTGGTCGCGGTCGCAACGAAGGGCGGCGGCCGGGTCAACGAGCACTTCGGCCACGTCACGGAGTTTCAGATCTTCGAGGTCTCGGCAGCCGAAGCGCTGTTCGTCGGCCATCGCCGGGTGGACCTGTATTGCCTGGGCGGTTACGGCGACGACGAGCAACTCCCGTCGGTCGTGCGCGCGCTCGACGACTGCCACGCGGTGCTGGTCGCGAAGATCGGCGCCTGCCCGAAAGACGAACTGGCGCAAGCGGGCATCGAGCCGGTCGATCAGTACGTCGGCGAATTTATCGAAAAAGCGGTGCTTGCCTGGTTCAACGACTACCGCAGTCGCATCGCCAGCGGCGCCATCGTGCACCGGGACCGCGGCGATGCTTCGATCCGCCAGGGCGCTTACACCTCGTCAGCCTCAGCGGCGTGACACCCCACACCCTTCCAGACAGGACAACAGGAGAGCCTCCATGCCTCTGAAGATTATTGCGTCCACCTGTACGGGATGCTCGGCCTGCGAACCGGAATGCCCCAATGTCGCGATCAGCGACAAAGGCGGCGTGTTCGCGATCGACCCCAAGAAATGTACCGAATGCGAAGGCCACTTCGACGACCCGCAGTGCGTCGCCGTGTGTCCCGTGGACGGCTGCATCGTTCAGGTTTGAGTCTGGCTCGTGGCCGGGCCGGCCATTCATCCATCAGGAGACTACGCATCATGCTGTCCAACGTACTAACCAGTGCGTAAGTAAGCGAACATAAATCGACGCCATGGTCTAAGCTTTAAGGGGTTTAGGGAGAGGCGAGATGCGAGAGGACGACGGCCGGCAGCTTTCACATGCAACGCTTGAAGAGATCCGTATTCGTGCGGTCAAGCGCGTCGAAGCTGGCGAGTCGCCGGAGGACGTGATCCGCACGCTCGGATTCTCGAGGGCGCGTATTTACGAGTGGTTGGCGGCCTGGCGCGAAGGGGGCATCGAGGCGTTACGAGCCAAGGCAATCCCTGGTCGACCGATGAAGCTGTCGTCCGAGGCTATCCGCTTCGTCTATCAGACGGTCACAACGAAGAACCCCATGCAGATGAAGTTCGAGTTTGCATTGTGGACGCGAGACATGGTGCGGGAGTTGATTCGCGAACATTTCAACGTCAGGCTCTCCGAGGTGTCGGTCGGTCGACTGCTGCGCAAGCTCGGGCTTTCGCCCCAGCGACCGCTTGCGCGTGCGTACCAACGCGACCCTGAACTGGTCGAGTCGTGGATGCGGGACGAATACCCGGCCATTGTCGGGCAGGCCAAACACGTCGGGGCACAGATCTTCTTCGTCGACGAATCGACGGTACGATCGGACTATCACAGCGGCACGACCTGGGCGCCGGTCGGTCAAACTCCGGTAGTCGAAGTCACTGGCGCGCGCTTCAAGGTGAACCTGATCTCAGCGATCAGCCCGCGTGGCCAACTTCGCTTCATGTGTTTCGAAGGCAGCTTCAAGATCTCCGTATACGTCGACTTCGTCAAACGGCTGATGCTCACCGCCGATGCGCCTGTCTTCCTGATTGCCGATGGTCATCCGGTACATCGTTGCAAAGCGATCCGGCAGCTTGCCGCGGAATCAGATGGGCGCCTTTGTCTGTTCTTCCTTCCTGCTTACTCGCCAGACCTGAACCCGGACGAGTTGGTATGGGGTTATCTCAAACATCACAAGATCGGCAAGCTTGCCATCAAAGGTCCCGGGCATCTCAAGCAGCGTGTTCGAGCGGTTCTGCGCTCGTTGCAAAAGATTCCGGCTTTGGTCCGATCCATGTTTCAACATCCGTCAGTCCGCTACGCGGCTTGACCCATGTCCGGTTACTTTGTTTCGGCTTAGTAACTGTTACGAGCGCCGCCGAGAAGTTCATGCGTCGTATCGTGCGCTTTTCGGGCCTGCCGGCTGGCGCCGGCTTTCGTCTGGTGGTGAGCGCCGGCGGCTGTTCCGGCTATACCGCGGAATTCACCGCCGAGCCGGCGCTGCAACCAGGCGAACAGGAACTCGACATCAACGGCCTGCGCGTATTCCTGCCGGCTGAGAGCTGGCTGATGCTCGAAGGCATAACGATCGATTTCGCCGACACGCCAACCCAGTCCGGCTTGATCTTCTTCAATCCGAACCAGGCCGCTTGTGGTTGCAGCAGCAGTGCGGAGTCGGCGCCGCCGGGCGTGGCGACCATCGATGTCAGCGCGATTGGCCGCGGGCGGCCGCCGCTGCCGCGTCAGATCTCCTGAAGAGGAGCGATGGCGATGGAGTCCGGCGACCGTGCCCTCGACGACGTAATGACCGCGTTTGCGCAGAGAGCGATTGGCGGCGGCTTGCCGTCGGGCGTCAATGCATTGATCGCCGAGGCGGGTCGGTCGCGCGAGCGCCCCGACGAGGCGCTCGCGCTGTTGCAACGCGCCCGCGCCGCCGCGCCGCGCCATCCGGTGCCGTTGATCGCGCTGTACCGCTTTTACTTCTACGGCCATCAATTGGCGCAGGCGCGTGCGATCGGCGAAGACGCGCTGGCGGTCGCCCGCACCGCGCTGGGCTCGGATCTCGGCGACGAACCGCTTGCAACCGCGATCGTGACCACGCGTTATGACGCGGCCGCGCGCTTTTATCTGTTCACGCTGAAGGGCCTCGCGTACCTCAACATGCGTCTCGGCGACTTTGAAGAAGCGCGCATGCGACTGCGCGAATTGCGCCGGCTCGATCCCGAAGACCGGGTGGGAGGCGCGCTGCTTTCGCAAGTCTTGGATCGTCATGAGACCGGCGTCGGGTCCGACGATGCAATGGATGCGCTGAGTGCGTATCCGACGCGCGGCTGGACGGGGACGCAACCATGAACGTACAGAACGTGCGCGTACCAGGCGGCGACATTGCACCGCGCCACTGGCAGGGCGGCCCGCTCGACTGCGCCGGCCGTCGGGCGAGGCCGCGAACCTGATGACCACCGGACAGACGCAACGATCAGCAGGAGATCAGCAGGAGTGAAGCATGGCTGACATCAACCGCGACGACGACCTGCTCGAGGTCGCGTTTCCCCCGCGCTTCAACTACGGCGAGCGCGTAATCGCACGCGCGGTGATCCGCAACGACGGCACTTACAACGGCAAGGACATCGGCGAAGTGCTGGTGAACAAGGGCGAGATCGGTTACGTCACCAGCATCGACACCTTCCTTCAGCAGTTCTATATCTACGCGGTGGATTTCGTCGAGAGCGGCCACCGTGTCGGCATGCGCGCGAAAGAGCTATGCACGCTCGACAACCTGCCGGACGACGTGCTGCAAGGCTTGGGCGAGCGGGCCGAAGCGCTGCACAAGATCGGCACGCGGGTCCAGCCGGAAACGTCGCAACCGCAGGAGCCGTCAGCATGAGTATCGAACCGGTTCAGCCTGCTTATCAGTGGGGCATGCGCGTGATCGCGCTGGATGACCTGTGCAACGACGGCAGCTTTCCGGAGCGCGGCCAGGACGATTGTCTGGCCGAGGCGGGTACGGTCGGCGAAATCGTCAACGTCGGCCAGGTGATTGAGAGCGGCGAGCCGGTCTATCTGGTGCAGTTCGGCAACTGTGTCGTCGGATGCACGGAGAATGAAATTGCGCCCGCACCCGCCGGCCTGCTACCCGAAGAAGGAGCCATGTCATGACGGTTCAGGCGAGCGCGCCAGAAGCGGCGCCGCCGCGCGACGGTTTGCGCGCGGGCCGCCCGTTCGACCTGACCCAGCGCCAGATCGAGCAAGCGTTGCGCGAGCGTACCCGCTACCGCTATGTGCTGCCGCGCGTGCTGCGCGACGGGCAGGGGTTCCGTGTCGAGAGCCCGTGCTGCTCCCGCAATGTCGACGCGAATGGCGGGCTGATCGACATAGCCTGGCTCACGCGCGATGAAGACGGTATGTGGCACCTGAGCGCGCGCGACCATGCGTCGCACCGATGGATGCCCCAGCATGAGAGCACCGATCTGGCCGAGCTGCTGGACACGCTGTGCATCGATCGCGAATGCGTGTTCTGGCCGTGAAGCAAACTAACGGAGCCGGCCGACGATCTATCTCGACCACAACGCGACCATGCCGCCAGCCTCCGCCGTGGCAGGCGATGCTGTCCATCCTGACGGATGTGTGGGGCAACGCGTCGTCGCAGGATGCCGTCGGGCAGCCGGCGAAGGGTACGCTCGCTGCGCCCCGCGCGACGATCGCGCGAGCGCTCGATTGCAAGCCAGCAGAGTTGATCTTCGCCAGCGGCGCCACCGAAGCCAATCACCTGGCTGTGTGCGGGCTGCACGCGGCGGCGCCGGAGGGCCGGCACCGTGGCGTATTCAGCGCGATCGAACATGCAGCGCACCTGAAGCTGGCGCGTGCGCTGGCTGCACACTGCTGGAGGAAGCAGCGCATCCCGCTTGAACCTGGTTTGAACCTGTCATCAATCTCCGGAGTCCGCAACCATGAAAGTCATGATCCGCAAGGACAGCAAGGGCGCGCTGAGCGCCTACGTGCCAAAGAAGGACCTGGAAGAGCCCATTGTCGCGATGGCGCAGCCCGGGATGTGGGGCGGTCTCGTCACACTTGCGAACGGCTGGCAACTCGAATTGCCCGCGATGGCCGACGATACGCCACTGCCCATCACGGTCGAAGCGCGGCGCATTGCTGGCGTGGAGGAGTGAGATGAGCCTGAACGCCGAGCAATTGGACTTCGCGGCGAACCTGCTCCGCACGGCACCGACGCTACGCGACGCCGCCGCGCAATGGCACGAACGTTATCCCGAGGTGCGCACAATGCATGTCAGCGCAACGGTGATGCGCGACGAGACAGCAGCGCTCCGGTTCGGTGTGCGCAGTATCTATTTCGCGATATCGGCCGGGTATTACAGGACCATCACGCAGCGGCCTGAAGAGGCCGATGCGTTGATCCTGACCGAGGACAAGGCACATGGAAATCGATGAGATCGCGCTGAGCGAACCGGCCTGCGCGGCGCGCGAGATCGATCTCGTCAACGCGGTGCTGCAATCCTCGCGTTGGAGCGACGGGCCGATGCTTGATTCGTTCGAGCGCGCGTTTGCGGGCTGGGTTGGCCGGGAGTATGCGGTCGCGGTCGCGAGCGGCACGCTCGCCACCTGGATTGCGTTGCGCGCGACGGGGATCGGCCCGGGAGACGAGGTGGTCTGCGCGTCGCACACCTGGCATCAGGTGGCGCAGGCGATCACGCTGGCGGGGGCCGTGCCGGTGTTCGCCGACATTGACTACTGGAGCGGTTGTCTGAGCGCCGAAAAAGCCGCGCAGAAGATCGGCCCTCGCACGCGCGCGATCCTCGCCGGCAATACCAACGGCCACCCGGCCGCGTGGGCGCTGCTGCGCGAACTGGCCGACGCGCAGCGCTTGCGGCTGATCGAAGACAGTACTGAGGCGTTGGGCTCGCGCTACCGGGGCCGCAACGTCGGCTGTTTCGGCGACGTATCAGTGTTCGACTTCTCCAGCCCGTCCGCGCTGTGCACAGGAGCGGGCGGCATGCTCGTCACCGACGATGACGAACTCGTCCATGAACTGCGCTATCTGCGCGAGCGGCGCGTCACGGACCGCGCGTCCGTCTCGGTCGGCTCGCGGGTGCCGCTGCAGGCGGGCATCAGTGATCTGACCGCCGCGCTCGGTCTCGCGCAACTGGCCGAACTCGACACGCGCCTCGCGCAGCGAAAGCAGGTCGAGACCTGGTATCACGAAGAGATGCAAAGCTTCGAAGGGATCAAGCCGGCCTACGTGGCCGAGGACGTCGAAGAAGTGCACTGGATGCTCTATGTTGTGCATTTGGGCAAGCGTTTTACGCAGAGCGCGCGCGCCCAGATGATCGACGACATGAAATCTTGCGGCATTGAGACGGTGGCCTACAGCCATCCGCTGCATCAGCAGTTCCACTACACGAACGCGGGCGATGCGATCGGCCGCAAGAGCGGCCTGTTGCCCGACACCGAGCGCATCGGCGAACGCGCGCTGGCGCTGCCGCTGCACACGCTACTCGACACCGACCAGGTCAAGTACATCGTCAAGACGCTGAAAGACACCGCGACCAACGTGGGCGCCGGCGCTGCCATTTATCTGTGAGGCGCACTGCATGACCGTTTCAGTCCAGACCATCGCCGAACGCCTGTGTGCGGGCGGGCTCATTCCGTACCTGGGACCGGCGCTGCTCGCGCTGTGCCCCGATACGGCCGTCCCTGCCACGCCGCTCGCGCTCGCCGAAATCATCACGGCCAAGGTCAGCGTGCTGCACAAGATCCGCACCCGGCTGACCCAGGCGGCGCAGTTCATCGAAAACTTCAAGCATCGCAAGTCGCTGGTGAGCGTCATGAATGAGGCCTTCGCCATGACGCCGACGCCGTCGGCACTGCATTGCGCGCTGGCGCAGGCGCGGCCGCAGGGCGGCTGGGCGCAGTCGCAGGGGCTGTCTCAGGCCGAGCATTTCGGCCATTGGTTCGCGGCCTATAGCGCAGACGGCGCGTTGCTGGATGACGTGCCGGCCTCGGGCGCGCTGCTCTACAAGCCGGCAGGACGTTTCCGTCATGGTCATCGAAGCGCGCGAGCGCGAGGGCGGCCGTGCTGACGCAATGTTGCGAAGCCACGCGTCGAGATACGGGCAGATGCCCTTCGCGCGTTCCAGCAGGCTGTCGGCGGTGGCCCGATCCAGCGTGCCGGCCATGAAGACGGTGAGACTGAGTGCCATCCCGTAGGCGCCCTCGAGGTTCATCTACATCGACAGCGCGATTCCCCGTTGGGCTCAGCGCAGCAGCTTGCGGCGCTCGGCCGGCGAATAGTTGCTGAGGTGCCCTTCGCGCGCCGCCTGACGCCGCGCGCGGGAGATGATCGCGCGGCTCTTGCCGGGCGAGGCCGGCGCGCTGACCTGCTTGTCCAGCGCGGTGCCGCCGCATTGCGGGCAGACGGGCGCGTGGCCGGCGCGCACCAGCGTTTCGAATGCGTGGCCGCAGGCCGCGCAGCGGTAGTCGTACAGGGGCATAGTGACCAGATCTCCGTTTCAGGTGGATGGGGCGCAGCGGATCGCCCGCTGGTGCGAGCTGTGGTCTGTCATTGCGCGCTCGCTAGAACTTCATCCCGACGCCTATTCCCAGTACCAGTGGGTCGATGTCCAGCCGGCCCAACGAACTATCGGCGACCGAGGCGTCCGTGTGCATCCAGATCTTTTTGATATCCGCGTTGAGAAAGACGGTCTTCGTGATCTGCACGTCGACGCCAGCCTGCACCGCCGGACCGAAGCTGCTGCGTGACACCTGGATGCCTACGGGGCCCGCGCTCAGGCCGTCGTTGTAGAAGTAGGTGTAGTTGACCCCCGCGCCGACATACGGTCGGATCATGCCAGCATGGTTGAAGTGATATTGCAGCAGCAGCGTCGGTGGTAGCACGTTCACGCCACCGAGATCGCCGAGGCCGGACGTCACGTGATGCCGCGAGGTGGCGAGAATCAGCTCGATGCCGATCGCGTCGCGGATCATATAGGTCAGGTCCAACTCCGGCACGAATGCGTTATTGACACCCACGCCGAGCGACGACAACGTGCCGCTGGTGTGAACGTCCGGCTCGATCGAGATGGCACGCAGACGCACGAGCACGTCGCCGGCGTGGATCCCATCAGCCGTCACCTCGCCTGCCATCGTGCTTCCGTTCGCGCTGACGTCATCCGCGTATGCCAGCACTTCGAACAAACCGGTAGCGCACAGGCTTGCCACGATCATGACGGCCTTAATCATGTGCTTCATCGCTTTCCCCTTGTTGACGTATGCGGGGAATTGTCGACGCGCAAATCAGGGCTGCCCTTGCGCAGGGTCAACCGGTCCCGATCCCGAAGTCAAGATGCGACACCGGGTCACGCGTAGGAATGTCGAGATAGCGGGAGCCTTGAGGCCGGACTATTGGCCTTCAACCGCATTGACTGGTACCCAAGATGTTTCTCGCACCCGCAGACACCGATTTCGCAGCCATTGCCGGACTGGCTGCAGCCGCCGAACGGCACGCAGATCACTCTGCTACTTCTGCGCATGCAACAAGGTCATTACGCAAGCTTCGGCGTACAGGACTTTGCTACCGACGTTCAGCAGGCTGTCAATCGCATCCAGCCACTCGATGTGGTGGAACGCGCACTCAGCGGCGCACTGCGTCAGTGCACCGCACCCCGCCGCTTTGTTCGTCGTTGATCGACATCAATCACAAAGCTGGCCGGTTGTCGGACCATGACGCTGCGAGTGTGATGCCGCATGCGTCAAGCCAGCTTGAGGTCAAAAGTGCCACAACCCGGACTTAACCACTATGACAGACAGAAAAGCCTTAAGGAAACGGTCGATAGCCATCGTCACGACATTGAGCGCCTGTCTATCGGGATGTGATCTGACTGTGCTTGATCCAAAAGGGAGCGTCGGCGCGGCCGAGAAGTCGCTGATCGCCACCGCCACGTGGGCGATGCTGATCGTCGTGATCCCGGTGATCCTGCTGACGCTGTTCTTCGCGTGGCGCTACCGTGCGTCGAACCGTCACGCGGTCTATGCACCCAAATGGGCGCACTCGACGGCGATCGAGATCGTCGTCTGGACGATCCCCGCCCTGATCATCCTGTACCTCGGTATCCTGACGTGGCGCACCACGCATGAGCTCGACCCGTACCGGCCGCTGCAGTCGAGCGTGAAGCCGATCGACGTCGAGGTGGTCGCGCTCGACTGGAAGTGGCTCTTCATCTACCCGGACCTCGGCATTGCGTCGGTGAACCAGCTCGCCGTGCCAGTCGATACGCCGGTGAATTTCCGGATCACGTCGGACTCGGTGATGAACTCATTCTTCATCCCGCAACTCGGCACCCAGGTGTATGCAATGGTCGGCATGCAGACCCGTCTGCACCTGATCGCGGATGCACCGGGAAATTTCGAAGGCATGTCCGCCAACTTCAGCGGCAAGGGATTCGCCGACATGAAGTTCCGCACGCTCGCGACGAGCGCCACCGACTTCGACGCATGGGTGCGCAAGGTCAAGGCTTCGCCGGACCGCCTGAGCATGGACGAATACGCCGAAGTCGCGAAGCCGAGCGAGAAGCAGTCGGTACGCTACTTCTCATCGATCGACCAGTACCTGTTCCGCAACATCGTTGCCCGATACAACAACGGCAACGTCACGGCCTTCCGCGACGCCGCCTGTCGCACGCAGACCACGGAGTAAGCCATGTTTGGAAAACTCACGCCCGGCGCGATTCCGTTCGATCAGCCGATCATCATGGGCGCGGCCGCGTTCATGGCGCTCATCGTGCTGGCGGTCATCGTCACGCTCACGAAGCTCGGCCGCTGGAAGTGGCTCTGGACCGAGTGGCTGACAAGCGTCGATCACAAGAAGATCGGCATCATGTACATCATCGTCGCGGTGCTGATGCTCGTGCGCGGTTTTGTCGACGCCGTAATGATGCGGCTTCAGCTCGCGATCGCGTTTCACGGCCCGGGTTACCTGCCGCCGCACCACTACGACCAGATATTCACCGCGCACGGTGTCATCATGATCTTCTTCATGGCGATGGCGCTGATGGTCGGCCTCTTCAATCTTGTCGTGCCGCTGCAGATCGGCGCGCGCGACGTCGCCTTCCCGTTCCTGAATTCGCTGAGCTTCTGGATGACGGCGATCAGCGCGATCCTGATCAATCTGTCGCTCGTGATCGGCGAGTTCGCGCAGGTCGGCTGGCTCGCGTATCCACCGCTGTCGGAGCTGCAGTTCAGTCCCGGCGTCGGGGTCGACTACTACATCTGGAGTCTGCAGCTCTCCGGCGTCGGTACGCTGATTACCGCGATCAACTTCTTCGTGACGATCGTCAAGCTGCGCGCGCCCGGCATGACGCTGATGAAGATGCCGGTGTTCACGTGGACCGCGCTGTGCTCGAACGTGCTGATCATGGCAACGTTCCCGATCCTAACCGTGACGCTCGCACTGCTCGGCCTCGACCGCTACGCAGGCATGCACTTTTTCACCAATGAGCTCGGCGGCAACGCGATGGTGTACCTGAACCTGATCTGGGCGTGGGGCCACCCGGAGGTGTACATCCTCGTGCTGCCCGCGTTCGGCATCTACTCGGAAGTGATCGCGACCTTCGCGAAGAAACCGCTGTTTGGCTACAGAACGATGGTCTACGCGTCGTGCGCGATCACGGTGCTCGCATTCCTCGTGTGGGCGCACCACTTCTTCACGATGGGTTCCGGCGCGGACGTCAACGCGTTCTTCGGCATTATGACGATGGTCATCGCGATCCCCACGGGCGTGAAAATCTTCAACTGGCTGTTCACGATGTACCGCGGTCGCATCGAGTTCACCACACCCGTGCTGTGGACGATCGGCTTCATGGTCACGTTCACGATCGGCGGCATGACGGGCGTGATGATGGCGATCCCGGGCGTGGACTTCGTGCTGCACAACAGCCTGTTCCTGATCGCGCACTTTCACAACGCGATCATAGGCGGCGTCGTGTTCGGCTATCTCGCAGGCTTCCATTACTGGTTCCCGAAGGCGTTCGGCTTCAAGCTTGACGAGAAGCTCGGCAAGCGGGCGTTCTGGTGCTGGTTCGTCGGCTTCTACGTGTCGTTCGTGCCGCTCTACGTGCTCGGCTTCATGGGCATGACCCGGCGCCTGAATCACTACGACAACCCGACCTGGCATCCCTGGCTGTTCGTCGCCGCATGCGGCGTGGTGCTGATCGCACTCGGTGTCGTGCACCAGATCGCCCAGGTCGTCGTGAGCGTGATCCATCGCAACGAGCCGGAATACGGCGACCTGACGGGCGACCCGTGGAACGGCCGCACGCTCGAATGGGCCACCTCGTCGCCGCCCGCTGTCTACAACTTCGCGCGCATACCGGTCGTCCACCAGCTCGACGCGTTCGCGCACATGAAGGAAAGCGGCGCAGCAAATGCCGCACTGGCGCATTACGAGGACATCCACCTACCGTCGAACACCGCGGACGGGTTCCTGATCGGCGCATTCAGCCTCGTGCTCGGCTTCGCCGGCGTCTGGCACATTACGTGGCTCGCCGTGCTGGCCTTAGTCGCGATCGTCGCCGCGCTGATCGCGCGTAGCTTCCGCGACGACCATGGCTACGTGATTCCGGCCTCGCGCGTGCGCGAAATCGAAGCACGTCGCGGCAGCGCACGCACCCCGGCCGCCCTTGAACTACCCGAATCCGCGGAGACCTGATCCATGTCGCAATCTGCATTACTCGTCCATCACGGCAGGTCGAGCGCTGACCACGGCCCAACGCCCACCGTATTCGGCTTCTGGCTGTACCTGATGACCGACTGCATGCTGTTCGCGTCGCTGTTCGCCGTGTTCGCCGTAATGGCGCACGAGTTCGCGGGTGGCGCGTCCGGACGGGACCTGTTCGACATCCCGGGTGTCGCACTTCAAACCGGCGTGCTGCTGCTGAGCAGCACCACCTACGGCTTCGCGATGCTCGGCGCGCAGCGCCAGGGGCGTGGTGCCGTGATCGGCTGGCTCCTCGTGACGTTCGTGCTTGGCGCGCTGTTCCTCGCGTTAGAGCTGCGCGAGTTCTCGCACCTGGTCGCCAATGGTGCTGGGCCCAGTCGCAGCGCCTTCCTGTCGTCGTTCTTCACGCTGGTCGGCACCCACGGCCTGCACGTGACAGCCGGCCTCGTCTGGATGGCCGTGCTCGTCGTGCATGTCGTCCGCTCGCCTGAACTGTCCGGTCGCGACCTCACGAGTCTGACATGCCTGAGCCTCTTCTGGCACTTCCTCGACATCGTGTGGATCTGCGTGTTTTCGTTTGTCTATCTCGGGAGCATGCTCTAAATGGTCCATTCACACTCGACGTCCACGACCGCCTCGCGTGGTGACGTCGCCGGTTATATCACCGGTTTCGTGCTTGCCGTGGCGCTGACGGCTGGCTCATTCTCGATCGTCACGCAACGGTTGCTGCCGTCCGGCTCCGCGATTATGGCGCTCGCGTTGCTGGCGTTCGTGCAGATCGTCGTGCATCTGGTGACGTTCCTGCATCTCGACCTGTCGCGCGGCCAGCGCTGGAACGTGCTGGCGTTATGCTACACCGCGCTCGCCGCGCTGTTCCTGATCTTCGGCACGATCTGGGTAATGCACAATGTCAGCATGAACATGATGTCGCGCTGACTCGCCACCAGCGCGAAACGGTCTGGTCACATCATCGCGGACACGGCATGCAGCCGTCGGCCGCGTGCGTAGTGTTGTCCTGCACCGCTCTACCGGTCTTCTTCATGAACAGTCCGAATCACCCCGTTCCCGCCAATGAGCCATTGCCCCATCGCAAGGTCATCCGCTCGTGGCTGACACCGTTCGCCGAACGCCGCACCGCCTACGCGCTTCTGCTGCTCGTGTTCGACTACGTTTTGCTGTTGTGTGCGCTCGCCGCGAGCGTGTTCGCGCACGGGTTCGTGCTGAAGACCGTATTCGGATGCATGGCGGGCTTCGTCATCGGACGGCTCTTCGTCATCGGTCACGACGCATGTCATGAGAGCCTGACCCGGCACCGCACGCTCAACCGCTGGCTGGGCCGGATCGCCTTCCTGCCGTCGCTCACGCCGTACAGCCTGTGGCAAGTGGGTCACAACGTGGTGCATCACGGCTACACGAACCTGAAAGGCGTCGATTTTGTGTGGGCACCGCTGACGATCCAGGAATATCGCGCCTTGAGTGGGCCACGGCGCGCACTGGAACGTATCTATCGCAGCGGCTGGGCGCCCGGTCTCTACTACATGATCGAAATTTGGTGGACGAAGATGTTTTTCCCGTCGCGGGCCGCAATGCCGACGCGGCGCCCCGTGTTTTTCCGTGACTGCACGCTGGTATCGGTGTTCGCACTGCTGTGGATCGGCGCGCTCGCGTGGATCGCTCGCGCGACGCAGCGGGGGGTGGTCCCGTCAATCGCATGCGGGTTCGCGGTGCCGTTCCTGTTCTGGTGCGCGATGGTGGGTTTCGTCGTGTACGCGCACCACACGCATCCGCAAATCCGCTGGTACGACGATCGCGCGAAATGGGGGCGTTCAGATCCGTTCGTATCCACGACGGTGCACTTGACCTTTCGCTGGCGTGTTGGCGCGCTGTTTCATCACATCATGGAGCACACCGCGCATCACGTCGACATGAGTCTGCCTCTATACGGGCTCGTCGGTGCTCAGCGAACCCTCGAAGCGATGCTTCCGGAACGGATCGTCGTGCAGCGGTTTTCGTGGCGTTGGTACTTCGACACCGCACGAGGCTGCAAACTATACGATTTTTCGACTGATCAGTGGACCGATTTCGCTGGTCGCGCGACGCACGTCCCTCTTAAGACTCGCTAACAAAGCCTGTCATCCGAAAGCAAGCAGCAGTTGCAGCCCGAGGTCGGCTGCCATGTCGAGCGCGCTGCGGCCATCCGGTGCGCACAGTTCTGCATTCGCCCCATGCGCAAGCAGCATCTGCAGGACGTCGAGGCGACCGCTCGCGGCTGCTTGCATCGGGCATGTGATGTCGTCGTCGTTCACATGGTCGATCGGCGCGCCGGCGTCGATCAGCCGCAGGATGGTCGCGGGGCCGCCGTGC
Organism: Paraburkholderia sp. MM5496-R1; assembly: GCF_050436205.1. Taxonomy (NCBI): domain Bacteria; kingdom Pseudomonadati; phylum Pseudomonadota; class Betaproteobacteria; order Burkholderiales; family Burkholderiaceae; genus Paraburkholderia; species Paraburkholderia sp. MM5496-R1. The sequence continues at coordinate 268,245 of NZ_JBNDLT010000001.1, forward strand.
AGGCACGCGAACCAGAGCGCATGGTTGCCGTCGTCATCGAGCGCGTCGACGCGTGCGCCGAGTGCGAGCAACGCTTCGACCACCGCGTCCTCGCCATGCTGCGCGGCGCGCATCAACGGGGTTTCGCCGTTCACGCAGCGCGAATGCGGAGCAGGGAAGCCGTGGTACGCCAGCCAAGTGGAGAGTGCGGCGGGCACGATCGTATCGAGTTGTGCATCGGCGTTCCGGACAAGGCGCGAGGCCAGGCGTTCGCGGACGACGAAAGCAGTGTCAGTGCGCATGATCATGGTCGCGTTCGGGTGCAAGGGAACATCGGTTGGCGCAGCCGCGCGGGCGGCGGCCGCAGGGACCGGCGCCTCAGACGGGCCGGTTCTCGTTGGGGTTGCGCACCGGCCCCATCAATTCAAGTCCTTCGCTGTAGGCGATCGTCTCGAAGGTCACGTCGAACTTGATGGCCGCGTCCGCTACCGCATCCAGCTTGCCGCCTGAGTCCTTTTTCTTCAATTCGTTCTTCTCGAGGTACAGCAGTTCGAGCATCTCGTTGTAGACAGTGGACTCGAGAATCGGCAGCACATAGAACATCGCGCCCTTGTACGGCACCTGATATCGCTTGCTCAGGTCGATGTTGTCGCAAAACAGAAAATACTTGCCACCCGCCGAGAGCGTGTCGCCGAGCACCTCGGCCACGTCCTTCAGATGCTCGAAGCTCAACAGATACCCGGCGAAGAACGGCAAGTGCTTATGGCCGATCGTCGCGCATGCCATGACCTGATCGCAGGTCAGCTCCGGCGGCCGCGCTTCGTCGGCGAGCTTCGGGGCAAACCGCAGCGCAAGTTCGCCGCGGAAGCCGACCCGGTCGAGCCTGTTCGTCAGCCCCTTGAGAACCGGGTTGAGCAGACGGCCTTCATGTTCGAGACGGGCGAACGCGGTGTCGTCGATCTCCTTGTGCGCGAGCGTTTCGGTCATCACAGATCCTTGGGTTAAACAGCGTTGAAGAGGGATTCACGTCTGCGTATTGCGCATCCGGTCGGCGATTTTGAAAAAGGCCTGCATCAGTTCATCGCGTAGCACCGGATCGACACCCGTCTCGTCGAACGCGGCGCGCATGCAAGCTAGCCACGCATCCCGTTCGGCGGTGCCGATCGCGAATGCGGCATGACGCGTGCGCAGCCGTGGTTGGCCGCGCTGTGCCGAGTACCGCTTGTCGGCGCCGAGCCATTCGCACAGATACAGCACCAGCACGGCCTTCGTCGAAGACAGGTCCGGGTGATGCATCGCGCGAATGCGCTGCGCGTCGGCCCGCGTATCCATGTGCCGATAGAACGCATCGACCAGGCGGATGACGGCGGTCTCGCCGCCTAGACGGTCGAAGTGCGTCTCGCGCGGCACGGGTCGCGAAGCTTGGGTGGCTGGTGTGTCCATGGCGCGATCAATGCAATAACCGAACCAGGCCCCAACCCGGCGATTGTCCGGCTGCACGCAGGCCAATGCGACAGAAATCGCACGACAAACGCGCCCGAATGGTTTCATTGGCGACGAAGTTCGCGTGGTTTGTCGCGAAATCGACAAGACAGAAGAGGAGTCCGCAAAAGTCCCGAACCAACCGCCGCAGCGCGGCGGGTCGGACGCGTCGCAGTACCGCTGGTGACGTGGCACAGAAGCTGCGTTTGGAGTCCAGCGCGGACACAGGTCCGGCCAATGCGTGACTCGATATAAGAAGACCCATACAGGCACGACAGGCTGACATGGTCGCGGTTACGCAACCCTGGTTTCAACCCTTCTTCCTGAATGGAGAAATGCAATGTCTAAACTTCGGCAAATCGCTTTCTACGGTAAAGGCGGTATCGGCAAGTCGACCACCTCGCAGAACACCCTGGCAGCCCTGACTGAACTCGGGCAGAAGATCCTGATCGTCGGCTGCGATCCCAAGGCGGACTCTACCCGCCTGATCCTGCATGCAAAGGCGCAGGACACCATCCTGTCGCTAGCGGCCGAAGCCGGCTCGGTGGAGGACCTCGAACTCGAGGACGTGATGAAGATCGGTTACCGCAACATCCGTTGCGTGGAGTCCGGCGGTCCGGAACCGGGCGTCGGCTGCGCGGGCCGTGGCGTCATCACGTCGATCAACTTTCTCGAAGAAAACGGCGCCTATGACGGCGTGGACTACGTGTCGTACGACGTGCTCGGCGACGTGGTGTGCGGCGGTTTCGCAATGCCGATTCGTGAGAATAAGGCGCAGGAAATCTACATTGTGATGTCCGGCGAAATGATGGCCATGTATGCGGCCAACAACATTTCAAAGGGCATTCTGAAGTACGCGAACAGCGGCGGTGTGCGGATCGGCGGGCTCGTGTGCAACGAGCGTCAGACCGACAAGGAACTCGAACTCGCCGAAGCGCTGGCGAAGATGCTCGGTTCGAAGCTGATCCACTTCGTGCCGCGCGATAACATCGTGCAGCACGCCGAGCTGCGCCGCATGACGGTGATCGAGTTCGCGCCCGAATCCAAACAGGCGGAAGAGTATCGCCAGCTCGCCACCAAGGTGCACAACAACGCGGGCAACGGCACGATCCCGACGCCGATCTCGATGGATCAACTGGAAGACCTGTTAATGGAGCACGGAATCATGACGTCCATCGACGAATCGCAAGTCGGCAAGCCTGCAGCGGAACTGACCGCCTAAGCGAGCGCCGCTGCGCGCGGCCCGGTGTTCTTCTTCACGCGATGAACCGGGCCATGCCGGCTACCCGCTGCCAGGCTTGATACTCACCCTATGGAGCATTCCCCCATGAGCGTCACTGTTGAAGAGCGCAAGGCCGCGAACAAGGCCCTGATCGATGAAGTGCTGAAGGCCTATCCGGAGAAGATGGCCAAACGGCGCGCCAAGCATTTGGGCACCTTCGAGGACGGCAAGCCCGACTGTGGCGTGAAATCAAACATCAAGTCATTGCCGGGCGTGATGACGATTCGCGGTTGCGCGTACGCCGGCTCGAAGGGCGTGGTCTGGGGGCCCATCAAGGACATGATCCACATCAGTCATGGTCCGGTCGGTTGCGGCCAGTACTCGTGGGCCGCGCGTCGCAACTACTACATCGGCACTACCGGTATCGACACCTTCGTGACGATGCAGTTCACGTCGGACTTCCAGGAAAAGGACATCGTCTTCGGCGGCGACAAGAAGCTCGACAAGATCATCGACGAGATTCAGGAACTGTTTCCGCTGAACAAGGGCATCTCGATCCAGAGTGAATGCCCGATCGGCCTGATCGGCGACGACATCGAGGCCGTCTCGAAGACGAAGAGTGCGCAGTATGAAGGGCACACCATTTTGCCGGTGCGCTGCGAAGGTTTTCGCGGCGTCAGCCAGTCGCTGGGCCACCATCTGGCTAACGATGCGATTCGAGACTGGATATTCGACAAGGCCGATCCGGACAAGCGGCCCGAATTTGTTTCGACGCCTTATGATGTTGCGATCATCGGCGATTACAACATCGCCGGCGATGCCTGGTCGAGCCGGATTCTGCTCGAAGAGATCGGCCTGCGCGTGATCGCGCAATGGTCGGGCGACGGCTCGATCGCCGAGCTCGAGAACACGCCCAAGGCCAAGCTCAATTTGCTGCATTGCTACCGCTCGATGAACTATATCAGCCGGCACATGGAAGAGAAGTACTGCATTCCGTGGGCGGAATACAACTTCTTCGGCCCGTCGATGATCGAGAAGAGCCTGCGCGAGATCGCCAGCCACTTCGACGACACCATCAAAGCCAACGCGGAGAGGGTGATCGCCAAGTATCGTCCCCTGGTCGATGCGGTGAACGCGAAGTTCAGAGCGCGCCTGCAGGATAAGACCGTGATGCTGTTCGTTGGGGGGCTGCGTCCGCGCCACGTGATCGGCGCCTACGAAGACCTCGGCATGAACGTGGTCGGCACCGGCTACGAATTCGGCCACAACGACGACTATCAGCGCACCACGCACTACGTGAAGGACGGCACACTGATTTACGACGACGTGACCGGCTACGAGTTTGAGAGGTTCGTCGAACAGGTCCAGCCCGATCTGGTCGGCTCCGGCATCAAGGAAAAGTACGTGTTCCAGAAGATGGGCGTGCCGTTTCGCCAGATGCACAGCTGGGACTATTCCGGTCCATATCACGGCTACGACGGCTACGCCATTTTCGCGCGCGACATGGACATGGCCATTTCCAGCCCGGTATGGGGGCTCGCCAAGGCGCCCTGGAAGAAAAACCCCTAAGCGCTGGCCACCGCACCGATCACCGGACTGATCACCGGCCGGCAGGCCATTGAATTGAATATCAGGAGCATCCCGTGCCCCAATCCGCAGACCAGATTCTCGACCAGGAACTCCTGTTCCGTGAGCCCGAGTACCAGAAAATTTTTCGCGCGAAAAAGGAAAATTTCGAGTTCAACCATTCAGACGAGCAGGTCAAGCAGATCGTCGAGTGGACCAAGAGCGAAGACTACCGGCAAAAGAACTTTGCACGCGACTCGCTCACCATCAACCCGGCCAAGGCCTGCCAGCCGCTCGGCGCAGTGTACGTGGCCAACGGCTTTCACAAGACGCTCAGTTTTGTGCATGGCTCGCAGGGCTGTGTAGCGTTTTACCGCTCGCACTTCTCGCGTCACTTCAAGGAGCCGACCTCGTGCGTCAGCTCGTCGATGACCGAGGACGCGGCGGTGTTCGGCGGCATGAACAACATGATCGACGGCCTCGCAAATGCGTACAACCTGTACAAGCCCGACATGATCGCGGTCTCCACGACCTGCATGGCGGAAGTGATCGGCGATGACCTCGACGCGCTCATCAAGAGCAGCAAGCAGAAGGGCAGCGTGCCGGAAGACTATGACGTGCCGTTCGCGCACACGCCGGCCTTCGTCGGCAGCCACGTGACCGGCTACGACAACGCGCTCCTCGGCATCCTCAGGCACTTCTGGGACGGCAAGGCCGGCACAGCGACGCCGCTTGAGCGCGTGCCCGACGACAGCGTCAACTTCATCGGCGGCTTCGACGGCTACGTGGTCGGCAACATGAAGGAAATTCGCCGCATCTTCGATCTGTTCGGCGTGACGGTGAACATCATCTGCGACCCATCCGAAACGTGGAATACGCCGACCGACGGCGAGTTCCGGATGTACGAAGGCGGCACGACCAAGGAGGAAGTCGAGCGCGCGTTGAACGCGAAGGCGACCTTCGTGTTCCAGGAATACTGCTGCGAGAAGACCAGCAAGTTCATTGGCGAGCATGGCCAGGAAGTGGTGGTGCTGAACTCGCCGGTTGGCGTCGCGGGCACCGATCAGTTCCTGATGGAAATCTCGCGCGTGACCGGCAAGCCGATTCCGGCGCAACTGGAGAAGGAGCGAGGCCAGCTCGTCGATGCGATGGCCGACAGCCAGGCTCACCTGCACGGCAAGCGCTTTGCACTCTACGGCGACCCGGACCAGATGCTGGGCTACACGCAGTTCCTGCTGGAACTCGGCGCCGAGCCGGCTCACGTGCTGGCGACCAACGGCAACGAAACCTGGGCTGCGAAGGTGCAGGCGCTGTTCGACGCGTCGCCCTACGGCGCCGGCTGCAAGGTGTATCCGAAACGCGATCTGTGGCACATGCGCTCACTGCTGTTTACCGAGCCAGTGGATTTCCTGATCGGCAACACCTACGGCAAATATCTGGAGCGCGATACCAAAACGCCGCTGATACGCATGGTGTTCCCGATCTTCGATCGCCACCATTACCATCGCTTCCCGACCTGGGGCTATGAAGGTGCGTTGCGGGTGCTGGTCACGCTGCTGGACGAGTTCTTCGAAGCGCTCGACGCCAACACGATCGACGTGGCGAAGACCGACTACAGCTACGACATCATTCGCTGACGAGGAGAGCGCGGCCATGGCAGACACAGCAGATGCATCGGGCGCGGCTGGTCAAGATGACGCAGGACGGCCTTAACGTCGAGGTCATCAACGGCCAGGTTTGCCTGGCCGGTGTGGGCGAGGCCGGATGCGTTGCTGGAGGCGCGCGCGAATGCGATCGCGCGGGTCCTGCTCCATACGGAACGGCAAGGCAGGCAGTGAACGTGTGTTGTCGTTTTCTGTGTCGCGAGCCGTCTGTCGCAAACCGTTCAAACCCGCCATGGCGATGCGCGCGAGCGACTGCCTCAGCGCCAATTGGCACGTTTTCAAGGCGTTTCCCGGTGGTATGGGACTTGCCACTAGAGAAACGTCCATCCATCAGGAGCACGTCATGTCTGCTTCGCTCAATGCCCAAATCGCCGAAGTTTTCGACGAGCCGGGTTGCGACAAGAATCAAGGCAAGAGCGAGAAGGAACGCAAAAGGGGCTGCACGAAGCAGCTTTCGCCGGGTTCGGCCGCAGGCGGGTGCGCGTTCGACGGCGCGAAGATCGCTCTGCAGCCGGTGGTGGACGTCGCACACCTCGTGCACGGGCCGATTGCCTGTGAAGGTAACTCGTGGGACAACCGGCACGCCGCTTCATCCGGTCCGCAACTCTATCGCACCGGCTTCACCACCGATATCAACGAACTCGACGTGGTGTACGGCGGCGAGAAGCGCCTGTTCAGAAGCGTGCGCGAAATCATCGAGAAATACGATCCGCCCGCAGTGTTCGTCTACCAGACCTGCGTCACTGCGCTGATCGGCGACGACATCGAGGCAGTCTGCAAGCGCGCCACCGAACAATTTGGCAAGCCGGTAATTCCGGTCATTTCCCCCGGTTTCGCCGGGCCGAAGAATCTGGGCAACAAGCTTGGCGGCGAGGCGATCCTCAACTATGTGATCGGCACGCGCGAGCCCGAGTACACGACGCCGTACGACATCAACGTCATTGGCGAATACAACCTGTCGGGCGAACTCTGGCAGACCAAGCCGCTGCTCGACGCGCTAGGCATCCGTATCCTCTCGTGCATCTCCGGCGACGGGCGCTACAACGAGATCGCAAGTTCGCATCGCGCCAAGGTCAACATGATGGTCTGCTCGAAGTCGATGATCAACATCGCGACAAAGATGCAGCGGCGCTACGGCATCCCTTACTTCGAGGGCTCGTTCTATGGGATCGGCGACATGAGCGACACGCTGCGCCATATCGCCCGCCTGCTCGTGCAGCAGGGCGCGCCGGACGATCTGCTCGAGCGGACCGAGCGCCTGATCGCCGTCGAGGAAGCGCGCGCGTGGGAGCGCATCGCGCACTACAAAGCGCGCCTTACCGGCAAGCGGGTGTTGCTCATCACAGGTGGCGTGAAGTCTTGGTCGGTGGTTTCCGCGCTGCAGGAAGCAGGGCTCGAAATCGTCGGCACCAGCGTCAAGAAGAGCACTAAGGAAGACAAGGACAAGATCAGGGAGATCATGGGCGATGACGCCCACATGATCGACGGCATGACGCCGCGCGAGATGTACGCGATGCTCAGGGACGCGCGGGCCGACATCATGCTGTCGGGTGGCCGCTCACAGTTCGTCGCATTGAAGGCCCGCATACCGTGGCTCGACATCAATCAGGAACGCCACCACCCTTATGGCGGCTACGAGGGGATCGTCGAGCTGGTGCATGAGATCGACCGCGCGATCTACAACCCGGTGTGGCAACAGGTGCGGATCCCCGCTCCGTGGGGCGACGACGGGGGAGCGCTCGGTGTGGTCCAGGCGCAAGCCGCGCGCCCGCTGTCGAGCGCCGTGGGGTGGGGGCGATGAGCCTCGAACCCAGTATGCCGACCTGACGCCCCCGAACTCGAGAACATGCCATGGCCGATGTCGTCGAATCTATGAAAGCCTGTGCGGTCAATCCGCTCAAGATGAGCCAGCCGCTGGGCGCGAGCCTCGCGTTCCTTGGGCTCGATGCCTGCATGCCCGTGATGCACGGCTCGCAGGGCTGCACGTCATTCGGCCTCGTGCTGCTGGTGCGCCACTTCAGGGAGGCGATCCCGCTGCAGACGACAGCCATGGACGAAGTCACCGCGGTGCTCGGCGGCTACGAGAACATCGAGGCCGCGCTGCTCAACATCCGCAAGCGCGCTGCGCCGAAGGTCATCGCGATCTGTTCAACAGGTCTCACCGAGACCGAGGGCGACGACGTGGACGGCTATCTCGTTACCGTGCGCAAGCGCAAGCCCGAACTCAACGACACTGAGATCGTCTATGTGTCGACCCCCGACTATGTCGGCGCATTCGAAGACGGCTACCGGCATGCGATTACCGGCATCGTCAACGCGCTGGTCAAGGCGTTGCCAACGGTGGCCAATCAGGTGACGCTGCTGCCCGGCAGCCATCTGTCGCCTGGCGACATCGACGAACTGCGCGAGATCATCGAAGCGTTCGGCCTCGATGTCATCGTGCTGCCCGACATTTCCGGCTCGCTCGACGGCCATATCGCGCCGGACTGGCGCGGCACCACACTGGGTGGTACCACGCTCGCGGAGATCCGGGCCGCGGGTGCATCGGCATTGACGATCGGCGTGGGCGAGCAGACGCGCGACGGCGCCGAGGCATTGCATGCTATCGCCGGCACACCGTTCGAAGTGTTCGGGCGGCTCACCGGACTGGAACCCAACGATCGTCTGCTGCAATTGCTCGCGCAGCGCTCCGAACGACCCGTTCCCGCGAAATACCGGCGTCAGCGCAGCCAATTGCTCGATGCGATGCTGGACGGCCATTTCTACACCGGAGGCATCAAGGTCGCGATCGGCGCAGAGCCCGATCTGCTGTTCGCGGTCGGCAGCATGCTGCACGAGATGGGCGCGCAGTTGCGCTGCTGCATCAGCACGACGCGATCGCGCGCGCACGCGTTGCTGCCCGCTGATCAGGTCGTGATCGGCGATCTCGAAGACATGGAGCGCGCCGCGGCGGACTGCGACCTGCTGATCACCCATTCGCACGGCAGGCAGATGGCCGAGCACCTGCAAAAGCCGCTCTTCCGGATCGGTTTTCCGGTCTTCGACCGGGTTGGAAACGCACATCGACGCTACGTCGGCTACCGCGGCACGATGAACCTGATCTTTGAGATCGCCAACCTGATGATCGAGCAGGTTCCGCATCACGATCCGGGCGAATGGCCGCTGCCGCAGGCCGCTATCGATCTGGCCGCGCCCGATCCGGCGCGCGAAGCGAACATTCCTGTCGTCGCGGCCGGTGCTTGACCCGCCTAAAGGAGCACACAGCATGAAGATCGCGTTCGCCACCCAGGACAGGCAGTTCGTCGATGCGCATTTTGGCTGGGCGAGGAGCATCGTCACCTACGACGTCACACCGGACGGCTACCAGTTCGTCGAGGCGTTCGACTTTGGTGACAAGCTCGAAGAGGACGGCGACGAGGACAAGCTCGCGCCCAAACTCGAAGCCGTCAAGGATTGCGCGATCCTGTACGTCGCCGCAATCGGCGGCTCGGCCGCGGCTCGAGTGGTTGCGCTGAAGATTCATCCGATCAAGGTGCCGCGGCCCGAGTCCATCGAGGAGACTCTCGGCAAGTTGCAACAGGTGCTGAAGGGCACGCCGCCGCCGTGGCTGCGCAAGGCGCTGGCGAAGGATGGCGAACGTGTATACGACTTTGAAGACGATGAGGTATCCCATGGCTGAAACATCCGCAATTCCGTCCAAGGCCAACGACGAAATGCTGCTGGTCGCACCGTTTGTGCAGCAGCTCGTCAAGCAGTTGCGCGCGCAGGACACCCACGGCGTGTGGGACGGAAAGACCGACCTGCAACTGCTCAAGCCGTACATCCACACGCCGGAGGAACGCCGCGCGATTCCGATCATGGGCGACCCCGACCCCGAAACGCTGTGGCGGCTCGAGCTTTTCTATAGCGCGATTGCGGTGGCGATCGAGCGCGAGACCGGCCAAATGGTTTCGCCGATGATGAAGATGAGCCACGAGGGCTTCGGCCGCATGGTGTTGATCGCGGGGCGGCTCGTTGTCGTCAACAAGCAGTTGCGCGACGTACACCGGTTCGGCTTCGCTTCGCTGGAGACGCTCGCCCAGGCGGGCGCAAAGCTTTTCGACGAAGCGGTCGAGGTGATCCGGATGTACCCCGCCGTCGCACAGTACGGCGCCTGAAGGAATCGTGAGGGGACCGAGACGATGAGCACCGATGCCGATGAACTCAAGGCGCACCTGAAGAAACTCAACGCGCAAGCGACCCGGGCGAAGTTGGACCTGCACGACCTCTCAGAGGAACTCCCGACCAACTGGGAGAACATTCTCGCTGTCGCCCAGCGCTGCCATGACGCCCACGCCGCGCTGATGGCAGCCCGCAAGGCTGCCGCTGCGGCAGAGGCCTGAACCAGCGAAGCCATGGAGCCACATCATGAGCGATACCTTCAGCGTTACGCTGCCGAGCGGCGCCACCTGGACGCCGACCTTCGTCAACAGGCTCGACGAAGAAAAATGCATTGGTTGCGGACGTTGCTTCCGTGTCTGTCCGCGTGGCGTGCTGCAACTCGTCGGGCTTAACGAGGACGGCGCGCACGTCGCACTGGACGGCGACGACGAAGACGAAGACGAAGACGAAGACGACGACGAGTACGAGAAGAAGGTGATGATTATCGTGCATCGGGAACTGTGCGTCGGCTGCACCGCGTGCGCGAAGATCTGCCCGAAAAAGTGCTACACGCACGCGGCGGCCGTTCTCTGAGCGATGCCGCGATGGACGCCTATGCAACCCTGATGGCGTGTGCGGTGGATGCGGGCGATCCCACCGTGCTGGCACTGGCCGGCGTGCTGTCGAGCGGGTTCGAGCACCACGGCGTCGATGTGCTGCCGATGCCCGGACTGGACGCCGACCAGACGCGCCGGATGCTCGCGCGCTGGTTCCCGGGTGCCGGCTCGGCGCTCGGTCTTACGTGCGTCTTGTCGCCCGCCACGATGCCGCGTGGCGACGAACTGGAAGACCTGGTGGCGTTGCTCAATCACCATGCCGATCCCCGCGCCGGCCCGGCAGACGAGGCGAACTGCGTGGCCCATGCATTGGCCTGCGCGAGCCTCGGGCAAAACCACCTTTGGCAAGACCTGCTTCTGCCGTCGCGGCGCGAGTTGTCCGCATTGATCAGCCACTGGTTTCCGCGGCTGGCCGCGAAGAATACGCATGACATGAAGTGGAAGAAGTTCTTCTACAAGCAACTGTGCGAGCGCGAGGGCCTGTTCATCTGCAAGGCGCCGAGTTGTGGCGTCTGTTCGGACCATGCGCTTTGCTTTGGAGCGGAGTAGGCAGCACGCGTCGGCCACCGCTTCGATTGTGTCGCGTCGCGGGTGGCCGACTTCTGGGGCTGGGCGAAGCCGCTGTCCGAGCATCGGCTGGCGCCGCACGCGCGTCATGCCGGCCGGACGCGCTACACGTACGACACGGTGCGTAGCTGGTTTTTCACTCCGGCAGCGGGCGAACGGCTTGCGGGCCATGTCACGAGGCGCTCTCCATGAGACCCATGCCGCCTGCCGTTGCCGTAACGGTGCGATCCGAAGCGCAGCCCGTCATGAATCAGAACCGCGGCACATGCCTTCCCGACAGCAGTGCGAGCCTGTCGCTGGAGCGCGCGCGGGCACATGTCGCGAGCCTGCAGCACGAGTTGTTCGCGGTTGAGCAGGCGCTGCTCGACGACCGCGCATTGACGCGCGCATTGAGCGGGCGTCGATGGGTTTATGTGGGCGGGCGGCCAAGCATCAACGCCGTGCTGCGTGCGCTGGTGGAGGCGGCCGGAGGCGAGTTCGTTCATCACACCGGAACCATCGACGACGATAGCCGTGCCGAAGGCTTCGAGGCTTTGCTGTCGGGCGCCTACCGGGTGCTGTGCCCATTGGATCTGATCGACCCGGATTCGCTGGTCGCGCTGCGGCGATTGTGCGCGCGTCACCGCACGCCGTGGTCCGCTTTGCGTTCGTCGAGCGTGACGAGCTTCATCGCGGGCGTGTTGCGGGCTCGGCCTGCCCAGCCGCGCGGCGTGGTCGCAGCGTCGCGCTTCTGCCTGAGGCATGGCTGACGTCGTCATGACTTTACGTACCGCGAGATGTGGGCGCAAAACTTGCCTTTGACGTGGTCTTTCCACGAGAGGGCCTGCAATGCCCGATTCCGCACAACGCTACGGCCTTTTCCTCAACGTCGAGAACCCCGACGGCGACGCGCGCGATGCGCAGACGCAAACCGTGCGTAATGCGCCGGCCATAGCTGGCATTAAGACATGAGGCGTCGACGTAACAGTGCCACCGACAGGAAGAACGGCAACACCGTGCAAATGCAGAGAGCGCCAATATGCAGGGCAACACTGCCCACCGGGCGTCCGAGCATCGCGGGACGGATAAGGTCGACGGAATGTGCGAGCGGCAAGAAGCGCGCTACGTCGCAAAAAACGGCAGGTAGCTTACTGATCGGGAAGATCACGCCGCTCAGGAGCACCATGGGCGTGAGAACGAGCGTTTGATAGAACACGAAGTAATCGTGACTGGGTGCAAGCGCCGTGAGGATCATCGCCAGACTCGCGAAGGCGAGGCCAGTCAGGGCGATGGCAGGCAATGCATAGAGAATGGATGACCACGCTGCATAACCCAGTACGGTGGCTACCACCATGACGGCGATGCCGGCAAAAAAGGCCCTGGTGGCGGCCCATGCCAGTTCACCGAGAACGATATCGCCGAGCGTGAGCCGTGTACACAGGATCGCTTCCCACATGCGCTGAACATGCATGCGAGAGAAAGCTGCGTAAATCGTTTCGAAGGTCGCGGAGGTCATCGCGCTCGTGGCGACCATACCCGCCGCGAGAAACGCGATATAAGATGCGCCATCGACGCGACCTACCATTATCCCGAAACCAAAGCCGAGGCCGAACAGATAAATCATAGGATCGGCAAGGTTACCGAGAATCGAGGCAAACGCGACTTTTTTCCATGCCAGATAGTTGTGGCGCCACACTGCAACCCAGTTCCACACGTTCGCGGGCAGGGCCGCTGCATAAAACTCTCTCATCGTTCACTCCTTCATCCCGCGCCCGGTTAACTGCAAAAAGACATCCTCGAGATTTGCTGGACGCTGTAAAAGGCGCAGCGCCGCGCGCCCGCGCAACTGTACAGACACCCGTTCCGGATCGGACACATAGCAGAAGAGGGTCCCACCACTGACCTCGATACGCTGCGCGTGCGGCGCGAGCAACGTGCGCAGCTCATGCGGATTGCCGCCGTGGATCTCGACCACGTGGCTCCCGATCTGTTCTTCGATCAGCACGCGAGGCCCGCCTTCGGCGATCTTTCGCCCCTCCTCCAGCACACACAGTCGGTCGCACAGCCGCTCGGCCTCTTCCATGAAATGGGTGGTCAAGAGGATCGTCTTGCCGCGCGCCAACAATGACCGCAGGCTTTCCCAGATCAGGTGGCGCGCATGCGGGTCGAGACCCGTTGTAGGCTCGTCCATGACCAACAACTGTGGATCGTTGATCAGCGCGCGTGCCAGCATCAGCCGCCGCTTCATGCCACCGGATAGTTCGGTGACGCGCGCATCGACCTTGCTTTCGAGGCAAGCGAATTCGAGCAGCGACGGCACGACCGCTTCAATTTCACGTGTGCTCATGCCGAAGTAGCGCCCAAACACCAGAAGGTTCTCGCGCACGGTGAACCCGGGCTCAAGGTTGTCGAATTGCGGCACCACGCCAATGCTCATACGTGCCGAGCGAGCGCGCGCCGGCACTGGCTCCCCGAGCACGATGATCTTGCCTGCGTCGGGCGGCGCCATGCCGAGAACCATACGCACCGTCGTGCTCTTGCCCGCGCCATTTGGCCCTAGCAGACCGAAGCACTCTCCAGGCGCGACGCTGAACGACAATCCGTCGACTACGATCTTGTCGCCATATGACTTCCTTACGCCGGTGAAGCTGATTGCTGCTTTGGACATGGAGATAAGAAGGAAATTACGCACTCGTCTTAAAGAAAAAGAAGCCGTTCTGCTGCCGCGGCCCGATTGAAAACGCCCTGGTCGATAGAAGATCCTTGCCTGCCAAGCGCGAGAGTTACTGACAATGAAGTACCAGGATTTCGGTGAATGCACTGGCGTTGGGAAGACGACAATCGAGCCTTTGCGTGAGACGATCGCACTCAAGCGGACCAGTGCCGATGGTGGGCGGTTCTGGGTTGGCGCAATACTCGAGATCTATATGTACGATTAACTAATCGCCATCGAATGCTTCGTGAGACGTCGCTAATGTTGAAGACTCGCACGCGTGATCCTGCCGACGGTGTGGAGTCGCAGATCTTGACGCTGAAGTGGCGTTCGGCTTTGTAACCGGATTCGGAGTATCGACCTGTTTTTCACGAACGTTCGATACGTTCCCTGCAGAGCCACGGGACAGCCAATCGCTATTGCTCAATGTACACAGCGCATAGACTTTCAGGGGGAGCAAGAGAAAGAGGTTAATGGGTGTGTGAAGAGAAAAGCCAAGAAATCGAACCTGGCGAGCGCGAACCGATGCCACGCTACAGCGGATCATGGTCGATGATGCGATTATCAGGGCAGTCCACCACGGCACTGTCGCTGTCAATGCGAGCTGCGCGAGACCCGCTAGTAGCGATAAGCCGAGAAATAGCGAGCCCAGATTGTGCCCGATCACGTCCAGCGTGAGGTAACGATCGAGACGGGGCAGCAGGCGCAGCGAAAGCAACGTGTCCCGATACGTACTGCGCGCCCAGCGCAGTTGTTGGCGCAGATACGCCCCCAGTCTGTCTGGAACGACTGTCGCCGCAATGGCGTCGTGAACGTACACGGTCCGATAACCTGCCGTCAGCATGAGAATCGTCAGATGACGGTCCTCGCCGAAGTCGCTCGGCTTCCCGCGAAAAAGTTGCGTCTCGTACTGATCTAGCAGCAAAAGGAGCGCGGACCGGCGGTACATAGCACATGGACCGCAGCAACACATAACAGCGCCGAAGCGAGCCTGTGCGGCGCGTTCTTCATTGCAAGCCAACCAGTACTCCATATCGATCAGAGGGGTCAACCAGGTGTCGCTGCGGTTGCTGGCCGTCAACTGCCCCATGGCGGCGCCTATCGTCGCGTCTCGCATTGTCAATACGAGCTTCTTGACGACATCGGGCGCCAGCGTCGTGTCCGAGTCGACGTTGAGTACCAGTTCCCCGGATGAAGAGCGTATCGCGGCGATCTGTGCCTTGCGCTTTCCCATATTTTGGGGGAGCGTAATGAAGTTGAATCTGGGGTCGCGCGTGTGCGCATCGTATACCGGCCTCACGGCGTCCAGATTCGCAGAACCATCATCAACCACATAGACGCGCAGTTTTCCGGCGTAGTCCTGGTTTGCGATGGACTCCAGGCATGCCGAGAGCGTGCGTGGGTCCTCATTGAAGCAGGGAACGATGACATCCACGCCCGGCAGAGTGTCGGAGTCGATCAGGCCGTCCGACAGCGATGACACGTTTGTCGGCTGAGCATAAAGCGCCTGCGTGCTTTTATAGACAGTCGAGAGCAGCGCATAAAACGAGACAGCGACAGTGCTAGTTGCGGCAAGCATGTTCATAGGGTACCTGGTTCGTCCGGTGAGGTTGAGGAAGCGATCGGATTGCAAACCCCCGGTCATGCAATGCTGGAATCATGAGGGAAAGCGCCGTGAGGGTCTGCTCGCGCCGACCAGCGTGAGTGCATCGTCCCAACTCATCGAGAGGGCATCCGTCGTGCAAGAGCACAATTGCACCCGGCCGGACAGAGGCCAGCACTGCGCTGACAATCGCGTCCACGCCGGGACGAGACCAGTCTCGCGGGCCTGCCGACCAGTGGAGGGGCGCCAGACCAGCGCTCGTTGACGTAGTGAGCACTGCTTCGGTCCACATGCCATACGGGGCACGCATGTACGGCCCGAGTAAATCGAGCAAATTCGGTATGAAAAAGGAATTGGTACTGTCGTCAAAGGTTAAGTAGACGTCGCGACATCCGGCGCGATTGTGGCACTCGTCGCGCGCCGCGGATACGCAATTGAGGACCTTCACAGCTCTGGACCGTTTCGTTCAATTATCGAGCCAGTAGGTCGCTCCACGGTCGATAGTCCCAACCGAAAGGCTGCGACGGGCACGGTTCCGGTAAGCTTAGGTGGCGCGTCGAGAGATACATCTAAAAGTATGGTCAACATGGAGACACGTCTAAACATTGTCGTACTACTTATAAATTTGAAGTATTCGATCAATCAACTTCGATTCCGATTTCCGCAACGAGAGGCTTCACTGTGCAACACAAAAATTGATTTGTAAAATCGATTGCGTTGATGCCTTGCATCTATAGCGTGGATATGTTGAGAAATGGGTTTTAAGGGTTTCGATCTAAGTCTGCTCGTTGCGCTCGAGCGTATAGACCAATCCGCTGGCGTTAAGGTAGCTCCGTTTTTGGAGCGACCGACGATGCCGGCTCATCGCACAACCATGCGCAAAATCAAGGAAGTACTCCGCCTGAAGTGGGCATGCGATCTCACGCACCGCCAGCGTGCAGGGCGCCCTCAGCGTCGG
Organism: Paraburkholderia sp. MM5496-R1; assembly: GCF_050436205.1. Taxonomy (NCBI): domain Bacteria; kingdom Pseudomonadati; phylum Pseudomonadota; class Betaproteobacteria; order Burkholderiales; family Burkholderiaceae; genus Paraburkholderia; species Paraburkholderia sp. MM5496-R1. Next base: position 284,735 of record NZ_JBNDLT010000001.1, read on the forward strand.
TCTGGGGACGATCACGCAGTATCTTCAGCTTGCCACAGCGGCAGGACTGGGCTGGGCGTCGGTCGAACATCTGGAAGAAGACGAGCTTGAGCGGCGCGTCCTGTCGCTCGCGTCGTCACCTTTGCGGTACTCGACTGCGAAAGTCATATCAGTATCTGGTCGTGGTCCTGCGCAGATTGCTCTGTCACGAAAGATCATTTAGGCGCGACACGACAGGTAGAGCACACTTGCAATAATTATGACCGTCCCGAGTGCTACCTGTAGAGAAATGACCTCCCCCCAAATAAAATAGTCGAAAATGATTGCCCATACAATGCTGAGGTAACCAAATGAGGCGACGATTGGGGTGGCGACAGTCGCGACTGCGATCGTTAGCATAAGTTGCGCTACACCTGCAGTCAGCCCAAAAAGAACCATGTACCCGAGATCCCTTAGATCTGGCGCTACCCAAGCGACGGGAAGTGACACTCCGCTAACAATCGTCGCTATGATTGTGTAATAGAAGACGATTGTCGCTGGCTCGTCAGTTCGCGAGAGTCTCTTGACCTGGATGACTGAACCGGCGCTAAACATAGCACTCAGCAGAATTAGAATCATTGCGCGCAGCGACGCACCATTGGCGCTAAATGGTGAGGAAGCCACCGCGACTCCCACGAATCCGGACATCGACGCTATCGCCGTAGGTAGACGAAAACGCTCGCCCAAGAACACGATGCCGAAAAAGCAGACAAAGATTGCTTCTGTCTCCTTCAGCGTTACAGCAGTTGATAAAGGCAGATATGGCACGCCGGCAATGAAAAATCCTACTGCGGCAAGCCCTGTGGCGGCTCTGATGAAATGACCGCCTAAGCGATAAATCGTCAGTTCCTTCCATTGAATGTGACGAGTCCCGAACAGGAACGCGGCGGGAATTAATCCGGATAGCATCCGAAAGAACATCATCTCGTTCGCCGGATATCTTGCCGGAATGATCCTCGCAACCGCATTGCTTATTGCGAAGAGCAGAATCGCGTAGAACATGAACGCAATCCCGCGCAGCTTTCTAAATCGTGTGCGAAAAAGCCGATTTTCGGTCGGCAACTTGTAGCCAGACTGCTCCGATGTCTCAAAAGAATCGTGACTTATATGAGCATTCCCTAACGTAACACAATTCAAACCGACATACCGCAGAAGGCAGAATTTCGTTGTGCGCGTCATCACGAAAAGTTTTTTCATGTTGCGAAGGTCCCGCGAAAAAGGAGTGCCTGCTCGATCGCGTGTGGTAACGAAGCCCACACGGCGCATACCGGCTAACTGTCGGGGCCATTTCAGCGTGGACGGAATTGAGCCGCGTTACGGGACGTCGCGGTTTGTCGAAATATCCCAGGTCGGATAGCTGTCTGCATGCAGCTTTCGCACCATGTCGGCCTGAAAGCTCGAAATCCCCGGTGAACGAACTTTTGGCGCATTTCGCGAAATTGCCTCGGCTGACATTGCCGACGTCGGATTCCCGACAAACGGCGCGCGGTTTGTCGCAAGCGGTGCCTTCGTGTCCCGTCCTGGCGCGCGATTGGGTCTGTCACACTTCACGACGGATGACCCAGTCGCGCAGCGTCGGCTACTACGCGACGACAAATGGAATGAACGCCCCTACGTACAGATTGGGAGGCTCTATTGGAGGTGTTCGCGGGCCTACGGCACTAGGGCGCCAAATTGAAGATCATTGAGATGTATCCGTCAGCGGAACCCGTGTTGTAAGAAGCTCGCACCAACATACCTACGCGATCCGAGTGCCAAAACATCGTTTTGGCCTTATAACCTTTCCGCACAGATGATTGTTCAGCGGTGGTTAATACGCATTGCCTTACAAATACGTCGAGATTCGGACAGATCTAACTCAAGATGCTGGATTTGTAACGTTCGCGACATGATCTGCACTGGACGAGGAATCGCATCTTGTTCTCCTCACCACATTAACCGGTACATGAGCCGTTTAAAGAGGTGGCCTCGTTCCGCGGTGGCACGTTCGTTGCGTGCCGTCGTCGCGCTAACGCACAACTACTGATCGACGTTCAGCCTTGCATGACGTCGCAATATTGGGTGGCGTCACAGAAAACTTCTGTTTGTTTATGCGGAGATGACATGTCATTAAGGTTTCCAGTTTCAATCATCGGCGCCGGAAATTGTGGATGCGCTTTCGCGGCCGATTTGGCGAGTCGTGGATTCGAGGTTCTCCTTTACGGGAATCCAGATCATCGTCGTAATATTGATGCGATCCGAGCGAACGGTCGCTTGTTGGCTAGCATGGCTATCACGGGTGAGTTTTATCCGACTGTAACTACTGATATGGATGAGGCCGTAAACTTCTCGCGTTTTCTCGTGATTGCTGTTCCAGCATACGCGCATGACAATCTCATTGGTGATCTAAAAAATTTCGATTTGAGTCGACATGTCATCATAGTCAATAATGCCAATTTTTTTTCCCCAATGGGTTCAAGAGAGCTAAACCCGCAGGCAGTTCTAGAGACAAATTCCTCGCCCTATGCGTCGTCGGTCAGGGACGGCGAAGTCCGGATCACTGGAATTAAGAATTGTTTGCCGATTGCTGCCTTTTCGAACGCCATGGATGAGAAACAGTTATCGCAAATCACCGCGATCTTTCCGGAAAGGCTCTTGTGGTGGGATAACATTTTCGCAATTGGAATGCAGTCGAATAATGGTGTCATTCATCCTGTCGGAGGTATTTTAAATACGGGATGGATAGAAAGCACAAAAGGAGATTTTTTCTTCTATCGTGACGGGATCTCACCCTCTGTCGGAAGGGTCGTAGAGGCGTTGGACAATGAGCGATTGAGAATCGGAGAGGCTTTCGGTTTTCGACTGCCGACAGTCCTCGAGGAAATGATCGGCTTTTACGGCGGAGATTGTTCCAACTTCTCCGATTTCGCTTTCCAATCCAAAACTCATAACTCCACGAAGGTCAAAACGCCTGATCGTATGCAACATAGATATATATGTGAGGATATTCCATATATCTTGGTCCCTTGGTACGAACTCGGCGCCAGAGTGGGCATAGAGTCTCGGGCAATCAAAGCCGTGATCGAAATCGCTTCCTCCATCAACGGCGTTAACTATTTTCAAACTGGCCGTAATCTGAAGCGCCTCGGTGTAGACCACATGTCGAAGGCGGAGCTTTTGCGATTCGTAGATAGCGCGACTTTCCAATTGCCGTTAGCTTCGGCTACTAAGAAGTGACCGGATCCATCGGGTAACTTGAATCGCTTTCGGAATTCTGGAGGCCGCTTGGTTTAAGTCGATACCGGCTGCAACAGTATTGTTGAATTGCCGGTAGTAGTTTGCTTCAGCATCGTCAGGCGGGGCGGGATATGGTTGAGCAGTTCCATCACCCTATGGCAGTTGGGCGCCGAAGAAAGGGCCGACGCAGGCACGCGCTGATGCGACGAACGCGCGCCTACATGTGCAAGCGCAAACATCACTCGCAGGAGATCACCGCGGAGGCCCGGCATGTGGGTGCGCTGGTGAGGACGCTCTCCGCTTCTGTAGCAACTGGGCTGGCGCAAGGCGCCGCCCAACAGGTTCGCTCGGAACGTGGACGAACGTCAATCGAGCGATATCTGGCCCGGTTTAGAATTTATGACGCAGGCCGACGCGTGCAACCACCTGATTGCGATTCGACGATACGTCATCGGCCACCGGCACAAAGGCAAAGTCGAGAACGCTGCCAGTACGGTCACCACCGACGTGCTGATACGCACTCTGTACATAGACGTCCGTGCGCTTTGACAGTGAGTAATCAGCCATCAGCCCCGCAGTTTCGTAATTCGGCTTTAGCTTTCCAGTGGTGGCGTTGAAACCGCTCAGGGTGTACGTATACATCGCCCCGACGAAGAAGGCTGGCGTGAACTGGTACTTGCCGTTGATTTCGAAATTCTGGTAACGCAGGTTGGAAAGCGTGCCCGAGGCTGGCGTAATCTTGCCGACGTATCCCGAAGACACCGGATTGGCGACGAAGGTATTCGAATACGAAATGCCCACGTTGGCCGAACCAAACGTGTAGGTTGCCCCCGCGCCGAAGATGCGCAACTTGTTCCCCAGAAAATTTTCATCCGCAGCGGGATTGTTCCCGATTGCACCACCGGCGGTGGACGACTGGTTGTTCGCCTGCAGATAGGCGGCTTCCAGCAGCAAGCCGCCTATGACGTATTGGACGCCCATGCTGTACGCGCGATTGTTGGCGAAGTTAGTGTCGTTGCTAAAGCTGTACGTGCCGCCAAATTTAAAGCCAGCAATCTCGGAACTTGTGTACTTGACAGTATTGTTGACACGGAAGGTGTTGTCCGTGTTGTCGTTGTCGTACGGATGGGAGAACATGCCCCCGCCCCATGTGCCATTCGCCGTCGTTTGAGCCAGATAGTTGACGACGGAGTCGTACTGTCGACCGAGAGTAACCGTCCCGTATTGGTTGGATGCGACGCCGACCCACGCCTGTCGCCCAAACATCAGGCCACCCTGACCGAGCTTGCCATTATTGACATTAAAGCCGCTCTCCAACTGGAAAACTGCCTTAAGACCGCCGCCGAGATCCTCCGCTCCCCTCAAGCCCCAACGACTCCCTTGGACCGTACCGCTCTGGAGCTCGAACAGCTTGTCGCCACCGACGTTATTCGTATAGTTGATTCCTTCATCGATCAGACCGTAGAGCGTCACCGTACTTTGGGCCATTGCGGGAGCTGCGGCGGCTGATATCACGAAAGCTGCAAGAAGTTTGATTTTCATTGAGGTCTCCAAACCTTATATTCTGTGTCTCGATGCTTTTTTATGCGCAACCCTGGGTCGGGCACGCGGTCTGTTTTGCTGGGCAGTTGACGTCGATTAACCGCCGTAAACGTCGAACGTGAAGTACTTCTTTGCAATTCGGTCATACGTCCCGTCCTTGCGGAGACTGTCGATCGCACCGTTGATTGCTTCGAGCAGGGCTCTGTCACCCTTTCTCACACCGATGCTAACGCCGGGACTGAAGATGGCGGCGTCGTGCACGGCCGGACCTCGCGCGAAACCGAAATCACGACCCCGCGCAGTATTCAGGAATCCCGACTCAGCCGTCGGCCCCGAAACCAGTGCCGCATCGAGCCGCCCACCCGCGAGGTCATTCCACACCTGGTCTTGCGAAGGGTAGGGCACAATGTCAACTCCATTCGTCCAATGCTTCCGTGCATAGGCTTCCTGTGTGCTTCCCTGCAAGACTCCGATATGCTTTTCGTTGAGCGATTCGGGCATTGCCACCAGAGCCGAGCCGCCCCTTACAACCAGCGCTTCGAAGTTGGCGTATATCTTGTGGCTGAAACCGATTGCCTTCGCGCAAATTGCATTACCCAGATCAATGTCAAATCCAACGAGCTCGCCACTTGGGGTTTTCGACTCAAATGGCGGGTAAGCGCTGTCGACTCCGAACTTAAGTTCCTTTCCATCGTACGCGAATGCCGCAAATGGAATGCACATTGCGCACAAGGCGACTAGTAGCGTTTTCATCTTCATTTTGGTTTCTCATAAACTCCAAGTCTGGATTTGCGGCATAGTACTTCTGCTTTTATTGCGTCGGTGGCGTCGGACTCGGACGCCCATCGAGCGCCGCGCCGGATGTAATGGCATCTAGGTTGGAACGGCATAGCCGTCGACCACAAGCCTCTTGAGGGTGTCGATTTGAAGCGGTCCAATCTCGGGAAGAATGTCGTTGTCCGCCACAAAGTCCCGACCGTAACAAGCGCCGAGAATTACCACGCCGCCCTCGTGCAAGGGTGCTCTCACCCCAGCCAGCTCGGCGAGTCGAAGCGTCGGTACCAACCCGAATGGCACGTCTTCGAGCACGTAGCGTGTCGCGATGTCTCTCGGGCCGAGCGGATCACTCCCTTGCCGGACCAGTTGCTCCGATATTGCCGAAAGTGAGTCACCAACCACGCCAAAAGACAGCCTGCAATGATCAAAGGTCGTTCTCACTGACTTTCCGAATGCTGCTGCAATGGTAAGTCTCTCTTGGTCTAGAGCCTCAAGGAGCCTCCCGACTGTTGGTGTCAGATTGGAGTTTTGCCTCCAGCTTTCGCCCTTCTCAATACGGGTCAAGTTGGCTAGCGCAATACCCATGTGATCTTGCGGATTAATGTTGCTGAGCGTCAGCGTCAGCATGTCGTCCTTCAGTGCGAACCGGTCTCCGAAGAGTGAAACGCAAGTGGTATGAATCCGGTGGATGTGGCGGGTTGGAAATGCGGCCATGTCGACCTTGGCGCGGATCGTGCCTACCGTGATAGCTCTCGCAGACTGAGTCTTGCACGTTAGCACCGTGGTGCTCCAAGCTGCTATGGGGATGACGAGCCTCCGCGCCGCAAGGCGCTGGGAAATGTAGAGAGCGGCAAATGAAAGATGAGCGCTGATAATTACGCTATGGTGTGCGCGGATATGAGGGATGATGCTGTCGAGGACGAATCGGTATCCGTAGGCCGGCAATGCCAAAATAATGACATCGGCGTCGCCGACATCTTCCGCTTTCCCGCAGACTTCCAAGTAGAACTCTCCCTCGACCGCTCCCTTCACGTGAAGGGGAAGTCCAGCAACGAAGTCTGCAGTCCGGGCTCCAGATGGAGACCAAACTTTCGGTTTATGTCCATTCTGTATGAGATACGCCGCATAACCCAAAGCGATTGCGCCGGCTCCCACGATTGTCACTTGCATGTGCCTTATACCTTGAAATAGTTTACTGGCCGTGCACGACCTAGGCGGTTATGTATTAAGTTTCTCAGCCAAGCCAAAACCCATCGCTTTTTGGAGAGGGCAAACGAAACGTCACCTACACGTTTTTCGCATATGAGATAGCATCGATCTGCAAAACTACATTGAGTGTGGTGGGTTTTGGTGCTCAATGCGATGCTCTTACGTGCGAAAACACTAGCGGTTGCAAGACAAGCGTTTGTCCTTGTAAAAACTTTTATTGGCTGCATCAAACTGCGGCAGAAAAGGCACGTTCCGTCTTATCCAGTGAGAAGCAAAGCTAATGGGGCTCAGAATAGAGAGGCAAATATCTCGTGTCAAAGTCCGGTTTGATCGTGGATGTATTCTGGAAGGTTATGGGTGCGGAGTTGCCTTTAGGAAAGCGAGCAACTCAGGCCCAGTTCGCCTCGCACCTTTGCTCCAAGCCATTTGTCTTCATCGTTTCAGCAACGTCTGCAGCTTCGTGATCTCCCGCGCTGGACGTCGAGATCAGTGCATCATTCGGTACGCTGCGCATGAAAGGGGCTTCGGTCCCGGCCAAAAACGGCATCCCGTCCGTAGTGCAACGACATATCCCCGCCTCTTTCTGGTGTTTATGCAGAGACGATGTACTCGCCAATAGACCCTGCATTTCGTTAAATGCTCGGGATAAAACAATGCAGCGCTATAACCTTCTGGAATGTTGACGTTTGAAAATCAGACTTTGATTTTTCGACGAGACGCGCCTAACATGTCTCGTCACTCGAGTGAGCATCGGGTGGGTTGGCAGTAGCATCAGCGCACAATTGTTATTAAGGACGGTCGGGCGTCGCAGATCGGCGTAGATGTTGCCAAAGGTGGTCGGGTTCGGGTTACTTGCGAAAAGGGGCATTCCGATTTTTCAGGGCAAGTACTCGCATGCTCATTGACAAAGCTTCGAGTCCCCTTGGAGACGTTACGACCCGTCCGTCGTATCCGTGGCGACGACCAAGGGCTTCCATCGGATCCCTGGGCGGTCGCACGCCGGTGCAATCATTTTGAACATAGATTTGTGCGTTACGCACATTTGGTCGGGTCACATAATTCTGGAACGTCATGAACAATCCTCCGCCTGATGACGAGCTTTCTCTGCAGCAAAGCACGATTCATCGTATTGCATCTTATGTCGTCGAAGCTCGCGGTAGGCGGGTGTCCGGGGTTGCCAGGGAATCTGCGCTAAAACGCATCCTCGACCTCTTATGCGCGGTGGGGGCAGGGGCTAGCGAACCAGGTGCTGTCGCGATTCGCGCGACAGCATGTAAATATCTGGGATCGGGCGATATACCGATGTGGTTCACGGGAACGGGCAGTTCGGTCGTCGGTGCTGCGTGGGCGAATAGCGCGGCTGCGTCGATGCTGGATCTCGACGACGGGCATCGACGCGCGCGCGGGCACCCAGGCGCGGCGGTCATTCCGGTGGCCTTTGCGGTTGCGGCTGAAATGGGAGCCGGGCTGGAAGATTTGATTGCGTCAATCGTCATCGGTTATGAAGTCGGCGTATCGATCGCTGCGGCCCGTACAACATACGGTACGACAGGTACGTGGTCATCCTACGCAGTTGTCGCAACAGCCGCGGCATTGAGGTGTGCCTCGTGTAGTGTAGTCGAGCATGCGTTGGCTATCGCAGGCGAAAGCGCGCCCAATTCGTTGTTCATGAGCGCGCCACCGCTCTCCTTCCCAACACCGGAGAGCAGCGACATTAAGGAGGGCATACCATGGTCCGTAGTGACCGGGATGCTCGCGCTCGATCTCGCAGAAGGCGGGTTCACCGGTCCCCGGAACATACTTGACAGCGGTCTGCTCTATAGGTTTGCCGACGTATCGCCCCTCGGGGAGTCTCTGCATATCTGCAATGCCTACTACAAGCTCTATTGCTGCTGTCGGCACGTTCACCCGCCCTTGGAAGCCACCCTGAAGCTGATCGAGCAATATCAACTCGATGCGAAGGCGATTGAGGCGATCGACATCGAGACGTACGGCGGGGCGCTGCGCATCGCGAACCAGACCTGCCCAGCTACCCTTGTTGACGTTCAGTACAGCATCCCTTATTGCGTGGCCCTCGCCGCCCTCGCGGGACGAGAGTCGCTTTTGCCCCTCACGATAGACTGCTTAACTTACGAGGGAGTGAGCGCACTCGCCAACAAGGTCTCGCTAACGGTCGACGCCGAAATTGATAAACAATTCCCTGCCAGAACACTCGCGCGAGTCACAATCGTGTGTGGGGGACGTCGGTATGTATCGGAGGTTACCGAGCCACGCGGCGAAGCCGGTGACTCCCTCTCTTGGGAAGAACTCAAGGCAAAATACGTTGCGGCGACGCGGTTTCACGCCACTGGTGCGCAGCAAAAGCAACTGCTCGCCGCGGTTGAAGAACTGCGCTCAAAAGCTGACTTGGAGCCGTTAAAGGCCTGTATGAGTACTTCGTTCGAAAAGAGTATTGCGCGTCCGAATGCCTAAGAAGCTCTAATAATACGATTTTTGGGGGGATAACTTCAAGGATTGAGGTTAGCCTCATCACCGTTTCGGTGATGAAATGCGTGCGAATCGGCGAGGACATCCAGGAGAAGCTCGACTACGCACCGGGTGTATTTACGTTAGAGGGACATATCGGGGACAAGTGGTATGCCGCCTCGGCTACAGCCGTGTGAGCTTCGTGCGCTTTGCCGCCGGCGAAGACGCGCGTATCGGCCGGTGGCTTACTACGCTTCGCGCAACTCAATAGGCAAGACCCGCACGCAATCTCAAGGACATCCTCACCCGCCTGCCCACGAGGGCCAAGCCCATCGTCGCATTATTGCCGCATCGCTGGCAGCCCGAGGCAAGCCAGCGCCTACCTCGCCCTTCAAGAGATCATTGGTCGCTGATGACATTGGTAGTCAAATTGCGGGCGCTCTGCCGATCGGCCGAAGGCAAACGAAAACCTTGGAACAATTTCGACCTCAAACGAGCGTTAAATTGGATCGAAGAGTAAAAGGGGCTCAATCACGGGAGGTTCTGTGATGGGTTGGCTCCTGGAGATGGCCATTTTCCGAGGCGTGCGGCGGTCTCCTTGACATCAGAATGCTCGCATTGCGTACGTGGTGCAAATCGTACCAAATCCAGAACGGGCACGCGACCGAAGTCTTGGGACGCAACCTCAACATGCGCTCGTGCGACCCGCAAACGTGCCCGATGTAACGGAAGGCAGGTATAACCCGGAGGAATACCATCGTGTCTCAACTCGACTTTGACACCCAATTTGGGCATACGTATTCTGAGCTTATCCGCAATCGCTCGGCGCTGAGACGGGCGTAAATCGAGCGAACGACCGGCGGCCGCCTTTTTTCGTCCGTCGAGGGTGCTTGGCGCTTCCACCGCGTTCATTGCAGGTCCGACAGCGCAAGGCAGTACAACGTTTAATTAATATCTATAACGATAATCCTTCTCAGGTTGACGTAAATGTCAAACCTGAGATGTTCAGTCATGAGGAGATGAGATGAAGGTGGTTAATGCACTTCGATCGGCGTACCAATCTGCGAGTTACGCCTTGTCAATGACCCCAGAGGCGGGCGGGACCACGATCGGCATGGTGGGCCATAAAACACCGGCTCTCGTAGCCGATGGCATATACAAAAGTTACGGCGTTCACGAAGTGCTCAAAGGGGTCTCGCTTCAGGCTGAGCGGGGCGACGTGATCTCGTTAATTGGTAGTTCTGGGTCGGGAAAAAGTACGTTTTTGCGATGCATGAATCTCCTTGAGGTCCCTACCAAAGGCCGCATCGCGGTGGGGCAGCGCGAGATCAGCGTGGAAACCGACGCAACCGGTCGCGTCGTCGGGATGGATCGCAAGAAAGTTGACCAGATGCGCACGCAACTCGGTATGGTCTTCCAGGGCTTCAATTTGTGGTCCCATATGACCGTGCTGCAAAATGTGATGGAAGGGCCAGTCCATGTGCTGAAGCTGCCAAAGAACGAAGCGCGCGATAGGGCAATGGATTTCCTTGGGAAAGTTGGCGTTGCGGACAAGCACGCGTGTTACCCATCCGAGTTGTCTGGTGGGCAGCAGCAACGGGTAAGCATCGCGCGTGCGCTCGCGATGCAACCGGCTGCGCTCCTTTTCGACGAGCCGACCTCCGCACTCGATCCCGAATTAGTGGGAGAAGTGCTGAAAGTCATCAGGAAGTTGGCGGAAGAGGGGCGCACTATGATAGTCGTTACTCATGAGATGGGTTTTGCTCGTGATGTCTCCAACAAGATGATCTTTCTTGAAAGGGGACGCATTGAGGAAGAAGGGACGCCAGAAGAGGTTTTCAAAAATCCAGCATCGCCGAGATGTCGTGAATTTCTCTCGCGTGTACTTTGACTGACTTAAAACGCGATATTGAAATTCCGAGAATCGTAAAACGAAGAAGATAGGACATAGTCCAGGAGATGCTCATGAAGTTCCTGAAAATCGGTGCGCTTATTGGAATGCTGTCTGCTGCATTGATGCTCTGCGACCCTGTTATGGCCAAGGAGTACAAGAGAATCACGATTGGTACCGAAGCTTCGTATGCTCCGTATGCCTTCAAGGACAAGAGCGGCAAGATGGTTGGCTTTGAGATCGATGTAGCTAGCGACTTGTGCCGACGGATGGGATTGCAGTGCGAAATCGTCGATCAGGCCTATGACAGCCTAATTCCCTCTCTCTTGTCCGGTCGGTTTGATTCAATTATGGCTGCAATAGGGATCACACCCGCCCGAGAAAAAGTTATCTCATTTTCCAGGCCGTACGTAACCACTCCGATGGTTTTCGTCACCACATCGGCGAGCGATCTAACCGCTCTCAAAATATCGCCATCAAATCTGAATTTGGACAAATTTGATGCTGATGAGGAGTCAGCGATAAAAAAAATCACCTCCGCTCTCAAGGGAAAAACCGTTGGGGTACAGGTGGGCAGCAACTTCGAGACATTCATGAAGAAGTTCATGCCGACCGTGAGAGTTTCGACATATGACACCACGGATAACATGATGCTCGACTTGACGGCTGGGAGAATTGATGCGGGAATGGTTTCGTTCAATTTCCTCAAGCCGTTGATGGACAAGCCCGACGGCAAAAACCTGCGGACATTTGGCCCTAGTATGACGAACGGGCCGTTCGGCAGCCGAGTGGCCGCTGGATTTCGCAAAAATGACGATCAGCTACGTGCGATGTTCGACAAGGCGATCGGGGAAGCAATTTCGGATGGCAGCCTGCGCAGACTTGCCATCAAGTGGTTCGGCTTCGACAATTCGCCGAAGGAATAGGTAAGTGAATACGGTCGTTTATGCATAGCCGAACTCAATTTGATGGGGAATGAATGTGAATATTTCAGTGCTCGCATGGGGAAGCACAGCGTGGGTTGATGAATTTGCGCGTGGCACCCTTATGACCGTTGCCGTCGCGGTATGTTCATTTCCCGTCGGCATTTTGCTCGGCTCGGTTTTTGCCGCGGCAAAACTCTCTCGCTTCAGTTTGCTGCGTTTTCTAGCTGACGTCTATACGACGGTCATACGCGGAATTCCCGAGCTGCTGATAATTTTTCTGGTGTTCTTTGGTGGGGATACGTTGCTCCGCTATGTCGCGAACGCTGTTTTCGGCTTCGAAGGTTATATAGAACTGCCCGTCTTCGCAGTCGGTGTGCTCTGCATCGGCATCAGTGCCGGCGCCTATGCGACAGAGGTCATACGGGCGGCGGTCATAGCCATTCCAACAGGACAAATTGAAGCGGCAGTGGCAATGGGATTGGAGCGGACAGTGCTACTTCGTCGGATTCTTATCCCACAGGCCGCGAGATTCGCCTTGCCCGGTCTGGGGAATGTCTGGCAACTGGCGTTAAAGGATACCTCGCTCATTTCCGTTGTTGGGTTGGTTGAAATCATGCGCACAGCTGCCATCGGAGCTGGATCTTTCAAAGAACCGTTTACGTTTTATCTGGTCGCCTTCGTGATTTTCCTTTTGCTTTCTTCGATTTCTAACCAGGGATTTCTGAGAGCAGAGAAGTGGGCTAACCGCGGCGTAAGGAGTCGGTGATGGATTTTCAGCTGATATATGAGTCGTTTCCCAAGCTTCTTGCGGCGGTTCCCGCGACCGTCGCATTGGCTTCCGTGTCGCTTTTTGTTGGTTTCCTGCTTGCGGTCCCAGTTGCATTGGCTCGGCTTTCACACAGTAGACTTTTGGCTTCTCTCGGTTATGGTTACGTATATGTAGTGCGGTCCACGCCGCTTCTGGTGCAAATGTTCCTGATTTATTACGGATCGGGGCAGTTTAGAATTGTCTTGGAACACCTCGGCCTGTGGGCGCTATTTCGCGATGCGTGGTTTTGTGCGATTTTAGCTCTGTCGCTGAACACTGCGGCATACACCAGCGAAATCATTCGTGGTGGTGTTCAGTCAGTACCATGGGGACAAATTGAAGCGGCGCGGTCAATTGGCATGTCGAGCGTCCTTTTATTCCGCAGAATTGTCTTCCCGATCGCAATGCGGCAAGCACTCCCAGCTTATGGAAGCGAACTTATGATTATGATCAAGTCAACGTCACTTGCGTCGACAATCACCATAGTCGAAGTGACAGGAGTGGCTAAGCAAATCATCTCTGAGAGCTACCGCCCCCTAGAGGTATTTTTGATAGCTGGCTGCATATATCTCAGCATGAACTTTCTTATCAGCAGAGTTATATTCATGATCGAAAGGCGGATTAGTCCGAAGAGACGCGATCGCGGCACGTTCGGATCTTCTGCTGCAGCGGCCATGCATTAAGCACTTCGGTACGGTGTCGGTCGCCCATGAACGCGTCAACAGTTCGACGACGTAGAAGTGGCCTGACGGCACGAACCAACATTGTCCCGTTACGGGCGGCTCCGTCCGGGTACACGAGGGCAATTGGCCCTTGTGTACAGCTTTTTTCTCATGGCCGACGGCTTGATGTTTGAAGAGTGTCCGGCTGCCTCGATTATGGCAGGCCGACAGCAAAACGGGATCGTGGGTGGACATCGCGGTGTTGCGCATTAAAGTGTCACTTGCAGCCAACTATCAAGTTCGAAATGTTCAATTGATGTTATCGAGGCACCATGACGACTAATGTGATCGAGGACGAGCGTTATCCCCAAGGCGGGATCGTCCAAAAATTTTCCGCTTATATCGTGGAGGCGCGGGAAAATCGAGCTCCAGAAGAGTCGCTGGAATTCGCGCTCAAATGTATCCTGGATCTGCTCAGTGCTGTTGGCGCTGGAGTTGGGCAGGCGGCGGCCCTTGCGATCCGAAAGACGGCTCACGAAACGCGACCTCCTGGCGACATTCCTATTTGGTTTACGGGAGAGACCAGTTCCGTCATTGGAGCTGCTTGGGCAAACAGTGCCGCCGGTTCTGCGCTAGACCTCGACGATGACACGCCGGCATCTCGGGGCCATCCTGGCGCCGCCGTCATTCCAACAGCCATTGCCGTTGCCAAAGAGACGAAAGCCACCTTGGGAGAGCTATTAAATGCGATTGTCATCGGTTATGAAGTGGGTACAGCGATTAGCGCTGCGCGCGCCTACGGAAGTAGTGGTACTTGGGCGCCTTATGCAGTCGTCGCTACGGCTGCGGCGCTTCGCCGGTCCTCCCGCGAGGTGATGGAACACGCTTTGGCGATTGCTGGGGAAAGTGCACCCAATCAGTCGTTGGCGAGCGCTCCCGCTCCCCGAAAACCGCATCCCGAGCCAAACCATGTCAAGGAAGGCATCACGTGGGCTGTCGTGACCGGCTTGGAGTCGCTTGCATCAGCGCAGAACGGATTTCACGGCGCCCGCAATATCTTGGACGCAACGCGTTACTACAATTTTCCGAACGATCTAGACCTCGGTTCTTACCAGTACATTCGCACGACGGGCTTTAAGCCGTATTGCTGTTGCAGGCATCTACACGGTGCGCTTGATGCATTAATCGAGCTGATCAAAGAACATCGGTTAGTGGGTCGAAGTATCGACAGGATTGAGGTCGAAACATACGGGCCGGCCTTACGCATTTCGAACTGGAAAGAACCTAGAGATATAATGGATGTTCAGTATAGTCATCCATATTGTCTCGCGTTGGTCGCGCACTACGGTCACGAGGCTCTGTTGCCACTGACTGGCGATGTCCTAAACAATCCCTCTGTCACTGCGCTTTCACACAAGGTGGAGCTTTCGCTAAGTCCGGAGCTGGACAAGATCTATGCGGAAAGCGGCATGCTGCCAGCCCGTGTCACGGTCACATGCGGGGATCAGCGCTTTGTTTCACCTGTAACCTTCCCGAAGGACAACGGTCTTCCGTGGGATAAACTCGAGGATAAGTTTCGACAGGCCACGCGTTTCGTTGCCACTCCCGAGCAGCAGAACATTGTGGTCAGGGCCATTTCGGACGCCAGACGAGGCGACATGCGTGGTTTGACGGAAAGCTTGTCGGAGATCCAGTTCGTTTAAGAACGGTATTTGTGTAGCCCGCGTAGTTCGGAAACTCATCGGTCATCGATGTAAGAAATGACAAAAATGTCTCCGCTTGTTGAGGATCGTCCGCAAGCTGTGGCTACCGGTGCATACAGCGAGCGAGTTGCATTGTCTACCCGGCATCCAAGGAGCTGAAAATGGGTTGCATATGGAAGTGACTGCTAGCCGGGACGCTCAGCGGTGCCGGGTAAACGCTGCGACCGTCAGAACAAGCGTTCTTCACAGCTTCAAAAGGACAGATCGGCGACGCGGGCTACATCGGCGTAGACAAGCGCGAGGAAACCAAGAGGCTCGTTTACGAGCCGAATTCCCCGAAATGAGCGCCGATTCGATTCGTTATCCGGAAATTTCGACGCCTGTTCTTCTGCATGCCGAACGGGCCGCACATTAATCAGCATTTTCCTAGTCTAGGAATGACATTAGAAAAAGCAGCCGGCATATGAAAAGACAAATTCAACTACGGCAGATAGAGGCATTTAAAGCTCTCATCGAGCAAGGCACGGTGAGTCGAGCAGCCGAGGTTCTTCACGTGACCCAACCTGCCGTGAGCAAACTGCTAGTCCACCTTGAGGAGGAGACAGGTCTTCTACTGTTCGAACGAGTTAAAGGCCGACTAACTGCGACGGCACAAGGCATGCGCTTGTACGGTGAAGTCGATCGAGTATTTGCGGGTCTAAGACAAATTGAAGAGGCGATCGCAATCATCCGGCGGAAGGACATGAGTCACTTTGCTATCGGAGTGCTTCCAGAATTATCCGGATCATTCATCAGGCGGGCGACGATGATGTTCCTCTCTCGGTGTCCAGACGTTCGTCCGACGATCCATATGCGAGCGTCCAACATTGTGTCGGATCGCGTCGCCACGCGTCAGATGGACGTTGGATTCACAACGAGCTTGATGAGCAGCCCAAATTCGGTGGTGACGCCTATCATGGAGAGCCCGTTAGTTTGCATCATGCCAAAAGGACACCCGCTGAGCCAACTTGAATTTATCACCCCCGAGCATATTGAGGGAATCCCTTTTATCGGATATGCGGCAGACAACCGGACGACCAGTGCTTTCAATGACGCTATCCGTTCTTACGGCGTCGACCTCAACGTCGTGTTAGAAAGCGAAACTACGCCCACTCTGTGTGAATTCGTCTCGGCGGGACTGGGGATTTCCTTGGTACATCCCCTATCTGTCATCGACATGAGCTGTCGCTTAGATATCAGGCGGTTCAAGCCCGATATTCCCGAGTATTTTCATTTCTGTCATGCGAGATTGGCGAAAAACATCGAGCGTGTTCAGGAGTATGAACGATGCGCTAAACAGGTTGCGGAAGAGGCGTGGACGGAGATATTCGGTGAGTCGGCGACAAAGCAAACCTAGCAGAACGCTGAAATTGATCATCGTACTGATGAGTGCACTAAATAGTGCGGGATGCCTTATGCGGGCATGAAGACGAAGCGTTCGCGAGAAGACGGATTGAGGGCGCTCAGACCTGGCAAACATGACTGCCGGCCGGGCAGTGGCTGATTGAATCATGACCTTGCCCCTGTTTGGCGAATCCCATAGCTGAGAGATTTGCGCGGCTCGCCCCTCTTGGGCGGCGAACCAGTTTTTCTCGAACGTCATGGGGCTGACGTAGTCGAGCGTCGAGTGTGGTCGGCGCGAATTATACAACGCCGTACGCTTGCATTCGACTTTGGGGTATCTATCGCCCGTTGCCTACGAGGCGAAACCGACAGTGAAAGAACCTATCTGCCTGTCCGAAATAACTTGGCCACTACAGAACGGCCTTGATTCCGCGTCGGTTTCAGTTGTCATTTGCCACTACTGCATGCTGACCTGTGTTTGGGATAGCATGTACACGGGATCGTAGGGGCTTACGTTGAGCGCGCGAACATCCCGTCACCTTCTTCAGCGTGCGTACCGTTGCTTGCCGAATGCTCCCGCGATGCTCACCAACCAAAGCCTTGCTCGATTGAGTTGCCTTTTTTTCTGCGGGATGGCGTAACCCAACTGGGGCGTTTGTCTCGACCACAGCCGAACGCCGCCACAGAAGTTTCGTTGGCTGACTAAATTCGCGGTCAGCTACGGCCGCCTAACACGGTCCATTGATCGTATCGCCTTGGCAATGAAGTTATGCGTTGGGACCAATCATGGAGTGTGGCGTCTCGTTGCTGGGTTTGGGGCTTTTGCGAGCGTTCGTGCTGCCGAGATTGTTGTCGCGATGGAAGCGGTCGTCCATGGGCACGCGAGCTCTATCGCCTACCGGGGGCGCCCGCGTTTTGGACCATAACCGCTGAGAATACCTCGTACCTGAAATTCGACTTTGACGCCTTGCTGCGACGATCATAGAGTTAACCAAAATCATTCAGGAAAAGAGGCGGGCTTGATACGCGAAAACCATGACGTCGTCATAGTTGGCGGCGGTGTTGTCGGCTGCGCATTGGCGCACGGGATGCTAGGGCGAGGGAAGCGTGCGCTTGTGCTCGACGGGGGTGATTGCGACCCGCGCGCGTCGAAAGCGAATTTCGGTCTTGTCGGCGCATACGGGAAGGGATATGGCGCGCCCCGCTACCAGCAGCTGTCACGCGAGAGCGTCGCACTTTGGTCCGCTTTCGCAACAGCGCTGCACGATGAAACTGGCATTGATGTCGAGTATGAAAACGATGGCTGCTTGCGCTTTTGCCTAAGCGAAGCGGATTTTGAAGAGGAAGCCGAATTCCTCGCGAGCTGGAATGCGCAAAGCCCGAAAATCGACCCGTGTTCGCGCATGATCGATCGATCGGTATTAGAAAGGCTGCTGCCTGGTACACGGCTCGGGCGGGAAGTGGTGGGGGCTGGAATTGGCGTTGCCGATGGCCATTGCAATCCGCTTAAGCTGTTGCGGGCGCTGCAGCAAGCCATTGAGTTACGTGGCGGCACTCTAGCTGGCAATCACACGGTGTCGAAGATTGAGCCATGTCCTGACGGTAGTTTTCGTGTTCATGTGCAAACCTCGACAGGTCCGCGTTGTTTCGAAACGGGACAGTTGATCATTGCGGCCGGGCTTGGTTCCACAGCTCTGGGGGCAATGGTGGCGCTCGACGTCCCGTTGCGTCCCCTGCGTGGCCAGTTGCTGGTCACTGAACGGCTCGAGCCAATTCTGCGCCTCCCCGCTAGCGGCATTCGCCAGACTCGCGACGGTACAGTAATGATAGGTGTAAGTCATGAGGAAGTCGGTATGGATCTCGGTACTACTACCTTCACCGCTGCCAGGATGACAAAGCGAGCCCTACGAATTTTGCCGGACCTTGCTATGGCTCGCCTTGTTAGGCATTGGGCATGTCTGCGCATCATCACCCCGGACGAGCATCCGGTATACGCACAATCTTCAACGTACCCTGGTGCTTGGATCGCTCTCTGTCATTCCGGCATCACCCTCGCGGCGGTTCATGCTGGACCAGTTGCGGATGCTCTCGCGCGCAACGTACTGCCAGAAAACTTCGAGTTCTTCCATCATAGGCGCTTTGATGTTTCGCAAGTTATCTAATCCCGCCGAGGACGCCGTGGTCACGGTATCGATCGACGGCAGGCGTGTGAACGCCGAGCGAGGCGAATCCGTGGCGGCAGTCCTCGTGCGCGAGGACAACCCCGTCGCTCGCACCACGCCGCGAAGCGGCAGTCCACGCGGACCTTTTTGCATGATGGGTGTGTGCTTCGAATGTCTTGCTGTCGTTGACGGTGTAGCGTCCACGCAGACCTGTCTGACGATCGTGCGCGACGGGATGCGCATCCAACGCCAACACGGTCGCCGCAATCTCAGTCAGGCGATCGCTGAGTCAGAAGACGGTAGTGGCGATCTTCGGAGTGGTGAGGTGCATTCGTGATGCGAACGTTCGATATTCTGATTGTAGGTGCAGGACCTGCCGGCATGAGTGCCGCAATACGTTCTGCTCGTCTTGGAATGACCACGATCCTCGTAGACGAACAGCAGGCACCTGGCGGTCAGATATGGCGCGCCATCGAAGAAAACGTCCGACGCGGTGTTCATCAAGGGTTAGGCGCTGCGTACAGCGCAGGCGCGGCAGTGGTACAGAACTTTCGCGAATGCGGTGCGCACTACCTGCCGGAGACCCGTGTATGGCAGATCGAGCGAGCGCCTAGCCCAGGGAAACCGGCCGGTTCCGGGGAGTGGATTGTCTTTTTGAGCCGCGCGGATGGCGCCGAAAGTATTCGCGCGCGCCATGTGTTACTAGCGACGGGCGCACAGGAACGGCCCATGCCTTTCCCAGGTTGGACGCTTCCGGGTGTAATGACAGTCGGCGCCGCGCAGATTCTGCATAAAAGCGCTCACCAGATACCCGATCAACCCGTCTGGATAGCCGGTAGTGGTCCATTGCCACTGCTCTACATGACCCAGCTGCTCGACGCCGGCGGTAGGATTGCAGGTTGGCTTGACACGACTCCCCGCGGCGCCCTCCGTCGGGGCCTTCCGACTCTACGTGGTGCAGTTGACGGCTGGCATGATCTCCTTAAGGGGCTACTGTGGTCGGCAAGATTGCGCGGGAGGGGGTTCCCCATTGTTCGAAACGTCAGTAGCCTTCGCGCTTTCGGTATCGGCCGTCTTGAACAGATTGTCTATCGCACCGAGAACGGGCTGTCGGGCGATGTGGCTGCCGACATTCTTCTGGTTCATGAAGGCGTCGTGCCGTCTATCCACTTCACTCAGGCGATGGGATGCAGCCATCGATGGAACGAAGCACAACTTTGCTTTGAGCCCGAAGTTGATACGTGGGGTGAAACCAGCATGACTGGTCTCTATGTCGCAGGCGACGGCGCCGGCATCGGCGGCGCGAAAGCCGCGTGCACACGCGGTGAACTTGCTGCTACCGGCGTCGCGCTTTCCTCGGGCGCACTCTCAGTCGAGCGCGCAAGCGAGCTTGCAGCGCCGCTGCATCGGCGGCTCGGACATGAGCTGGCGATGCGGCCTCTGCTTGATTCGATCTATCGGCCGCGTACGGAGATTTTCACGCCGCCCGATGAGACGATTGTCTGTCGCTGCGAAGAGGTAACCGCTGGCGATGTACGGCTGGCCGCGCAGCTCGGCCAGCCGGGGCCGAACCAGCTAAAAGCGTTCACGCGCGCGGGCATGGGCCCGTGTCAGGGTCGTCAATGCGGCTACACCGTTGCTAATTTGCTTGCATCTGCGCAATGTCGCTCCGTTGCTGCGGTTGGTTTCCAACGCGTGCGGCCCCCACTAAAGCCGATAACGCTCGCGGAGCTCAGTGCACTTGAAGAGTCGTCATGAGGGCGCGTGGGCATGCCTCGGAGCTCACGGCATGGCAATAAGAGAGTGTGGGTGCGGATGTTTCAGGTCCCGGGAAGGTGGAGCGTGTCGCGAGACTAATCGGATTTCCCCCTTTCTGAGAAGCGTGCGCCGCCGATCCTGGCATGAAGATAGTGCTAGTCGAACGATATTCGGCGTTGCGCCGCGTGTGCCTGAACGTTGATGTAGTCGATCGGAGGGCGCCGCTGCACACCGCGCTCGTCGTCGAAGTTGCCGAGGTGTCGCGTGACGCTAACTTGGAAGTCACCTTAAGAAGCTGACGGGCGGGTTCGCCGGGATGGCGAAGGCGCACAAGGTCGAAGTCGTGACGGGCGTCGGCGCGTTCGTCGATCCGTGTATCACATCTGGCACGCCTGTCGGAGCCGGTACCCGTCAGTCGCGATCGATCTCACGGATGAATGGCACACGGAGTTGCTTTACCGCTCGGACTGCGGCTCAGGACGTCCGGTTCAAGTTGCCGCAGAAAATATCGACGTTGCCGTCTGCCGCACTCGTACGCAAGACGACGGCGCAGTCGGGGTATGCACTACGGCGAGAGCCGAAGGACGGTACCTAAGAGAATTTGAACGCCTGAGAACGGAGCATAGCTATGCGGTTTCTATGCTGATGGCACAAAAACGGGTTGTGTCGCGATAAGAGTAAGCGTCATTTGAAGGCCGTATCGACGTCGACGTTGAGAGTGTCCAAAGTGATGCCCATCACTTCGAGTAGTGGGGACCACTTTGATGACAGAGATCGACTGTGCCGGGAGCCGCAAGGGGCGGCCGAATTACGCGCCTCAATTCAGGCGTGAAGTTGCGATGGCAGCGTGCGAGCCGGGCATCTCGGTGGCAAAGCTCGCGCAGTCGCACGGTCTGAATCCGAACATGGTGTTCAAGTGGCGCAGGCAGTACCGTGCTGGTCTGCTGGACAACAGGACGGTGAGCGAGACGGCAGTGTTCGTTCCGGTGGCGATGTCGCCGGATGATTCGATGGCGGTTTCGTCGCTACCGGTGCCGACAGCGCAATTGCCATTGCGCGCACAGGAAGCCGCGACTTCAGGTATCGAGATCGAGCTCAATGGCGCACGCGTGCGAGTGAGCGGGAAGGTAGACCCAGCCCAGCTGCGACTGGTGCTGCATTGCCTGAGGCCGGCATGATCGCGCTGCCGACCGGCACCCGCATCTGGCTCGCCGCAGGCGTCACCGACATGCGCCGTGGCATGGATGGTCTGGCTGCACTGGCGCAGGTGGCCCTTGAGCAAGACCCGTTCTCGGGCCACGTGTTTGCCTTCCGTGGTCGCCGGGGCGATCTGGTGAAACTGCTGTGGTGGAGTGGCGATGGAATGAACCTGTACGTCAAGCGCCTGGAGCGAGGCCGTTTTATCTGGCCGCAGGCCGACGCGGGATGCATCCATCTGTCGGCGGCACAACTGTCGATGCTGCTCGAAGGCATCGACTGGCGACGCCCCGAACGGACGTGGAAGCCCACATGCGCCGCGTAAATTTGCCCCCACTTCTGAACGTGCCTGGTAAACTCCCAGACATGCCAGTCAACCGACTCCCCGACGACATCGACACACTCAAGCGCATGCTTGTTTCGCGCGAAGAAACCATCGCGCGCCTGCTCGCCGAGATCTCGCGTCTGAAGCGCTGGCAGTACGGGCGCTCGTCGGAACGCATGGCAGAACTGACGGGACAATTGCAGCTCGCACTGGGTGACGGGACACTGCCGCAACAAGGTGCCGTGCCCGCATCGGCGCCAGAAGCGGCGTCGGATGAACCCGTAGACACGGCAGCGCCGGTGGTTCCACTGCGCCGCCGCTCGCGCGAATTCCCTGCGCACCTGCCACGCGAGGTGGTGGAGCACCGGCCACAGGGCTGCGACTGCCCCGAATGCGGTGGCCGGCTGCGCAAGCTGGGTGAAGACGCCTCCGAGATGCTGGACTACGTGCCGGGGTACTTCCGGGTGATCCGCCACGTGCGCCCCCGGCTGAGCTGCAGCCGTTGTGCGAAGGTCGTCCAGGAAGCGGCGCCGTCGCGCCCGATCGCACGTGGCATGGCCGGTGCGGGTCTGCTGGCACAGGTGATGGTCGCCAAGTACGCTGACCATATGCCGTTATACCGGCAGGTAGGAATCTATCGCCGTGCCGGCATTGAACTCGATCGTGCCACGCTGGCCTCGTGGGTTCGCGAGTGCGCCGCACTGCTGCAGCCGCTGGCGGATGCCGTTGGCCGGTATGTGCGTGAGGCGCAGAAAATCCATACGGATGACACGCCCGTCCCGGTGCTGGAACCCGGACGCGGCAAGACACGTACGGCACGCTTGTGGACGTATGTACGCGATGACCGGCCGGCGGGCAGCCGGGCACCCCCGGCAGTCTGGTACCAGTACTCGCCCGACCGCAAGGGAGAGCGACCTCGTACGCATCTGCAGGGCTGGTCGGGCATCCTGCAGGCAGATGCCTTTAGTGGCTACGATGCGCTGTACCGCGATGGCACGATCATCGAGGCAGCGTGCTGGGCGCATGTGCGGCGCAAGTTCTACGACCTGTACGAACTGGAGCGTTCGCCAGTGGCGCAGGAGGCACTCAGCCGTATCGCGGCCCTGTATGCCATCGAGCGCGAGGTGCGCGGCCGCAAGCCGGAGGTCCGGCAGTCCGTGCGCATGGCGCGGGCATTGCCGCTCGCAGGCACACTGAAGGACTGGCTGGAACATACGTTCGCGCAGGTCTCGGCGAAGTCGGGCCTTGGCAAGGCCATCCGGTATGCGCTGGGGAACTGGCACGCGCTGGTGCGCTACTGTGAAGACGGGCGCATCGAGATAGATAACAACACCGCGGAGCGATCGATCAGGCCGCTGGTTCTCGGCAGGCGCAACTATCTGTTCGCAGGTTCTGATGGCGGTGGACAGAGTGCGGCGGTCATCTACAGCCTGATCGGAACGGCACGCCTGAATGGCATCGAACCGTATGCGTATCTGCGTATGGTGTTCGAGCGCATCGCCGATCATCCCATCAACCGGATCGACGCGTTGCTGCCGTGGCATTTGATGCCGGTGGAGCAGCCGGTCCGTCAGGCTGCATGACGATGGCATCGACTCGCAAACCCGCGTTACGCGCGGTCAATTCACAGGTACCGGTCTACCAGCTGCGCATCGAGCTGAAGTATCTGAAGCCGGCGGTCTGGAGACGGGTACTGGTCCCTGCCTCGATCAGGCTGCCGAAGCTGCACGTCGTGCTGCTGTGGGCGATGGGCTGGGATGGCGGCCACCTGCACGAATTCGTGTTCGGCGACATCAACTACGGGGTGCCCGATCCGGACTTCCCGAGTGACCCACCGATGCTCAACGAAGCGCGGGTGAGCCTGGGCAAGGCGCTCGGTGCACTGAAGTCATTCACCTACATCTACGATTACGGTGACAACTGGCAGCATCGTGTGAAGGTCGAGAAGGTCTTGCCACCTGACCCTCAGCTGCGCTCGCCCCTCTGCCTGGACGGCCGCAATGCCTGTCCACCGGAAGATGTTGGCGGCGTACCCGGCTACATCGAGTTCCTCGACGCGATCATCGATCCGGCTCATGACGAACACCAGCGGTTGCTCGACTGGTGCGGCGGTAGTTTCGATCCTGTTGCCTTTGACCTCCAGAGCGTCAACGAACGCCTCTTCGAAATCAAATTCTGATCGTCAAGGCGGCCTTCAAATGTCGCTTACCGATAAGATTGGCAAGGCAAGAAAGTTCCGCAATGACAAGGAGTCCTTACGCCACCAGCGAATAGAACTGATCGGCGGCGGTTCGGGCGACGCCGCTGTCCTTCATCTGGCCTTTCCTGATCATATGCATCGTCTCAATGCCTGACAGGATGATGCGGGCACACCGGAAATCCTTGAAGCCCATCATGGGCCTGGTTCGTCGTTTGATCGCCCGATGATCCTGCTCGACGATGTTGTTCAGATATTTGACCTGCCGGACCTTGATCGGCGTTTCCCGCTCGGCGTTGATGGCCTGGAGGGCGGCCAGATTCGCCCCGCTTTTATCCATGGTCACGGTCTCGGGCGTCCCGTTCCGATCGATGGCTTTCTCGAAGTAACGGCGCGCGGCAGCTTTGTCGCGATACGCCCGCAACAGGAAATCCACCGTATTACCGGCCTTGTCCACCGCGCGATACAAGTACTTCCACTGGCCGCCCACCTTGACGTAGGTCTCATCCATCCTCCAGCTCTTGCCGACCGGACGTTTGTGCTTGCGAAAGGCCTTCTCGAACAACGGTACGAGTTTGATCACCCAGCGATGCACGCTCGAATGGTCGACCTCGAAACCCCTTTCGGCCATCATTTCCTCGAGATTTCGCAAGCTCAGCGAGTAGGCCACATACCACCGCACACACAGCAGGATCACGTCCAGCGGATAGTGCAGGCGTTTGAGTACATTCGCTACGCCGGCAGGCAGGGCTTTTCTCGCAGTCGCATTCTTCATATCACGCTTCCCTTCAGGAAAATGTCCGCCTGAATTTTACTCCCGCATCCTTAGCGCGACACAACCAACCCTCACCCAAAGCGTGACGTTGAACATCCGGCCTCCGGTCGTTCAGACGCCGTATGAGTTGAAGCACGTTCTCGAACCATCTCGGGTATACCCGCCAATCGCAACCCTTGTATCTCATGGTCATGTCGCATAATATAGTGAATACACTATTGCATAATATGTAGCAGTTTTTACAGTCAACCGATGGCGCAGTTTGCGTCACACCGCGCGCTAGACTAGCGCTGGCTGTCACGGTAAATGCAAATGCTGTGGCTGGATGGTCGTGCAAATCGATCACGAGCATTGAGATTAGGAAACTTGAATGAATTGCGCCAACGCATCATCCTGAAAGTACGTCGTCATGTGGTTGCGGCTCTACTTCGGAGCTCATCTTTTCTACTCGGGGATTCGATACATCCTGAGCGGTTACGTGCCGGAAATCCCCGATATTAGCGGAGCTTACGTTGCGGCGGCCACAACGATTCATATGTATCCAGCGGTCAAGTATATGGAGTTCTTTTACGGCCTAATGCTCTTGACGAACCGGGGCGTACTGCTCGCGCTAATCCTCGAGATGCCAATCACCGCAACGATCTTCTGGCTCAACACGTTCATTGTCGCCACGCCGCGCCAGCTCTTTACCGGGCCGCAGGAATTGTTTATGAACGGCGTGCTCGTGCTGGCCTACAGCGGATACATGGCGGCGGTGTTTCGACTCAAACTCGAACCGATGTGGCTTTGGGACGGCTGGAAAAGGTGTCTCCAGAACGAAACCAACAGTTCAACAGCGAAACATGCGCTGTCATCCCCACATCAAGGCAACGCATAACCCTGGAGGCTGATATGAAGAAGGATACCTGGATAGCAGTAGGAATCTGTTTGTTGATCACCGTGGCGGCGTGTATTGGCTCGACGGGTTTGGGGTATGCCGATTACCGTCCGCTGCGCAATTTCGACTACTTCGGGTTGGGTGTGGCTTGGCTGGTCTTTGTTGCAAACCTCATCCGTGACCAGCGATCGGTAAGCGCGTAGAGGTATGACCCGGGGCTGATGCAGGAGCAGGCGGCTCAAGGTGATGCGGCACCGACACGATACGGTTTGCCGACGACGTGGATCCGGGTCTTTGGGTTGGTCGCTCGACACGATTACCTTGACGGGCGATCATCCGCCTTTCCGTCCGTCAATTCTTGCGGTTCACAGAATGTGGAAATAGCACGCTTGTCGATGGTTTGCGCTGGAGCACTGGCATACGCATCGCACGGGCACCCAACATCGGCACAGTGCATCGACAGGCGCCTTTTCGCGGGACAGAGAGGATAAAGTGATGAAGACCGGAGAGCAATCTTTACGTTTCGTAGTTGAAAAGTGGCTCGGGTTGCAACCTCCAGAGAGCGCAAGGGTGACGGCACTGGGCCGTCCGCGCTCGGGCAAAGGGCGTTTCGTGTGCGTCGAGACTGTACACGGCAGCGAAAGACTCGCGCTGTTCTTCTTTCGGCACGACGACGGATGCTGGAAGGTCTTTCCTCCTGCTCCGGCGTTGCCAGAGATGGCTTTGGAGCGTCTGTTTGCGTAGCCTAAATCGGGCCTGTCAGTAATTTCGTGTTCGAGGCATACAACCCTCCGTACAAGCAGGAAATTATCAAAATTCCTGCTGTACGCATAATCGAGGCAGGGCCAGTCGTCGCGGACCGTAATACATCGGCCGCGAAGTAGTGCTTTTCCGGGTTCCCGCGTCCGTGCGCAGACGGGCTCGAGAGCGGGGACGACAGTTCAGTTCGAACTTCTGAACACGACCGGCTTGCCGCCCATCGTCCGCTTCGTCATCCATGCCGCCAGCGCCGAGTCCAGGTAGTCCGCATGACCGGGAAACCACTCGAACAGATGCAGGCCGAGGTCGTGCGCCAGTTCGGCGCCGGCCCGTCCTTCCGCGACCGCGGCCTTCACCTCGCCGACCGACTTCAGCACTGCCGCATGTTCGTCGATGTGGCAGTCTCGCGGCGGAAAGTTCGTGGTGCGCATCCATTCGTCTGCCTGATCGAAATGACTGACCGCGTGTTGCTCGAATGCCTCGACGGCCGCCACGGCGGTGGTATCGTTGCAGGTCACGAGTTTGAACGGCTCTGTCAACTTGGGCACAGACTACCTGTGTCGCTCAAGAGTAGTTATCCTTATCAAATAATTTTCTCGACTGCGGCAGAGACAGTCCAAGCATGCCATGCGGCGAAGCGTTCTCTGAGTACGGCACGATGACAGGCCGCGGTCATCCGATGTCTGGGCAACGCGAAGTGCTGCCGGATCGGGCCGAAGGATGAGAGAAACGGCTGCGTGCGACGCGGATCGCGAAAGCCGCACATCTGGCGTTCGCGCCTGCGGGTCGGCTGGTGGCTGTTCTCGGCGCGGTTGTTCACGCGTGCAGCTGCTTTGACGAAAACGTGCTTCACATGAGCGAGCTCGGGAATCTCGGCCTTCCGCCGGATAGCTGCGAAGCTGGTCGGTAACGATCCGGCGCGGCACCGGGTTTGAGCGCAGCAGGCGCTTGAAGAAGCGCTTTGCCGCGGCCTTGTTGCGCCGCTTTTGCACCAGCACATCGAGATCGGCGCCATGCTCGTCCACTGCACGCCACAACAAATACGGCTCGCCGCGCAGCGTCACGAACAGCTCGTCCAGATGCCAGGTGCTGCCCGGCTTGCGCCGCGCCGCTTTCGCGCACTGGGCGAATCGAGCGCCGAACTTGTCGCACCAGCAACGGATCGTTTCGTACGTGACCACGACACCACGCTCGAGCATCAACTCCTCGATGTCGCGCAAACTCAGGCTGAACCGGAAATACCAGCGAACCGCGCAACTGATGATGACCGCAGGGAAGCGGTGGCCGTGATAAGGCGATTTCGTTTCTTTCATCACTTCATTCTACCGCCGCCTCCCCACCAACCTGACAGTGCCCTTCATGGTCATCCGGCAGGCGATGGGTGTCGCCAGGAGTCGGCGCGAAATGGCTGCGAAGATGTTGCGTGAGTTCGTTGAGGACATGAAACGAAACGGTTTCGTCGCGCAAGCGCTTGAACGCCACCGTATTGCAGGTGCCTCTGTCGCGCCGCTCGAGTAAATAGCAGGGAAGGGTGTAGAAGCGCGGTCCGCTGGATGACCGTTGCGTGACGCCACTGCGGCTCGGGTGACCGTAGACGGTCACGGCTGAAGGTGAGCTGCCGTCGGCCGTCGGCCGTCGGCCGTCGCCGTCACGTTGCCATTCGAGATGGTTACTTTCCTTTTTGGGGTGCCGCCTCTTACCACGGGCAATCAGTGTCGAAGATGAATCGAACACTTCCGACCGCATCGCCTACATGCGCGAAGCTACGTGTTGCTTGTCAAAAGGTTCTAAATAAGGATTACGTTCCGAACGCAACAGAATGCGCAGCTATGGCATTGGTAGACCACGTAGTGATTGAAGCTCCGCAGACTTTCCAGATTATTTACGCGGTAACGAAGTTTAATTTGAGCGGGTGTGCTGTGCGTTGGTACTGCTCAATCGGTTCGGAACGGGCTTGAGGTAGGAGGCCGATGCGTGATGGCATGCAGTTACCGACGATTCGTAACCATGCCCGGGCGCGGTTCTCCGACTTTGATCGTGTAAGGAAGATCGCTTAGGGTCATTGCTCGAGCGGCGTCAACTGGCCGAGCGCGCTGCGGTCAATAAGCTGTTCGGCGTACACCGTGGATGCGCGTCGCGCATCTCCCGCGTTTGCGAATGAATGCTTCTCTGGTACATGAAACGGCGCGCAGCACGATCCGGTGCTGTCGGATGCACGCTTCGATGGTATCGCCGACTTTTTCGGCGAGCGGCAGCAGTACTCCATAGTCGAAGCGCAAGCGCAATTGCCTCTGCCTGTACCCAAGAGCGACGCTGTATACGCGTCGCTGGTCAAGCGGGCGGTGAAGCTCGCAAAGAGAGCAGAACTGCGCTCGGGGTTCCAGGGTTACCTCGGCCCGGCCGACTGACACGCGCTCGCATGGCATGCATCGGCACCTCTGGCCTATGCTTCCGCTGCTCGCGCTCGCGATGGCCATGCAGGACGAGACAATCGCGAGCTTCGGCGGCCAGTCTATCTGGACGATCGACGTCATCGCCAACATCGTCAAATGCGCGGACGCGATGATAGCGATCATCTGGGTGGGGAAGGCGGACGGGCAGCGGACGGCCTTTTGCTACGATCCCGACGTGGGCCAGGCAGCACGACTTTTATGCACGTCGACCGGACACGCATGGCTCATGACGATGACCGATGAACAGGCGGCCGCGCTGGTCTTGAAACAGGGCTTCGGACAGCCGAATGAATTCGGACCCAATGCGCCGACGACGCTCAGGGCGCTGCTCGGTTTTCTGCACGCGGCACGGGTCCGTGGCTATGCGATGATCGACGAGGTGTTCGCGCCGCGCATGTCGGCGGTTACCACGCCCGTGCGGCTCGCGCTGCGTTGGCGTCATCAGCCCGGCCGGTCCGAGAGGACGGCTGACCGTGGGGAAAAATACACGAGTATTCGGTACTGCTGGGCGAGGCGGCCAATGAGCTAGTCCAGTTGAGCAACCTGGCGGGGTTCCCAAGTCGGCCGCCGCTCGGCAAGGGATGAGAAAATCGGGGCTTACGCCGTCCAGCCGACGGGGCTTGCGCCCTTTGGTCGAACCCCTATCTCCGGCACGCCGTGACCGGAGTCGCGTGACACATCAGAAGCCGGGACTTTAATCGGCAAGCGCCTTCGCGCGGAAGCCGACCACTACGCAGGTCGCTGGCTTTACTGGGGAGCTTGCGGAATGTGTACCGAGAGTGACCACCCGCCTCGTATCGGAATGATCCGTTGCAGCTTGAGGCAGTCAAACTGCCAGACAAACGCATCGAATGTGCTCTGGTGATCGAGGAGGATCTGGTGCAAATAGGTAGTGGATAGTGGGTCCGTTATGCCTTGAGATATGGATGCCTTATCAATTGAAAATGACGGCATTCCAGACGGAGGGGCAGTGATGTCCTCAAGCGCAAGAGCGGACAGGTCAAACTGCCCCTTGCGAATGCGATGCATCAACTCGATGCCTGAAATCGTAGTCTGGGCATTTATGAACCTCTTGAGCCCGCGCATCACATTCGCCCTGGACTTGATGTGACGATGGTCTTGTTCGATCAGGTTATTGAGGTACTTCGAGGAGCGCACCTTCGTATCCTTGGAAGCAGTCCATAGGACTTCATCTCACGCCCAGCCCGGTGCGACGCTGCATACCCATATGGCGTGGCCGTCTCCCGTGGTCGCCCTGATGCTTGACTGCCTTGGTGAAAAAGGCCTTAGCTGCTGCGACATCGCGCGGCATCACAGCACAAGGTCGTGATACGTGCGCAAGGTTATAACGCGCAACTCAATAGTCGCGAACCGCCACCATTGAATGGCAAATTGCGCCAGTTGGGGAAGCCAAGGGTTTTCACCAGAATATGGCTCATTGACATTGTAGGCCACTATAAATACTATTTTGACTGAGGACAACGAATTCTATTGTGCCTGCTTTTAGGTGCGCGCTTCCAGTGGAAGACGTTGGCATGCGCGCCCTGCTTTCCGCCACGTATCTTCGTGACACGCGGCTCTTCGCGGTCCGCGGGGTCACGGCTGCGAGCGCGCTTCTTCTTCTTTTGTCACCGGGTCATGGTGGCGGGGCAATTACGACGGCCGAAAACGTGGCTTTGCTCGGGAGGATGATACTGAAAGGCATTTCGATCGCAGGCATACAGCTTGGCGAATATCCTCTGTCGACCCATATCTATCCAACACGTTCCGGGGATCCGGTGTGGGATAAATGGTGACTCTTTCCCATGTCGGTGCGATTAGCGCGGTATCGACCGCCGGATTGGCAATCAAGACGTCGGTTGCTGCTTACGTTTCCGTCGGGGCGGCGGTTGCGATCGGCATTATTGGTGCGCATTAGGTGGTATCAGGATGCATTAGAAAAGCGTTATCGAGATCATGCGAATCCGAAGCCGAACATGATGCTGAAGGCTGATCCGCGGACTCTCACGGAGTGACGGATTAGAAGGTGATTGATGGCCGTGGGAAGTCGGAAGACGGTGTGGTCAAGCTCATGGCTACTAGGGGTGGTCGACAACTGGGCCGACGCCGGCCCCTTTCTCTATTTGGTCGGTGCCTACGGGCAACTGGCACCGCCCCAGCCGCTCGCCATTCAAGAATTGCTTCGGGCGTCCCGCCGGGTCCCGACGTCGCATTGGATGCTGCACATCTCCAGGAGGGCAACGGACCGGCGTAACAAAATGACCTACTCGCGTTTGTAATTCAATAGCAGTCGGTTTCAGAGATCACATATAACAATCAGGAGAATGTATGAATCACCAGGGGACGTGGAGGAAACACCGGTGGGCCGCGGTGCCGCTTGCATGTGCATCAGTTTGCATGAGCGTTACGGCCGCCCGTGCGCAAAGTAGCGTCATGCTTGGAGGATTTCTTGACGAAGGTGTCGCCACCTATCGTGATTCAGGTGGGGCCCGTTTGTATCAAATGCAGGATTCCGCCATCTTTCCCACCAAGTTTTTCTTCCGCGGGAGCGAGGACATGGGAGGGGGCCTGCGCGCAAACTTCAGCCTCGACTCGATGATCAGCCTGAGCACAGGGGGACTTGATC
Organism: Paraburkholderia sp. MM5496-R1; assembly: GCF_050436205.1. Taxonomy (NCBI): domain Bacteria; kingdom Pseudomonadati; phylum Pseudomonadota; class Betaproteobacteria; order Burkholderiales; family Burkholderiaceae; genus Paraburkholderia; species Paraburkholderia sp. MM5496-R1. Next base: position 316,465 of record NZ_JBNDLT010000001.1, read on the forward strand.
CGCAGTCGCGCGGCGCGATGTTCGAGAACTCGTCGTGGGTCGGACTCAGTCAAGCAGGGATTGGCAGCTTCCGCCTCGGGCGCCAGAACGACTTCGCCTTCGACTACTACCTGATCGGTGGTATCGATCCGGCAACGGGCATCGCTGGCGGTATGCTCAACTTCCGGACCGGTAGCTTCGGTGCCGACCTGCTCGGCGTTTCAGGGCCGGCGCAGATTGCTGGCGCCGTCTCGGGCGGCCCGTTCGCGCCTATCACGACGAACGGCCAAATTTCTGGATTAGCGGCCATCAACTGGGATCGTGTCGGCGGCAAGCGGATGGCGAATGCCATCAAGGTTGTGTCGGAGGAATATGCCGGGCTGTCGGCTGGCGTCATGTATAGCTTCGGCGGCACAGCGGGCGACTTCAACAACGGGGCCGGAAAAAGCGCGGCGATCAGCTTCCGGAATGGTGAAACGCGTGCTGCTGTTGTTTACACTGAGCAGAGCTATGCGCCGGTCAACAATGGACATAGTGGCATCGCCAACCTGCTCGCCGGAGCAAGGACGAAGTTCGGCCATTTCACTGTCTCAGGGATGTATAGCGACGCGCGCAACACCCATACGGGGGCCAAGATTTACGCCCTGGCTGGTGGCGTCGGATATGACTTCTCACCGGCTTGGAACCTCGGCGGCGCTTATACCTACGAAAATGGTAACGCGTTGCTGAAGAACGTGGTGATCAACCAGGCCGCGTTGCAGTTGACGTACACGTTGTCGAGACGCACCGCGGTCTATGCCGCCGGCGTATATCAACGCACCAACGGCGCATACGCTGCAGAAATCGGGAACATCGTGGCAAGCGGCAATATCCAGACTGTTTTCCAGCTTGGCATGATGCATCGATTCTGATGCTTCATTGAGGAACGGCAGCGATGATCATGTTTTCGTCATCGCTGTCGTGGCCTTCTTGGGTCATGCACCGGGGGCCGCAAATACTGCCATCCGTCCGTTCCAAGCGGTCGCCAAGGTTAGCGCGGCGCAATTCGAACTCAGTGCCAGCGTGCCTCGATTGATCAGTTTTGCCTTTCCGCTGCGATTTGGGTAGGAAAGTCCGCCCCGTCAAGCTCAGAAAGTGCCCCAATTTCCCCTCGTCCGAAGTAATTATAATATTCACATTTGAATGCTATAATAAAGTCCAACGTCTTCGGAAACGTTCGACCCGCGGATGAGAGCAATTCGGTGCGCCGGGCAAGCAGTAGCAGCGCAGGAGCGAATGATCAACCATAGTACGAGGTGGTTTTAGGACGTATAGAGCACGCCCAACCACTGGTTCCGACCACCTTTGCAGGAAAAGCAGCAAGAAATGAAGAGCGAGGAGGGGCTACACCTAGGTTATGAGGCGGAAGTCCCGGCTTTAAGTTGGCTCACCCGTATTGTTGAGATTGACAAAGCGATCTCCGAGTCTGCTGATCAACATTTGAAGTCATCGCTTGGGATTTCGTTTGCACAGGCGAAGGTCGTCGCATGCCTGGCTGGGCACCAATTCATGACGCAGGTTCAACTCGCGCACCGGCTGCATTTCGATATGGGGGCGCTATCCAGAATCATTCCGCGTCTCATGGATGCTGGAGTTGTAATGAGGTCTCGGCATCCAAACGACTGTCGCTGCTGGTGTGTTCAGCTTACGGGAAGCGGAGTTGCGATGGCTGCGAACATTACAGCCATTCTCGGCGCAGCTGACAATAAATTGATTGGCCTCTTAACCGAGGATGAAGCCGATATTTTTATTGCGTTGCTTAAGCGCCTGCTTGCTAATTCCCCAGCCCACGGCTCAATCGATGTCTCGAGATTTGCCGTGACGGGCAGTCCAAGACCCTCCAGCGTCGTTGGCGCACCGGCGTGAACGGCAACCTCCCTTCTCCGCCCTAAAACGTGGCCAGCGGATGATCTAATCCAGCGCGTCTTTGCGTTGCCCTTTACCCACGACGTCTTCTCGCCGCCGCGGCCGCGAGCAACGGTCTGAACAAACGCCAGCATTGCGCGCCATGCACGGCTTTCGCCCAGTCGACGCGACTGTCCGGATGCCGCATGCGCGGCACGCTGGTCCTGCTCGAGTTCAGAGTTTCCAGTGCGCACGCGTACAGGGCGGTTATCGATCTTGCGGGGCGCGGCTATAACGCATCAGGCCAGATTACACAATTAACGTTGTCACCTATCCATACTCATAGGGCTCATGCCGAAATACAAAGTATACAATTAATGTAGGCAATAAAACATGCTCCTGCTTCTTTGCAATCTCAAAATACGCAACCGGCTGTTTGTAAGTTTCGCAATCGTTATCGTGCTGCTATGCAGTGCCGCGGGATTTGCGCTCTTCCAGGCGCATCAGATTCAATCACATCTAATGGACATCAAACAGAATTGGATGGAGTCAGTCAAAACGATTGCGGATCTTCGTCTGGCGCTCAGTACAGATCGTCGTTCCACGCTGGGTCTTGTCTTGTCTGATACCAAGAATGCCAAAGATACCAATGCTGCGATTCGAGCCGAAGCCTTGTATCAGCTGAGAAAAAGTGTCGATCGCTATGAGAAACACGCGCGCCCGGGCGAGGATCGTCAGTATTTCGAGAACGATAAGAAAGCAATCGCTGCGTACGCGATGATCAACAAAGAACTCTACACGCTTGCAATGTCTGATAATCCGGATCTTGCTACCGAGCGTGTGCTCGCCAACACCAAGATCTTTGCTGTTTTCAAATCCACGGAGGAGACGCTCACCGCCCATATGGACTTCATTCAGAAGCAGGCAGATCAGGCTGCGGAAAAGGCCATTCATGACTATGATGTGGCCTTGATGCTGACGTTCACCGTAATATGTATCGCTATCGTTGCTACGGTATATGTCTGCAACACGGTTGCGACGTCGATCGTCTTCCCGTTGAATGACGCCGTAAAGATTGCTGAGGCAGTTGCGTCAGGGGATTTGACGTCAGAAGTCAGGGTACATTCCGATACTGAACTTGGCCAATTGATGCGCGCGCTTCGCAGCATGAATGAGAGTCTCGTGGATATCGTAAAGCAGGTCCGGTCCGGCAGTGAGGCGGTATTGACCGGCGCATCCGAAATCGCCGCGGGGAACGAGAATCTGAGCCAGCGCACCGAGGAACAGGCGGCGTCTCTCGAGCAGACGGTAGCTTCGATCCAGCAGTTGACGGCGACGGTGCAGAACAACGCGGCGAATGCCAAACAAGGCCTCAAACTCGCACAGACTACGTCCGATCTGGCAAACAGCGGTGGAGAGGTCATGAAACACGTTGTGACCACCAAGAGCGGCATTGCCGATCAATCGAGGAAAGTCGCCGACATCATTGCGACTATCGAGGGCATCGCTTTTCAGACCAATATCCTAGCCCTTAACGCGGCGGTCGAAGCCGCACGTGCTGGCAACGAAGGCCGTGGCTTCGCCGTCGTGGCCCAGGAAGTCCGCACGCTGGCTCAACGCTCGGCAACGGCGGCCAAAGAGATCAAGGAATTGGTCAGCAATTCGGTCACCCGCGTTGTCCAAGGATCTCAACTGGTGAACGATGCCGGGTCCAAAATCAACGACGTGGTGAGTGAGTTCACCCGGGTCTCGACTCTGATGGAGGAGATCACCCACGCATCCGATGACGGCCACCGCGGCATCATGGAGATAAATAAGGCGATCGGTGAAATCGATACAGTGACCCAGCACAACGCAGCCTTGGTCGAAGAGGCCGCTGCTGCAGCCCGTGGCGTTCATGCAGAAGCAGAGCGCCTACAGACACTGGTTACTAACTTCAAGATCGCACGCGCCATCTAAATCAGAGTCTCCAGGCACAAAAAAAGCCATCGATGAGGGATGGTTTCCTTGATATCGACGAAGACTGCGGTACTGCGGACAACTTATTGCAACAGAACCGAGAAAAAGCCTTCGATGTTAATTAACTGCATCCCAAAAGTTCGACACGGATCCAACCTTTGGGGTGTCTTTCATGGCGAAGTACGATAAGCGGTTCAAACTGAAGTTAAGCAACACGCATTTGCGCGAGGGGAGTTGGGCGGCCAGTATTGGCAGCCCGCCACGAGATCGGCTACTCGATGTTGCGTCGCTGGGTTGATGCCTATCGTTTGCACGGCGACGCAACGCTATGCCCTAAGCGCAGCCGATACGACGTTCACTTCGCGGGCCGAAGGTGCTCAGGCTCACGTCGCGTGAGGGGCTTTCCCTGCGCGAAGTCACGGCTCTGTAGGACATCCACGATCCTGCCAGGGTCTCGCAATGGGTGCGCCTATATGATGAGGGCGCTGCAGATGCTCTGATGCCCCGCCGACGATGGCGTCAAAAAATGCCCAAGACCCGGCGTGACCTGCCTGTTGAAGAGAAAGCTGCCGATACGCGATCACGCGAAGAACAACTCAGGGAACTCGTGTATCTGCGGATGGAGGCGGCGTATCTGAAAAAGCTCGATGCGCTGTCTAGGGAAAAAAACCAAACAGCACAAAAGAAAAACACGCAAATCGTGAAGGGCTGCGGACTCGGCATCCGCTTGCCGCACTACTGAAAATCGTGGGACTGGGCGGTGAGCGCGTATCACCGCACGGATGGTGCTGACAACGCCATGAATGCCACCATGAATGCCAACATCGTGTCCAGCGGCAAGGTACCGTGGGGCCGAACACCTCCTGTACACGACATTCCGATCAAATGAGCGTAAGGGGGCACAGATTGCGGCCCTCCTTTCGTTTTTAGGCCCCTCTAGCGGCCAGCACCCTCACCAGTCCTTCCAAAACCACTGAACGCCCTTGATCATAGGCTGCAAGCAGATGAACTCTGTCCCGACTTTCCAGTGCCTGCACCAATCGCGCTTCGATATCTGCCCGGCGATGTTCCGGACTTGCCGAGACATCCGCGGCCAGCGCACGATAGCGATCCGACAAACGCATCAAACGCAGGATTTCTAGCTTGATCACCTTGTGTGGAGACAGTTCGAAAATCGTGTCGTGGAAAGCACGGTGCTTTTCGATCCAGCCATCGCGATTACCCGCCGCCAGCAACTCCGTGAGATCTGTAAGCATTCGCTTGAGCAGCGTCAGCTGCTCGGGCGTAGGCCACTCGATCGTGCTCAGCAGTTCTGCCTCAAGCAGTTGACGCATCCGATATAGTTGTCGGGCCTCATCACTTGACAACTGTGCGACAAAGAATCCACGATTCGGATCGTGCTCAATGATGCCTTCTGCCGCCAAGAGCTTCAGTGCTTCCCGGATCGGAACGCGGCTGATCCCGAATCGATCAGCAAGTTCCGACTGCCGCACTTGGAGGCCCGGTGCTAACACCCCTCGATTAATCAGCTTGCGCGTCTCTGCGGCCACGTGAGCCGGAAAATCAACGGTGTCCGTTTCGCGAAGTGCGGTGACCATCTACTCCCCACCAAAACGAAATACATTTTGGTATTATATATCAAGATTTGAACTTCCGGGTATCTCTCGTTGGCAAAATGAAGAAAAGCCCTTTTCTGTTCAGGATTCCGACAGCAGATCACTCACGGTGCCGTTTTTTTCGTTTATTCCCGGGCCGCAAGCACTATCATCAACCCGTCAAGAACCACCGTTCGCCCTTTCTCATAAGTTGAGAGCAGCAATTCCCGGTCTTTGCTTTCCAAAGCGTTCACGAGTTTTGCTTCGATATTAGCGTTACGATTTTGCGGATGCGCTGAAATATCAGCAGCCAGCGCCCGATAACGATCGGTGAGTCGCAACAATCGTAGGACTTCCCGTTTAATCACTTTATTAGGCGAGAGGTTGAAAATCTTATCGTGAAGTGTGCGGTGTAATTCGATCCACCCCTCACGATTACCGGCTTGAATCAATTCTTCAAGCCGGGACAGTAAGTCCTTGAATTCCCTGATCTGCGCGGATGTGGGCCATTCAACCGTCATGAGCAACTCTGCTTCGAGGAGTTGGCGCATCCAATATAACTGTCGGGCCTCACCGCTCGACAACTGAGCGACGAAAAATCCACGATTCGGATCGTGTTCGATGATGCCTTCCGCCGCCAGTAGTTTCAATGCCTCACGCACCGGCACACGGCTGATGCCGAAACGTTCCGCGAGGTCCGACTGTCGTAGTTGAAAGCCGGGCGCGAGCGTTCCCCTATTGATCAGTTTTCGCGTCTCTGACGCCACCTGAGCTGGAAAGTCAATGCCATCCACTTCCGGGACGGTAGCGATAGGAGTTCGGCCTGATGTCGGAATCGCATTCATTTTAGTATTATATCTGAGAATCTTCGCCTGACAACGTTGTCAGGCGATTCGGTGATCGACCGTTAGAAGGTCTTATAAACTCCCGGCCAGGAAAAACGCAGAGCCTGGCCAACGGAGATAATCGGATGAGGACTGGTACTTCTGCGCGCCGTATAGCTGACGTTGATGAACGAGAACGCGCCACAGCGTCGCTATGCCCCGCGCGAGATGTTCAACTCCTTGCTGGGTTGTGGGCTGGTGCATCGTGACGCTTGTTGCTTGCCCAATGACTTTCGAGCGTGGGAGTCGTCGAACAGCAGACGCAGCGCTGGGTTGAGGAGGCTGTCTCGATGCCATAGACAATGACCTGTGTTCGATCGTCCGGGTCGCGCAGGAGCGCAGTGGTAAATCGAGCGCGGTCTTTGTGGACGGTCGACCTCCGAGAGAGCGCCACGTGCGGGTCACGACGGCTACAAACGAAAATGCGGCGGCGAGGTCCACGCGAACGCAGCTTTGCTGGCTCAACTGCGTCCGCCGGCTGAGCCAGACGCGCAGTCATTTATACCCCAGAATTGGCTTGCGCAAAAAACCTGGTTACCACCGCCCGCAAACTCGCCACGCTGCACTGTCAATGTGGAGAAGCGTGAAGGACTTTATGTCCGCATAGATGAGAGTACGTCTGTTCAGAGACGTTTCGGCCAGTGCCAGATGTAGCAGTCGAGGCCGCAAACAGAAACTTCCCCGTTCGTCCTGCACCACCGATCCGGTGCTTCGTAGGCTGCAAATGTATCGGTAGGCTGGTACTGCGCGACATGTTCAAGTGTGTCGAAATCTCCTGCTGGCGAAGTGCGAAACATTCTTCCACGGCACCGGTGGCGCATGCGTGATCCGAATGCCAAACGCCGCCAAGAGCACGCTTTCACTGCAACCTGGTCACGCAAAAGCCAGCTCATTACGACCTTGGGTTTAAGCGTCTTATCCTGCTTCGCCATGAAAAACCCCAAGGGTCGGATTTGTCTCCAACTCTTGGGGTTCAGCGCAACGATAGGGGTTTTCTATGTTGCACCGTGGTTTCAGATCAGTACACGAAGCCGGGCATCACTTCGCTCGCAGTGGGAACATCCTTGATCTCGGGGATACGCGCCGAACCAAAGACCACCAGGGGACGCATCTGACCTTTCTTGATGTACGGGGCTGCGACATCGTACGGAACCGGGATCACCTGCACCTTCGCTTTCATCAAACCGTCGATTTCCTCTGCGGTATCCTTGTAGGATAACTTGACCATGCGAACACCGTTACGCTTTTGCAATGTGGTCATCGCGGTCAGGTCGCGCGCACCGTCAGCCGTCGTACCGAAGGTGTAGCAATCCGGATTATCCTTCAGACGACTAATCAGATCCGCGTAGTCCTTGATGTCGGTTCCGGACACGCCTTTGCCGATTTCAGCGACCAGAACAACACCCGTGGGCGCGCCAACCGGGGCTGCCGCTGCCGGCTTAGCCGCAGGTGCAGCAATAGGTGCAGGTGCCGGTTTGGCAGGTGTACTCGCGAGGGCGACGCCCGAGATCAGTGCGCCCGCTGAGAGGACTGCCGAGAGGAAGAGTTTCCGGTTCAGTTTCAAGATCAATTGTCTCCAAGTATTCTAAAGGATGCCTGAAAGGCGGCTAACGACAATGCATTTTGTGATTAACAAAATCGCATCATATCTTGCGTGCGGAATAATGCTGGCCGTACCTCCGTCTGAAATTTTTGGATTAGTCGGACCCCCAGTTGGAGATCCACAGTAAATCATGGAAATCGACGGCTCTATTCGCCTGAAATTCGCCGTAAGAGCCGTGGGAATACAGCAGCGGCGTCGTTGCGTCGCCATTAATGGCAGTGCCTTCGACATGCCCAAAGATCACGGCGTGGGTACCAATCTCAATGATGCGTTCGACGCTGCAATCGAAATTGACCATAGTATTGGCCAAAGCCGGAGCCCCCGTCTTAATACGATTCCACGTCCCTGCCTGAAACTTTTCTTGCGGCGAAATGGATCGCGAGAACCGCTGCGCCAATTCCTGCTCACTGCGCGCCAGAACGTTGACGACGAAGTTGCCAGTGGCCTGCACGTGCGCCAGAGACGAGTTTGCACGATTGATACAGACCAGCAAAATAGGAGGCGCTGCACTAACAGACGTCACAGCGGTTGCGGTCATGCCGGCTAGCGGTCCGTCCGTGTCCGAACCGGTAGTGATCAAACATACGTGCCCGGTCAAACAGCGCATGGCGCGTTTGAATTCGGATTCTTCTATGCTCACCTCACCCTCCAATCAAAAAACCAGACGGAGAAAATGGAGGGGTGGCGTTTTTTCGGGGCGCCACCCATGCTATAGACGCGAGTCTCAGCCGGTTTATTGATCCCAACCGAAGATACTGAGCGTGCTCTCGCCCGCTTCCAGTCGCTTCATCTGCTGTGCTTCTGCTGCTTCGCGTGCTTCGGATGCAATGATCACCTCGGCGATTCGCTCACGCGGGATGCACACGACGCCGTCTTCATCACCAACGATCAGGTCACCTGCATTTATAGTGACATCGTCGAATCGAATCGGGGCGTTGATCCAACCTCTGGCGCCGAAATCTTTTCCTGTGCCACGGATACAAAGACCGCGAGCGAAAACGGGAAACCCGATCTCGGACAGCAGTCGCTGATCACGAACACAGCCGTTAATGACGAGACCGGCAAGCCCCCGAACCTTTGCGGCCGTTGACATGATCTCGCCCCAGTACCCGTGTTCATATGCTTCGCTTACGGAGACGACCAGGACATCACCTGGTTGTGCTCCGTAAATCGCACGGTGAAGCCAAAGGTTATCGCCACCGGGCGAATGGACGGTCACAGCTGGGCCGCAAATCTTGAAGCCGGGCGCGACAGGCTTAATTTCATAAGGCAGGACGCCGATCTTTCCGGCAGCCTCGTGAAGCGTTGCTGCCGGCAATTTCGCGGCGGCGTCAAGCAAATTGACGTCCGGTCGCTCGATAGCGAGACGCGTGGTCTCATGACGATTGAAAACCGGGCCCGTCATGCCTCTTCTCCAGTCCGACGCGTTTGCAGTTGATGGTACTTGAACTGTTTGCGAGCCTCGTCTAGCCGCATACCCGTTGCCACAGACCGTCGGATTGCATTTTCCGCGGCATCGATTTCTTCAGCAGCAGCAAGCACGCGTTCTTCGTGTTCCTTCGGAATCGAGATCACGCCGTCCGCGTCACCGCGCAGCAGATCGCCCGGAGCAACGCGCACGTTACCGATATTCACCGGAACGTTGGTGGCTTCGACCTGCACGCGATCCTTGCCCGTGCGCATCCAGTTATCCTTGGAGAAAACCGGGTAACCGAGCGACAGGCACAGGTGTACGTCACGATTTATGCCGTCGATTACGGTACCAGCGATACCACGGCGATGAGCGATCTCGGTCAGGATGTCGCCCCATACCGTTGCGTCTTCGCGACCACCGTTGTCGAGGACGATGACCGAGCCCGGCGGAACGTCGTCGATGAAGTCACCCACGGTGCCTGCGGGCGAAGCGGCGGGGCCGTAGAGAATCGTGAATGCCCGACCGGCCATTCGGAACGACGAATCACGCGGCTTGATCTTGTAGCACTGACCGTTCAGGCCCAATCGGTCCAGTGCGTCGCTCAGGGTCGCCGTTTCGAGTTTCGCTGCGCGGGCAACATTCTTGTCTTGTTCGATGTCGGACATGGTTAATCCTTAAGCATAAATTCGTAGTTGCCACCCATGACTTCATGGATCGGCGTGTCCGCCAGTAGTGTCTTCGCCATCAAGGCTTCGCGTGCGACGATCGATTCAGCAGTCTCGACCACCCTGGCGATGTTTGCCTTGCTGATGAAAATCACGGCGCTGCTGTCGGCGATCACGTAGTCGCCGCCTTCCACTGCGGCCCCGAAGACTTCAATGGGGACGTTCACGCCCTTTTCGACGATACGGCCACGAGCGGTGAGCGCCGTGAACTTGTTTGTGAACACCGGCAGGCCCATCTCGCGGGATTCGTCGATATCGCGAACCGGACCGTCAGCGATCACGCCCGCGATACCGCGAACCTTGGCACCCAGCGACAGGATGCCGCCCCACGAACCGGCTTCAATACCGGTGCGCTGCTCGACAACGATCACATCGTCGGAGTTGCCGAGTTCGATCGCGGTGGTGCCCAGATGACGCGGCGGGCCGGGAGGCGGATCACCAACACCGAGTTTCATCGTGATAACGCGACCTGCGATGCGCTTCGTGCCTGAGGCTTGGGCGACGCCGCTCACGACGCCGGACAAGCCGAGTTTATCGAGTGCGTCCGAGACTGCGCAGCAGTCCAGCCGACGAAGGCGGTGGACCAATTCGTCTTTGGTTGCCATATATTTGATGTTTCCTTATTCGGACTGCGGCTTCCAGTACACAAAGCCCATGGCGTTGCCGGTACCGGCTTCGCTGCGATAGCAGGGCACATAATCGACCACTGTCATGTCGAAGCCGAGTTCATCCATCATGCCGGCGACGGGAATCCAGTTCTTGATTTCCGATGTACCCGCCTGGAAGATTTCTTCGCCCAACGTGAATACCGGCGTGAGGTCGTGGTTCTTCATCGCGTCGAGAATCAGATTGTCGACGCGCTCGTCAATGACGAAGTGCGTCAGACCGCCGGAAGCGATGACAGCTACACGTGCGTCCGAATCCCACGATTCGATGGCGCGAGCAATCGATGCACCGAAAGCGTGGCAGCGTGCGACTGTCGGTTGATTCGGCGGATAGAACGTATTGACAAACACCGGCACGGTCGGAACGACCTGGTCTTTCATCAGTTGGCGGAACACGAAGCCGTATGCATGCGGCGTTTCCGTTTCTGACAAGCGGCCAAGAGCGGCCACGTCAAAGTTGTCGGCGATCGCGTTCTTGATAATGTGCTTTGCAAGCTCTGGAACGCCTTCATGCGTGGCAGTTTCCGGCTTGTAACCCGGCATCGAATGGCGCACCCCCGGAGGCATTTGCATCAATTTATCGTGACTGATCATGTTGTTCACGATCGTCGGGCCGTGCATGACGCCGAATGCGGGAATGCAATCAGTGGTGAAAATTTCCATCTGATCGTTGCCGACAATGACAACGACGTCAGCTTTGGCCTCAGCCAGCACCCGCGCCATTTCCTCGATAGCCGCCCGGCACTGGGCATGGCGCTCCTTCCACTTCTCCGGCGTGATCTGATCCGCGAGGTTCTCGCTACGGCGATATTCGACGAGTTCATCGAAGGCCCATTCGCGGCCTTCGAAATCATGCTTGCTCAGTCGATCATCAGGTACGCGAGCGCCCCAGGTCTCCGGTGGCGTGATGAGCATGGGGCCATGCGAAGTTCCCATTCCCAATACGATTTTTGCCATGATTTCGAGTCCTGTGGGCGTCTGGATTATTCGTAATCCGCGAGGTTGAGCTTAAAGAAGTCGCGAGCGTTCCCGAAGAAGATTGCATCCTTCTCTGCTTTCGACAGCCAGTCGAAGCTTTCGATATACGGCTTGATGTCGTCGAAAGTGCGGCCGGTGTCGGGGTTGATAGCCGAACCCACGCCCGGGCACTCAGCGCCGAACATGCAGCGGTCAGCGCCAACCGTCTTGATCAGTAGACGCAGCGATTCTTCGGAGTAGAGCACGGTGTCGTAGTACAGATTTCGCATGCCCTCGAGGAAGTTGTGGCCGGCACGCGAGGCGCCCGACTGGAAACGGCCGATCTGGTAGGGGATCGAACCGCCTCCGTGCGACACCATGATCTTCAGATTCGGGAAGTCCTTGAAGACGTTCGAATTGACCAGGTTGAACACCGCGATCGTTTCTTCGTTAATGAAGTGAACGGTGTACGGCGAACGTGCCGACTGCGAGCCAGTAGCGTGGATGTGCGCCGGTACGTCGAGTTCGCACAGTTTCTCGTACAGCGGGTACCAGTAACGATCACCGAGACCGGGGGCTTCGACGCCGCTGTTTTCGAATGGGTCGGGATTCAGCAGTACGCCCTTGAAGCCGAGTTCCTTGACGCAGCGCTCCAGTTCCGGCAGCACGACCTCGATCGGGTCGCCCGACACCTGCGGCAGGCCGCCGACTCCGATGAAACGCTTCGGCAGCAGCTTGACAGTGCGCGAGATGATGTTGTTGGTTTCTTCCGTGAACCAGTGCACGAGCTTGCCCGGCTTCTGGCTGTGCATCATCTGGAACGGACGCGGCGACATCAGCTGGACGGTCGTGCCTACGCGGTCGAGCATGTCGAGATGGCCGACCGGTGCCATTTCCTTCTTGTTGGCGTAGTGCAGGATTTCTTCGTCGGTCACTTCGGGCATCTTGCGACCGTGTTCGCCGCGATGCGACAGAATGTGTGCCTTGTAGACCCACAATTCCGCGGGTGCGCTGACGTGACCGTGGCAATCGATAATCACTTACTTGTCTCCTGAATTAACGTGATGGTGAGTGCCCGTAGGCACACGGGGGTTCGTTACAGATCGAGGACGAGACGATCGCCCTTGCAGCCAGAACAGCAGATAATCATCGTCTTGTTCGAAGCCTTTTCGGGCTCCGACAGAATGGCGTCGCGGTGATCCGGCTCACCTTCCAGCACGCGGACTTCACATGCACCGCATACGCCTTCTTCGCACGAGTACGAGATCGGTACACCGGCTTCGCGCACGACGTTGAGAATCGTCTTGCCTTGAGGGACGGTGAGCGTCTTGCCGCTCTTACGCAGTTCAACTACGTAGTTGCCATCGAGTGCAGCTTCGTGTTTGGCACTGAAGTACTCGACGTGGACTTGTTCCGGGGGCAAAGTCGAGCAAGCCTTTTCGAATGCTTCGAGCATCGGGCCGGGGCCGCAGCAATAGAAATGGGCCGACGCCGGCGCCCGCTTCACCACGTCTTCGATATTCAGAAACGTGCCGACTTCTGCGTCGACGTGAACGAGCGAACCTTCGAACGTCTTCAATTCTTCAGCGTACGCGACGTCGACCCGGTCTCGACACGAATAATAGATCCGCGGCGATTTTCCGATTTCCTTCAGGCGACGAGCCATACACAGAATAGGCGTGATCCCGATACCACCGGCAACCAGAACCGTGTGCTCAACGTCTTCGTCGAGCGGGAAGTTGTTGCGCGGGGTTTCGACCTGCACGAGGTCACCGACACGCATCGTTTCGTGAATGTAGCGGGAACCCCCTCGCGACTGCGGGTCGAGTTTGACGCCAATCACGTAAGAGCGTTGCGTCAGGCTATCGCTGGACTCGAGCAGGGAGTACTGACGGGTCAATCCGTTCGGCAGGATCAGTGCGACGTGCGAACCCGCGTCGGCGGCGGGCAGACGCTCGCCCTCGGGGTCTTCAAACGTCAGAGCCAGCGTGTTGCGCGCTAAATATTGACTCGCGGTCAAGCGCAGAGTCATCACTTCATTAAGTTCAGTCATCTCACCTCCAAAATCGCAGAACGCGCGGAACCCCGCGAATGGGGGGCAGGCATCACACATCACGCTTCCTCAGTTACCCATCATCGAAAGTTTCTCGCTCAGCCGTTTGACTCGTAATTCTTTTTTGCATATTATTTCGTCTGCGCAGGAAAAAGTCAAAGACTCTTCGGAGCGAAACAGGCGACATCACATGGGGTATTCCCCAAGGGAGGAGAAATGATTGCAGTTCTGACCACCAACGGTGGAACCGTTACGCACGGTGATGGCGCGGCAACGACGCTACTGGTTGCTACGATTCGCGGCATGCTCGTATTCCAGCGCGAAGACGCCAGTGCCCCGTGGGAGCTCATGCGCACGACGCTGGAAGATCGCCACGTGAGCGCGTTGCTCTATGTTCCGGGCGCGGGCCTGCTGTTCGCGGGCGCACACGGCCAGGGCAGTCTCGTGGTGTCGAAGGACCTGGGCCTGACGTGGGAACCGGCCAACAATGGCCTGCAGAGCACGCATATCTATACGATGGCGCAGCAGGAGCGCGACGGGAAGACCGTCCTGTTCCTGGGCACTGAGCCGTCCGCGCTTTATCGCAGCGACGATCTGGGTGCTTCGTGGGTCGAAATTCCCGAAATGATGACGGTGCCGGACCAGGACAGGTGGACGTTTCCGCCGCCCCCGCATATTGCACACGTCAAGAACATTTCGTTTCACCCAGCCGAACCCGAAACGCTTTATGTCTGTATTGAACAGGGCGCGCTTCTGAAGACTACCGACGACGGCAAGACGTGGAACGAGCCGCGGTCGTATGAATCGGAAAACGACAAGTTCTACCACGACAACCACCGCGTGCTGATCCGCCCGTCGAATCCGAAACAGATCTTCATGTGCGGCGGCGAAGGCCTGCACTACAGCGCAGACGCTGGCGAGACCTGGGTTCACCTGATGACGCGTCAAGACCTTATCGGTTATCCCGACGCCATGTTTATCGACCCGCGCAACGAAAACATTCTGTATCTCGGTGGACCGGGTAACGCACCGCGCGATTGGGGCGCCCGTAAGTCGGCGAACGCAACTGTTCTCAAGAGCACCGATGGTGGTGTTACCTGGAAACATATGCGTAACGGTCTGCCCGAGGAAATTATCGGCAACATCGAGGGTATGGGTATGTACCGTTGGGATGACAAGATCATGCTCATCGCCGGTACGGCAACGGGCGAAATCTATGCGACGGAAAACGATGGGGAAAGCTGGTACATCGTCTCCGAAGACGTTCCACCGATCTCGAAGGGCGGTCACTATCGCTGGTTCCTCGACTCCAAGGAGCGTATGACCGTCGAAGATCGTTACGGTCGCAACGAACACTGAGCGATATTTAAACAAAACTATTCTGCACGCCGGCCACGTTCCGGCGCACCAGGTCCTCCCAGGAGAATGTCTTGAGCCGTATTAACAGCCGCGAGGAAGCCCTCGATATTGCCCGTGATTTGCATGATGCGATTCGTTCACGCGTCAAACAGACCGAAAGCGACCGCGTGGTGCCCAAAGAAACGATCGATGCACTGCGCCACACGGGTCTTTTCAACATCATCACACCGAAGACGTTTGGCGGTTCCGAACTAGGTTTCACTACGCTCGTCGAAGTTACGGCAGAAATCGCATCGGCCTGTGGCTCGACGGGTTGGGTTTTCGGCGTTCTGGCGGGTCATAGCTGGATGTTGAACCTGTTCCCGTTGCAAGCACAGCAAGACGTGCTTGGCAAAGGCCACGTATTGACGGCAACCGTGTTCCGCTTGGGCGGCACGATTACCGAAGTCGACGGCGGCTACAAACTCGTGAACGGCGACGGTCGCTTCTGTTCGGGTATCGACCACGTGCAATGGGTCATCATCGGAAACGCCGTGCAGCGTCCCGATGGGCCGCCTGAACCGCGCTTTTTCGTGATCCCGCGTTCGGATATCGAAATTGTCGATGACTGGCACACGGCTGGCCTGCGTGGCACCGGTAGCCGCACGATCAAGGTCGCGGAAGCGTTCATCCCGAAACATCGTTCGGTGTCGGTCAAAGACATGATGACGGGCAACGTCGAAGGCGCTGACGCAATGCGTGCCCCGATCTACCGGATGCCTTTCCAGAACGTCACGCCGTTCTCGCTCATCGGCGCGCCGCTGGGCATGGCACGCGCAGCACTCCGTTCGTTCGCTGAGGGTTTGGCGCCGCGTCTTCAGGCAATGCCGGCCGCTCAAATGGCGGAACAGTCGGCTACGATCGAACGCCTAGCACACGCGACGGCAGATCTCGACGCGGCCTACGCATTGATTCTCGAAGACACGCGCCGCGTCGATACGGCAGAAAGTGCGGAGTCACTGACGGCGCTCGAATGGACGCGTATACCGCGCGACTGGGCGTATTCCGCTCAAACCGCTCGTCGCGCGGCCAACAGTGTCTTCGAAGCTGCCGGCGGCACCAGCATTTACAACGCTTCGGAGCTCCAACGTATCTGGCGCGACGTCAATTCCGCCGCCCAGCACTTCGCTTTCACGTGGGATTCGGCGCTGACGGCATTTGGTCGCCATGCGCTCGGCCTCCCACCTTCGCAGTTCGGTCCAGGTCCCAAGAAATAAGGATGAGCCATGAACGTGAATGATATTCACTCGATCGAAGATTACTCACCAGAAACGCTGCGTGAACTGATCGGGCGCGTGGAGAAGTCGAGTACGTTCGAGCACATGATTTACCGCGAATCCGAGCTCGATGAAGTCTGGCGGCTGCTCGATAACGATATCGTCGCTGCTGCACGGCAGGGCTCGAATGTGCGGGAAGTGCAGAACCTTGCTGCTCTGCGCAACCTGATTGTCGAAGCGCACGATTTCATTGGCAACGACAGCAACACCGTAGACGCGCGTGATCGATTGCTGAAGGCCGTCGAACTCGTTTAACGCTAGTGGGAGAGCACCTATCTCCCGCGCATATTCACAGATAAAACAAAATCTAGGAGCAAACCATGCTTTCCCGCGAAGATAACGACGTTCTGACCGAGGTTGGTAAAGGCACGCCGAACGGCGACATGATCCGTCAATTCTGGATTCCGATGATGCTGGCGTCGGAAATCAGCGAGCCGGGCGGCAAGCCCGTGCGTGTGCGTCTGTTGGGCGAAGACCTTGTGGCGTTCCGCGATAGCGACGGCAAGGTTGGTCTGCTCGAAGAACAGTGCCCGCACCGTCGTGCGTCGCTCGCGCTGGGCGACAACTCGGAAGGCGGCCTGCGTTGTCTGTATCACGGTTGGAAGTTCCGTGTCGATGGTCAGTGCATGGACACCCCGACGGAGCCGGAAGATTCGAAGCTGTGCTCGCGTATCAAGGCAGTGGCGTATCCGGTTCGAGAAGTCGCTGGCGTGATCTGGACGTATATGGGCGATCCCGCGAAGGTTCCGCAATTCCCCGACTTCGACTTCCTTTCGTACCCCGCAGAAAAGGTTGCTGCGTTCAAGGTACTCGAAGACTGCAACTACGCCCAAGCCGTCGAAGGTACGATCGACTCTGCACACGCAGGCGTCCTGCACCGTGAACAACCGTGGGCCGCGCCGGCCAAGTACGAACACGAACGCGATCTGCGTCCGAAGATCGAAGTCGAGTACACGCAGTACGGCCTGCGCTATGCAGGCGTGCGCAATTTCCGTGAAGAAGGCAAGTTGCACGCCCGGGTCACGCAAGTGATTCTGCCGTTTTTCACTCTGATTCCGCCCGATGGATTCGGCGTGCGCAAGAACCGTCGCATGGCAAATGCATTTGTTCCGCGCGATGACGAATCGACGTGGCATATCCAGTGGTTCTTCGACGAAACGCAGCCTGTCGATATCGAATATCGTATTCAGGAAGGCGGTCACTGGCTCGATGAAAACTTCCGCAAGGAGCTCAACATCGACAACTGGTACAAGCAGGATCGCGAGGCGATGAAGACGACGTCGATGTCGGGCATCAAGGGCATCCTGACGCAGGACCACGCAGTCAGCGAAACTCAGGGCCGTATCCTCGACCGCACGAAGGAACACCTCGGCACATCGGATGTCGCGGTCGTTGCATGGCGTCGTCAGATGATCCGTGCGGCTCGTGCTTACTCGGAAAGCGGCGAATTGCCCAGCGTGCTGACGACCACGATTCCGTGGAATGAGATTCACGCTTCGACGGTGATTTTCCCGAACGATCGTACGTGGAAAGAAGAGGTACCCCTCAATCCGGAAGTCGCTCTGAAGGCCTGAGGTCCACATGATCGTCGATAGTCACGCGCATGTTTCGCCTCATTGGTATGAGCCTGTCGAGACGTTGCTCGATCAAATGATTGAACATGGCATTCATCTGGCCATCCTCACTCAGATGATCGGACAGACGGATAACCGATATCAGCAAGACTGCGTCAAGCGATATCCGGGCCGTCTGTCGAGCGTGGCTTGGGTTGATGTCGAAGCCCCGGACGTTGCAATGACGATCGAAAACCTCGCAGCCGATGGCGTGTCGGGTATTCGGCTTCGCCCCTCCTCGTGTCTTCCGGATGGTCGTCTTCCGGAAGCATGGCGTGCAGTCCAGGAAACTGGATTACCCGTCAGTTGCGTGGGGTCGGCGGAAGCATTCAACGCGCCGGGGTTTATCGAACTGGTTGCGAGGTTGGCAGGGACGACCATCGTCCTCGAACATCTGGGTGGCACCAGCACGCCCGTCACGACAGACGAGCAGTTAGCTATTCGTCGCCAGGTGTTCAAGCTCGCCGCCTTTCCGAATGTCATGCTCAAGGTTCCGGGGCTCGGCGAATTGATGCCTCGCGACCCGAAAACCTGGCATCTGGGCCGTCCCTTCGGGGACGCGACGTCGCCACTTGTCCACGAGGCGGTAGCCGCATTCGGCGCGAATCGCCTGATGTGGGGTTCCGATTTCCCAGTCGTGAGTTCTCGCGAAGGCTACGGGAATGCATTGGATCTCACCCGTATTGCACTCAATGGATTACCTGATGAGGATCTCAACGCGATCTTCGGTGCTAACGCACTTCGCGTATTTGGGAAACTCTGAGCTCGAAAACGAGCAGGAGACAAACACATGACGAAGAAGGTACTTGCAGCGGTCAAGACGGATGTCGAAACCACGGAAATCCGTGAATTCGATTATCCGACTGTCAAGCCTGAAACCGGAATCCTGCGCATCGAAGCCAGTGGCGTAGGTGGCAGCGATCCCGAGCTCTATCGCAAGGCCGGCCACTTTCCGGTCATCATGGGCCACGAAAACGTCGGAACCATCGAAGAAGTCGGTGAAGTCGCGGCCAAGCGTTGGGGCGTGAAGCCCGGCGATCGCGTTGCTCTGCACGAATATCTTCCGTGCTGGCACTGCGAATGGTGCATGAAGGGAGATTTCCGTCTGTGTATGGAAGTCGATTTCTTCAATGTGAAGGATCGCCTCAATACCGATCGGTTCGGCATGTCCACCGCCAACAAGGCACCCCACCTGTGGGGTGGCTACGCGCAGTACATGCATCTGCCGCTCAACACGGTGTTGCACAAAATTCCGCAAGACATGCCGGCCACGCACGCAACACTGGCAGTGCCGTTCGGTAACGGCGTGCAGTGGGCGTGTCTCGACGGCGGCGCAGGTCCCGCTAAGGTCATACTCGTGTGGGGACCGGGCCAGCAGGGCTTGGGCTGCGTGCTGGCGGCAAAGGCCGCAGGCTCATATACGGTGATTCTGGCCGGCATGACGCGCGATCAAAGTCGTCTCGATCTGTCGCTGCGCCTGGGCGCCGACTATGCAATCAACATCGAAACGCAAGACCTCGAAGCCGAAGTGATGCGTATCACCAAGGGACGGGGCGTGGACGTCGTGGTTGATACGACCGGCGACCCCAAGGGCGAGATCGTCAAGCAGTCGATCGCACTGGCGGCAAAAGGCGCCTATCTGAGCCTGAACGGCCTTGAGCAGAACGTACCGATCGGCGAGATCAAGAAGCGCTATCTGACGGTTCGTGCACCGCGTGGCCGTAGCTACGCAGCGGTCGAATTGGCACTGCGCTATGTAGGCTCAGGCCGCTATCCGATCGATGAAGTGTGCTCGCACACGTTCAACCTGACGCAGGTGCACGACGCAATTCTGGCCACCGCAGGTCGGGGCATTCAAGGTGCGATCCACGTGTGCGTGGACCCGTGGAAATAATGCCGCAGATCATTGGTTAAATTGAATTTAATAGAGGTAACGTCATGATTGACAGCCACGCACACCTTATTTCGACCGACCGCGAGAAATATCCGCCGTCGCCGCTGAGCGGCGTTCTGGAAGAAAACGCATTCGACAATCCGGTAACGGCTGAGCGCTTGATCGACTTGCTCGACACATTCGGTATCGATAAGGCGCTCGCGGTCCAACGCGCGCACCTCTACGGCTTCCACAACGACTACGTCGTGGATTCCGCACAGAAATATCCGGATCGTCTGCGTTCGCTGTGCATGCTCGACGCACTGGCACCGAACGTCGAAGAAACGGTGAAATACTGGGTCGGCGAGCGCGGCTCGGTCGGCATCCGTCTGACGGAACCGAAGAAAGGTGCAGACAGCAGCTGGTTCGCTTCGACGCAAGCGCGTCGTGCATGGGCAGCAGTGACGGATCTCGGCGGCAGCGTGCGTCTGCACTTCTACCGCTGGAATCGTTTGGCAGCACTCGAAGCGCTTCAAGACGTGGTGAGGGAGTTCCCTGATACGCCGGTTATTCTTGACCACTTTTCAAATATTATCGGCGAGGGCCCGGGACCGGATTACGGCGTGGATGAAGCACTGCTGAAATTCGTCGACAGTCCGAACGTCTTCTTGCTTTATTCCATGATCAACCTCGGCAAGTTGAAAGCGCTCGAGCTGCCGTCCGCGCCGGTTGTCGAGCGTGTGGTGCGCTCGTTCGGTGCCGATCGTGTGATGTGGGGTTCCGACATCGCTCAATCGAAGGGCGACTACAAGGACATGGTCCAGCTGGCGAAGGACTCCGTCTCCACCCTGTCGGCTGAACATCAGCGCAAGGTGCTGCATACGACGGCTGAGCGCGTCTACTTCAGCTAATGAAGTTGCAAACATAAACGGCGTTCTGACTGGAACGCCGTTTACGTGCATTTCAGGGTTATCCCGAGTCATGTCGCGCGAAGCAACGCGATAAGATGCCATGAATACTGAATTGAATACTATTTAGGATGTCAGTCCGGTTGAGTCACAGAGGTCGCATGCGCAAACTGGCAGGTCTATTGTGTCGCACTTTGTTCCGATTTATCCGTTCTCGATTCCTTTCTCAGGAGACTGACAATGAAATTCCTCCGGAACTGCTGGTATATGGTTGGATGGTCGAGCGAGTTCTCGGCTACTGATATCGTCCCGTTCACGGTGATGAACGAGGCACTGGCGCTCTACCGCAAGGAAGACGGCACGCTCGTAGCACTCGAAGATCTGTGTCCGCACCGCCTGGTTCCGCTGTCGGTCGGCCGTAAGGAGGGTGATGAACTGCGCTGTATGTACCATGGTCTGAAATTCGCCGCCGACGGACGCTGCACCGAAATCCCGGGCACCGATCGTATCTCGTCGAAGGTCTGCGTTCGTAGCTACCCGATCGAAGAAAAACATGGTGCTGCATGGGTTTGGATGGGTGACGCTGCAAAGGCTGATCCCGCGCTGATTCCGCCGATCGAAGGTCCGGACAGCGCTGTCTTCGCGATGAAATGCTCGAAGAAGGTATGGAAGGGGAACGCGGAAATTGTCGCTGACAACTTGCTCGACCTTTCGCACGCACCGTATGTTCACGAAGCGACGTTCGGTGCCAACAACAAAGTGTCGCTCAAGATTCAGAAAGATGGCGAAGCAAAGCGCGGCATCGATACGGTCGAGCGTGGCGTCGTTGCTGACCGCTGGCACCTGGGACGTCAGTCGAATCCATACTTCGGTGAAATCCCTTCCGACGATAACGTCGTCAGCACGTTCCTCGTGCCGGGCGTCTTCATCCTCAAGATCCATTCGTTCGCCCCGGGCGTTCAGGATCGTCTCGTCGATGGCAGGCCCACAGAAGAGCCGATCTTCCGCCGTTGCACATGCCAGATGATCACGCCGATCAACGATACGGAATCGATGTTCTTCTATAACTTCGGTCCGGATCACGAGCATGCCGATCTGGCAGATCACGCTTTCGCGATCGCCGAAGCCGCATTCGCTGAAGACAAGGCAATCATCGAGACGCAGCAGGCAACGATCTCGAAAACGCCGGGGCGCAAGATGATCATGTTGGTGATGGATCAACCGGTGCTGCGTTACAACGAAATCTACAACGGTCTTCGCTCGGCGGAAGAGGCTGAGCGAGCCGCTGCTGCCCCCGCAGCCTAGGTAGATCGAACCGCGCTGGTATGTTTTCTGAGACACGAGGAATAACGAAAATGGAATTGAATTGGACCGAGCCCCGATGGGATGACCAGGCCGATATGGTTGTTGTCGGCTACGGCGGCGCCGGCGCGGTGTTTGCGCTTGAAGCTGCTGAGCAGGGCGCCGACGTGCTCATTCTCGAAAAGGGTGTGCAGGGCGGCGGCAACTCGGTCTGCGTCGCGGGCGGTCTGATCATGACCTCTGTCGACGAAGAAGAGTCGTTCAAATACCTGGATTGGCTGTGTGGAGGCCAAACTGATGAAAGCGTTCTTCGCCATTTCGTGTCGAGCCTCAAAAACATACCCGCCTGGCAGCACAAACTCGAATTGCCGCTCAAGGACAACCCGCAGCCGTTCTCGGCACCGGGATTTTTTCCCGAATTCCCGGGGGCTCCCGGCGGGGAAAGCATCAAAGGTATGAGCGTCGTCGCCGCACCGGGCGGAGCTGGCCTCTGGAATGCGATCTCCGCACAAGCGGAGAAGGCGGGTGGCCGCGTCCAGTGCAACACTCGCGTCACCAGGTTGGTTCAGCACCCGGTCACGAAACGGATTCTCGGTGTTGAAGCCGAACATGACGGCAAGACGATCGCGGTGCGTGCTCGCAAGGCAGTCGTGTTGGCCAGTGGCGGCTTCGAGGCGAACGACGCCATGTGCAAACAATTCCTGACTGCTTGCCCGATCTACTTCCTTGGTAGCCCGAATCTGACCGGCGACGGCATTCGAATGGCGCAGGAGGTTGGCGCGCAACTCTGGCACATGAACGCCGTAGCGGGCCCCCTGAACATGGGCATCAAGACGAAGGAAGGCTACGTCTATGTGACTTACGACCTGAACAAGGTCGCAGGCTTCGGCTATAAAAGCGGCGCCTTCAAGGACGGCGGCAGTCTGTTGTGGGTCAACCGCCAGGCGAAGCGCTTCCATAACGAAACGGTGGACACGTCGGTTGTCCAACATGGATTGGCCAATCGCGATACCTGGTTGGCAACGACGCCGGGCACCCCGGAATTCAAGAACGTGCCGGCATTCCACATTTTCGATGAAAAGGTGCGTGCGGGCGGTGCGGCAATGACGACGCTGAATTCGCGTGTGCCGCCGTGGTCGCAAGACAACCTCAAGGAAATCGAAGAAGGCCTCGTCATCAAGGCCGATTCGCTTGAAGAACTGGCGTTGAAGTGCCAGTGGCCGGAGATCCAGGGTGTGTGCAAGGCCGGCCGCCTCGATCCGGCCGCACTTCGCGAGACGGTTGAGCGTTACAACGATCAGTGCCGCAACAACCTTGATCGCGATTGCGGGCGCGAAACGTTCCTCGTGCCGCTCAACGATGAAGGCCCGTACTACGCGATCGGGCCAATGCTCCCGACATATTTGAACACGCACGGCGGTCCGAAACACGACGCAGGTCAGCGTGTTCTCGATCATCAGAACAAGCCGATTGCCGGTCTTTATGCAATCGGAGAATGCGGATCGCTATGGGGACCGTATTACAACTCGATGGGCGATATCGCCGAGTTCATCGTATCTGGCGTGACGGCGGCAAAGACCGCACTCGCCGATAGTGGGCGGGAGAAGGGCGCTAAATAGTTGTACGGATAATTAGCAAGGAGACACCGTAGTGAGTGAGATCGCAGATGTACAAACGAAGTTGGCCCCCGCCGACAACGTGGAAGATTCAAAGACGACCAAAGGTGCATGGTGGATGCTTATCGTTTTGACGTCCACCTACGTCATCTCGTTTATCGATCGGGGCGCGCTTGCTCTCGTTGTCGGACCGATTAAGGAAGACCTCGGAATTTCCGATCTTCAGGTCAGTTTGTTGCTTGGCCTTTCCTTTATGTTGCTGTATAGCATGCTCAGTATTCCGATGGGCATTCTGGTCGACAAATACCAACGGAAGACGCTCCTCGGCGGCGCGATCATGGCATGGTCGGTGGTTCAGATGCTTTGTGGTCTGAGTACGACCTATCTCCAGTTGTTCTTCACACGTGTTGGTCTCGGTGTTGGTGAATCGGCGCTGGCACCCGGATCGCAGTCGATGATTCGTGACGCATTTCCGCCGCATCGTCGCAGTATTGCTTTCGGTATCTACAATATCGGTCCGATGTTGGGTACTGGTTTGTCCATGGCTCTCGGTGGCGTCCTGTTGAAGGCAGCTTCTGCAGGCGCATTCGATACACTACCTGTCGTCGGCGGCATGAAGCCCTGGCACTTTGTACTGCTGGTGCCGGGCATCATTGGGGTTCCGTTCGCGATTCTGCTTTGGCTGCTGCGTGAGCCGCCCCGTCGTTTCCAGACCGATATTTCCGATGTGACGTACAAGCAGACCATGTGCTTCGTCTGGAAGAATCGTGGCGTGTATGTTCAACTCTGGGCTGCGATTTGCCTATACGGTATTGCCATTGGTTCCCAGATGGCATGGCTTCCGGAAATCATCGCTCGCACGCTACATGTTGCCCGTCCGGAAATCGGTAAGGCGATAGGCGGCGTTGCACTGCTCGCTTCCCCGCTCGGTCTCCTGATTTGCGGCGGAATCGCGGACCGGCTGCGCAAGCGCGGCATGGTCGATGCGCCTGTTCGGGTAGCGGCACTCACAACGGCAATCGCCGCAGTCGTTACGGCATGCTTCCCGCTCGTCCATACGATGAGCGCGGGTATCGTCCTCTACTTCGTCCAAATGTTCATGTTTGCGATGTTCGCGGTGGCAGGCGGTGCAACGAATGCCGAGTTCACGCCGGGTAACATGATGGGCAAGATCACCGCCCTCTATTACTTGATCACGAATCTCGTCGGATTGGCACTCGGCCCTACCGTGGTGGCGCTCGTTGCTAAATTCTTCGACGGTCCGAATGCACTTGGCGCCTCGTTCGTCATCTGCTACGTGGTCTCCGTGGCATTGGCAGTGATTCTGCTGATCCGTGTCAGCGGTGCATTGCGTCGGCCAGTTGTGCAATAACTCGTCGTCGCGTCGGGGCGTCATTTCTGACGTCCCTTCCCACGAATATCTATAGGTTTAAATCAAGTGAAGATAACCCGCGTTGAGTGCATTCCGATTTCGATGCCGCTGAAGAAGCCGATTAAGCTTCCGAATGTCACAATCACATGCCTGAATACGCTTTTCTTGGCTATTACAGCCGACAACGGTCTCGTCGGCTATGCGGAGTCGGGGGACACTTCATCGTGGTATCGCGGTGAAAGCCAAGCGTCGATGACGGCGATGATTTCCGATATTTTCGCGCCACGAATTTTGCTTGGTGAAGATGCGAGCAATATCGAAAAGATCGTCGGCATGATGGATCAACTCGCACGCGACAACAATCAGGCGAAGGCGTTGGTCGACTGTGCTCTGCATGATCTGAAGGGCAAGTCTTTGGGCGTGCCAGTCTACAGCCTGTTGGGTGGCCGCACTCGCGAGAAGATTCCGCTCGGCTGGGTATTGTCGGCGGGTGAGCCCGAAAAGGTGGCCGAGCTCGCGATCCAGGTCCGCGAGAATGGCTTCTCGGCGTTCAAGCTCAAAGTCGGCCGTCATACGTTCAATAACGACGTGGCTACGGTCCGCGAAGTGCGAGCCGCGCTCGGTCCGGATGCCAAGATCATCCTGGACGCGAATGGCTCATGGAACTACGAGCAGGCGTTGGCGACGATGAAGCGCCTCGATCAATACAACCTCTCATTCATGGAACAGCCACTGGCGCATCAATACCGCGACAGCCTGTCGAAACTGCGCGAGCGTATCACCACACCGATATACGCAGACGAGGGAGCGCAAGAGTTGGGCGATCTCCGCGAAATCGCCGAACGCCGTTCGGCCGATGGCGTCGTTCTCAAGATTCAGAAGGTCGGCGGGCTGGTCAAGGCACAGCGATTCCTGGCCGCATGTCGCATGTACGACATTCCTGTCTTTTGCAGCACGCTGATCGGATCGGGTGTCGAATCCGGGCCGAGCACGCATCTCATGGTCGCAAACGAGTGGGCATGCCAGTTCATGAGCGAAAGCATGGGCCCGCTCGCGATCCACGCAGCATGGAACAGTGGTGATATCGCCGTCGATCAGGACTTGGCTATCGGCGGCCAGCGCTTTAGCGGCGGCTTTGCGTATCCGAGTGAAGGCGTCGGATTCGGATTTGCATTGAATCAGGAATTACTGGCCAAGATTCATACGCCGGGACAGCAGCATCGGGTTGTCGAAGCGTAATAGCGGAACACAAGGCGGCGGGCTCGATTCCGGCGCGTTGCATAACCATAATCCAATATAGGAGATATTCGATGCACGGACTTAATTCGCCACCGTGGAAATATGCTGTACTTTGGCTCCGGGTTTATTTCGGCGCCGATCTTTTGTGGTCGGGTTTCCGCTATCTTTCGACAGGCTGGGTTCCGTTTATTCCAGGCATCGGAGGCCAATACGTGCAGGCGCTCGATGCCATTCACATGTTTTATGCCGTTAAAGCAGTGGAAATGCTGGCCGGCATCCTGTTGCTGACGAACCGATACGTGTTGCTCGGCGCAATTCTCGAGTTCCCGACATCTATCTCGATTTTCTGGATTAATACCTTTATCGTTGCGACTCCACGTCAATTGTTCTCGGGTCCGAATCAACTGCTAATAAATGGCCTCATTCTGGTGGCGTATGGCGGCTATATGGCAAGTGTGTTTAAGCCAAACAAGCCGCTCGCGCTATGGGAGGGCTTCAAGGTCGACGTCTGGAAAGAGCATTTGAGGCTGAGTAAAGGCGCCGAATCGACGTCCACTATTAAGAAATCAAGCGATTTCGCATAAGGGAGATCGAAGATGAAAAGTAACCGGAATCTTTATATTGGCCTTGCATGCTGCGTCATCATGACGTGCTGGGTATTCTTCGGATCCACAGGACTGGGCTATACAGAATATCGAGAATTGCGCGCACGCGATATGTTTGGCCTGGCAATTCCATGGATCTGCGTCATCACCGTCTTAATTCGGGATCGACGCAAAGGCATCATTTAACGGGCTCTCAGGCGGGGGTCTAGACCACCGCCTTTGGGGTATGCCTGCCGCAGGCATATTTCGTCGCTGTACTGCACTAACTTTTCGGAAATATTTCCCTATGCAAAGCGCTAATTCTTTCCCGTGGAAGTACGTCATTACGTGGCTTCGGCTGTATTTCGGCGCACACCTTTTCTTCTCAGGCATTCGATTCGTGATCGACGGTTACGTACCGATGGTTCCTGGTCTTGCCGGTCAGTATTTGGCCGGTGCCGATGCAATCGGTATGTATCATTGGGTCAAGTATATGGAGGCGATTTACGGCTTCCTGCTTCTGACGAACCGTTTTGTCTTACTGACGCTGATTCTCGAAATGCCGACGACGGTTACGATTTTCTGGCTGAATACGTTCATTTCCGCAACGCCGCGTCAATTGTTCTCGGGCCCGCAAGAACTGCTGATGAACGGTTTGCTGCTGCTTGCGTATAGCGGTTATATGGCTGCATGCTTCCGCCCGACCCTGAACCCTATGTGGCTGTGGGACGGTTGGAATGGCTTCAACCTGAAGGGTAAAGGTGGTCTATTGCAAACCGACCCGACTTTGGTCGGTGTGTCTGTCGAAGAAAAAGTATCGGCTTAAGGAGCACTCGCATGAAAAAAAATACCTGGATCGCAATCGCCATCTGTATCGCGCTGACGCTGCTGGCCATCGACGGCTCAACGGGTTGGGGTTGGGCGGACTACCGTCCGCTGCGTAACTTCGATTACTTCGGTCTCGGCATCTCCTGGCTGCTTTTTATCGGCGTGCTCATCCGCGACAAGATCAAAGGTGCCTGTACATGATGGTGTGGCACACCAGGTACTGCTTCCTGATGGTGATGTTCAAGCCGGTGATCGGCCGTATCGTCGACTGGAAGGCGTTGTCGAGCATTTGCTGGCCGGACGTCGCGTAAGTCTGTAAATCGGATATACGAAATTGCAACTGATTACCCCAAGTGAGGGTTGGCTGCCTCGCATAGGTGACGTAGTCTTTTTATCTGTATCAAAGGAAAGTACGATGAAGATGGCACATGAATCACCGTGGAAATACCTAGTCATGTGGGGGAGGTTGTATTTCGCGTTCCACTATCTTGAGTCAGGACTTTATTACGTAATTTTTAGATACGTGCCGGATTTCAGCCACGCGGGCAAAGTTGGTGCGTATATCGGTGCGATGGCGGACGTCGGGTTCTATCAAATGATCAAGTATGTTGAGGTCATACTCGGTACGTCGCTGCTACTCGATATAGGGGTGCCGCTTGCGCTGGTCGTCATGGCGGGTATCAGTACGACGATCGTCTTTCTGAATCTCTTCGTCTCGCCTGATCCGCGTGAATTGTTCACTGGCCTTCAGGAGTTGTTCCTGAACGGCGCACTCTTGCTGGCATACGGTGGATACTACGCAAATTTTTGCCGTATAAAGGCGCAGCCGTTTTGGTTTTGGGACGGGATGAAACGCGAAGGACTTGAGCCGAGGGGTGAGTCGTGAAGAGGGATTTCGCCGTTGTTTTTATGGTTGTAGTGGCGGTCACGCTGATTGTAATTTCCACTTCGACAATTTTCTTCGTGCGTCATCTACGTCTTTATGATTATGGTCCGCCCCTGGGCGCCGGGATCATTGTTTTGGCGATGATGGTCCGGGCCGCGGTATCAAAGCGATAGAAAGATTGACGCGCCGTCCACCGCGCACCCATACCTTCACTTCACCGTCTTGAAGGACGCTGGAAACATGACGAAGCGATTTACACGTTTCAAGTCGATATGGTCGATAAATCATATTTGCAATCACATTACCGGGGCGCTGCTCGGAACGCTTTTGATTGCACAGCCGATATGGGTACATGCACAGCGGCTGCAAACGCTTACGATCATGGATTATCGGTCGCCCCTGAATTCGGATCAACCGACAGTGCGCGGCATGATCCGGTTCGCGGACCTCGTCAACGAAGAGTCCAACGGACGCCTGGCAGTGACAGTAAGTCGAGCGACGGTTCCTGGATCGCCCGAAGACCAGATCAAGGCGTTGCAAAAGGGGGGACCTGGTGCTCCCGATATGATGCTGCTGGTTACGCCGGCGCTGCGTCATCTCGAACGCGAATTCGAAATCATGGACCTTCCGTTCGTGGTCAACAGCGATCGCCAGGCGCATGAACTGCTGGACGGTCCCTTTGGCCGGGAATTGCTGTCGCGTCTCCAAGGCCATGGACTGACGGGTCTCGCTTGGTGGGAAAACGGATTCCGGCAGATCACGACGTCGGGGCGGCCGTTCAAAGACGCTAATGATCTGACTGACCGTCCGGTTCGTGTGATTCCGGAACCGGCGTTTGTGGAGACGTTTAAGGCCTTAGGTGCCAAGGTCGTTGGTCTTCCGTATCCCGATCTATATCCGGCTCTGAAGTCGGGACGAGTGGAGGCCGAAGACAACTTTTACTCCCAAATCGTGGTTGGCCATCTGTATGATGTTCAGTCGAGCGTGACGGTGACGAATCATTCCTATAGCGCGATTGCAGTCGTTGCTAACTCCGCAATATGGCAAAAGTTGTCGGTTGGGGACCGGAATGTTCTGCAACACTCAGCGGTGGAAGCAGGGCGCTATGAACGCGACCTGATTCGAGAACAGGCCGAGGCAGATAGAGCCACACTTGCACATCATGGAATGATCGTTCAGAGCCTCTCGCCAAAGGAAATTGCAAGGATGGAATCTATGACGGAGTCCGTCAGAGAGCAATTCTTCCGGAACTACGATCCCATAATTCTCGATACCTACCGGCGTCAGATAGCAAAGCGTTAGATAATTCGGTGAGTGACGAAAATATAATCCTCGGGGCAAAGCAGGACGCCAAAGCGGCGTCGCCCTCTCGGCAGACGCGACTGATTCCTATGATCGTCGCTGTGCCGATGTTTTTGCAGGCAATCGATACGTCGATATTGGGCACGGCACTTCAATCGATTGCTACGTCGTTGAACGTCGAGATACTTCACCTCAACTTCGCCATCACCGCGTATCTTTTAAGTTTGGCGCTGTTTCTGCCCGCGAGCGGTTGGCTCACGGATCGCTTCGGTACCCGCCGTGTCTTCTGTTCGGCAGTTGCGATATTCTCGGTAGCGTCGGCACTGTGCGGAGCCGCAACTTCTATCACTCAAATAGTTCTGTTCCGGGTATTGCAGGGCCTTGGCGGCGCAATGATGGTGCCAGTCGGCCGGTTGATTCTCTTGCGCAGCATTCCGCCTGCACATTTGGTAATGGCGATGGTCTGGTTTACCGTGCCTGGGACCATCGGTCGTGTCTTGGGACCGCTCCTCGGAGGCTTCATCGTCACGGTGGCGTCATGGCGCTGGATATTCCTGCTCAACATCCCTTTCGGCGTGCTGGGGATCTTGTTGGCACTAAAGTTTGTGCCGGATTCGCGATCAGAAAAAAGGGAACCGTTTGATGTCACCGGCTTTGTTTTGATGGCGATCGGACTTTCTGGAGTGGTCTGCGGCCTGGAAACTATCGGGCACAATTTTGTTTCACTGAGCGCTACAATTTTTGTTACAAGCATTGGCATCGTGGCATCAATCGCCTATTGGATCTATAGTCGAGATCGTGCTGACGTGATCATTCCGCCCAGCCTATTCCGATATAAAGCATTCAGTATCACAAATATCGGCGGTATGCCATTAAGAATAGCGGTCGGATCGTCTCCGATTTTCGTTCCGCTGCTTTTGCAAGTCGGTTTGGAATTCACGCCTATTCAGGCCGGATTGACGAGTGCCTGGCTTTCGGTTGGAGCCTTTGGGATTCGGCCAATTATGCGACGGGCGATTAATAGATTCGGATTCAAACCTCTTATGATTGCAGCGACGGTACTGTCAGGTGCCGCATTTGCTGCTTATGGTTTGTTCTCGCCCGGAACGTCGATTTATTTCATGTGCGCCGTGCTCTTCGCGGCTGGCATCTTCAATTCGCTTGGAATGATCACGATGAATACGGTCGGATATTCCGGCGTCCCGAAGGCCATCATGAGCAAGGCAACAGCACTTTCAACTATGATGCAGCAGACGTCGATGAGTATTGGTGTCGCACTATGCGCTTCCTGCTTGACGTTTAGTGCGCGGGCTCACGGGCATAGTGCGGAGCATTTGACGATGAGCGATTTTCCGATGATGTTCTTTATCGTCGGGGCGTTGAGTTGTCTGTCAATGCCTGCGTTCCTCCGTCTTCCGAACGATGAAGGTGCCGAGCTGCGGTAAGTGACCTCGGTTAAAACGATGAGCGCCGGATGCGCACCCGCAGTCAGCGACAATTTCGGGCGGAGTTTAGGCTAGCCATTATGATGGCCACGATCGCGATGTGCGCTTCGCATGCTTCACATTCGGCCCGATCTGCTTGTCGACTAGACTTTGCGGACGATACCGTCGGGCCTAACCGTTAAGAGAAAAAGCCCAGGCACTGAACTGAGCCCGGAGAACCGGATGGTGCAAGGAGGCGGAATACCGAAGGGCTGGGCGCTACACCGGAGGCGAGCTGTATGCAATTGAGCCCGCGATCCGCGGCAAGCCACGGACGTGCGAAGACGTGTCTGTCAGGAGCAGGCGCGTCCGCTACTCGACGCCCTCGAGACCTGGCTGCGCTCGACATTGAGTCATATTTCGCAGAAAGGGCGATACCGACAAAGCCATCAACTACGCGCTCAACCAGTGGCCCGCGCTTACAATGTACGTCGACGAGGGGGATAGTCGAGATCGACAACCATGCCGCTGAACGCGCCCTGAGAGCGGTAGAGCAGGAAAGGAAAGGCGGATTCAACCGGTCGTCGCAATCTTTGATCATGTTGGTGTTTATGGGGCGACCAGCGGGATGGATGCATAAGCTGACCGGGCGAGGGGCGATGCGCTCGTCAGGTGCACCGTCGCGTCGGCGTGAGATCGAGCGGCGACTCTGGAAGCAAGTCGCAAGAGACATTACAAACGCGAAAGCAGAAGATCTGTTTTCACGGATTCAGTTTGACCTCGTTCGCCTTTCCGAATTGCAGGGGGATGAACGGTGCGGATCATCTCGCTGACGGTCATCGAGAAGCAGTATTGCCGGAATGCGAAACTGGCGAAGCAGATTTCAAGCGTCCCGACGTTTTCCATAGCGTCGCATGTCGTGAAGAAGCGACGACGGTGCCCGACATCCACTCCGCCGCATTGAAGACGCGACGCGGGCTTCCCGCCCTTCACGTCCCTTTGTGATGGACGGCAGCCAGAAGATTGCGCCGCGTATTCCTTTGACAATTGCGGCGTGGCTCGATGCTAGGCGATCCATCAAACACCTCGGGCCGGCCATGGCCGCAAGGTCCAAATTCGCGCCTGGACGCAGGACTGCGGCGAAGCCGGCGGTCTGTCGAAGCTTGCCTCGGCGGCGCAGGAAGTAGGGCACCAAGTCGGCGCGCCGCTTGCTGGAGCCACATTTCGAGGGTCTCGCCGGTACCCATCAGGCAGAATGAATGTTGTTTCGATCTGCCTTTTTTTTGTCAAGACAGCGCCTATACTCTCAGGGATATCCCCGATAAAAAAGGCCTTGCCATGACCTCTCTTCCGCGTATAGCGCTCGGCGCCCTTGCTGCAGCGTGCTGCTTTGCGTCCGTTGCGGCGCTCGCCCAACCGTACGATTCCACAGCGCCGCTGACGCGCGCCCAGGTGCGCGCCGAGGTGATCGAATGGCAGCAGGCGGGCTACGATCAGTCCGACGATTGGTCCCACTACCCTGAAAGCGCGTTACGCGCAGGCGCGATCGTCGCACAACGGCGTGCAGAGACTGCCGCTCCTGCGGGTGGCGCGCGCCATTGACCGCGGCGATCCTCGACTGGAAAGACCGCTCGCGTGAACCGCGCCCCTATAGTTGGATATTGATCCGACCTTTGGATGCAAAGTACAACGAGCAGTTTCGGCGGCAGATAGTTCAGTGGTATCTGGAGCCGGGCGCGAGCACACGAACGTCGGCCGCGCGTTATGGCATGGGTGGCAGGGCGATCCGACCCGGGGGCGAGCTACCGGGAACATCGTCTGGCCGGCCAGTGCACTAAGGTCATTGGCCACGATGCCCGGTTTAGGCCGTCGGTGCTTTGCCTGCAGCAGCGCACCGAGCCTTTTCAGGGGCGCTACTCTGGGGATGAGCGTCCGGTACGCGGACCTCAGAGTCGAGCTCCGGAGCGTCTATGATCATCACGGGCGCGTTACGGCGATGTGCATGTCATGGAGGCGATCCGGCAGGCTGGACAGTTGATCAAGTACCGCGCCGGTGGCCCGTCCAGAAGTGGGTTCCGATGTAGCAGGCTTTAACGTCGACGGGCCGAAGCTTCTATGTGTCGCCGGTGATGGATTCATACAACGGAGAAATCGTTGCTTCCGGATGGATCAGCGACTCAGCTACGAACTGGCCAGCGGAGGTTGAAGAACGCACAGACCGCACTCCCACGCAAGGAGTGGCCACTGCAGCGTTCAGACCAGTGCTGACACCGCTGCACGTCAGCCTATCGTCAACTGCAGGACCGCCGCAGCCACGTGCAAAGCATGTCCCGCAAGGGCGATTGCCTCGATAAGGCGGTCATGGAAAGCCTCTTCGGCGCGCTCAGTCTGAATCCGCCGGGCTCGAACGTTTTGCGTGCGCCGGTCAATTGCACGCGCGCTGGATAGATACATCCACTACAACAACCACGAACGCGTCAGGAAAAACTAATGGCCTAAGTCCTATTCAGAAAAGGACTCAGGCCTTGATGGCCCGCCAGATTTTAACTGTCCGACTTCGCGGGGTCAGTTCGTTCGGCGGGTTTTCAATTGCAACAGCAACTACGCTCAGAAGCGCGTCGACATGCCCAGACCGATAGCCGTCACATTCGAGTGCTGACCGGTAGTAGCCAAGCCCCCCGGGGGGTAAATCGACTGACTTGCGATACCGCTATTCCAGAGCTTCTTGACGAAGCCATAGAACATAGTGGATTTCGAAACCGAGTAGGTGTAGCCGATAGCAGCGGAACGGATGAACCAGTCTCCGACTTTAACCGGCGTCGTGATTTGTGTGCCGCTCGCAGTGAGATTCTGGTCGCTCAGCTCGCCATACGAGACGCGGACCGTGCCGAAAGGGCTGGTCGGGACCGTGAAGCCAACCTGCCACCCCTTGTCAACGAAGCCTGGATCGTTGGTACGGATTTGGCCCGAGGCATACAATTCCATGAAATTCAGGTTGTAGCGGATGCCAAGGACATTTTCGTACGTATTGCGAGCCACGGCAGCTTGGTTCTGAAGGCTATGGCCGAAACCGTATTCCGTGATCAGGGGGCCGTTTTCATACCGCAGCGTCGCGAGCTCGAAGTGCCGCTGGTAGGCTTGAGCCGTCAGTGGATCGGAGGGATCACCCCAAGAATAGGTTAGCGTGCCGGTCAAGCCGCGAAATGTCGGGCTCGTGTACTGAATCGTATTGTCCGACCGTGCCGGGTCTTGCAGCATGTTGAACAGCCACGGACGCGGATTCTCACCGCCGATCGAACCCAGCGGGGATCCCGGCGCGAGCAGGATCGGGTCGAACGTGCCACCCCAATCGTAACCCATCGTCTGGAGGCGACCGGCGATCAACTCGCCGTACTGTGCGCTATGCAGGCCGACAAACGCACGACGACCGAACAGACGGCCGCTTTGGCCTGAGGTGCCGTTGTTGATATTGAAGCCACTTTCGAGGGTGAAGATTGCCGATAGACCGTTACCGAGATCTTCCTGGCCCCTCAAGCCCCAGCGCGAACCACCTGCACCACCGCTGTTCATGCTGATGACGTGCTGCCCATTGGAGTTGGCAAAATAACCCATGAACACATCGGCCACGCCATACAGTGTGACACTGCTCTGCTGCGCTTGAACCATCATCGGCGCGAATGCTGCTGCGGCAATTGCGCCGCAGGTAATAAGTTTACGCACTGGAGCCTCCAAAAATTTGATATTGGTCGTAGGGCGGGCTGCCGACCCACCGTGACACGCCGAGATATGGGGTGTACGAATTCAAAATGATATTCTTTGTTGCATAAGTTGTGTGGAAAAACACAAAAATGTTGCTTAAGGGTATCCACTAGATGACAGTCGCGTGATCCATTTGGCATGACTTTGTTACTTAGCGATCCAAAGTAATGTGCAATAAGGATCATTTCTTAGGGTCGTAAGTCAAAATCGGGTTTTCCCCACGTTTACAAGGCTTCTTGTTTGCCTATAGCATTAGATATGCTAAATTGAATACAAAACCCGGACCGGGGCAGCGGGCCCAAGGTTCCTATTGCAATGTGCCAAGGAGAAAGGATGTCAAACATTCAGGGTGGTCTTTCGTCGCCCGAGTTCATCGCGCAAGCAGATGGATGGCTCGATAGTTGGACGGGACGTGTAGCAGCAATGCTTGTCGGATTCATTTTCGTCGGCTGGATTGCGCACGATCTCCATTCGGATCCCCGTTGGAAGTGGCACGCAGGCACCGGCAAACTTCCCCATGAGGTCGTTCACGAATTTATGGACATGGCCTATGCGCAGGGCCATGGGAGCGAGGCCTACAAGGAATACTTTTCGGCTAAAGCGATTGATACCGCGCCCCAGACCGTCGATCACCGGGATGGCGAGCCGATCCCCGATCACGTGAAGAAGGTTATCGTTGAAGGCTTTGACGTCGCTGTCTACCACACGATTGGCGCCGCGCGCGGTCAGGCCGCACAAGACGTCGTTGATGTATTCCAGCTCGACGGGTCGGGCTGGATCATTCGACGTGATCGTCTCACGGCTCCGGTGCAAGAACAGGCGGCGAACACTGAGGTTGCCGCGCAAAAGCAGGCTTCCAAATAAGCGGGTCGTAAACAAAACGGTGAAAGCATATATGTCTAACGATGATCGTAGGACGACGGCTCAACTCGTCGGCAAAATTATTCTGACCTTCTGTCGCCTGTATCTCGGCGGTTGGATGGTGGTGAGCGGCACCAGCTATTGGCGCACCGTACTCGGGATGGGACCAATCTTTCCGCAGCCGTTCGGCACGCTCCATGCGTCGAATGAATTGCTTGTCACGATGGTTCACACGCACTTCTTCCACATCGTGAAGACGCTTGAGATCTTGGGCGGCCTGTCTCTCGTGCTTGGCCTCTTCGTGCCGATCGGCCTACTGGTCCTGCTGCCGGTGTCGTTTGTGGTCTGGTACAACGCAATCATCCTGAACCATCGTTTCGATAAGATGTTCACGCCATACATGGGTGTCGGGTGTCTCTACATCAACCTGGTGCTGTTGGTCTGGTATATCCGCTACTACCTTCCGATGATGACGTTCAAGACGACGATTGGCCGCATCAGCGACTGGAAGAAGTTGTCCAAAATTTTCAAACCAGATGCTGCTGATCTGGTCTGAATTCGGCTTTTGAAGTGAGGGATTTAGCTACGCTGCTTCGGCAACGTAGCTCTTTTTTGTGTAAGTATCTCGCGATATTCCCGAACAAACGCGGCGCGCGTCAAGCAAGTTGTCGCCTCACTCATGCAGCCAGAGGCTGTTTATTTGCGCTGATCGACGCCATCTCGACGACTGAGTCGCGTTCGGGGTTAAGCGTCACGGCACCAACCGGTGTCCAGTTGCGCGTGTGAAGCGACCAGCGGGCCGGATTGCACGCGCGCGCCTTCGCGTACAGTGCGTGACGTGCCACGAGAAGCGCACGATCGTCGCCGGCATGACGCTGCGCAGGCGTCACGTAGCGGATGCCGCTATGACGATGCTCGAAGTTGTACCACTGCACGAAGCCGGCAGCCCAGGTGCGAGCAGCGTTCAGGTCCTCGAAGCCTGTGACCGGAAACTCCGGCCGGTACTTCGCGGTTCGGAACAGCGCCTCGGCGTAGGCGTTGTCGTCGCTGACCCGGGGGCGCGAGTACGACGGCTTGACACCCAGCCAGTGCAGCATGGCCACCTCGCAGGCCAGGCGCAACCGTGCGCCAGCCAGTCTTGCCGAATCGATTTCCCGGGCCAGGAGCTGGCGATCTTCGAGGCCGATCATTCGTCCTCGCCCTTGTCCGTGTTGAAGATCGCCCCGAGTTTTTTTGAAAGAACCAGCAATGCGGCCGCCTCGGCCAGTGCTTTCTCCTTGCGCCGCAGTTCGCGTTCCAGTTCCTTGATGCGACGCTGGTCCTGCTTCGTTTGCTGTGGACTCGCACGGGCCTCTTCGGGCTCGGCCAGCGCCTGCGTGGCCGCTTGCCGCCACTGCGCCAGTTCCTGCGGATACACGCCATGCTCGCGGCACCACGCATTGCGGGCCGTCTCGTCCATCGCTGCCGTGCTCAACACCGCTTCGAAACGCGCGGCCGCTGTCCATGCCCGCTCGCGAGCGGGCATGGACAGCGCATCACTGCGCCAGCGCACCAGCGTCTGCGCGCCCACACCGATCTCTCGCGCAACCTCTTCCACTGATGCGCTCTCCGGCGGCAGCAACCGCGCCACCGCTCTGTCCTTGAATGTCTTTCTGACCTTGCCCCTGTTTCGCGAATCCCATAGCTGAGAGATTTATGCGGCTCGCCCCTGTTGAGCGGCGAACCAGTTTTTCTCGAACGTCATGGGGCTGACGTAATCGAGCGTCGAGTGTAGCCGGCGCGAATTATAAAAGCCAAGCCAGTCGACGATTTCATCCATTGCCGCACGCCGGGTCGCAAAGTGCCGGCCATGCAGGCGTGCAACTTTCAACGAACCCCACAGGCTTTCGGTCGGTGCATTGTCCCAGCAGTCGCCGCGCCGACTCATCGACGAGCGCATGCCGTAGGCCTTCAGCGTGTCCTGGAACAGCCCGCTGCAATACTGGCTACCCCGGTCGCTATGGACGATGACGCCAGCCTCTGGACGGCGCCGGAACCACGCCATACGCAGCGCATCGGTGACCAGTTCCGCTTTCATGTGTGGCTGCATCGACCAGCCCACCACCTGCCTGCTGAACAGGTCAATGATGACCGCCAGATAAACCCAGCCTTCAGCCGTCGCACAGTACGTGATGTCGCTCGTCCAGACCTGGTTCGGCGCCGTTGCTGTGAAGTTACGCTCCAACAAGTTCGGCGCCACCGGCAGGTTGTGATTCGAGTTCGTCGTCGCGATGTACTTGCGCTTGTGTCGGGCACGGATGCCATGCTGCGCCATCAGCTTGCGAACACGCTCCTTGCCCACGCGCACGCCGCGCGCAACGAGCTCTTTCCACATGCGCGGCCAGCCATATTCGCCCTTGACCTGCACGTGAATTGCCTTGATGTGCGCGAGCAGGGCATCGTTGCTGATACGGCATCTGTGCGGCTTGTCATCACCGCTGCGCTGCTGACGCTGATGATATCCACTGGGACTGATTCCCAGTACTTCGCACAGCATCGAGACTGGCCAGTGGCGTCGATTCCGGTCGATGAACGCGCACTTCACATCAATTCCCTTGCGAAGTACGCCGCCGCTTTTTTTGTGATGTCGAGCTCCATCTTCAGGCGAGACACTTCCGCCCTCAACCGCGCCAGTTCCATCTGCTCGGGACTGACCGGCTTCGCCCCGGCTCCGACCAGTTTGCCTTCCCTGTCCGCCTTGACCCAGTTGTGAAGGGTCTGCTGCACCACGCCCAGCGTCGCCGACACCGCAGCCAAACTCTGGCCGTTCTTTACCAGTCGGACCGCTTCCAGTTTAAATTCGAGCGTGTACTGCGCCCGCTTTGCCTTGACCGTCATCGTTTCCTCTCCTTGCTTGAGCTTACACACTCAGCAAGGGATTCGTTTTTCGGGGGCAAGCTCATTCCGTAACGCGCCAACTTGTTCTCTCTTTATCGCCCCCAGATTCCAATTTTATCCAGGCGACAACCATTGTGACGCGGGGGGAACGACAAA
Organism: Paraburkholderia sp. MM5496-R1; assembly: GCF_050436205.1. Lineage (NCBI taxonomy): Bacteria > Pseudomonadati > Pseudomonadota > Betaproteobacteria > Burkholderiales > Burkholderiaceae > Paraburkholderia > Paraburkholderia sp. MM5496-R1. The sequence continues at coordinate 355,458 of NZ_JBNDLT010000001.1, forward strand.
AAGGTTACTATGTCTTAAATCGGTTTGTCATTCAGCCGAGTTTGTAGCGACATTCGGGGTGCATTATTTGCCATGCTGTTGATCGTGCAATAACGAAGTTCGCATTCAAGCCGATCATGGTCCTGTCCGCGTCTGTGCAGGCGATATCGGCGCAGCGTCGGGACTTGGGCGACTTCGCGCGATTGCAGGCATTTCTTCAAGTGTCTGACGAAGAGGGCGCACTCAGTTACGGTAAATGATATGAGCTATTCTTTTACTAAGCCGAAACAAAGTAACCGGACATGGGTCAAGCCGCGTAGCGGACTGACGGATGTTGAAACATGGATCGGACCAAAGCCGGAATCTTTTGCAACGAGCGCAGAACCGCTCGAACACGCTGCTTGAGATGCCCGGGACCTTTGATGGCAAGCTTGCCGATCTTGTGATGTTTGAGATAACCCCATACCAACTCGTCCGGGTTCAGGTCTGGCGAGTAAGCAGGAAGGAAGAACAGACAAAGGCGCCCATCTGATTCCGCGGCAAGCTGCCGGATCGCTTTGCAACGATGTACCGGATGACCATCGGCAATCAGGAAGACAGGCGCATCGGCGGTGAGCATCAGCCGTTTGACGAAGTCGACGTATACGGAGATCTTGAAGCTGCCTTCGAAACACATGAAGCGAAGTTGGCCACGCGGGCTGATCGCTGAGATCAGGTTCACCTTGAAGCGCGCGCCAGTGACTTCGACTACCGGAGTTTGACCGACCGGCGCCCAGGTCGTGCCGCTGTGATAGTCCGATCGTACCGTCGATTCGTCGACGAAGAAGATCTGTGCCCCGACGTGTTTGGCCTGCCCGACAATGGCCGGGTATTCGTCCCGCATCCACGACTCGACCAGTTCAGGGTCGCGTTGGTACGCACGCGCAAGCGGTCGCTGGGGCGAAAGCCCGAGCTTGCGCAGCAGTCGACCGACCGACACCTCGGAGAGCCTGACGTTGAAATGTTCGCGAATCAACTCCCGCACCATGTCTCGCGTCCACAATGCAAACTCGAACTTCATCTGCATGGGGTTCTTCGTTGTGACCGTCTGATAGACGAAGCGGATAGCCTCGGACGACAGCTTCATCGGTCGACCAGGGATTGCCTTGGCTCGTAACGCCTCGATGCCCCCTTCGCGCCAGGCCGCCAACCACTCGTAAATACGCGCCCTCGAGAATCCGAGCGTGCGGATCACGTCCTCCGGCGACTCGCCAGCTTCGACGCGCTTGACCGCACGAATACGGATCTCTTCAAGCGTTGCATGTGAAAGCTGCCGGCCGTCGTCCTCTCGCATCTCGCCTCTCCCTAAACCCCTTAAAGCTTAGACCATGGCGTCGATTTATGTTCGCTTACTTACGCACTGGTTAGTAAATCACAGTCCAACACACATCCCGGTTCAAATGACTACGGTCAAGACCTTGCAAATCACTTCGGTGGTTTCGACCTGGAATTTTACGACCGGCGCGTGGCCCATCAAGAAACCGAACTGCAGGAGACGCCGCGAGGTGAAGCGCGAGAAATCGAACAGGGCGTAAAGTTCACGCTCGCGCGTGATCAATGGTAAGCGCGCGATTTAGCACACCGAGTTCATAGGGAAATACGGAAGGCGACATGCAATACGGCAGCGCATCGATCGGCAAGGCGCTTCGAATGCGTCGGCCAGATCAAGCTCAACGAGCGGCTGCGGTGAGCTTTGCGTAGTTGAACGGCAGGAGGTCAGTCACGTCGGCATGCGGTTCGCGCTGCGGTAGTTCGGTGAGTACGTGCACGAAGTAGGCGTAGGGTTCGACGTTGCAGGCTTGGCATGTCGAATCTACTCAACGCTCAAGCCCTGCAAAATGTGCCGTGCCGCGATCGAGCATTTCTCCACGGAAAATAGCTTTCTGACCTACGGCGCGTGTCAAGGTACTTGTCGCCTCAGTCATGCAGCCAAAGGCTGTTTAAGTGTGGCATGCGAAGCCATCGTGACGACTGACTCGCGCTCCGGATTGAGAGTGACGGCGCCGATCGGCGTCCAGTCTCGCGTGCAGCCTGACCAGCGTGCGGGGTTGCGTTCCCGCGCCTGGACATATACCTCGTGACGCGCCGCGAGGATCACGTGATCGTCGCCGTCATGGCGCTGCGCCGGGCTGACGTAGCGGATGCTGCTGTGGCGGTGGTCGAAGTTGTACCAATGCACGAACTCGCTCGCCCAGTCGCGTGCAGCATTGAGATCGGTGAAGCCCGTGTTGGGGAACTCCGGGCGGTACTTGGCCGTGCGGAACAGTGCCTCGGCATAGGCGTTGTCGTCACTGACGCGTGGGCGCGAGTACGATGGCTTCACGCCAAGCCAGTGAAGCATGGCCAGCACGGTCGTGGCCTTGAGCGTGGAGCCGTTGTCTCCGTGCAGCACCGGCTTGTCTGCCAGAGTGGCGATGCCCTCGGCCAGCGCTGTGCGCCGCACCAGATGGGCAGCATGGCTGGCATCGTCGCGCTCGTGTACCTCCCATCCCACGATTTTGCGGCTGTACAGGTCGAGGATCAGGTACAGGTAAAACCATTGACCGGCAACCTCGGCGGGCAAATACGTCATATCCCAGCACCAGACTTCCCGTGGTGCGCAAGCGATGTGCGTGGTCGGCGGCCGGCCAGCCTTGGGCGCTTTCGCCCGGCCCCGATGTGCGGTTTGTCCGTGCTCGCGCTGAAGTTGACCCAGAAAAACGCACATCTATCCTTTGGAGAAGGAGGTGCCGATTATGGGCAAGCATCGTACCCCGTACCCGGCGGAATTTCGGGCGCAAATGGTCGGGCTGGTGAAGGCCGGACGCAGGCCGGAGGAACTGGAAAAGGAGTTCGAGCCGACTGCACAGACCATCTACAACTGGGTGGCGCAGGCTGATCGCGACACAGGTGTGCGGCATGACGGTCTGACCACAGCCGAACGCCAGGAGCTCACACGGTTGCGTCGCGAAGTCCGGCAACTGAAGATGGAGCGCGACATACTCTCTCACGCGGCAGCCTGGTTCGCGAGGGAGACGGGATCCATTCCACCGAAGGGCGGTACGGATTCATGAAAGCGAACCGGGCCCGCTGGCCCATCGCGATGATGGCACGGCTGCTCGGCGTCTCGACGAGCGGCTATTACACATGGCTGGTGCGGGAGCCCGCGATGCGCACGCGTAGCGATGCGCAACTGCTCGCGCATATCCGCACGCTCCATGCAAGCTCGCGCGGCACGTATGGGGCACCGCGTATTCATGCGCAACTCGCGCGCGAAGGCATACACGTGGGGCGCAAGCGGGTGGCGCGCCTCATGCGTATGGCGGGTCTGTGCGGGGCAAGCCGGCGGCGCTGGCCGCGCACCACGCGGCCACGCGCAGGCGCCCGGCGTGCGCCTGATCTGGTGCGCCGGCACTTCAGTGCCGACGCGACAAACGTGCTGTGGGTCGCAGATGCGACCTATGTACCCACGGGCGAAGGATTCCTCTATCTGGCGGTTGTGCTGGATGTATTCAGCCGTCGCGTCGTCGGCTGGGCGATGTCCAGCCATCTGTACACCGAACTGATGTTGCGGGCGTTTGACATGGCGTTGCAGCAGCGACGCCATGACGGTGTGATTCTACATTCCGATCAAGGCTGTCAAGGCGGATTCAACCGGTCGTTGCAACACCTTTGATCGAGGAGGTGTTGCATGGGACGAAGTGCAAAGCAGGTGTATCGGTTGACAGGGCGAGAAGCGATGTACTCGCCGGGTGCGCCATCACTTGGACATGTGATGGAGCGTCGGTATTGGCAACAGATCGCAACGGGCATTACAAGCGAGAAAGCAGCGGAGGCGGTAGGCGTATCTCAAGCGGTAGGCTCGCGCTGGTTCCGCTATCGTGGCGGCATGCCACTATTCATGTCGAAACCTATCGCTGGTCGATACTTGTCGTTCGCTGAGCGGGAAGATATAGCGTTGCTCTCGGTACAAGGTCTTGGGGTACGCGAAATTGCCCGGCGTCCTGGACGCAGTCCGTCAACCGTTTCGCGGGAACTCACACGCAATGCGGCAACCCGTGGTGGGTGCCTCGAGTATCGTGCTTCGGTCGCGCAGTGGAAGGCGGAACGGTTCGCCAAACGACCAAAGCCAGCGAAGCTGGCGACGAACGCACGGCTGCGCCAATACGTACAGGAGCGCCTTGAGGGCAAGGTACATGACGCTGATGGTCGTGAAATTGCGGGGCCCAGGCAGGCACCGTTCAAGGGGCGCAATAAACCACATCGCGGTGACCGAAAGTGGGTCAACGGCTGGTCACCTGAACAGATTGCCAATCGATTGCAAGCTGATTTCCCGGATGATGAATCTATGCGCATCTCTCACGAAGCCATTTATCAAGCGCTCTATATTCAAGGGCGCGGTGCGCTCAAGCGCGAGCTGGTGGGTTGCCTTCGCACCGGGCGCGCGTTGCGCGTTCCCCGAGCGAGAGCGCGTGCCAAGGCGTGGGCGCACGTCAGCGAGGAGGTGATGATTTCCAGCCGGCCTGCAGAGGTGCAAGATCGTGCTGTGCCAGGCCATTGGGAGGGCGACCTGATTATCGGCTTAAACCGATCAGCCATCGGGACGTTGGTGGAAAGATCAAGCCGCTTTACGATGCTCGTGCACTTACCTCGCGAGAAAGGCTATGGGCTAATTCCACGCACGAAAAACGGGCCTGCGCTGGCCGGCTACGGAGCTGTTACGATGGCCAACGCACTCAAGAAGACCGTGGCGGACTTGCCTGCTCAGTTGTGGCGATCATTGACCTGGGATCGTGGCAAGGAACTGTCCGATCACGCCCGCTTCACGATCGAGTCCGGCGTGAAGGTGTTCTTCGCTGACCCGCACAGCCCATGGCAGCGTGGTACGAACGAAAACACCAATGGCCTTCTACGACAATACTTTCCAAAGGGCACAGACCTGTCCCGGTGGAGTGCTCGCGAGATCCAGGCCGTTGCTAACACATTGAATACCAGGCCCCGGAAAACACTCGGCTGGAAGACGCCTGCGGAGGCCTTGGACGAATACCTAAAATCTGTTCAATAATCTAGTGTTGCGACGACCGGTTGAATCCGCCCAATACACCTCATTGCCTTCGGGCGGCGCTGCCGAGAAGCCGGCGTACAACCGTCGATGGGGACCACCGGCGACGCTTACGACAACGCGATGTGCGAGTCATTCTTCGGCACGCTCGAAGCCGAACTGCTCTGTCGCGAACACTTCGCGACCCACGAACAGGCAAGGCGGCGTCTGTTCTCGTTTCTGGAGAGCTGGTACAACATACGCCGCCTCCACAGCAGCATCGGCTACTGTTCGCCGCTCGAATTCGAAAACCTGCATGCGCAAGATCAAAGCTTATCGTCGCGCGGGTTGCCCACCGCCGGGCAGCGTCGTGGTCGTGACAGGCGACCCGCCGCCCGGCCGTGGACAACCCGCGATTCAACCTTATCGGGAGGTGCCACACCGCATTAGACTCAACTGCAAATCTATCCGTCGAACCGGGTCAACCTCACTGACTTTATCTCCACGAAGCAAGTGGACGGGCACTGTACGGTAATCGAGACCCTTCAGGTTGAGCGCAATGCGCACCCGGTACGCCGCAGAACCGCGGAAATATGTGTAAAGGACGCGATCTGAGACCGCAGCTTCCGGCTTGTTCGAAACTGTCATCGGTGGTTCCTTTTTAGGCCAGGACGGTGCCACGGACTTCGCCGAGTCCCATGCGAACCGCGCCGGGACGTTCGCACCATCCACGCAGAATCAGCGTGTCGCCGTCCTCCAGGAAGGTCCGCTGCTCGCCATTGGCCAGCACGACGGGCTGCCTGCCGCCCTCGGTCAATTCGAGTAGCGAGCCAGCCTCATTGGCGGCGGGGCCCGACAATGTACCGGAACCAAGCAGATCGCCGGGCTGGAGATTGCAGCCGTTGACCGTGTGGTGGGTCACCAGTTGTGCCGCTGTCCAGTAGGCCGCTGTGCCAGCGTTGCCCAGCGTCAAGCGCTGAGGTGGGAAGCCTGACCCGACCATGCGCTCCGTTAGGATCAACACCTCAAGTGTGACGTCGAATGCGCCTTCCTTGCGATTACAGGCGGCGTCGAGGTAAGGGAGCGGCTGCGGGTCACCGTCGGGACGCGTCAACGGCGCGCGGAAGGGTGCCAGTGCCTCGGTCGTGATTAACCACGGAGAGACGGTTGTCGCGAAGTTCTTGGACAGGAACGGGCCGAGCGGCTGGTACTCCCACGCCTGGATGTCGCGCGCGGACCAGTCGTTGAGCAGTGTCACACCGAAAAGATGATTCTCCGCGTCTTCGATGGAGACGGGTTGCCCCAAATCGTTGCCGCGACCGACGAAGTAGCCAAGTTCGAGTTCGTAGTCCAGTCGTCGGCTGGGACCAAAGGTGGGTTGCGCGGCCTCCGGCGTTTTGGTTTGCCCACGCGGACGCCGAAACATCTGGCCGCTCACGCGAATGGATGAAGACCGACCGTGATAACCAATCGGCACCCATTTGTAATTCGGCATCAGCGGCTGGTCGGGCCTGAACAGCTTGCCGACAGACATGGCGTGGTGAATGCCCGTATAAAAATCTGTGTAGTCTCCGATTCGGCAAGGCGTTGCCATCTGCGCCGCGCTCTGGTTGATAAGCAGCGTCGACCATGCTTGTTGCTGCTCGCTGCCGTGCGCAAGGCCTCGGGAAATGGCGCGACGCAACTCCAGTCGAGTTGTTGAATCAAGTGCCATCAACGCGTTCATGTCCGGATCGTCGATCAGGCCTGTGCCCTGCAGATCTAAAATCTGGTCGCCAATGGCTACCCCAATCTTGAAGTCCTCGTCCGTGCCCATCGGTCGATAACGACCAAATGGAAGGTTCTGGATCGGAAAATCGCTCCCCGGTCGGTTTGCCTGTTCCACCCAACTTTTCAGAGCCGGGCTGTGCGTCTCGTCGATCAACGACATGTGATTTCTCCAACGTCCTATCAGGCTTGTGCCGGGTTGAAATGCTTCTTGAGGCCCTGCCAGCACCGGTAATACTCGCCTTGGAGCTGCGACGATTCGAGCGCATGGCGCGTCGGCCGGATGACGGCGGGCGTTTCGAACATGAACGCCAGCGTGTTCGTGATGTGATCAGGCCGGGTCGTGTCTGCGGTGCTCGCCCTGGCGAAGGTTTCGGCATCTGGGCCATGACCACTCATGCAGTTGTGAAGCGACGCACCGCCGGGCGCAAAACCTTCAGCCTTCGCGTCATACGCGCCATGAATCAGTCCCATGAACTCGCTTGCGAAATTTCGGTGGAACCATGGCGGACGGAATGTGTTTTCCATCGGCAACCAACGCGGCGGGAAAATGACAAAGTCGATCGAATCGACGCCGGGGGTATCAGTGGGGGACTGGAGCACCAGGAAAATCGAGGGGTCGGGATGGTCGAAGCTTATTGAACCAATCGTGTTGAAGCGCCGCAGGTCGTACTTGTACGGCGCATAGTTTCCGTGCCATGCGACGACGTCGAGCGGCGAGTGGTCGATCCGGGCGCGCCAGAGATTGCCTTCGAACTTCGCGATCAGTTCGAAGTCGCCTTCCCGGTCTTCATACGACGCGACCGGCGTCAGAAAATCACGCGGATTCGCCAGGCCGTTGGAGCCAATGACGCCAAGGTCGGGCAGCTTGAACAGCGCGCCATAGTTCTCGCACACGTAGCCGCGCGCCTCGCCATCGGGCAGTTCAACCCGGAAACGCACGCCTCGCGGGATGACGACGATCTCCTGCGGTTCGACGTCCAGCAGTCCCATTTCGGTTGCCACGCGCAGCCGTCCTTGTTGCGGCACGACAAGCAACTCACCGTCGGCGTTGTAGAAAAACCGGTCGGTCATGGAACAGTTCGCGGCATACAGGTGGATACCGCATCCTCGCCCTACATCGGGCGCACCGTTGCCCGCCATGGTTACAAGGCCCGCCACGAAATCGGTCGGTGCATCGGGCATCGGAAGGGGATCCCAGCGCAACTGATCCGGTGGCGTCGGTACTTCGTCGAAGCGGCTCAACAGGCGCGAGTTCTCGATATGCTGGAATGGCGAGTGCATGGCCGCTGGCCGGATCCGGTACAACCACGAACGCCGATTGTTATGACGCGGCGCCGTGAATGCAGTCCCTGAGAGTTGTTCTGCGTATAGGCCATAAGGCACGCGTTGCGGAGAGTTACGCCCCACGGGAAGGGCGCCCGGCAGCGCCTCGGTGGCAAACTCATTGGCGAAGCCGGTTTGATAATTGACGGTCATTGTTTCGCGTTCCTGCGAAGGATATGGGAAGCCAGAAAAAGTGCTACGAGGTGGGCTTGTGGATTGGAACCCTACCGCGGCGCTGATTCAGTCATTCCTTCGCTTGCGTCGTCGATTAAATTCAGTGCGACGGCGGGGTCGTCGATCCTGTCGATCGCGAGCATGGCGAAGCGCGCGAGGAAAAGCGAAGTGTTCGGCCGACCCAGTTGAGTCATGGTCTTGCACAGCCGGGTATAAATGATGTCGAGGTCGCTGTCGGTCATGGCGTTCTCCTTTACCGGTTTGGTGATCACATTTGAAGGGCGTGGTGGATGGCGGCCTCAACATCTGCAGCCGCTGCCGCATGCCAGCGTCCCAGTACATGGCCGTCCGGGCGAACCAGGTATACGGTACCGGGTCTGGCGGTGTACATGGCGAACAGCCGACCTGTGTGGTCCCAGTTGTGATTGTTTTTCGTCTCGGGGTGAAGATGCGAAGTCACGGGGATCAGCTTGAAAGGCAGCTTTTCCTCTTGAAGCGTTGCTTCGAGTTCGGCAAATTCCACCGGTACGCGTCCGTCTTCGCTGAAGTACAGAGCGGTGAACCTTGGAGTGATCAATTCCGTCAGATGAGCCTCTCTCGCGCTGCCGCCCTCGACGATCGTCAGTGGGCATTCGGTCAACACGGCCCCCGGCGCAGGACCAGCCTCAAACGCGCCCGACTGTGCTTCAGGCGTGTTGAGCGGCGACTCCGTATAACTGATGGCCGAAGTCTGCCGCGGGTTAATCAGAGAACGCACGCGTTCATGCTTGATCGCCAGACTCAATACGGCCTTGCGCATCAACTCGAAGGCGAATGAGGGCGGCGCCATGAATTCGGTGCTCTTGGTACCGTAGCTAAGGTTTTCGTGGGCCGCAAAGACGCGCTCGTCTGAATAGCTGTCGAGCAATCCTTCGGACGCAAGGCCACGGACGACGAACGCCAGTTTCCACGCGAGGTTGTCCGCGTCATCGATTCCTGAATTCGCGCCGCGCACGCCAAAAATCGGCACCAGATGGGCTGCATCGCCGCCAAACAGCACGCGATCGTGACGATAGCTTTCCAGGGTCAAGGCATTGGCCTTGTAGATCGTGATCCAGATGGGTGCCCAGGCGCCACGTTCGCCCATCATGTCCAACAGGCTTTGCACCCGTGGCATGACATTTTCAGGCTTGACTGCCTGTTCGGCGTCCTCGCCGTCCCGCAATTGGTAATCGATGCGCCAGACATTGTCAGGCTGTTTGTGGACCAGCACAGTGGAGCCCGGGTTCGACGATGGATCGAAGTAGGCAAGACGCTCGGTCGGCCGCTCGCTCTCGAGCTCGATATCGACGATGACATAACGGCCCTCGTAGCTCGTCCCATTGAGCTGCAAGGCCAATGCCTCGCGGATCGTGCTGCGCCCACCATCGCAGGCGACCACCCAGTCCGTATTGAGCGAATAGTCGCCTTCGGGAGTCGCGAGGCGAAGCATGGCGCCGTCCGTACGCGAATCGATGGCGGTCACCTTGGTCTGCCAGCGGATGTCGATCAGATCAGACTTCCGTTGCGCGGCGTCCAGGAGAAACTGTTCGATGTGATATTGCGCGACGTTCACCATCGGAGGCAGTTTCTGGTTGTCGTCCTGCGGCATCTTGAAGTGCAGCACTTCGGTGTCGCGATAAAAACTGCGCCCACCGGCCCACGGCAGTCCGGTCTTCAGAAACCCGTCCACTGCACCCAGGCGCTCGATGATTTCCAGGCTTCGACGCGAGATACAGATGGCCCGGCTGCCATAGCATACGGAATCATCGGCTTCGATCAATACGGAAGGAACGCCGTGATTGGCGAGGCCAAGTGCCACGGCGAGTCCGACAGGGCCACCGCCGACGATCGTCACTGCATGTCGCTTTGTCTCGATGCCGTTGTCAAGATTCGGCATCTGGCCAGCGTACTTTTTTGCAGTGAAGGGATAAGCTTTGAATTCCATCGGTTGCTCCTTAACGAATTCTGGTAAGCGGGAGGCCACGCATGAGCTGCGCCTCGATGCTGCCGTAACGCCATCGGCGTATTCGCCCAACTAGGGCTATCCGCACTAACGTGCGTTGCTAGATAGTTCCGCGTCGCGGGAGCGCTTGGGCTGAACGGGCAGCACTGCCACCACGATGGCGCCGATCACGAGCAATGCCGCTGCATAGAGCAATCCGGCCGAGAAGCTATGGGTGAGATCCTTCAGCCATCCCACGACCAGGGGGTTCAGCGCCGACCCGATGTTGCCGGTCGCGTTGATCACTGCGATCCCAACGGCACGGGCCCGGAGGCTCAATGCGTGATCAGGGGTTGTCCAGAAGATCGACATGGCGGTGTACGATCCCGCCGACGCGAGGCAGATGCCTAACATCTGAATCACGGGGTTGGTGGAATAGGCGGTGCAAAGCCAGCCAGCAGCGGAAAACAGCATCGGCAACATCAGGTGCCATTTGCGCTCCTGTTTGCGATCAGAGCGTCTTCCCCACCAGATCATTGCAACGATCGTGCAGATTTGCGGGATCGCGGCCAGCAGGCCGACGGTCCGGTTGCTCGCGTCAGCGCTGAAGCTTTTGACGATCAGGGGCGTCCAGACGGCAACCATTGCTAGCGTGTTGACCAGACAGAAATAAGCGAGCGCAAATTTGAGGACCGTTGGCGAGAAGAGCTCGCTCAGAAGGCTTCTTTCGTCGGTGGCGGGCGAATGCGGCACGGGGTCGGCGTTGTGCTCGGCCGCGAGGGTCTTCGAAAGCGTGCGCTTCTCATCGGCAGTGAGCCAGTGCGCCTTCTCGGGAACATCGCGCAGATAGCCGAATACGACCAGACCCAAGATCGCCGAAGGCAGGCCCTCCAGACAGAAGAGCCACTGCCATCCTTTGAGGCCAAGCGTTCCATCCAGCGCCAGAATGTATCCCGAGAGTGCGGAGCCGACCGCGGCCGTGACGGGCATCGCGATCATGAACAAAGCGTTGGCCCTCGCGCGATATGCGCTCGGAAACCAATATGTCATGTAAAGCAGGATGCCTGGTAGAAAGCCCGCCTCGGTCACGCCGACGAGGATTCGCAACAGGTAAAGCGTTCCCGGACTCGATGCGAACATCGTCGCTGTAGAGGCCAGACCCCAGGCGATCATGATAGTCCCGATGCATTTCCGCGCGCCGATGCGCGCCAGGACGATGTTGCTGGGAATGCCGAACGCGATATATGCAATATAAAACAACGTGGTCGCCAGACCGAACTGGACGCCGGAGAGGCCGAGATCCTTCATCATGGTAAGGCCGGCAAATCCGATATTGATCCGGTCCATGAACGAGAAGAAGAACAGGACGAAGAGAAACCAAAGAAGGTGCCGGGAGACCTTGGCGATGACACGCTGCTCTCGCATCGATTCACCAGATCCAGCACCGTTTGCCGGACCGCCAGGAAGCGGACTGCGGTCAGCCAATGGGGTCGTTTCCATACGGGTCGTCTCCAAACTCAGCTCTATGTCGAGCGCCACAGCACTCAATGCAATCGCGTCAGGCTCGTCAGGGCGGCGAGGTATGGCGATGAGTGGAGTATGGAGATTCGCCCGCGCGCGCTGTCCCCAAAATGGGTACGACTTGACGGGTGAAATGGATTAGGAAAAACCCTCAGTGCCAGGCAAGCGGAAGATCGGGCACGGTCAGAGAGATGACGCAGTGCGTGATCATTCTCGGCTGGTAGCCAGGCACAAGGCAAACAACTGACGCTGGCTCGAAATGCCGAGGCGGCGAAAGGCCCGCTTTTGATAGGTCACGACGCTGGAGGCTTTGACGCCCATAAGTTCTCCAATGTCTTTCGCGGTACGGCCCTCCAGAACGCCGCATAGGACATCGAGTTCGCGCTTCGACAACTCGGGGCAGATCCCTCGAATACGCACCAGCATCAGTTGCGGAATGCCGGTCTGAATCTGGCCGCATAGCACGTAATGATGCTTGGCGGTCTGGGCGATGAGCGGCGCAAAGGCCTCAATCAGCGCGATCTCGTTCGCGTGGAAATGGCCGCGCCTGCGGTCGCGGTAGAGATTGACGGAGAGCCAGATGTCCTGCGAGGGCTGCAGCAAAAGGGAGAGTCGGCCCGAAACGTCCGGCTGGTGATAGCAAGCGGCTCGATACCCTTCATGCGAGATGTCTTCGATGGCCTGCTGGTGGAGCAGGACGGCCGAGTCGAGCTTCTGAGGACGGGCAGAGGAGATAATCGTCTGATTTCCGTCCAACGCATAGAAAGTCCTGGCGTAGGTATCCGCGACGTTGCTCAGATATCGACCGCCACGGTGGTCTGCGACCGAGACCGTCCGAGGACGATTGTTGAACTCGTAAGCAAAGACGGTGCACTGCGATATGCCTGCGGCGTCCCCTAGGAGTTTCAGAACTTCCGCGGCGAAGGCGTTCGCATCGTTAGACCCGATGGCCGAGACCAGGCTCGTTGCCCGTGACAGATCCAGATGGCCGGAGAGGTTGGGACGATCAAGCCGCCATGAGCGCATGATTGGCCTCGGAGAGTGCCGAAAAGATGATTTTAAGCGACTCTGCGGCGGAAGATCGCTCGCTTTTGTTCCCATCGGAACTTGCGGCAAAGAGGAGAAGGCGACGCAACGCGATGGCCAAAATACTAGCCTTCGCGTTCGTAGCACTGACCGAGCGTCGTGGTTGATTTCCGGAAAAATTCGTCGGGAGATTAGCAGATCCGGTGACCGTTGCAGGACTGGATACAGACAATCATTTTGCTTGGGTGTACGGCCAAGTGACGCCCTGAGGTGGTCCGTCAAGTTTTTTTGAACGGGAGCCTGTTCCTCCGAAGCCCTCCGGTTTGACCTGCGCGTTGCTGGCCCGGCGAGTTGCCCACCGCCGGCCAGCGTCATGGTCGTAGCCATCACGTATATCCGCACGGCGCAGGGCTGGCTCTATCTGGCTGTCGTGCTGGACTTGTACTCGCGCAGGGTCGTCGGCTGGTCAATGGCCCCGACCATGCCGGCTGGACTGGTCATATCGGCATTGACGAGGGCGCTGGAGCAGCGTAGGCCAGCGCCGGGACTGGTTTTGCATTCGGATAGGGGCAGCCAGGTATGCAAGCGATGAGTACCAGGCCTTGCTGAAGCAGCATCACGTGGTTTGCAGCATGAGCCGCAAGGGAAATTGTTGGGACAATTCGGTGATGGAAAGATTCTTCCTGAACCTGAAAAAGGAGCGCGTGTGGCAGCGTCGGTACGCCAACCACGATGAGGCTCGGCGCGATATCAACCAGTACATCGTCGCTTTCTACAATCCGGTGCGCTTGCACTCCACGCTGGGCTATCTGTCGCCCGCCGCCTACGAGGCGAAACCGACAGCGAAAGAACCTATCTGCCTTTCCGAAATTAGTTGACCACTACACCGGCCCGCACGCGCCGCAGCACGCGCGCAGCCATGTGAATGAGGGCAGGCGTCGATTAACCCTTAACGTAAAGCGTCTCTCGCCCTCCCGCAGGAAGCGTCGATCAGCACAGTACCGGGGCGGCGAACTACGCCGCCCGGTGATCCTTCGATCCGCGGGTTCCGGGCAGTCCAGTCAATTTCGTGCTTTCGAGTCTAGCCAACCGTTCCTTAGTCCAACGAATTCGGCTTCCCGACACTCCTGCAGGGAGATCGAATTAGTTAGACTGCGGCTTCTTATTAATCAATGACTTGCTAACTTTTTCGGACACACTGGGCGCGAGACCCGAACGAAATAGTTAGATTAGCCGGATTTGTGTCACGAGTTAGTTGGACTGTTGGACTGTATGGATTGCACGCCGAATGCAGGCACGCACTTGATGCGTCGATACAGGTTGGAAAACGTATACGAGAACATGAACCATTTTCGGCGTGGAGCACATCGCGAATATCGCCGGGCTTGATGCGGCGCCAGCGATCCCAACGGCGCCGAGAACCAAATAGCGGATGCATTCAGCGTGGCTCGCCCGCAAACCGGACGATTGGCAATGACAGTGTGCGCGCCCCGCCCCTCGCGAGTGCAATCGCTAGTTTTCGTGAAAAGGGAACGCCCGGAGTAGCGCCACCGCCCCCAGTTTCCGGCAGTGCCGCCCGGCGAGTCACAACAACCTTAGCGGCTGAGCGGCCTGCGACGCGTCCACGGTCCTGCTTCGGCCGGCGCCGCAACGCGATGTCCGGACTCGGCGCAAGTCCTCTGCTTGCCACGGTCACAGTCCTCCTCTAAAAGCGTCTTACGGCGCGGGGTTGACGAGCGGAATCCGCCTCGGCGCCTTCTTTTATAAGTGAAGCCAGGAGGACGGCGGAATTTTCCCGGCTGGCGGAAGCGTCACCACAACTGAAACAGACATCTTCACGGTTCGCGAGTACCATTAACCCCTTGAAAAAGCGGGAAAGTCGGGTTTTTGTATGTTTGACGCATTCGAGCCGCAGCGATCCGACACAGGTTTACCCCAATTTCGAACTTGTGGAATCTTTTATAACTTATAAACAAGAGGTCGTGCTGGATTTCGGACGAACCTCCGCCCAACGAGGAGACAACGTATGAACGCAGAGGAGCAAAGGACATATCGACTGGTGGCAGTGCGCATCCTTCCCGTTTTATTCATTGCACACTTCCTCCTGCAGTTCGATCGTATCAACGTCGGATTCGCCGCGCTGCAGATGAACACCGCCCTTCGCTTCGGACCGGAAACCTTTGGACTGGGCGTAGGCATCTTTTTCGTCGGCTATGCATTGTTCGAAATTCCCAGCAATCTGCTGCTGCATCGAATGGGCGCGCCGCTCTGGATCGCCCGGATCATGGTGACGTGGGGATTGCTGTCGTGCGCGATGGCATTCGTATCCAACGCGACTACCTTCTATCTGCTGCGCTTCTTCCTCGGGGTCGCCGAAGCGGGCTTTACGCCTGGCGTGCTGTATTACGTGTCGCTGTGGTTCACGCGCCGTAGTCTTAGTAGCGCCAACGGCGTCTGGTCGGCGGCGTCGCCGCTGGCCGGGGTGCTGGTCGGTCCGGTATCGGGATTGTTGCTGAGTGTGCACATGCTGGGCATCGAAGGGTGGCGATGGATGTTCGTTGTTGAAGGCGTGCCGACCGTCGTTTTCGGTTGCTTTCTGTACTGGATGCTGCCGCGCGGCGTGGAGCACGCATCGTGGCTGCCGGACGCCAGCCGTCAGTTTCTGATGGCCGAACTTGCGCACGAGAGAAGCACGACCTCGCGTCCGCAGGAAACCCAATTCCTGCGCAGTCTGAAGTCTTTCAAGGTCTGGGTCTATGCGTTGACCTACTTCGCGCTTCTCTCGGGTGTTTACGCGCTCTTTTTCTGGCTTCCGCAAATCGTCAAGGCTAGCGCGGCGCATCTGTCCAATGCGTCCATCGGCTGGATCAGCGCTTTACCCTTTTTATTCGGCGTGGTGCTGTTGCTGACGGTCCCGCGATTCTCCGATCGTACCGGCGATCGCCGCTGGCACCTGGTCGTGCTGGCCGCATTGGCGGGCGCATCCCTGTATGCATCCACTATCGCCGCGAATCCCGTGCTGGCGTATGCCGCCATCGTGGTTGCCGTGGGGTCGTCGTTCTGCTACATGGCGATTTTCTGGAACGGGCCCGCTGCCGCGCTCAGCGGCGCGGCAGCCGCCGGCGGATTCGCGCTGATCAACAGTGTCGGCAATATCGGCGGC
This sequence comes from Paraburkholderia sp. MM5496-R1, assembly GCF_050436205.1. Classification (NCBI taxonomy): domain Bacteria; kingdom Pseudomonadati; phylum Pseudomonadota; class Betaproteobacteria; order Burkholderiales; family Burkholderiaceae; genus Paraburkholderia; species Paraburkholderia sp. MM5496-R1. The sequence continues at coordinate 371,436 of NZ_JBNDLT010000001.1, forward strand.
TTTCTCGGCCCGTACACGTTCGGTCTCATGCGCGGTGCAACCGGCAGTTTCAGCGCCGGGCTCGCATGGTTTTCCGCGTTCTTTGCAGTAGCTGCAATCGTGCCGCTGGTCCTGCCTAACAGATTTCCCGCGGGACGTTCTGAAACGCGTCCTCGACCTGACGCCACCGATCATGCGGTTTCGGCGATGCGCCACTCGTCCCGGCTCGATCCTTTGAATGGAGAAGTTCATGACCACTGAAGCACACCCGCCCGTGCAAGGGCAGTCCAACATGGACCTGTTTCGGCAGCTTTCCAACGCATGGCCTCGCGGCGTGGCGGTTGTCACGACGATCGATGCGTCCGGCAGTCCGTCCGGTTTGACGATGCGGGCGGTGAGCCCTGTCTCGTCCGATCCGTTGCGATACATGATCTGCGTGGGCGAACAATCGCGTTCGCTGAAAGCGATTCTGGCGTCGCAGGTTTTTTGCATCAACTATTTGACCGCGGACCAGCAGGCGCTTTCTGACCAGTTCGCGAGCCGGATCGACGACAAGTTCGCCAACGTGAAAACACGTCGGTTGAACTCCGGCTGTCTGGCCATCGAGGGCGCGGCCGCGGTGATCGAATGCCGCGTCGCGCACGCGATCAGCAGCGGCGACCACCGGCTTCTGATCGGCGACGTCACAGCTGCCGAAGTGCACGACGGGGATCCGCTCGTCATCTTCGGCGCCGGATACAGGCGCCTCGCGGCGGCTTGACGACGAAGCGCCAGAGGCACCATGTCCTACTTTCCGCAACTTGATGCAGCTCGACTCAGTGACACGCAGCGGCGCCTGTCGGCCGCGGTCGCGAAACCGGGCGCGCCATGGCCTGGACCGTTCAACGCGCTTGCCCGCGCAGCTGAAGTCGGGCTATGCATGTACGACATGCTGCTCTATTACAAAAGCGCGAGCCGGCTATCGCTCGCTGCGCGAGAGGTCGTGGTACTCACCGTTGCCAGGGCGTTGAACTGCCCGTATGGATGGCATGCGCACGTGCCGCTCGCGCTTTCGGCCGGCGTCAACGCCCGCGCGTTGGAGAAGCTTGCCGTCGCGGTTCACGCCAGCTACGGAGACGACACGATCGACGCGGTGGCGCGCATTACCCGTGGCGTGCTGGACAACCGGCCAGTCGAACGGACCGATGTTCTGGATGACGCTTTGCTTGTCGAGGTAATCACCTTTGTCGGGATTTACAGAATGCTGTTTCAGCTAGTGAACACCGACGGGCCGGACTATGTGCCCTCCTGCATTGCGTTTGAGACGGACGGCTCCGGCTCCCTTCAGCATTCATCAAGGAACTGAAAATGTTCGATGTAACCATGACCTTTGATAACGGTCCTGATCCGCGCATCACGCCGTACGTACTGGATGTCCTGAAAGAGCGGGGCATTGCCGCCAGTTTTTTTGTGGTTGGACAGCAGTTCGAGACGAGCGGGGCGATGGACGCGTGCGAACGCGCGTACGACGACGGGCATTGGATCGGCAACCATACCTACACGCACTCGACGCCATTGGGTGAGCGTCTCGACGACACCGTCGTTGCCGACGAGATCATCCGCACGCACAAGCTCATCCGCCCGTTCATCGGGCATAAGCGGCTATTCCGCCCGTTCGGATACGGCGGCTCCATCGGCAGGCATCTGCTCAGTCCGTCGGTGCGGGACTATCTGTTCGAGCAGCAGTACACCTGCGTATTGTGGAACGCGTTGCCACGCGACTGGGAAAACCGCGATACGTGGGACAAGATCGCACTCCACCAGTGCCGGTCGCAACCCTGGTCCGTCGTCGTGGTGCACGACCTGCCGATCGAAGGATCGATCAAGCGTCTGCCGCACTTTCTCGATGCGGTTCTGGCTGAGGGCGGCCGGTTCCGGCAGGATTTCCCGGTCTCCTGTACCCCCATCTGGGAAGGGGTTGCGATGACGAACATCGACAATCTGGTCGGGCCGCCGGACGCTTGACGGCATTGCCGCGGTACCGATTGCATCACCTTCGACACACACTCCAAACTAACCCGAGTACTCGTTCATGAAACTGCTCCGCTTTGGTCTGCCCGGATTTGAGAAGCCCGGCGCTCTGGATGCGCAAGGCAATATCCGCGATCTTTCCTCCGTCATCGAGGATCTGGCCGGTAGTGCACTCGGCGCGGCCTCGATCGACGCGCTTCGATCACTCGACCTCGAACGCTTTCCGGTCGTCCCGTCGACGACGCGACTTGGGCCGCCGGTGGCCGGCACGCGCAATTTCGTCGGTATCGGTCTGAACTATTCCGATCACGCCGAAGAAGCCGGCGTCAAGGCTCCCGACATGCCCGTGGTGTTTCTGAAGTCGGTCGGCTCGCTGTGCGGCCCGAATGACGACGTGATGCTTCCGCCCGGTGCGTGCAAGGCAGACTGGGAGGTTGAACTGGCAATCGTGATCGGTAAGCGTGCGCAACGGGTCTCGGCCGATGACGCTCACCAGTACATCGCCGGCTATACGGTTTGCAATGACCTTTCCGAGCGCGAATGGCAACTCGAACGCGGTGGAACCTGGGACAAGGGGAAAAGCTTCGATACATTCGGGCCGGTCGGGCCGTGGCTCGTCACGCCGGACGAAATCCCGGACGTGAGCAACCTCGACCTCTTTCTGGATCTCGACGGAAAGCGCATGCAGACGGGCAACACCCGGAAGATGATTTTCTCCGTTCCCGAGCTCGTCAGCTATTGCAGTCAATGTCTGACACTGGAGCCCGGCGACATCATCACCACGGGCACTCCGCCGGGCGTCGGCCTGGGCAAGCGGCCGAATATTTTTCTGAGTCATGGCCAGACGATGCGCCTCGGCGTGGAGCGCCTCGGCGAACAGGTGCAGCGCGTGGTTGATCCGGCAGCCTGATCATCCCTTTCACAGTTTGATTCCCGCCGCAACGAGGCTGTTTTCGTTTCGTATATGAATAGGACTGCATATGACTGACAGAAATTCCATCATCGGCGAACTGGAATTCCGGGACGCGATGAGCCGGATGGCGTCGACCGTGTGCGTTCTCACCGCGAGGAATGGGGACGACGACGTCGGCATTACGGTGACCTCAGTGCAGGCAGTCTCGGATTCTCCGGCGCTCCTCCTCGCATGTGTCAATACGCGATCGCGTTTGATTGCGGCGATGGAAACCTCCGGGCTGCTCGGCGTCAGCGTGCTGGGTGCTGACGACGTGCCGATCGCGAAGTCGTTCGCAAGGCCCGGGCGCGGCACCGATGAATTCGATCCGGCCGAATGGCGCCGTTCTGCGTCGGGAATCATGGTGATGCGACACGCGATCACGATATTCGAATGCTCGGTGGAAAAGGCGAGCCGCTTCGGCACGCATCTGGTCGTCGTCGGCATGGTGCGTTCGTGTGTGAACGGGACGGGATCGCCGCTCATGTATTGCAATCGGGAGTTCAGCGCGTTGACGTCCGCCACGCCATTGAGCTTCGCTTAACAGTCTTTACTTTCAATCAGGATGGGTGAGATGGAACTGGCGCTCTTCAGTACGGTGTCACAACGTGACCCGGCCAAATCGCAAAACAGCATTTTCATGGAAGCCTGCGATCAGGTGGGTCTCGCGGAGCAGCTCGGATTCGGGACCGCATGGTTTCCGGAGCATCACTTCACGAATTACTCCATTTGTCCGAATCCGACGATGCTGGCCGCGTACGCCGCCGCACGCACGTCGCGCATCAAGGTGGGACCGGCCGTGGTGGTGGTTCCGCTGCATCATCCGATTCGCGTCGTCGAGGAACTCGCGCTGCTCGATCAGTTGAGCGACGGCCGCCTGGCCATCGGTCTGGGGGGCGGATACCAGGAGTTCGAGTTTCACAAGTTCGGCCTCGAAATCGCCAAGAACAGGGCGTACTTTTCCGACTTTCTCGAGATATTCAACCAGTACATGAGTACCGGTGCCATCGAGTTCGACGGTACGCTCGCGAGCATCCCCAAAACGCTGTTTACGTTGCGGCCGAAGCAACGCGCGCCGCAGGTCTATATCGCAAGCGGCACCACCGACGCGGCGGTGCAAAAGGCGCATGGTGTCGGGCCAGTACGCGTCGATCGTATCCATGGTGGCCAATTCCACGGACTGGGTCATCGAGAAGCGTGGACAGATCGAGGAAGTCTACCGCGCGTGTGGCGGGGCAGCGCCTGTCATGCCGTTCGCGCTGAACCAGTATCTGTACGTGACGCAAGATCCGAAGGCGGCGCGCAAGGCGGCGGAGGCAGTCATCTACGTGATGCGCGTGCACGCGGCGATGAAGAACAAGGAAGCGCAACTCGACGGATCGTTGATGAAGAACGAGCCCGCGCCAAACGAGCCGACCGTCGACGAACTGCTCGGGCGCCTCGCGATCGGTGATCCAGAAACGGTCGCGGAACGGCTGGTGCGCCAGCGTCGAGCGCTTCGACCCGTACAGATGAGCTTCATTATGGGGCTGCCGGGCATGAGTTCCGCTGAAACGCTTGTATCGATGGAGTTGTTCGGCAAGAGCGTGACGCCCCATCTGAACGCTGTGACCGACGAGGCCGAGGAGGCGGGCGAGGCCGACGTGGCATCGCCCGCGCTAAAGGAGGCCTGATCATGTGGCTTCTGTTTTCCGGAGATGGCGACTGCACCCTCGAAGACGGCGCGAATTTCAAGACGTTCAAACTCGTGAGCACGTTGCAGAAGGATCGCCTCGTCGAGCGCTATCAGCCGCAAATCCTCGCGTTCGACGGAAACGACCACGCATGGATCAGCGAGTCGTTCGTGCGTGCCACTGCATCCGGGCGTGTCGAACCGGACTGGGACGCGCGGTTTCGGGAAATGCTGGATTGGGCCGCCCGCCACGGATGGGTGAAGGAAGGATGCGTCCGTGCGCACGTCGAGTGGACCCAGGCGTGACGAAGCATCCGTTCAACAGGACAGGTGATTCCCATGAGCGATAGTTTCCTGATTGAGCCGTCGATTTCGTGCGTGGATGGTCGGCTGGTGCGTGCGTTTGAAGCGATTCCAACGCCGATTCTCAGCGATGTGATGGCGAGGCTGCCGGGAGCGGTCGGGCTGCGGCCCTATCACGGAACGAAAGCCGTGGTGGGCACGGCGCTCACCGTGAGGGCGCGTTCGGGCGACAACCTGCTGCTGCACCACGCGCTCGACATCGCGGAGCCCGGACACATGATCGTCGTGGACGGCGGCGGCGACCTCGGCCGGGCGCTGATCGGCGAGATCATGGTGTCCTACGCGAAGCGTCGCGGCCTGGCGGGATTCGTGATCGACGGCGCGGTCCGCGACGTCGACGCGTTGTCGAGGCTGGATTTCCCGTGCTTCGCGCGTGGCCATACGCACCGTGGTCCGTACAAGGACGGTCCCGGGCAGATCAACGTAACGGTCTCCGTGGCCGGAATGGTCGTGAACCCTGGCGACATAGTCGTCGGCGACGCCGACGGCGTCGTCGCGATTCCGAGGGACGACGCGCAAAGCGTTATCGAACGCGCACTGACGAAAATGTCCGCCGAGGCGGCCCAACTCGCGGCGATCGAGGCAGGCACGATCGACCGTTCATGGGTGTTGAAAGCAATCAGGGAGCGCAGCCAGTCCGCCTGATGTCTGCAGCCGCGCACCGGAAAAACGAAACAGGACCACCACCCGGATCAGGAAATGACCCCGGTCGAAGGATCGACGTTTGATCGTTCGACCGGCGTGAGCACCTCGCGTCAACCATGTAGTTCGCAATAAAAAACGGGTAAATAACCATTCAATGGAGACAAATGGAATGAGGAAAGGGTCAATCATCTGGCTAGCCGCCGCTGCGGTGGGCGCGCCGAGCGCGTATGCGCAAAGCTCCGTCACGCTTTACGGCGTCGTGGACACTGGCATCAACGTCGTCACGAATGCGCAGACGGCGGTGGTCAACGGCATACCGGTGCGAGGTGGGACGCAGATAACGCTCAATAGCATCACCGGTCTGTCCGGAGACCGATTTGGTTTCCTCGGAAAGGAGGATCTCGGGGGCGGGGTACAAGCGGTTTTCCAGTTGGAAAACGGGTTCCTGGTGAACAACGGAATGCTTTCAAATGGCGGTGCGATGTTTGGGCGGCAGGCGTGGGTGGGGCTGTCTAATCGAATGGGTACGCTGACAATGGGCAGACAGTATGACCCGCTATCCGACACCGTCGGGTCATTCGTCGCCGGCCGCTCCTGGGCTGGCTACGTGGCAGCGCATCCAGACGACCTCGACAACACGATGGGCACGCGAAGGGTGAACAACTCGATCAAGGCGGTTTTCAGTGCGACGCCCAATCTGACGGTCGAAGGGATGTACAGCCTTGGAGGCGTATCGGGGAGCGTTGCACGGCAATCGCTTTGGTCGGCGGCCGCGTCCTATACGGCCAGCGGTTTTCAGGCGGCGCTCGCGTATCTGAATGCGCGCAATCCCAACCTCTCTTACTTTGGGACCAATGCAAACGCTGCAGGCGCCAGCGGAAACAATCTTGGATCGGCCGGCTCGGCGACGGCTGCTACATTGAATCCCGTCTATGCGGGATTCGCGTCAGCAGGCTCTCTCAACGTGGGCGCCGCCGCGGTCTCGTACACGCTCGGAAAATCGACGGTCGCTGCGATCTACACGAGAACCATGTTCAGCCATCTGGGAGACGTCGCAACGTCCGGCCCCAATCCGATGGGCTACTCGGGATCGGCTGGATTTTCCAACGTCGAGTTGAACTATGTCTACCACTTCGCGCCGGACTTTCTTGCAGGACTGGCTGGAAATTACACACGTGGCAGTTCGGTTGGAGGTCACATCGGCGCGATCTACCGCCAGATCAATATCGGCGTGGACTATTTCCTGTCCAAACGTACTGACGTGTATGGGCTCGCGGGCTATCAGCATGCAAGCGGACTCGACTCGTTCGGGCGTCCAGCAGTGGCGTCTATTGCCAATGTGACCGCTGCCTCCGGACAGAACGAAGCGACGTTCCAGATCGGCTTGCGACATAAGTTTTGAGTGCCTGGAGTCACGACTGTCAAACAGGAAAGGTGCACGGGTCCGGCTTCCGGAATGGCATATCGGCGCCCGGACCCGTTGCGATCGAGGTGTTATGCGAGGGACTGTGGAAATGACTGAACTGCGTGTTATTGGAGATTGTCTGTAATGAATTCTTCCATCCCAACCCGGACACAAGCGGCCGGCGATGCGAATCGCGCGGTATCCATCGACGATAAATACACGTTGGAGAAAGGCCGCGCGTATATGAGCGGCACGCAGGCGCTGGTTCGTCTTCCGATGCTGCAAAAGGCGCGCGACCGGCGCGCCGGTTTGAATACCGCCGGGTTTATTTCCGGCTATCGCGGCTCGCCCCTCGGCGCGGTCGATCAGGCTCTGTGGAATGCAAAGCGTCATCTCGAAGCGCATGACATCGTGTTTCAACCGGGGGTCAACGAGGATCTGGCCGCTACTGCGGTATGGGGTACCCAGCAGGTGAACCTGTGGCCCAATGCTCGTCGGGACGGTGTGTTCGGCATGTGGTACGGCAAGGGGCCGGGCGTCGATAGAACGGGAGACGTGTTCAAGCATGCCAACCATGCGGGAACGGACCCGCGCGGCGGCGTGCTGGTACTGGCGGGCGACGACCATGCGGCCAAGTCGTCGACGATCGCGCACCAGTCCGAGCACGCGTTGATCGCGGCAGGCATCCCGGTCCTCTATCCGTCCAATGTGCAGGAATACCTGGATTTCGGCCTGCATGGCTGGGCCATGAGTCGTTACACCGGCCTGTGGGTGGCGATGAAATGCGTGACGGATGTCGTCGAATCGAGCGCATCGGTCGATGTGGATCCGGACCGCGTGCGCATCGTCGTGCCGGAGGATTACGTGGCGCCGGCCGCAGGTCTCGGGATCCGCTGGCCGGATCCGCCGCTCGAACAGGAGGCCCGGCTCGTTGAGCAGAAGTGGCAGGCAGCGCTTGCTTACTTGCGTGCTAATCGATTGAACGAGGTCGTGATCGACCCGCCGAAAGCACGATATGGCATCGTCGCATCGGGCAAGGCCTATAGCGACGTACGCCAGGCGCTCGGGGATCTGGGGCTCGACGACGCGGCCTGCGCGCGGATTGGGCTGCGCGTGCTGAAGGTGGGATGCGTGTGGCCGTTCGACCCGCAAACGGCGCTCTCTTTCGCCGCCGGTCTCGAACGGATCTTCGTGATCGAGGAAAAGCGCCAACTTCTCGAACAGGCGTTGAAGGAGGCGCTCTATGATTTGCCCGTGCGCCCGACGATCGTCGGTAAGTATACGGAACGCAGCGATGCGAGTGGCCATTCGCGCAAGGAGCGCTTATTGCCGGAGCACGCCGAGCTTTCGCCGGCGGTCATTGCGAAGACGATCGCGGACTTTCTGACCGATGCCGAAATCGACGCAGACGGGCGCGCCCGCATGCTGGCGCGCGTCGCCGCGATCGAAGCGAACGAGCGCAGGGCGGCACGACCGCGCATCGTGGTCGAACGCAAGCCGTGGTTCTGCTCCGGTTGTCCGCACAATACGTCGACCCACGTGCCGGAAGGGTCGCGCGCCATCGCGGGCATCGGGTGCCATACGATGTCGACGTGGATGGACCGCCGCACCGAAACCCTCAGCCAGATGGGGGGCGAGGGGGCGACGTGGATCGGCCAGATGCATTTTGCCGGCGACAAGCACGTGTTCGCGAATCTCGGTGATGGGACCTATTTCCATTCCGGACTGCTGGCGATTCGTGCGGCCATTGCGGCAAAGGCCAACATCACGTACAAGATTCTCTATAACGATGCGGTGGCGATGACCGGCGGCCAGCCGGTGGACGGGCAGCTCACCGTGCCGCAGATCTGTCATCAGGTACACGCCGAAGGCGCGGCACGCATCGTGATCGTGACCGACGAGCCGGACAAGTATCGCAACGCGGCGAACCGGCCGGCAGGCGTTCACGTATTCCATCGCGACCGGCTCGACGACGTGCAGCGCATGCTGCGCGACACGTCGGGCACCACGGTACTGATTTACGATCAGGTATGCGCGACGGAGAAGCGTCGCCGTCGCAAGCGCGGCACCTACCCGGACCCCGCGCATCGTGCGTTCATCAACGATGCGGTTTGCGAAGGCTGCGGGGACTGCTCCGTACAGTCGAACTGTCTGTCCGTGGAGCCGCTCGAAACGCCGCTCGGAACCAAACGCAAGATCAACCAGAGTTCGTGCAACAAGGATTTCTCGTGCGTGAAGGGCTTTTGCCCGAGTTTCGTGGTGGCGCAGGGTGCGCAGTTGCGCCGGCCCGGCGCGCACGCGGGGCGAAACGCGGCAAGCCCGGATTTCGCTGCGTTGCCACAACCGATTCTTCCCGATCTTGCGCGGCCGTACGGTGTGCTCGTTACGGGCGTCGGGGGGACGGGCGTCGTGACGGTCGGCGCGTTGATCGGCATGTCCGCCCATCTTGAAGGGAAGGGTGTGTCGGTGCTGGACATGGCGGGGCTGGCGCAGAAGGGCGGCGCGGTGCTGAGCCACGTGCAGCTGGCCGCTTCGCCCGAGGTGCTGCACGCCACGCGCATCGGGGTCGGCGATGCGCGCCTCGTCGTCGGTTGTGATGCGATCGTGTCGGCCGCCGCCGACGTGCTGTCGCGCGTGGGCTGCGGCACGACGCGCGCGGCGATCAATAGCGGCGCCACGCCGACTGCCGAGTTCGTCCACAACCCCGGCTGGCGGTTTCCCGGTACGCAGATCGAAAGCGACTTGCGCGATGCCGTGGGCGACGATTGCGCGTTCGTCGACGCGAATGCACTCGCGCTCGCCCTGCTCGGCGACACGATCTATGCGAACCCGTTGCTGCTGGGCTTCGTCTGGCAGAAGGGCTGGCTACCGCTCGCGCTGTCGAGTCTGATGCGCGCAATCGAGTTGAATGGCGTGGCGGTGGCGAAGAATCAGCAGGCATTCAACTGGGGACGCTATGTTGCGCAGCACGGCGCGAAGGCGGTCGAAGCCATGCTTCGGACGAGCGTCGGGAAACCGTCGCCGCGCGCCGTCGTCGTGAGGATGCCCGAATCGCTCGACCGCTTGATCGCTTCGCGCGAAACCATGCTGACCGCGTATCAGAACGCCGCCTATGCTTGCACGTATCGTGAAGCCGTCGAGAGCGTGCGTACCGTTGAGACGGATCTTCGCCTCGACGCGACGCTGCCGCTCACGCGCGCGGTCGCGATGAACCTCGCGAAGCTGATGATGTACAAGGACGAATACGAAGTAGCGCGTCTCTATGCGGATCCGGCCTATCTCGACAAGCTGCGGGAGCAGTTCGAAGGCGAACCCGGGCGTGACTACCGGCTGCGGTTCTACCTCGCGCCGCCGCTGCTGGCGAAGCGCGATACACACGGCGAACTGGTCAAGCGGCCGTTCGGACCGTGGGTGTTGCCGGTGTTCCGCGTTCTCGCGAAGATGAAGGGTTTGCGCGGCAGCGTGTTCGATCCGTTCGGCAAGACAGAGGAGCGTCGTGGCGAGCGTGCGCTGATCGATGAATACCGCGCGATGGTCGACGAGTTCTGCGTGTCGCTCAATGCCGAACGGTTCGGCGCGGCGCTGCAACTCGCCGGACTGCCCGGAGATATTCGCGGGTTCGGCCACGTGAAGACACGCAACATGGCGGCGGTGGCAACGAGGCGCGAGCAATGGCTGAAACGGTACCGCGACGCCGCCGTGAGCATGAGCGCATGAGCGCCGGCATCGAACGCGTATCGGCGCGGCGGGGAAAGCCGCGCCTCACTCTCCTTGCGCCGGCTTACGGGGGACCTTTGAACAGTATAATCAATGCTTCTCGAGTAGTTCGGATCAAAAGACCGGAGTTCCGACTTGTCGTTTCCACCTAAAGAAAGTACCGATCCCACGGATAAGCTCTCTCATGCGTTGGAGCTTCCCAGTCTGCATGCGTTCGATAAGGGGAGCTTGAGTTCGCGAGCGTACCGGTCTCTGCGGCTGGGGTTGATGCGGGGGCACTTCGCGCCAGGCGAGAAGCTGCTATTGAAGCCGCTCGCGGAGGCGCTCGGCGTGAGCATTACGCCAGTGCGCGAAGCGCTTTTGCAATTGGTGTCCGAGCAGGCGCTGGTCAGTTTGAGCGACCGCAGCGTGGCGGTTCCCTTGGCCGATCGCGGGCGCTTACGCGAGATCCGGGATTTGCGCATCGAGCTCGAAGGACAGGCGATCGAAATGGCGGTGCCCCACTTGACCGAAGACGACGTGACGCTGGCCGGTTCGCTATCGAGGCAGTTGAATGATGCGAAGTCTCAAGCCGACGCGGCAACCGCGATGTCGGTGCGCCATCGCTTTCATTTCCACCTCTACGAGAAGGCGCGGCGTCCGACGTTGACGAACTGCATCGAAAACCTGTGGATTCAGGCCGGACCGCTCGTGCATGCCGAACTCAGCTCGCCGACCGTCGTTAGCGAAGCGGCCAGCACGATGCTGATGCGGGCACTTCGTCAGCGAGACAGTCTGATGGCAAAAGTGGCGCTGCAGTTTTCCATTACGGAAATGTTCGATTGCGTCGAGCGCCGTTATGGCGAAGACGAGCCGGCCGCTTCCTGATGGCCCGTGCGGTAGCCGAACCTTGAATCGCACGGCGGTCGGCTCGCGGGCGGCAAGGGTATAACATAGGCGGCCATAACCGTCATGAGGTTTCCTTCCTCGACCGTTTCGATCTCCGTCGTCAACGGCTTCCTTTGCGGCGCCGACCGGGCGGCGGTGGCGCGCCTCGCCGAACCCTCGGGCATTCCGCACGAATTGCTCCGCAAGGCCGCGGCCCGCGTGACCGAGGAGCAGTTTTCGACGCTCTACACGGAACTCGACGACGAGATGCCCGGCATCTTCTCGCGCCCGCTGCGCAGCGGCACCCGGAAGTTCCTGTGCCTGGGCCTCCTCGATGCACCGCGGCTCGAGGTCGCGCTTCATCGCTTCCGGCAGTTCTTGCACCTGATTCTCGACGACTTCCGGCTCGAGTCGACGCGGGACGGGCCGCATGCGACGATAGAATTCGCCGCAACCTCGAACGGCCCTCCGGTCAGCGGGCTTGCGCGCGAGCTGATGCTGGAGCTCGTGCATGGGGTGGCGTCATGGCTGATTCGTCAAAAGATCCTGATCGTGGAGGCGACGTTCGAGTATCCGCGCCCCTCCCGGTCCAGCGATCTGCTGTATCTGTTTCCTGGGCCGATCCGTTTCGGCCGCGAGCGCACGGGTCGCGAACCCACTTCAACGCAGTCGCCTTCGTTCTCCATGAAGTTTTTGGTGTTCACGGCAAAGTCTCCTTTGCAGGCCGGAAGACCGGCCTAGTCCAAACTTAATCAGAATCTAGTTCGTCGAGACTCGGATCCGTGCCTGCGACATCTTCCGGCTCTGGCTTCAGCGGCAATTGTGACTGGCGCGCTTCCTTACGCTGAACCATTACTTCCCGCTGCGCTTTGCCAGGTTTGGAGCGTCTAGTCTTGGCCGGATTGCATCCCTCTTTGAGGCGAGCGGTCTCATCCCGTAATGCGGCTTTTGCAGCCAACAGTGCGAGATAGAGTGGTGAGGTCCGATAGTCTTTTCGCGCCTTGGACAACATCCAACGATGCTGCTCCGCGGTTACAGGCTGTTGACCTGTAACCCCTTCGACTTCCTCAACCGGGCAATTCAAGCCAATCGCGGCTGGATAGCAGTCCTCAAAACATGCGACTTGAATCTAACGTTGAGTGCTGTCTGACGAAAAGCGCGAAAATCTGATTGACCTCCGCGCGAACCAATCCCTTTTCGGCGGCTGCCTTGACGAGAGACGCTCCACGCGGGAGATCGGGCTGCTGCCCGCCATCTCCTGTCGCTAGCGCCTAGCCCAGATCGTTCTGGGCGTCCGTGTACCCTTTCGCCGCTCGCGCATAAAGAGATGTTGCCAAAGCACGATCCTTTGGAACACCCAAGCCGTCGTAATACAACTGCCCGAGGGCGTATTGCGCCCGGGGGTCACCGTTGTTTGAGATTGGCTCCCAGATACGCCTAGCTGCTGCGTAGTCTTTCCTCTTGAGTCTTCCATGCCCGAGATGAAATCATCGCCACAACCAGCGAGCGACAACAGCATAGACGCCGTTGCAGCGAACAATGTGATCTGGCGAGCGCGCATCCCTCTTTCTTCCTTTTTATTTTTTCGAATGCGTGACGCGAGCTTATGCGCCTTGCAATTCCTTTCACAAATGATCTCTCTACAACTGCCGCCGCCAGTGCGTTGGTAGCTATCAACAACTTCGTTTCACGGCCGCATAAAATCATGCGCAGGCGCGCGAGCTCGCACGGCACTGCACATACGCCGCAGAAGGAACGGCAGATTGTCTAACGGCAACAACCAGTGATTCTTGAGCGAAAAATCGGACGCGCGGTTATCGGCCGTCCAATACATGAAGCGCAACTTTGCGATGTGGCCAGCGGGATTTGGCCTCGGGATACCGGTTATGTCGCTCTTCGCCCTTGGGGTGAGCCTGCAATACCTACGGCAGACGGGTTTCAATGGCCGTTGTGCCGCTGGAAGCTGCCAATGAAGTAACCCCGGACCGAGTGGCCGGATCGGGTGTGCGCCGTGAAAAGGTGGCGCTTTCCAGCGGGTGTAAGCCCCGCCCGGCAACCGCTCCAGCCGGAAGCAACCGGAGCAGCTATGGAGGTAACGAAATGGCTGAAGCCTTCGGTGATGCGTGTCACAAATTGGTGACAGCGCGAGTGTGCAGGCCGTAACGCGAGTGAACGCCGAGCAAACCTCGAAAAGGTCGATGCGCAGGCCGACCCGACAACCCTATCGGGGAAGGCTGATACGGCTGGGCGAATGAGCAGGCTGGACGGTTGTGTCGCGATAAGATTGGCAAGGCAAGAAAGTTCCGCAATGACAAGGAGTCCTTACGCCACCAGCGAATAGAACTGATCGGCGGCGGTTCGGGCGACGCCGCTGTCCTTCATTTCGCCTTTCCTGATCATATGCATCGTCTCAATGCCTGACAGGATGATGCGGGCACACCGGAAATCCTTGAAGCCCATCATGGGCCTGGTTCGTCGTTTGATCGCCCGATGATCCTGCTCGACGATGTTGTTCAGATATTTGACCTGCCGGACCTTGATCGGCGTTTCCCGCTCGGCGTTGATGGCCTGGAGGGCGGCCAGATTCGCCCCGCTTTTATCCATGGTCACGGTCTCGGGCGTCCCGTTCCGATCGATGGCTTTCTCGAAGTAACGGCGCGCGGCAGCTTTGTCGCGATACGCCCGCAACAGGAAATCCACCGTATTACCGGCCTTGTCCACCGCGCGATACAAGTACTTCCACTGGCCGCCCACCTTGACGTAGGTCTCATCCATCCTCCAGCTCTTGCCGACCGGACGTTTGTGCTTGCGAAAGGCCTTCTCGAACAACGGTACGAGTTTGATCACCCAGCGATGCACGCTCGAATGGTCGACCTCGAAACCCCTTTCGGCCATCATTTCCTCGAGATTTCGCAAGCTCAGCGAGTAGGCCACATACCACCGCACACACAGCAGGATCACGTCCAGCGGATAGTGCAGGCGTTTGAGTACATTCGCTACGCCGGCAGGCAGGGCTTTTCTCGCAGTCGCATTCTTCATATCACGCTTCCCTTCAGGAAAATGTCCGCCTGAATTTTACTCCCGCATCCTTAGCGCGACACAACCTTCGAGCGCCTGCGCGGCACGGCCGCCCGGTTTCTTCATCCCCTTGAGCGCATCAACGAAGGCGCGACGGGCGTGAGCCAGGCAGCCGAAGTGGGTGGGGCCTTCGAGCGTGCGCCAGGCGGCATATCCATCCGTCATCAGCAGGCCTTGATAGCCCGCGAGGAACGCCTGCGGATATTCCTGCCCGCGCCCCGGCTGGTACTTGAAACGCACGTGCTGCAACACCGACGCCTTCGCCTCGATATGCAGCTGCTCGCTGATCTCTTCTCCCATACGGTGAAGCTCGTGTGCGCAGCACGGACATATCTTCTGGTCATCAGGCAGGTCGTATTCGATGCGCTGACGTGGCAGATCCGCCGGCAGCGGTTTGCGTCCAGGACTGCGCCGTACCGGTTCCGGCGCATCCGGAAGGCCAGTATCGGGCAGTGTGAAGGTGTTGTCAGCGACGTCCTCGTCATGCGCTTCGGTGGCAGCGATCTGCGCAGCCTCGTCGAACACACGATCGCGTAGCTTCTCACTGCTCGGGGCGAAGCGTTTGCTCTGCGCCAGGCGGAACTGCTCCTCCAGCTGGGCAATACGTTCGCCCAGTTGACGATTGCTTGACTCAAGTTCACGGATATAGGCCTGGGCGGCCGGCGGCAACCGGGAGAAGTCATCTTCATTCATGCTCCCAGGATAGCCGAATGCAACGCGCTACAGGTTTACGGAGATTTGTAACCGTCCCCCGTTGCGTGTTGACCTGCATGCCGGTCGTTAGCTGGCGTGGCGGTACCGCCGCGCCGGATGACGGTGCATTGCATCGATGTCGATGCCCTCGAGCAGCCAGCGTAGCTGCTCGGTCGTCAGCTCGATTACCGCCTGTTGCCGGCGGCCGTAGATTCGATCGCCGCGGATGACCGGATCGAAGGGATCACTTGACCAGTTCTGGCCGGTTACGGGAACGACATCGGTGTGTCCGGACAGCACGACGCCGCCATTCGTCTCGCCGTGCATCGCTGGCAACGTCGCGAACAAACGCATCACCCGGCCGATGCTCGGATTCCGTTCTTCTGGGTCGATCCACGCGAGGACCTGATCGTGCTGTTCCTCACCCAATTCCTGCCGTCGAGCGCACACCCGGTGCGTCGTCCGTTGCGCACGCTGGTCTACAGCGCGATCACGGCGTCTGGACCCTGAGGTCCGCACCTTTGGCAGGAGTAATGGATTGCCTCGCCAGCTTGACGCGCATCAGGACTTCACCGGCACCCACTTGCCCTGCTCAACCTTGAACAGGGTGGTCTTTGGATTCTTTAAATCGCCGAACTGGTTAAACTCCACCGTGCCGAACACACCTTGAAAGGACAGCGTCGAGATGGCCGGGGCAAACACCTTTGGGTCAGTCGAATTGGCCGCCTTCATGGCATTCACGATCACCCAGATGTCGTTATATGCAAACGGAGCAAAGCCAATCGGGTCAGCCCCATACTTGGCACGGAAGCTCGCGAGAAACATCTTGCCTTGCGGAAGTTGGTCCAGGATGGCGCCCTGCTCGAAGGCGTACATTCCTTCAGCGGCCTTGCCGGTACGGGCAAGAAAATTCTTGTTGGCATATGTCGCCCCAGCCACGAACGCCCCGCGGTAATCCAACTGACGAGCTTGCTTGACGATCAACGCGCCTTCTGCGCCGAGGCACGCGACGAACACCAGATCCGCCTGCTGACCGATGATGTGAGTCAGGACCGCCTTAAAGTCGGTGGCTTGGTCTGAGGTGAATTCGCGGGCTGTGACCTGCCCCCCCTGGGCTTTCACTGCTGCGTCGAATTCGTCGGCCAAACCCGCGCCGTACGCGGTGCGATCATCGATGATCGCAATCCGCTTGGCGTGGAGGGTCTGTACTGCCAGCGCCGCGGCCGCTTCAGCAACCGTGTTATCGGTGCCGTACGGACGAAACAGGAGTTTGAAGCCTTGGTGGGTGATCGTGGGGTTGGACGACGACGGGACAATCTGCACCATCCCGCTTCGGTCGTAAACCGAAGACGCCGCCAGCGTGGTACCCGAATTGAAATGCCCGACAACCGCGACGACGTTCGAATCGATCAACCGTTGGGCGGCTTGCACCGCCATCTTGGGATCGGCCTGGTCGTCCTCGGAATCGAGCGTGAGCTGCAACTGCTTGCCATGGATCATGATGTTGGCGGCATTGGCCTCGTCGATAGCCAAACGCGCGCCCATTTCCAGATCCTTGCCATAGCTGGCGGATGGACCAGTTAAAGGACCCGCGAAGCCGATCTTGACGGAGCTGTCTTGCGCGAACGCTGCGTGTGCAATTGCTGCGAGACTTAGCGTCGTCAGGCTTTTCAGCACCATTCGCAAAGCCGTCTCAAATCTAGCCATTTTGCAATCCTTTAAAGGTTAAGTGTCCGCGATAAACGGAGTTCACTTCGCGGGGACGTCCTGCCAGCACAGCGTCGACTGGAAGGGTATCTTTTCAAAATCCGTTGTTCACGGAATACTTGCCTGAGCGTGAATTCTGTTTCATTGGTTAACCGTATTGTGGTTACGGTATCTACAAGCCGAATAAATGGCCCGCGAAAGATGGGCAACGGGAAGCGCGGCGCGTTCTCTGTTGCTGGTCCGATTGATCTTCGCGATCCGGAAATCGAAAGACAAACAAGAAAACAATTCAGCCAGGCCAAGCCAGGTTTGTTACGGGTAAACCCTTATCCATCGGTAACGCCGCGACGCGACAACGCCGTCGAGACAATGGAGCTGAATCCGCATACCTGCACATAAATCGCCGGGTTCTGCGGCCGTTTTTTGTTCCACCTATACTCACGTACCGGCGGCCGCGCTGGTCAGTTTCTTCGACTGTTGCGTCGTGCACCCGACCGTCTCGCCAGCCCTCACTCTGAACACGAACATCTGCTGCCCATGCGCTATAGGCTTCCGCCGCTGAACACGTTCCGGATCTTTGAAGCGGTCATGCGCCGCGGCTCGATACGACAGGCTGCCGACGAACTCTGCATTACCCCGCAAGCGGTCAGTCACCAGTTGAAACTGCTCGAAGAATCGCTTGACAGGCCGCTATTCGATCGTCACGTGCGCAGCGTGGCAGCCACGGAATCCGCTGAAATGCTGGTGGAATATGTGCGGCGGGGACTCGACCAGATCTCCGAAGGCGTGACGTTGATCAAGAGGGCACGCGCCACACCCAAGCTGTTTCTGCATGTCAGCCCGTACTTCGCAACCGCATGCCTGATCCGCCACCTTGGTCATTTCACCCGTCAGTTTCCCGAGTTCGATTTCAGAATGTCGATCGGTGTGGACCTGGTGGACTTCGACGATCTCGGCCTCGATGCCGCGATTCACTGGGGTTATGGCGGCAACAGCGATTTCACGGAAGTGCCGTTGATCGAGGACCTGAAGGTACTTGCCGCGGCCCCGGCGCTGCTCAAGCAGAATCCCGTGGAGAAACCCGAAGACCTGCTGAGGCATACGCTGATCTCACCACTTGGCGGTAACAGCCTGTGGCACGACACGCTCGCGCTGCTCGGTATCGAAGAAAGACATGCTCAACCGACATTACTGTTGCACACGCACAGCGCAATGCTCGAAGCGACGCTCGCGGGTCTCGGCGTCGGCTTCATTTCGTATCTCGATGCACTCACTGAAATCCGTTCCGGCCGGCTGATCGCGCCGTTCGGCGTCGATCTGCTGAGCAGGCTTCCACTCGAAAAAACACCAAAATTTTTCCTGCTCTACAAAAACGACCGCAAGAACTCCGACACCCTGATGAATTTCGCCGAGTGGCTGCTGGAAGATGTATGTCGCGAGGAAATCATCGGCTATCCGTCCAGGTGCCGCTGATCCCATAGCGAAACGCAGCATGCTCAGGTGCGGGGCCGCTGCGTGAAGACCCCGGGATAATCATGCTCGGCCTGCTCCGGGCTCAGATAACCGTATGCGACGTCGCGCTCCACCTGCTCAGCGGGACGCTCCTCCGCCCGGCCATAGCCGCCGCCGCCCGGCAGCTCGAGCACCAGCCGGCGGCCTTCGGGAATCGCCTGGCGGCCCTTGGCGCGCAGCGCCGTGCCGTCATCCAGGTGCACCTTGCCCGCCGCCCCGTTACCGCCCCCCCGATGGCCGCGTGCGGGAAACGCGACACGGTCGAACATCGCATTCAGGCTGAACTGAAAGCCCTCGCGAGCGCCGATCTCGATGTTCTGACCGAGACCGCCACGCCATCTGCCCGCGCCACCCGAATCCGGCCGCAGTTCCTTGCGCCAGATCACGATAGGGCCAATGCTCTCCGTGACCTCGACTGACATCGTATGCACGCCGCTTGGGAATGCCGTCGCGCTGAGGCCGTCGCTCGCCGGCCGGGCCCCGGTGCCGCCACTGTTGAAGACGAGCAGTTCGTTGCGTGTCTCGCGGTTATCGTCGCGCGCGCCCTGAAACTTCATCTGCAGGTTCCACAAGGCGCTCGCGCCTTCGGCGGGGACGATGCCGGGACACATATCCTGCAGCGCACCCAGCACCACATCGGGAATCAGATGCCCGATCACATGCCGCACGGAAACCGGCAGCGGCCGTGGTGCATTGAGAATGCAGTCCTGTGGCGCAATGATTTCGAACGGCCGCAGCGAGGCCCAGTTATTCGGGATGTCCGGCGCAATCGCGCATTTGAGCGCGTAGCACGCATAGGCCTTGGTGTAAGTCAGCGGCACGTTGATGCCATATGTGCTCGGTCCCGACGTACCGGCGAAGTCGGCGAGCATCGCGTCGTCGCGTGCTTCGAGCGTGACTGCCAGTTCGACCGGATGCTCGTAACCGTCCACCGTCATCGCATAGCGATGCTGACCGCGTGGCAGCGCCGCAATGCGTTCGCGGGTCGCGCGTTCGCTATGCTCGAAGATGAAATTCGCGAGCTCTGCCAGATTATCGAGACCGAACTCGTCCATCATCGCTGTCAGCCGTTTGCGGCCGGTTTCATTGCATGCCGCAAGCGAATGGAAGTCGCCGATCACCTGATCCTGCTCGCGCACGTTGCTTTGCAGAATCCCGATGAGATCGGCATTCAGCTCGCCGCACCGGAACAGCTTCATCGGCGGAATGCACAGCCCTTCCTCGTAGACTTCGCCGGCGTCCGGCCCAAAGCCGCGCCCACCGATGTCGACCACGTGCGCAGTCGCTGCGAAAAAGCCAATCGGGTGTCCCGCGCCACGAAATACCGGCGTCACCGTGGTGATGTCGTGCAGATGGCCGGTGCCGAGCCAAGGGTCGTTGGTGACCAGCACGTCGCCGGGCGCAAGTTGATCCGGGCGGAAACGCGCAAGGAAATGGCCGACCGATTCCGCCATCGAATTGACGTGCCCGGGCGTGCCGGTCACTGCCTGGGCGATCATGCGCCCCTGCGCGTCGAACACGCCGGCCGAGAGATCGCCGGCTTCACGTACGCTAGTGCAGAACGCAGTGCGGATCAGCGTAACGGCCTGCTCTTCGACCACCGAAATGAGCCGGTTCCACATGATCTGCTCACGAACATGAATAGTGGCGTTAGTGGTGTTCATGTTATGCATCTCCTTCACGACGACGTTGAATGAGCAGGCAATCGTCCTGTTGCAGGACGACGCAAAAACCCGGGGTGACGAGCGTCGACGTTTCGTCCTCGACGATGATCGCAGGGCCATCGATACGTATGTCGCGCGGCAAGCTTGCGCGCGCATAGACCGCGCAATCGTGAAAGCGGCCGCTCCTCGCATCGAATACCGGCCGGTGTTCGAGCGCGGCAATACCGCCGTGGTCTGGCGCTGCCGAGCCGGCGCTCGGCTCGATGCGCTTGGGACGCGCCTCTACAGTGCATAAGGAAAGCGCCCAACTGACCACTTCCACGTCGAGCCCTGCCACCTCGTGTCCAAACAGCTGCGTATAGGCCTCGATGAAACTGTGGCGCAAGGCGGCCACGTCGAATGCCGTGAAACGCTCAGCCGCGACGCTGACGGGAATCTCCCAGCCCTGTCCGGTGTAACGCATATAGGCGCGTAACTCGCGTCGCAGTTCGCCTGTGTGGCCAGTCTCGCGCAAAAACGCGGCAACTTCGACGTTCATTTCATCTATCAGCGTGTTGACCATGCCGCTGTCGAATTCGCTCAGGCGCATCACCGCACTGCGCAGCGACTCGTAGCCGAATGGCGTGCGCAGAAAACCGATTGCGGAGCCCACGCCCGCGCCGGGCGGTATCAACAGTTGCGCGATACCGAGCTTCTCGCACAGGCGCGCTGCATGCAGAGGCGCCGCGCCGCCATAAGCGATCATCGTGTATTCGGCCAGCTCGCAGCCGTTTTCGACCGCATGCACGCGGGCGGCATTGGCCATGTTTTCGTCGACCATCTCCGCCACCGCGAAGGCGCCCTGCACTGGATCGCCTTGCAGCGGCTGCGCGATATCGCGCTCGACAGCGCCGTTCGCCGCAGCGGTGTCCAACTGGATCTTGCCGCCTGCGAAGCGGTTCGCATCGAGCTTGCCCAGCAGAAGATCGGCATCGGTGACGGTCGGCCGTCGGCCACCGCGGCCGTAGCAGGCCGGCCCCGGCTCCGAGCCGGCGCTTTCAGGGCCGACGCGCACCTGGCGCAAATCGTCGACATGCGCAATCGACCCGCCGCCTGCACCGATCTCGACCATCTCGATGACGGGAATCGAGATCGGCATGCCGCTGCCTTTCTTGAAACGATAGGTGCGCGCCACTTCGAAAGTGCGCGCGGTCTTTGGATGCTGTTCCTCGATCAGACAGATTTTCGCGGTCGTGCCGCCCATGTCGAAGGAAAGCACCTTGTCGAGCCCGAAGCGGGCCGCAACGTCGCTCGCGTAAATGCGCACCACCGGCGGGGCCGGATTCGAGCAGACGCACCGGAAACTCAGCGGCGCTTTTCAGCGACATCAGGCCGCCGCCCGAGTGAATCATGTAGAGCGGACAGCGCATGCCTTCGCTTTCGAGCGCCGTGGCCAGCCGGTTGAGATAAGACGACATCAGCGGCTTGACATAGGCGTTGGCGCAGACGGTGTTGAAACGCTCGTACTCGCGAATTTGTGGCGAAACCTCGCTGGACAGCGATATGGCGACGCCGGGCAAGTGCTGCTGTAGATGCTCGCGCACCGCGCGTTCGTGGGTTGGATTGCGATAACTGTGCAACAGGCCCACTGCCACACTCGGGAATTCAGCAATGCGAATCGCCGCAATGATCCGCTCGAGGCCATCGAGGTCGAGCGGCACGAGCTCGTTGCCTTGCGCGTCCATGCGGCCGCCCACGGCGAAGCGGTCGCAGCGCGGCACGAGCGGCTTGGGCAGTGCGATGCTCAGGTCGTATTGCTCAAAGCGGCTTTCGGTGCGCATCTCGATGACGTCGCGAAAGCCTTCGCTCGTGATGAAGGCGGTGCGCGCGCCGCGCCGTTCGATCAGGGCATTGGTGGCGAGCGTGGTGCCGTGAACGATCGCTCCGATCTGCGCGGGTTCGATCGACGCCTGGGCCGCCGCACGCCGCAGAGCTTCGACAATCGCGCGTTCAGGCTTTTCGTAATCAGTCAGAACCTTGGCCGAGTAGAGTCGGTCGCCGTACTCCAGTGCGACGTCCGTAAACGTGCCGCCAATGTCGACACCCGCCCGAATCGTCTGTTTTCCGTTATGCATGCGCGGCTCTCTTACTGTGAATACGCGGGGGTGCGACAGGAAGCGCGTCGCGGCCTGTCACTGGTTCGATTGATCTTCGCTATTCGGGAATCGAAAGACAAACAAGAAAACAATTCCGCCAGGACAAGCCAAGCTTGTTGCGGGTAAACCCGTATTAACGTGTGGATTCGGTTATTCGCCCGTTTCGCGCCAGAACAAAAAGCGCGCAGGCGCAGGCTCGCGCCGAAGTTGGGCGAAGCAATCGCCCGGCATCAGAGCGCGCGGGGCGCACACATCGACGAGATGCGAAGACTGGGCAAGACCGGCGCGGTGTACGGCTGTGGTGCAAACTGGGTAGGCGGGCGAGAAATCGCCCATGTTTCGGAGACCTCAACGAGCTGAAAGAACCGCCATCCGAATCGAGGGCGAAGTGGTATCTTTGAGGTGCATGCTGGTGAGATCGAACTGGCCTTTGCGAATGCGATGCATCAGTTCGATACCGGAGAGGGTAACGGCGGCGCTGTGGAACCGCTTGAACCCAAGCATCACGTTTACCCGCGATTTGATGTGGCGGTGATCCTGCTCAATGAGATTATTCAGGTACTTCGAGGATCGCAATTTCGTTCGCCTGGGTAGCGACTCGTCGGTCCTCATCTCGCGGACCGCCCGATGAGATGCCGCGTAGCCGTCCAGCGTAATCGTCTCAGGAGCGCGTCCCTGAGTTCTGATTGCCTTCGCGAAGAACGCCTTTGCTGCCGCCACGTCGCGCCTCGCGCTGAGGCGAAAATCGATCGTCTTTCCCGCTCGGTCAACGGCGCGGTAGAGATAGGCCCATTTGCCGCGAATCTTCACGTAGGTCTCGTCGACTCGCCACGACTGACCGGCTGTCGTAGCCAACCGATTCCAGCGTTTGACGAACTCCGGCGTGTAGCCGCTTCACCCAACGCAGGATCGTAGTGTGGGCGAGGGACAGGCCGCGCTCAGCCATCATCTCGACAAGATCACGCAGACTGAGCTTGTAGCGCAGATACCAACGCACGCAAAGGACGATGACTTCGCGGTCGAAATGACGCCCGTTGAACAACCGTTCGAGATCTTTCAGCTTGCTCATTTGGCTCGTGGTCGTCAAAAGCTCAAGAGTAACAGACCGATGCGCCGGAATTGCACCACAACCGTTCCGAAGACGGT
Source organism: Paraburkholderia sp. MM5496-R1 (assembly GCF_050436205.1). NCBI lineage: Bacteria > Pseudomonadati > Pseudomonadota > Betaproteobacteria > Burkholderiales > Burkholderiaceae > Paraburkholderia > Paraburkholderia sp. MM5496-R1. The sequence goes on from NZ_JBNDLT010000001.1 coordinate 394,981, forward strand.
GACATCGAGTGCAACGACCCATGGTCGCTTCGGCAAGGAAGACATCATATACAACGCAACGACGAACGAATACCGGTGCCCAGCAGGCGAGAGGCTCATCTGGCAGTTCTCAACCGTTGAGCGCGGCCTGAAGATCAGTAAGTACTGGAGTTCGAATTGCCAGCAATGTCCGCAAAAAGGGGGCTGCACGCCAAGACCTCAACGTCGCGTGACACGCCGGGAGCACGAAGCTGTTCTTGATGACATGTAGGCGCGACTTGATCATGCACCTGAGATGATGCGCATCCGGCGACAGACTGTCGAGCACCCGTTCGGCACGATCAAGGCATGGATGGGCGCCACTCATTTCCTGACACGGACCCTCGGGCGGGTGGGCACGGAAAAGAGCTTGCACGTGCTGGCGTACAACATGAAGCGGGTGATCAAGATACTCGGTTCAGAAGCGGTTATGAACGCGATGAGGGCGTGCCGCCCGCACGGGGTTGTTGTGCTCCGATTTGACGTTCGGGTTGCCGTAACCGACAAGCCGCGAGGTGCGCCGAGACAGGCTTCGTCGATTCCCAGCGGCTGCTCGTTTTGACACAGTCTGGGCCATCAAGGGACATCCATGTCGCCCGATCGAATGACCGAAGGTGGACACACAAACGACGTTAAATATCTGTCCGGGGCATCTTGCCATACCGCCGGCAGGGTTCGGTCCGGGTCCTTGGGACGCGGGAAGCCGCCATTTGCAGGGAGAGCTAACGCCAAGAATAATGGTATGGGCGGCTTGATGACTGGCGATTTCGAGCGGCGAGTTTCTGCTGAACCGGCGATTATCTTGCACCGGTGATTCGTGATTTGTCTCCACGGATCGGGGCGTACGGCTACCGCACCCTTGGCCGCACCGTCAACCGGGCAGCTTTGCCACGCAGGTCTGCCAATCGGCGTGCAGCGTCTGGGCTCGCGCGTAGACCTTCTCCATTTCCGCTCGCAGTGGTGCGACTGATTCATCGGCGAGGCCAAACTCCGCGCTGAGCGCCTCGTAGGCCGCACTAATTTCCCGCATTAGCGCGGCTTCATCGACGCGCGTGAGCCGGCCTTGTCGTATGACTGCCTCGCCCGCGACAAACACGCTGTCGATGGCGGCGCCGCGCTCGGCATACACGAGTTGCCGCACCGGATCGGTCAAGGGAGTGAAGCCTACGGTGTCGGTCCGGTAGGCGACCAGGTCGGCGCGATAACCCGGAGCGATCGCGCCTAGTTGCCCGCCTAGTCCGAGCGCCGTCGCGCCGCCGATCGTCCCTGCATGTAGCGCTTCGGCGGCCGACAACCAGCGCGAATAATCGTCGCCGCGTATCTTCGACAAAGCCGCGGCGCTGCCAAGCACGTTGAGCATATTGCAGGTGACGGTCGACGCGCAGCCGTCTGACCCGAGACTCACGTTGACGCCCGCGTCGAGCAGCTCACGTACCGGTTGCACGCCGGAGCCGAGCATCAGGTTGCTCCACGGATTGTGCTGGACGCTGACGCCAGACTGCGCCAGGCAGTCGATCTCCGCGTCCGACAGCCAGACCGCGTGGATCAGCGAGGTGCCCGGTTGCAAAAATCCCAATTCGGCGAGGCGCATCACCATGGGCTTTCCATAGAACGCTTGTGCCGTTACCACCTGCAGCCGCGTTTCCTGAACGTGGATGATGACCGGCAGCGCGTGCGTGTCGGCGAACGCGCGGCAACGCGCGAGAAATTCAGACGTGCAGCGCTGCGGCGCCGAAGGTGCGATCAGCATGCCGACCCGGTCATGCAGAGGATGGTGCCGCGCCAACTGGCTTTGCAGCAGCGCGAAGAACGCATCGGGCGAGGGCCGCGGCTGGGCGCGTAGTTGCGCGAGCAGAGCGGGCGGGAAAATTGTGTCGACGTCAGGGAAGTTATCGACGATCGCGCGATCCATCATCGAGAACCCGACGAGCGCGCGAATACCCGCGTCTTCGTAAGCCTGGAAAATCGCTTCGACGATGGCGGGGTCGATGGCCTGCCCAAGGCTCACGTCGTCGACCAGGGTGGTCGCGCCGCTGCGCAGCGACTCGAGCGCACCGATCAGGGTCCGCAGGTAAACCTGGCGCGGCGTCAGCTTGACCGGGCGGGGGGCGCGCACGTAGTGCATCCACAATTCGAGCGGGAGGTTTTCGAGCCGACCCTTATGAAAATGCTCGTGCGAATGTTGATGGCCGTTGATGAGCCCCGGCACCAGCAGGCAGTCGTCAAGGGGCACGCACTCTCCGTCGGTCGCGCTGCCGCCCGGCACGACTGCGGCGATGTGCTCGCCTTCGATCACGACGTCGACGCGCCGAGGCTCATAACGCTGCCCGGCGCCGTGTAATGCTCTGACGTTGGAGAGGATCTTGCGCAAGGATTTCACCCGGTTGAAGGAACGTTAGCTGCAGGGGCTAGCGGAACTGCCGCGACAATCCGGCGAGCCGCTCCATCAGCAGCATGGAGATCAAGGTGACGACAATCAGCACGCCGGAGGCCGCAGCCGCCCGCACGTCGAGGCTGTCCTCGATGATGTGCCATAGGTGGATGGGCAGCACTTCTGAGCGGGCGTCCGACAGGAACAGCGACAGCGCGACATTGTCGAACGAGTTCATGAACGCAATGAACGCCCCCGACGCGATGCCGGGTACCAGCGCCGGCAGCACGACGCGGCGAAACGTGAACCAGCCGCCTGCCCCGAGGCATTTCGAGCTGTCGAGTAGCGCTGGATCGAGCTGCGCGTAACTGGCCGACGTGGTGTACAGCACATAGGGCGCGCACAGGGCGATGTGTCCGGCGAGCAGGCTGTAGAACGACAGGCCGGCACTTTCCAGGTTGAACAAGATCAGGATACCCAAACCGAGCGCGAGTGACGGGATGGTCAGCGGTGCCATGAAAAAAGAGTCGAGCAGTCGCGCAGCGAGCGTGCGGCGGCGTGCCAGAGTGACCGCGGCCGCCACCGCCAGCACGGTCGCACAGGCGGTCGCGGCGGCGGCGAGCCTCAGGCTTAGCAGCAGGTCGTCGATGATCTCGGGCGAATCGAAGATCAGTGCGTGATACCACCGCAGCGAGAACCCCGGCGGCGGAAACTTCAGCGAGTAGCCCGACGTGAGCGAGGTTATCAGCACGATCAGCGTGGGCCCGATCAGCATCAGGAGTCCGATGCCGCCGATCGCTCCCATCACGGCATTGAACGACAAGCGCCCAGGCCGGGTGCGGCGCGTCGGCATGACCTGCGCCGCGGCGGCGGTGTATTTAGCCATGGACAAATCCCCGGGTCTTGCGGCCGAAATAGTTGAGCAAGGTCACGACCAGGAGCACGCTCAACAGCAAAATCACAGCGAGTGTGGCGGCAAATGGATAATTCTGCGTCTGGATCGCCTGCTCGTAGATGTAGAACGGCATGTACATCAACTGGCCGCCCCCGACCAGCGTCTGAACTACGAACGCGCTGACCGCGCCGGTAAATACCAGCAAGGTGCCGCTGAGCAGGCCCGGCATGGCGAGCGGCACCGTGATCTTCCACCAGGTGCACCAACTGCTCGCCCCCAACGCGTGCGATGCCTCGGGCAGGCGCGTGTCGAGCGACATGAGCGTGGTGACGAGCGGTAACACCATCAACGGCAATTCAATCTGCGCGAGCGACAGGATAACAGCCAGCGGTGTATACAAGAGCCGCACCGGTTCGCCCGTTCGCCCGAACGCCACGAGTAGCGCGTTGACCAGCCCTTCATTGCCGAGGATCACGACCCATGCAAACGTGCGGACCACCGAGCTGGTCAGAAGCGGCAGAAGAATCAGCACCATCAGCAGACGCCTCCACCGCGGCCGGCTCACCACGTACAGATGGGCGACGGGATAGCCAAGTACGATCGTCGCAAGCGTGGTTGCCACGCCCAGCATGAGCGTTTGCCAGAGGATGCCCCGGTTATAACTGTCGCCAAAAAACAGCAGGTATTGGCGCATGCCGAAATGCGTCATGGCGGTGTCGCTGTGCAGGCTGATCAACGCGACGAGTGCGAGCGGCACGCCCACAAACGCGACGAAGAACAGGCCCAGCGGCAGCACGAGGAGCCAGTCGCGTGACATCCGGTGGTTCGCGTTCATGATGCGTCAGGCCTTGACCAGACGGTTGAAACGGTCAATATACTCGGCACGGCGCGGGTTGATCCGTGCCCAGTCCACCTGTACGAACGAGGCCATTTCATTTGCGTTATGGGCGATGGCGGCGAGCGCTGCGCCGAACGGCACTTTCGTGTTGGTTGGCGCAACATAGTAAGGCGCAGCCGTCATCTGCTGCTGCACTTCTACACTCAGCGCGGTGTTGATATAGGTCGCGGCGAGATCCAGCGCCTGGGTGTTCTTCACGATATTCATCGTGCTGCGCACCATTCCCCAGTTGCTCTCCGGTCGCGCGAGCGCGATCGGTACGCCCTTGGCCTTGAGTGACTCGACGTTGTTGATGTAGTGGCACGCAATATCCACCTGACCTTGCTGGAACAGCGTGCCCCAGTGCGCCGGGATTGGCAGCGACCGCGCCGACGTTGGGCATCAGGCGCTTGATGTAATCGAATGCCAGGTCCATGTGGTCTTCGTCGCCGCCGAGCATCTTGGCGAGCGCCACCATCCATACCGTGCCCAAGGTCGAGTCGAGACTCACGAGGCCGACGCGGCCCTTGAATTCCGGCTTAAGCAGATCGTTCCAGGATTTCGGCGTGCTCTTCACGCGCTCGGTGTTGTACGCAATGCCATACACCTGCGCGGACACATACGCGCCGAGGCCCTTCGGGTCGATGAAGTGAGCGGGCAGATTCGCGAGGTTCGGCACGCGGGCCGCCGGAATGGGTTCGAACACGCCTTGCGCGATGCCCTGCAGGTAGGGTCCCTCGTCCATCATGACCACGTCGAATGGCGGATTGTTGCGCGCGGCCACCAGTTTGGTCAGGGTGTCGAGCGCCTGGGAGGCAGTGAGCACGGCGTTGACACCCGCAGCCTTGCGAAACGCGGGCAACAGGATCTTGCGTTGTGACTCTTCCCACGCGCCAGGAAAGGTGGTGGCCGCGAGGGACTCCGAGGCAGCCATGGCAAGCGGGCTGCCGAGCGACAGGCCAACGGCCCCAGCCGCTCCCATCAGTTGCAGGAGCTTGCGACGTTGGTGATCGATCAGCGACATAGGACCTCCGGATGAACGATTGAAGTGGATAGACGGGTGATAGGGAAGAGGGCGACGTGCACGCGCCGCGGACAGGATCGGCGCCGTACGGCGTCGCTGCCGCGCGCGCTCGGTTGGATAAAGACAGACGTGAGCATCCGCTAAACGCCGGCGGCGCCGTGCGTCGGCGCACTGAAGGTGCGCACCCGCGCATCCGGTTTGAAATCGAGCGCCACGCGCAGGCGTGGCTGCAAGGCGGCACCCTCGGCACGTGGGAGCGATATCTTCACGGGCTGCCCAGCATCGGTCTGCAGATCGACAACCAGCGTTGGGCCGATCGGCATGGCCAGTTGAACGGTAGCAAGCAACTGCCGCGCGTTGGCGCCAGGCTGTGGCAACTGCCAGTCCCATTGTTCGGGTCGAACCGCCAGCAACGCCGCGCCGGGATCGCGCCACGGGCCCGGCTGGGGAACGGACAGCACGGCGCCATCGGCGAACTCTGCCAGGCACTGGTTGCCATCCAGGCGCAGCGTCACCGGCAGCAGGTTTGCGGTGCCGACGAAGGTGGCGACGAACGAGGTGGCGGGCTGGTCGTAGATCGCGACCGACGTGTCGTATTGTTCGAGACGCCCGCGATTGAGAACCGCGACCCGGTCGGCCATGCTCATCGCCTCTTCCTGGTCGTGCGTCACCATCACGGTCGTGATGTTCAGTTCGCGCTGCAGACGTCGGATTTCGATCTGCATGTCGAGTCGCAGGTTTTTGTCGAGGGCCGCAAACGGTTCGTCGAGCAGCAGGATGCGGGGTTCGACGGCGAGTGTGCGGGCCAGTGCAACGCGTTGTTGCTGGCCGCCCGACAACTCGCGGGGATAGCGCTTCGCAAACGCATCCATGCGGACCATCTCGAGCATCTGCATGGCCTTGTGCGCGGCGTCGCGACGGGCCGCACCGTTGGCTTCCAGACCGTAGGCCACGTTCGCGGCCACCGTCATGTGCGGAAACAGCGCGTAGTTCTGGAAGACGATGCCCACACCGCGCTGGCGCGGCGCGAGGCTATCCACGCGTTGTCCGCCAATATGGACTTCGCCCTCGGACTGCACCTGCAGACCGGCGAGGATACGCAGCAGGGTACTTTTGCCGCACCCCGAGGGGCCAAGCAACGCAACCAGTTCGCCGGCCGCAACCTCGAGGGTGACGTCTTCGATGACGGGCACCGCTGCGAAGCGGTGTCTGATGCCGCGCATCTGCACGGCAGCACCAGCTTGTGAAGTGCTGGCGCGTGGAGGCGCAAATGCGGCGGCCGCGACGCCTGTGCCGCCGTGCTTCGCCTGCGAACCGATACTGTGCGGGGTGCTCATGCGCTGGCCCTTTTCCATAATTGCGCGGCGGCGTGTTGTGCGGCGGCGATGACCGCATCGGCGTCGCAACGGGTGGGAGCACCGCCGTCCACCACGATTTCTCCATCCACGATGACCATCTCCACATCGCGCCCGAGTCCCGTATGCACGAGCGTGCCCAGCGGATTCGGGTGCGGTGCCAGATGCGCGCGTCGGAAGTCGAATACGGCGAGGTCCGCGAGCCAGCCCGTCTGCAGCCGACCCAGTTGGTCGCCCAGGCCCATCGCAAGGGCGCCGTTATGGGTGGCCATCGCCAGCGCATCGGCGGGCTGCCAGTCGGGGGCGACCTCGTCCAACTGGATGCGCGCGATGGCCAGCGCCCAGCGCATGACCTCGGTCATATCCGCGTGCATGTTGTCCGTGCCGAGCGCGATGCGGGCGCCGGCGGCGCGCAGGCGCGGCGTCGGCGCCATCGTCCCCCCCGTCGCGTTGCCCTTTGGAATGTGTGCGACCGTAATCCCGGCGCGTCCGACGCGCTCGATGTCGCCGTCGTCCAGATACAGACAGTGCGCCGCCACCAACCGTTCATTGAGCAGTCCGACATTGTCGAGTAGCTGCGCCGGGCTTTTGCCCGAACGCCGTTTCACTTGCCCCACTTCAGTGCGGCTTTGCGCGAGGTGAGTTGTTACGCCAAGGTCATGCGCGCGTGCCGCATCGGCGATCCGACGCAGAAAGTCGTCAGAGCAGGTATCCGGTGCGTGAACGGCCAGTTGCACGCCCGTGCGGCCGTTGTGCTTGCGATGCCAGCGCGAGGCGAGCGTCAGTGCGTCGTTGAGCGTACGCTCCCCGGTCGCGGCATGGTATTCCCAGCGCCCGTTCGCCACGCCGGAGAAATCGACGTCGTGAAGGCGTCCGCATGAGAACACGCGCAAGCCAAGGTCGGCCATTGCCTCCATTGTGAGGTCGGCATGAACATAGCTATCGTTGATCAGCGTCGAGCCGAACAGCATCGCTTCGAGCGCGCCGAGACGAGCCAGCGCGACCGCTTCGTCCGGGCGCACGTCGTGGCCGTGCGGAATGCCTGGCGTGTACGCGGGCGCGAAGCCCAGATCTTCGGCTACACCGCGCACCATCGTCAGAATGGCGTGGGTATGCACGTTGACATAGCCCGGCACGATAAGGCGTCCGCCTAGCCGTCGCGTGGTACGCGCGCGCGTTTGCAGGCTCAGGTCCTGCGCGCGGCCGACAAAGGCAAGCCGGTTGCCGCGTATGCCGATGGCCGCGTCATGTAACACCGGCTGGGCGGGGTCCATCGTCACAACGGTGGCATCCAGCAACAGCAGGTCAAGGTCGACAGGTAGGGCAGTCATTAGTCAACTCATCCGGTTCAGTTCAGGTGTGCAGGTGCTGCAGGAAACGCTGGGTGCGTTCTTCGCGCGGACGGCCGAAAACCTCGCCGGTCGCGCCTTGCTCGACGATCGTGCCGCCATCCATGAAGACGACCCGATGGGCGACGTTGCGCGCGAAGCTCATTTCGTGTGTGACGACCATCATCGTCGTACGGGCTGCGGCGAGATCGCGCATGACTTCGAGGACTTCGTTGACCAGTTCTGGATCGAGCGCCGAGGTGGGCTCGTCGAACAGGATCATTTCCGGCTCCATCGCGAGTGCGCGGGCGATCGCCACCCGCTGCTGCTGTCCGCCTGACAGTTGCGCGGGTCGCTTGCCGACGTGCGGGGCAAGCTGGACTCGCTCCAACGCCTGTTGCGCGCGATCCCGAGCTGCATCGCGCGACAGCCCCAGCACGCGCTGCGGGCCCGCTGCGACGTTGTCGAGCGCACTCAGATGAGCGAACAGGTTGAAGCGCTGGAAGACGAATCCGAAACGGCTGCGTTGCCGGGCGAGTTCGGCCTCGGGTAGCGCACGGCCGTTTTCGGACAGGCCGATGCGCTGACCGCCGAGTCGGATCGTGCCGTCGTCAGGTTTCTCCAGGAAGTTGATACAGCGCAGCAGGGTGGTCTTGCCCGAACCCGAGGGGCCGATCAGCACCACCGTCTCGCCATGCCCCACTTGTAGCGAGACCGAGGGCAGCACGACCTTGTCGCCGAAGCGCTTATGCAGTTGCTCGATGGCTAGCAGCGGTGAACCGGCGGCTTCACGCTCGCGCGCAGCGGCGAGCGCCGCGGGTAGCTCGGGGGCGGTGATGATGGAAGACATGGTGGGACCAGAGTTCATGGAATCAGTATTGCGGCAGCCGCCGCTCGAGGTAGCGCGACAGCCACGCAAGCGCCGAGATCAATGCGTAGTAGTAGAGGGCGATCAGCAGGAAGATCTCGAACGGCGAGAAATATGTCGCTATGATTTCTTGCCCGGCGTGTGTGAGCTCGTACACGGAGATCGCAGAGAGCAGCGCTGAGCCCTTGATTAGTGAGATCAGTTCGTTGGTGAGCGGTGGCAGAATGCGCCGCCACGCTTGCGGAAAGAGCACATGCACAATGATCTGGCCATGGCGCATGCCGATCGATTGGGCCGCCTCGGTCTGGCCGCGATCGACGGACTGCATGCTCGCCCTTACGATCTCGCAGATGAACCCGCCGGCATTCAGGCTCAGTGCGATGACACCGGCCCAATATTCGTTGAAGTTGATGCCGATGACCGGCAGCGCAAAATAGACGAGAAAGATCTGCACCAGCAGCGGCGTGCCGCGCACGAAATCGACATACGCCAGCACCGCGATACGGACCGCCCTGAAGCGGCTAAGCGCACCAAAGCCCAGCGCGAAGCCGAGCACAATGCCGATCGCGATTGCCGCGAGGCAGACCTTCAGCGTAGCGAGCAGGCCGACCGCGAGAATCGGCATGGCCATGACAATAATGCTCCAGTCCATGGGCGCCGGGCTCTCAGGTAAGCGCCGGAATCGCGTCCGGCAAATTCATGTCGAATCCAAACCACTTCTGCTGCAGCGCATGCAGCGTGCCGTCGCTCCTGAATTTGCGCAGTTGCTGATCGATAAAGCCGATCAGCGCGGTGTCGTCGGTACGCGCCGCGATGCCTGCCCAGTTGTCCGCGCCGATACCCTTGACGATCGCGTATTTTCCTGGTGCATTCTTGAGCACGAGCGCGAGCGTCGGCAGGGTATTGAGCACACCGTCGACTTTGCCTTCGGCTAGCGCAATATAGGCGGCCGGATGGTCATCGAAGGTTTTCACTTCTTTGAAGCCCGCTCCGGCAGCCGCTTTCAATTGAGCGTCGAGCTTCGGCTCGAGCGTCTGACCCGGTGAACCGAGCTTGAGCCCCAGCACCTTGCCGTTCATCCCGGCAAGACTGGTCACGCTCTTCTGATCTGCTGCCCGAATCAGCAACGCCTGCGACGCTTCGACGTAAGGCACCGAGAAATCAACGTGTTTTTCGCGCTCGGCCGTATAGCTCAGACTGCTCATGACCAGATCGAACTTCTTCGTATAGAGCGACGGAATCACACCCGCCCAGACGGTGTCGACAAACTCCGCCTTGACGCCCAGATTGCGGCAAAACGCGTTGGCAAGATCGACGTCGTAGCCAATCATTGTGCCGCTCGCGTCGCGATAGGTCAGCGGCGGATAGGTCGCTTCACAGCCGATGCGCAGGACGCCGGACTTCTTGACCTCGTCAAGCGTGAGCCCGGCAGCCAGCGCAAAGCGGGGCAAACCGATCGACACCAGGGCCGCGCCCACGCCGGCACGGTGGAGGAATTGGCGACGCGAAAATCGTTCGGACATCAGGCTCTCCAGAGAAAATCAAGGTACCTACGAGTTAAGACAGCGTGCGAGACGCAGCGAAGTACGCAAGGAGCGCTACGCGGCAGAACCTTGCTTACCCGCGATAGACGGCGGGAAAGGCAAACCGCGGCAGCACCCGGTGAGCTTCGATACGCGGGTTCAACGGCCGGTGCGGCTGTGCGGGTTGCGGCCGCAGGGCCGGCAGAAACTCGCCGCGGCCGCGCGTGCCGCAGGGTTGTGAGCCGTCCCAGACCACCGCGCCGCGCGAAAGCGTCAGCGCTGGCCATGCCTTCATCCGCCAGCCCTCGTACGGCGTGTAGTCGACGTTGTGATGCAACGCATCGTTGGTGAGCGTGAAAGCTCGATCCGTATCCCAGATCACCAGATCGGCGTCGCCGCCGATCGCGATCGAACCTTTACGCGGATAAAGGCCGTACAGTTTCGCGGCGTTGGTCGCAGTCAACGCGACAAAGGCATGGATATCGATGCGTCCGTTCATCACGCCTTCCGACATCAGCAAGGCCATACGTGTCTCAATGCCGGGTATGCCATTGGGCACCTGATCGAAGGACGGGTTTTCGCCAGCTACCTGCTTGCCGTGCGGGCCGTCGTAGCGAAACGGGGCATGGTCGGAGGAGAGCACCTGAAACGTGCCGTTCACGAGACCGTCCCAGACGGCCTGGCGGTTTGCTTCATCGCGCGGTGGCGGGCTGCAGATGCATTGATATCCGCGTGGGCCGTCTTCGAGCATGTCTTCGGTGAGCAGCAGATAGTGCGGACATGTTTCGGCATAGACCGCGAGACCTTGGCCCTGCGCCCAGCGAATCTGCTCGATCGCCTCGCGGCCGGAGACGTGCACGATCAGCACAGGTGTGTCGACAAGTTGCGCGAGGCTGATTGCCCGATGCGTCGCTTCGCGTTCGACCAACATGGGGCGCGACAGTGCATGACCGATCGGCGCGGTGATGCCTTGTTCGAGCAATGCCTCGGTCAGCCACGCAATGCAATCGGCGTTTTCGGCATGGATCATCACCATGGCGCCGTGGGCGCGAGCCAGCGCCAGCAATTCGACCATCTGGCGATCGTTGAGCTTGAGCGCGTCGTACGTCATGTAGATCTTGAACGACGTGTAGCCCTCTTCGATCAGTTGCGGCAACTCCTGCTCAAGCACCTGCGGCGTGGGATCGGTGACGATGAGATGGAATGCGTAGTCGATGACTGCACGGCCGTCAGCGCGTTGATGGTACGTATCGATGGCCGCCCGCAGGGTTTGCCCCTTTTGCTGGCACGCAAATGGAATGACAGTGGTGGTCCCGCCGCAGGCGGCGGACACGGTGCCGCTCAGGAAGTCGTCGGCCATCACGCTGTCGTCACCGGTGTCCTGGTCCAGGTGACAGTGGCTGTCCACCCCGCCGGGGGTGACTAACCGCCCGGCCGCGTCGATCTCGCTGACGCCCGGGGCCAGTGCGCTGCCCAGCGCGACGATGCGCCCCCCGCGCACGCCGATGTCGGCGGCAAAGCGGTCGGCCGCGGTGGCTATATCCGCGTTGCGGATCACAAGGTCGAACCCCGCCGCGTCGCTCATGCGACCTCCCGGAACAAGCTCCCCCAGCCTTTGACACGCGATGTCTCGATGCCGGTCATCCGCAGCGCTTTCCAGACCACCGTCGAGATGGTGTCGTACACCGGAATGCCGAGCTCCGCTTCGAGCTCTTCGGCGAGCGGCGCGCCGCGCAAATTGGTGCAGAAAATCGTAATGGCGTCGGGTTTGCTTTTCGCGACGTCACGAGCCATCTCGCGCAATGTGTCCGCGCTGACTTCCGAAAACGAAAAATTGTCCTGCTTGTTCAGATGACGCTCGCCGACACATTCAAAGCCCGCGCCGCTATAGGTCGACACGACTTTCGCCTGCACGTCGTCGCGATACGGTGTGACGAGTCCAAAGCGACGCACGCCGGTCGTGGCGAAAATTTCGTTGAGCGCCAGCACCGAGGTGCATGCGGCAATGCCGGTGCGCGCGGTGATGCTGCGGCATAGACGCTCGTCCGCTTCAAAACCAAGCCAGCCCGATGACGTCCCGTTCCAGCCGATCACATTGAGCTTGGCGTCGGCAAGCAGCGTTGCTGCCGCGAGAATCTCCTCGTCGTCGAACTGTGCCAGCGCCTGCTCGGACATCGCGATCTGGGTCACACGGAAGCGGCCGAAATGCGCGCTGACGTCTGGCACGCCCGAAAGTATCGTCGAGGTGACCGGTTCGAGAACCGTGTTGGAAGATGGGGTCAACATGCCAATCAAAGTGCGTTGCGTCATGATTTCCATATCAGGGGTAGCCTTCTGGCAAGCAGGGCTGGAAGGGTGCTTGCTCGACGCTTGATGACGCAATCTTTATGCCAACATAAATAAGTGTGTTTGTACTCAAAAAAAAGAAAATTGTATGCAATCGCATGTCTCGATCAGATGGTGCTCCCGGCCGGTTTTTGGTCGCCTCAAACTGAGCCAGCGCATGGGGACCGCGACGAAATGAACGGCCGCAATAGTTGCATGAAGATGGTGCGCGCCCGCACCAAATTGGGATTGATGAGCTCGATCAGAGCGCACATCGCGCGGTGCGTCTTGCTCCAAGATCGCAATGCATATTTATAAATTGTTGTATACAAAGTAGTTACCAATTCATTTGGTCGCGCGTCGCTTCACGCCAGATCTCGGACGAGTATCCGCACACGAAACACAAGTCTGAACGACCGCACGATGAGGCGGCGCATTGCACGGTTGGCCTTGTGGGACGATCGGAGTACGCTGCGCGGCGATCAACCAGGCATAGTGACGCGGCGAATTTATGTGCACAAAAACGCTCGCGATTGTTCTATCATCGATTTATTTCCCAGCTGCGAGAAACACTTTGAGCCGAGCCTCCGTCATGCCTGCCAGTAAGAGTGTCGCGTCCAAAACGCCGTATACCAACGAGGAAATCTACGGACGCATCCAGAAGGCCGTGCTTGAACATCGCCTTGCACCCGGCACCAAGTTGATCGAGGAGCGGCTGGCGGAAGTCTCGCGTGTGAGCCGAACGAAAATCCGGGAAGTACTCAACAAGCTTGCGCATGAGGGGCTTGTCGAGCTGGTGCCGAATCGCGGGGCCTTTATCGCAAGTCCGAGTGTCCAGCAGGCACGGGATGTGTTCGTCACGCGGCGTATCATCGAACCGGAAATGGTCCGGCTCCTGAGTCGCACCGCCACGTCCGCGCAGGTACGCGCGTTGTACAAGCACGTGCGGCAGGAAAGCGATGCGCGCAAACAGAATGACCGGCCTGCGATCATCCGGCTGTCCGGCGAGTTCCATGTACTGATCGCGGAGATGATTGGCAACGAAATCCTGCTGCGGATGATGCGTGAACTCGCTCCGTTGACCTGTCTCGTCATCACCCTCTATGACAAGCCCAACGCACCGGCGTGCCCGCATCACGAGCACAGCGAGCTGATCGATGCGATCGAAGCGCACGATGAAGCGCGTGCCGCCGCATGCATGCTGGAGCATCTGCAGCATATCGAAGCGACGCTGAACTTCGATGAGGTGAAGGACGCGTCGGCGGATATCGAGGCGATCTTTTCCTGAGCAGGCGAGGCTTCGCGTCGGCGCCGGTTGGTCGAGACCGTTGGTGTTATCAGAAAAAGGCATGTCTTGATGATCGCGTCGCGCATCGCGAGGTTAAGGGTCGGCTTCTCGTAGACCCTTGCTTTGCACGTGTCGACGACAATCTGGCCAAGTCACCAATTTCAACAAATCCGGAGAGTCCAATGCCTGTTTTTATGTCCAGGCTGGTTTGAACGAGCCTGAGGCCTTCACCGAACCTGATCGAACGTCAGAGGCGGGCCCGACTACGGGCATTCGAATTTTCTGGTAGCGGTCATTCGCGGCAACCCGCGCGCCACTTTGGTGAGCGACTGCTCTGGCCGACCAATTGTCCTTGAGTGGCCGTACCGAGCGTCTGCCGGGCTCCGATACCTGCCTTTTCACCTCTGACGGCTCGACCGCGGACAACGGGTCGGCTACGACGTCCCGCAACAACTTCGCGGATATAACGCATTGCGCGGAAGAAGTTTAATGGTTGTCCCACCTCGAAATTGTTCCCGGGTTTGCTCTCGCGGGAACATTCATTCTCGAACGGCGCCAATCGTCTCAGAAAGTCGCGCCGTCAGACTTGTAGTGACCGTCATAAGGGCCAGCGGGCAGTCCCTGGCCGGCTTTATTGACGGAGATCGCGTTTGCCTGTTGAGCCAAGGGGACGTAGTTCGGCTTCGCCTTGGCGATCGCCGCCGTGATTGCCGCTACTATCAACGTCGCAAGCGGGTTACCCGCGTTTGCGGCTTGCGGCGAGTAGACCATGGTCTGTCTGTGCGTCCACAGAGTTTCGCCAGTGGTGCCGCTCTTCAGCGCATAGCTGAGATCTACTGTCACCGATGTCGCGAGAACCGCATACTTCGCATCCCACCGGTTGATGGTGATGTACATTACCGAGTCTGCACCGAACATCTTGCCCAGAACGGTCGGATCGTTGGCGTGAACGAGATCCGCGTCACCGAGCCCATCATCCTCCATGACTCGCTTCGTGAGGTTCAGCGGAAAGACGTAGTAGCCGCGCTCTGCCAACGGCCGGCTGATCGTTGACAGAAAATAGTCTGGCGCATCGATATCGACGCTGCGGTTGATCACTGGCACAACAAGAATCGAATGCGGATCAGCATGCCGGAACGTTGTGTAATTGTTGTGGACGGGAACTGGCGCGCACGCTGCCATCGCAACTACAGACGTTACGGCGAGAGTGAGCTTCAGGAGGCGGTTTGCTGCGCTCATTGCTTCGTTTCCTTCGTGCTGGAGGCAACCCTGATCATGGTCGTCATGAAGACGGTCGACTCAGGCCAGGCTGTCTTCTCCTTTTCGAAGAAGACAGCAGCTTGCTTCGAGTCACCGGACTCAAGTAAGACTTGACCATATTCAGCGTAGATTCCCGGAGGCACCTTCTTCCCCGATGCCTCGGCTTTGCTGATCGTATCAGCCAGGTGTTGAGCAAATGCCGCAGTGTCGCCTGGCGTCTTGTAGTGTTCGTACAAGGACGACTCGTAGTTTCCCCAGGCGTATTTCGTCTGAGGAGCACAGGCAGCGGTCATTCCGGCTACCGTGAGCACGACTGCAAATTTCCAGACTTTCATTGTTATTGCCCTCCAGTCGTTACGTCCACTGCGACCGCTTCTCCGCTGGCAGCCAGGATTCTTTTCTTTGTCAGCACCGCGTTGCCGTGACGCACTTCAACGGAGTGCGGGCCTTCCTCAATAGACATCACGCCGTTGACTCCGTTGTACTGGTTCGCTGGTCCGATCAGCTGCCCGTCGAGCACGAGTTCGCTGTCGCTCGGAGCGCCGACAAGGCTAAGGGTTGGACGAGCGCTGCCCGAAACGACCTGGCTATGGGGCATAGCGCAGCCCGCGAGGGCAACGGCAAGCGTTGTCACGCAAATGGATCGCATCATTTGTTGGTTACTCGGCTACGAAGAGAGTGAAGTTGACCCGCAAAAACGGACATCTATCCTTTGGAGAAGGAGGTGCCGATTATGGCCAAGCATCGTACCCCGTACCCGGCGGAATTTCGGGCGCAAATGGTCGGGCTGGTGAAGGCCGGACGCAGGCCGGAGGAACTGGAAAAGGAGTTCGAGCCGACTGCACAGACCATCTACAACTGGGTGGCGCAGGCTGATCGCGACACAGGTGTGCGGCATGACGGTCTGACCACAGCCGAACGCCAGGAGCTCACACGGTTGCGTCGCGAAGTCCGGCAACTGAAGATGGAACGCGACATACTCTCTCACGCGGCAGCCTGGTTCGCGAGGGAGACGGGATCCATTCCACCGAAGGGCGGTACGGATTCATGAAAGCGAACCGGGCCCGCTGGCCCATCGCGATGATGGCACGGCTGCTCGGCGTCTCGACGAGCGGCTATTACACATGGCTGGTGCGGGAGCCCGCGATGCGCACGCGTAGCGATGCGCAACTGCTCGCGCATATCCGCACGCTCCATGCAAGCTCGCGCGGCACGTATGGGGCACCGCGTATTCATGCGCAGCTTGCGCGCGAAGGCATACACGTGGGGCGCAAGCGGGTGGCGCGCCTCATGCGTATGGCGGGTCTGTGCGGGGCAAGCCGGCGGCGCTGGCCGCGCACCACACGGCCACGCGCAGGCGCCCGGCGTGCGCCTGATCTGGTGCGCCGGCACTTCAGTGCCGAGGCGACAAACGTGCTGTGGGTCGCAGACGCGACCTATGTACCCACGGGTGAAGGATTCCTCTATCTGGCGGTTGTGCTGGATGTATTCAGCCGTCGCGTCGTCGGCTGGGCGATGTCCAGCCATCTGTACACCGAACTGATGCTACGCGCCCTGGACATGGCGTTGCAGCAGCGACGCCATGACGGTGTGATTCTACATTCCGATCAAGGCTGTCAAGGCGGATTCAACCGGTCGTTGCAACACCTCCTCGATCAAAGGTGTTGCAACGACCGGTTGAATCCGCCCAATACACCTCCATTGCCTTCGGGCGGCGCTGCCGAGAAGCCGGCGTACAACCGTCGATGGGGACCACCGGCGACGCTTATGACAACGCGATGTGCGAGTCATTCTTCGGCACGCTCGAAGCCGAACTGCTCTGTCGCGAACACTTCGCGACCCACGAACAGGCAAGGCGGCGTCTGTTCTCGTTTCTGGAGAGCTGGTACAACATACGCCGCCTCCACAGCAGCATCGGCTACTGTTCGCCGCTCGAATTCGAAAACCTGCATGCGCAAAATCAAAGCTTATCGTCGCGCGGGTTGCCCACCGCCGGGCAGCGTCGTGGTCTTGACAGGCGACCCGCCGCCCGGCCGTGGACAACCTGCGATTTGATCTTATCGGGAGGTGCCACACCGCATTAAACTCAACTGCAAATCTATCCGTCGAACCGGGTCAACCTCAGAGATTTGTCTTTCGTGACGGCCCCGCTTGTCACAAGGGCCACAGAGCCTTCATTCACTTCGCTGTCGCCAAAATTCGAAGTCACGCGAATGGTCGCGATGGGAGTCGCGGGCAATGTGATCGTGAAGCCCGTTTGCCCGCTCTGAATCGACTCGCCCGCCTTGTAGACGTGGAGAGTTGAACCGGGCTTGATGCCTTGCAGCGCGCCGCCGCTGATGTAGACGATAGAGCCGTCTGCCTTGAGGATGTCAGACTTCCAGGGGCGCTCCTTGAGCTTGGTCATCATGCGGCCGATGACGTCGGAGATCGCAGCGGAGATTGCTTTGTCATTGAGCGAGCCGTCGTAGTCGGCGCGACTCCCGAATCCCGCGATCTCTCCCGACTCGGTGGAAGCTTCGCCGGTACCGGAGGCAGAGAAGAAGACATATCCTGTCTTGACATCGACCAGTCGGAGTTCGACTTTCGCATGAGCATTCTGAACCTTCGTCGCGCTCAGGAAGCCCGCCTTGCCTGTGGTGCTGCGACCAAACTCGGTTACCGAGCCCAGAATCAGCGCGTCCACACCGATCAGGCCCGCGTCTTTCGAAAGAGATTGTTCGGCGGCCACCTTCGCAATATCGGGGCGTTCGAAAACGAGAAACTGCTTTGACGCCACCAGGCGGCTTGCTAGGATGTCGCTGGCCTGCTTACCGAGTGGATCAAGATTTGCATCGGTGACGAAGGTGCGGCCATAGCGGGTTTCGTTGCTGAAACGTCCGATGGCGATCTTTCGTTTAACCGCCGCCTCTTCGTCAGTCACCAAGCTGACGGCTTGTGCTGCCTGTTGCTGGGTTCTGGGAGTGGGCGCCTCCTTGACTTGAGGAGGCGTAGATACGGTTGCGCAGGCCGCGAGCATCGCACCCGCTGCGCTGATGGCTAGAGCTTTTTTCATTGTTCCCCGGAGACCACATCTAGTAAATTTTTTCCACAGTCTATGGTTACATTCAGTTACAAGCAAGCGTGTCGTGTCCCGATTTGACGGGAAATACAACAGTGCGGAAAGGCTAAGAAGCCTCCCGGCCGTCAATCGGTCTTCGGCCGACACATTCTTTTAGAGGCTGCCCATTGAAGACGCTCGAGTGGAAATCTCCGCATTAGATAGCCGCTCCAGAACAGGCCACGATAAGGATACTGGTTGATCGAATGGCCGCATGAACCAAGAACTGCTCGAAGTGATCCCTGCCGCGCAAGTGGGCCAAGTTACGGGCGCTACGCTACGTTGTTGCAAGCGGGACGCTGGTCGTGGCCAACCGAACCATCGGTGGCCGTCGGGGCTCTTGGAGCGGTCGTAAGGAAAGGCCGACTTTGGACGGTTGCAGTGAGTTCTTGCCTCTCAGTTCGCCGGTCGGACCTGGCTGGAGCGATATCGAGTGCCGTCGGTTTGCAGCGCCATTAGGAGGAGGGAGCCATATGCTGTACGGCCTTCTATCCACGACGACTGATCTCGGGGAAGCGCGCGCTGCGGGTCGTACACCTCAAGCCGGTCTGTCGACCCGAGCTCATCCACGTAGAGAACCAGGTTCACACCCTCCGGCGACAGACGTGACCTGAACATGATCCCTTTTGCACCGGCAGCCACAACTTCGTCACCAAGTACCCAGCTCGGCGGTTCGATGCGCTGATTAAACCGGCAACCACGCCAGTCGCAATAAAAGTCTTCCCACAGCGCAGCCCATTGGCCGGCCCGACACCCACCGGTGAAATCGACGACAGAATCGATGGTCAGCTGGTAACTGACGAGCGTGCCGGGCGGCATCAATGGCGAGACCTGCTGATATTCCCGTATGGCAGTGTTGATATCCAGCGCAAGATAGAGGGCGGAAAGTCCGATGCGGTTTGCCCGTCCTCCATGCTTGCCCGCGCCAGCGCCGCTCGTAGGTGCGACCGCCCACTTGGGCGAGTGCATCCGGTAGGCCGTGATGCCGGAAATGGCGGCGAGGATCATCCTGCCGCGCCTGCTTCCAGAGATGAAACGTAGCGAAGGAGGTCGTCAGTCCGGCCATCGGAAACCAGTTGCTCCGCCGTCTTGTAGTCAAATACAGGCAACGGTTCATTCCTGTACCAGAACAGGGCCTGGCTCACGTCCCCACAAATGTCCGTCGCTGCACGGATAACACGGAGGGCTTCGCGCAGAAACCGCTGGACGCTTTCCGAGGCGGGCTGACGACTGAGCGTATTGCGATGCACATGCGCCTGCTGGGCCAGCGTCTGCAGGTCGATATGCAGGGCCTCACCGAAGCGACGGGCGGAGACGACCGGCGCGGGACTGTCCGGGTCACGCAGCGATGCCATAAACTGTTCGAAGCTGGCGCCTGCGGTCGGACTAATGAGAACGGGTTCCGGGTTCATCTCGATACTCCGTGCACAATATGTGCACAATATTAGCACGAGGGTCGACATCGCGGGTGACAGGCTCCGCGCGGTCGCGAATCTTAGATTTGACATAATATAATTTATCACCATTTCGTGGTGCATTTAAAACATCAAGGATCCGCTGTTGATGGTACGTCTCTATAAGCGCCAAAGGTCTGACTACCCGGCTCAACAGGAACACGACTCAATTTGCTGACCTGAACCGTGCTTCGAAAAATGACGTCGTGGACCAACTCGGCCGTGCTGGCGGAGCGACGAAGGTCACGGGTTGATCCCGCATCCAAAATGGATCAGACGGATGCCCGGGGTGTTGATGGAAACAGGACGCAGCTAGTCCGAATCAAGCAGACTTGCCGCGGGTCGCTTGTGTGGACCATAATGCACATAAAATGCAACGTGGATGGGCACATGGGTAAGGCACTCGAAGTTCGACCGCGCAAGTCCACAAACGTCACATTGCCGCCTGAAGTCCTGGATCGGGCCAAGGAGCTGGGGATTAACCTTTCGCGAGCGAGCGAGCGCGGTGTGCGGGAAGAAATTCAGGAGGCGGAGGCTCGCCGTTGGGCCGATGACAACGCCGAATTGGTCGCCGCCTACAGTGCGATGGTCGATCGCGACGGGCTTCCGCTAGCGAAATTCAGGACGTTCTAATGGCGCGGTTCGATCTCTACGTCAACCCCGACAAAGAGACGCGGAGACTCGCGCCGTACCTGCTCGACATACAGAGCGCGCACGTTGGGATTTTGCCGACGCGCATTGTGATCCCTCTGCGACCTGTCGAGCATCTCGCTTTTTCGGGCAAACCATCCGATCTGCTGCCGGTTTTCGAGGTTAACGGCGAAAAATGTTTCCTTGATACGCCCGGCATGAGTGCAGTTCCTCTGAACGCGCTCGGCAAACGCATCGGTTCTCTTTCGGATGAACGTGAAGCCATCCTGGCGGCGCTCGACCGGATCTTCGGTGCATTCGACCGACAGCAATGCAGCGCGATAGCCAGCGACGTGACGATTCAGCGCCGGTCCGGCGCTGTGATCGCCGGTCACAAGGCGCCTGGTTCGATCTTCAGAATCACCCCTTTCGCTGCAAGCCGGGTTTGCTTTTGTGGTGTGAGCAGTTGCCACAGACGGTTGATATGACTCCGCTTGTCAAGAGGGGATCGGTTTTGGGTTTTGAGCTGCCATCTGAATTTCCTGAGGGCGACGTAGCAGTAAATCTCGACGGTGGATCATGCTGATATCCGCGGGTTGGTTACCGCATTACAGAAGTCCGCCCAGCGAGCCTGCCGCTATCTAGTGCCGCAAGTCGAATCAAATCCGTTGCCTAACCGTCTCGCGGGTTGCTCGGGTGCCGGGCTACGCCGCTTTCAGGAAACTCTTGCTCGGGTGGTGAGGTTGATTTACTTGTTGCTCAAGGGTTCGGTCACGCCATGCGCACCTCGGGCCGTACGGAGAGCGACATGGCGAGCTGGCTGATGTCCCAGATGAAACCGGCGAGTTCGCGAGCGACCGCGACCACCGCAATATTCTTCTGCTTGCCGCGCGCGAGGAGCTTCCGGTAGCGTCGGCACAGGCGCATCTGCGCGTCCCAGGCGCGGTCAACGATGGGCTTGGGGATGCCTTCGTGGCGGCGCTGGATTTCGGGGCTCACGCGGGCCGGATGCTGGTAGCTCCAGGCCGCTTCCACCAGCAACTTTCTTGCATAGCTGTTGCCGTTCTTGGTGATGCTGCCCTGACGGCGCTTGTCGCCCGACGAGTGTTCGGATGGCGTCACCCCCAGCCAGGCCATCAGCTGGCGCGGGTGGGCGAAGCGTGACAGATCCCCGAGCTCAGCGAGCATGCCCACTGCCGTGGTGAACTGCACGCCGCGCATCGTCTGCAGGCCCAGCACGGCAGGATAGAATCGCCAGTTGACGACAGCCTCGCGCAACGCGGCCTCCAGCCGGTCGCATTGCGCCAGGCGATCCTCGATCGTGCGCCGATACTCCTCGAACGCCAGTTGCTGCCAGACGCTGTCGAAAGCATAGGCGCTGAGCCAGCGCCGGTGCGCAGGTCCCCAGTCGGCGCGGCCGGCATAGCGCACGCCATGCAAGAGCAGAAAGGCCTTCAGCCGTTGCCGCGCACGCTTAAGATCGTCCTTGGCGCTGACCCACGCGCGAGCCAGATCGCGGAATGCTTCGTCTTCCACGCTTGGCACGTACACCGCTGACAGGTCGCCGGCGCGCAGCGACCGCACCAGCTTGATCGCATCACGCCGGTCAGTCTTGACCCGATCGCCCGGCTTTTTCGGAATCAGCGACGGCGCGCACACCAGGCAGTCGAATCCCTTCTGCACGAGCTGACGATAAAGTCCATAGCCGCACGGGCCCGCCTCGTAGACGATGCGGATGTGCCGCGCCTTCGATTGCAGGCGCGTACACAGCCGATCAATATCCGTCTTCGTCGTGCCAATCTTGCCGAGCAGTTCGACCTCGCCTGTGCCCAGCGCATAGGCAACCGTGATCGAATCCTTGTGAACGTCGAGCCCTACGTACAGTGTGATATCTTTTTCCACGCTGGCCTCCGTGATGGATATCGCCGGGTGTGGCCCTGTCCACACCGTGCGGCTCTGGCAGAAATACTAACCCGCGTTTGAGTCCTCGCGGCGGGCCAGCCTCTACCTCGCGGAGTCATACTGACTAGTTGCGAATCTGCAATTGTTAATCTTTGCAAATGGTGAGCTTTTACAGGAGTAAGGTGTGCCAACCGGAACATCGAAACCCGGGCGCTCAATGCGCGAATCGCTGCACCCTGCGTGGGAAGTTAAAGAATTCTGTCGTGGCAGTTCAGGCATCTCCGGCCAGGAACTGCCCGTCTGAATCAGTCACCGAGGAAGCAGCCGTTCCCGCTTGACCGCATCCGGGAAAGTCACCACGAATGCGCGCCCTGCCCGGCATGTCCGTTAGCCTGCGACGGGCGCTGCCGCGTGCTGACGGGCAGCGCCGCGCTGTTCAGGCTCCGCCCGCGGTAGGTTGGCTCAACAGGAAAAACAGAATCGGATCCGGAGCGCACAATTTTAACTAAAACGTTCACGAAAAGTGAATCTTAATTATGTCAAATTGCGCCTGCTGAACCATGCGATGCCGCGACCTGTCCGTAATGCTGGTGCTTGCCTTTGGCGGCCCATGCCTGCATACTAGCTAATATTGATTAGCTAATACGTAGGTGGTGCCATGCTCACGATCAACATGCACGACGCCAAGTCGAAACTATCAAGCCTGGTCGAGCGGCTGGAGGTCGGCCAGGAAAACGAGGTCATCATCGCCCGCAACGGCACGCCCGTCGCGCGGCTGCTGCCGTTCGCGGCGCCGCGGCGCATCGGCGCCGCGCGGCACCTGCTGGCCGGCCTGGCCGTGCCCGCCACCATCGAGGCGTTCAACGCCGCCGATGACGCGATCGCCGCCGACTTCGAGGCAAGCGCGCAGCAGGGACTCACTCCGTGAAAGTGCTGCTCGATACGCATATCGCGCTGTGGGCCGCCGAAGGTGCGCCACAGCTGTCACCGCAGGCCGCCAGCCTGATCGAGGATCCGGCCAATACGTTGCTGGTCAGCGCAGCCGCGATCTGGGAGATTGCCATCAAGCATGCGAAAGGCAACCTGCGCGTGCATCCGCGCGATGCCCGCTCGGCGTTCCGCCTGTCCGGTTTCGTCGAACTGCCGATCACGGGTGAACATACGGAGGCAGTCTCGACGCTTCCTTCCCATGCGGATCACGCGGATCCGTTCGACCGCCTCATGATCGCCCAGGCGCTGCACGAGGGGATGCCCCTGCTGAGCGCCGACCCGAAGGTGTGGCGCTACCACCCCACCCTGATGCTGCAAGCCTGACTTCGCCTGTTTGCTTGACACCGGCTCGCTCTAACGGGTGTCGCCGCGCACTCGGGCGACGCTGCATCGGCTTCAGCCGTCGGCGCGCGAAGTCACTGACTTCGGGAAGATGCGTAGGGCACCGGTTGTGCAATCTCATGTTCCTTCAGGTACGCCCGGATGGCTTCGACCGGATACGGTTCAAGCGGTAGAGGTACCAGGTGTCGCGAGCCGCTTCCACCGTCTGCAGGTCCGCTGCGCCGGTCATTCGAAGATTCGAGGCGCCTTTGGGAACTGAATTGCCAGGCGTCGGCCTCCAGTCGACCGTCCCGACGTTTGACCCGAAATCGTCAATTTGAGAACGGAGTAGATTTGGACATCTTCTACTACTGGAAAGACTTCGTATCGGATGTAAACGAAGGGCGGATAGGTACACTTGGCGCCGATACTCACAAGCTGGCTGAACTTCAGGAGCGGCTGCCGCGCAAGGTGTGGACGTTCATAACGCCTAAGGGGATGAAAGGGAAGCTTAAGCTTATCGGTTCCATGTGGATCACCGACGAGAGGCCCGCGAACTTTGTACCCAAGTGGCCGCACAACCTTTTCTATGACGCTGCTTCACCAAGGTCAGTTCTCTTCACGAACTCAGGGAGTCCCGAAAAGATTGAGGAAGTCAGTTCCTACTTGAACAACCGGTTCAATCAAGCCTTCAGATCCAACTTTCAAGGCGAAAAAGGTCTTCACGCGATGGAAGCCGACGTCGTCCGCGGTTTCGAAAAACTCGTGCGTGACTACGAGACCGTCCAATTTATGGATGGGATAAAACAGCCACCGTTGCGATGAAGTCAATATTATCGTCCGGACTGCGACATAACGGGCAACTTCAGCGACAACGTTTCCGCGTCGCCATCGACTTCACGCGACGCCGTCGTCGCCTTGCCGTCAGCCACCACAACCTTCGACGCGAAGGTCGCCTGCGGCAGATTCGCCAGCGCAGCCGGCATCTGGCCCGTCTGGTTCGAATCGTCGTCGATGGCCTGCTTGCCGGGGTTCACCAGTTGCGGTTGCTCCTCGTCGACCAGCGCCTTCAGCAGCTTCGCGACTGCAGGCCTTCATTCGATTCGATCAGAATCGCGCGGTACGCGCCGATCGCCAGCGCCGTGCGCAGCGTTTCCTGACATTGCGGCCACTTCCGTCGCCACGCCGGCTTCCTTCAGATGTGCCGCCTCTTCAACGGCGATTTCGTCCAACGGGTTCATCGACACCTTCACACTCGCAATGTCGACACCCGTGTTGTCCGACTTCACGCGGACCTTCACGTTGTAGTCAACCACCCGTTGACTGCCCCAGGTATTTTCAACGCGCTCTTCTGATGACGGGCACCGCGCTGCAGCCATCGATCTTCATCGCGGTACCACTTATGTAGAAAAATCGCACCGCCAGGGTCTTCGTGCAGTCTCTATCTGATCCGCAGGTTGCAATCGACAAAAGGTGAGCTAGAATCAGGTGCATTCTTCACCAACGGATTGCTCACCGTGCAAATGGAAAGCTGGGTTGGGACCATCGAGCGTGAATGGCATCAGTTGCGCCGCGCCGACCCTACACTGGATGTCGAAAAGTTCTCCCGTCACGTCATTGCGGCAAACAAGACTGGATTCCTGTCACCGGAGTCGCTCGCTGCCATCGCAAATGCGCTGCTCACCAGCACGTTAAACCGCGCACCCGATCTGGGACGCTGGTTACTCGAGCGCCTTGGCGCGAACCGTCATCCAGCCTGGCGACTGGCAATGGCCATTTCTCTGGTCACCCCGACTGGAGCGGAGCCGGACCTGGGAAGAGGTAACGCGATTCTCGAGGATGTGATGAAGGATGAAACCGCCGAAGGTCGTCTGCGCGGCATGGCCGCCGCCGCGCTGGCCGATAGCGCGCGCCTCGGAAGAGGCATGCAGGTGGACGTGAGCCGCGCGCGCTCGCTTTACGAGCAGGCCATTGAACTGGGGCATAAAGCCTCGGCACACAATCTCGGCCTTTTCTGGGAAGGCGTGTGGGGCGCAGAAGACAGGAGCGTTGCCCCGGACCGCACCAAGGCCATGCAGAGCTATCGACGCGGTGGAGACGACAAACGTTGCCAACGTCGCCTGGAAGCGCTGCGTTGAGGCAGTACCGCCTGCGAGTCGGGCGGGTGGAAAATCCTGAGAGGCACCCGACGGTTTTCTCTCATCAATTGATAAAAGCAAGGTTACGGAGAAGAGACTCCCCGTCCTCCGTGATGCGAGGGCGTACTGCCCCGCCCGCAAGTCGCTCCAGTGCGACAAGCTGGCGTTCAAGCAATGTTCCAAGTTCTTCGCGATCGGCAATGTGATCGGCGGAGTCCTTGACCAGCATCAATGTTGCAAATTCGTGGGCGCTCAGCACGGGATGCTCCTGATGCAAAGAGAGAAACGATCGTCGTCAGGTGTTCCGGTGACGGGCGTCCGGTGACCACCCACAACGGTGGGCTTACTACCGGGGGCGAAAAAGCTTAACGTCGAAATGTGACAGCATGAGGGCGGTCTTTTGGGCGCTGGAGGCCGGTAGCGGAGGACGCATATGTAGCAACTGACGCATTAGATGACAACGTCGCCTCTATAATCAAGATATTCAGAGTATCAACATCGCATGGAGCCCTACGTTATGAGTCAAGCCCGCGGGCGATATGCGGGATCCCGGGACAGCGGCCAACGCCAACCTCGCCACGAAAAAAAATCCCCGCCCAGCCGGCAGGGACAACCGTATGTGAAGGCGCCTCCTCGAGACCCCGCCCAGACTGCCTCAATTTTCAAAACAAGATCGTTTCAGTTTCTGGTCGATGCGGTGGGCGCGGAGAATATCGCGATAGCACTTGAATCGAACATGACGCGCGTGGCCGAACTGATGAAGGGCGAGCGGTTCACGCCCGAGACCGCCTTTCACATGGAAACCACGCTTGGATTGCCGCACGGCTTTTTTGACCAGCCCAATCCCGTACTCGCGGCAGAGACAATCACTCGTCTGAAGTCACCGCTCGACTTCATTCAAACGGACGACGAATCAAACGTGCCTGAAGCAACCACGCGGGCTTCTGCCCTGAACGTCGATCAGCAATCATTTCTTAAAGATAGTTTGTCCGAGGAAGCGCAAATGCCAAAGAAAGCAACTGGCGTGTCACCCAGAGCCGTCAAGAATAGTCGAAGCGAAATGGCCGGAGAGACTAAACCTCACGCGCCGCTCAAAGCTTCGCCTTCGAAATACAAGACGTCTCCTAAGACACCCCAACAGCAACCGCTGGCTTTGAGCGACAGCGCTGAGGTGGAGAACATCCGACGCGCTAACCTCCACGTTCTCACGAGTCGCAACGGATCGAAAGTAAGACTTGGCGTGGTCATGGAGATGAGTGGATTCAACATAGCCGATCGACTACATGGCAAGAAGCGCATGGACAGTGTCGAAGCAAACCGGTTCACGGAGCAGTTAGGATTGCCAGTTGGCTGGTTGGACACGCCGCGCTCCGAGGCCGAGATCCCAGAGTCGGTGTCGCGTATGCTTACGCCTGCTTCGCGCGGTCGCGTATCGGTTCAACAACACGAGCCGCTTGCGGCCGCTGAAAATGATGGCGTACCAGGAAAGCTCGCCAATGCGAAGGCGCGCACGGGGCGCGCGCGGGCGGGCGCCCTGGGCGATCTGGAAAGGCCCTCACCTGTTTCGGCGGATGTTGCAGCAGAGAATGAGACGATCGTCGTCAGCCCGCAAGATCATGCAAGTGATTTCCCCGACGA
Organism: Paraburkholderia sp. MM5496-R1; assembly: GCF_050436205.1. Classification (NCBI taxonomy): domain Bacteria; kingdom Pseudomonadati; phylum Pseudomonadota; class Betaproteobacteria; order Burkholderiales; family Burkholderiaceae; genus Paraburkholderia; species Paraburkholderia sp. MM5496-R1. The sequence goes on from NZ_JBNDLT010000001.1 coordinate 422,286, forward strand.
TCTTGCCAGTCACTCACTTGAAGAAAGTAATGGGGAAGCCGCGGCAACCACACCGGCAACCCTTGAGTCGCTCCCCGCCTCCGCCATACCGCAGCCAAACCCGGTACTGGTCCCCTTCGCTTGCATGACCAGCCTGGACAATCTTCATGGTATTGAACCGATAGCGGAAGCATTGATCAAGACGCTTGCAGGTAAAGCACGCACGGGACAATTGGACGAATTGAAAGCGCTCGAGCTTTTGCAGCAAGCTGTCCTGTTGTGAGTAAGTGGTAGCGTGGCAGGCGTTGACCGGTCGTGAGCCGCCACGAACGTGATGGCATTCCAAGTGCATCGATACGGGCAGGACGGACAAGTCCTGCTGATGACCCATCGCCTCACGCACAATCAGACCGCGTAATTCGCGCGATGACCGGCGCCGAGGGCGCTACCACGGGTCGATTCGAGAAAAGCGGCCAACAACCTGTGTTGTGTGCAAAGCGGCCACGCAAACGACGCCGTCCAGATAATCGCGAAGGTCTGCCCCTACCTGGCTTGGTCTGATGAGGCGGTCGAGCTGACGACTGCGCCACGGATCGACGCTGCTCACGTCAATACATCGGCATGCATGAAGTCGAGTTCTGTGTAAACAAACGCATTCACCCGCTGCCGCATCGACATAACAATTGCGTGCCACGGAGCTTAGCGGACCCAAAGATTTCCAATTTACTAAGCCGAAACAAAGTAACCGGACATGGGTCAAGCCGCGTAGCGGACTGACGGATGTTGAAACATGGATCGGACCAAAGCCGGAATCTTTTGCAACGAGCGCAGAACCGCTCGAACACGCTGCTTGAGATGCCCGGGACCTTTGATGGCAAGCTTGCCGATCTTGTGATGTTTGAGATAACCCCATACCAACTCGTCCGGGTTCAGGTCTGGCGAGTAAGCAGGAAGGAAGAACAGACAAAGGCGCCCATCTGATTCCGCGGCAAGCTGCCGGATCGCTTTGCAACGATGTACCGGATGACCATCGGCAATCAGGAAGACAGGCGCATCGGCGGTGAGCATCAGCCGTTTGACGAAGTCGACGTATACGGAGATCTTGAAGCTGCCTTCGAAACACATGAAGCGAAGTTGGCCACGCGGGCTGATCGCTGAGATCAGGTTCACCTTGAAGCGCGCGCCAGTGACTTCGACTACCGGAGTTTGACCGACCGGCGCCCAGGTCGTGCCGCTGTGATAGTCCGATCGTACCGTCGATTCGTCGACGAAGAAGATCTGTGCCCCGACGTGTTTGGCCTGCCCGACAATGGCCGGGTATTCGTCCCGCATCCACGACTCGACCAGTTCAGGGTCGCGTTGGTACGCACGCGCAAGCGGTCGCTGGGGCGAAAGCCCGAGCTTGCGCAGCAGTCGACCGACCGACACCTCGGAGAGCCTGACGTTGAAATGTTCGCGAATCAACTCCCGCACCATGTCTCGCGTCCACAATGCAAACTCGAACTTCATCTGCATGGGGTTCTTCGTTGTGACCGTCTGATAGACGAAGCGGATAGCCTCGGACGACAGCTTCATCGGTCGACCAGGGATTGCCTTGGCTCGTAACGCCTCGATGCCCCCTTCGCGCCAGGCCGCCAACCACTCGTAAATACGCGCCCTCGAGAATCCGAGCGTGCGGATCACGTCCTCCGGCGACTCGCCAGCTTCGACGCGCTTGACCGCACGAATACGGATCTCTTCAAGCGTTGCATGTGAAAGCTGCCGGCCGTCGTCCTCTCGCATCTCGCCTCTCCCTAAACCCCTTAAAGCTTAGACCATGGCGTCGATTTATGTTCGCTTACTTACGCACTGGTTAGTAACTTCATACAGTCTGTCCAAACGGTTGCGTTGCCCCCAGCGCCGCCCTTCAATGCGCCGGCCGCCCTGTGCAACGTAGCTCGACAGCGCCTCAGGTACGACAGTACGATGGGCGACCCGCCATTCGCCATTACGCCGTTCAAAGCGGTCGACATACCAACCGCAAGCCTCGCCCGCTAATGCATCGTCCGTGTTTGCAACGACTCTGTCTGCGGTTGTATGGTCCGTTGAATCGTAACACTCGGCGTTGTAGAAAGAACCAAATGGGCCGTGCTCGCGGCCAGTTCGGTCCGCGCGCGCCATATGACGCGCAACTCGCCCGCACCTCTGCATGCGGTACTTCACGCCGAAGCGCGACTCAAGGATTTTCTCGCAGGAACCGCACGCTCGCCTATCGTCGCGGAGGGGCAACTTTTGCGATGCAGCAAAAGTTTGTGGGTGTGTGGGCCCAAGCCGAGCGCCTCATGCTCAGACGTGAAGGCCGACACTAGCGTCATTGATTGAACGTTCATGGCCGAACGATATATAGGATTCCTACCAAATATCGATCATTTCTTTTATGTCAAATTCGCACTTCACGAACTCGCATCGATCTGGGCTCCCGTTGGTTTGCAAACTTTTGTTCCCGAATTTTGCATGAATTTGTTCCCAGCCCCTTGTCCGAGTAAAAACGGTTGCCTAGCCTGCGCCGTTCTCCACCCGCATCTGCTTTTGCCGCGTCCGGCAGTGCCGAGGACTGAATGCGGGCTAGTCAGTATGACTCCGCGAGGTAGAGGCTGGCCCGCCGCGAGGACTCAAACGCGGGTTAGTATTTCTGCCAGAGCCGCACGGTGTGGACAGGGCCACACCCGGCGATATCCATCACGGAGGCCAGCGTGGAAAAAGATATCACACTGTACGTAGGGCTCGACGTTCACAAGGATTCGATCACGGTTGCCTATGCGCTGGGCACAGGCGAGGTCGAACTGCTCGGCAAGATTGGCACGACGAAGACGGATATTGATCGGCTGTGTACGCGCCTGCAATCGAAGGCGCGGCACATCCGCATCGTCTACGAGGCGGGCCCGTGCGGCTATGGACTTTATCGTCAGCTCGTGCAGAAGGGATTCGACTGCCTGGTGTGCGCGCCGTCGCTGATTCCGAAAAAGCCGGGCGATCGGGTCAAGACTGACCGGCGTGATGCGATCAAGCTGGTGCGGTCGCTGCGCGCCGGCGACCTGTCAGCGGTGTACGTGCCAAGCGTGGAAGACGAAGCATTCCGCGATCTGGCTCGCGCGTGGGTCAGCGCCAAGGACGATCTTACTAACCAGTGCGTAAGTAAGCGAACATAAATCGACGCCATGGTCTAAGCTTTAAGGGGTTTAGGGAGAGGCGAGATGCGAGAGGACGACGGCCGGCAGCTTTCACATGCAACGCTTGAAGAGATCCGTATTCGTGCGGTCAAGCGCGTCGAAGCTGGCGAGTCGCCGGAGGACGTGATCCGCACGCTCGGATTCTCGAGGGCGCGTATTTACGAGTGGTTGGCGGCCTGGCGCGAAGGGGGCATCGAGGCGTTACGAGCCAAGGCAATCCCTGGTCGACCGATGAAGCTGTCGTCCGAGGCTATCCGCTTCGTCTATCAGACGGTCACAACGAAGAACCCCATGCAGATGAAGTTCGAGTTTGCATTGTGGACGCGAGACATGGTGCGGGAGTTGATTCGCGAACATTTCAACGTCAGGCTCTCCGAGGTGTCGGTCGGTCGACTGCTGCGCAAGCTCGGGCTTTCGCCCCAGCGACCGCTTGCGCGTGCGTACCAACGCGACCCTGAACTGGTCGAGTCGTGGATGCGGGACGAATACCCGGCCATTGTCGGGCAGGCCAAACACGTCGGGGCACAGATCTTCTTCGTCGACGAATCGACGGTACGATCGGACTATCACAGCGGCACGACCTGGGCGCCGGTCGGTCAAACTCCGGTAGTCGAAGTCACTGGCGCGCGCTTCAAGGTGAACCTGATCTCAGCGATCAGCCCGCGTGGCCAACTTCGCTTCATGTGTTTCGAAGGCAGCTTCAAGATCTCCGTATACGTCGACTTCGTCAAACGGCTGATGCTCACCGCCGATGCGCCTGTCTTCCTGATTGCCGATGGTCATCCGGTACATCGTTGCAAAGCGATCCGGCAGCTTGCCGCGGAATCAGATGGGCGCCTTTGTCTGTTCTTCCTTCCTGCTTACTCGCCAGACCTGAACCCGGACGAGTTGGTATGGGGTTATCTCAAACATCACAAGATCGGCAAGCTTGCCATCAAAGGTCCCGGGCATCTCAAGCAGCGTGTTCGAGCGGTTCTGCGCTCGTTGCAAAAGATTCCGGCTTTGGTCCGATCCATGTTTCAACATCCGTCAGTCCGCTACGCGGCTTGACCCATGTCCGGTTACTTTGTTTCGGCTTAGTAAGCGTGCGCGGCAACGGCTGAAGGCCTTTCTGCTCTTGCATGGCGTGCGCTATGCCGGCCGCGCCGACTGGGGACCTGCGCACCGGCGCTGGCTCAGCGCCTATGCTTTCGACAGCGTCTGGCAGCAACTGGCGTTCGAGGAGTATCGGCGCACGATCGAGGATCGCCTGGCGCAATGCGACCGGCTGGAGGCCGCGTTGCGCGAGGCTGTCGTCAACTGGCGATTCTATCCTGCCGTGCTGGGCCTGCAGACGATGCGCGGCGTGCAGTTCACCACGGCAGTGGGCATGCTCGCTGAGCTCGGGGATCTGTCACGCTTCGCCCACCCGCGCCAGCTGATGGCCTGGCTGGGGGTGACGCCATCCGAACACTCGTCGGGCGACAAGCGCCGTCAGGGCAGCATCACCAAGAACGGCAACAGCTATGCAAGAAAGTTGCTGGTGGAAGCGGCCTGGAGCTACCAGCATCCGGCCCGCGTGAGCCCCGAAATCCAGCGCCGCCACGAAGGCATCCCCAAGCCCATCGTTGACCGCGCCTGGGACGCGCAGATGCGCCTGTGCCGGCGCTACCGGAAGCTCCTCGCGCGCGGCAAGCAGAAGAATATTGCGGTGGTCGCGGTCGCTCGCGAACTCGCCGGTTTCATCTGGGACATCAGCCAGCTCGCCATGTCGCTCTCCGTACGGCCCGAGGTGCGCATGGCGTGACCGAACCCTTGAGCAACAAGTAAATCAACCTCACCACCCGAGCAAGAGTTTCCTGAAAGCGGCGTAGCCCGGCACCCGAGCAACCCGCGAGACGGTTAGGCAACGGATTTGATTCGACTTGCGGCACTAGATAGCGGCAGGCTCGCTGGGCGGACTTCTGTAATGCGGTAACCAACCCGCGGATATCAGCATGATCCACCGTCGAGATTTACTGCTACGTCGCCCTCAGGAAATTCAGATGGCAGCTCAAAACCCAAAACCGATCCCCTCTTGACAAGCGGAGTCATATCAACCGTTTATGCAATACGCTCAAACAGTATTACCCGCAGGCGCCGGAGTGGTTCGCGCACATCGACACGGTACTGTTCTGCGACTTCATCGCGCGTTGGCCGATGCTTTCGGCCGTCAAACGCGCCCACCGCAGTACCCTTGAGGCGTTCTTCCATGCGCACAACTGCCGCCGCCCCAGGCTGATCGAAATGCGTCTGGAGTCCATTCGCTCGGCCACCCCTCTGACTGAAGATCCCGGCATCCTCTCACCCTGCCGGCTGCACGCGTTGGCGCTGGTGGCACAACTGCGAGCGGCTCTCGCTGGGATCGATGTGTTCGACAGCGAGATTGCGACGGTCGCGCGAACGCTACCTGCCTTCGCCCTGTTTGAATGCCTGCCGGGAGCGGCCCCACATCTGACACCGCGGCTGCTTGCCGCATTCGGCGAGCAGCGTGAGCGCTTCAGGCACGCTGCTGAACTGCAGAAGTATTCCGGCATTGCGCCGGTCACTGAGCGCAGTGGCAAGAAATGCTGGGTGCACTGGCGCTGGCAATGTCCGACGTTCCTGCGCCAGACATTCGTGGAATGGGCCGGCCAGACAATTAACAAGTCATTCTGGGCGGGCGCTTACTACCTGCAACAGAGAGCGAAGGGCAGTTCGTATCAGGCCGCCGTCAGGGCATTGGCGTTCAAGTGGATACGGATCCTCTACCGCTGCTGGCAAACACGGACACTGTACGACGAGAGCGTCCATCTGAATGCATTGAGGAAGCGGGGCTCGCCTCTCCTCGGAAGCCTCGCACTGCCCCCTCGAAATACTTGACGGACGGACTCAGGGCGTGAAGTCGTCATTCAAATCCCACCTCTGGTGGCCGCAATGCGGTATTTCGCCGTTAGGCAGTGACCGGCCCGCTTCGGACGTTCGCACGCGCTTTCAGGCAGACATTCGAACGTCGGCTTCTATGGGGACTTGTATGTCAAGCCGTTTTTGATCACGTGAAGGGCTTGGATTTCATGGTGGCTCCTGTAGGTTGTTGAGCGCGTGATGCCTTGGCGCGACATGGCTGTGCCATCCTGGTCCGGGGTCGGGGTGTGATGAGCGTTCGAGCCAGTGCCCGAACGAACTTCTATCCGTGCAGGGCGCCAACACCCTGCACCTCATGCAGCATGCGCGCAAGGCGCGCTGGCAAACCCCGGTTATGGGCGCGCCCCATCTCTGCGAGACGGTCACGGGGTGCCGTGACCCGCCGACGTTCCGGGCGCGTCGACCCTGGATCATGATGACGTGTTGCGTGCGAAGGCGTTGCGTGGTACCCGTGCTGCCCGGAATTTCAGGCAGCTGCCGGCTTGAGCGAGGCTCCGGCCGGAATCTCGCCGTGCTCGAGGTAGTGCCACAGCGCGATAGCCAGGCGCCGCGCCAACGCCACGATGCCCACGCGCCGCATGCGCTTGCCGCCGCCGGCAAAGCGCCGGTTGAACCACTGGGTCAGGAGGCTGTCGGGCTGCAGCTGCAGCCAGCGCCAGGCGAGTTCGACCAGCATCGTGCGCGCTCGCTTGTTGCCCGCCTTGCTGATGCCTTGCTCGATCTGACTGCCGCCACTGTCGTAGGGTGTCGGCGTGAGCCCCAGGCTGCCGGCCAGCTCGCGCCGGTTGGCGAAACGTCGCCAGCCAAACACTTCCTTGACCAGCACCCAGGCGCCCTTGGGGCCGATCGCGCGCAGCCGTGCCATTTGCGCCACCAGCGGATGCTTGCCCTCGGCCAGTTCCTGGCGCCGCGCCGCTTCCAGCACCTTGAGCTGCTGCCTGACCAGCGCCAGCCGCGCGCTCTCGCGCTCGATCTCGCCGCGCAACACCGGCGGCACCTGCTCGCGATGGCGCTCCCACCACGCCGCCCAGTCGCGCCCGCCGACGATGACCGGCACACGCAGGTTGTGCAGCACCAGCAGGGAGCGGATGCGGTTCGTGTGGGCGGTACGCTCCTGGCTCAGCCGGGCCAGTTCACGGTGCGTGCGGCGCGCATCTTCCTGCTCGGGCGCGGGCTCGTGCACTACCGACCAGACGCGCTCGCCAGCGTGGTGGCGCCTGAGCATCACCAGCAGCTTATCGCCGTCGAGCCGGTCGGTCTTGGCCCGTCTGGCGCGTCGGTTCACTTCGATGCTCGCCGGGTCGACCACGAGGTTGTCAATGCCTTGCCCGCTCAACCAGCGATGCAGCCACCAGCCATCGCGGCCGGCCTCATAGCACGAATGCACCGGGGCCTGCGGTTCGAGCTGGCAGCGCTCCTTGGCGCGGCGCACGCAGTCGAGCACCGCAGCCGTGTCGCCGGCGTGCACGCTGAAACGGCTCGGGCCGCGCCGGCCATCGCTGGCCGTCAACTTCCACGACTTGTCGCCGAGTTCGAAGCTCATGTAGAGCTGGACTTGGATCGCCGTATCATTGCCTTGTGGGACTGTCTGGGTCGCCGACATTTCCGTCTCCTTTGCACAGGGTTGGAAACTCCGTTTTAGCTAAACGGGTCTGGCTTGGGTAGTCCCACATAGCATCTCCGCTTTAGTCAACGGACGGCGAAGCCGGGTTCCTCCTGGTCAGAGCAATTTGCAGGCCTCGTCAAAATCTAGGCGTGGGCTGCGCGGGAACAGCCCTGCCGGATCACCATAGCCCAGATTGCAGAGGAAATTCGACTTGATGTGGCTGTCGGGAAAGTACTCCTGCTGGAAGGTGCCCTCCTGTGCGCTCGCAGGAAAAAATTCATGGTCAACCTTTGCATGATCGAACCCGGACATCGGACCACAATCCAGTCCGAGCGAGCGGGCAGCCAGGACGAAATAGGCCCCTTGTAGCGAGCTATTGCGCCGTGCCGTGACCTCTGCCAGTTCCGGTGTGTCGGCGAACCAGGCTCGCGCATCTGCGTGCGGGAAGAGTTTGGGCAGCTTGTCATAGAACTTGCCGTCATAAGCGATGATGGCTGTCACCGGTGCGCTCATCGTCTTGTCGATATTGCCTGGTGCCAATGCCGGCAGAAGTCGTTGCTTCGCATCCTGAGTGCGCAGGAACAGAATACGTGCTGGGCTGCAGTTTGCGCTCGTTGGGCACCACTTCATCAGCTCGTAGAGTTCGCGCAATGTGTCATCACTGACCGGCTTAGGCAGCCAGCTATTGTGGGTTCGAGCCTGACGGAACAGCAGATCCATCCCTTCTCCATTCAATCGTTTCTCCATTTGCCTCCCAGCGGAAACGGACGTTGCAAGTTGCCTTCCTGCATCAACAACCACGAATTGTTGGAGGGCCGTACGCCGTCCAAGCGTTTCGTGAACATCACGCAGCAGATCATCGATGATCTGAGCGCAGCCCCCGTTCGGGTGTTATAGACGTACCACGCGTCGTCCATGGAAAAATTTGCGCGGTCGGGTACCAGTGACGCTTCGGGGAGCACCCTGCTGGACTGTAAGGAAGTCGGCATTTCCGATGCAGATCAGTCTGACTCCGATCACTTTCGAACGAGAGAAGGTGTAGCGACGCGTTGCCCGCCTCAATTAACCGTTGCAAAGGGTCGCAGCTTACGCGCGACCATCACGGCGCCGCGATCCAGCTCCGTGCAAGCAGAGTATGTCAGATGTCCCTGCGCTGTCTCACGCTAATGTTCAATGCCGCTATTCCAGGTAGCGGCGTCTCCCGCGCACAATCCGGCTTGGTGACACTCAGCAGCTGCGGCTTCCTCTGTCTGATTCGAAACCGGCGCCCCGAGAGAGGTTGTGTCGAAAAACAATCCAGGGTTTTTTACTTCTTTACTTCGACAGATGCAGCTTCTTCGATAGCACGATACCCCGCTGCGGGCTCACCAGCCAGATGGCGTGAATGTTGGTGTACAGCGTCGAGGTTCTTGTTGTGATGTCTGTGGGCTCGTCGTCGCTGGGATCGCTATGTTCGCGTCGGTCGGTCAGGTAAGGCGGCGCCATGCTACACATCAGCACAATCGCGAAGTCTCCATTCGCTTCGTAGAACGCCGACTGCGAGAGTGTCACGCGTCCGTGAACCCTGGTTTTGCTCCGTTCGCCGGACTTGAGCTCAATCAGATCGATATGTTGGATGTACCCCTTGGCCTTCGCCTCCGGCGCCACCACAAGCCCTCGACCGCGTGGTCCGGTTATGGTCTTCTTGAGCAGGATCACTCCCGGATTGTCGTCATCGGATAGATCTACGTTTACCGTCAACAGGTGCGTCTTTGACTGATATCGTATTCCGTAGGGCGCCGGTACGACGAAAGCCAGCTCGCGGTCGAGACTGGCTTTCGGCAAGTCGAGATCGCTTGGCGCCTTAAGGACAGGGACGTGGATCAGGTTCCTGATGCGATCGCTCAACGAAGGAGAGTTGGCATTGAAGCTCTGGTCCGCCAAGGCGTCCCTGATGGCAACCGGGTCGTCGCCAACGAAAGGCCGAGTCGACAGGACATCTGCAGAGGCAGAAGTTTCAGGCTCAGTCGCACGGGTAACAGTGGCTGAGTCTGCCGACGTCCCGGCGTGCGCCAGCAGCGACATGCAAATCAGGGCGCAAGCGGCGTTCGAACGGACCAACATGGTTTTAAGATCAGCCACGACAAACCCCTCTAGGATCAAGGCAGTCTATCGCAAAGCCTTGCACGGTCAACTCGAGCGCGCGACAGCGGCCGTAGGCACCGGCTTGGTCCGTTCTTCGTCAGCTCAGCAATCCCAACGAATTAGTAAGGACTTTCCCGATCTCGTGGCATAGCGATATGCCAGGATGGTTGGTGCTAGACAACTCATCTGGGAAGGGGAAAGTCATGGACAAGATTACTCGTATCGGCGTGGATCTGGCCAAGAACATCATCCAGGTACACGGCGTGGACAGCATGGAACGCGTGGTGGTCAGGAAAGCCATTTCACGGCAGAAGTTTCTCGAATGGTTTGCCAACCTCGAGCCGTGCCTGGTCGCAATGGAAGCGTGCAGCGCAGCCCACTACTGGGGGCGCAAGCTGCGCGCGCTCGGCCACGAGGTTCGGCTGATCGCGCCGCAGCTCGCCGCGCCCTACCGCAAGGGCGGCAAACACGTGAAAAACGACAGGCTCGATGCCGAGGCCATCTGCGAGGCCGCGGGCCGACCGCACATGCGCTTCGTGGCCGTCAAAACGGCAGAGCAGCAAAACGTGCTGCTGCTGCACCGGATGCGGGACGGTTTCGTTGAGGAGCGTACCGCGCTCGTCAACCGGCTGCGCGGTGAGCTGGTCGAGTTCGGCGTGTTCCTGCCGCAAGGCATCAATGCATTTCGTGCCCACTTCGTCGAGGCACTGGAGGACGGGGCCACCGAACTGAACGGTGTCGCGCGCACTGCGCTGCTGCGAGGCTGGGAGCACCTGCAGGGCCTCGACCAGCAAATCGCCTGGTGCGACGCGCAAGTCGCCACGCACGTGAAGCACGACAGCAACGCGCAGCGCGTGATGGCGGTCATCGGCATCGGGCCGCTCACCGCGTCGGCCACGGTGGCTACCGTCGGCGACGCTCGCCTGTTCAAAAACGGCCGCCAATTTGCCGCCTGGATCGGCACGGTGCCCAAACAGAAGAGCAGCGGCGGCAAGACCCACCTGGGCCGCATCACCAAACAGGGCAACACGTATCTGCGCACGCTGCTGTTCCAAGGCGCGCGCTCGGCAGTAACGAGCGCCCATCGACGAACCGACCGGCTCTCGCGCTGGATCGTTCAGCTCCAGGCACGCGTGGGTTGGTATCGAACGCTGGTGGCTGTCGCCAACAAGCACGCGCGCATCCTCTGGGCAATTCTGGCCAAGGGCGAGCGCTTCGATCCCTCGTATGTCTCCACTCCCTCAACACCGGGCCAGCCACGGTAGGACAACAGCATGAACAGGTAAATTCGCAGCGTCACCTAAAAGCGTGACTTCGTAATCCAGGACGCAAAGGCAAGGATAGCGACAGGTCAGACCGGCAGCGGGCGAACTCGAAAAGCTGTGAGGCGCTACACGAAATGTATTCGCCGTCCAACGGATGGAGTCCTGCTGCGCGGTTACTATCCGGGCCCGGGCACCCGCAATGATAGTGCTCAACAAGGCCGTTTATAGGTGTGCAGTCTGTCTCGCCGCTGAATGCCGAATGTGTACCCCGATGACATGGCAATCGAATGGATGGACGAGGATGGATGGATAAATCAACCCCAGCTTGCAAAAAAAGGGAAGTCCTTATAGGCAGCTATAAAGGCCGAGAACTTCCCGGCCAAGACGGCTGCTCGAATGGCTGTTCCACTTTGAAAGCTGCCGTAGCGATCGCGTCGGGTCGAAGGGCAGATGTGGGTCGTCTACGGTCTCCGAACGGTGTTAAGGCGGAACGCCGGAAAGGATGTGAAAATCCCTTGCGGGTGCCACGGCGCGTCCGATACTGAAAGTGCTTTGCGGGTGCCCGCTACCGAAGTTAGTGGCAAAGTCATCGGCAAGGTGAACGGACTACGCAATGGAGGCTGACTATGAACCAGTCAAGTTCCGCTCAAAGGCGGGAGAAAATATTCTACGAGGTGTCAGGCGAAAATTCGAAATACACGCTGCTTCACCTGCTGGACGTTGAAGACATACCGGGGCATTCGCTCGCACTCTATGAACTGCATCGCACCTTTCCCAAGGGCGCGTTGATGTTTGCTGGCGTAAGCGTCACGGAGCAATGGATGCGCGGCACCGTGGACACCGTCGATGGCAACGGCACCGTCATCGGCTATGGGTTTTACAACCTGGAAGGCGGCGACAAGATTCTCGGCAAGTTTGACGGGATCTCACAATCTGCAACCGGCCAGTCCGCCGATGTCCGCACCGTCATAGGAAGCACGGTGCTCACCGGCGGCACGGGGAAGCTGCGTGGCATTTGCGGCATCCTTCACTTTATGACCAACACGGACGTCTCACAGAACCTAAATGAGAGTAAATGCGAGGGCGAGTACTGGATGCAAAAAGGCTAGTCCGGGCCTCACGGTGCCTTGCACGCGGCCCAGCGTAAAGCTCACTGATCAGAAGCCTCCGCTGAAGCTCAAGGAAATCTGGGCGATCAGCGAAAAGCTGAAGGCGGATACGACTTCGCGATGTTCAGTTCAATCTCCGGGGGTGGTCACTACCTGAAATACGCCGTTACCACTTTATAACGTGCAACATGGAACCCTGACATAAGCTGAATGGAAAGTGTGAGGCGCATGTCGCCGCGCGAATAACGAGGGAGCATGTCATGAACCCGCTCGATGCAACGTTGCGCGCCGGCAGCGCCGTTGCAGTTCTTGCGTTGTCCGGCGCGCTGTCTGGTTGTTACTACGTACCGTACGGCTACTATCCAGGCTACGGGTATTACCCGGGCTATCCTGCTACCTATTCCACTGCCTATCCGAATGGCTATCCCGCCGTGCCGACGGCGGCCACGCAGCATGGCGTGCCCGTCGCGCCCGGGGAGCCGTCGCAGCAGGCTCCGGCGCCAGAGGAATTCAACATGCCCGACGGCAGGTCGCCCGACGGGCCGCCATCGACGTACGATTTCGCCCCCGCGCCTGCCTATGGCGCGCCGGCGTACTATCCAATCGCCTATCCACCGGCCTACCCCTACGCGTATCCATACCCGTACTACGGGTACTGGCCGGGCTACTACTGGTGGCCGTCGGTGTCGTTCGCCTTCTGGGGCGGGTGTTGCGGCGGTTACAGCCACTACCACTATGGCCATCACACCTACTGGGCCGCCCACGGCTACTGGGGCCATGGGTACTATGGCCACGGGTATTACGGACACGGCTACTACAGCCGCGCCTACTCTGGAAATGGACAGGGTGCGTGGAGCGGCAGTCACGCCAGCTGGGGAGGTGGTAGCTACGGCAGCAGCGCTTCGGGCGCCGGTCACGCGAACTGGGGCGGCGGTGGCGGCTGGGGCGGTGGTGGCGGTGGCGGCTGGGGCGGCGGCCGTTACTGGGGTGGCGGCGGCCACGGCCGATCGCATTGAACCGGGCGTGCGGCGCACCGCGCGACGGGTATCGCGCGCGGCGAATGGCCGGAGCTGGGACGACGAACGCAATCCTTCCGCCCCATCGAGTCGGAATTCGCGACGGCTGCAGAGCGCCGATGCGTACCACAGCTGGGTGCGCCAAGATTCAATCGTCGCTCGCCGACACGCGCCCCGCGGTCGCGCACGATCAGGTGATGGCCGATACGGAGGTAATCATCCGCGCGGCCGAGCGAAAACGGGCGGCTATACGGTCGTGACGGCTCAATAGAGCCGATTGCGACTCGATACCTCCGCCTGCTCACCATCGAATGGCGCGCGTCCGCGCCCGAAGGACCTGACCGAGCTCATCGGCGTCATCGCCGAACATAACCCGCAGGCTGCCTGCGAGTGACACGGCGGCCGCCATCAGGCGCAATTTTGGGACGGTTGCTCCTTGTTCTTGTCGGTGCGTGCTGATCAACACCACGACGGCGGCCGGACAGTTCGGGCTCAGGAGTGACGAGCGGTTTGCGCTCGATCCGCGCCTGACATCGATCAGATAGCCAAATCCTAGGTTCCACGAATGTCTGCTGATCACGCTCGGCACGATCACGAGAGAGTGCGAGGCGGGTGGACGCACGGTGAACATCTTGTCCTGCGAGAGCGTCGGCTCCTCTTTTCACGGCTGAAAACGGCCAGTACTTCCCGGCGCCGCCTCGAAGCGTCAATACCCTTTCGTATAGAGCGTCAGATGGTTACTCACCGACGTTACACCCGGCACGCCCTTCGCCACTTCCGCGGCCTGCTGGATCTGAGGACCGTCCGGCACGCTGCCGGATAATGTCACGACGCCGCCCCGCGCCTTGACGAATACGTTCGACACGTTGAAGTTGGGCGCTTTCGACAACGCCTTGCGTACATCCCGAGCCAGCTTCTTGTCCGCTGGCGTCGCCTTGCCTGAACTTGCAGCCGGACTCGAGCCCATCGGCATAGCGTTGCTGGCTTGCGCGTAGACGTTCGACGTCAACGTCACGCATCCCACGACGACGAGCAGATTCACGACGTTCCATGCTTTCATGATTGCCTCTCTCGTTCGGCCTGGCAGATGGTGAGTCAAAGATAGCCAACATTCCGCTTCTAACAAAGCTGCTTGCACGATTAAGGGAGGAAAGCCCGTATCCAGACGCGCGCCCGCTGGCAGGTCGATCATCGGGCGAGTTCGCGAATGAGCAGCCGCAGTATCGCTAGCGAGGCTTCACCGCAGATCCGAACGCGTGACGCATTGGAAGCCACCTCACCCCGTGCACGATCCGCGTGCTGAAAGGTTACGCCTCAACGCGCTGCGCCCGCGTGGTTATGACGCTCGTAGTCTTTGAAGCTGCCGAATATGTGGTGATGGGTCCACGGTCCGCTCAGGGTCGCTTTATGCCGGTCGCATATCGGCATCGAGCGGCGGTAGACCGAGGTCCGCATCGGGCTGGGTTCGGCCAAAAGCCGACGTCCATCGATGTAGATCGAATCGCCGACAATCGGTTCCCTCGTGGGAGAGCCGTTCTCGTGCGGCGGTTGCGCACCCGCACCCGCCGCATGCCGCGCCTTATCAAACCGTACCTATCAGCGCTCGGGAACGACGTCGAACGGTGTAGCCAAGATTGCAATCGTTGCTATTTTTTTCTTCAAAACGTTGTGTAGACTCTTATCTCGGAAAAGAACTGCTGACCTTGCCCCTGTTTGGCGAATCCCTTAACCGAGGAAATTACGCAGCCTCGCCTTGCTGGGCTGCGAACCAGTTTTTCTCGAATGTCATGGGACTGACGTAGTCGAGTGTCGAGTGTAACCGGCGTGCATTGTAAAAGCCCAGCCAGTCAATCACCTCATCCATTGCGGCACGCCGCGTGGCGAAGTGCCGGCCATGCATGCGTGCTACCTTCAGCGAACCCCACAGACTTTCGGTCGGCGCGTTATCCCAGCAATCGCCGCGTCGGCTCATCGACGAACTCATGCCATAGGCCTTCAACGTGTCCTGGAACAGGCCGCTGCAATACTGGCTACCCCGGTCGCTGTGCACGATTACGCCGGCTTCCGGGTGGCGCCGGAACCACGCCATACGCAGTGCGTCCGTGACCAGCTCAGCCTTCATGTGCGGCTGCATCGACCAGCCCACCACCTGCCGGCTGAACAGGTCGATGATGACCGCGAGGTACACCCACCCCTCGGCTGTCGCCAGATAGGTGATATCGCTCGTCCAGACCTGGTTCGGTGCAGTGGCGGTGAAATTGCGCTCCAGCAGATTCGGCGCCACCGGCAAATCGTGGTTCGAGTTCGTCGTTGCGATGTACTTGCGCTTGTGGCGAGCGCGAATGCCATGCTGCGCCATCAGCTTGCGAACCCGCTCCTTGCCCACGCGCACGCCACGCGCGAGCAGTTCCTTCCACATGCGCGGCCAGCCGTACTCGCCCTTGACCTGCGCGTGAATCGCCTTGATGTTTGCGAGCAGTGCATCGTCGCTCACGCGGCTTCGGTGCGGCCTGCCCTGCGCGGCGCGTTGCCGGCGCTGATGATATCCGCTGGGGCTGACCTCCAGCACTTCGCACAGCACCGAGACCGGCCAGTGGCGTCGATTGCGCTCAATGAATGCGTACTTCACATCGATTCCCTGGCGAAGTACGCAGCGGCTTTTTTTAAAATATCTCGCTCCATCTTCAGGCGAGCTACCTCCGCACGCAGCCGGGCCAGCTCCATCTGTTCCGGGCTTACTGGCCTTGTCCCAGCTCCCGCCAGCTTGCCTTCCCGCTCAGCCTTCACCCAGTTGTACAGCGTCTGTTCAACCACACCCAGTGTCGCCGCCACTGCTGCCATGCTTTGCCCGGCCTTGACCAGTCGCACCGCTTCCAGCTTGAATTCGAGCGTGTACTGTGCCCGCTTTGCCTTGCCTGTCATCGTTCTTCTCCTTGCGTGAGTTTACCTGCTCAGCAAGGGATTCGTTTTTCGGGGGCAAGCTCATGCTTACGTGCCAATGGCATTATTTTTCCGTGATTTCGTTCAGGCGCGCGCCTAAGGGACAGCAAATCAATGGACAAGAATACCCAGGCTGCCGCTCCGGACTCTATCGGGCAGAAAATCACAGAATTACTCGCTGCGATTAACTCAAACGACCGCCTTGCAGTTCGAGCGTTTCTGGATAAAAACGTCGTTTCCCCGCCGGCTTCGCAAAAACATCTTGCCCGAAACGATCTCGAATGGTTGCTTGGCCTTTTCCGAATTACGCAGGGCGTGGACTTACTGTCCGTGGCCGAAGATACGAGTAACTCGACGGTGGTGGTCACCGTCGAGGACCGAGTGTACGCGGGATGGCACGAAATTCGATTGATTATGGAATCTGGTGGGTCAGGACGCATATTCGAGATGACCGCGAGGCCAACTCTCACGCGAAACGCAACTCGGACACAACTGGCCACGACGGATTTGGCTGAGCAGGCACTCGAACTCTGCGTGAAAGGATTCAATGCCGGTGTGTTTTCCGGGGCAGTGCTCATCGCGCACGGGGATGAGGTTCTGTTCGAATATGCATGTGGTCACGCAAACAAGCGCTTTCACATTAATAATGGTCCGGATACCAAATTCAACCTTGGGTCCGCGAACAAGATGTTCACTGCCGTTGCGCTCGCGCAGCTGACAGAAACCGGTCAGCTCAGTTTTGAGGACTCTCTCGACAATTATCTGAGCGATGAGTGGCTTCCTGCCTCCGTGTCGAGCGGGGTAAAAATAAGACACCTTCTTACCCATACCTCTGGATTGGGAAGTTACTTCAATGAGACATTTTTCAAGACTTCCCGCGATCTTTTCCGCAGCATAGACGACTTCAAAGTACTCGTTCGGGACGACAGCCCTGCGTTCGAGCCTGGAAGTGAGTTTCTATACAGCAACAGCGGTATGTTGCTGGCAGGTGCCGTTATTGAACGGGTAACTGGTACGGACTACTTTAGTTATGTTCGCGATCGAATATTTGTTCCGTGCGCAATGTTTGACACCGACTGCTACGACATCGACGACCCCATCGAAAATCTCGCGATGGGCTATGTTCCCACATCGCAGAATCGGTCCGGGTGGCGCGAAAACATATTCACCCACGTTGCCAAAGGCGGACCGGCAGGCGGCGGTTTCTCAACCGTTCGAGATCTTCACCGATTCGCCACGTCGCTCTTGTCCGATCGCCTGATCAGTCGCAAGACACGTGATTTGCTGTGGAGAGATCACATCGGGGCGCAGTATGGGTACGGATTTTTTGTAAGTGGTGAGGGGAGCGACTTAAAGGTCGGCCACGCTGGTGGTTTTCCGGGCATCAGCGCAGACTTCAAGATTCAACTGAATGGCGGTTTTGTTACAGTTGTGTTGTCTAACTACGACCTTGGAGCATTGGAACTATCACGGCGCCTACACGAGCTAGTTGACCAAATATATTTTTGAATTGTCTCGATTCTCGCAACTAGCTGCCCTCCGCTGAATCTGCTTCAGCGGCCGGCACGACCGTCGAAGATGAAGTTGGAATGTCCGCTCTGGAATCCGTCGAAAGACCGCTGTGGGTCGCGATATGCCGGACGCATGAGGCACGGGTCGGCCAGCTATGGACGCTGACCAACGCTTTCAAGCGGACATCCGAACGTCGAATTGCCCCAGACAGCTGACCTTCGCGCGCGGATTGCCAGATAGAATGCGCCCTAGCTGCACGATCCGATTGTCGATTTGTTCTCTTGATGGACCGGCTGGATGAAGGCTAAGAACCGCCTGGGTCGCTTTAAGCCTTCCATGGCTTCGGCAGCCCGGACAGGATATTCTTCTTTGTCACCCAATAGGCGCGCACGGGGCGGCCTTCTGACTTGACATGGAAACTCGCCGCACCGGGCGGACCACAACTGGACGGAAACCAGCGATGCGCACCAATGGACCAACGAACTGTCGCCCGCCCGTATGCCATTGAGCCACTTGTTGTTACCGCCGGAGCCGCCCAAGCTTGCGCCGGGCATCGTGCACAGCAATTTCAGCGTGCAAGGCGACGCCCGTCACAGCTTCCTCGCCTGGCAGGAGCGCATGAATCCGGTCTACGACATCCAGGCTGCCTCGAAGCACGGTGACGAGACGTTCGACGCGGCGCTCTCTCGCTACACTATCGACAATCTGAGTTTTTTCGATTTCCGCACCAGTCCCAATCTGGCCGTGCGGTCGCTGGGACGAGTGTCGACGGAAAGCATACGCGACGTTAGCTTCAGCGTGTTCCTGAAGGGTCTGCCCGGCCAATTCCTGGGCGGCAAGCAACGGCGCGACGCACCGCAGTTATCTTCCGGGCCGACCATCCTCGCGCTGGACATGGATCAGCCGTGCACAGTCCGGAGTTTTCATAGCCGGATACTGCTGTTCTTTGTGCCGCGCGCCCTGGTCGAAAAAGCGTTCCCCGACGCCGCGTCGCTGCATGGCCGCCAGGTCGAAGCCACGACGCCCTTGACGCGCATGCTGATTGCTCATCTGGTCGCGCTCAATCGACAAATCGTCGGCCTGAGCAAAGACGAGGCACATCAGTCTTTTCTCACCGCGGTCGAACTGCTGGCCGCGGCATTCAGCCGACAAGCGGGCCTATCCGGTAACGCTCGCGCTGCGGTGCGCGCCGCAGCGTACGGACAAGTTCGGCGCTATGTCGAGGCCAATCTGCACGACCCGGATTTGTCGCCTGACAGCGTGTTGGCGTCGCTTCATTTATCGCGCGCCAGCGTGTACCGACTGTTCGAGCATGAAGGCGGCCTGGCCACTTATATCGCCAGCCGCAGGCTGCGAATGGCGGCTGATGAACTGGTCCGCTTTCCTCATCTCGAAGTGCAGGACATTGCCTCGGGGCTTGGTTTCAATAGTGCGTCGAGTTTTACGCGCGCATTCCGTCGCGCCTTTGATATCGCGCCGCGGGACTTGCACGGGTATGCCCCGCTGCTCCGACGCGAACAGGACAGGCTGGAGCGACATGCTACCTGGCCGGCGGCAGGCACCACATAAATGCGCAAGAAGGTTGAGCACGCGGTGCTATTCGACTGCGGTGACTCCCGCGCCGATCGGACTGGGGTCTGTAAAGTCAGGTTGCCGGGAGCGGGTTGTAGCCGCGGCATAAATCGGCAGGAGCCGGCCAGGAACAATGGGATGGACTCCTCCTCACCCGACTGGTACACGGCGCATGATTAGCGGCGTACTTGACCGGTCCACAGGGACGAACCGTAGATGGACATTATCCGCGAGCGCCCGTTTGCCGGATCGGAATCGCCACCGTGTTCTCTTATCGGCCCCCAGGCTGACGTCCGGTTTTCCCCGGCCGGCGTCAGGCAGCGGTGCGGTTGCATATGCTGACCGATGCGTGCCGCTTGAGCAGGTCGAGGAGCCGGAAGACCCGGCGCCGCTGAACGGCTACAAGGTCATGTGTTTCCGCCAACCTGCCAAGGCGCCTTTCCCAATACTCGTGATCGAGCCCACGAAAAGTGTTTTCAGCGTTCACGCGCGTGACGTACTGGGCTATGCGTTCGAAGTGGTCGAGCTGCGCGTCGGCGAGGCTGGCCGGCAACAGGCCCCCGTCCGTCGAAGTCGGTTTTTTTTTCGTGCTGCTCATGGCTATCTCTGATCGTACGTCTAGCACCTTCCGCCAAAGCGATGCCATGGCCAACGTTCGCCCACAACATCGCGACGGCCCCTGAGTTTTCCCGGGCAAATGCGGGAGTCCCTTATCTGGTGGAAAAGCCTTCTTCCGTACGACAATACCGCGGCTTCCTTGGTACGCTTTACCGTGTGTCTCACAAACTTCCGAGGGGCCGTGCAAATCGCGTGTCGCCTGATACGAACGCGGCGTCGCGTGTCAGATTCACCCGTAGAGCTCCTTGATTGACAAAATGTCCTCGGCCCGTCATTTCAGTGCGAGGGCAGGCTGCCGCATCGGCGCCGATCGGCCATCTTGAGACACTCGTAGGCGCGCCGCGGCGGACATTGCAACGTCGGCTTCGAGCCAGACAGCGGACGCTGGCCGATCGACCCTAGCTGCCGCATCGCCGGCTCAGCCGGCTCGCGGACCGCAACCGCCAGAAAAGTGCTCGTGCTGCGTGCAATCACGATGAAAGTTCTGGATAAACCGGCACGGTGAACTGAAAGACAGCGCCGCGCGGCACGTTCGCGCTCGCCCACAATCGGCCGCCGTGTGCTTCGATGATCGAGCGGCAGATCGACAGTCCCATCCCCAAACCGGTCGGCTTCGTTGTATAGAACGGGGCGAAAACGTGTTCGGCGCTGTCCGCGGTAAAGCCCGGCCCCGAATCGCGCACCGCCACGAGCAAATAGCCCGAGTCGGCTTCCGCTGTGCTGACGAGCATTTCTCGCACGCCATCGCTGACGCTGCTCATGGCCTCGATCGCGTTGATGACCAGGTTGAGGAGGACTTGCTGCAGTTGCACTCGGTCGCCTTCGACATGCGGCACCCCCCCCGCGAGTCGCGTCTGCACCGAGGCGCCGCGCTTCGTTGCTTCGCCACGCGTGAGCTCGATCACCTCGCGGATCGCCTCGTTGAGGTCCATCCGTTCCTTCCGTGGTGGCGCCTTCCTGATCAGCTCACGGATCCGGCCGATCACATCCCCCGCCCGATTGCTGTCATTGACGATCCGGCTAAGCGCCTGCCGGACCTTCTCCACCGCAGGCGGCTGGGCGCTCAGCCAGCGCAGCGCAGCCTGGGCGTTGGTGACCGTCGCGGCGATCGGCTGGTTGACCTCATGGGCGATCGAGGCCGTGAGCTGCCCCATAGTGGCCACGCGGTTCGCATGCGCCAGCTCCGTCTGCACCTCGCGGTAGCGCCGCTCGCTCTCGCGGGCTTCTTCCTCCGCCCGCTTGCGCCCGGTCAGATCGAGCACGAACGAGACACATTCCTTGCCACCTGCTTCGATACTGGCCGCACCGATCATGACGGGCACACGGCTGCCGTCCTTCCTGACGAACTCCTTTTCGCTCGGCTGCGCGCGCCCCGTCTCCGCGATCTCTCGCAGCGCTCGTTCGTCGCCCTCGCGCCATTCCGGGGGAGTGAGGTCCGTCCAGCGTACGCGACCCGAGACGAGGTCCTCACGCTCGTATCCCACCATGCGAAGAAATGCGTCATTGGCCTCAAGAATGTCACCTTCGGCATTCCAGACGCCGATGCCGATGATATTCGCGTCGACGAGGCGCCGGATCTTCGCTTCGCGTTCCGCGAGGTCGCGGTACAAACGGGCGTTCTCCAGCGAGATCGCGGCCTGCGAGGCCACCAGCTTCAGCACGGCGATCCGGGCCGGGCTGAACACGCGGACAGTCAGACTGTTTTCGAGGTAGAGCGCGCCGGTCAGCCTGGCCTGATTCATCAGGGGCAGGCAGAGAATTGAACGGGCACGATGCTCACGGATGTAAGGATCGGTCGCAAACGGGGGCTCGGCCACGGCATCGTCGAGAATGACGCTCTCGCGGGTGCGCAGGACGTGGTAGAGGACCGACTCCGGCAGCATCGCCGCGCTCACCGGCACATCGCGCAGCTGCAACTGGGTCGCGTCGCCGCCGGTCGTCGCTTCCGCTGCTATCCGTTGTTCGCCGCCGTCCGACAGAATCAACAGGCCGCGCTCGGCGCCCGCCTGCTCTGTGGCCGTGCGCATGAGCGTATCCAGCAGCTTCTCCAGCACTATCGCGCCCGAGACCGCCTGCGACACCTTGATGACCGTGGCGAGATCGAGGTGCTCGACCGGCGTCGCGATCGTGCTTGTCGGGTCGGGCGCGGACTCTTCTGTCCTCAGGTGCGGATACCTCTCCTCGAGTTGTCGCACCTTGCCGTCGGCGCCCCAACGCAGATAGCCATAGCGGGCGTCCCGCAAATACAGACGGGCAATCTTCTCAAGACCGCGCGCCGCGTAGAACCGCCCGGCGAGTTCGTTCGCGAGTGCCTCATTGTGGACAAAGCCGTTTGCCTGGGCCGAGTGGATGGCCTGTTCGTACAACTGCTCGGCATCAACCACGCGGCCTTCGATGCGGGCGATCTCGGCACCGACCAGCGCGGCGCGGTTCCCGAAATTCTCTGGGCCGTTTTTCGCCCAGACCTGCAGCTGCTTGTGATGCGCAGCCACAGCGTCCAGGTGCTGCTGCCGATCGCTGGCTCGTGCGGCGTCGCCGCAGTCCCAGTATGCGGCTCGGGCCAGCGCGCCGTAAAAGTGATAGTCGGCTTCCTCGAAGAACGAAACTGAGGTCCAGAGCAGCGGTTGCGCCTTCGATGTGGCGTCCACAGCCGCCGCATAGTCGCTGGCCATATAGCGCGCCTGCAACTTCCGGATCCAGTACCAGCACGCAGCGATCGCCAGGGCCGGGTTGCTGGACAGATGGTTTTCGGTGCGAAGCTCGGCGAACTGCCCGTCGTCAAAGCAACCGAATTTTGGCGTCAAGCCGCGGAGCGTCCGTACCAGCGCGAGTTGCGTTGTAATGATGTCAATTGAAAGGCCGAACCGCGCCTTCTCGGCGAACGCGAGGCCGTGTTCGGCTTCGCCTTGCACCGCGGGCAGCGGCTCGCCGGCGAAGAGCAGGTCCGAGTTGAGAAGGCTGCACGTGTAGGCCCCATGCGTGAGGTCCCCGATCCGGTTCGCCGCTTCGAACGCTCGGCGCAGCAGATCACGGCAAGCCCGTACGTGTTTTGTCCAGCCCACGACAAAAAGCGAGAAGCAAAGATAGGTGCTCGCCTCGAAGCGTTTTAGCCCGCGTCGTTCGACCAGCTCGTAGCCGAGCTGGCCGAATCGAAATCCGGCCTGATAGTCGCCAAAACACGGTCCGGCAATCTTGCTGAGCTGAACGTAGGTGTAACACGAAGCATCGCAGTTGCCGCGCTCGAGGCTCAGACAGACCGCCTTGCAGGTCGTCAGGGCAGCCAGGTTCGCATCCGTAAACACGGCCGACGGCACGAGCTTACTCAGAACCTCGACGGTCGCGAAGGATGCCGCGTCTCGCATCGGCGGCAATTCGATGAGTTCCTCGATCGTCCGGCTCCCAAGCAGTGACCAGATGCGCTCGTATTCGCATCGCACCTCCTCGTCTTCCGGATGGGGGGACCACGCGATACCGACATGCCGGAGGTAGTTGAGACCAACGGCGGTCGCGCGGCCGGCCTGATCGAGGGCCATGCAGACATCAATGTGCAAGCACGCGACGAGCGCTTGTTCGACCGTTGTCGTGGCACGAGTCGACAGCGCCGCCAATCGCTCCTCTGCGACCGATAACTGGCCGGTGAGGAATTCGCATTCGGCCCGATTCAGCTCCAGCGCAAAGATCAGCTCATGCCGTCGCGCCCAGCAATCCTCCGCCAACTGCGCCGCACCAGCGACGAGATAGGCGAGCGCCGCGGCGTAGGCGGTGGCCCCCTTGGCGCGCTTGCCTGCGATCAGGTTGAACTCGGCGAGTTGGTCCCGTTCCTCCTGGTCGGTGATCAGCGCGGCGCCGCGGTTGAGCTGACTGACGATGTCGAAGATCGCCTCCTCCCGCTTCCCGGGAGGTGTGTGTGCCGCGAGCAAGCGACCGATCCGGAGGTGGACCTCGGCGCGGGATGCTTCCGGGATCAGCGAATGGGCGGCTTCCTGGACCCGGTCGTGGATGAATCTGTACGAACCTTCCAGGCGCTCGATCAGTTCCTCACGGACCGCCGGCCACAGCGCCGCATGCACCTGCTCCTCCGAAGTCCCGAGAACGATCGCAAGCATCGTGATCGCGGCGGTGTTGCCGAGACAGGCCAGTAGCTGCAACGCCTGCTGCGTGTCGGCCGGCAGGCGGGTCAGTTTGCCAACCATCAGGTCGACGACATTGTCGGTGTAACCCTTGGCGTAAATGCGATCGAGATTCCAGGACCAGCACGCCACGTCATAATCGAAGGTGAGCAAATCCTCGTCCGCAAGTACGTGCAGAAACTGGATCACGAAGAACGGATTGCCCGCGGTTTTGTCATGCACCAGTTGCGCCAAGGGCGCGGCGCGCTCCGGCTCGCAGTGAAGCGCATCGGCCATCAACTGTTCGAGGTCATCAGGGGCGAGAGGCTCAAGCGTGATCTCTTCGATCTTCGCGCCGGCGTTTCGAATCGATTCAAGCTTGCGCATCAGCGGATGCTGGGCATCGACCTCATTGTCCCGGTAAGCGCCGATCAGCATCAGGTGTTGCAGGTCCGAGCGGGTCAGCAGGTCCTCCAGCAGGTCGAGCGTCGCCGCGTCGAGCCATTGCAGATCATCGAGAGAGAGCGCCAGCGGATGGTCCGGTCGGGCAAATACGCCAATGAATCGGCGCAATACGAGCTGGAAACGGCTTTGCGCGTGCTGCGGCTCGAGCTCCGGGACCGGCGGCGGGTCACCGATAATGAGCTTCAGTTCGGGGATGAGGTCGGTCATGAGCCGCGCATTCGGGTCCAGCGCCTCCAGCAACGCGCCGCGCCAGATCGCCAGCTCCGTGTCGCTCTTGCCGAGAAGCGGCCGCACCAGGCCTTGAAACGCCTGCACCAGCGTCGAATAGGGAATGTCGCGCTTGTACTGGTCGAACTTGCCCGAGGCGAAGAGCCCGCGCGATGGCACCAGCACCTTGTGCAGCTCATTGACGAGCGCGGATTTGCCGATCCCGGAATAGCCGGACACCAGTATCAACTCCGGTGCGCCGCCTTCGACGACGCGGTCGAAGGACGCGAGCAGGGTTTCGATCTCGCGCGCCCGCCCGTACAGTTTCTCGGGGATCAGCAGCCGGTCGGGCGTGTCGTGTTCGCCCAGCGGGAAGTCGTCGATGCGGTGCTGACGCTCCCAATCGGCCAGGCAGTGCTGCAGATCGCGCTCGACGCCGGCCGCGGTCTGGTAGCGCGCCTCGGCCGTCTTGGCGAGCAGCTTCATGACGATCTGGGAGACCGGAACCGGGATCCTCTCCACCCTCTCGTTTGGCGGCACCGGCTTTCTGGCGATATGGCAGTGCACCCATTCCATGGGGTCGGCGGCCGTAAACGGCAGCGCGCCGGTGAGCATCTGATAGAGTGTGACGCCAAACGAATAGAGGTCGCTGCGCGAATCGATCGAGCGGTTCATCCGGCCGGTCTGCTCGGGCGCCATGTAGGCGAGCGTGCCGGCGATGGTCTCGGGCGGCGCGGGCGCCTGTCGTTCGCGCGGCAGCCGCGAGGCGAGGCCGAAGCCGGTGAGCCGCGCGTGGCCGTCCGCGCAGTTCACCAGGATATGAGCCGGCTTGAGGTCCTTATGGACGAGGCCGCGCTGATGGAGCTTGCCGAGCGCCGCGGCGATGCCGACGGCGAGGCGCAAAACACTGCCCACCTCCATGGGCGCGCTGAGCAGCCGCGCGAGCGGCTCGCCGCCAGGATCCTCAAGCACCAGCAGGGTCTGGCCGCCTTCGCGCACCAGCTCCAGCGGTCGCACTGCCCACCCGCCATCGAGTTCATCCCTCAGCCCGAACTCGTGAGCGAGGCGAACGAGGCTGGCCGGTGGTGGATGTTCGGCGGCGGGCCGCGCAATCAGGACGTTGTCGCCATCGCCATCGCCCGGGCGCCGCCCTCGAGAGAAGACGCGCTCGCCATCGTCCCACAAGATTTGAAAGCTGTTACGCATCGCGCCGGAACCATACGTACGCGTTTATCTGTCGCACTCTGCCGTCGGACTGCTGCCTGTTATTGAGTTAAGAGGACGTTAACATCCGTCCGCCTAACGGGCCGGGTGCGCTCGAAAAGGAAGTCGCGCGACGGCATCGCTATGGACTGCAACGTTCTACAGCCGCAAGCGTCTCGTCAGGATACACTTCGGCGACCGCGGCGCCATCGGGATTGGGTCGGAGGGCCGCGGTGAGGATCTGCACGCTACTCGGACTGTGCCGTCGAATGGGGGGGCTGGCGCGGGCGGGGCCTGGCGCGCCACCGACGCGGCTTCGGCGCCGTGGCCAAGGCCGACCCGAACCGGGCCGCGGAGGTTCGCTGCAGAGGCGCTCCTGGTTCGTGACCCTCCGCCCTCCCTCAGACTTCATGCGGGTGCCGTCAGCGTGGCCCATCTCTCGACAATTTTCCGGCTCGCAAACGCCACCGGACAAAGCCGTGAGACACGATCTTTGCGATCTGCGACCGTAGGTAAAGGCAGGGAGCGTACTGGCAGCCGCGGAGGCACGGATGACCGTTGCGCCTCGGAAGCTGCCGTCTACATGATGAGGCGTCCAACGGCAGAAGTGGGTCGTTCACGGTCCTCCGATGTCGCCGGTAACGGTTGTCGGTGTAGAGAACAACAATTACGAGGACCAGGGGCAGCGTAACGCGAAGACTCTGATGCAGAGCCTCGGCGACGACGCAATCCAGCCTTGAACGCCAGCAGGCAGCAGTCGGCCAGGAGCTGCCGGACACCGAGCGGGTGCCGGTGGCAAGTCAAGGCCGAAGCGGTCCATCGCGTCTCGGCGCTGGCGCGCTGATTGGCGCCCCATTGCGGCCGCTGGATCGGCGGAAGTCGTTGCCCGGAGCCACGCTGTGCGTCGTTGCGAATCAGGAGAAGCCATGACAGATCCCCGCCATAGCAGAGATGCCGGAGGTTCGTTCACCCTGAACAATCCCGACGACAAGACGTCCATTAGGGAAATGCTGTCGCTCGGCAAGTTCCTCTACATCGTCACTGAAAAGTGCACCTACCGCGTCCAGATGGCAGACCAAGTAGACCCCGACCGGAAAAATCCTGCCCTCCCCCCCGTCTTCCAGCAAAAGCTTTTCGACGTTGGCACTGACTCCGAGCTGCTGCGACGGACATTCATGCAGGCGAAAGTCTTGTTTCGCAAGGAGTTCCTATCCATCGACATCGAGAAGGCAATGGAGCTGACGCTCGAAGCGCTGGCGGAACTGGCGGCGTTGCACGAGACTTGCGAAAGCTTCGCAGCGTCGGAGCAAGCCGCAATCGACAAGGTGAGAGCGAGCCCGGCGAAGGATAGAAGCCAGACCGTGCCTGCCATCGGTGGCGTTCAGAGCCAGTGCAAGACTTTTGCCCAGAAGGCCGACCACTTCGTAGTGAAGCTCATGGACATCGTGCGGCTGTTTTTCCCCGAGCAGAAGGGGAAGAATTGGGACGACCTCCGGTCGCTAGCAAAGCGTCTCTACGGCGAGGGCGACCCGTTTTGCAAGGTGCTTGAACTAGCGGTCCCTGTGCTGAAGCTCGTGCGCAACACCCGCGACTGCCTCGAGCATCACTTGCCCGGCGCGACCATTCGCGACTTCGAGCCCGACCCCGGCGGCGGGATTGCTCCACCGACCATCGAGGTTGACTTTCGGGGCAGCTTGCTCGCGCGCTGCCCGATTACCTCCTTCATGGAGCAGGTCAGGACGCATCTTCTCGACACGTTCGAGATGCTCGTCGCCCATATGAGCGCCAAGCACATGAAGCCGTTCGCTGGGATGCCTATGTCCGTGGGGTTGCTGCCCGAAAATGTGCAGGCCGCCTGGCATGTCCGCTTCGCCTACGGCATGTATGACCAGGACGGTCATTTCGTGCCGTGCGGTTGAACTGAACCCGCTCTGGTAAAGTGGCCGAAGTTTCGGCGCTCGTCATGCTCAACCCAAGGTGACCATGAAATGCTGGATTTGTGGTGCGGAAGAGGCGGCAACGCGCGAGCACCTCGCCAAGGCATCTGACCTGAAGGCGCTGTTCGGCAAGCCCTCCCAGCGCCGTCCCCTCTATTTCCACGCCAGTGACCGCCCCGGAATGCCCAGACGCCGCAACATCCACGTCGGCAGCCTGAAGTCGGACACGCTGAAATTCGCGCATCGCATCTGCCTGACCTGCAACAGCGCGCGCACTCAGCCATATGACTACGCCTGGGAGCTCTGCTCGGGGGAGCTGCGCGCGGCAGTGCCAAGGTTGCTGGCCAAGGGCTCGTTCCGCGCCAACTGGCTATTTCCCTACGACACGCGGCGCGCCATGCGCTTCGTGCACCTGTACTTCACGAAGCTGTTCGGTTGTCTGGTGATCGAAGGCGGAATGCCCATCGACATCGCGCCTTTCAGCGAAGCTATTACGAGCGGTCGCCCGCATCCGCACCTCTACCTTGCCTTTGGCCATCTGCCGCTGCCGGTCGTCATGGCAGGTGGGTCCGACGTCCATACGGCGCAGCTGGAAGGCAAGGTAGCGTTTGCCACGTGGCTATACCACGTGGGTGACTTGGCGGTGAACGTGATGTATGCCCTGCCGGGACAACAACGCGAGGGGCTCAAAGTTGCTTGGCATCCCCACATGGGGGCCCAGCGGCTTCGCTTCACGCGGTTTAGCGGGGAAACAGACTAAGCGCCCCACGCCGCTCTGCCGCTACTCAAGCGCCGCGCTCTCCAAGCAGAATGCCCGCGCTCAAAAACCGGGCGGGGTAAGAAGGGGGCATGCTGTTCAAGGTATTGGGGATACTCGGGACCAATATCACCACCGATGACGGTTGTGTGGCCGAGCGCGAGTACAGGGCGAGGCGGTCACCGGCCGCTCCCGCCGCACAGCTGTCGTCGAGTTCAAGGCAGCGAGGGGCAGCTTAGGGTCGCTATGTAAAGCTTTGCATAGCGACCCCTATGTATAGATCTCAACTATGTATAGTTTGCTGGCTTCGAATTCGCGTAATGTAGGCGCAGCGCGGCTGGTGGCAGGCCGGTCAGCGATCTTCTAGACATAGTTTTGGTATCGGAGTCCAGTGGTGGTTCCACTTCAGGAGACCGTCATGGGAAACGTCCGACTGCCTCAACGCAGCTTCAGCAACTGGCTCGACGTGGGGCCCTTGGCGCCTCATGTCGATGCGTTCGTGCAATATCTGGCGGACCGTGGTTACGCCAAGAACAGTTTTGCCACTTACGTGCGCAGCATCGATCATTTTGCGCAATGGATTCATCGCCGTCGTGTGGATGTTTGTCGCATCGACGAATCAGTGCTCGCCGAGTTTCTGAACGAGCACCTTCCGTCCTGCCGTTGCGACGGTGTCGTTCAACGCCATCGACCCAGTCTGAGCGCTGCACTAGGGCATCTGCTGGTAGTGCTACGCGCTCGAGGAGTGATCACCCCACCGGTCGTGAGCAAAGCGCCGGTAAGCGAAGAACTACGCCAGTACGACGAGTACATGGATCATGTTCGTGGCCTCGCTCCCAAGACCCGGGAGTCGGCACTACGCATCGTAGGTCGGTTCCTGACCTCGCGGTTCGGCGACTACGTCATCGACATCCCGATGGTCAGGCCTGAGCACGTGCGCCGCTTCTTCGCCCAAGAGGCAAAGCTCTACAGCAAGCCGGCGAGTGCCGGCGCAGTGGTGGCCGCGCTGCGCGGCTACTTCCGCTACCGCGCGTCACTCGGCGATCTTGTACATGGGCTCATCGGCGCGCTCTCGTATCCTGCCAACTGGCAATTGGCTTCGCTGCCCAAGACCCTGACGACCGAAGAAGTCGAGCGGCTGATCGGGTCTCTCGGCCAAGCCGGCCGCTGCCCGATGCGGCGTACCGCCATCGTACGATGTGCCCTTGATCTTGGGCTTCGCAGCGGTGAAGTTGCGCGGCTCGGCCTTGATGACATCGACTGGCGCGCCGGTACGATCACACTCCGGCACACCAAGGGGCGTCGGGAAGACGTACTGCCGCTGCCATCGACCACCGGCGCAGCGATTGCCGCGTACCTGAAGGATGAACGTCCCAAGACCCGCAATCGCGCTGTCTTCGTACGTCACGTCGCCCCACGCGGCGAGCCCGCAGGCCCCGATCTCGTGCGCAAGACGATTCGCCAGGCCTACGCTCGCGCTGGGCTGCCATACACAGGCTCACACCTGCTTCGCCACACCATGGCAAACCGACTGCTGGCAAGCGGCTCCTCCCTCAAGGAGGTGGCCGACGTGCTGCGCCATCGGTCCCTGAACACGACACTAATCTACGCCAAGCTCGACAGCCGTAAATTGGTCGAGGTGGCGCTGCCGTGGCCGGGGAGCCCATCATGAGCGCCGTCCTCTCTCTGCACGCGTACGTTGAGCGCTACCTTACTGAGCGCCGCGGCCTCGGGTTTGGTCTACGCAGCCCGGCTTATGCCTTACGCAGCTTCGCACGGCACGTTCAGTCCATCGGTCACCGCGGACCGTTGACTGTGGAGGTCATGGCCGATTGGGCGCGACGCGACAGCCATGGCAGCAGCGACCCGCACACGTGGGCGAGACGACTCAAACAGTTGCGCTCGTTCATGCGCTGGCTGCAACAGTTCGAGCCGCGTACCGAGGTTCCCGACGATGCGATCTTCGGTCGCCTGCCGGAGCGACAGGCACCGCATATCTATAGCGAGAGCGAGATCGTTGATCTGCTGGCTGCCGCTCGACAGCTTGGGCCGGCCCCGGGCTTGCGCGGAATCATCTTCGAGACACTGTTCGGACTGGTCGCCAGCACGGGGCTGCGAATCTCAGAAGCGCTGGCGCTGCGCATCGAGGATGTCGACCTCACGCGCGGCATGCTCACCATCCACCAGACCAAGTTCGGCAAGTCGCGGCAGGTACCTATGCACCCCACCACGATCGAAACCCTGCGTCGCTATCGGTTGACGCGTGACCTGTCTGGCGAGTCCGTGCAGGAGGACGCACCGTTCTTCGTCGGCACGCGCGGTCAACGCCGGGGACTGCCGCTGGGCGAGCGCCAGGTACATCGCGTCTTCAAAGGGCTACGCGAGAACCTGAACTGGCGCAACCGCGGGACCCATCACGCCCCGCGTATCCACGATCTGCGGCACACCTTCGTCGTGCACCGCATCATGCGATGGCACACGCAGGGTGTTGATATCGATCAGGCGATGCTATCGCTGTCGACCTACGTCGGGCACGCCATGGTGACCAACACGTATTGGTACCTCTCGGCGGTTCCGGAGTTGATGGGTTTGGCTGCAGAGCGATTCGAGTCGTTCATGCCCCAGGTGGAGGTGCCCGATGCGTAATGCCGTCGCACCCAAGCCGCCTTCATTCGCTTCGCTCGTGCAGCAGTTCTTTACCGAATACCTGGTCACACAGCGCGCGCTCAGCTCGCGCACGGTAGCGTGTTACCGCGACGCCCTGGTGCTGTTTCTGGACTTCGCCGGGCGCAAGCTGGGCAAGGAGCCGACCGCGATGCAACTCGTGGACATCCAGCCCGATCTGATCCTGGCATTCCTGGATCATCTGGAGCGCGAGCGGAACAACTCGGTTCGCAGCCGCAATCTGCGGCTGACCGGGCTGCGCGCATTCCTGAAGTTTGCCGGCCGACGCGATGTCGCCTCGCTACATGTTGTAGAGCGAGCCTTGGCGGTGCCGATGAAGCGCTTCGAACGCCCGATGCTGGGTTTCCTCACTCGCGAAGAGATGGTGGCAGTCCTGGGGCAACCCGGACCGACCTGGTCCTCGCAGCGCGACCATCTACTCATGGCGATGCTCTACAACACCGGCGCTCGTGTGTCCGAGATTATCGGCGTGCGCGTGAGCGATGTCGTACTCGACGGAGCGGCTTGCGTGCACCTGCAGGGCAAGGGTCGCAAACAACGATCGGTACCGCTGTGGAAGACGACTGTGCAGGAAATCCGCGCATGGCTGCGCCTCAACCCACAACTGCGAACTGAAGCAGCCTTGCTTCCTAATCGCGACGGGCGCGCGATGACTCGCTGTAATGTTGGGCAACGCTTGGATCTTGCCGTCGCCCGCGCCGCGACCAGCCTGCTGAGCCTTGCCAACAAGCAGGTTTCACCGCATACGTTGCGTCACACCACGGCGATGCACCTGCTGCAATCGGGCGTGCCCTTCAACGTGATCGCACTCTGGCTCGGACATGAGAGCACCAATACCACTCACCGCTACGTTGAGGCAGACCTCGCCATCAAGGAGAAGGCACTCGCTCGGCTGGAAGCTCCCGCGACCAAGATGCGGCGATTTCGTGCGCCGGATTCGCTCATCCGCTTCTTACAGACGCTATAACTATGTAAAGATCCGTCGGCCCCTCAAGCCCTGCGGAACAGGGGCCGATACCCGCCTTCGAGCCAACCTATACATAGTTGAGATCTATACATAGGGGTCGAGCTGAGACAGTTGACCGGGTGCCACCGACCCGCTGGCCTAGCCGAGTTCGCCGCCTTGCTCGAACTCCACGATGCGCCGGCCAATCTCCCGGTAGGTCGCCGTCATCAACGCGTTGACGCGGCGGGCGGCGGCCGCGCGCGCGGACTCCACTACGTCGGCGATTTCACGCTGCAGGCCCGCGTAGATGGCCGGTGCGATGCCGGTCTTCGTCACCGTGCGTTCACCGCGTCTTTGAACACCTTGCCGGCAGTGAACTTCACCGACTTTGCCGCGGCAACCTGGATTTCAGCGCCCGTCGACAGATTGCGGCCGGTGCGTGCCGCACGCTGTCCCGTCGGGAACGAGCCGAAACCGAACAGTTGCACGGTGTCGCCAGCGGTCACCGCGCGCGTGATGGCGCCTGGCACTGCATCGATGACTTCGCCGGTGGCGGCCCTGGTGTCGCCGGTGCGGGCTGCGACCGCGTCAATCAGTTCCTGTTTATTCATGTTCGATCGGTTGTTGTTGGCCAGACCCGCAACGTACGGCAACGGGCGGTCCGAACGCAAACGCGCACGCACGTGCCCAAGGTAGCGCCCGCCCCCTCCGTTTTCCCGGCCAGCGCGGGCTGCCGGAGCGTGACAGACGGAAAATCGTCCAGCGGCCAGCAGCGCTGTCGCGGCACTGCGGTAAAAGTCGGTGTGTGCGGCTCCGTCATTGCGAAACGGCCTCGACGTTGGAGGGGCGGACCAGGCGAACATGACGGTTAGTTGCGTCATTCGGTATTAAATGAACCGGTAAGGCGAGCTTTTGCAGGAGCGCGGACACTGGAACGTTGAGGCTTTCCTCCTGCAGTCCGTCGTGACATCGCTAACCGCATCGGGCGCCTTGGCGATGCGGCGGCACGTAATGGCGCCGGGCAAATCGTTTGGCGCCTTTGCGCCGGAGGTCCTATGAGGTCACACGCGGATCTGCCATCGGGACGGCAGGAATTCGCCCTTATGAGAGCGTCGAACGCACATGTCAGGGTCGAATCGATACTCGAACCTCCAGATTTCAGTCTGCGTAACGAGCGAAGCCGAATGTGGTCGGTCGAGGAGGATGCCATGTGGAGCCGATCGGCGATGATGACAAGATCACCGTTCGGCAGACCAGGCTGCCCCTGGTAGCGCCCCCGTTTGCCGAGTAGGACAAGCAGCGCTAAACCCGGGTCATCAACGCGCCCATGCTCGTGGCAGCCTCTTCGAATCCTTCCCGGTTTGGGCTGCGCAAGGCGGCAGGAGGCGGCAGCAAGAAGGAACAGGTAGAGTACCCGACGCGCCGGCACATCACCTAAGGCTACTACAAGGGCTTCCCCATTGAGCGCAAGCACAAATGTGGTTTTCTGTTGTCGCAATGTTGCCTTGCCGACGTCGTGTGAGAAGGTGAAGGACTGCGGTACTACAACCGGTCATGTTGGGCTGACGGCCCGGACCCTGATGAAAGACGCGCGCAAGGGCCTCGTTCGCTGACCGGGAATGAATCCCTGTAGCCTTATCAGGTATACCTCGCGCGGGTCCAACCGCTTCACATCACCGCTGGCAGTGCAAAGTGATCATTTAATCGCTCATGGGTACCGTTGCTTCTCGTTGGTGAACGGTTGACGAATACATCGGTGGAACTCACCCGGCGGCTGGCTCGTGCTTGAAGTCCTCGCCGTACTTGAGGACCGCCCACGCCATTCGCGCATTCTTGGCTGCGATCGCTACGGCCGCGCGCCAATATCCGCGCCGCTCAACGAGGCTTCTCGCCCAACGGCTGAAGCGATCCTGCTTCTCGCCGAGATTCGCGATGACGGCGCGCGCACCATTCACCAGCAGACAGCGCAGATAGGCGTCGCCTGCCTTCGTGATGCTGCCAAGCCGCTGCTTGCCGCCGCTGCTATGCTGCCCATGGCGTCAATCCGAGCCACGCGCCCACCTGGCGACCATTTTGGAAGTCATGTCCGGCACCCAGGCTCGCAAGCAGTGCGCTCGCCGTGGTCGGGCCGATACCGCGCAACTGCATGAGCCGCCGGCTGCGCTCGTCATCGCGCGCAATTTGGCTAATCGCGCGGTCGTATTCGGCGAGCCGGGCCTCGATGTTGCCTGCGTGCTCAAGGAGATCGCTGATGCAGCGATTGGCCCAGCTGGGCAAAGAATCGAGATGGACTGTGATCTCTCTTCGCAGACGCTCCGGGCTTTGCGGCAGCACCACGCCAAATTCCGAAAGCAGGCCACGTATCCGGTTGTAGATTGCGGTCCGTTCCTCGACAAAGCCCTGCCGCGTTCGATGCAGGCAGAGTGTCGCCTGCTGGTGTTCGTCCTTCAGCGGCACGAAGCGCATGCTCGGACGTGTCACCGCCTCACAGATCGCCGCTGCGTCCGCCGCGTCGTTCTTGCCGCGCTTGCCCGACATACGGTACGGTGCCACGAGTTTCGGCGCCATCAGCTTCACGGTGTGACCGTACTGCTGGAACATACGTGCCCATTGATGCGCACCCGAGCACGCTTCCATGCCGATGAGACAGGGCGGCAACTGGGCGATCAGCGCGAGCAGTTGATCCCGTGAGACACGCGGTTTGACCAATACTGCCTTGCCGGCTTCATCCACTCCGTGAACCGCAAAGACGTTCTTGGCAAGATCGATTCCGACAGTGACAACAGGCATGGACTTCTCCTCTTGTTGGTGTGGTGAACGTTCGAAACTTCATGATGACACGTCGATGCCCATTTACGGCTTCCACCGCAGCCGCGGGACGGGGAAGTCCCTTTCATTCGCTGAACAAGCCGCGAATTCGGCAGCGTGTCAGCAATTTGAACGTCGCCAAGTCATGAGGCCGAGCTTAGGTCATTGCTTTTCGGCCCTCGCAGGCCTGTTGGGCGGGCGCGTTGCCCGCCTTTCGCCCACTATGGGCGTACCGGTGCCATCAGTTTCTTGCGCGACAGGTAGACGTTCGCCAGTGCGAGCGCGACGAACGCCCGGTTGGCGTTCTTTGCCAGCCCGCGATAGCGCACCTTCGTAAATCCCCACAGTCGCTTCACGACGGCGAAGACATGTTCCACCCGGGCGCGAATCTTCGACTTGTTGCGGTTCTTGCCCCGTTGCACTTCGTCGACTTCGCCGCCCGCACGGCGCGTGCGCTGATTGGTAAAGTCGCGCGCCCTGGGCGCCTTGCTGTGGATCAGCTCCTTCTGGCTCGCATAGGCGCTGTCGCCGTAGACGCGCCGCTCCTGCCCGTGCAGCAATTGCGGCAGTGGATGCTTGTCATGCACGTTGGCCGGCGTGAGCACCGCGCTGTGCGCCAGGCCGCTCTGGCTGTCCACACCGATGTGCAGCTTGGCGCCGAAATACCATTGCTTGCCCTTGCGGGTCTGATGCATCTCGGGGTCGCGCGCCTTCTGCTCATTCTTCGTCGAGCTCGGCGCGCCGATGATCGTCGCGTCCACGATGGTGCCGCTTTTGAGCTTCATGCCGCTGGCCTGCAGCACCCGGCCGACTTCGGCAAACAATTGCTCGCCCAGTTTGTGCGTCTCCAGCAGGCGCCGGAATTTGAGCAGCGTCGTCGCGTCCGGTACGGCTTCACAACCCAGGTCAATTCCGGCAAAGCGACGCAGGCTGGCGCTGTCGTAAAGTGCCTCTTCGCAAGCGAAGTCGGCCAGATTGAACCAGTGTTGCACGAAGTGGATCCGCAGCATGCGCTCCAGACCAATTGGCGGGCGGCCATTGCCACGCTTCGGATAATGCGGCTCGATCACCGCGCACAGTTGCGCCCATGGCACGATTGCGTTCATCGTGTCGAGAAACTCGTCGCGCCGCGTGCGTTTGCGGTGGGTCTCGAAACCCGCCCCCTGATCGGCTGCCATCGCCAACGTCTGCTGCTTCATCCTGTTTCGCCTTCTTCGTTCAATCCGATTTCTATAACGCTTGAGGTACCGGATCGGTGGACTTAATCAGCGTTGCCCTAAACTGTAAGCATGTTTGCGACTCGACAGGAGGTCACCATGGCCGAATCAATTTCGGGAATCATGCTGGGAGTGATCGTTCTGATCATGGCTGCCATCCTCGTGACGGAGCACTACCGACGTGAACATCACAGGAGCCGGCAACTCCGCTGGCTGGACACCCATCCGATGCGGGACTGGTTGCACCGCAGGCCTTGATGCACAGCCAGACACCTGCCTTGTTGACTGTCCACCCATTGCGGGCAATTCCGGCAGCGCAAGCGACAGGGGCCAGCCGTTCGCGCTCCACTCCGGACGAGCTGTGCTCCGGGACTTTGCCAGCGTCGGCATGACCCGGCCCGTCCCGGGTAACGCTCGCTTCCCGGGCCCGAGCATGGTGCGGCGGCACCACCGCACAGGCACGCGTAGTACCGACACAGGTCACCATCAAGTGGCTCGTCCGTCTCCAGTCGGTAATCGATAAAGAGTTCGCCGCCAGCAGTAATGTCCCGGATCGCGTGGTTGAACACGCGCCCCGCCTCCTCAACTGCCTCGCAGTTCGCCGAGCAGCAGTGATCAGCCAGCGCGCGCTGTTGCCCCCGCGGCTGCCGTCGATCACCCGGCCGTCCTCCAGCCCGAAAAAGAACGTGTGTCCCTCGATGCCGTCTCGCCGGTGCTGCGCGGGCGGGCCCGTCGCCAGGAAATCACCTCACCCCTGTATTCCAACACGCGCTCCCCCGCTTTCAGCGTCCGCAGCGCGAACACTCCTTTCCCATGCACCGGCGATCGCTGTCATCGGCGATCTGAAAGTCGTCAAAAACTGACAGTGTGAAACTCACTGCGTGGAACCAACTTTTCTTGGTTCATTTTCTTCGGGGCCCGGTTTATCCAGAGCCTCATTCTTCTTTATTTTTCCTCGCTCCATTCTCCTGCTTCCCGTGTGGTTGCCGCATTCTCAGCGGATTAGCCACTGAGGTCAGCCGCGGTCGCAGAGCCAGCTTGACTATTTATCCCGCCCCTACCGCATCGCACAGCTCTCGGGCGAACGCAATGTAGGCTTGGGGCGTGACGGCGGATGTCATCTGCCATGCCGTGCGTTGAAATAGCAGCAGGCCCCCACGTTCACCCAGCCTCCTGAAACATCCCGTCCGCAAGTTCCGAAAGGCTGCCCGATTTGACTACGCTGCGCAACATCGCACACGGGGTTTCCTCTCATGCTTCGGCCTGATCCGGCAGCACTTCGCGCTGCCTCGACATCTGATGAATGCAGGTCGACACCGCGCAGAATTGAAGGATCGCCTGGCGGCCCGGCGTCAATGGACAATGGCAGAATCTGGCGTCCGCATTTTTTGATTTGCAATCCTACTCTTTGTCAAAAATTTCACCTTTCCTCGACCAACTTGAGAAGGCCGTCCTCTCATATCAGCTTGCCACATCCGCCGTACCACGTAACGGATCTGCGCTCACGAGAACGTCGAAGGTTATTGTAGGGAAAGAAAACTATAATGGCCCGGCCCATTCACTTCCGGATCGGCCGCATGATGTGTCCCTCTCATGCAGCGCAAAAGCATTGGGTGTCATGGCCATCTGGCGCCGGCCCCCTTCTCCGCTCGAGCCGGTCCAACCTATTCAGCCATGCATACCCCGTTCCGCTTTTCCTCCGCGGCTTTCGTGCTTGCGCTTGCGAGCGCACTGTCTGCGTGCTCGACACCGAAGCCGCTTTACCAGCAAGAACAGTTCGACGCAGGCGATAGCCCTTATATGCACAATTTCGCCGGGAAGGCAGAGCTCGCCTGCGAAGCCGCCCGCCGTGCGTTGCTCAGCCAGGGATATATCGCCAGTTCGACGAGGCCCGATTCGGTCGACGGCTCGAAAAATTTCCAGCCCACCGGCGATACGCACGCGGTGATTGAAATCCATGTGGTCTGTACAACCGACGACCCCAAAAGCAACAGCAGTATCGCGTACGTGAACGCAGTGCAGGATCGCTATGCGCTGAAGAAGAGCAACACGTCGGCGAGCGTCGGACTGAGCGTGTTCGGATCGCTGTCGCTGCCGATCGGCTCAAGCGATGACTCGATGGTGAAAGTTGCGAGCGAGACGATTCCTGCCGGCGTTTTCTATCAGCGTTTCTTTGCGCTAGTCGACCACTACCTGAAGGCCGACTCCGCCCAGCCGGACGCCGCCGCGGCAGCGCCGAAGGAGACGCTGCCGTCAATGAACGACGCCGTGCCGCCGATCGGGACAGCCCAGACAGGTAATGGTTCGGAGAAAGCGACGAGCGCCAGGTAAGGCGTCGACGGTATGGCGCGCCCGGACGTGTGCTCGAGCCGCGTTTGGTCCGCCCACTTTCCCGGCTAGCATGCAGCGACGAAGAGGCGAACAGCCTGACGTGCCATGTTGCCGTGTACGGACCCGCCTGGCAGCAGACGCGAGCCGCCGCGGTCGTCAGCCCGGTCGTAAACTTCAGCGCATAAACGGCGTCATGCTCGCGCTGTCCCAGTGCAGATTGGGCGGGCCTCGAAGTTGGGCCGCGGCAAGTGTCGGGAACAACGGTCAGGCCCGCATCATATTGGCTTGCGGGCTCATAGGGTGCGACATGTCAGTGAAAACGTGCGAAGGCCCGAAGCACGGAATCTCCGTCCTGCGTAATGCGAAGCCGCACGGCACCGCCGGCAAGCTGCTCCATGGCGACGAGCTGGCGTTCGAGCAACGTGCCAAGTTCCTGCCGCTCAGCAATATGGTCGGCCGAGTCCCTGACGAGCATTAATGTCGCAAATTCATGGGCGCTGAGCATTCCTGTCTCCTGGTCGTTCGAGTAGGTGCCGTAGGGGATTGCACCGGCTACTGGCCTTTGGCCATGCCTGCCCGGCCAAGGTCGCTTCCGGCGACGCATTACCGATGGCGCGTTTGGCTGCAATTGGCAACGGGGAGTTGATGGTAGGAGCAAGCTCGGGAGCGGAACAATCCGGGTCGTCCCGCATATTGGACATGTTGAAGGTCTTCCGCGCGTGAAATAGCATCACCCAGCTTCAACGCCGGCTGCCCCGTGCACAGTCGCGAGGGCACCCAACTGGCCTCACCTGATCAACCCGCCGCTCCACCGGTCACGGCCGCTCCAGAACGGACACCGCGGACAGGTCTCGCCGTCCGGATAGTCGATGCCTTCCTCATGCGGGCACCCGATGATGCGATCGACGGCGACGACCGAACGCGCACCATGCTGTTCAATGAACCGGACGACTGCTTCGGTGATTTCCGGATCGGCTCTCGCATCGGACGTTTCACAGAACCACCGCTCAACAGGATCAGCATCCGCGCCTTCGTACGCGACGATGCCGACGGCAACCTTCGTCGCCCGCCTGTCATCGGGCCCATAGCAGGCCACCGTTGCGACCGGGTAGCCGCAGAAGCCCTTGCGGCTTTTTTTCGCGAGCCTGTCCCGGTACCATTGCGCTTTCAATGTCATGTCGCCTCCGTGCCTCCGCGCGACTGGCCGATGCGACTATGGCATCAGCGGTAATCGTGGCCGCCGATCGTCATACTCACCGGTGCTGCACTTTCCGTGTGGCCATGTACACGTCGAACAGGCCCGCATGCAGGCGACTGAGCGCCTGACGCAGACTGACGAGTTCGTGCTGGTCGCCGTCATGCTCCCGGCGCAGGATCTCGCCCAGCAGGACCGTGGCCCGCGATGCCGCAACCTCACGTTGCGTCCCGGCGTCACCCAGCCGGCCTGCGAGCGCCGGCTTGACCACCAGCAGCCAGGCCGGCAACCACGCGTAATCGTCGATCTCGCCGGTGCCGGGGAACTCCGCATCGAAGCGCTGGCGTAGCGCGTCGAGCGACGCGTCGCCCAGTCCGGGCAGCAACGCCGCGAACCGTGCGGGCGCGAGCCACGCCAGTCCAGCGAGCAGTGGCCACGCGGCATCCAGACCATCAGCCCGGTAGCGCGCCTCCGTCATCCACGCGAAGGGTGCGGGGATGCGCCACCAGGACTCAATGGCTTCGACTGCTTCAATCGCAGCCGCCCCGTCGCCCGCCAGCAGCCAGAGCGGTGCGGCGTGGCTCTCGGCATGGTTCCCGGCACCGGCGCCGCGAAAGGCCAGGGACGCGGCCCGCTTGGCGAGCGCTCGCCAGCATGGTGCGAGCCACGGGTGGACGCTCTGCGCGGGCAGCACGCGCCGGGCGGCGGGCACCACCCCGTCCTCCAGGTGACGGTGGGCGATGTCCAGCGCCGCATGGTCAGCAAAGGGCCCGGTCGATCCATTCCCGAGTTCGCGGACCAGCACGGTCATCGCGGGCAGCGCACCGTCGTCCGGGTATTCGCCGGCGAGCTGCGCCAGTGCCGTTCGCGCCGCCACCGCATCGCGCCGCTGCAGCGGCGCCAGCACGTCGTTGCGCAACATCACGTCACGGCTGTCGGCGAAGATGTCGAGCTGCTGCATGGTCCGGGTCATCCCGTTCAGAAGAGCTGATCGTGAAGAGCGGTCAGACTAGCCCATTTCACCGTGCTGCGGAAGGTGCGGCCGTCCTCGTCCACCGATTCGATGATCACGCGCTGACCGCTGGCTTCGGCGACCACCCGCACGATCCGCTCGCCGTAGCGCATCAGTGCGCTGATCGGCGGGCAAGCCGGGGCCTTACGCCTTTTTCCCTGGCGGCTGTTTTTCTCCACCTCGCCTACCCCCGCCTGCGGCGCACCGTGGTCTTGCTGGCGGTCGCCGGTTCCGCCGGTTCCGCCGGTGCTGCCGTTGCC
This sequence comes from Paraburkholderia sp. MM5496-R1, assembly GCF_050436205.1. Classification (NCBI taxonomy): domain Bacteria; kingdom Pseudomonadati; phylum Pseudomonadota; class Betaproteobacteria; order Burkholderiales; family Burkholderiaceae; genus Paraburkholderia; species Paraburkholderia sp. MM5496-R1. The sequence continues at coordinate 463,290 of NZ_JBNDLT010000001.1, forward strand.
TGACGCGATGTGCGTGTCGCCGCCGCGCGGCCCGCAGTCGGGCGAGCAGGCGCGGCCTTCGCGCGGGCCGGGCGGGCATCGGCCTGACGCGCTGCTGCGAGCTGTTGGTGCAGCGTCACGTTCGCGGCCTCGACGGCATCGAGCCGCCCCTGCAGGACGCCCCCCTGATGGCGCGCGTCACCCAGCTGCGCCTGCAGGATCTCGACCACGCGGCGATGGTCCGCCTCGCGTTGGTCGGCCCGCTTCACCGCATCATCGAGTTCCTTCCGCAGTTTCGCGGCGGCGCCACGCTCGCGATCAATCTCGAGCAGCGCCCGCTTTTCCGACGCTCGCAGGCGCTCGTCGGCGCGTTCCGCGCTCTCGCGCAGCTTCCCGAGATCCCGCGAGAAACCTTCGCGCACCTTGTCCAGTTCACGGTCGCGCACGAGCGCCTCGGCCTTGAGCCGGACCACCTCGGCCTCGCACGCCTGCCGCGCCGCGTGGCCCTCGGCCTGCGCCTTTTCCAGTTCGCGCACCTCGACCTGCGCGGCAAGGAGCGCCGCCGTGCGCTGTTCGAGCGCGGTCCCGACGCGACCCAGTTCGTCGCGGGCAGCAACGACCGACCGTTGCGCCTCAACGCGTTGCGCCTCGACCTCGTCGCGCAGCGCGTCGAGCGCGGCTTCGGCAGAGGCGGTTGCGCGGGTCCAGAGCGCCGCGACCAGTTCGCCGGCAGCCGGCCCCAGATCGGCGGGCAGGTCGGGGTGGTCGATGCGCACCCGGCTCTTTTCGCGCAGTTCGGCCCAGAATTCACCGAGCACCTGGGTCGGCGTGCTCATGCTGCCGCGCTTGACCAACTGGTAAAGCCGGTTCGCGGTCGGCGTGATCCCGAAGCGGAAGAACAGGAGCGCGCAGACTTCGCGGTACAGCTCGCGGGTCTTCGGGAATTCGCCTTTCAGGCGGTCGATTTCAGCGGCGAGACGGGTTTCGTCAGGGAGGGCGTCGGCCATGGAAGCATGCTGGTGTGGGTGTCGGATAAATAATACAACGTAAACCGTCCCATATCTAACGCATCAGAGGCCACATTTTGACAATACGGCGATAATGTTGATATCTTGGGGGCGGATCAGTCCATCATCACGTCACACCCCGACCTCCGCCTCCGCCGCGTCTGCGACCATGAAAACCGCCGTCTCCGCCCCGCGCCCGATCGACGCGCTCGAACTGCCCGCCGGTCTCGATGGCCACCACGGCACGAACCGCGCAACCGGCCACATGCAGGTCGCCGCGGTGACCGATCCCGATGCGATCCGCGCGTGGCTCGCCCGCTTCGTCGATACGAAAACGACGTTCGACAGCTACCGCAAGGAAGCCGAACGGCTGCTGCTGTGGTCCGTCCTGCAGATGGGCAAACCGCTCTCCTCGCTCACGCACGAAGACCTGCTGGTCTACCAGCACTTTCTCGTCGATCCGCAACCCGCGGCACGGTGGACCGCTGATGGCGGACGCAAGCATCCCCGCAACGATCCGCGCTGGCGACCGTTCTACGGCCCCCTGTCGGCATCGAGCCAGCGGCAGGCGATGGTGATCCTCAACGTCATGTTTGCGTGGCTGGTGCAGGCGGGGTATCCGCGACCTCCAGCACGGGGTGCTCCGCGTGCGGCCGGGCTAGCCGGCGGGCAGGCGGTCCAGCGGACTGACCACCTTGCGCAGGAGGTCAGTGGCAACCTGGGTATAGAGCGTGGTGGTCTCGATCTGCCTGTGTCCAAGGAGCACCTGGATCACGCGGATATCCTCCTTCTGTTCCAGCAGGTGCGTGGCAAAGGAATGCCTCAGCGTGTGCATGGATACGCGCTTGTCGATGTTTGCGGTCTCGGCGGCCGCATGGATGGCGCGGGTCAGTTGCCGCGTGCTGAGCGGGTCAATCGGATCGAGGCCCGGAAAGAGCCACCCGCCATCGAGCATGCAGCCCTGGGCACGGGCAACGCGCCACCAGACGCGCAGACGTTCGAGCAGGACCGGCGAGAGCATCGCGTAGCGGTCACGGCGGCCCTGCTCGATGCGCAGGGTCATGCGCTGGCTGTGGATGTCGCTGACCCTGAGGGCGACCACTTCGCTCGCACGCAGCCCGGCGCCATAGGCGACCGACAGCGCGGTCTGATGCTTGAGGTTTCCGGCTGCCGCGATGAGCCGGCGCACCTCCTCGGGGCTGAGCACAACCGGGAGCGTGCGAGGCACGCGTACCGGCTGCATCCGCGCCATCAGCTCAGGCCGGCCGGGCGTGACTTCGAAGAAGAACTTCAGACCGCTGATCGCGGCGTTCAGCGACACCGGCGACGCGCCGTGATCGACCAGATGCAGCTGATAGTCCCGGAGGTCCTCGACCGTGGCGGTATCGGGTAAACGCCCGAGGTATCGGGCGAACTGACGTACGGCACGTAGGTAGGCGGCCTGGGTCTTGGGTGCGAACTTGCGCATGCGCAAGTCCTCAAGCATACGGCGGCGCAGCGGGCTGATGCCCGGATCGGAGGAGGTCATGATGGGGCTCCTGCTGGAGGACGAGGCGGATTGCCTCAACCACCAACATAAGCGCCGGCGCCACTGGCCTCCCATTCGCCGCCAGAGACGGGCCGCAGCCCCCTACCGCGCGAGCGGTTTAGTCCATTCGGCCTGAGCCGTCATTCGAGCATCGGTGCCGGTCAGACGGGTATGGGGCGCTTTCCTGTCAGCCACAGGTCGGTGGTCGCGAATGACTCGTCCCGCGGAAAGCGAACGAGTACTTGCGACCCACAACGGACGGTGAACGCGGTGGAAAGCGGCCGTTCGCGGAGCCGCTGTCACGCTCAGCCAGCACGACTGCACTGGCGACCTATCTGATGTAGCCCCGATACTGAGAGACGCTGACCGACTTGTTATTTAGGTAGGCGGCAAACAAGGTTCCAACCGATACAACGAGGAAACGCTTACTCTTCCTTTCGATGTAGAAGGTATCGGTGCCTCCGGCGGTGCTAACGAATTGGAGAACGATCAAGTTTTCGTTCTCGAAGAGCTTGGACAACTTTTCGTCGAAGCCATCTGGCCAAACAACCGTGGGCTCTGCTGTCGTGATCCCGGTGAAGGTGACTTGACCACCCACCCATTTGGAAGAACTTGGTGCGTCGGTGACCACACCGATCAAGCTGTTCTGACCTGGCTGGGCCAGTGAGTGCTGCGGCGACGCTCCCGTTATCGCGAGAAGCAGCGGAATTGTGATACGCGCGACCAACGCGCGCATCCTCGTTCGTTGCATGATCTTCGAGATAACGGACATGACCTGGTGTCGTGCGTCACAAATAATGCGGGCTTCGCCGCCATCGCCGTTTATCACGATTCATCCTTCAGCCACATCATCACGTTGATAGACCAATGCGGCACAGCAGCCGATATATGCGACGACGCGTGACGTTGGGTTTGTGAGATCGTAGTCCTGGAGGTGCACCTTATATGGGACGAGCGCTGTCATCTCAGTCTCCCATTCAGTGCGGTGACAGCCCCACGAATCTCGTGCCGTCTCATCGTTGCCGACAGGGTCAATTTCCATGGCGACATCGAGATCGCTGTCGGTCCGCTGGACACCCTTGAGTCGGCTGCCATAAACCCATAGCCGTCGCACGTGCCGGCGCGCTTACGCCCATCCGCGCAACCGTTTTATGGCGTCGAAGAGGCCGTCGTCGATCATCGTGGATCTCCGTAGCACGTATTGATCGTCTCTCACTGTAAACCATTGCCCGCCCGACGCCTGGAATTACCCATACCGCCCCCTTGCGCCGAACCGAGAGTCCAACGCGCAGCCGACCGACTGCTTTCGTGCGCCACTGTCGACCGACCGGTCATGGCCGAAACCCGCCCGATGCTCAACGCGAGCATCTCGGCCTTCCCCGTGGCCTCCTGCGGCGGTTCGCCTTGGCGTATGAAAGCGAGGCGGAACTGCGGATAAGTGAATCCTTTCGGCCACTGGGCCGTGATGGCAACAGAAGTGATGCCGGACACTCATTCTTCGGTGCATCTCGGCGTTTTGAGTGGACAATCTTGTGATTGACCGCCGTAAAGACGGTGATGCCACCACCCAGCATGCACACCACCGCTAACGTCAGCGAGAAAAATGACAGCAGCTTGAGGACAGTCATGCTAGCGCCCCCTTGACCCTTGACCAACCGAATCAAACGGAATTGAATGGGCGACGGGGCCGACTGAGGGGCGCTCGCTAGCGACGCTATGCAGTTTCTTCGGTGCCTCCTCCCGATATCATCAGCCTGATAAGCGACGACTCTCCGGTTGCAGGAGGATCTTCCTGATGACGTAATGAACCGGCACGCCGCTCGGCGGAAGGCACATGATGACTTGTCCGCAACGCGCACCCAACAGTGCGATGCCCGTCGGCGAGAGAACGGACAGTCGCCCACGCTGATAGTCGGCCTCGCGCGGGTAAACCAGCGTCCATTCATGCGTCTCAGTGCCGTCGGTGGTCGTACATTCGACCGTTGTATTCATCGTGACGACGTCCGGTGGTATCTCGGCGGAATCGACAAACAAGGCTGTCGCTTCCATGGCGTCCAGGAGGGCGCGCTGCGTCGGTGACACCCTCGGCAGGTGCGCACATTCCCGGAGTCGTTCCATGTCGGATTCGGACACGACCGGCTGGCCTTCCATGCGGCCGGTTATGGCCGTGATCGAAATGTTTTTGGCAGACAACATGTGTGCCTCCGGCTGGAAAACAGGTTACAGATATCCGCGCAATCGCGGTCATTCCATACGTCGAGCCACGAACCGTCCAAGAAAATGAGCCGATCGATGGTTCCCAAATGTTGTATATCGAGCAACGCGCTCCGGTTGACGAACGCACCGGGTCGATCGTCAGGAAAGACGACCTGCATCAGGGGAGCGAAGCGCCGGGTTATCTCGGTGAAGCTCGCCTCACTAGACGGTTCCGTCACGTCAAGCCAGTAGACAAGCGCCGCCGTTGGACTTCCTGCCTTCCGAGCAATAAAACGGAGTGTTTTTTCGCCTGACGATTCATTCATGATCCCCTGCCCGGTTAGTACGTTCCTCTTTCAAAAGCAGTTCGGCGCTGCTTGCCGGGCTTGCCGATACGACGCGCTGTAGGGCGACTTTCGTAAGCCGGTGGTCGACCCATATCCGTCCCCATCGGATCGCGTACCGCAAGGCCTGCGCTGGGTCGTAGAAATAATCCAGCGCGTGGAAGCAGCACTGTGTCGGGCAGCCCGGCCCTTCGATCACAAGATGGGCCGCGTGCAACGCACTCTCCACGGGTTCTGCTCGGGCCGTCAAACGGTAGCCCTGATGTTCAGCCTGATAGCTCACAGAGCCGATGCGCCTGCTTTGCGAAACGTTCCACTGCGAGGCCAAATTCTGGCCACTGATTGTGACGGAGCGTTCCTGCCTGACCGTCGGCGTCTCATTCAGACGTTTTGTTTGCGTTCTCATGGCTTCTCGATCCTTCGAAGACGATCCGATTCCGCCGCTGTTCGGTCGCGCGGCTAAAGACCTGCGCACAGGCAGCGCAACGGATCTCGAGTTTGTTCGGCACGCGGGCGGACGCCCATCACGCAAGTCGTGATGGAGTAGCCGACTATCGCCTCATGCGCCCAGCGTTTGCCACTCCGCAAGTGGCGCTCGACTTTCTCACGCACGGTCGCTGGCGAAAGGTTGGTCTCAGGTAGTTCCGCGGCACGCACGACCCTCACGAGTAACCGGCAGCAGGCCGCTGCCGGTTTCAACTACGCTCTCATCCGTCAATTTGCTGAATGCCGGCCAGTCGCCACGCCTGGTTGCCACGTGCGTCGCTGACCATGTTCCAGACTTCCTGGAACGGCTGGGCAGTCGGCGCATCGTCTTCCCGCATTTGACCGTAAAAGCGAACGCTAACCAGCGTTTCATCCGCATTGCGTTCTGTGCCAAGCACTTCCGCGTCAAGTTGCGTGACTTCCGTATGACTCACCTGGCGACCCCGAGCTTCGAGGTCCCGCTTGATTTGCGCGAACATCTCCGGCGTCGTCAATTCGAACAGGTCACCCTGCTCGTTCCGGTCCCATGCGCCTTGAAGGCGCATGAACAAGGTCTTTGCCGATACAAGAAACGCCGCCTGATCTTGCTCGAGTGGTAGTCCCGTTGTCCTCTCCGTGTCCGCTGCTCCCGTCGAACCCATCGCCGCGTTCGGCCTGCCCCGCAAGTTCGCTTCAGGCCGCGCTTGCGGGATCTGATTCAGAAACCGTGAGCCGTTCGTTTGCTGGCGGTTCACGGGACCGTGTCCATAGGCAAGATCCGGACGACGCCGGTTGGCGATAAAGCGGAATAGCATCACGCCGGCGAAAATCACCGCCCCGATCAGCAACGCATTCGACAGCATCTGCGCCAGCCCTTCGCCCAGGCCAAACGACGACAGTAATGCGGCAATCCCAAGGCCCGCAGCGAGACCCGCCAGCGGGCCCATCCAGCGGTTACCCGCTGCCGCAGCAGGCGCCTGCGCGGCCTGTTGTGCCGGCTGTGCCTGTTGGCTTCGCTGCGCTTGTCCAGACGGCGACGCCGTCTGCGACTGCCGCCCGATGCTTTGACTCCCGCCTACGCGCTTCGCCTCGGCGTCGTTCGACGCCACAGCGCCCAGCGCCAGCAGTCCCGCCAGACCGAGCGCGGCCGTCCCGCGCGTGACTGCACCGGCAGCACGTCGTAATTTGTTGATGATTTGCGTGTACATAAAAACCTCTTTCGATGAGTCGCGAAACTGCCCGCAACGCGCTCCATTTGCGCGCGCAAATACATTACGAACAGTAATATTTTTAGCTACGCAAGCTCGCCGCTGGTTGTGCCTTCGATCCATCAAAAGCGGCGTGAAAACCGTTGCCGTGGATGTAGTGCTCCAGTTGCCGGATGGTGTGTTCCTGCTCGGAAATCAGGTTCTTGATCAGGTCGCCGATCGACACCATTCCTGTCACCTGCCCTGCGCTGATCACAGGCAGATGGCGAATCTGATGTTCTGTCATGATCGCCATGCACTCATCCGTCGTCTGCTCCGGACTGACATAACGCACCGCCGTCGACATGATGTCGCGCACAGGCGTATTCGTTGACGAGCGTTCCATCAGAACGATCTTCCGGGCGTAATCGCGCTCCGTCACGATGCCGGCTATGCGCCCGTCGTGCGCGGCGATGAGCGCTCCAACCTCCCTGTGAGCCATGATCGATATCGCGTCGTAAACCGAAGCGGATGCCTCGATCGACCACACTGTCCGGGAAGCTTTCGCACGCAGCAATTCTGCAACCGATGCCATATGTCACCTCTGTCAACTGTCATGAAACGCCCGCCGACGCTTCGGAGCGAGGTTTCAATCTAACTGAGCTCATGCCAACATAAAATTCGTATTTTTATTGTTGATACTTCGAGAAAAACGTATCTTTCCGTAATCGGTGGAGGGTTCGTGAATTTCAAGCATCTCTATTACTTCTGGGTCGCGGCTCGCGCGGGCGGCATCGTGCGCGCGGGCGAGCAGTTGCACATCACGCCGCAAACGCTCAGTGGCCAGATCAAGCTTCTCGAAGAGGCGCTGGATAAGAAGCTGTTCAGGAAAACCGGCCGCACGCTCGAACTGACCGATGCGGGGCGCCTCGCGCTCGATTACGCCGACGAAATATTTTCGTTAGGTTCGGAACTCGAAAGCGCTGTGCGGCGCGAAAGCGAAGCCGGTGCGCAAACGCGGTTTCGCGTCGGGATCGCGGATTCGGTCCCCAAGGCGATTGCGTACCGGCTGCTGGAACCCGCGCTGAGCGCGTCGGCGTCGCTGCGCATGATCTGTCACGAAGGCAAACTGCACGCGCTGCTCGCGCAACTGGCCGTGCACCGCCTCGATCTGATCATCGCGGACGCCCCCATTCCCGTCGACGTCAACATCAAGGCGTTCAATCACCGCCTCGGACGTTCGACGCTAAGCTGCTTCGGAACCCAGGCGTTGATTCAAAGCAGCAAAAAACGCTTCCCGATGTCGCTCGACAAGCTGCCTGTGCTACTGCCCGGCACGGAATCCGCCGTGCGGCGCAAGCTGGATCACTGGCTCGCCTCGCACGCCATTTCGCCGCGCATCGTCGGCGAGTTCGACGACGGAGCGATGACCATGGCATTCGGCCGCGAAGGCCGCGGCCTGCTGTTCGCGCCAACCGTGCTCGAAAGCCAGTTGCAGACAGAGCACAACCTGACGATAGTCGGGCAGATCAATTCGATCGTCGAGGAATTTTTTGCAATCTCTATCGAGCGCCACATCAGCCACCCGGCTGTCGCGATGATCATGGACGCGGCGCGTAGCGAACTGTTCAACGTTTAGGCGGGGTCGTTTCTGAGTAGGATGACCTCGCGATGCCGGCAACACCCTGGTTTGAGCGCGCTTGCGGCCCCTTACGTAGCAGGAACGCGGCGATCACCTCGAAGGTCTCGATGCGAACGCACGCGTGTTCAATTCGATGATGACAATAGCTACTATCGCTATTCGATTAGAGCGATGAACAGATTGCTAATGTCCGCGAGAAGCACGCATGCGTTTTATATCGAGTCGACGTCCATACGCGATCTATCTAAAGTTTGCGGCCGACGGCTCGCCTGATCAAACGGCCGGGCAGATGAAGGCTATGGCCGTTCCGATGTGAAGGGTACGCCTCTCGCGATTGATACCCTGCATCTTGCGATGCTTCGTTACGTTGTCAGAGTCGCTCTTTATTGAGACTCCTAGACGCGCCCGGTGACACGGGCGGTTCCCTCATGTTGAAGCGGGAACAGCTCCTGCAAGCAACTTCGTGTCGCAGTCACCACCTTCCATCCGCTGGCGGCTAGCCAGCCTCATCTGTTGCGCGTTGCGCCGGAATTTCTTTTCGGGAGCACGCCCCATCTCAAGAATCGGTTACGTGAGTAACCCGGGCACCCCACGGGCATGTTCACTTCAAACCGCCCAGACATCGGGTCCCGCGCTTTCCATGGTGATGTTGTCGGAACGCCTTTGCGGATCGCTGACTTCAGCTGCGCCCCCTCGGGTATCACCCCGTCCTTCAGATAGCGCCACAACGCAATTGCGAGACGCCGCGCCACCGCGACGATGGCGATACGTCGGGCGCGGCGATTCAGTGGGACGCCCTGCGTTCGCTGGAAGAACCACCGTGTCAGCACACTGTCGGGCTGGTACCGCAGCCAGGACCACACCATCTCGAGGAGCAGGGCACGCACCCGTCGATTGCCCTGCTTGCTGATGCCCTGATCTGTGCGGCTCCCGCCACTGTCGTATGGCTGTGGTACGAGGCCAACGCACGTACCGACTTCACGCCGGTTGTGGAATGCCCGCCAGAACAGTTCGAGCGCAGGATGCATCCAGGTCAGTCAAAGTCGAACATATCGAACAGTGACTTCTTCTTGCGGCGCGGATCGTAGTGCTTGCGCTGATCGCCGTGGTAAGAATCGTTGCGCCGTCCCCACTGCTGGTCATGGTGGCCGTCGCGGTCGCCGTAGCGCGCGTCGCGCTCGACCTGATTGCTTCTGTTGTCCGGTTCGGGCGTGCCCTGCATCTGGGTCAGCAGCTTGTCCAGCTCGCCGCGATCGAGCCATACGCCACGGCATGTCGGGCAATAGTCGATCTCGATGTTCTGACGCTCGGTCATCAGCAGATCGGGGGTCTTGCAAACGGGGCACTTCATTGCGTTGCTCCTTTCTTAACGTTCAACCTTTGTGCTGCCGGTCGGGGCGGCGTTCAACCGCCCCGATACTTCTGTCAGTCCGCTTCAGTCCGCTTCGTTCAGTTCGAGAAAGCCGAACCGCTGGTCTGCGTCTCTTCAGACCTTGCTTCGGAGCCAGCTTCACGCTTCGCTTCCAAAACTGCCGCCTCGTGCTCGCGCTTGTCCTTTCTGCGCCGCGCCATCATGTTCATGCCTTCGACGAAGCCTGCGAACGCCATGGCCGTGTAGATGTAGCCCTTCGGCACGTGCGAACCAAAACCTTCGGCAATCAGCGTCATCGCGATCACCAGCAGGAAGCTCAGCGCAAGCGTGACGACGGTCGGATTGCGCTCGATGAACTTCGACAGCGGGCGAGCCGCGAACAACATCGCCGTGACAGCAGCGATCACTGCAATGAACATGATGGGCAGGTGATCCGTCATGCCGACCGCGGTGAGGATGCTGTCGACGGAAAACACGACGTCGAGCAGCAGGATCTGGCCGATGGCAGCCGTCACCGTCAGGCCGCCGACGCCCATCGCAGGAGTCGTGTGCGCCTCGGCGTCACGGCTCACGTGATGGTGCATTTCACGCGTGGCCTTCCACACAAGGAACAGACCGCCCGCGAGCAGGATCAGGTCGCGCCACGAAAACGCGTGATCGAACACGGAAAACACAGGGACGGTGAGACGCGCGATCCATGCGACGGTGCCCAGCAGGCCGAGCCGCATCAGCAGCGCCAGCATGATGCCGATACGCTGCGTGCGCGCGCGTTGCGCTTCGGGGAGCTTGTTGCTCAGAATCGAAATGAAGATCAGGTTGTCGATGCCAAGCACGATCTCCATCACGACGAGCGTCACGAGTGCAGCCCATGCAGCGGGATCGGCGGCCAGGGTCAGTAAGGATTCCATTTGCGTGCGTCGTTCTCCGGTTGAGAAGAAAACGGCTGATTACTGGGTCACAGCCTGTGGAAAGCATGATCGCCTGGCGCCGTATTCGAAAAAACCAGTGATAATCTGACAGTTGGTTCGGTTTTTTCGAAGTGAGGCCACACATGCTCAACTACCGGCACTTGCACTATTTCTGGGTCGTCGTGAAGGAAGGCGGGTTTGCGCGCGCCGCCGAACGGCTCGACATGGCGGTGCAAACCATCAGCGCGCAGGTGCGCGAACTGGAAAAATCCCTCGGACATCAACTGCTGAAGCCCGCCGGACGCGGCGTCGCGATGACGGAAGCGGGACAGGCGGCGTATGCGCGAGCGGAGGAAATCTTCCAGATCGGGCGCGCGTTGCACGACGAAGTGCGCGAAGCGGCCAGCGGGACCGTCGCGCGCTTCGCGGTCGGCTTGACGGATGGCATTTCGAAGCTGGCCGTCCATGCCATTCTTGCGGGCGTGCTGGACACGCCTTCGCTACGGCTGCTCTGCCACGAAGGCGAAGCGGAAGACCTGCTGGCGGAACTGGCGCATCACCATCTGGATCTCGTGCTGTCCAGCCAGCCCGCGCCGCACAACTCGAATCTGCGTCTATCCAGCGAGCGCCTGATCGCTTCGCCGATCGACTGGTACGGGCCGGCCGCCGTGGTGCGAAAAACGCATGTCGATCATTTTCCGCAATGCCTCGCGTCGCTGCCGGTGCTGCTGCCGACGGGGCACTCGTCGCTGCGTTCGCGCCTCGACCGCTGGTTCGAAGCGGAAGGCATCCGGCCACGCGTCGCGGGCGAGTTCGAGGACAGCGCGTTGATGGCGCTGTTCGCGTCGCGCGGCATGGGCGTGTTTCCGCTCGCGGCGTTCGGCGCCGAGCGCAACGATCCCATGCATCGCGGCTTGCGCTGGCTCGGCCGCTCGCCGGAAGTGAAGGAGGAAATACACGCAATCGTGTCGCGGCGCGGGCGGCATCATCCTTTGACGCAAAAGGTGCTGAGTGCGGCGCATGCGTGAGCGCGTTCGTGATCACGAAAAAGAAGGTTCGGTTTTTCCGAAGCTGCATTTCCGTTATTTCTGCTTTTTCCTCGACGCCTCCTCACCGTACTCTTGAGCCGTACCCACGAAGGAGGTGTCTCATGCAAGTCCTGTTCAAGTCCCGCGACCGTGAAGCCGTCCGTCTGTGCAGCTTCGCGCGCCAACGCATCCGGTTCGTGTTTCGCCGCATGGACTGGCTGATTTCGAAGGCGACCGTCAGCATGTCGGACATCAACGGCCCGCGCGGCGGACTCGACAAACGCTGCCAGGTGCAGGTGCAGACGCCCGATGCGACGCCTGTCGTCGTGACGTCGATCGCAAGAGACTGGCGCGGCGCACTCGATCTCGCGCTGGCCCGCGCGGCGCACTCGATCATCCGCAGGCAGCAGGCGCGCATTGCGACTCGGGGTCCCCGTGATTTTGATGCCGCTTACGGGCGATGAACAAGGTACGCGCGAATTCCTATGAAGACAGATAGCAAACGTCTTGTGCTGAAATAGAAACATTACATAAACCTTTCGGTTATCCGGTGTCACAAAGGAGAGTTGAGGGTTCTATGTCACCGCAGTCATTCAGCCAGTTTCCACAGGAGACTTGTGAATGAAAAGAATTTTGCTGTTCCTCGCCACCAACCTCGCGGTAGTGCTGGTGCTTTCGTTAGTAACGAATGTATTGGGCGTCGGCCGCTCCCTGACCGGGAGCGGGCTCGACTTCAATGCGCTGTTCGTGTTCTCGCTGGTGATCGGCTTCGCCGGTTCCATCATTTCGCTGCTTATCTCCAAACCGATGGCGAAATGGGCAACCGGGGCGCGTGTGATCGATTCGCCGCGCGATTCGACTGAGCAATGGCTGATCGACACTGTACGGGAGCTCGCGCAGCGTGCTCGCATTCGTATGCCGGAAGTCGCAATTTTTGAAGGCGCGCCGAACGCGTTCGCCACAGGGGCTTTCAAGCATTCAGCCCTAGTGGCTGTCTGCACGGGATTGCTGCAATCGTTGAACACGGAGGAAGTGGAGGCTGTCCTTGCCCATGAGATTTCGCACGTGAGCAACGGCGACATGGTCACCTTGACGCTCATTCAGGGCGTGGTGAATACCTTCGTGATTTTCTTGGCCCGTGTGGTCGGGTACTTCGTGGACAAGACCTTGTTTCGTACCGAACGCGGTGTCGGTCCCGGGTTCTACATTACCGTTATTGTTTGCGAGATGATTTTCGGCATTCTCGCTTCGGTGATCGTCGCGTACTTCTCGCGCCGGCGCGAGTTCCGCGCTGATGCGGGCTCTGCGCAACTGCTGGCTTCTCCGCGACCGATGATCAATGCGCTGGCCCGCCTGGGTGGACTTGCACCCGGCGAACTTCCGCAATCCTTCAAGGCATCCGGCATTACCGACAAGCCGGGATGGCTCGGGCTCTTCTCCACGCACCCACCGATCGACAGGCGCATTGCCGTGCTGCAAAGCAGCGGGTAGTCAGTAAAGCAGGGCTGCGCGCGGCATTCCAACATGCGACGTCGACGTTTAGACAAGGAGTGCTCAGGCGCGGGCCGGTATGGGGCTTCCTGTAACGACCAGGTGCCACGGCGCGCGGAAGCACCGGCGCGCCCGCAAATTCTCAGCGTATCTAAAGGGAAGGCGTTCATGGACGAGAGCTATCAGATGTCCCCGGTCAAGCGCATCATCCTTGCATTTCTTCTTGGCGGGCTCGTAGTGCTGAGCTACGTAGTGCTGCACCTGTTCCTGGTGCCAGTGGCCTGGGCCACCATCTTTGCCTACGTGACCTGGCCCGCTTATCGCCACTTGCGCTCGCTTATGCGCGGGAACGCCACCGGCAGCGCGATGCTGATGACGGTCATTCTCTCGGTGGCGTTCATTCTGCCGTCAATCTGGCTGATCGTGCTGCTGCGTGACGAACTGACCGCGGCCTACCAGACCGTCGCCAGCTACCTCGCCAATGGGCCGCACAAACTGCCGGAATTGATTGCGCGCGTCCCGTGGCTCGGGCTGTGGCTGCAGGATCTACTGAACCAGGTATCGGCCGATCCGATGGCTTTGCGCGCGCAAATCGCTGAGTGGGGCCGGCAGTGGACCGGGGAGGTCGGCCAGTTAGTCGGCGGCGTGGGTCGCAATGCGACGAAATTGGGCTTTGCCTTGCTGACGCTGTTTTTTATGTACCGGGACGGCGAAAGCGCGTTGGATCAAGTGCGCCGCATACTACGGCGTTTTCTGGGCGATCGCCTGGACGCCTATCTCGCTTCTATCGGCGGAACGACCAAGGCGGTCGTCTACGGGCTCGTGCTGACGGCACTGGCGCAGGGCGCGCTTGCCGGCTTGGGTTACTGGGTGGCCGGGATGCAGGCGCCGGTGTTGCTGGCTGCGTTTACGGTGCTGATCGCGTTGATACCCTTTGGCACGCCGTTCCTATGGGGATCGATCGGTGTATGGCTCCTCGTCACAGGAAAAACGATAGCCGGGGTCGGTCTTTTACTCTGGGGCGCACTGGTCGTTAGCTGGGTGGACAACCTGATTCGTCCGCTCGTGATCAGCAGCGCTACCCGGATACCGTTTCTTCTGGTCGTGTTCGGTGTGCTGGGCGGGCTTGCGGCCTTCGGCCTGGTAGGACTGTTTGTAGGTCCCGTCATCCTGGCGGTCCTGATGGCAGTGTGGCGTGGGTGGCTGGAGGAACAGGCAACCGTGGGCACTGGAACACAAGGCTAGCCCAACGCACTGCTGAAGTGATCAACTGCTTGCTGCAGCCACTCACGGCTTGGGCACCGCGGCTAAAGCGGCATCAAAATCACGGAGACGCTGGATCATCCCGCGGACGCGTGAGGAAGGTGGCGAGATCCACTCCGCTGGGAAGCAGGACCACGTCCCTATCGACGAGCGTCTGGATGCCCGGCACTCCCGGCTGGACCGCGTTCTGCCAGATTGAGAACGTCGGCCAGCCGCCCGGGATGATGGGTGCGATCCCACGCGGCTCGAACCCTCCGTCCACGCGCTTTGTCCCATAATTGGCGATCCACAGGTGCTGCTTCGTGAACAGGCTCGCGTTCGCCATGCCGTGCGTCCAGAATGACGGGTACGTGTAAATGATCGGCGCCTTCCCGCTACCTTCCTCCACGATCGACAGGAAGAACTGCAGCGACGCGACCGCCTGGTCCACGCTCACGTTATTTGGCAAGAGCTCAACGTCGACCATTGGCGGCAGATCCCCCAGGTCAGCTCGGGTCACATCGGAGATCGGTTTCCGCTATATTTTCGAGAACACTCAGCTTTCCCTTACATTCACAATCGGTTTGGAACGGCGTCGCAGTTGATCGTTAAACTACGACTTTAGCAGTTCATCGTGCTGCTGTTTCTCGATACCGAGTACACCGGCTTCGGGCAACGGACTCCCCGGCTGATCAGCCTGGGGATTGTTGCCGAAGACGCTAGCCGCGAGTTTTATATTGAGTTCTCGGACACGTGGCAAATCGAAGATTGCTCAGACTTCGTCAAAAGGGAAGTTCTGCCATTGCTTGAGGGAGCGCCCCTTACGTTCGAACAAGGTCGCGTTCGCCTGCGGGAATGGTTTTTCAATGCTCCGCGTGCGGTCCGGATAGCGAGCGACTCGAGCACAGACTTTCGGTTCCTTCGGCTCTGCGGTGAAGCCTCGCCAGCGATACTGCGGCTGCTCATTCGCGAACTCGCCCGATGATCGGCCTGCCAGCGGCCGCGCGTCTGGATACGGACTTTCCCTGAATCGTGCAAGCAGCTTTGTTAGAAGCGGAATGTTGGCTATCTTTGACTCACCATTTGCCAGGCCGAACGAGAGAGGCAATCATGAAAGCATGGAACGTCGTGAATCTGCTCGTCGTCGTGGGATGCGTGACGTTGACGTCGAACGTCTACGCGCAAGCCAGCAACGCTATGCCGATGGGCTCGAGTCCGGCTGCAAGTTCAGGCAAGGCGACGCCAGCGGACAAGAAGCTGGCTCGGGATGTACGCAAGGCGTTGTCGAAAGCGCCCAACTTCAACGTGTCGAACGTATTCGTCAAGGCGCGCGGCGGTGTCGTGACATTATCCGGCAGCGTGTCGGACGGTCCTCAGATCCAGCAGGCCGCGGAAGTGGCGAAGGGCGTGCCGGGTGTAACGTCGGTGAGTAACCATCTGACGCTCTATACGAAAGGGTATTGACCCTTCGAGGCGGCGCCGGGAAGTACTGGCCGTTTTCAGCCGTGAATATTGCAGGAGGAGCCGACGCTTCGTGAAATTTCACGCGCTCCCTTAGCGCCTTCGATTTGCAATAGCGTTGGCAACGTTACGCCGTTCTTCGCCGCTGTCACTCGGCAAGAATCGACACGAGCATTTCAGGCGGGGCCGATCTACACTCAAGTCGCGCCAGAGCACAGATTCATGTTCCAGACACGGCTCCGGCGCTTCTGTGAGGGGCTCAGCACCGCTGGTCGCGATTGGCGGTACCCCACCCTGATGCGACATTCGAAGCCCCACTTTAGGTGACTGGTACGCAGTCAGAAGACGCCACCCCGCCGGGCAGCCTTCGACAACCAGCCGAAGCCGCCTGTCATCAGTGCGGCGTGATGTCGCCTAGCATCCGGCCATGAGGACACGTTGTGGGACAATCCAGTGCGGCAACCACCAGTCTGGAGGGCGAACGTCATGGATTCGTCATACATCAAACTGACAACCCCAATTGTCGACAGCCGGTCAGCGCTGTGGTTCTCCGCGTATGACTTCGGCTGGGGATACTGCGCCTTCGAACTCAGACCGGAGGTTGTTTGCGAATACCTCGGAGCGGCAGACGACAGCCAGAAGCAGTTGCTGCTCGCGTTTCAGTTGGGAAAGCAAAAGTTAGTGGGAGTTGCGGAACGCAAAACACCTCCATCGAGTGGAGAGCGCATCGAGATTACTGGCCAGGATCTTTAAGCCGCGCTGCAGCAGTGCACACGACCGGCCGGTTCGGTCTAAGCACCCGTCATTCGCGCATGAAGTCGGACTGACCGGACCTGGCCGACCTCTGCCTGACGCGATCGGCGGCACGCGACCCCATGCGGTCGTTCACACTCGTATCGTTGCTATGGTCGCTTTTCGGTGCACAACGGCCATCTCTTGGCCACGAAGCTGCCCTGCTCTCACCTGAAGCCACCTTACACGTGACGGTGGAATGGTTCCGCCATTAGAAGGGGGTTTGATAAGGCGATTTTGAACGAACAAGAGGAGCGGATTAAGTAGCTGACCGCAACCACTCCGAGAAGGCTCGGATGGTCCTTTCGCGCGGATGGCCTAGCCTGCGAATCACATAGAAGCCATACCCGGGCAAGCTTAGCTTGAATGCTTTTACGAGCGTACCGGCGGCGAGTTCGGGTGCCACGAGCGCGTCACTAAAAATCCCGATTCCCTGGCCGGCGATCACCGCCTCGATGGCATGCAGCTCCTCCCGGAAGCTCAGGTGCTGCATGTCCTTGAATTCGGGCACTTCGCGCCACCTGCGCTGAGCCGCGGCAAGCCATCTCTGCCATGTGGGCGGCTCATGGTCGACTGGCGACCAATAGGAGTGGATCAGAACATGCTCTGCGAGATCGACGGGTCTCTTCAGTTGTCCCGTTGAAAGCAAGCGCGGATTGTAGACGGGCCAGAATGTATCTCTCAAGAGATCATCGACGATCCCGCCCGTCGGCACTGCTCGGCTGGTCGCGTAACGAATCGCGACGTCGCCCTCGCCGGCCTGCAGATCGAGCACGGTATCCGTGCCGATCACCTCCAGCGGCACGTCGGGATGCAATTTCCGCCACGCGGACAGGCGGGGCACGAGCCAACGGCTGGCAAACGCGTTCGTTGTCGTTACGCGAAGGGGCTGTTGGTCGCTATCCCGCTTGACGGCCGCGATTGCGGTGGCAAACACCTCGAGCCCGCCATGAATGGCGGGGAACAGCCGCGCTCCGGCATCGGTCAGCGTCAAGGGCCGCGGCCTGCGACGGAACAGGGCGCAACCACAATAGCGCTCGAGCAATCGGATCTGGTGACTGATCGCGGTAGGGGTGACACATAGCTCGAGCGCGGCCTTCTTGAAGCTCATATGGCGAGCGACTGCGTCAAACGCGCGGAACTCTACGAGGGGCGGCAGCTTATGCATGTAGCAGTGTAGATGAAATCAGTTCACCCTTAGCTGAATTCTTCGAGTTTGCTCCCGGGCCGATTTCAGTGAAGACTTGGAGCCGAATTCGAGGAGACGACACCATGCTGCCGATTGGATCTTTGGCCGACGCTGCGGCCGAGCTTGCCGCCACCTTCCGCGGGCAACTCCTGCAACCCATGGACACCGGCTATGAGGACGCGAGGAAGGTCCACAACGGCCTGGTCGATAAGCGGCCCGCCTTGATCGCCAGGTGCCACGGCGTAGCCGACGTTGTCGGAGCCCTCGATCTCACCCGCAGGCTCGGCCTCGAGGGTGCAATTCGCGGTGGCGGCCACAACGTGGCGGGACGGGCGACGATTGATGGTGGGGTGATGGTCGATCTTTCGCCGATGAAGGGCATCCATGTCGATCCGGAGGGCAGAACAGTCTGGGCGCAAGGCGGCGTCACCTGGGGCGAGCTCAATCGCGAGACGCAGTTGCACGGCCTGGCCGTCACCGGGGGCGTGGTCTCCAGCACGGGCATTGCCGGGCTTACCCTCGGGGGCGGGGTGGGCTGGCTGATGGGCAAATACGGCCTGGCGCTCGATAATCTGCGGGCGGTGGAGCTCGTCACGGTTGGCGGCAAGCTCTTGCGGGCCAGCAAGCACCGGGAGCCCGAGCTTTTCTGGGCGCTTCGCGGCGGCGGCGGAAACTTCGGGGTCGCCACGAGCTTCGAGTATGAACTCCACCCGGTCGGGCCGACCATTATGGGCGGCCCGATCGTCCACCCGATCGAACGCTCCCGGGCCCTGCTCGAATTTTTCCGAGACAGCACACGATCGCTGCCTGATGAGCACGCACTGTTCGCAACGCTGACGCATGCGCCGGACGGGTCCGGCACGAAGGTGGCCGCCCTGGTCACCTGCCACTGCGGGCCGTTGGAAGACGCCGAAAGGGCCATGCGGCCGCTGAAACAGTTCGCGCTTCCCATCCTGGATGCCGTTGGGCCGATGCCCTACTCCCAGCTCAACAGCATGCTCGATGCCAACTACCCGAAAGGCGCTCTTAACTACTGGAAGTCCAACTTCCTCACAGAGCTGAGCGACGCTGCGATCGACACCATGATTAGCAGCTTCGCGCGGTGCCCGACGACAATGGGCCAACTGCTCCTCGAACATTTCCACGGCGCGGTCACCCGGGTCAATGCTACCGACACGGCCTTCCCGCACCGGCGTGAAGGCTACAACTTCCTCGTGCTCGCTCAATGGATGCAGCCGGCGGAGACCGGCGCCTGCGTCGCCTGGGCTCGCGAAACCTACGAAGCAATGCGACCTTTCTTTGCTGCCGGTCGCTATGTCAACTACTTGGACGACGATGAGACGGGCGAACCCATTGCGGCTGCATACGGTCCCAATTACCGACGGCTTCAGCAGATCAAGGCCCAGTACGATCCGACGAACTTCTTCCGCATGAACCAGAACATCCGGCCGCTGGCCTGACGGGCACGTCCCAATGCCGATCATCTTGACCGGCGCGCGCGCCGGATCTGCAGCGCGCCGTCGGCTTGCCGAAAACTTGTTGCCCGATCCGCTGAGCAAAGAGGAAGCATTGAAGGCGCTCAACGCCGAGATAATGTTGCGATTTCAGGAAGCTGGCATCGCGGCCTTGTCCGACACAACGGTGCACGGAGCGCATTGTCTGCGGGTCGCGATACGCAACGACCGAACCCGTCGCGATGACCTGGATCTGCGGGTCAATGAAATCGTTCGACTTGGACACCAGATTTTGAATGCGCGCCGCAGTGCCTGACTTCTTCGTTCGACTCTCGACCTGCTTCGGCGTTGAAGGCTGAAGCAATATCGCCCTCCGGAACCTCGACATCGTTCGGCTATGGCCGATCAATGACCGTTCTACTGAGCGTAGCCGACGCTTGAATGACCGTTGGAACATGAAGGCGAACGGCTGAAAGTGGCCGAAAGTCGCCCAAAAGCACGACTGGTGCATGAGCAGCAAGGAAAGTTGTTTGGGTGTGCCAGAAACGCGAGCGACTGCTCGCGCATCGCTGACATATAATTCGAAAGTTGGTTAATTAGGATTTATATGATGGCGGATGAGCGACACATGGAGACCGCGTGGCCGGAGCTGCCAGCCGAGCGCGGCGTTGCGCAATATCACCGGCTGGCGTCCCTGCTGCGGCACCGAATTGCGAAGGGCGAGTACCCGCTCGGCACGCAGCTGCCGCCGATCACGCAACTCGCGGACGACCTGAGCGTCGCCGTCATCACCGTTCGGCAAGCATACGAGCTGCTTTCCAAGGAAGGGCTTATCCGCAGCCAGCGGGGCGTCGGGACCCACGTTGCAGCGCTGCCCGCCGTCACGGGCGACCTCGAACAGGTGATCAACAACCCCTTCGCCGCACCGCAGGCGCTTGCCTTCGAGATACTCGAAGTCCGGCGCCGCACCCTTGTGCCACAAGAACTGCTCGGACCGGATGGCCGGTCGGCCGACGAATACGTCTGTGTCCGCAAGCTGCACTCCTATTCCGGCGAGCCGTTCTGCTACGCCGAAATCTATGTGCCGACGCCGGTTTTCGAATCGCTGCCCAAGGACATCGCCATGCAGCGGAAACTGCTCGCCGCGGTGCTCGACAAACTTGGCGCGCGCTGCAAACGCTTGCGACAACGCGTGACCGTGATACCCGCCGATTTTCCTCTGTGCGATATGCTGAAGATCCCGTTTGCCTCGCCCGTCGCGAAGATGTCGCGACGCCTGGTTGACGGCAAAGGCAACGTGCTCTACGCCGGTGCGACCTGGTATCGGGGCGACCGCTACGTTTCCGAGATCGACCTCCCCGCGTCCGCCGTGAAAACCGTGCCCGGGATCACCGAGCCCCAGCGGCGGGCTGTCGGGTAAGCCCGTACTTGACGCCACTTTTCGCATGCCTAAACTACTAACATTAGTCATTTAGGTTTAACTCCCTGAAGTTGAGTCCTCATTGGAGCGATGCGCATGCGGAACCTTCTCTTCCTCCTGGCTACCCCTGTCTTTGAGCCGCGAGCGATAGCGGCGGCCCCTTATCCGGCCAGGCCCATCAAGTCCATCATTCCCTTTTCGGTCGGAAGCGGAACGGACGCCGAGGCGCGCGTGCTCGACCAATCGCTGGCCGCCGGCAAGGGCCAGCCCGTCATCGTGGAAAACCATTCCAATGCCTCCGGCTTCATGGCAGCGCAGGCCGCCACCCCGGCGATCAAGACCGCATGGAGCCAGCCCGAATGAAGCCCGTACCTACCGTGGTCAGGGCGGCCGATCTTGCCGCCTACGCGCCGGCCAACCACACCGGCACCTCCAACGTGCGCGTGATCGGCCCCGAGACTGTCGGCGCGACGGCGCTCGAAGTGCTGGTCGGCACGATCGTGAAATCGCACGGCGCGCGGCCGCACGCGCATCCGCACCTGGAGCAATGCGCCTACATGATCGAGGGAACCGGCGAGTCAGGGGCGGAAGGCCGCGTGGAAGCGATGGAGCCCGGGACCTGGGCCTACGTGCCGGCAGGCGTGTTCCATTCGTTTCGCGTGACCAGCGACCAGCCCGGGCGTGTGCTGGTCGTCTATACACCGCCTTATGGCGAGAACCCGGCGCACACGATCACGGAACCCGACGGCGCTGCCGCCGCGCCTGCTCACGCCAAAGTGCGCGTGCTTGCCGCCGGCGACGCCGCCACCGGCACGGTTCCCCTCATCGACCGCGAGACCGCTGGCGCGCGCTGGGTCGACATTGCGGCGCTGCGCATGCCTGCCGGCAGCGCATCGGTCTGCACCGCGGAGCCTGACGCCGAGCAGGTTCTCTACGTCGAAGACGGACGGATCGACGCACGTGTCGATGGGCAGCACTTCGGTCTCGCCCCGGGCGACTTCCTGTTTCTTCCGCGCGGGGCTGCCGCCTCCCTGCGCTGTTTGCCGGAGCAGCCTGCGTCCGGCTTCCTTATCAAGGGGCGGCTTCCATCGACTGCTTTAAATCCAGTAACAACGGGAGACAATTCATGAACGCAAGAATGCTCGCGCAGCCCACCACGTCCACCGGCGCCCCGCTGCCGCTGCCCGCTCTGCCACAGGACAAGCTCCTGACCATCAACATCGAGCAGATCCCGCTGATCAGGGATGTCTTTCCGGGCATCCACATCAAGCCGCTGCGCCTGGACCTGGAGCGCGGCGAGTGGGTCTTCATGGCCATCCTGGAACCCGGTTGCTCGCTGCCGATTCACTACCACACCGGTACGGCGCAGGTGTGGACGATCCAGGGATGCTGGGCGTATCGCGAGTACCCCGAGCAGCGGCAGACGGCAGGCTCCTACCTGTACGAGCCCGGCGGCTCGGTGCACACCTTCTACACCCCCGAGGACAACACCGAGGACACCATCACCATCGCCTGGATCGAAGGCGCGCAGGTCAGCTTCAACGAGGACGGGACGTTCCACTCGCTCAATGACGCGGTTTCGATCCGGTACGCGATCGAGGCCCTCGCGGCAGCGCGCGACATCGGACCGGTGCCCTACATCCGCGGCAACGGCGCCGACGTAGCCGGTTCCTGACCGGAAAGAGGAGCACGGACAGAATGAGCAACGACTCGAACCAGTGTGGGCCGCTGGCCGGCCTGCGCATCATCGACATCACCGAAGTCGTCATGGGACCTTCGGCCACGCAGATGCTGGCCGACCTGGGGGCCGACGTGATCAAGGTGGAGCCGCCCGGCGGCGACATGCTGCGCGCCGTCGGACCCGGCGGGCGCTCGGGCGCCGGCCCGCTGTTCCTCAACCTGAACCGCAACAAGCGCAGCGTCATGCTGGACCTGAAGCGCCCTGCCGGCAAGGAAGCGCTGCTGAAGCTCGCGCAGACGGCTGACGCGCTGGTCTACAACGTGCGGCCGCAGGCGATGCAGCGCCTTGGGCTGGATTACGAGGCGCTGCGGCTGGTGAACCCGCGCATCGTCTACGTCGGCACCTTCGGCTTCAGCCAGCGCGGCCGCTATGCGGACTCGCGCGCTTTCGACGACCTGATCCAGGCGGCCGTCGCGATCCCCGAGGCCAGCGTGCGGGCCGGTTCCGACGTGCCGCGCTATGCCCCGCTCAACCTCTCGGACCGGGCCACGGGCCTGTACGCGTTCGGCGTGATCTGCGCGGCCCTGCTCGCGCGCGAGCGCACGGGCTGCGGGCAGGCGGTGGACGTGCCGATGTTCGAGACCACCGCGCAGATGATGCTGGGCGATCATCTGTACGGCCACACGTTCATCCCGCCGCGCGGCGGCTTCGGCTATCCGCGGCTGCTCAACCCGCAGCGGCGGCCGTACGCCACGCAGGACGGCCTGGTGTGCCTCGTCGTCTACACCGACGCACAGTGGCAGGCCTTCATGCGCGTGGTCGGCGAGGCCGAGCGGTTCAACAGCGACCCGCGGTTTGCCGACGGCGAATCGCGCACGCAGCATGTCGAGGCACTGTACGAGATCCTCGCCGACAAGCTGAAAGCGCAGACCACCCAGCAATGGCGCGAGCTGCTGGAGCCGCTCGGCATCCCGGTGTTGCCGGTGCACACCTTCGAGTCGCTGATGGACGATCCGCACCTGCAGGACATCGGGTTCTTCCGGCAATTCGAGCATCCCACCGAGGGCGTGCTGCGAACCATGGCGGTGCCGAGCGAATGGCCGCAAACGCCGCTGCCGCCGCTGCGCCCGCCGCCGCTGCTGGGTGAGCACAGCGCACAAGTGCTGGCCGAGGCGGGCTACTCGCCGCAGCAGATCCGCGAGATGGAGCAGGCGGGCGTGACGCAAGTGGCGGCGTGCAGCGAGTCAACGGGAGTCGAAGCATGAGCGAGGTCGTGCACGCCAGCCGGCAGGACGGGCGGCTGATTCTCACCATCGACCGCCCGGAGCGCCGGAATGCGCTCAACGCGGAAGTGATCGGCACGTTGCAGGAAGCGCTGGACCGCGCCAGGTCTGACGAGACGATTCGCGCGGTGGTGCTCACCGGTGCCGGCGACGAGGCGTTCTGCGCCGGCGCCGACCTGGGCGGGGATGCCTTCGCGTTCGACTACGCCACGCCGACCAGCGCCTATGCCGACCTGCTGCGCACGGCCCGCACGCTGAACGTGCCGCTCGTCGCGCGGGTTAACGGCGCCTGCATGGCCGGCGGCATGGGCCTGCTCGCGATGTGCGATCTCGCCATCACGGCCCGGCACGCGAGCTTCGGCCTGCCCGAGGTGAAGGTGGGCGTGTTCCCGATGCAGGTGCTCGCCGTGCTGCAGGCCCAGTTGCCGCTGCGCTGCCTGGCGCAGCTGTGCCTGACGGGCGAGCCCATCGACGCGGCGCGGGCACGCGAGATCGGTCTGGTGAACGAGGTGGCGGACGACCTCGACGTTGCGCTCGAGCGCCTGCTGTCACGGCTGCTCGCCAACTCACCTACCGCGCTGCGGCGCGGCATGTATGCGATGAAGGCGATGCGCTCGATGTCCTTCGAAGAGGCGATCGCCTTCGGCGAAGGGCAGATCGGCCTGCTGGCCCTGACCCAGGACGCGCGCGAGGGCCTGGCCGCATTCAAGGAAAAAAGGAAACCGCAATGGACGGGCAACTGACATCCGCGACGCCGGGCAAGATTGTGCGCATCGGCGGCGCCTCGGGCTTCTGGGGCGACAGCAGCGTCGGGCCGCTGCAGCTGGTGCGCTGCGGAGCCATCGATTACCTCGTGTTCGACTATCTCGCCGAGCTCACCATGTCGATCCTCGCGGGCGCGCGCACGAAGCGGCCGGAGGAAGGCTACGCCATCGACTTCGTCACGGTGGCGCTGCGCTCGGTGCTGAAGCAGGCCGTCGGGCAGGGCATCCGCATCGTCAGCAACGCCGGCGGCGTAAACCCGAAGGGCTGCGCCGCAGCGGTGCGGGCTCTGGCCGACGAACTCGGCGTACCGGTGCGGGTCGCGATCGTCGAAGGCGACGACGTCCTCCCGCTTGCCGCCGCGATGCGAGCGGCCGGCACGGGCGAAATGTCCAGCGGCGAACCGATGCCGGAGCGGCTGGTGACGGCCAATGCCTATCTCGGCGCACTGCCCATCGCACGGGCCCTGGCCGCGGGTGCCGACATCGTCATCACCGGCCGCTGCGTCGACAGTGCCGTCACCCTCGGCGTGCTGATGCACGAGTTCGGCTGGGCGGCCGACGACTTCGACCGGCTCGCCGCCGGCAGCCTGGCCGGCCACATCATCGAATGCGGCTGCCAGGCGACAGGCGGCCTGCACACCGACTGGGCCAGCGTGCCGGACTGGGCGAACATCGGCTATCCGGTCGTCGAGTGCCGCGAAGACGGCAGCTTTGTGGTCACCAAGCCTGCGGACACCGGCGGCCTTGTCACGCACGCAACTGTCGCTGAGCAACTGTTGTACGAGATAGGCGATCCGGCCAACTATCTGCTGCCGGACGTGACCTGCGACTTCCGCCAGGTGCGCATGGAGCAGGCCGGGCCGCATCGCGTGCTCGTGACCGGCGCGCGCGGCCGCCCGCCGACCGGCACCTACAAGGTCAGCGCCACCGCGCCGGCGGGCTTCAAGGTGTCCGGGCAGCTCACCATCGTCGGGATCGACGCCGCAGCAAAGGCCAGGCGCACGGGCGAGGCGCTGCTCGAGCGCGGCCGCCGGCTGCTGCACGAGAGCGGGTTCGCGGACTTCCTGGCCACCCATATCGAGCTGCTCGGCACGGAATCGGCTTACGGGCCGCATGCGCGCCCCTTGCCGACGCGCGAAGTCGTGTTGCGCCTGACGGTGACGCATGCCGACCGGCGCGCACTGGCGATGTTCAGCCGTGAGTTAGCCGCACCAGGCACATCCTGGTCACCCGGCACGACCGGTGCCGGTGGCCGTCCCTCGGTGTCGCCGGTGCTGCGGCAGTTCGCCTGGCTCATTCCGAAGGCGCAGGTGACGCCGACGGTCACGCTCGGCGAGACGACGTTCACCGTGACGTTGCCGCCACCGCAACCGCAGGTCGCGCGGGAACCGCTGGCGCCCATCGAGGGTGCGTTGCCCGCCGGCCCACGCCAGACCGTGCCGCTCGTGAGAATCGCGCTCGGACGCAGCGGCGACAAGGGCGACACCTCCAACATCGGCCTCATCGCGCGGCATCCGGCCCTGCTGCCGGTGCTGAAAGACCAGGTGACGCCAGAACGCGTCGCGGAGTACCTCCGCCATCTGGTGCAGGGGCCGGTCCACCGTTACGAGCTGCCCGGCATTCATGCCATCAACCTCGTCTGCGAGTGCGCGCTGGGCGGCGGCGGCATGGCGTCGCTGCGCAACGACCCGCTCGGCAAGGGCATGGCGCAGATGCTGCTCGACATGCCGGTCGACGTCCCCGCAGGCCTGCTGCAGGAGCGCCCCGCATGAATTTCGACTTCTCCGACGACCAGCTTGCAATCCGCGACGCCGTCGAGGCCCGCTGCGCCGACTTCGGCGCCGATTACTGGCTTGAGCGGGACCGCGATGGACGCTGGCCCAGCGAGTTCTGTGACGCCGTCGCTCGCGGCGGGTGGTTCGGCGTGACCATGCCCAAGGAATATGGCGGCGCCGGCCTCGGCATCTCGGCGGCCGCGATGGTGATGCGCACGATCGGCAAGCTCGGCTCGGCGGCGGTGTCGTCGGTACACCTGAACCTGTTCGGCCCGCAGCCGGTGGTCGTGTTCGGCAGCGAGGCGCAAAAGCGGCGCATGCTGCCGCCGTTGATCGACGGTTCGGATCGCGCCTGCTTCGGCGTGACCGAGCCCAGCGTCGGTTCCGACACCACACGCGTCAGAACCTTCGCCCGTCGCGCAGGCGACCGCTACATCGTCCGCGGCCAGAAGGTTTGGACCTCGACCGCGCAGCACGCCAACAAGATCCTGCTGGTGGCCCGCACGACGGCGATCGAGGCATGCGCGCGGCCGATGGACGGCGTCACGCTGTTCTACACCGACCTCGATCGATCGCGCGTGCGCATCAGCGAGATCGACAAGATGGCGCGCAAGGCAGTGGACTCGAATGAACTGTTCATCGACGGACTGGAGATCCCCGTCGAGGATCGCATCGGCGACGAAGGCCAGGGTTTCAGGTACCTGCTGCACGGCCTGAACCCGGAGCGCATCCTCGTCGCGGCTGCCGCGCTAGGCGCCGCTGAGACAGCGCTGGCGCGGGCAACCGACTACGCCAGGGAACGCGTCGTGTTCGGCCGGCCGATCGGCAAGAACCAGGCGATCCAGCATCCGCTGGCGGAATGCTGGATGCACCTGCAGTCGGCCGAACTGCTGATGTGGAAGGCGGCGGCGCTCTACGACGCCGGCAAGCCCTGCGGTGTCGAGGCTACGGCGGCCAAGTACCTGGCGGCAGAGGCCAGTTTCGAGGCGTCGTTGCGTGCGGTGCGCACGCACGGCGGCTACGGCTACGCGACGGAGTACCACGTCGAGCGCGGCCTGCGCGAAAGCGTGCTGTCGCTGCTCGCACCGGTGACACAGGAGCTCGCGTTGTGCTACGTCGCCGAGCAGGCGCTCGGGTTGCCGAAGTCGTACTGACCCGCGCAGCGCGAGACAAACCGCATCCAGGGCGTGGCAACGGCACGTCCGACGACACCGACCGGATCAATCAGCAACGGTCCATAAACCCGAGCCTGGAGACTGCGAAATGAGAATGAACATTGCGGGAGGACACGATTGAATAATCGTCCGCCGCCGAACGTGTCGTGCGAGGGGAGGCCGTGGCGCAGCTGGAGGAAGCGGCGCCATGACAAATAAGTGCATCGGTTCTGGGGCGCATCCAGGCGATGCGGCTTCCCTGGTTCTCAAATCAAGTAAATCAAAGGAAATGGCGTGAGCATCTTGACAGTGATATCGCCTGAATTCAGGGATCAGGAACGGCTGCAACTGGTGCATGAATTCGATGGCTTCGACGGGACCGGCCAGAACCGTTCGCCCGCGCTGCAATGGCACGGCGCGCCGGCAGGCACCAGGAGCTTCGCCCTGACGCTGTACGACCCGGACGCACCCACCGGCAGCGGCTTCTGGCACTGGATCCTGTTCGATATCGATTCGTCCGTCACCCAGCTCGCCGCAGGCATAGGCTCATCCGACGCCACTGACCTGGGCGCCAGCGGCACTCAGGCCACCAACGATTACGGCGCCACCGGCTACGGCGGTCCCTGCCCGCCCAAGGGCTTGCCGGCGCACCGCTATATTTTCACCGTGCACGCGCTGGGTGTGCCCAAGCTGGAGCTGCCGGCCAACGCGCCCAACGCGGTGGCGCGCTTCGTTATCTACCAGAACACGCTCGCCATGGCCACCCTGACCGGCCTCTACAACCGCTGAGGGTGCGCCTTGCTGTCACTGTTTGAACCGCTCGCCGGCAGTCCCAGGGCGATCAGCCCGAATGGAGGAGCCACGATCTAAGCATGGGGACTGCTTCCTGTCCACCCGATGCCGATAGAAACGCCCGGCCCAGTTTCATTCCACCACTAGCCGTACGCCTGCCGGAAGTGTCCCGCGATCGCGACACAACTAGGAGACCGAAATGAAATCGAAGTGGAGTGGCGCTGCAGCGCTTGTCGTGTTCGCGAGCGCAGCACATGCGCAATCGTCGGTGACGCTGTACGGCCTACTCGATACCGGGTTCCTGTATCAGAGGGCGAACGCGAGCAACTTTCAGTCGAAGGTGAATCTCGGGCATGTCTACGAGCTCAAGGACGGCGGCATCTATGCGAGCCTCTGGGGCTTGAAGGGCACCGAGGACATCGGGGGCGGCTACAAGGTCAACTTCAAGCTGCAGGGGTCGTTCAACACGCCCACCGGGAGGGCCGGACTGGCCGGCACGCCGACCGCCACCGCGATGTTCAACGAGCAGACTACGGTGGGCGTGTCGAGTCCGTACGGCACGCTCGATCTGGGCCGGCAGATCCTGCCGATGATCTATGCGATGGCGGACACCGACGTACGGAACGCCCAATACTTCGGCAGCATCCTGACCGCGTGGCTCGGCCTGAACCAGGCCGCGGGCTGGCCGGGCACCAGCACGAACGGCTCGATCGGCGCGCTGTATGACGACAATGCGATCGTCTACCAGTCGCCGAAATTCTACGGCGCATCGCTTGCGCTCGAGTACGCGCCGGGCGGCGTCGCCGGGAAGTTTCAAGGCGGCACGCGCGAGTCGGCCGTGCTCAAGTATTCGAACTACGGCCTCAACGTGGCGGGGGTGTACTACAACGGACACGACGCCAACCCGTTTGCGCCCAACGGTGCCGTGACCCCGGCGACAGGCCTGAACAACAACCGGTTCTGGTACGTTGGCGCGCAATACACGTTTTACAATGTTTCCGTGTCGACGTCGTACGCCATGGGCAAGAATCCGGCGAAAAGCAGTCAGGACAGCTTCGAGATGATCTCCGCCGGCCTCGGCTACCAGTTCACCCGATTCTTCAAGGTCACGTCGGGCTTCTATTACCTGAGGGACCGAAATTTTTCGTCCAACCAGTCGAATCTGTTCGCGGTGGGCGCCGAATATAACCTGTCCAGGGCCACCCTCGCCTACGCACAGGTCGGGTACGTCAACAACCGGGGCAACATGAGCCAGACGATCATATACGCCGCGCCGGTTCCGGAAGGAACGTCGAGCACCGCAGCGATGATCGGCATCCGTCATGCTTTCTGACCCCGTGAACCACGACAAGCGGAGCATCGAATGAGCACAAGCAACATGGCACTCAGGATGGCCGGCGGCATATTGCTCGCGCTGGCATCGGTTCACGTCTCGGCGCAGTCAGGCGCAGCGAGCGCGGCGTCGAATGGCGCCGCGACGGCGGCGTCGGCCGCACCGGCGGCCAAATCGGACCGGGCGGCCAATCGCGCACTGCGCCGCAAGGTCTATTCGGCCATCGTGAAGCACAAGGAGATCAACGCCGGGAACATCAGTGTCGTCGCGAAGGGCGGTGCAGTCACGCTCTACGGGACGGTCGTCGACCCATCGCAGATCGACAAGGTGGCCGAAATCACCAAGGGCGTCCCGGGCGTCATCTCCGTGACCACCAAGCTGACGGTCGAGAAACCGTTCGGCGGCCAGTAAGCTATGGCGGTTCTGTTGCAGTAAGGCCGGTCCGCTATGATGTGCGGAACGACATGAACGACTGAAAGCTCGATGAAGACGATGAATCCGGTGGTGGCCCGAGTGCTCAAACGCCTGCATTATCCGCTGGACGTGATTCTGACTTGCGTGCGCTGGTAAGTGGCCTATCCGCTGAGCCTACGGCACCTTGAAGACATGATGGCTGAGCGCGGCGTTTGGATCGATCATTCGACTGAGCACCGCTGGGCCATCGAGCGCTGTTGCCGGTGCTGGAGAAAGCGTTTCGCCGCCGCAAGCGTCCGGTGGGTAAGAGCTGGCGGATGGACTAGACGTACATCCGCGTCAAGGGGGAATGGCGGTATCTTTACCGGGCCGTTGCTCGATGCGCAGGCACAGATGATCCATATTGCGCCCCGCACCTGGCGCACCGCTCTCTGGGCGATCGATCTTTCCGCCGACCTTCAGCAGATCGATCAGCGAGTGCCCGGCGTGTAACTGGATGAGCCCGAGATCCGCCTGTTCCTTTTCCACACTGCAACCAAGCACATCGCAGTAAAACCGGGTCTCGAATCGAGATCGGCGGCCCTGATCACGACGTGGTCGATCTCACGGATTTGAAACTCCATGGAAAAGCCTCCTCCTTCGTCCGGTTCTTCGTGCCGCTCGCGGGAACTTTCCGAGTGTAGGAGAAGGACGAGCCGGGCGTTAGCCTAGTCGCTTCGCCGAAGGTGAATCCGCTTGCTCATCGCCATGCGGATCGCACGTTGTCGGTATTTGCAGAGACGACCTGACCGTCGGTGATGTTTTTGAATGCCCCGGTGTACGCGCACGGGGCGATCAGGATTTCCAGCGGCATCATCGCGCGCGGGCCAGATCTCCGCGCTGTCCAACAGACGGCTGCTGCCCAATAGAAAGTGCGCACGAAAATCGCGTCGCGTTTGAGCGACGTTGCGTCCGGTGCAGTTCCAGTCGGCGGGCAGTCACTTTGAGCGACCGTTGTAGCTCGCGCAGCCGACGTTCGAATGTCCGCGTGACAGCGCGAGCCAACGGCCGTAGATGGCCGATCACCGTCATAGCGGGCGCGCGCCGGGGCCGGGCCACGCCCGCGCACACTGAAGCTCTGAGTTGATCGATATCAACATAGTCAGAACGCTTCGGACGATGCTAGAAGTTGCGCGTCACGCCACGTGCGGGATGCGTCGCCGTGCCGGCGTCCTTCGGCGCCGTCGACGATTGTGCAGGAGACCGGGATGAAGTCAGACCAAGCGCTAAAACAAGACGTCGAGCAGGAATTGC
Source organism: Paraburkholderia sp. MM5496-R1 (assembly GCF_050436205.1). NCBI lineage: Bacteria > Pseudomonadati > Pseudomonadota > Betaproteobacteria > Burkholderiales > Burkholderiaceae > Paraburkholderia > Paraburkholderia sp. MM5496-R1. The sequence goes on from NZ_JBNDLT010000001.1 coordinate 494,484, forward strand.
TCTGGGACCCGGCAATCGACGCCAGGCAGATCAGGGTAGCGGTTCATGATCGCATCGTTACACTCGTGGGGGCAGTGTCGAGTTACGCGCAGAAACTCGCGGCACAGAAGGCGGCGCAACGTGTGACCGGCTGCCGCGCGCTCGTGATGGAATTGAATGTCCCGGAATCGTCGCCTGCGTCGCACAGCGACGAGGATCTCGCCACCGCGATCTTATCGGCGCTCAAGTGGCAGGAGGACTTCCCCAAGGACGCCATTCAGGTCGAAGTCGAACGCGGTTGCGTGACCCTTGCCGGCGAAGTCGACTGGGGCTATCAGCGTCATGCCGCTGAAATGCTGGTGAGCCGCATGCGTGGAGTAATGGGTGTGTCGAACCAGATCACCGTCCGGGCCGATGAAGTCGCCGCCGACGTTGGTGCCCAGATTTCTGCAGCACTTGCGCGACGTGCAAAGCGAGAGTTCGCCGGCATCGCAATCGACGTGCACGACGGGGTCGTCACGCTGACCGGTACTGTCAGTTCGCTGGCAGAAAAGCGCGCTGCGTGCGGGGCTGCGTGGTCAGCGAAAGGAGTACAGCGCGTCGTGGATAAGTTGAGCGTGGTGTGAAGCGCGGACCTAGGGCGCAATCGTGCACCCCGCTTCGACTCAGGTGTTCGACAGGCACTCGACGTTCCAAGGACGGCCTCCTACGCTGCGGAAGGTCTTCACTTCGGTGCCACAGCAGCCATTCGACTTCCGCTGGAAGTTGTCGACAGCGAACGGGGCTTTCGAGAAATTCGAATGCTCCTTGCCGACCCGTTGCTGACCGTCGGCCCCACCGAGACATATATGGCGGCTCTCAAGCGATACTGTTGAAAAAGTGGCTGACCGTCTCTCTCGGGAGGTTTTCATGGGTCTTCTTACCCTTGACCGACGCTCGCGAGCGGTTCGTGGGCCGATCTGAGAGGTCGATTTTTTAGCTTGCCAATTGCAAAAGCCATGTAGCGACTTTTTCAACAGTATCGAAGCAGAACTGCCGCCTGAATGTCATGGCGACGCAACGAACGGAGGTCGCCTTCTGACCGCCCGCTGCCTGTCGGCGATCCGCAGCCACGCGACCCGCAACTGACGGTCGGGTCGGCGCGCCATCAACGGCCGCTTGCGGGGGCGGATTCAACCGGGGTCGCGCCGATGAGCGCCACCATCAGGACAGCAGGTGATGAGCCGCCGCCACCATGCCGATGGCGACCAGATGCATGAGCCGGAGGAGCGGCTCATGCACCCACTGCCAGCCCAGCGCCACGCGCACCCAGATCGCGACGAGCCCACCGACGATGAAGAGCGCGCAATCAGCGTGCGCAACACAAGCACTGCATCGGCCGGCCAGATCGTGGTGTCGTTCGCTCCGCGCTTGATACAGATCAACAGTAGTACCGCACCGCGCAGCACATTAGTTGATGTGTGTGGCGCGCGTCCATCCAACGTCCCACACGCTCCCATACGGGCCGTACGCGTCGTAATACGCGCCATACGATCCCCTCATCCCGCTGGAGTCGCAGCCATGAACCCCATTCCCCGAAAGGTCGTCATCATCGGCGCCGGCATTGCTGGCCTGTGCGCCGCGGTTCATGCGCGCAAGTGCGGATACGCCGTCACCGTGCTCGAGCAGCACGAACGTCCCGGCGGACTCGCCACCAGTTGGCAGCGTGGCACCTATACGTTCGAAGCTTGTCTGCACTGGCTGCTCGGGTCGAATTTGCACGACCCCACGCACGCGTTATGGCGCGAAGTGTTCGATATCGACCGCCTGCATTTCGTCTACCCGGAAGAATGGATGCGTGTAGAAAGCGAAGACGGAAATAGTCTGTCCATCTACTCGAATCTCGAGCGCCTCGAAGCGGAGCTGCTGCAGCACGCACCGCAGGACGAAGCACAGATCCGCCAGTTCATGCATGCCGTCCGCAGCCTGAGCCACTGCCCGCTGCCGTCGTTGAGCAGCGCCTGGCAGGACCGCCTCACGACGGGGCTGCAATTGCTTCGCCACATGCCTCTTCTTCAAAACCTCTCGCACATTACTTCCGAAGACTATGGCAAGCGGTTCAACGACTCGTTGCTGCGAGGCTTCTTCGGCGAAGGAGAAAACGCGCAGCTCGCGGTCGTTGCGCTAGTTTTCGCGCTCGCATGGGTCAGCAACCGCAACGCCGGCTATCCAATAGGCGGCTCGCACGCGGTGATCGGTCCGATCGCGCAGAACCTGCAGCAGCTCGGTGGTGTGTTGCGCACGGGCTCGAGCGTCGAGCAGATTCTCGTGGAAGACGACACTGCAGTGGGTGTGCAACTGGACGACGGCGAGCGCATCGACGCCGACTGGGTCGTCTCCGCCGCCGACGGGCACACGACCGTGTACAACAGGTATTGTCAAGTTGGCGCGGGGGTCGACGAATATAATGGGGCATGAAGAAAGCTTCCGTTTCCGTTTTGCTGTCGGCCGAGGCGCCGATTTCGTTCAAGGGCTATCAATTTCCGCCGGACATCATCAGCTACGCGGTGTGGCTGTACTACCGGTTCCCGCTCAGCCTGCGCATGGTTGAGGAGATGCTGGCGGCACGGGGAATCGAGCTTACGTACGAAACGGTGCGGTGCTGGGCGACGAAGTTCGGTCTGGCGGTCGCGAAGCGTATCCGTTCGACAGCGCCGGGTCGCGGCGACAAGTGGCACCTGGATGAGGTGGTCGTGACGATCCACGGCAGGAAGCATTGGCTGTGGCGGGCTGTCGATCAGCACGGCGCAGTGCTCGATGTGCTGGTGCAGAGCCGCCGCGACAAGGCGGCGGCCGAACGGCTGATGCGCAAGCTGCTCAGGCGCCACGGCTGCCCACGCGTGATCGTCACGGACAAGCTGCGCAGCTACGCGGCGGCGAACAACGAACTGGGCCTGAACGTCGAGCATCGGCAACACAAAGGACTGAACAACCGGGCGGAGAATTCCCACCAGCCCACACGCGTGCGCGAGAAGGTGATGCGCCGCTTCAAGTCGGTGCGCCATCTACAACGATTCACGTCGGTCCATGCTCAGGTATGCAACCTGTTCATGCACTGCCGCTACAACGCGAACGCGCAACAGAAACGGCAGGCCCGCAAGCATGCGTTCATGGCGTGGGAAACCGTAACGGGCAATCCGCTGCTGGATCGCATTGCCGCATAAATTGGTGATCCTTACGTTGAGTGATTTCGCCTGCGCGCCCTTCAACAAGTTGACAATACCCGCGCGATTCAGCAGCGGCGCATTAGCGTTGGCCTGCCTCCCACTGCTGCAAGTCATGTCTGACATCCCGAGTCGAGTTCATTTCCGCAATTCGATGGTGTAAATCATCGTAAACCGGGCTGCCGACGGCCCTGACCTGGCAATAGAGGGGCTCGAGCGAGAGTGCTATCGCGAACACGGAAGCGTGGCGTCGGCCCTCAGCTCCCCAAAATTCAAGTCCCCCATCCTGTCTGACCACAATCACCTCCTTCGCGCCGCCTTCCAGGTACGACGCGACCCTACGGTTCATCTCGCGCTGCCGGTCGCTATCGAGCAGCACTTCTACGCAAAGGTCGGGTACAAACGGCACGGGGGTATCACCGTCAAGACCTTCCCATTTTTCGGGCGCCATCCATACCACGTCCGGGACCCTGATACCAAACGATGGCGTCACCACGGGCACTGCCATGGCGGCAAGGTGCCCCATCTGTTCGGCCAGCTGACAGTAAATGTCTGTGAAGGTCAGCTGGCGCGTCCCCGACGGGCAACCATTCGCCACCACCTCGCCGAACCCGGTTAACTCGTACCGGTCGCGCGCGGCATGTTGTGCCGTCGTGACAAGACGATGCCATGCGGCAAGCAATCCGTTGCGGTCCAGCAGGATGGGCGTGTCCATGGTTGTCTCGCAGGGAAATTGTCCTAAGCGTATACCCTCTCCCTGTGGTTTAACAACGTGTAACACTTCATTCGTACTGTGCAGTGCACAATTAGAGCCTCGGCCAGCAGCGTTATCGGGTGTCCGCAGCCGCACACTGCGGGCTGTCAGTTTCCTTGCTACTGGAGGTCCTGCAGTCTAGTATTCAAGTGGTTTCTCAGGTTCGGTGTGCAGTGCGGCAGGAGGAAACCGATGAGAGCCAGGACACGACGTGCTGATAGGACATTGGGTGGCGTCAACCGCGCCCGCACCTGCGCAGTGCTGAGGGCGGTCGCGACCCGGAATACAATGCGATTGGCAGCAACGGAAGGCACCACCGAGGCCGCCTTGCCACACGACGTCCAGCACCGCGAGTCACATGAGCCGTCAACGGAGATTCGTGTCCGTCGCAGGCCGAAGCGGGTGCTTAACTGAACTGGTGGGGACGCCCGCAAGTTTGCGGGGCCGGACAGCGCCTTGAGGCAGTCAGCTTAGGGTGAGTTCTGCCCGCTGAGGAGTTCCAATATGAAACTTGACGCCGCCACTTTCCGGCAACTGCGTCGCCTGGCTCCCGTCCTCGACGACATCCTTAACGCAGGCGAGGTCGAGTATGCAGACCAGGCTGTGAATCTCACTGCATTGGCAACCCTGTGCTCACAATTGTTTGACGCATACCGCCACCTGCATCCGAACGATACTGAGCAGGCATGCATCGACGCTCTCGAGTCGCGGTAACACACTTCCTCTGGACTGGCTCGCGGCTTCAGGTATCGCCGGTACAATCAAAGAACCTATCGCTTTGACCCAGAACATGACCGCACCTCCATGCGTACAGGACGATTTTCTGCAGACGCTCGCAAAGGACAAGACCACCGTAAACGTGTTCCTCGTGAGCGGTATCAGACTGATTGGCCAACTGGCCGGATTTGACCAGTTTGCAGTGCTGTTGGAGTCTGGCCCAGGCGTGCAACTTGTTTACAAACATGCCATTTCGACCGTGATGCCGGTCAATGGCAGGGGCCCGGCACGCGGTTCCGGCGCGGCGGTGAATCGGGACAAGCCGGACAACTTGTGAGTTCGGGTCCGATGAGAACTGTCATGACATGCTGTGGTCTACGCTTGACCTGCGCATAGTCAGGCGACGTCCACGTCGGGAAGGTCAGACAGGCGCGCACAATCCGTACTCTTCGGAACGATAACTCCGGCGCACCAAAGGGTCACGTCGCGTTCCAGTACGCCAAGCGAACTGGCCACCCGACTGGAAGTAACCTTTGCGCGCTTGATGGTCATGTCCAGCCGTGCAGCGAAGGCTCGCCTGGAACAATGGCGCCGCTAGCTGCGAAGTCGCATCAGCGTTCCGTTGCCGTTATTCACGGACGCTATCCGTCTCCCGCGACAACAGAGGCACGCCAGCGTCACTCACTCGTTGAAGAGGTCGCGGCACGGGGCGCCATATCGAACGTCGAGCGATGACTCGTCCATGAAAACGAGTCGCTTTACAACTCCACAATCCTGGACTTTTTGAACGGCGTCCCGTTTCACGAAGACGCCTGGACGTTCGTCGGGTAGAACCAGCTGCATCAACGGTCCGTATGTTTGCATGGCGTTGAAAAAGCTGGGTTCCGCAGAGGGCTCCGTCACCCCCAGCCAGTAAACCAGGGCTGCGCCAGGATTTCGGGCGTCGCGTGCAAGAAAGCGCAACGTCTTGCGGGTAGGCAGTATGACTTCCTGCGGGACAGAGGCTGGCCTGCCGCAACGGAATCAAACGCGGGTTAGCATTGCTGTCAGAGCCGCACGGTGCGGACGTGCCGCACCCGGCGATTTCCGACGCGGAGGCCAGCATGGAGCACGATAGCACTCTTTACGTGGGTCTTGATGTTCATAAGGATTCGATCACGGTCGCCTATGCCATTGGTTCGGGCGAGGTTGAACTGCTCGGCAAGATCGGTACTACACAGGCCGACGTGGAACGGTTGTGCAAGAGACTGCAATCTAAAGCGCGATGCGTCAGCATCGTCTACGAAGCCGGTCCGTGCGGATATGGGCTTTACCGGCAGCTTGTCCAGAAAGAATTCCAGTGCATGGTCTGCGCGCCCTCGCTGATTCCCCGCAAGCCAGGTGAGCACATCAAGACTGACAGACGTGATGCCGTCAAGCTCGTCCGATCGCTGCGTGCCGGCGACCTGTCGGCCGTATACGTCCCCAGCATCGACGATGAAGCATTCCGGGATCTGGCCCGCGCATGGGTGATTGCCAAGGACGACCTCAAGCGTGCACGGCAACGGGTAAAAGCCTTTCTGCTGTCGCACGGCGTGCGCTACACCGGCTCTGCCGACTGGGGGCCGGCGCACCGACGCTGGCTGAGCGCATACAGCTTCGACAGTGCGTGGCAGCAGTTTGCGTTTGAAGAGCTACGTCGCGCGATCGAAGACCGGCTCGCCCAATGTGACCGGCTGGAGTCCGCGCTGCGTGAGGCAGTCGTCAACTGGCGCTTCTATCCCGCCGTCCTGGGCCTGCAGGCAATGCGCGGTGTCCAGTTCACCACGGCAGTGGGCATGCTCGCCGAGCTGGGCGATCTCTCACGCTTCGTGCACCCACGCCAGTTGATGGCGTGGCTCGGGGTGACGCCGTCCGAGCACTCATCGGGCGGCAAGCGTCGTCAGGGCAGCATCACTAAAAGCGGCAACAGTTATGCAAGAAAGCTGCTAGTTGAAGCTGCATGGAGCTATCGCCACCCTGCGCGTGTGAGCCCCGATATTCAGCGTCGTCACGAAGGTCTGCCTAAACCGATTGTAGATCGAGCCTGGGACGCACAGGTGCGCTTGTGCCGACGCTATCGCAAACTCGTCGCGCGCGGCAAGCAGAAGAATATCGGCCGTAGTCGCAGTTGCCCGTGAACTCAGCGGATTCATCTGGGACATCTGCCGGCTCTCCTTGTCGCTGGCCATACCGCGCGAGACACAGATGCCATGATGTACAGCAATGCCCTGCGTCTGCATCCACCGTAACGACACGTGCAGGAGTTTCCTGAAGGCGGCGTAGCCCGGCACACGAGTAACCCGCGACCAGGGTAGGCAACGGATCTCATCCGAATTGCGGTGGTAGGTAGCGGAAGGCTCATTGGGCGGACATCTGTAATGCGGTAGCCAATCCGCGGATATCAGCTTGATCCACCGTCGAGATTTACTGCTACGTCGCCCTCAGGAAATTCAAACATCGAAAACACAGAACCGATCATATTGACACGAGAAGTCATATCACCCTGGTAGGACGAGGGTTCGATATGCGGCACATCGCACATGCCGGTCTCCGGTTGGTTGTCCGTACGTTTTGCGAAATCGGCCGCATTACGGCCCATTCATCGCGACGAGTGTCGGGCTTGTTACAGCGGCTTGATGTTGGCAGCCTGCTTGCCCTTCGGCCCCTGCTTCACTTCGAAGCTGACCTTCTGATTCTCCTGCAATGATTTGAAGCCGCTGCCCTGAACCTCAGAGAAGTGGGCGAACAGGTCTTCTCCGCCGTCGTCCGGCGTGATAAAGCCGAAGCCCTTGGCGTCGTTAAACCATTTTACTGTTCCGGTTGCCATATTCATTCCACGAAAGTTTAATGCCGCATTTTCGTTTGCTGTATTTCACAGCGCAGCGAATCAGGAGGAAGAGTCTTACCACGCTGACACCGTTTCTGCGCGTCACATCGGTCGTTAATGTGACGCGACTGGTCCTGTATTGAGCCATCAATGTGCGTGCCGCAAAGCGGCTTGAATCTCGTCGTCACCTTGTCAAAAACGCAGGCCGGGACCTCTAGCGACCTGCGCGGACCACGCGTCCAAAGAGGCCTCAACCCATATGAAGCCCACCGTTGAGCGAAAAATCAGCACCGGTCGCAAAGCCGGATTCATCGCCGGCAAGCCACGAGACAATTGACGCAATTTCCGACGCCTCCCCAAGACGGCGCACCGGAATGCCCTGAATGATTGCGTCCAGCACTTCGGGGCGCACCGCCCGAACCATGTCGGTTCCGATATAGCCTGGTGAGATCGTATTCACCGTGATGCCCTTTGTCGCTACCTCCTGCGCGAGCGACATCGTAAAGCCGTGAATGCCAGCCTTCGCTGTGGCGTAGTTGGTTTGGCCGAACTGTCCTTTCTGACCATTCACGGATGAGATATTGATGATTCGCCCCCACTCCCTGCTGACCATCCCCTCGATGACCTGCTTGGTCACGTTGAAGAGGCTCGTCAGGTTCGTGTCAATGACATCGTTCCAGTTCTCCCTGGACATCTTGCGAAACGTCCCGTCCCGCGTAATGCCGGCGTTATTCACCAGCACGTCAATCTCACCGACCGCTTTCTTCACTTTCGCGAAAGCGGCCTCTGTCGACTCCCAGTCGCTGACATTGCCCTCTGAAGCCGTGAAGGAGAACCCAAGCTCAGCCTGCTCGGCCAACCACCGTTCCCGTCGCGGCGAGTTCGGTCCACATCCGGCCACGACAGTTAGCCCGTCCTTGTGAAGCCGCTGACATATCGCAGTACCAATTCCACCCATACCCCCGGTTACGTAAGCGATTCGCTTTGACATGCTCTGCCCTCAGTTGCTGTTACGGTTAGGGAATAGAATAGTTTTCCTCGTTAAGTCACTCGGGACACCGACGTGGCGGCTTCGGTATGACTGCTTTTCCCGTGCGAAGAGCGACGCTCCCGTGTCCAGCGGCATCGCGGCCAGAGATTTTCACTCTTCTGCTCAGTCCGCCCTCTGCGTCCTGGCGTTCCGCGAGTGCAAGCTCTGGACGTTTTCGGGGCCTGCGAGCAGAGATGGGGCGGGAGGGCGCAGTGGGTGGCGCCTCTGGCAAGCGGCCACGCTCGATGAAGTCGAGAAGCACCTTCACTGCTTCAGGCTTCCCACGCTTTCCCAACCTATCAAGAAGTGCGCGCGCGAACGGCTCCAGGTCGTCGCGTCCGCGAGATGCCTCAAACAGGAGAACGGTTTCCCTTATCGCTGCCGCCATGCTTTCCGCGCACAGCGTGCTCGAAATTAGCGAGGCAGTTCGCGCCAGCTCCCTCTGGTAATGCCCGAGGCACCGCGCCTTAGCGGATGCGAGGTTGTGTTTGCCAGCTTTCAAAGCGCAACCCGACTCAACGGTAAATCCTGGTGGACTGGACTACCCGCAGGCGGCGTTCGTGCAGACGGGACGCCGAGCAGGAAGGGAGCAGCAAGAGGCATCCCGACCGACGGGAGGACTGCCTGACTTGCTGCGCGCGAGTATGCTCGCTAGACGAGGTGAGTCTGCCCGGTGCAGAGCCAGTGAATATCCAGATCAAGAGCAGCGGCGAGACGCGTACAGGCGTTCAGCGGAGGCACTGTGATACCGCTGCGCCAATACTGCACGTCGTCTTCACTCACGCCTAACCTCTTCGCTGCGTGGGCTGAGCTGATTCGGGCCCGTTTGAATGCCCTGTCAAGCTGTGCGGCCAACGCGCGCCTGAGGCGGTCGTCCTCGACGCTACGCTCGAGGTGGCCAATATTTTGTAGATGCCGATTCATCGCTCAGGTCTCTCAGCTTTATTCTTTATAGATTTCAGCGCCGGTTTGTCCGCGGCGTCGAGTGACGTTACTGGTTCGTCATGACAACCTCGTGACTCAATGTGGCGCCCCTACATCGCCTTGTCAGTACTCCGAAATTCTGTCCCGTCTGGTAGCACAACGATTTACCGCAACAAACATCGGCGTCAAGCGAAAAGCAGTTCCTGGAAAATCCGAACACAACATCAAGCGGTGAGCCGGACTTTTCCGCTTACGAAACGTGGCGAACCGCCCTCACGATGGCAATCACCCGTCCGTTGAAGCTCGATGCCAGCACTGTCCCCCTTGCCCAAACAGGGCGCCGTTAAGGCGATGGGGCCGATGACGCTTTCACGCCGGGTGCGGACGCTGCGGTCTCGCCCTCTAGCTTCCTCGATGCCTCCACCATTGAAGCACGACGCCGTGCACCAGCCTTCTGGCGAACCGGGTAGGTACCGCGTCGCGACCAGCAACTGAACGCGCGAGCGGAAACAACTCCGCACAACGTCGGAACGAGCATGACTGTACAAATTTTCTGCGGCGCTGCACAAGTCATCGTAAACACCAATATGTGGGAAGCCTGTACCGGTTGACTGCTGGGGTTTCTACTTAAAATTCATCTTCGCCAATGCCAGTAAGGCTTTCGGCGTCGACCTCCTAGGTCGCGCCTGATGCGTGCCGAAAGGTCATTGACATTCGCCCCAGCCGCTCTAGAATGATTTTGCTGCATCGCATCAATTGCTCGACGTTGTGGCTTTTGGTGGCTGATAGCTCGCGATTCCGTGCATCGGAACCTTGGGACGCTGGTCCCGCATCCTCTATGGAGTTAAAGATGAGCAGTATTCCCCCGGAACAAATCGTCGCTGCGCAGAAAGCTGGTGTTGACACAACATTTGGCATCCTGACCAAATCATTTGACGCCATCGAAAAGCTGGTCGGGTTGAACATGCTAGCAGTCAAATCAAGCCTCGCCGAAAATCAGGGAATCCTGGTCAAGGCGTTTTCGGCCGGAGCGCCGCAGGAGTTTTTCGCACAACAGGCAGGCCGGGCTCAACCCGCCATAGAAAAAGCACAGTCATACTGGCGCCACGTTTACGAAATTATCTCCAGCACTCAAGCCGAATTCGCCGCCGTCGCCGAAGCAAAAATCAAGCAGTTCCAGCACGATGCACGGGCATTTGTCGACAGCGTCGCGAAGAACGCGCCGGCGGGAAGCGAAAACGCCGTGGCTGCGTGGAAGACCTTCATCACCACGGCAAGCGAGACGGCGAACACGACGTATGAAGCTGCGAGCAAGGCCGCAAAGCAGGCGGTAGAGACTGCGGAGAGCAATATCAGCGCGGCGGCGTTGACCTCGGCCAAGCGGACTCGACAGCTTGCAGCACCGGTCGAAACCAGTGAGAAGTAGTCACGTTTTGTCGTAGCTCACTACTATCAAATCGTTCAGGCGAGCACCCCGCCCGCGTTGCTTGCGGGGTGGCCGCCTGTGGCGGTGCGAGGCGCCCGGTGCGCCTCGCACGCGGTCGCGGAACTCGTCTCCTGCGCCAGAAATTTTCAAGCGCCGTTGCGCAGGTCGCCTGCCGTAGCTTCGTTTGATTTCGTCCGGCATCCATCACGCGAAGCAACCACATTCTTCGAGGCCGCAGGTACATCGAGGCTTGTGCAACCGGGCAACGCCGAGCCGACGGTAACGAGACTGAAGGAGGAGCGGATGAACACGGCAGAAAGGTCCCTGCGTTCGCTGGTTGAAAAATGGCTGACACCAGCTGCGGCGACGCCGATTCGGGTAACCCGATTCAGTCGCACAGGCTCTAGCCGCAGGCGTTACGTGCGCGTTGAGGCACAGCGACCGGAAGGTTCGGTTGGGCTTTTTTTCTTCCGGCACGATGACGGCACATGGCAGGTGTTCCCGCCCGGGACCCACGGGCCAGGAGTATGTGCTGGCGCTAGCGCCGTGTGATTGGGTCATCGCAGCAGTCTGTTTGTCGCATTGCTTGATTTCAAAATCCCGACCTATTTTTCATATTTTTCATATCAGTAAAGTTGGGCGCGACCGTTTTTCCGGACATATGGCGCAAAGCAGAAGCAGGTAAATCAGAGCGCACGCAATGACCTTCACTGACAGAAACCCGACGGGCGTGAGTCCCTACACATTCCGTAATATCGACCCCGCGATTGCCCATCTCGAGCAGGTGCTGGGCGCGGAAGGAGCGGAGTCTCTATTCACCAGAACTTACTGGCGCGGGCGCGTGCTTCAGGCACTTGCGACGCAGGGACTTTCACCGGACCAGCAACAACGACTGCAGAGACTGCTGGAAAGCATCGATGCATTCCCGCCTGAAATATCCGTCTCCAGTCCGGAACAGGCGATGAGTTAGGCAAACCCGCGGAGGGCTCGCACATCCAGGCGGAACTCGCCTCATCGATAGCCACTTCGGAGTTTCTATTGCACGCCATCGAAGTCGCGAGTTGGTTGCAGATGCAACTACAAGGGAAAAAAGTCTCGGGCTATCGTTCGGGACAGGCGCCGCTGCGAACCATCCTGACTGCACTGCGCCCGCTACCCTATGGGCTGCGGTGACGCTTCCGCATAACGAAAGGACTCGACAGCGGTCAACCCCGGGGGCCGTCTGATTTATTATTGACCGGGTATGCCAGCGGGTGCTCTCGGCGGCTACCCCGCGTTCGAGTCAATAAGGAATCTATACATCTATGGACGACACCCTCACCGCGGAACCCTGCGTTTCTTCAGACGGAAAAGTGGTTGCTTTCGCTGCATCTTTTCGCAACCAGTCGGTGCACTGCTCAATCACGTGCGACGCGCTCGAACGGCATTTCTGGTTGCCGGCCGGTGCTAACGAGGCGCGCACATTGAAAGCATTTGCCGACGGACACCAGCGCATAACGGCAGCCGTTGAAAGAAGACTGCTCAAGAAGACCGGCGCCCCGATAGTATTGTCGGCAGCAGACTTTGCGGACCGATGACGCGGCTCCAGCGGCGACCGTCTGTGACGTCTCGCACCGATTAAATCCGACGCATCTTTTAGAGTCGGCGCATTGCGTGCTTCCAATGCAGGCAGCCTCAGGGAAGCAACGCCAAACGCCAACCGAAGCGTCCGGACGGTGGTCGCGCCCGGTCCCCAGGAAACAACGACGATGAAAGCGAAAAAGGTCTCGGCGGAGGCACGCGCCCTCGAGCGCGTGGTGACCGCCGCGCGAGAAGTACAAGCCGCGTCACTACGGCTGGAAGCGCACTACGCAGGAGACCCACGTAAGCAACCAACGACCTTGGCATTGGCCAGATTCGCGGCGGCCATGCAGGAACTGAAGGACGCGCGGGAAGCCTTCGATGCGCTGCTCGAGAAAACAGACCTGACCTCACCCAGACGGCAATCTCACGAGTGAGCTTTGTGAGGCGGCAGTCGCTAGACATTAGCTTTTTCCCGCACTCGCCCTGATGGAATGCCGCAGCCGCATTACCATCGACTGTTCACACCCATTAAGCTGGAGTTCCTGATGGCCCTTCCACCCTCTGTGCAAGACGGGTTTCTTCAGATGTTGTCCAGAGACAAGATGGCTCGCCTGTGCCCATTCGGACACGATGCCGCTGTCGAGAGGGCGCGGAAATTATTGTGGTCCGGCCTGGGCGTTTCCGAGCAACAGAAATCCAATTCATTGACGGTCGGGATTGCCCGCGAACGTAACATTCCGAACATAACGAAGCGCTGCGACGTTTCAGACTGACACATCGCATATACCCGAGGCACGGCATGGAGTCCAAGCCAATCCATCACAAAGAACACGTCATCGTGCCTCTCCCCTCGATGTCGGTGCCAGGGTATGCGGCAAGCGCGTTTGTCACCAGCCCGACCGGAAAGCGCAGCGCATTCGGCATACTCGCCTATTTTGCCTCGGAGAAGGCCGCGCTCAAATTCGCCATCGCGTACGCCAAGGCGGTTCTGTTGCAGTAAGGCGGTCCGCTATGATGGGCGGAACGACACGGACGACTGAAAGCTCGATGAAGACGATGAATCCGGCGATGGCCCGAGTGCTCAAACGCCTGCACTATCCGCTCGACGTGATGCTGACTTGCGTGCGCTGGTACGTGGCTTATCCGCTGAGCCTACGGCACCTTGAAGACATGACGGCTGAGCGCGGCGTTTCGGTCGATCATTCGACTGTGCACCGCTGGGCCATCAAGGTGTTGCCGGTGCTGGAGAAAGCGTTTCGCCGCCGCAAGCGCCCCGTGGGTAAGAGCTGGCGGATGGACGAAACGTACATCCGCGTCAAGGGGGACCGGTTGAATCCGCCCTTTACCGGGCCGTCGACAAGGACGGCAACACCATTGACTTTCTGCTACGCACGCATCGGGACAAGACTGCGGCCCGGCGTTACTTTGAGAAATCGATCGCCCAGAACGATATACCCGAGACGGTAACCATCGACAAAAGCGGCGCCAATCTCGCCGCGCTCGAAGCGATCAATGCTGGTCGTGAAGCGCCCATCAGGATCCGCCAGTCCAAATATCTCAATAACCTGGTCGAGCAGGATCATCGGGCGATCAAGCGACGAACGCGGCCCATGCTGGGGTTCAAGACCTTTCGCTGTGCCCGGATCCTTCTGGCCGGCATTGAGATTATGCACATGATCGCCAAAGGACAGATGAAATGTGCTCGCGGAGCCCATCCGTCCGCCGCTGACCAATTCTACGAGATCGCAACATAAGCAGTACTTCGCATATCGATTCCGCTCGCTCTTTGAACCTTACCGCGACAAAGCCCTTTATCCCCGGTCCCCTGTGGCATCGGTGCTCTCCGTTCCCGGTCCCGGGACGACGCCGTCAACTAAAGTTGTAATGCCATGTGCGATTCCAACCAAAGTTGCAACGCAATGGCCGGCCCGGGCGCCCAAAGCGGTCATGGCACGGAAGCCGAGTGACCTGCTCAGGCGCATACGCAGGAAAAAGCGCACACGTGGTAGCAAGACACGCGGGGCGTTACAACTTTAGTTGGGCGGTTTCAAAGGTGAAGCGCAACAGCGGGTTAATGAACGGAAGCTGAAGTTATCGAAGCGGTTGCGAGCATACGTTCGAACACCTCGAATGGCGAATGAAATGCATGCGTAGCACGCGGTCGGCTGTTGAGGCTGTCGGCGACGGCATCGAGGTCGTCCTGGCTGTAGATCGAGAGGTCGGTGCCTTTTGGCAAGTACTGACGCAGCAGCCCGTTGGTGTTCTCACAGGTGCCGCGTTGCCAGGGGCTGTGCGGATCGCAGAAGTACACGCGCACGCCGGTGGCGGCGCTGAGTTCCTGATGGCGGGTCATTTCCTTGCCCTGGTCGTAAGTGAAGCTCTGGCGCAGAGGGGCGGCGATCGAATTCAGCTTGGCAGTGAAGCCCGCCAGTGCCGAGGCGGCGGTGGCGTCTTCCATCTTCGCCAACAGCACCAGGCGACTGGTGCGCTCAACCAGCACGCCGACGGAAGACTGGTTGCCAGCGCCCTTGATGAAGTCGCCTTCCCAATGGCCTGGCATCACCCGGTCGTCGACCTCAGGCGGGCGCACATGGATGCTCACCATGTCGGGGATCTGGCCGCGCCGGTCAGTGCCCCGCTTGCGTGACATACGCGTGCTGTGGCCGTGGCGCAGACAGGCGATAAGCTGGCGGCGCAGCTCACCGCGTGGCTGGGCATAGATGGCTGTGTAGATGGTCTCGTGGGAGACGTGCTGGGTCGGATCGTTGGGCCACATGCGCTTGAGGGTACCTGAGATCTGCTGGGGCGACCACTTCCATTCCAGCAGGGTGAGTACCACGCGCCACGACACGCTTTGAGGGCGCAGCTTGGGACACGGGCGCGCAGCCTCACGTCGGCTCGTGCTGAGCGCCTGCGCCGGTGCAGACGCATAGCCCACGGCAGAACACGCGTTTCTGGTCAGCTCGCGGCTCACGGTTGATGCTGCGCGGCCGAGTGTTCGGGCCATGGCCCGAACACTCGAACCCTGCTGCTTCATGCTTGCAATCGCCATGCGTTCTTCAGGCTGCAGTTGTTGGTAACTTCTTTTTTGCATTGGCACACCTTACACGAGCAAGGTGTTGCACTTCAAATTTGATCGCGCCTTGAAATTTAGCTACAAGATTAGTTGCGTGAACGATGGGGACGAGTGAAAAAAAGCATCGCGAAACCAGGCTATTTAGCCGTATCTCGTTGCAAAACTTAGCCGATGCAATTCTTGCCGGTTAGCGTGGCCGCGGCCTCGTCGGCAGTGTTGAGTCATTCCTGCGCGGGGCTGCGGCATTTGACTGCCATGTAATTGGTAATCCATATTACTTGCACGTTGCGATTACGCGAGTGTTGGCTTTAGCTCGATGACAGGCCGTACGTCCCTGCCACTTTCGCGGCATTCCTCGAATTTTCGACAAGCGAAGCAGTCACCGGCTTCTGCGTCAGCGGCCCGGTTGCGCGCGGCCGAGACGGCGCTGTCAGGTTGAGAAGGCGCTCGGGTAAGATGTCTGGATGAAGAAAGCAGAATCCCTGTATCACACGCATGAAAGGATTCCGCATCGCAGCGCACGCAGGCGTTGCGGTCGGACCGTTCCGTCAGCACTTCGCATTACCCAGACACCGGATGAACGCATCGTGCCATCGAAACGAACTTGAGGCGCGACTCACCGCCTGGCAGCGGCGGACAATTGTCGAAGCCGCCAACCGTGAACATTAATTAGGATGCCATACGTTATCTGCAGAACTCATGCGGCCCACGTCAAGTCGACCACGCCGGAAGGCCCATTGATTGCACTACGGCGACGCAAACACTCATGTAACAACGCCATCCCACTGCATGCATGACGGCATCGCTGGGCGCGTCACGGTCCGCTGCAGAAAATGGCCGTTAGCAAGAGGGGGACAACCTGATGAATGACAGCGCCGCTGCCGGTCTTGCGCGCGTGCGCTTCTACTGACTCGGTGGGGCCGATTACTACCACCCCATAGGCTGAGTCCGGGACGGGCCGGCCATCTCCGCGTTTGAACAGTGCATCGTCGTGTTCATACCCTAGGACGGCGTAGACGGGAAAGCCAAATGCCGTCAACTTGCTGCCGTGCGCCGGTCGAAATGCGTTGACCGAGTTTGCTTCGACGCGCATCGGATTCGGATCGATATACTGGCTCTTTAGCAGCGGGGCGATGAACGCGTGTGCGTTCGATCTACAGTCGAGTTGCGGATCGAGCGCGTAGGCGTAGGACGAGCCCGAAGCGAGCCCCGCGGCGATAGCAGTAAGCACCGTTACCCATGCGTAGATTGCGGAAACCTTCATCAGTCGCTCCACTCAATCGAGCTTGCTCACGATCCGGAATTAGCATGTCCTGCACCCGCTCCGGTTTCATGGCCAGCGCTCATATGCGCATTCCAGGTCAGCGTGAGGGCCTCCCTGGTGGCGCTCCGGCATCATGTTTTCAGGATGACGAAGATTCCGCGCACAGGCCTCCCCGACACCGAGACCAATCGGATTCCTCACCATTCATCAATGCGGACTCCAACGCATGAACAAAACGCTGAAACGCATCCAGGGTTCCATGGACGCTTCGGTAGTCGGTGCAACCGATCCTGCCATCAAGTACGACTAGCATTCCGGCATTCCCCGCCAGTTCCAGGATGTTCATTCCGTTCTCCTCAGATCGCTCGACTATCGACCCGTCGCTCACGCCGCAAGCCGGTAAGCACGCATCGCGGACCTCCCAGCATCCAGCAAGACCGGGTTCCTCAAACAGAAATCGGTCCGACCTGATGCCGGCATTGCCTTGCCAGCAGGATCCGGCCCACGATCTCTACTAGTCTCGATGAACTCCTGGGAACATAGGAAAGTGCCCAGCCGGGAACGGGACGATAGACATGCAGTTCCACGCGTGATAAGCGCAGTGCGCTTCGAATACCTGCTCATTGGACAGGTCCCAGGTTCGTCGTACTGCCAGGACCCTCACAACGGCCACCGCCCCCCACTACTCCAACACCTCCCGCACGCCGTTTCATCGCAGTCCCCTCCGAGGCAGGTATCTCCTTGGCGCTCGCCATCCGCAAATATGGCGAGCACCAGGCAGCATTTAAGACCGGGCGATTCCAGACGTCCGTAACGCGAAACCGCGGCTTGTACTAAAAATGCGAGCCCGCCGCGTTATCACACGGCCGACCAGGCCGGCCAGACTTCCCGTGCTGACGTGCCAGGTCTGTCTATCCAGTTCATGGGTAGGCATGCATCACTGGCCGCCTGGACGCGGGCGGGAACACGCGCCACGATCCGTCATCGTGCCGGAAGAAGAAAATGGCCAGCGAGCCGGTCGTTCGCAACGACTCCACGCGCACGCAGCGTCTGTGGCTCGAGTTTGCACGACCGTATCGGGTCAGGCGGACCGGCATGGCCGGCGTGGGCGCCAGCCATTTGTCGATCAACCATCGCAAGGACTTCTGATCGGTGTTCATCTGCTGCTCCTTCAACCCCATGGCCGTTGATCGGGCGCGCCCCTTGCCGTGCGCCGTCAGGCCGCCACGTCCTCGAGGAAACCGGTGTGCAAGTCGGCCGCTGATTCGTTGCTGACGTGCGATTCGTGCTGATAGATCAGGTCACGAAGTTGCGGATAGATCGCGGTGCGCCAGGCATGGCCCGAGAAAATCCCGTAGTGGCCGCAGCCGCGGGCCGTCACCCGGTGTTTGAGCAACGCGTCGAGTCCCGTGCACAGATCGTGAGCCGCGTGGGTCTGGCCCCGCCCGCAGATGTCGTCCCGCTCACCTTCGACGGTGATCAGTGCAGTGGCCTTGATGGCGCCCGGGCGGACGTGTTCGCCGCGCACCTGCCAGGTGCCGCGCGCCAGGCAGAACTCCTGAAAGACCACCCGAACCGTTTCCAGATAGTATTCGGCCGCCATGTCGAGCACGGCGTTGTACTCGTCGTAGAAGCGGCGATGCGCGTCGGCGGCTTCGCTGTTGCCGGCTGCCACGTCGCAGTAGTAGCGCACGTGCGAATCCAGGTGGCGCTCGGGATTCATCGCCACGAAGGCCGCGTGCTGCAGGAAGCCGGGATACACCTGGCGGCCGGCACCGGGATAGTTACCCGGCACGGTCTCGATCAGTTCGTGTGCGAACCAGTCGAGCGGTTTGCTGACGGCGAATTCGTTGACGGTCGTCGGGCCGCGACGCGCGTCGATCGGGCCGCCGATCAGCGTCATGCTTCTGGGCGTCGTCTCGCCATGGGCCGCCATCAGCGAAATAGCGGCGAGCACCGGCACGGTCGACTGGCAGACCGATACAACATGAACGTCCGGTCCCAGGAAACGCAGAAATTCGCGCAGATACGCGACGTAGTCGTCCAGGTGAAAGGCGCCCTCGGCGAGCGGAACCGTGCGGGCATCGCACCAGTCGGTGATGTAGACGTCGAAATCCTGCAGCATCGCCGCCACGGTGTCACGCAGCAGCGTCGCGTGATGGCCCGACAGGGGCGCGACGACCAGCGCGACGGGATGCCTGTGGGGCGTGGCGCGCTCGAAATGCAGCAGCCGGCAGAACGGCTGGTCCAGCACGACAGTTTCAGTCACCGCGACCTGCTGACCCTCGACGACGGCGTCGGTCAGGCCGAATTCCGGTTTCGGGTAGCGCTTGCAGAGCCGCGCCAACAGCTCGCAGCCGGCCACGAGCTGACTGGTGGGCAGCGCGGAAGCGGCGTTGCCGGAACCTGCAAGGAAGCTGCCGGTGGCCTGCAGCCAGGGAAGGAACGGCGCCCAGATCGCAGTTTGCAACTCGCGCAGGGGGTAGGACATCAACACGTCAGCTTCTCCTTGACTACGGCAGCCGCCTCGACGCATTCAGCAACCTGAGCTGCTGAAATAGGTCTTATGACCAAATACTAGTGGTCGTTAGACCAATAATCAAGACCAGTAACGAGGGGAGAAATACCAATAAGTACGAGGATTTAGCAACTGCTCGGTGGGTCAAGCCCAAGCAATTGGTCGTTAAGCCGGTGTTGGGCAGTATGTTAACTGTGCTTAATTGGTTTCTTGACCTACCATACATAGGTCGAATGACAGGAAGGGACGGCTGCTTCCGCTTTGCGGCGGCCCGGCGACACTGACTGACGAATCCCCTCTTGAGCCAGGCGCGAGCCG
The DNA here is from genome assembly GCF_050436205.1 of Paraburkholderia sp. MM5496-R1. NCBI lineage: Bacteria > Pseudomonadati > Pseudomonadota > Betaproteobacteria > Burkholderiales > Burkholderiaceae > Paraburkholderia > Paraburkholderia sp. MM5496-R1. The sequence continues at coordinate 514,104 of NZ_JBNDLT010000001.1, forward strand.
AGTCAGGCGCACCATTTCGGCGGCCGGAAGGAACTGTCCTGCGGAGATAACCCGTCACTGAGGAGTTGGGCGCAGATGAAAGAAATGACGATCACATCGGCGGAAATGCTAGGCTCGAGCGCGCCAGGCGAGCCCCGGCGGCGAGGCAACAGAACAACGCGCGTGCCGGAGATCCTCGAGGTCGCGATCAGCGTTTTCGCTACCGAAGGTAACGCAGGGTTCACACAACGCCGTGTGGCGAGCGATGCGGGTATTCGCCTGAGCACCTTGCAGCACTATTTCGGTACCCGGGAAGACCTGTTGCGAGCCACGTTGAGAGCGATGGCCAACCGCTACCTTGAGCTTTATCGAACGCTCGCCAGGGATAAGCTTCGATCGCCGGAAGCCCGCCTCGATGCGATCGTCGACGAGGCGTTTGCTGCACTGACGCGGCCTGGCACCAGCACGAGCGCCTTCGCCCTCGAATCGTGGAGTTTGGCCGAGCATGAGGAGTTTGCGCGCGATTTGACGGCGGAAATCACGGGAGAATTCCAGGAAATCTTTGCGAGTCTTGTTGCGAAAATAAACCCGGCGCTGACGTCTGGGGAATGCGCGCTCCGAGGTGCTTTGCTCGTCTCGCACTTGCAGGGCCTGGTCGTTTTTATCCGTCGAGCTGGAGATAACGCGCCTGATCTGGGCGCATTTCAGACCGCCGCAAAAGTCGTTTGGAAAGCGCTGAGTAAAGCGCCTCAATAAGCGCGTTCAAATTCGACCACCTGATACGAGCGGGTCGCCGCGGGCGTCCCTGCCTCGTCGTCTCAACGCGGCAAACCCTTGTGGGCGGCGACAATGACTACGTCCGGTCGTGTTGCCTCATGAAGGAATGTTACCCGGACGGATTGTTGTCGTTTCGCTTTCTTTCTTCTCTTCTTTCGTGGTTTGCCGGGCGCGGAGCGCCCGGCCCCCGGCGACTTTCGACGTCTCCGCAACTACACTTCGGCTGGCGCATCAGCGGACTTTCGCAGGCCGCCCAGAATCAGTTCTTTTACGCGCTCTGCTCGCCATGCCTTGCCCCGGCGCTGCAGCGTTCGTAGTTGTGCCTGACTTGCGTACGCCTGCGGAAACATCTCGGCCAACCGATCCATCAATACGTTGGCCGGCATAGAGGGCGGATTCAACCGTCCTTCGATTAGCGGCCACGTCGGCGAACGGATCCACCCGACTTCTCCACCAGTGCTTTGCCTTAGGTTGCTTTCGGTGCGTTGGACGTGCCTCACCTTCCTTCCATGCCGAAGAGAGGCTGGCGAGGAAGACGGCAACGTCTGATTCGCCAGCCGGCGCTGCTTCAGCACGCACGCCGTGGGCTGCGAAGTCGCTCAATGTGGTACAGCGAATTGACATTTTTATTGTCTCAACGTTGACGGCTTTAACGCGTTCTACGCATGACGATTTGCTCAGTCGGCGCGCCGACATCGAGCACGCCTTGCCGCAGCGCATAGATCGGGCTGGTGCCGATGTCGCCGAGCACCACGCCGAGTGCGCCGAGGATTAAGAGGGGCGTTCCGGCGCGGTGTTCGTTGCGCTCAGGCCCAGGCGCTCCGATGACCTACGTGTTCGCGCATGAATGGGGGCTTGGGTGAGCCTCAGATACGAAGGCGTGCTGCAAAAATTGTTCCGCGCGATGCGCGGCCCGACGCCATCGGAGATCGTTCGTTGGATCATGGCTTTTCACCTTCTGTCGGCAAGGGCAAGGGCAGTGGCGGAGGAAAAATTCGTACCGCGCGCGAAGACGGACGACCTGTGCCGGCGGTCGGCCCCAGCAAGGAACAGCGCTTGCTGCACTCCATGTTGCCGCCGCGCAATCCGTTTCAAACGGCAAGTTCCGCAAACCCGGAGCAGGTCTTTTTTCTGGTCTCGTGAGGAGCATGAACATGGAATACATGTCGGTGGAAGAACGCATCAGGACCAGGGCTTACCGTTTGTGGGAAAAGGCGACCGAGCCCAAGGGGACACCTGAGGAATACTGGGAACAGGCGCGTGCCGAGATCGACGATGAAGACGCGCATGCCGACGCTTCGGGTGTGCCCACGGAGCCACCCGGAACGCTGTGACGGATCTCCCGCGATCCGCCGCCCGCGCGGTCCACTGCCTGGGGGCGCGCCGTCGGGCCTGCCCGGCATTCGAAAGGGTTTTGTCGCAGTGAGGAATGCGGGGTGAACGAGCTCGATATGCACAGTACTGCTTATATTGCGAGGTCGTAAAATTGATCGGCGGTGGACAGATGGGTTCCGCGAGCACACTTCATCTGTCCATTGGCGATCATGCAAGCTTCCGCTGTCGCATAAGACACCTCCCTTGCTTGTGCCAACCATGCCGTCGTTGGCTTCGAAATCAGCCCGCCCCGTTCAGATCCAGCGACAACTGCTTTTTCGCATTTGCGCCTGGCGCTTCACCAGATGCATTCCGTTGTAGCGATGCGGCTTTTAGCACATCAAGATGAAAACCGCCCCCGCGCCGACGCTGACAATGCCATCGAACTCCTGCGCGGGATAATCGCCGCCTGCGGGGACATCGCTGCGCCCCCACCGCTTCCTGAAGCGCCTCGCTCAAGCGACGTCCGCCAGCATCGACTGGCGACAGTCCGACGCAGAACACCGGCACGCATACTGCGCCCCACGGAGGTATCGAAACCTGCCGCCTTGAAGGCTTCAAGCCCCTTTCTGTAACCCGCACCCATGATCGAATGTGCAGTGGCGAACTGCTCCATCAACTTACGGCTCCTGCCGTCGCCCAGTTTCGCCAGCAGCATGGCGGTCTGCTCGTGGACGGAACGCTCCTGCTGCTCGAAAGCCGCCCATCCGCTCGTGAGCTTCGCGGGGTTCTTCCCGCGCAGCAAAATGTCCTTCCACTCCTGAACCTGCATCTTGAATGTCACCAGTATGCTGGTGACTACCCGTTCGTTGGCGACGTTATCGCGGACAACGGTGTGGTATGCCGTAATCGACTGATCCTGCGAATGAAGTCCGTACATCGCACCGGCGATCATCGGAAATAGCGAGGCTGCGAACGCCACGGGAAGCTTGATCGTCAGTTTCGTTGATATGGTCGGGTCAGCTACAGAACGGTAGGTGAGCGCGTCATCTTCATGTCCTCAGCGCGGGCTTGACCCACGCGGCTTGACGGTGCAACGACGCACATGCCCGGTTTACGGCCAACCGGTATACGAAATGAATCCATCCCTAATTGTTGAACGCACCTCAGCAGTCCTGGCCGCAAATTACCGGAACGATCACGGGTTTTACGCTTCCGTTATGGGTTTCTGAAAGCGCTGTTGCGAAAGTTGGTAAAAAGCGAGGGACGCATCGAACATAATTTTCGAGGAAGGTCGGTTACCTGAGCGAAGCCGACGTTCGAATGTCCACTTGACAGGGGCGCGCAAACGGCCGTGGATGGCCGGCTAGCGCCAGCTACAGCCATGAATCACGGTCCGAAGGCGCCAACGTTCGAGAGGCATAGCGCCGTCCTTCTTCGCTGCTCTGTCGCCCCATGCTGGGACAGGCTCACGGCAATAGGTATAACGGGGTGCCATGGCGGAATAGTCCTCCGACACAGTCCAGTCCCCTCGACACTCCGTGCGGCCTGCTTCAGAAGCGTTAAATATTTGATGCTATAATTGATGCGATTCAGCATCAACCGGGAGTCATCAAAATGCGAACCACTGTTACGATCGACGACAACCTTTACGAGCGCGCTCTTGAGCTCGCCGACCCTGACATGGATAAGGCCGACCTGTTTCGGGTGGCGATGCAGACGTTTGTTCGCGTTCAGGCTGGTAAGCGTCTGGCGTCCCTGGGTGGCACCGAGCCCGGTATGCCCGACATCCCGCGGCGCCGCTCGGAGCCTGCGGCTCAATGAGCGTCCTCATCGATACATCTGTGTGGGTTGATCATTTCCGTCGCGCGAATATGAGACTTACCCAGCTGATCACCAGCGATCAGGCGCTCACACATCCAGTCGTGCTTGTTGAACTCGCCTGCGGCACTCCGCCTGCACCCCGCGCACGTACGCTCCACGACATCGGGCTGCTGCAACATGCGACGCACGCGACATGGACCGAGGTGATGGAGTTGATCGAGGCAAGACAATTTTATGGTCGAGGCTGCGGCAGCAGCGACCTTACGCTGCTTGCGTCAACTTTGATGACTCCCGGTGCGTCACTTTGGACCTTGGACAAACGACTCGCCCAGCTCGCCGGTGAACTCGGCATCGCGCACATGCATGACATGCACTAGGCACGTCATCCACCAGGCACGTCATTCGGCACTCTCCAGGATCAGCGCTATCGTTGTGCAACAACCTGCGGTCTTACAGCTCACCCACCTAAGCAGATCCTCACGACGCTTCTCCGGTCTGCAAGTGGATTTTATATACCGCACGCTACTTAGTTTTACTAATGAAAATTCGCCAATTACATTATGTCAAGTCAGTGCTCAAGCGGAGGGCAGGCGGTCTCATTTTTGCGGTCGTGGCCGCCACGTTCATGCGTCGGTACGAGCGAGCCGAATCGCTTCACCGGCTCGCGCAAGGAATTCTGCGAGCTGAACAGCGGCGCGTGGATATGGACGGTCGACCGTTTCCTGGCGCAGCAGTTCGCCGCGCCGGATGGAAAAAGCGTCGCCGCTACAAACCGTGCAACGCCCGATGACGAATTAGACGGCGGTCAACTGGGTGATCGGAACGGATTGACCACCGTCAGCCGGTCGAAGATGACCTGGCCGTGTTGCATATCTTCGCTGTAGAGTACTTCGCAATCTTCAAGCAAAGCGAAGGCGATGATGCACGAATCGTAGAACCTGAATCCGTAGTGTTCGGCGATACGGCGTGCTTCCTTGTGGACTTCAAGCGTCAGTGGCACGATCTCGCAGAACTCCTCCACATCGCCCAGGAGAACGTTGATTTCCGGCCACGAGAGCCCCATTTTCCGGCTCATGACGAGCGTAATCTCGTTCATTACCTGCGTGCTGATGACGGGCATCGGAGTTCCCTGCACCACCAGCGCCTCGGCCCGGTCAGCCTTCGCGGCGTCGCTGGAGAACAGATAGGCAATCACATTGCTATCGACGGCAAATCGCGCGGGTGCCTCAACCGTCATTCAGCGTTTCCCCTTTCGCTGAGCGATTCCCGATCGAACTTGAAGTCGGCAGGCAGTCGTCCGCGGTACTTGCGCAGGCGCTCGATCCGCTCAGCGACGGTCGGCCTTTTGCTGACCGAGAACGCGCCGGATTGTTCGGCATAGATCTCAATGTCGTCGCCCTCCTTCAAACCCAGTGCATCGACGACGCTCGCGGGCAGCCGGACGGCAAGGCTGTTGCCCCATTTAGCGACTTGCATCATTATCTCCGGTAGATATACATAAACCGTATTGTATATCCAACCCAATACTTTTCAAGTGCGAAGACGGTTCTGATGATTGCCTCGCGGGCGACTATCCGTGCACGTCGCTCCCAAGCGCAGGCTTATGCTTTGGCGAGCCCAACGGCATACCGCCCCCAGCTCGTCGATCGATATGCGGCGCGGCGTGAGACCCTGCTTGAACGCGGTCGCTTCGAGGGTTTCGATCGTCTGCAGGTTTTCCTGCAGACCGTACGGCAGCGGATCGTGACCGACGATCTTGCGCAGTTCGAGATACTTCTTGTCGCTTGCGCTCGTCGCCTCACCCGCATCGAGACGCTCGAGCCATTCTTTTTTCGCCTGCGCGAAGGCATCGAACAGCGATTTCGCAATCCACGGATGCGCAGCGAGCACCGAGTCCTTGACGACGATCGTGCCGTGCATCGGATACACGCCGGTGCGCGCGTAGTACTCGGTTTCGAGTTCGGTCGCGTTCGGCAGCAGATCCGGGTAATCGGCCTCGACTTCCTGCCAGCCACCCGTCGGCGCGCCGGTGCGGCCGATACCGGCGGCTGCGGCAAATCCGGCCGACAGTTCGCCCGACGCCATCATCTGCGCGAGCGAGCTGCCTTGCGGCGCATGCACGACGTTCGACGGCAGCTTCAATTGCGTCACGTGCTCTTCGTCGTCGACGACCCACGTCACCTTCGACGAGTCGAGACCGAACTCATCGATGAGCACCTGACGTGTCCACACGCCGGTCGTGACCGAATAGGCGCGCACGCCGACCTTTTTGCCTTCCAGGTCCTTCGGCGTGTTGATGCCCGCGTCGGGACGCACCAGCAGACCGCCGTGATGAAAACGCCGCACGACGAAGATCGGCAAGCCGACGAACGGCGCGCCATAAGCACGCGCGATGATGTAGGTGGTCGGTGCGAGTTCGCAAACGTCGAATTCGACGTCGCGCACCATGCGGCGGAACGCGCCGATTTGCGGCTTCGCGGTGACGAAGTCGGCGTCGACGCCTTCGATAGGGATGGACCCGTTACGAATGGCCGACGTGTGCGGATGCTCAGCGATCGCGATCTTGAGCGGGACTTTCTTGGTCAACATCCTCTCCTGTGGATTATTCGTCGCGGGCTGCGGGATACGGGTCGCAGCTTAGGACGTGTCGTCTCGATGGCGTAAGAATAGGGGAGGACGGGACAGGCGTCCCTACACAAAAAGTAGATTCAATGGCACTTTTTGGTGGCGGTGGAAAGCCGCGGGAAAGCTGGAATGGCGCGGATATTGGAAGGAACGGAACGAACTGATCGGCTGGGGGACATCGCGCTAGCTATCGCGCACGCCGAGCCTCGATAAAAGCCTCGACATAACGCAACGCCTGCTCGCACTGCTCGGGCGTGAACGCGTGAATGCTCGCTGGAACAGAATCGAAGCCAAGCTCGGTTGCAACCCACCGGGTCGCCTTCGCGCGGGCTTCGAACGCGTTGACGCCATCGCGGCGCAGCTTCCCGGCAACGAGCGGTTCAAGCGCATCGTGCAGCTTGCTCTTCGCCTCGCGCAACGTTGCGTCGGCAAGGCGGCCGAGCCGCAGGTTGTGCTTGCTGCGCGAATAAACGCCGATCCACGCCTGACACGAAGTGCAGATCCACCGCAGCCCTTGATCGCTGCGATACGGGTACGACTCGTCGCCGTAACGCGCGAGCAATGCGCGGTTGCCGCAGTAGTCGCATGACGGCTGCGGCAGGGCCTTGACGGGCTTGCCTACGCGCATCGGAAGGGCTCCCGGGCAAATTTGCAGGACTTCATCGCATCGATCCGGCTGGCGGACAAGGGGTAGAGCCATACAGTTTAATGGAAGGCCCGCACCAACCGTATGCAAGGCTCGCGATTAGGTAGCCTATCTCTGCGCGATTTCCATCACTATCCGGCGCCGCGCGGCCAGGCCTTCAGCCGACCGTTGCCGGACCAGTTCCACCACCGCTTGCGGCGCCAGCGCCGGATCGCCCGCGTCGAACGGCGGCGCCGGCGCATATTCGAGTTCGAGCTGAATCGCCTGCGCCTCTTCGACGCCCGCCAGTTCGGCAGCCACGGTCAAGCCGAAGTCGATGCCCGCCGTCACGCCACCGCCCGTAATCAGATTGCCGTCGCGAACCAGAGGGTCGGCCGGGATTCGTAAAATTTTCGCCAAAAGTGATCTAACGCGTTGATCAGGAAAACGAATTCAGCGAATTGATCGGGCAATCGTTGGCCGGTGATTGTTGCCCCCGCAGACTGAAAATCTTCCCGCGAGCCGACAGCCTTGATCGGAATGTAGAATCACACCGTCATGGCGTCGCTGCTGCAACGCCATGTCAAACGCCCGCAACATCAGTTCGGTGTACAGATGGCTGGACATCGCCCAGCCGACGACGCGACGGCTGAATACATCCAGCACAACCGCCAGATAGAGGAATCCTTCACCCGTGGGTACATAGGTCGCGTCTGCGACCCACAGCACGTTTGTCGCCTCGGCACTGAAGTGCCGGCGCACCAGATCAGGCGCACGCCGGGCGCCTGCGCGTGGCCGTGTGGTGCGCGGCCAGCGCCGCCGGCTTGCCCCGCACAGACCCGCCATACGCATGAGGCGCGCCACCCGCTTGCGCCCCACGTGTATGCCTTCGCGCGCAAGCTGCGCATGAATACGCGGTGCCCCATACGTGCCGCGCGAGCTTGCATGGAGCGTGCGGATATGCGCGAGCAGTTGCGCATCGCTACGCGTGCGCATCGCGGGCTCCCGCACCAGCCATGTGTAATAGCCGCTCGTCGAGACGCCGAGCAGCCGTGCCATCATCGCGATGGGCCAGCGGGCCCGGTTCGCTTTCATGAATCCGTACCGCCCTTCGGTGGAATGGATCCCGTCTCCCTCGCGAACCAGGCTGCCGCGTGAGAGAGTATGTCGCGTTCCATCTTCAGTTGCCGGACTTCGCGACGCAACCGTGTGAGCTCCTGGCGTTCGGCTGTGGTCAGACCGTCATGCCGCACACCTGTGTCGCGATCAGCCTGCGCCACCCAGTTGTAGATGGTCTGTGCAGTCGGCTCGAACTCCTTTTCCAGTTCCTCCGGCCTGCGTCCGGCCTTCACCAGCCCGACCATTTGCGCCCGAAATTCCGCCGGGTACGGGGTACGATGCTTGGCCATAATCGGCACCTCCTTCTCCAAAGGATAGATGTCCGTTTTTGCGGGTCAACTTCACCCGTATGCTTTTCTCATGGTGACTTTGGCCTTGTTGTTCAGTCCTTCAACGATGCCACTGGAGAAACTCCTTTCGTGCCCGGAAATAGTTGCGCAGGAGTTCCCGGTGATTGCGAACTGTGCGAGCGAATTTCTTGAGCGGGTCGCTCAAAAGCGTGCGGGCCTATCTCTTCAAGAAATACTTCCAGCAGTTCTGGGACTACGAGTCACCTGCCTGGGCGGGCAAATTCTCGATCAGTGGTGCGATGAGGTCATGCGTTCGCGCATCGACGCGAGCCCGTCGATACAGTCTCTCCCGTGGTGTTCTCCATCGCATCGCTCCGTCGTTACGATGGCTACGCGTTCGCACCGCGCGTACGTGCGCTCAAGACGGGATGCGCTGACGGATACGAAGCAATCGCGCTGGTGAGCGATGCGAAGAACTTCGACAACGCACGTCAATTGGCGGCATGGATAGGCCTTGTGCCGCGGCAGAACTCCAGTGGCGGCAAGAACGTGTTGCTGGGCATCAGCAAGCGAGGCGACACGTACCTGCGTACGCTGCTGATCCACGGCGCGCGCTCAGTGATTTGCGCCTTCCGGCGCAAGAAGGATAAGGTCGACGGCTGGCTGGGAGCCCTCCTGGCGCGGCGAAATCCCAATGTGGCTGCCGTTGCGCTGGCCAACAAGAATGCGCGCATCGTCTGGGCAATGCTTGCCCGCGACCGCGAGTTCCGACCCGACTACACGACCGTCAAGGCGGCCGCGTAGCCGAACCGGCCGCCCGAATCCGAAAACAGCAATCAAGCAAGGGAGATTCAAACCACCGATTGCTCAGGCGATCAAGCAGTGATGGCAAGACAGGTCAGACCGTGGTCGATCAAACCCGACGCAACCAACGCACGATTCCAGTGCGCCCAACTGATTGGGACTCGACCAGCGGATTCCATCAGGGACAGGCAGGCATGCGCCTGACATCAAAGTCCGGATGCATGGCTGCAATCATTTCCTTCAAGCCGTCATGAAAAGAAAGCTTGGCAAACCGGGGGCGTCCATGCATGGTTGCGGAGCACGGCACTGTAACGCTCGACAGCGTCAACACCGCCCTGGGCTCCGGTAACGTCAGGGTCAAACAGTTCATCGTCCAGCAGTCGGAAGATGACCCTGCGCTCGACGAAGTACAGATCGGATTGTCGCGTGCGACGAGCAGCGAATTCACGGCCATCTGTTCACGGCTGGAAGCCATGCCAGGCGCCCAAGAGTGCCGACATCACAATTGAGGGTGGGCCATGAATCGTACCTATGAATATCACGGGTTCACCCTTACCGTGGCAGTCGAATCCGACTTTCGCTGGCAGCAAAAAGCCGGTCCCGCCAAACAACGGGGCTTCGTGGCTATAGTCACGATTTTTCAGTCAGGCACGGCCGTCGCCGTATTTTCTCCGTTGCGTTTCGGTGAGGCCAGCGGTCGGCCGTTCGCCACGGAGGCCGACGCCGTGATGGGCGGTTACAGCGCTGCGCGAAAAATCGTCGATGATCTTTTTGGCCAGCAGCCTCGCTAACCCATCGCTAACCCCTGCTCTACCCTTTGCCATAGCGTGAACGTTCGCTATACGCAGAGCTTGCGGCCGTCTGCCACAAGTCCTCGAAAGTCTGTTGATGACCGGGTCTTGCCTGTCTCGACTAGTTGAAATCGCCGCCGGGTCGCCGAAGGTCTATAACAGTATCTGAAGTCCGAGATGAAGTCTGTCCAGTTGACGAGGCGCGGGTGCCATGCGTACTTCTGCCCAGCAAGGAGGTTTAGCGATTACGACCGGATGCATCTATGCTTTGCCTTTCCAATCCCGATTAGCCTGAGTATCGGAGGTAATCATGAAGTGCGGATACCGTGGGTGGATCATTGACTCGACCCCGGATTTTTCCCTTGGGAAATTTTTCGCACATGCGCGGCTGGTCCGCATATCGCCCGACGAAGATGTTGACAGTGAAATGCACATCGAGCGTCATCTCGCCTGGTTCGACACTGAAGACGAGGCGATCGAGGTTGGCCAGCAGTGGGCGTTTGCATGGATCTGCGAGCGTGACGCCAGCGTAGGTGGTCGGCAGGGCGTTCGTCGATCAGAACATGGAACCAATCGAGGCGTACGAGGAATTGCATGCCGCGATGGAAGCCGAAAGCATGAAAGGCGATCCGCACTAGCGGGAGCGCTCCGCGCAGGTAGTGAGCGTGCAACCCGGTCTATCCAAGGCGTAGAACGAAGGACAACACATGGCACTCAGTTTTTCCAATCCCAGCCGCAGCTATGATGGGATCAGGCATGGCGTGTGGTTCTGGGGATACGACAAAGCACGCGAGATTACCTTCTTTGTGGAAGACCGCGTACTGAAGCATTTCGACTCCGCCCTCGGGACTGACGAAGCCGAGGTGCTGGCCTCCTTCGACCGGAATCGCAATGAGATCCTGAAGGTCGCCATGACCCTCTATGCCGAGGGGCCGCAGACACTCTACACGCTGCACTGAAGAAGCCTGGGCAGGCCGCGAGCGACACACCCGCCGCATCGGGCGCGCAGGCATCCGCAGAGGATTGCGCTCAAGGCGAGGATGCAGGAGAAAGCGCACGCTCGCGTCGACTTGCTTCGAGAAACTTATGCGATGAAGCCTCGAAAGATCCATTGATCCCTTGGCCGCGTCTAGAACAGCAATCGACCCGATATAGATAGTGGGTCGGGTGCCGCCGATCGCCGTCCCTACCACTCCGCCGTAAAATAGCTTCGCTTGTGACAGCGAAGAGTACGAGGCGCTATGAAAACCCGTACGCGGGGCGTCACCGCAGTGTTCGCGGTGCTCGCCGCCATCGCGGTGCTCTTTATCCCGTTGCCGCAGCGGATCGGGTTCGACACGCGCATCGTTACGGTTGCGTCGATACAGCGCCCTCCCACGGTCGTGTTCGACTATGTCACGACGCCGGCTCACTGGCCAGTCTGGCATCCGTCATCGCTCGCGGTCAGCGGTTCGGTGGACCATTCGCTCGATGTGGGCGAGCAGGTGACGGAGGAATTCAGGGTGGCGGGCAGGCGCGGCCGCGTTGTGTGGACAGTCGCGGCACGTGTGCGTCCGAGCAAATGGGTGATAGCAGGAACGATTGACGGCAGACCGGCCGGCACCGTCACTTATTCGCTGACATCGACCGTGAGCGGAACCCGTTTCGAACGTGAATTCACCTATCGCGCGCCGTCGTTGTGGTTCGCGATATTGAACTGGTCCGTGCTGCGCGCGCGGATTCAATCTGAATCGGATACGGCAGTCTTGCGACTTAAGAGCCTTGTGGAAGCGTCACCGCAGCATTAGCAACGTCGCTCGGCTGGCGTTACTACGTGGCGTTTTCACGACCAGACTGAATCCTTGGGTACAAGTCTGCCAGCGGCCATTCGTGAGGGCCATCGAAGCGCAAGAGGGGCGCCCCATATGCGAAACCGGTTCCGAGTCAGCGCGCGGCCATGAAGAGATAGTCGTCCCTCGCTACCGAATGACCGCCCGCCTTGGCCGCCGTTTACAGCGTCGGAAAATCGAAAGTACGACTGCCAGGTTCCGTGCGCGTCAGGGGCATCAGAGACCACTTCGACGCCGGGCACCGGGAATGACGTCTATCGCCTCAGCTACCGGCTACCGTCAAACCACTTTCGCCGAACGTTCCACCGCGCCACCGCGACGATACAGCACAAGCGTCGCGACCAACCCGCACATCGCCGCGAAGCTCATCCAGTATCCCGGTGCAGCCTTGTCATGCGTGACCTCAATCAGAAATGTCGACACCGCAGGTGTAAATCCGCCGAAGAGCGCCGTCGCGAGACTGTATGCCAGCGAAAACCCTGCCACGCGGACATTTACCGGCATCACTTCGGTCAGCGCGACGACCATTGCCCCGTTGTAGATGCCGAAGAAGAACGAGAGCCACTGCAGGACGATCAGCATCCGGAGAAAGCTCGGCGCCGCCGCCAGCCACGAAAGCGCCGGATAGGAGGTGAAAACGGCAAGCACCGTGATCGCTATCAGAAGCGGCCGGCGTCCGATACGATCAGACAGCGCACCGCCAATCGGCAGCCAGATGAAATTGGAAACGCCAACGCACAGCGTAACGACGAGACTGTCGGCGGTGCTGAGTTTCAGGACGGCCCGGCCGAACGTCGGCGTGTAGACGGTAATCAGATAGAACGTGGTGGTCGTCATCGCAACCAGCAGCATGCCGGCGAACACGATTTGCCAGTTCTCCATCATCGTCGCGAGGACTTCCTTTGTCTTCGGATGGTGCTGCCTCGCTTTGAACTCCTCGGTTTCCTGTAGCGAACGGCGCAACACGAACAGGAACGGTACGATCGCGCAGCCGATAAAGAACGGGATGCGCCAGCCCCACTCACCGATATTCGCCGCGGACATCCAGCTGTGGAGTCCATAGCCGAGCCCCGCTGCAACTACAATTGCGACCTGCTGGCTTGCCGACTGCCAGCTCGTATAAAAGCCCTTGTGGCCTGGCGTCGCCATTTCCGCCAGGTAGACCGACACGCCGCCCAGTTCGGCGCCAGCCGAGAAGCCCTGTAGCAGCCGGCCGATCAGCACCAGTGCCGGCGCCAGCATGCCGATCGTCGCGTAGCCGGGGACCGCGGCGATAAGTATCGTGCCACTCGCCATGAGCGACAGCGTCACGATCAGGCCCTTGCGACGGCCGACTTCGTCGATGTAGGCGCCAAGCACGATGGCGCCTAACGGCCGCATCAGAAAGCCCGCGCCGAACACGGCGAACGTCAACATCAGCGAGGCGAACTCGCTGCTCGACGGAAAAAACACCTTCGAAATGTAGGTGGCGTAAAAGCCAAACAGAAAGAAGTCGAACTGTTCGAGGAAGTTACCGCTGGTGACGCGCAAAACGGCGCCGACCTTGGAGCGGGGCGGTCTGGGTGCGTCTGCCACCATGCTGGTTGAAGGGTCCATGATTACTGTCTCCTTGCGTTTGTCTGTCTGGCTTGTGAGCCGGCAGGTCCGGAGCATTTACCTTGCCGACCTGACGGCACCGCACTTTGAAAACGAACCGCTAACAGCGTCAATCCGATCCCACCTGTGCACCGCTCTTCTGTCGCTTTTCGATTGCCGATTTCAGTAACGCCGCGCCGCGGTAGATGCCATTGCGTCTGGGGAGCGCACCATGAACGGTGACCATGCATATTCAGCATACTTCTCGACACGAACTTTCGCTATTGCCGCCGCAATCTTCCGCGCAAACTCGTGCGGAGGCGCGTACAGGCAACGCGCAAGAAAGGGCGTTTGACGACGGTACGGTAGGGGTAGACACGCTATCCGCGCTGCGCACGCAGTGCTACGCTCTGAATGCTACGCGCACGATGCTATTGAGTGCGGACTTCAGCCAGGCTGCGGACAACCCGTTCAGCGGTCACGGCATGCATGAGGCGTGTCTTTGACAATCCAGAAAGTCGATAGCGAGCTGTATAAGCAGACTTATCGGTCGATCGCCAACCGCGTCTGCGACGAGTACCTCCGTCCCGTTCGCCCGATGGCGACCCGGATCGGCGGGGCGATTACCGTCACGACCGTGCTGATTCTCCTGTCGCGCTATGTCTAACCAGCGCTTCTCCACTGCGAGGTGATCATGCAAGTCACAGGCATGCTGCACGGAGCCAAAATGCTCCAGTTTGTCGACTTCCCGACCACTGAGGTGCTCGGGCCCGACGCGAGCGAAGAAGAGATCCGCGCACTGATCGACAAGTACGGCCTGGTGTTCATCAAGCCGGTCTTCAAGGGGGGTGTCGGCAAGAAGGGCAAGTCCGGGCTGATCGGCAAGGCTGCTGACCTGAAGACCGCATTGAAGGAAAAGGAACGGCTGTACTTTGTCGAGCACCGCATCGGCAACACGGTGGCCAAGGCCAACGGTGTCACCTTCGAGGCCGGTGTGCCCGCCGAGCACGAGGTCTACTTCTCGATCACAGACTCGACGCATTTCCGTGCGCCGACGATGACGCTGACTCACCACGGCGGCATCGACATCGAGGAACTCGACAGGAGCCAGGTGGCGCAGGTGCCCTTCGATCCGCTCACCGGACTGAAGGCCTTCGTCGTGGCCAATGCGCTGTCCGCGCTGGGGGCGCCGCGGCAGATCATCTCGCCGCTGGTGCAGCATCTGCCCAAGCTGTGGGAGCTGTACCACGACTACGGCATGACCACGCTGGAATTGAATCCGATCCGCATGCGCGAGGACAGGAAGGGGCGCATGACGCCGGTGGCCTGCGACTTCAAATGTGGCTTCGATCGCGACGACCCGCGCTGGCGCCGGCTGAACCTGCCGGCGAGCCTGTTTGCGGTCGACTACTCGGACTTCGAGCAGGAGATCAACCAGCTGCGAACCTACCAGGGCCAGAGCGACGTCTACGTGATCAACGCGGAGGGCACCATCCTCGCGCCGACCTTCGGTGGCGGGGCGAACTCGCTCGTCACCCAGATGCTGGGCGACGACGCCATCATCTCCTCGGACTTCGGCGGCAACCCGCCCTACGAGAAGATGAAGGAGGTGGCGCGCATCTGTTTCAAGCACTGGATCAAACAGAGCAATGTGCTGTTTATCATTGGTGGCAAGTCGAACAACACGGACATCTTCGAGACCTTCCGCGCCATGGCCGACGCGCTGCGCGAGCACTTCAGCCAGCATGGCGCGACCCCGCTCTACGTGGTGGTCGGCCGCGGCGGGCCGAACCTGGTGCGCGGCATGGGCGCAATGCGCGACACGCTCGATGCGCTAGGCCTGCCCTACCGTTTCTTCGGCTTCGACTCCGACATGAGCGAGGTCGTTCTGTATGCGAAGAAGGTCGATGCATGGATGAAAGCCGGCGGTCGCGAGCAGATCGCCGCGCGGCTCGGCATCGCGCCGAATCAGGCCGCCTGAAGGTCGCCCCGCGCATAAGGAGCGTGTCATGTACAAGCAAGGCGTAGGTGATTTCAAATATTTCGTCGGCATCAGTTCTCTCACCCAGGTGGCCACGCGCGAAGACCGGGTTTGCGTACTCAACATCCTCGGTGGCGAGTCGAGCGACGTGACGCCGGTGGGCCATGTGTATTCGGGCGGCAACGTGGTGTTCGGCACGGCGCCTGGCAAGCGCGGCCAGGCGCTGGAGACGGCACTCGGCAAAGTGCCGGTCTACAACAACGTGCTCGAAGGCATCAACGACGGCCACCGCTTCAACTGCGGCGTGATCTACCTGCCGCCGGCGGCGGCGCGTGACGGCGTGGCCGAACTGATCCGGGTCAATCCGGATCTGAAGAAGATCTTCATCGTCACTGAGAAGCTGGCGGTGCACGACTCGCGCGAAATCCGCGCGATGGGGCAGTCCAACGGCATCGACATCTTCGGCGGCAACAGCCTGGGCGTGGCCGATGCGTGGAACCTGGTGCGCATCGGCGGGGCACTGGGCGGCGATCATCCGGAGGAAGCACTGCGCCGTGGGTCGATTGCGATCTTCTCCAACTCGGGCAACTTCACCACCACCATTGCAACCTATCTGCGCATGGCCGGCTGGGGCACCACCACCTCGATTTCCTGCGGCAAGGACGTCTATATCCACTTTGCGGCACCCGAGTTCGCCTTTGCGTTGTCCAACGATGCACGCAGCAAGGCGGCCGTGCTCTATGTCGAACCCGGCGGCTACTACGAGCTTGATGCCAACTTCACCAAGCCGGTGGTGGCATGCGTGGTCGGGCGCTGGAAGTCCAAGCTGACCCGCGCGGTCGGGCATGCGGGCGCGATGGCCGGTGGTGCCGACGACGCGCTCAGCAAGGAAGGCTGGTTCATGGACAAATTCGGCGTGGACGGCATCTTCACACCGGAGCATCCCGTGTTCTCGGCCAAGGGGGCGCTCGTCACCAACATCGCCCATATCCCGGCCGCACTGACTGCGGTGATGGGCGAGAACGCCTGCCGGCCCGACTTCGCCTCCGAGGGCAATCTCGCACTCAAGCCGTGGTTCGGCGCGAGCCACGGGCTGACGTTGACGCCCGAGCTCGACTTGCCCGTCGTCGAGGCCAGCGCCCCGTATAACGAGCAAATCGCAGCCCTGAACCGGCAGATCGGCGCGGTACCGCCACGCCAGACAATGAAGGACGCCTCGGGCGCGTCGCAGATGGACGCCAGGACCCAGGTCACGAGCCTGTACGGCGTGTCGATGCTCGACGCCGCGCAGTATCCGCTGGAAGCCAACGTCAGCCTCGCGCTGCTGCACGAGCCCGGCGGCGAGAACGACCGGCGCCTGATCAACGTCGCCATCGGCGCCGGCCTCAACCTGCACGGCCACCCGGCACTGGCCGCGGCACAGGCCGCGCGCGAGGCCGGCAACGCGCCGAACACCGTGCTGGCCGCTGCCGCCAGCATCCTTGGGCCGCGCTGCCAGGGCACGGCGAGGCAGGCTACGCGGGTGCTGATCGACGCCTTTGCGGCGGCCGGCGTGAGCGATGCGCTGGACGAAAGTTTCGACCTGAGCGCGATTCGCATCGACGACCCGGGCCTCTTCGTCGGCGCTACGCCCGATGCCGGTGCAGAGGCGCTGCTCGAGGGCCTGCGCGCCAGAGGCGCCAGGTCAGTCTTCGTGCGTTACCTGCAAGCATTGCCAGGCCATCCTACTGCGGATGCCGTGCTGGCTGCGATCAGCGCCACCCTGGCCTGGGGGCCACTGATGCGCAAGCGCGTGTCGCGGCTGACTGTCGAAAGCCTGCCGTGGTGGTTGCGTCTGTTTGGTACCCTGATCGGCGCGTCGGTCAGCGCGGACCAGCACCAGGCCGACAGCTTCTGCGGCATAGCGATGACCGATGTCCTCGAGAAACGGCCGATCAGCGAGGTAGCGTTCGTCGCGCTGCTTGGCTTCGCGCCGCAGCCGGCCGACCTGTTTGCGTTTCAGGTGCTGGTGGGGCTGCTGCTGTCCAACGGACCCGGCACGATCTCGGCCCAGGGCGCCAAGGGCGCGGTCTCCGCCGATGGTCCCGAGGACCCCGAGCGAGTGCAGCTCAACAAGGGCCTCGTCGGGTTCCTGGCCCACACCGGGTACACCCACGGTGGCAACGGCTACGAGGGGATCGCTTTCCTGATCGAGCAGTTCAAGGATACGGGCCTTGTTGATCCTGGTGATCCTAACCATGGCATTGACCTGAAGGCGCTAGCCTTGAAGTATGTCGAGGCGTATGCCCGCTACAAGTCAAACAAAAAGAACACCGGAAGCCTCGACATCCAGAAAATTCCTGGCGTCAATCACCCGGTATTCAAGGACAAGCCGGTCAATCACGATCCGCGCGAGGTCTTCATTCGTGAGCTGATGGCCGGGCGCAATGAATACAACGTCTTCCACGAGTTCTACGGTACCCTGGTTCAGACCTTGTTCGATGCAGGCGTTTCGCGCAACGTTTACTGCGTCAATATCGACGCGGTGATTGCCGCGCTGCTGCTGAAGATGCTGTGGCTGCCGTATCGCAACGGCGCTTATACCGGAGCGGCACTCGAGACGGCGGCCTTCACGATCTTCCTTTATCCGCGCATGCTCGGCTGTGCCGCCGAAGTCGACGACCACATGAACCGCGGCCGCAATATGGACACGCGCACGCCGGCGTCGCAGTGCGTTTTCGTCGCTTGATCGACCATGGCTGACAAATCACGCATCGACCGGCCCCATTGATTGGCTTCGACACGCCGTCTTCGCTGCATTGGGCGTGCCGACGGCCGATGCGCAGCAGTTTGTCCACTGGCAGGTAGAGCCGATCTGTGAGGGCTTCTCGCGTCAGTTTGGCAATGCGACGAACGTAGGGGCAAACAGGAGTTCGGCGACAGAGCGTCGCGCCGAAATCGATGTCCGTGTTGGCGGCTGAGTCCAGAAGCAGTATCGAGCCAGATCCTTCGCGATAGCCGCCCCCGGTCGAACAGGACATCACCACGCAGGCGTGACGGCACCGTCATCACGTCAGACGGCATTGTCACGATACCCGCTAAACGGTCATAACGTCGGTCGTCGAATTAGCTTACCTGCGCGCTTAGGCTTTCCATCAAAATGTGAGCACTGGTTGGTCCGCGTGTGTACGTTCGCTGCCGATGCGCTTGTATCCAGAGCGCAAAACCCTCCGGCGGCAACGGCGGCGAGAAAAGATGTCCTTGATACAAATGGCAGCCATGGTCGCTCAGAAAGTCGCGCTGCGTTTGCGTTTCCACGCCTTCAGCGACAACAGTCAGTTTTAGCACGTTGCCAATGTTCATTACAGTCTGTGCCAGAGACTCTGCCATTGCGTCGCCCCCGATATCCCGCACGAAGCTTTTGTCAATCTTCAGTTCTTTGACGGGGAACCGGTGGAGGTAGCTCAGGGACGAGTAGCCCGTACCGAAGTCGTCTATCGACAGCGCTATTCCCAGGGCATGTATCGCATCGAGCGACGTGCGAATGTCATCGGCCGACTCATCAAACATGACTCGCTCGGTCATTTCCAGGATCAGGTCTTCAGGATCCAGGCCATGAGCCCGCAGAGTGCGCGCGATAAAGGCGGGGTAATCTGGCCGCCTGAAGTCGGCGGCACAGACATTCACGGAAATGTTCGGCACGTCGATGCCACCTGAGCGCCACTCGGCAAGTTGGCGGCAGGCCTCGCCGAGCACCCATGCATCCACCTCTGCGATCAGACCGCTTTCTTCCGCGACGGCGATGAAGCGATCCGGCGGAATGAACCCTTGCTTATCGCTGTACCAGCGCACCAAGGCCTCGACACCGCGCAGCCCTCCAGTCACATCGACCTTGGGCTGGTAGACGACACTCAGTGCACTTGCTTTCAAGGCTCGTTGCAGCGCGATTTCCAGCTCGAGATGTTCTTTGGCCTGGCGCTCATACTCGGGAGCGTAGAAATGCACCTGGTTACGTCCCGCGCTCTTCGCCTGGTACATCGCCATGTCCGCGTTTCTCAGCAGGGTATCGCTGTCCTGTCCGTCGTGCGGATAGAGTGAGATGCCGATGCTGGCACTGATCGTGATGCTACTGTCATGCTTGGAGTTGATGACGATAGGCTGATCTACCGCTTGCAGAATGCGTCCGGCTATGTGGGTGGCCCCAAGTACGTCGCAGTTCTGCAATATGGCGAGAAACTCGTCTCCGCCGAGCCGGCCGATCACGTCCTGACCCCGGACATGACCCCGAAGACGACTTGCGATCTCGCTCAACACTTCGTCGCCGGCGGCATGCCCCTGTGTGTCGTTGATGCGCTTGAAACGGTCCAGATCGATAAACAGCGTTGCGAAACTCGACGAATTCCGGCCGGCGTCCGTCAGGACGCGGAGTGCGTCTCTCCGGAGTTGCGCCCGGTTAGGCAAGCCCGTTAACGAGTCGAACCACGCGAGTCTCTGCAATTGGCGTTCCATTGCCAGTCTCTTGCGCAATTGTCCGCTGAACATCAGTGACAACGTGATGAAGAGCACATCGAGAACGAAAGTGACGATGCCGATGGCAATTGCTCGTTTGCGCCATCCTGCGTAGATGTCCCCAGTCGCGAAGCCGACGACGAGGACCAGTGGGTAGCGGCCAATCCGCCTGAAGCTGTACAGCCGCTCAACGTGGTCGAGTACCGCAATGTCGACGTACGTTCCGTGATCCGATTGCACGAGTGGTGGAAACGAATGGCCGCCAGCGAGCGAACTGCCGATATCGTCCTTGTGATGCGGTTGCCGCACCAGGACCGTCCCGTCCGTGCGCAGCAGCGTAATGGTCCCGTGCTGACCGAGTATTGAGTCTTCGAACAACCGGCGGAAATAGCTTAGCCGAAGTGTACCGGCGACAATGCCCGCGAACTGGCCGTCTTTATCCTCAAGTCGCCGGCTCAATGCGATCTGCGGTTGTTCCCGATCGCCTGCGCGCGGTAGGAAAGGCTTGCTGAGGTACAAGCCAGCATCTTTTTTCTGTCGCTGAACCTGAAAGTAATCCCGCTCGCTCACATTGAGCTTGCGCGGCGGAACGGAACGGGAGTCGAGAATCAAATTGCCTGCTGCATCTGTCGCGAACAATGCGCCCAGTTCTTTCGCATTGCTAGCCGTGCTGAAAGCGACGAGCTGCCGGACTTCTGGGGGAAGACGGTAAATGCTGGGCGTCTCGATACTTGTCACGACATCGCGCATGGCGAGTTGATAGATGTCGAGATTACGCTCCGTCTCCTTTTGCAGGGAGATCACGAGGTTTTGTGCGGCATCGCGCGCCTGTGCCATCGCGTCCAGTCTCATTTCGTACAGCGAGACTACCGTGACGCCGGTGGTCGCGAGCGTGATTGCAATCCCAGCGAAAATGAACAGGGCCGGTCTTGTGAGAAAGGAGCTTGCGACTCGAATCATGGTCTTCAGAAATGCTCGGGAAAGCCTGGGCTTAAGTGCGAAGACAAACAAGCGCTTCGTTAGCACGCGCTCTCCAATTCGACGGAATGATACCTTGAACTGGCGAGCCCGATACTGCAGGTACAGGCGGAGGACGAACGTCCCTGCAGATGAATTCGTGATCGGGCGACACCTTCCTCGTTATATCGACACGTTTGGCAAAATCTTTACCCTTGGCCTGTTCGATGGTTTCCTGGCGACAACCGGGCTCGCAGGACGGGCACGACGAAGGCTGGCGGTCCGGGAGGCCGCCCGAGCCATTCCTTTCCTTTCGATCGGATCCCTTCTCCCTGTCCAATTAGCCGTCACCGTTCCAGACGGACATGTCTGGACGACCTGCTGTGTTTTCGGCCGGTGGTGCGCAGCGAGGCAGGAGTTTCGTGACAACCGTTCGGTTTGGAATGGTTAGCCAAAATGGTGATCACGAACATCGTTTTGTAAAGCTTGACCGACCGCGTCGAATCTTGCCTGCGGGTCCCAAATCGGCCGAGGGCGTGCGAAAACAGATTTCTTATCGCCGAAGGCCAGTTCACGCGTCCGGTTAATAGGGATTGGTAGATCGGGTTCGCGCTAACGTAACGTCTCAAGCGCAAAGAAGCCCCTCGGGGCCTTAGCTTTCAGCCGTCCTCATCGCCTTTATCGCCCCGGCAACGCCAAGTATATTCATGACCCGCTTCAGGTTGTAGGCCAGTACCTGAAGACTCATTTCAGTGCTCACTCTTCCAAGCGTGCGGGTCAGGAAGTGCGTGGCACCCATCCAGTGCTTGAGTGTACCGAATACATGCTCAACGGTACTTCTGCGGATGGTCATTGCATCCGGTTTCCGCTCAAGCCGATGCTGCATGGCTTCCAGTACGTGTTCGTGTTCCCATCGTCGAATGCGACGATAGTCGCTGGGAGAACATCTCTCCCTGAGATGGCAGCGCGGGCAGGCACTGGGCCAGTTAGACCTGCAGAGTCATGTCATGCTCAACAGTCGTGAATCGACGAATTGCACGCTCGCCAGCGGGGCATCGATATTCATCGCTCTTCGCGATGTAGACAAAGTCTCGCTTGGTAAAGAGGCCCTTCATCCTTGATGCCGAAGTCAGTGGTTTCGGGACATACGCTTTGACCCCTGCCAGTTCGCACGCACGGATATCTGGACCACTGAAGTAACCTCGATCGGCCAATGCCTTTAGCTTCGGCTTGCCCATTGCGTTCTTCGTCGATAAAGCCATCCTGCTGAGTTGCCCGTGATCGCTTCCGGTATTCGTTACCTCGTGCTCAACAATCAGGTGATGTTTCGTGTCCACGGCGGCCTGAACGTTGTAGCCGACCGTTCCGGTTCGTTTGCCACTGCTGGTCATGGAACGAGAATCCGGGTCGGTAAGCGACAGCTGTCCGTCCGGTTCTTTCTTCAGCGCTGCGCTTTGATTTGCTCGAGCTCACGCATCCGCTGGCGCAACAGAGCGATCTTCTCGTACAGGCGCACGGTCTTCACGTCGAAACCTGTCCGGCTGGTCCGGTCTGCGGTTTCAATCAGGTCAAGATATCGCTGAACACTTTCCTCAATCTGCTGCTGACGCTTGTCGATCTTGCCGGCCGTGTAGTTCCTGTCACGGCTGTTCACAGCCTTGAACTTGCTGCCGTCGATCGCCACCATGTCACTGGACAGCAGCTTCAGTCCACGACACAGTTCGACGAAACGTCGGCATACGTTGCGAATGGCTGGGCCGTTGTCGCGGCGAAAGTCGGCGATCGTCTTGAAGTCTGGTGCCAGACGTCCTGTCAGCCACATCAGTTCGACATTACGCTGGCATTCGCGCTCGAGACGCCGACTCGAAGGCACACGGTTCAGATACCCGTAGATATAGATCCTGAGCATCGCGCCAGGATGATAGGACGGGCGGCCCGTGAGCGCCGGCATGATGCCATTGAAACCAAGTTCCGCAAGGTCCAGTTCGTCGACAAAGGCATTGATGACCCTGACGGGGTTGTCCTGTCCAATGTAGTCATCGACGCATTCGGGAAGTAGTGCGACCTGCTCTCTCAGGCGACTACGACTTCCAGTTCATGATCGAGGAGCTCGCGGCCGGCGCGCAATTCAAGCTGCCGTACGTGCATGTCGTCGTGAACAACTCGTACCTCGGGCTGATTCGCCAGGCGCAGCGCGCGTTCGACATGGACTTCTGCGTGCAGCTCGGCTTCGAGAACATCAACTCGCCGGAGATGAACGGCTATGGCGTCGATCACGTCGCCGTCGCCGAAGGTCTCGGCTGCAAGGCGATTCGCGTGTTCAAGCCGGAAGAGCTGAAGCCGGCGCTGCAAAAAGCGCAGGCGATGCTCGCTGTCGCGTAGCGACCGTATCTCGAAGTACAACCAGCTGCTGCGTATCGAGGAAGATCTCGGCGATAGCTCCAGCTACCCGGGCAAGTCGGCGTTCTACAACTTGAGATAGTTGTGGGAAAGTGACTTTAGGTCAGCTGCATGGCGCACTACCCAACTCTCCGCATAGCAAACCCAGAGCGGACATTACTGTAAGAGTCCCCAACAGTGGTCACTCAACGGAAGTAGGCTGATGACCCCACCGTCTTTCACGGCAAGCAATGAATTCGATCACATTTGGCAGAAGGCTTTTGGGTTGATTAAAAGCGTTCAGTCATGCGCTGAACGCACACATCGGCAGGGTTAGAAAGAGTACAGCTTTAACGCCGCAGACGAATCCATGACACTGTGCGCGAAAACGGCGCGCGGGCCGCGACGGGCAAACTGCGTTCGACGATCGGGGGAGAGGTGAAGCTATACGAAAAGTTGGCGAAAGACATCGAAGAGCAGATTCACAGTGGTGTCCTCCGGACCGGCGAGCGCATTCCATCGGTCCGGCAAACGGGCCGGCATCACCGGCTGAGCATCACCACGGTCATCCGCGCGTATCTGCTGCTAGAGAGCAAGGGCGTCATCGAGAGCCGTCCGCAGTCCGGCTATTTCGTGCGCTCCGATGCGAGCGGCACGCACCGCGGTGCCGCGCTCGAACTGAATGCGTCGACGCCGCTTGCGGTTTCTGCACGGGTGGACGTAAGCCGCCTCGTGCTGTCGACCTTGCGCTCGATCGGCGCCGACGACGCGATTCCGCTCGGTTCGCCGTATCCGGACCCATCGCTGTTCCCGTTTCATAAGATCAATCGCTACGCTTACGCGATCGCGCGCCGCCAGACCCAATGGGGCGTGACGTCCGAATTGCCGCCAGGCGATCCTGAGCTGATCCGGCAGATCGCCCGGCGCTATCTTGAGAACGGGGCGTCGATCGACCCGAACGAAATCGTTGTGACTGTCGGCGCGACGGAGGCCATCAATCTGTGCCTGCAGGCGGTCGGCAAACCGGGCGAAACGGTGGCCGTCGAATCGCCGACTTTCTACGCGATGCTGCACGCGATCGAGCGGATGGGGATGCGCGCGATCGAAGTCGCGACGGACCCGCGCACTGGTATCGACGTCGGCGCGCTGGCGCGGATCATGGAGAAGCAACGGATCGCCGCCTGCATGGTGATGCCGAACTTCCAGAATCCGCTCGGCTTCCAGATGCCGGACGAAAAGAAGCGCGAACTGGTCGAGCTGATGACGCGCCACGGTGTGCCGATTATCGAAAACGACGTCTATCACGAACTGTATTTCGGCGACGCGCATCCCGGCGCGCTAAAGGCTTACGACACGAAAGGGCTGGTGCTGCACTGCGCGTCGTTTTCGAAGAGCCTGACGCCGGCATTCCGGATCGGCTGGGCGCTACCGGGGCGTTACCGCCAGCAGGTCGAGAAGCTGAAGTTTCTCAACACGCTCACTACGCCGTCGATTCCACAACTGGCGATCGCCGAGTATCTGGAGAACGACGGCTACGAACACCATCTGCGCAGAGTCCGCAAGGTCTTCACGCAGCAGGCGAACCTGATGCGTGCGGTCGTCAACCGGTTCTTTCCAGAAGGGACGAGAACGTCGCATCCTGCTGGCGGCTACGTGCTGTGGGTCGAGTTGCCGCCGCAGATCGACTCGATGAGGCTGTATCAGCTCGCGCTGGAAAACGGCATCACGATCGGGCCGGGGTATATGTTTTCGACTTCCAACAGCTACAGCAACTTTATTCGACTCAATTACAGCTACGCGTGGTCGCCGCAAATCGAAGGCGCTGTGGTGAAGCTCGGCAAGCTTGCGGCTGCGTGTATGCGCGAGGCTGCCTGAGCGCGCAGCGGATGTTACGCTTGTAGCGGTCCCGAAAGCTCCTCTTCGTTCAATGTTCAATGCAATGCTGGGCCCAACGCTTCGAGCGAAACGCGCAGCGTATCCGGCAGGCCGTCGGCGAGACCCAGTACCGGCTCCGGCGCGTCTACATCGCGAGCCGTATCCATACGTTCTCGGCGGGGCCGGCGTCGATCCATCAGATCGTCAGCCAGCAGGCCGGGCGCGCAGCCAGTCTGAGGTCGCCGGGCGCAGACACGCACCGGCAGGACGCAACGCTTTGCAGGCCGATGCCGGACTGCGGGACTGCGCATGACGCACGCGCCGGATCGGGCGCGCGAACTGTACCCCTTCAAACGGCACCCTACTGTATGCAGGTCTCGCGCCGCGCGGCCTTATCCTGACACTATGCTGGACGCGGACACGGATGTTCCCCGCGTCGCCCGCGCCTTGTTTAAGGGAGATCGTCGTGAGCACCGTTTGCTTGCCTGAGACTAACACCGTCGCGATTCGCTCGCCGCTTTCACGCACCGATGCGGGCGCCGCCGCATGGCCCGACATCGAATGCATCGATGCGCTCGGCCGTCCGCTGAAGGACCTGCGGCTGTCGGTGATCGACCAGTGCAACTTCCGCTGCACATACTGCATGCCGAAGGAGGTGTTCACGAAAGACTATTCGTTCCTCAGTTCGTCTGCCCGGCTCTCATTCGAGCAACTCACCACGGTCGCCGGCGCCTTCGTGCACCTCGGCGTCGAAAAGATCCGCCTGACCGGTGGCGAACCGCTGTTGCGCAAGAACCTCGAACGCCTGATCGAAAGGCTTGCCGCAATGACGACACGCGATGGCCGCCCCGTGGAACTTGCACTGACGACAAACGGGTCGCTTCTCGCCGCGAAAGCGCGCGCGCTGAAAGTGGCCGGACTCGGGCGTGTGACCGTCAGCCTCGACAGTCTCGACGACCGTCTGTTCAGGGGCATGAACGACGTCGATTTTCCCGTTGCGCGCGTGCTCGAAGGCATCGAAGCAGCGTGCGCCGTCGGGCTTGCACCGGTGAAGGTCAATACGGTCGTCGAGTGCGGCGTCAATGAACATCAGATCGTGCCGATAGCCCGCCATTTCCGGTTTAGCGGCGTGACCGTGCGCTTTATCGAATTCATGGACGTCGGCGGCGCCGCGTCGTGGACGCAGGGCAACGTATTCACCTCCGCCGACGCCCGCCGCGAAATCGAGCAGACCTTCCCGCTCGTCCCCCGTGCCGCGGCGCGCGGCAGCGATACTGCCGCGACCTACCGTTACGCTGACGGCGGCGGCAAGGTCGGCTTCATTTCGAGCGTGTCTCAGCCGTTTTGCGGGGATTGCACGCGAGCGCGCGTCGCGGTGGACGGCAAGCTGTACCTGTGCCTGTTCGCCACCGAATCGTTCGATCTGCGACGGCTGCTGGACCGCGGCTGCGGCGCCGGCGACCTCGCCGGCGAGATCCGCGAAGTCTGGGCTCGCCGCCGCGACCGCTACTCGGAACTGCGCGAAGAAAAGCGAGCCATGCCGGGGAAAAAGCACTACCCGACGGTGCGTATGTCGCTCGTCGGCGGCTGACCGGATGCGAATCACAATTGCCACGGCTTCACTCACCATCCAGACAGGCCCGCAACCGGGCATCAGGACAAACGATGAAAGTCACCGTCAGATATTTCGCCGGCGTGCGGGAAATGTTGGGTATCGCCGTCGAAGAAGTCGACATCGCGAACAGGGGCACTACCGTAGCGGATCTTCGCCGGCAACTGGCCGCGCGCGGCGAGGCGGAAGCAACCACGTTTGCGGGCGGGCGGCCGGTGCGTGTCGCAGTTGACCGCGTCATGGGTTCGGATGCCTGCTTGCTCAACGACGGTTGCGAAGTGGCGTTCTTTCCTCCTGTCACAGGAGGCTGATGGGGCGCGGCCGCAGACCGGCCTCAATGAAGCCGTGCTCGCCGGCGTCGGCAGCCATTCACGCGGGTAAGAGTTCGGTGCATAGATCGAGGCCCTGCGTGGTCAGCGTCGCGGAGCCGGTGCCGTCGGGGTGAATCGTTACATCGACGAGGCCCGCCGTACCCAGTTCCGTCAGCAAGCGCCTGAGCGTGCTCATCGGTAATTGCGAACGTTTGCTGAGCTTCGCGAGCGACCATGGTTTGTCCGGTGACGCCTGCTGCGCCTGCCAGAGTTCGACAAGCAGTTCCACGAGTTGAAGCTCAGGGTCGTGCGTGTGCAGGGTGCCGCTTTCCACTTCGGTTTGCCGATCGTCCTTCATCGAATTGCCCTCCGCTCAACGTCGTTGTGACGTCGCTGGAGTGCGGGACGCCCGATCGCTCCGGAGTGATTCCGGTGAAGAGATTCTAGCGGTGCATCGCCTTGCTCCGGCAGACACAGTTTTCGATCTACTTCCGCGCCAACTGTAATCCCCGTTGCGCTGATACGAAGTTGTGGGACAAATGACTTTATATCAGCTGCATGGCGCGCTACGCAACTCTCCGCACAGCAAACCGAGAGCGGAAATTAAGAGTCCCCAACAGACCGCCAATCAGGTCTTCGACTGGCGCAGACAATATCTCGAAGGCCGCCGGAATCCGACCGCGCAGGACTGATGCCCCAATACATAGGCGACGCCGGCACTAAAAAGCCGGCGTTTTGCCGACGTCCGCTGATGATCAGGCCGGCGCTGCACCGGCCGTGAAAGAGACAGAGAAACCATCAGTGAATCCTTTCTGTGACGATGCACTTAGCCAGGCATGGCCGGCGCGATCTGCACGATCTGGCCGGTGTTCAGCGGATCGCCGGGGTTGTCGATCACGCGGTCGGTGGCGGCGAGGCCTGTCGTGATTTCGACGTGCGTGCCGAAATCGCGGCCGATATGCACGGTCTTGAGCAGCGCACGGCCGTTGCTATCGACCACGGCGACCGTCACGCCGTCCGGCCGGAACAGCAAGGCGCTGACAGGTAGGTCGAGCGCCGGCGTGGTCGAGTGCAATTGCAGATGCACCTGCGTGTAAGCGCCGGGCATCAGCGCGCCATCCTTGTTGTCGACGTCGACCTCGACGCGCAACGTGCGGCTCGACGGATCGATCGAGCCGGCGCTGCGCGCCACCTTTGACGCGATGCGGCGCCCCGGATACTGCTGGGCGGTCAGATACACGCCGGTATCCGGCGTGATATAGGGCGCGTCGTTCTGCGGCACGTCGACGAAGACCCGCAGCACGCCGTTCTGCTGGATATGGAACAGTTCGCCCGACATGCCCGCGGTGCCGGGCGTGCCGCCCGCCGTCACCAGTGCGCCGACGTCGACGTTGCGCGCAGTGATCACGCCGTCGAACGGCGCGGTGATCTTCTCGTATGAGACCAGTTCGGCGAGATGCGCGACATTGGCCTGCGCCGACGCCAGCATCGCACGGCGCGCTTCCATGTCGCTGACCTTGGTGTCGGCGTCCTGCTGCGCGACCGATTGGGTCTTCAGCATCTCCTGCCAGCGCTGCGCGGTGGTCTTCGCGTAGTCGAAATTGGCCTGCGCCGTGGCTTCGTCGGCGTGGGCCTGGCGCAATTGCGCATCCAGTTCGGGGGCTTCGATTGTCGCGAGCGTCTGACCGCTTTTCACCCGTGCACCGATGTCGGTGTTCCAGTGCGCCAGATAACCACTCGTGCGCGCATAGATCGACGCTTCCGCGAACGGCGTAACCGCGCCCGGCAGCAACAGTTCCTGGACGGCCGGCGCGGCGCGCGGTGTGACGACCGACACGCTGAGCACGCTTTGCGCCTGCGTCTGTTGCGTCAGCGCGGCACTGGCATGCAGGCGCGGCACGATGCCGACGATCAGCAACGCCGCGGCAAGTCCGGTCAACGCAAGCGGCCAGAGGCGGCGGCGCGGCTTCGTGCTGGCGGGCGCTGCCGCCGTGGCATGCCGGGTTTCGTTGTCGCTATGCAAACGCGCGGTGTCGGCGGTCTCGGCGAACGCTTTGGACCGCTCGCCAAGCTCGGGCGGAAGGGATGAATCGTTCATGGGCAAGGTCTCGTCGGAGTCAATGAGTGCGGGCGGGAACGCCGGATTCTTGTATGTCGGTGCGCGCCGCGCGGCGTTTGTCGAGCCATGCATGCACCATCCCGTAGACGACCGGGACGAACAGCAAGGTCGACACCGTGCCGAGCGCGAGGCCGCCGATCACGGCGCGCCCGAGCGGCGCATTCTGTTCGCCGCCGTCGCCGAGGCCGAGCGCCATCGGCAGCATGCCGATCAGCATGGCGAGGGCGGTCATCAGCACCGGACGGAAGCGACTGAAGCCGGCCTCGAGCGCGGCCCGCAGCGGCGGCTTGCCGCCATGGTGAAATTCACGCGCGGTGTTGATGACGAGAATGCTGTTGGCCGTGGCAATGCCGATGCACAGAATGGTGCCGGTCAGCGCCGGCACGCTCAGGCGGGTGCCGGCGCTGAACAGCATCCACGCGATGCCCGCGAGCGAGCCCGGCAAGCCGCTGATGATGATGAACGGGTCGAGCCAGGACTGAAAATTGACGACCATCAATAGATAGACGAGGCCGATGGCGAACACGAGGCCGCTCGCGAGTCCGCTGAACGAATCGTGCATCGCCTGCACCTGGCAGCGCATGACGATCGACGCGCCCGGCGGCAATTGCGGCCGGATCTGATCGACGAGCCGGGTCACGTCGGCCGCCACGCCGCCGAGATCGCGTCCTTGCGCCGACGCGAAAATGTCGAGCACCGGCTGCACGTTGTAGTGCGAGACGACGGCTTGCTGAGTGCCGCGCGTCAGCGTGCTCAACGCGCCGAGCAGGTTTTGCGGCGCCGGACCGCCCGTGTTTGCGGCCGTGGTCATCATGCCGGACCCGGTGCCTCCGGTTTGCGCGACCGGAATATTGGCGAGCGCCTGCAACGAGTTGATGTCGTACTGCGGCATCATCGCCATCAGCGGATAGCTCACGCCGTTGTGCGGATCGAGCCAGAAATTCGGTGTGGTCTGCGAACTGCCGGACAACGCGATCAGCAGGTTCTGCGACACGTCGCGTTGCAACAGGCCGGCCTGAATTGCCCGGGTACGGTCGACATTCACATTGATCGCGGGTTCGTCGCCCGGTTGCTGGATGCGTGCATCGACGAGGCCGCGCACGCCGCGCAGTTGCGCGAGCAGGCGGTTCGCCACGGCGCGGTTGGCATCGAGCTTGTTGCCGACAATCTGGATATCGATCGGCGCGGGCAGCCCGAAATTCAGAATCTGGCTGACGATGTCCGCGGGCAGAAAGGCGACCATGACACCCGGAAAATCCCTGGCGAGCGTCGTGCGTAGCGTCGCCACATATTGAGCGGTCGGTTTGTGCTTCGCCGCGAGTGTGATCATCACGTCGGCGTCTTCCGGACCGATCGGGTCGGAGGAATCGTAGGTCAGGTTGATGCCGCTCACCGGCACACCAATGTTGTCGAGCATGGCCGCGAGTTCCTGCTTCGGGATCACGCTGCGCACGCGGGCTTCGACTTCATCGGTGATGCGCGCGGTGTCTTCGATGCGCGTGCCAGTCGGTGCACGCAAATGCAGGCGAATTTCGCCGGTATCGACGGCGGGGAAAAAGTCGCGCCCCGCAAACGGCACGAGCGCGAGCGAGCCGATGCAAAGCAGCAGAAAGATCGCGATGAAGCGCCGCGGACTCGCTGCCGCCGAGCCGAGTACGCCGCGATAGCGTTCGCGCAGCATCTCGAAGCGATGCTCGAAGGCGGCCTGGAAGCGGATCAGGCGCGCAATCGGTCCATTGCCCGTCACCGGCGCGTTGCTGCGTGCGCGCATGAGGTACATCGCGAGCGTCGGCACCAGCGTGCGCGAGAAGAAGTACGACGCGATCATCGCGAACACCACCGCTTCGGCGAGCGGCACGAACAGGTAACGCGCAACGCCGGAAAGCAGGAACATGGGCACAAATACGATGCAGATAGACAGTGTCGAAACGAAAGTCGGCACGGCGATTTCGCCGGAGCCGTTTAGGATCGCGTCGTGCAGCGGCTCGCCGTTTTCCAGATGATGCGTAATGTTTTCAATAGCGACCGTGGCATCGTCGACGAGAATCCCCACCGCGAGTGCGAGCCCGCCGAGCGTCATGATATTGATGGTCTGTCCGAGCGCGGACAGCGCGATCAGGGAGGTCAGCACCGCGAGCGGAATCGACACCGCGATGATCAGCGTGGCGCGCAAACTGCCGAGAAAGAGCAGGATCATCAACGCGGTCAACGCGGCGGCGATCACGGCCTCGCGCGCCACGCCCACCACCGCCGACTTCACGAACACCGATTGATCCGACAGCGCGGTGATGTGCAGCGCGCTAGGCAAGCCAGCCGCGATATGCGGCAGCATCGCCTTGACCTGCTGGATGATGGTGAGCGTCGACGCGCTGCCGGACTTCTCGATGGTGAGGAGCGCCGCGCGTTTGCCGTCGCTGCGCACGATGTTGGTTTGCGGCGCATAGCCGTCGCGCACATGGGCAACGTCGCGCACATACACCACGCCGCCGGCTACCGTCTTGATCGGCAGGTCGTTCAGCGCGGCCACCGTGTCAGTGCTGCCATTCATCTGCACGTTGTATTCCTTCGTGCCGATTTTGGCGGTGCCGCCCGGAAGAATCAGGTTCTGCGCGTTGACGGCGTTGACCACGTCGAGTGGTGACAGGCCTTTTGCCTGCAGCGCGCGCGGATCGATATCGACCATGATCTGCCGCACCTTGCCGCCGAACGGCAGCGGCACCGACGCGCCTTGCACCGTCGCCAGTTGCGTGCGGATCTGGCTGTTGCCGAGATCATAGAGCTGCTGTTCGGACAGCGTGTCGCTGGAGAGCCCAAGTTGCAGGATTGGCACCGTCGACGCGTTGTACGTGATGATGTTCGGCGGCAACGTGCCGGGCGGCAGCACGCGCAGGATCGAAGCCGAATTGGAGGCCGCCTCGGCAATCGCGCGATTGATGTCAGCGCCCGGGTGAAAAAAGATCTTCACTACCGAGACGCCGTTCAGCGATTGCGACTCGATATGCTCGATATCGTCGACGTCGGAGGTCAGCGCGCGCTCGTAGTTCGACGTGATGCGGTTGGCCATGTCCTGTGCGGAAAAGCCGTTATACGTCCAGACGATGCTGACCACCGGGATGTCGATGTTCGGAAAGATATCGGTGGGTGTACGCAGTATCGCGAGCGGGCCGACGATAAAAATCAACACCGCAAGAACCACGAATGTATATGGGCGGCGCAGCGCGAGCTTGACGATCCACATGACGGTTTCCTGAAAAGAGGCAGAGGGAAGCGCACGGTTTGTTTCAACGCCTGGCGGCGCGGGACGCGGGCTTCTTCGTGAGTCAGGAGTGTGTGGGGGTGGCGCTTACCGGCGGTGGTCGGATAGATTACCGTTCTGTTATCTGGAGTTTGGGTTTTCTGTTCTGATTCAGGCGCGGTGCGTAGATAACAAAACGGTAATCCGAAGGTCAGTGCTCCGACAGCTGAAATGACAAGAATGGGAAGCGTGGTTCAGGCCACTCATTTCTTGCACATATCCGGAGAGACATCATGAAACGTTTTACCGCTTTGGCTGTTGCTGTTGCCGCGCTTGGTTTGTCGATTGGGTCGACTGCTTTTGCTCAGTCTAATTCGTCAGGGTTGACGCGGGCTGAAGTGCTGGCCCAGTTGCAGCAGGCCCAGGCTGAAGGGCTAGTGCCGGCGCCTAAGGATGACTATCCGCCTAGTGAGGCGACGATTGCCCGGAATCGGGAGATTTATGCTATTCAGCATCCGGGGGAAGCAGCGGCTGTGAAGACGGCCGGAGCGGGTGGTGTGGGTGCTGCGGCGGCTTCCAATTGAGGCTGGGTTTGTTCGCCTGCGGAGTTGACTCTTCCTTGTTGTTCGCCTGCTGCTTTGGCCTTTCCTTGATTTCTTATTGGTTTATTAGCATTGCCCCTGTGCGGGGCAATGCTCTCAACTTAAGCCTTTATTAGCATTGCCCCTGTGCGGGGCAATGCTCTCAACTTAAGCCTCACTGCATGAAGCGAGTTTGTACGCGAGATGGAAGTGGGGCTTGGCTTTTCTGGGTGGCCCTGGATAGGAGCGTGAGGGCTGGATCCGGCATCGAGTCTGGTGGATCATTTCCAGCACACCGGCGAGGCCGTCCAGACAGCGCTGGATGCACCGAGGATGGACTTGAGTGCGGCCAGTGCGTACACCCGGTTAGTACTGCAGCCGTAGATTTGTTACTATGCTGATATGAATAAGGACTACTGCACGTCAAGACTATGCATTCGACTGCGAAAACGTGGGCGCATGCCTGCGAGGCTCGTGAATGGCAACGGGAGCCCAACCGATCGTCCAAGAACTTGCGCATTTTGCATATTCTTGAGCATGTTTGTGATTCGCCCTGTCGGCGTGTAGTCCCGGTTCGCACCTGAATCGGTGGTTGGTGTCGCGTGATCTGGGCGATGCCGATATCGCCGCAACGATGGAGTTCTATCGCACTATCGAAGGTCGAGTGAGCTCGTTGTTTGGATGATGAGCTGCACCAGTGGAATCAAACCCTAGCTAGAATGGCACTTACTTAAGCCCGTGGAGCGTGCCCATATTTTTGGACGCGCTCACGTGCGATGTGACGAGGCTCTTTCAGCCATGGGTAGGACTTCGGTCTTCGTTTGCGCATTCGTGGTTCGATGCGACCGGGGCGACTCCCAACGCAAGACTGCGTGATCAGGTTGAACAGGAGACTCTGGTTGTGAGTTGCCGTCAGACCTCTGGCCAGCCATTCAGTCCATAACTGCACCGTGTGTTTGAAACTCAGTGTTCTCGGGTCAGTGGCATGGTGACTGGCGGCCTGAGCCATCAGCAGCCGAATCACGTTGTAGGCCAGCAGATGGACCCAGATCTCCTTTTCGTTCATGTGGGCAGTCTGGCAATGCAGCACATCCATGCCCATCGTCGTCTTGATGTTACGTAGATCCAGTTCCACGTTCCAGCGCCTGGCGTACAACTGCGAGAGGTCCTGTTTGCTGGTCTTGCGTGCATCAAGCATCGTGGTGACCAGCACCCGGTGATGCAGCCTGGACTCGCGCACCATCAGTTCATCGGGGAAGGCCTGGTACTGCTCATGCGTCATCCAGTCGGGACGCTGCCGGGGTTTGGGCCACGTCACAATGTGATCGCGCGTGCCCAGGGACCGGCCTCGCCGAAAGTCGGTGCGGCGTGCCCCATGCTGTTCCATCACGACGTCCACCCCGGCGGCGATCATTGAGGCCATCAGAAAGTAGTGGCAGTACAAGGCATCGGCGACGATCACGTCACCTTTGCGAAACGTGCCTTGCAGCATGCGAAACGCCGTCAGCTCCCCGCTGCCTTTGCCCGCGTAAGTTCCGACCGCCGACTCCAGTACTGCGCCGCTTGCCAGACAGATCACCGCAACCAGATAGGCCAATGGAAAGCCCACTCCTTCGGCCTGAGCACTGGACTGCGGGAAACGGGCCTGGTTCGACGGCGTATCGGGCATCGAGATCCCGGTGCCGTCAACCAGCTTGACCGGGCGCCCGCGCCACTTCCAGGCAGCCTCGGCCTGCTCATGCAGTTGGCGCCCCGTCTCGCGCGCCAACTCCCGCACCATCGTCAGCGGCAGTCTCTGGCGAGCGCGGCAGTAGCCTCCCGTACGCACACTCATGGGCCGCAGCCCGTCGGCAGCTCGCTGCGCCGCCCACCCGTTGACTGCCTTCTGACAGGAGGCGTCCTCTTCCAGCGCCTGGCGCATGAACATCGACAGTGTCACCGTCGGCGGATACAGCCGTTCCCGATGTTCTGGCAAATACGCTTCCGTTATGCCCAACAGCCCCGGGCTCGTCAGTATGTTGAAGTAGTCTACCGCCTGGGCCCTGCACGCCCGGCTTTGAACCCTGCTTCGTGTTTGCCTGTGATGACTTCGTGCATTACGATCCATGGGGGCTGATCTTTGGAATGAGACGGTGTTTGCCTGGTAACAACCATCGTATCAATCCCTGGATCAGCCCCCTCCCTTTCTCTTCAAGCACTTACCCGCGTCTTCTCCTCCATGTAGGCTTAAGTAAGTGCCATTCACCCTAGCTAGGCTTGAAACCAGTCACAAGACTATCCTCGACTTTAAGAGGTGATAGGTGTCCGGAGATTCAGGGAACTGTTCCACCTCGTTTATCCGCCCGGTTCGTTTGCACTTGACATAAAAGGAATGATCGAAGATTAATTCGCAATCCTATGTTTACCAAGCCGAAGGGGTTTCAATTTGTGCAGGAGGCTGCTGCACAAATTCTGGATTCGGCCATGCCTTCAGGTTGCGCGGTGACAATTTGCGCAAGGCGGGGAGGGCTGGCTTGCGCTGGATCAGTGTGGCGACACGCTCCTTTAAGTTTCTGATGATCGAAACGTCGAGGGGGACGATTGCCTGTCTCACGAGGCCACAATGAAGCGTCTCGAATTGACGATTGGTGACCTGCCAAGGTGTTCGATGCCGTGGACATGGAGGCTGACTGATCGCTGGAGGAGACTGAGCAGGCGTCAACTCCGTTACCATCGCCTGGCGTGTGAATCCGAAATCAGTAGCTCAAACCCGCCAGTTCTCTTCGGAGCCTGGCGGGTTTTCTTTGCCGGCCTTTGCCTGTGGGGCGCGGGCTACATACAGCGGTGGAGTCGCTCAGCCGTTCAGTTGCGACTCGACGTTCAGGACGATCCGTGCAACCGGGTTGTTGTCTGCGGATTGCGGCGCGAACTTGATCTGGGCGAAGGTGACGATACCGAGAGCGACGACCAGGAGTGCTCCAGACGCGGCGATGCGGGGAAGGTATTTCACAGGGACCTCATTTTGATGATGTAGACAGAAACTGGGCGTAGCTGACAGGCGTGGCGATTCACCTTCAGCGGCATGTCTGTCCGCAACCCGGCAACGCCGGACGCGGTCGTCAGATCGCACTTGCCGATCGGACGGAGATTGTGCAGTGCACTATAACACGACCGTCAGATCGCAGCTGCCAATCACACGGGCTTGTGCAGTGCACTATAAATGGTTTATCCGTGTGCCCGGTGCGACATCCTGTCGCGAGCGGATGCTTAGTTGCTTGAGCGTTTCGTGTATGAAAGATTTCTGTAGGCCGGGGCGATTCTCGCAGGCACGGACGATGTCGAGGAGACCGCCTCGGCAGTCTCCCCGCTGGAGCCCGCTAGATCGAAGATGGGTTTGCGGACGGTATCAATTGCGCTATCATTAGGCATCAACTGATACTTTGGTCGGGAGTCGCATGTCACTGATCACGCCTGAAGCAGTGGCCGCGGTCATGGAACTGCGGCAGGTCCCGCACACGCTCGCGGAACTCGAGGCACTTGTCCGCGACGGCCTGCCCAAGTCCGCGCTGCGCGCGGGCGTCGAACATGCGACGCAGGGTGCCGACGCCCGGCGTGCGCTACTTGCCCGCATCATCCCCGAAGCGACCTATAAGCGGCGTCGCGATCGGCTGACGCCAGACGAATCGGAAAAGACTGAGCGGCTGGCCAGGATCGTCGCGACGACGGCCTACGTCTGGAACGACGAAGAGGACGCGCGGGAATTCCTGTCGGCGCCGCACCCGGAGCTCGAAGGGCGGGCGCCGCTCGATGTTGCGCTGACCGAGCTCGGCGCGCGCCGGGTCGAAGAGCTGCTCTGGAAACTGTTTTACGGGTTGCCGGCGTGAAGCTGTTTCGAATCGCCGACACTCGACACCCGGTCTGGAGTGGCACCGGCGCGATGCTGGTGGGCGGCCGCTTCAATAGCCCGGGGCGACCGGTCATCTACGCCGCGTCGACCTTCGCCGGTGCGATGCTCGAGGTTCTTGTTCATGCGCGCATCGGCAAGGTACCGAAGACACACGGATGGGTTGAAGCAGCGGTTCCCGACGATATTCGCGTCGAACGCCATTCGGCCGAATCGTTGCCGGGGGGATGGGATGCGCCAGCACTGCAGGTGGCAAGGGTGTTCGGCGACGCCTGGCTGACCGAGTCGCGTACCGCGCTCCTGATCGTACCTTCCGTCGTGGTCCGTGCAGAGTTCAACGTGCTGGTCAATCCCGCACACCCCGACGCGACGCGGATTGCCGTGACCGAGCCGCAACCCGTGGTGTGGGACGAACGCCTCTTTGTGATGCGGTCGGTCGGACACTGCTAGATCATGATGGTGGTCGGCTAGCCTCGCCTCGACGCTTTGCTCCTCGAGGGAGATGACCAGGGCGTCGCTTCTGGTTTAGCTCGCACTCGCCGCTCGCAATGGCCAGTGCAGCGCCGTCTTATATTCTCCTTGTGTGGTTGCCAGAGCCG
Organism: Paraburkholderia sp. MM5496-R1; assembly: GCF_050436205.1. Taxonomy (NCBI): domain Bacteria; kingdom Pseudomonadati; phylum Pseudomonadota; class Betaproteobacteria; order Burkholderiales; family Burkholderiaceae; genus Paraburkholderia; species Paraburkholderia sp. MM5496-R1. Next base: position 551,676 of record NZ_JBNDLT010000001.1, read on the forward strand.
ACACGGCTGTCAGTTTTTGTCAATCGCCCCGACAATTTGACATAACGTATTATCAACAATGAGAATGTCAGAGCTTTTTAGAAATGTCCGGTTCTGGCTCATTAGAAATGTCCGGTTTCCTGCTCCGGGCTGGCTGCTGTGGCGCATGCTGCGGCATCACCGTCAGCCCGGAGCTAGACCATGAACGGACGTGGATTCATCACGATCAGCATGCACGAGCTCGAGCGCGTGAAGATCATCGAGGCGGTCGTCCAGCATCGCCTGACGGGCGTACTGGCGGCTGAACGGCTGCAGCTGTGTGAGCGTCAGGTCAGCCGGCTCGTGCGGCGTTACGAGGCGGCGGGACCGGCCGGGCTGGTTTCAGCGCGGCGTGGACAGCCCAGCAACCGCGAACTGCCGGTGGATGTCCGTGCGCGGGCCCTGACCACCATTCGCGAGCGCTACGCCGACTTCGGGCCGACGCTGGCCTGCGAGAAGCTGCGCGAATGTCATGGCCTCGTGCTGTCGAAGGAAACCGTGCGGCGCTGGATGCGTGAGGCCGGGCTGTGGATTCCCCGCAAACAGCGGCCGCCGAAGCTGCATCAGCCGAGAAACCGTCGTGCCTGCCTGGGTGAACTGGTGCAGATCGACGGCAGCGACCATCGCTGGTTCGAGGACCGGGCGCCGGCCTGCACGCTGCTGGTGTACGTCGATGACGCCACGAGCCGCCTGATGATGCTGCATTTCACGGCGACCGAATCGACCTTCAGCTACTTCGAGGCGACGCGCGCGTATCTGGAGCAGCATGGCAAGCCGGTGGCGTTCTACAGCGACAGGGCCAGCGTTTTTTACGTGAAGCGACGCTCGGAGACAGCGGGCAAAGGTGTCACGCAGTTCGGCCGGGCGATGTACGAGCTGAACATCGACACGTTCTGCGCGAACTCAAGCCCCGCCAAGGGGCGCGTCGAGCGCGCCCACCTGACGCTGCAGGATCGGCTCGTCAAGGAGCTCCGGCTGCGCGGCATCAGCACCATCGAGGCCGCCAACGCCTGGGCGCCCGCCTACATGGCAGCCTATAACGCGCGCTTTGCGAAGCCGCCACGCAGCGCTTTCGATGCGCATCGACCCGTGCGCGCCGACGAGAATCTCGACGCGATCCTGACCTGGCGCGTCCTGCGCAAGGTCTCGGATTCACTGACGCTGCTGAACGACCGCGTGATCTGGCTGCTTGACGATACGCCGGCCAACCGCAGGCTGATTCACCGCTACATCGACGTGTGGGAGTATCCGGACGGACGCCTCGAGATCCGCGCCGATGGTGTCGCGCTGCCCTGTGTCCAGTACGACAAGCTTGCCGAGATCGACCAGGGCGCGGTGGTGGAGCACAAGCGTCTTGGTCATGCGCTGAAGGTCGCCCAGGCACTGCAGGCGCAGCGCGACAACCGCCGGATATCCGGCTCACCGTCACGCACGAACCGCGGTGAACCCGTGCGTACGAAGGCGCGGCTGCCTGGCACGAGGAAGCAGCGCGAAGTCACGCTCGAGGACTGGAATGCGGCAGTCATGGGGACACACCAGAACCCGGGAGGCTCGGTGCTAAAAACCCCTCCAGAGAGAGATAAAAGGACTGCAAAACGACCCTAACCCACCACCCAAAACCGACCCTCAACCCCGACATCTGTATCTTGCTGGAACCCCGACATTTCTATCTGGCCTCGACATGACATGTAGCGGCAATATGAGAATGTCGTGTTCTAGCAAGATACAAATGTCGTGTTTTACCGTGACTGGCAAGCTGGCATTTTGCTGCGCGATCGCAGGAGCCAGTCATGAGCCCAGCCGCACTGGTGACATTGAACATGCGCGAACTCGACCGTCTGAAGGTGATCCAGGCCGTGGTGGACATCGGGCTCAAGCCCGGGCGTGCCGCCGGGCGACTTGGCCTGACCGTGCGTCAGGTCGAGCGGCTGGTAGCGCGGTATCGTGAATCTGGCGCGGCGGGACTGGCCTCACGCAAGCGCAGGTCGCCCGGCAACCGGAAGCTCGATGAAGGACTGGCTGTGCGGGCCCTGACCACCATTCGCGAACGCTATGCCGACTTCGGGCCGACGCTGGCCTGCGAGAAGCTGCGCGAATGTCATGGCATCGTGCTGTCGAAGGAAACCGTGCGACACCTGATGACGGACGCCGGCCTGTGGGTACCGCGCCGGCAGCGGCCGCCCAGGGTCTACCAGCCGCGGGCCCGGCGCGCGTGCTTCGGTGAGCTGGTGCAGATCGACGGCAGCGACCATCGCTGGTTCGAGGACCGGGCGCCGGCCTGCACGCTGCTGGTGTACGTCGATGACGCCACGAGCCGCCTGATGATGCTGCATTTCACGGCGACCGAATCGACCTTCAGCTACTTCGAGGCGACGCGCGCGTATTTGGAGCAGCATGGCAAGCCGGTGGCGTTCTACAGCGACAGGGCCAGCGTTTTTTACGTGAAGCGACGCTCGGAGAGGTTGTGTCGCGCTAAGGATGCGGGAGTAAAATTCAGGCGGACATTTTCCTGAAGTGAAGCGTGATATGAAGAATGCGACTGCGAGAAAAGCCCTGCCTGCCGGCGTAGCGAATGTACTCAAACGCCTGCACTATCCGCTGGACGTGATCCTGCTGTGTGTGCGGTGGTATGTGGCCTACTCGCTGAGCTTGCGAAATCTCGAGGAAATGATGGCCGAAAGGGGTTTCGAGGTCGACCATTCGAGCGTGCATCGCTGGGTGATCAAACTCGTACCGTTGTTCGAGAAGGCCTTTCGCAAGCACAAACGTCCGGTCGGCAAGAGCTGGAGGATGGATGAGACCTACGTCAAGGTGGGCGGCCAGTGGAAGTACTTGTATCGCGCGGTGGACAAGGCCGGTAATACGGTGGATTTCCTGTTGCGGGCGTATCGCGACAAAGCTGCCGCGCGCCGTTACTTCGAGAAAGCCATCGATCGGAACGGGACGCCCGAGACCGTGACCATGGATAAAAGCGGGGCGAATCTGGCCGCCCTCCAGGCCATCAACGCCGAGCGGGAAACGCCGATCAAGGTCCGGCAGGTCAAATATCTGAACAACATCGTCGAGCAGGATCATCGGGCGATCAAACGACGAACCAGGCCCATGATGGGCTTCAAGGATTTCCGGTGTGCCCGCATCATCCTGTCAGGCATTGAGACGATGCATATGATCAGGAAAGGCGAAATGAAGGACAGCGGCGTCGCCCGAACCGCCGCCGATCAGTTCTATTCGCTGGTGGCGTAAGGACTCCTTGTCATTGCGGAACTTTCTTGCCTTGCCAATCTTATCGCGACACAACCCCACAGAAAGCAAAAACATCCCGATGAGGTCAACGTCATGGTCGCCGTCAAATTCGATGATCTTTCCTCGGCCTTCGACTTCGTCAGCTATGCAGCGCCGATGGAACACCAGGCGTATATCTCGCTCGATACGGGAAAAATCTACTGGATTTCCGATGCCATCGACACGATCGAGGAGGCGATTCCCGAGGATCTGGAAGACCCGGATCGCTACCTCGCGATACCGCACAAGAACGAACTTGATCTCGGAAGCAGTCTCGCCCTGCGCTTTGCCGCACAGCAGCTGCCTGCGCGTTATGACCAGATTGAAGGGTTTTCCAGCCGCGAGGGGGATACGCGCGCTTCAAGGATTTACTCGAGCGCGAAGGTGCTCTGGAACGCTGGTATGCGTTTGAAGCCGACTCTGTCGAAAAGGCACTGAGGCAATGGGGCGCTGAAAACGGGCTCGAGATTCTTGATTGAGACGCCACGCGTCGGGTGAGACAGGCCAAAGTCTCTCGCTACACAGCGTACCATCTTTACGTCAATCAGCCGGAAACCCTTGCTACACAAGGCTCTTCAGCCCGGAATTCGTCACAGAACTGAAAATGCACCAACTTTTGTAGAAATTCGTATCAACGATAGTTCGTTTGACAACAGAGGCGCAGGCGCATCAGCTAGCCTGCGACATCCGCACGCTGACCCAGTGGCTCAGTCATGACATCGTGTCGCTGGCGGGTCCGCAACTCGCCACGCGGCAAGCGCTGTTCGACTTCATCGTCGAGGAATTGGGCGTGCGCGAAGCGCTGGATGCGCGCCGCATCCGCCCGGTGCGCATCGCGCTGCAGAACCAGCGCGATGACCTGCTCGCGTTCGCCGGCGTGCTCGATGAGAAGCTCGCCGCGATCGCGCAGCGCGCCAACGTCTCGGATGAGCTCGTGCGCGCCGCGTGTGTGCTGCATCGCAAGCCGCGCACCTCACCCGCGTACTGGCAGGGATGGGGCCGGCTACGCGCCAGACTGGGCGGCCAGTTCCACGCCGTGTTCGCCGCGGTGTCCGAGGCCATGGCCCACACGCCGCGCAGCAGCGCGCTCGTCGAAAATCTGAACTCGCGCTTGCGCAACTTTTTCACGCTGCGTCGCCATCTGGGCGCCCCTTACCTCGACCTGCTGCGCTTCTTCCTGAATCATCGGCGCTTCGTGCGCAGCCGCCGGGCCGAGCGTCAAGGCAAAAGTCCGTGTGAGTTGATGACGGGGCGGGACCACCCGCACTGGCTCATGATGCTGGGACTCGGAGCGCTTCAACCGCGGCAAGTCTGAGCGCGGGAGGTCGATACCCAAGACCTCCAAATCCATCGGGATACTAATCAAAAATCAAAACACCGCCCTCCACGAGCGGTGCGGCTCAGTTCGTCCGTGTTACCCAAAATCGGCGCTTTTCGAACCACGCCCCTTGAAAGGGCTGGCTTTTACACCGCCGCTAACACGAGCCGATATTCGCGTTCCATGCGTAGTTTCTGGTGCTCAGAATGAAGAAGCCCGCGACACCGGTCGGCGTGTCGCGGGCTTGATGCTGCGTAGTGTGGCGTTACGCGAACGACATTTCCAGGCTGATGCCGGCATAGTTGACCCGTGGTGCGACCTCGCGGCCGTCGCCTTTCTCGAAGTGCACCAGGCCGTACCGCTCCATCGTCTTAAGCGTGCGCGACAGGTTGGATTTCTCGCGTCCGGACGTCGCTGCAAGCTCCGTCAACGATGACGGGTTCGTTTTCGCGATCAGTGCCAACAATGCCTGATTCTTGCCCGACAGCACCTGCGCGAACGACTCGGGCGACGAGAACCAGATTTTCGGCTCGTCGGGGGCGGGCTTGTATTCGCCTCGCGCGATTGCCATGGTCCGCGCCTTGAATTGCTCCATCGGGGCAATCCCGACCTTCAGAATATGTTCGTTAGTCATCGCTCTCGCTCCTTTCCCTCATCACTGTTTCGACTTCGGTCCAGAAGTCTTCAAGCAACTTCGCGGCATCCGCATACTCGTAAAACCGGATACGCTCGCCGGCGTGCTTGTGGTCGTACTCGATCCGCGTCCGTGCGCCGGGGCCCGAACCCTCCCGAATCGGATGCGCGTTATCGAATCCCAACAGGCGAGCACCCGTTTCGTCGTGCAAGGTCAGCGAATACCGCAGCCCGTGCGGGCGCTCCGGTGATGCTGCGATTTGCGCCACTTCAAATTTCACCCAACAACACCCGGTGTCGTCGACGGTGAACACCACTCCGTCCAGCTCGAGGAGGGTGTCTAGGCTTGAGTCTCGATCTGTCATGACCTGCATGTTATCATTAGGTGACAACTAACGCAAGGGATGCCCCGGTTACGGGTTAAGAGGCGTCCGACGAAGGAAAATCAGCAGCGTTTCGGAAGTGAATCTGGCAGCGGCAAAGAAGGCGCACTCATCGGTGCTGCACTTTCCGCGCGGCCATGTACACGTCGAACAGGGCCGCATGCAGGCGACGGAGCGCCTGACGCAGACTGACGAGTTCGTGCTGGTCGCCGTCATGCTCCCGGCGCAGGATCTCGCCCAGCAGGACCGTGGCCCGCGATGCCGCAACCTCACGTTGCGCCCGGGCGTCACCCAGCTGGCCCGCGAGCGCCGGCTTGACCACCAGCAGCCACGCAGGAAACCAGGCGTAATCGTCGATCTCGCCGGTGCCGGGAAACTCCGCATCGAAGCGCCGGCATAGCGCGTCAAGCGACGCGTCGCCCAGTCCGGGCAGCAACGCCGCGAACCGTGCGGGCGCCAGCCACGCCAGTTCCGCGAGTTGTGTCGCGCTAAGGATGCGGGAGTAAAATTCAGGCGGACATTTTCCTGAAGTGAAGCGTGATATGAAGAATGCGACTGCGAGAAAAGCCCTGCCTGCCGGCGTAGCGAATGTACTCAAACGCCTGCACTATCCGCTGGACGTGATCCTGCTGTGTGTGCGGTGGTATGTGGCCTACTCGCTGAGCTTGCGAAATCTCGAGGAAATGATGGCCGAAAGGGGTTTCGAGGTCGACCATTCGAGCGTGCATCGCTGGGTGATCAAACTCGTACCGTTGTTCGAGAAGGCCTTTCGCAAGCACAAACGTCCGGTCGGCAAGAGCTGGAGGATGGATGAGACCTACGTCAAGGTGGGCGGCCAGTGGAAGTACTTGTATCGCGCGGTGGACAAGGCCGGTAATACGGTGGATTTCCTGTTGCGGGCGTATCGCGACAAAGCTGCCGCGCGCCGTTACTTCGAGAAAGCCATCGATCGGAACGGGACGCCCGAGACCGTGACCATGGATAAAAGCGGGGCGAATCTGGCCGCCCTCCAGGGCATCAACGCCGAGCGGGAAACGCCGATCAAGGTCCGGCAGGTCAAATATCTGAACAACATCGTCGAGCAGGATCATCGGGCGATCAAACGACGAACCAGGCCCATGATGGGCTTCAAGGATTTCCGGTGTGCCCGCATCATCCTGTCAGGCATTGAGACGATGCATATGATCAGGAAAGGCGAAATGAAGGACAGCGGCGTCGCCCGAACCGCCGCCGATCAGTTCTATTCGCTGGTGGCGTAAGGACTCCTTGTCATTGCGGAACTTTCTTGCCTTGCCAATCTTATCGCGACACAACCCGGCGGTGGGCTCAGCGCCAATTTCAGCCTGGACTCCCTGATCAGCCTGAGCACCGGCAACCTTGACCCGCAGTCGCGCGGGGCGCTGTTCGAAAACTCCGCTTCGGTCGGGATGCGCCAGACAGGGCTGGGCTTTTTCCGGTTGGGGCGACAGAATGATTTTGCCTTCGACTACTTTCTGATCGGCGGCATTGATCCCGCAACGGGAGCAGCACGAGGCATGCTGAACTTTCGCACCGGACGCTTCGGCGCCGACCTGCTCTGTGTCGCGGGTCCCGCGCAGATCGGCGCGGTGGCCGCAGTCGTCCCGTACCCGCCCATCATCAACAACGGCGTGCCCACGGGCCTGAGGCGATCAACTGGGACCGTGTGAGCGTCAAGCGCATGTCCAATGCGGTCAAGCTGACTTCGCCCCGGCATGGAATCTTGGTGCAGCCCACACCGATTCGGAACGACAATGCCTTTTTGAAGAATGTCGCAATCAACCAAGCGGCGATCCAGCTCACCCACGCGCTATCCAAAACCACCGCAGTCCACCTGGCCGGTGTGTTTCAGCGTACGAACGTAATCGGCAATTCACCGACGTCCTTGCGATGTCAGGCGATCTGATGCAAGGGCGAGCGCAGCGGATTGCCGGCGAAGAGCGATTTCCACATCCGCGGCGTGAGTTCATGCACGCGCGATGCCGGATGCTGGCCCACGCGCTGCAGCACGTCGACCAGATAATCGTAGGGATCGATGTCGTGTAGCTTGCACGTCACGAGGAGGCTTTGCGCGATACCGATCTGCCTGGCACCGAGTTCGGTCCAGCAGAACATCCCGTTTCCGATTGCTCTTCTCTAGCTGATGCCGTCATCGCCTGCTCCTGATCGAATTGAACGAAGAGCATTGTGCGATCGCCTCTACGCGAGATCTATAACGCCCATGGCTTACCGCTTACCTACGAACGGCGCTTACCCTGCCGAAATTGGCACCGCGGCGGCGGGCAAGATCCAGTCGGTCCCCGCTGCCGGGATGCAGTTGCGGTTCTAGAAGCAGCGAAACGGGCGCGCCGCGGACCAGCCTGATCCCGGCGGCCCCTTAATGAACATTCCTAAACGCCGCGCGCAGCCAAAACCGCCATCAAGCCTTGGAGCACGATGGCGCGGCCCTTGTCGTAGGTGCTCAGGAGCAGTTTGCGATCTTTCGCCGACAATGCCTTGAGAAGCTGTTCCTCGATTCGCGCGTCGAGGTGCGTACCTTGGCGCGTGATGTCCGCCGCCAACGAGCGATACCGATCGGTCAGGCGCATCAGCCGCAATGCTTCACGCTTTAGGATCTTGTTTTCTGACAGATCGAAGATCGCGTCGTGAAACGCCCGGTGGCGCTCAATCCAGGCGTCGCGCGAGCCGCTTGCCAGTAACTGGTTGAGCTCGGCCACCATCGCCTTGAGGCTCTTCAACTGGGGCGGGTTGGGCCAGACAATGGTGGCGAGCAACTCGGATTCAAGCAGATGGCGCATCCGATAGAGTTGACGTGCCTCGTCACTGGACAAGGGCGCCACGAAAAACCCACGATTCGGGTCGTGTTCGATGATGCCCTCAGCTGCCAGAAGCTTTAGCGCTTCGCGCACTGGCACGCGACTGATGCCAAAACGTTCGGCCAGATCGGACTGGCGAAGTTGCAAGCCCGGCGCGAGTGTTCCGCGATTGATCAGTTTGCGCATCTCCGACGCGATCTGGGACGGGAAGTCGACCCCATCAAGTTCTGTAATTGTCACGATGACCGCCCAAGAGTTGTATTCAATCCGAAATTATATCCTGATTGTCGACGGCGAAAGGCGTCCGAGCCCTTCCTGATTGGGCCGCCCGGGGGCGCGACATTTATTTATTACCGGCCGAGGACCATGGTGCCACGAGGCGGGAGTACATCAAGCCTCGCTCGTCAACGAAGCTTGATCGCCCACTGCGCATGACCGCAAACGATGCACCAATGCAGTTGCGCATCGCATCGATGTCGAGGTCGCCCGGACTCTCGAGGGCACGGCTATAGCCGAATGCCCGATGACGATTTCCGCATTTCCCAACGGGGTTCAGAACCGCATCTGCATGCCGATGCCGATAGCGGACACATGTTCATCGTACGTGGTGGGCGCGGGCAAGCCGCCGGGTGGGAAGATGGTCTGCTTCGCGACTCCGCGATTCCAGAGCTTCTTATAGAAGCCATAGAGCGAAGTGGTCTTCGAAAGATAATAGGTATAGCTGACTGCGAATGAGCGCACGCTCCAGTTTTGCGAGCGGACCTGGTTCTCGTCGCTCAGCCCGCCGTACGCAAAGCCGAACATACCCACGCCCCCTGTCGGCACCGTGAAGCCCGCTTGCCATGCCTTGTCGGTAAATCCAGGATTGTTTCGCCGCAACTGATACGTGCCATACAGGGAAAGCCAGTCGAACCGGTATTTGACGCCAAACGCATGTTCCAGGGTGTTGGCGTCGCCACCGGGCGCCACGGTGAGACTGCGGCCCAGTCCGTAGCTGGCGACCAGGCCGCCATTCGCATACCACAGCGTGCCGATCTGATACTTCGTATTCGTGGCGGCGCCCTGGTTTGAGCCAAACGAGTAGCCCAGGGTCGCGCTGAGGCCATGCCAGGTGGGCGAGCTGTATTGCAGCGCATTGTCCTGGCGGGCGGGATCCTGCAGCGGGTTGAAGATCCACGGTCGCGGTTCCTCGCCGGTCATCGACCCCAGGACCGATCCTGCAGACATCAAGATCGGGTCGAACGTCGTGCCCCATACGTAGCCTGCCGTCTGCAAGCGCCCCCCCACGAGCATTCCCCACTGGCTGTCGATGCCGACATACGCCTGGCGGCCAAACTCCCGACCGCCCTGCCCGAGCGTTCCATTGTTAATGTTGAAGCCGCTTTCAAGAACTGCAATTGCAGTCACGCCGCCGCCAAGATCCTCCTTGGCGCGAATGCCCCATCGTGATCCGCCCAGTCCGCCCGAATTGAGGCTGCTCACGCTTGTTGCGGAGTTCTTGAAGTAACCGTAAAACACGTCAGCAACGCCGTAAAGCGTGACGCTCGACTGAGCGTGCGCTACGCACGGCAGCAAGACACCCAGCATGCATTCAGCAATTCTCTTGTGCACTTCCGTCTCCTGTCTTTTGATCTCTGGGTTGCAGGTGCCTTTCATTCCTTGCGAAATCGTGCAGCCTCCGCCCTTCAGGTGTCATCGAACTTGCATTTTATTTTGAATTTTTACCAGTAGGCATTACTGGTGTCGGCGTCAACGCGGGCATTCGCGTCTTGTCGAGAATGGATGCTCGAAATACAAGGCCGGTGGCGATGTGCAGCATGTCAACCTCTTCCTGCGGCTGGCGACGCCCGCGTCTGGTCAAACCGTAGAATTTGGCTTTGGACTCTTGAGCCCCGGTATTACATTGCGGCTTGACGACTCGTCGCTGGCTGCCTAACCAACCGGAACAGCGACCAGCCAAGACCTCAAAAGTGCGTCACGCCCTCGCCGGGCGTGGCCGTGTGGCCCCGCGATGTACGAACTGAACGTCGACCTGGTGCGCCAACAGCAGCTCGGCCAAGGGGCGCGTCGAGCGCGCGCATTTAACGCTGCAAGATCGCCTGGTCAAAGAGCTGCAGCTGCGCGGCATCGCCACGGTACGCGGATGCCAATGCGTACGCCCCCTCTTTCATCGCCGCCTACAACACGCGTTTTGCCAAGGCGCCCAAGAGCGCGTTCGATGCGCATCGGTCGCTGCGCGCCGACGAGGACCTGGACCTGCTGCTCACCTGGCGTGAGTCGCGCAAGGTGACCAAGGCGCTCACGGTCCAATACGACCGCGTGATTTATCTGCTCGGGGACATAGTGGAGAACCGAAAGCTCGTTTGGGTGACCGCCCGGGGAAATCCGAGAATAAACGCGGAATCGACGTCATTACCAACTCCCTTCTGGCAGCTTTGCTACCGAACATCCTCTCCAGAACGGCGATCTCTGTATAACGAGATGGATTTAAAGTCGTCAGCTGGCTCCGACAAGCTGCCATCCCTCCTCACATATCTGTCACAGACTCTTTGTAGGATTCGGTTATCCACTTATCTAGATAACCGCATATGAGCTTGTACGCTGTCAGTCGAGAGCAGGGCGAATCCTTGTATGCCCAGATCGCACGGCAACTGGAACAGGAGATCGTCAATCTCTACGCACCGGGCGACTACCTGCCATCCGAGGGCGAGCTTGCTTCGCGCTTTGGGGTGAACCGGCACACGCTCCGTCGCGCCATCGACGAGTTGGTCGATGCCGGCCTGGTGGAGCGCCGCCATGGCCGCGGCATCCTGGTGCTCGACAACCAGATCGACTACCAGATCGGTAAGTCCACCCGCTTTACCGAAAACCTGAACGCTCAAGGTTTGCAGGCCGGAAACCGCATCCTTCGCAAGCAGACCTTGCCTGCCAGTATGCGCGTTGCCGAACGCCTTGCCATATTGGAAGGCGAGCCCGTGCATTGGCTGGAGACGTTACGAAGCGTGGACGGCAAGCCGATGTGTGTCATTTCGCATTTTTTGCCAGTACATCCCTTCCCCGATCTGCTGGTCCGATATCAAGGCGACTCGCTTCACGCTTTTCTGAGCGCAGAGTACGGCTGCCGGCTCCGCCGCGTTGATAGCGCCGTGACCGCAGTGCTGCCCCAAGGGGACGATGCGCAAATCCTTGGCATGCCGCAAAACCGACCGGTCTTGCGGGTCAAGAGCGTGAACGTGGATGAGCGCGACAACCACCCGATCGAGTATGTGATTACCCGATTCCGCGCAGATCGCGTTCAGTTGCGTATTCCGCTGCTGCAACGGCAGCAGGGCACTGCCGCGCCTGAAGTTCTGGCCACCGGTGCCCTTGCGATCTGCCAGGAAACCTAACGGATTTTTTTTATATTTATCCAGCCATATGGATATTCTGAAGGACTGCTCATGAAGACAATGGGGACGCAGCCTGCGCGCGGCGACTGGATGCGCTACTGGACGAACGTTCCGGTAGAGCGCATTCGCGTACTCGCGCATCGCATCTGTGAGCAATTCCAGGTGGAAGACCTGGAAATCCCGCAATCCGGCCTCGCGTTGGTGCCGCTCACCGACGCTGCCCTGGGCGAGACCTATTACCTCGGCGAGATTCCGCTCGCCAAGGCGCATGTGCGCCTGACCGACCCACAAGGCGGCACCGCCGAAGGCGCGGCGATCGTGATGGATGACCGTACCAGCCTGATTCGTGCGCTCGCGATTCTCGACGCGGTAACGGCAGCCGCGTGGCCGGGACATGACGCCGCGCTGGAGCTGCTTCGCGAAGGCGAGCGGAGCGTCGAAGCAACCGCAGCCGACCGCAAGAAGTTGCTGGCGGCAACGCGCGTGGACTTCGCGTTGCTCGCCGCGCAGGAGGACGATGATGAATGAGCTGCAGACGCGTATCGTCTCGCACCCGGCCGACTGGACCCCGCCGGTTCAGCAACGCGCCTTTCGCCGCATCCTGGACGCATTTTCCTATCCGGGCCGAATCAGCGAACTGCAGACACAGGCCGCGCATGTGCTGCCCCTCGTGCTTGCCACGCTGGCCGATCCAGCAACGACGCTGGCCGATCCTTGCGAGCTGGTTGATGCCGCAGACCTTCAGCGACTCGGTGCAAAGTCAGCCAGTGCAGATCAGGCCCAATTCGTCGTGATGCCGGGCAGAAAAGTACCCGCTGTCGAGCTTGCATGCGGCACGCTCGACAGCCCCGAGAACGGCGCAACACTCCTACTGGTGGCGGACGAGATCACGCAAGGTTCCGGGCTTGTCCTCAGCGGTCCCGGCATTCAAAGCAGCATTTCGCTGCAGATGTCGGGTGTCGACCCGCTTTGGTGGAAGCTGCGCAAGCGCTGGAACAGCGCCTTCCCGCTCGGCGTCGATATGGTGCTGCTGGACGAGCGCAGCGTAGTCGCGCTGCCGCGCACGATCAAGGTTGCCGTAGAAGGAGGCCGATAATGGGTTATGTGGCTATCAAGGGCGGCGGCCGGGCAATCCAGGGCACTGAACGTGTCGTCGACGCGCTGCGCACGGCCGAGGGCGAACACGGCACGCCGCTGACGCTGCAGACGATCGAACATCAACTTCGCTCCCTGACCTCGCGGGTGGTGTCGGAAGGCGGTCTGTATCACCCGCGGCTCGCCGCGCTCGCGATCAAGCAGATGCAGGGCGATACGCTCGAGGCAGCGTTCGCGCTGCGTGGCTATCGATCGACCAAGCCTCGATTGCTCGAGGCGCCCGTACAGCATACGGGCGAAATGCGCGTGATCCGCCGTATTTCCAGCGCGTTCAAGGACATTCCGGGCGGTCAGATGCTCGGCCCAACCAACGACTACGCGCTGCGCCTGATGCGCCTCGACCTCGCCAACGAATCGCCGGAAGCATTCCGTTCGGTTGCACGGACGTTCCTCGACTCGATCGACGAAAGCGATCTGCCCGACACCTTCCCGAAGGTCGTCGATGCGCTGCGCGCGGAGGGGCTGCTGCCGACGCTCCAACCATCGCAGGCGGAGCCGTTCGATGTCACGCGTGATCCGCTGATTTTCCCGGTGTCGCGTTCCGCCGCGCTCGCGACGATGGCGCGCGCCGAAACCGGCTCACTGCTCGCGATCGCGTACTCGAACATGCGCGGCTATGGCGATGTTCACCCGACGGTGGCCGAACTGCGCGTGGGCTATGTGCCTGTGCGGATTCCGCATCCGGTCACGGGCGAACTGGTCGAAGCCGGCGAGGTCCTGATGACCGAGTGCGAGATGGTGGCGATGTACGAGGACGACGACGGCGGCGGCCCACCTGTCTTCACCCTCGGCTATGGCGCATGTTTCGGCCACAACGAAGTCAAGGCAATCTCGATGGCCGTGCTTGACCGCTCGCTGCAGAACGGCATGCGTAACGGTCCGACCAATCCGTCGGAGGATCCCGAGTTCGTGCTGCTGCATATCGACGGTGTGGATTCGATGGGTTTCGCGAGTCACTACAAGATGCCGCATTACGTCACGTTCCAGTCGGACATGGATCGGCTGCGCACGACCCAGGGAAAGGCTGCGGGCAAGCAGACCGAACAGGATGTACAAGGAGTCGAGCTATGAACGACCTCTACGAATTGCCGCTCGACGAGGCGGGTTACAACTTTGGCTTTCTCGATGAGTACGCGAAGCGCGAGATCCGCCGCGCGGTGATCAAGGCGATCTGCGTACCCGGCTACCAGACGCCGTATGCCTCGCGCGAAATGCCGATGGGTCGCGGTTTCGGGACGGGCGGTCTGCAGCTCACGCTGTCCCTCGTCGGTCCGGACGATACGCTCAAGGTGATCGACCAGGGTTCCGATGACTCGGTCAACGCGGTCAATTTGCGTCACTTCGTCGAACTCACCTGCGAGGGCGTACAGACCACCGAGCACACCAGCGAAGCTACGCTGATCCAGTCTCGCCACCGGATTCCCGAAACCGCGTTGACGGAGCAGCAGATTCTCGTTTTGCAGGTGCCATACCCCGATCCACTGGTCGTGGTGGAACCGTCCGAAGCGCGTCGCAAGACCATGCATGGCGAAGGCGACTATTCGCGGCTGCTGACGAAGCTGTACGAAGACCTCGTGCAGTTCGACGAGATCACGATCTCGCATCGCTATCCGACGCGCATCAACGGCCATTACGTGATCGACGCGAGCCCGATCCCGCGCTACGACGTGCGGCAGCTGAACAGGTCGGCCGCGCTCGTGCTGCTCGGTGCGGGCCGCGAAAAGAAGATCTACGCAGTGCCGCCCTATACGAGCGCGGATCCGCTCGCGTTCGACGACGTGCCGTTCCGTACGGAGGACTTCCACGATGAGCACGGTAAGCGCCGCGCCTGCGCGCGTTGCGGCTCGACCGGGAGCTTTCTCGACGAGATCATCAGAGACGACGGCGACAAGCTGTACCAATGCTCCGATTCGGACTATTGCAACGACTATCGCGCCGGCCGCACTGATGAGAAGGCCACGGCAACGACTGAAGGAGCTGCCCAGTGAGCCCCATTCTTCAAGTGCGCGGTTTGACCAAGATTCACGGCGCAGGCTGCGAGCGCTGCATCGAGAGCACCGGACCGGAACAGGACACCAACATCTGCGCGCATTGCGGTTCGGTGGTGGCTGCCCACGACGTCAGTTTCGACCTGCGGCCGGGCGAGATCCTCGGCATCATGGGTGAGTCGGGCTCGGGCAAGTCGACCGTCGTCAAAACGCTGTATTTCGATGAAAAGCCGACCGCGGGTACGGCGTGTTTCTTCGATGAAGACAATGACTGGAACCTGTTCGCAGCGAATGCCGCCGAACAGCGCTGGTTACGCAACCACCGTTTCGGCATGGTGTACCAGAATCCGCACCTCGGCCTGAACTTCAATGTGTCGGCGGGCGGGAACATCGCCGAGCGCCTGTTGATGAACGACGTGACGCTATTCGGCGAGATCCGGCAACGCGCACGCGAGCTGCTCTCGCGCACCGAAGTACTGCCGGAGCGCATGGACGAGTCGCCGAAGAAGTTTTCTGGCGGCATGCAACAGCGCGTGCAGATCGCGAAAGCACTCGCGACCCGTCCGCCGCTACTGTTCCTCGATGAAGTGACCACCGGCCTCGATCTGTCGGTGCAGGCGCGCATCCTCGACCTGATCCTCGAAATCCAGCAGGAACTCGGCACGGCGATGATCGCCGTCACGCACGATCTCGGCGTGATCCGCTTGCTGGCGGGCCGCACGATCGTGATGAAGTATGGCCGCATCATCGAGTCGGGTTTGACCGACCAGATCCTCGAAGACCCGCAGCATGCGTACACGCAGCGGCTCGTGGCCTCCGCACTCTGAGGTAAACCGATGTCCGCGATCCTGACCGTTAAAAACCTGAGCAAGCATTTCACGCTGCACGATCAGCGCAAGACCATCCCGTCCTGTGCGAACGTCTCGTTTGCCGTTGAGCCCGGTGCCCTGTCCGCGCTGATCGGCCCGACCGGTGCGGGCAAATCGTCGGTGCTCAAATGCATCTACCGTAGTTATCTGCCGAGCGCTGGAAGCGTGCTGTTCCGTACTGAAGCGGGTGAGACCGTCGATCTCGCGCAGGCGTCGGAGCACGACGTGCTCGCGCTGCGCAAGCACCAGATCGGCTTCGTCACGCAGTTCCTGCACTGCCTGCCGCGCAAGGCCGCTGTCGATGTCGTGGCCGAGCCTCTGCTCGTGCGCGGCGCGACGCGTGCCGAAGCGCGCGACAACGCGCGTGGACTGCTCGATGCGCTGAACGTGCCCGAGCGTCTTTGGGAAGTGCCGCCTGCGACCTTCTCGGGTGGTGAAAAGCAGCGCGTCAACCTCGCGCGTGGCCTGGTCGCTCGCCCGCGCCTGCTACTGCTCGACGAGCCGACCGCAAGCCTCGATCCTCGCACCACCGGCAAGATCGTGGAAATCCTGCAGGCGATCAAGGCGGAAGGTGTGGCGATGCTCGCCATCTTCCACCACCCGGACCTGGTAGCACGCCTTGCCGACCATGTAATCGAACTGGCGCCGCCGGTTGTCCCGCCCTCTCTTTCGGAAGCAATAACGCAATGAGCCGCCAACTTCTGACGAACGCAACCGTCGTTCTCGCCGACGAAGTGCGCGAGCGACTTGCCGTGCTCATCGAGGACGGCAAAATCGCGGCACTCGACCCCGAGCATACGGCCGGAGCGACCGTGATCGATCTGGAAGACCATATGCTGATTCCGGGAATGATCGACCTGCACTGCGACTCGCTGGAAAAAGAGGCCGAACCCCGTCCGGGCGTGTATTTTCCGTTCGACTTCGCCTGCGCGCAGGCGGACAAACGCAACGCGTCTGCCGGCATCACCACGGTATTTCATGCGCTGTCTTTTGCGAATCGCGAGTTCGGCGTGCGCAACAACGAAACGGCAGCCGGACTTGGCCGCTCGATTCTCGCGTGGCAAGCGCATGCGCTGATCGATAACAGATTCCATGCACGCTTCGAGGTGACTGATGTCACCGCGCCACCAGTTCTGACGTCCCTGATGGACGAAGGCGTGATCGACCTGATCTCGTTCATGGATCACAGCCCGGGCCAGGGCCAGTTTCGCGACGTGGAGTCGTTCCGCAACTATCTTGCGAACGCCTACAAGGCTGACGATGCCACGCTCGACGAAATCATGAAACAGAAGCGAGAAGCTGCCAAAGGCGCGCTCGAGCGCATGCAGCAACTCGCTGCGCTGGCACGCGCGAGGGGTGTCGCGATTGCAAGCCACGACGACGATTCGGCCGCCAAGGTCGATGTGGTGCGCGAACTCGGTGCGACGATCTCCGAGTTCCCGATCAACCTCGAAACGGCCCAGGCCGCGAGGGGCCACGGCATTGCCACGCTGTTCGGCGCGCCGAACATCCTGGGCGGCAAGTCGCAGTCGGGCAACATGCGCGCGCTCGATGCCGTGCTAGCAGGCGTCGCGGACTGCCTGTGCGGCGACTACTCGCCAGCCTCGTTGCTGCCGGCCACGTTCAGGCTGCCGGAGGTCGCAGACGTTTCGCTCGCGCACGCGATAACTCTCGTGACGCGCAATCCTGCGCGCGCAGCCGGGCTAAGCGACCGCGGTGAGATCGCGGTGGGACAGCGTGCCGATCTGGTTGCAGTCCAGCGCATAGGCGGCCTGCCGCATGCCGACCAGGTGTGGTCTCGCGGCAAGCTCGTACTCGGCGCGAGCCGCGTGCATCACTGAGGCCGCTTCGATGTCAGGCAAGCTAATCCACGTGAGCGGCCCATCCGGCAGCGGCAAGGACAGCCTGTTGCGCTATGCGCGCGAACAGCTGTCCGGCCACGCCGCGATCTGCTTTGCTCATCGCTACATCACGCGCGCAGCAGACGCCGGTGGCGAAAACCACGTCGCCCTGAGCCCGGAAGAGTTCGCGGCACGTAGCGGTTCGGACCTGTTCGCGCTGAACTGGGCGAGCAACGGGCTGCAATACGGCATCGGGGCCGAGATCGACCACTGGCTGGACAAGGGTCTCACCGTCGTGATGAACGGGTCGCGCGAATATCTGCCGCAGGCGCGCGCACGCTACCCGTACCTCGTGCCGGTGGAAATCGCAGTACCGCAGGCGGTACTGCGTGAACGCCTTCTGGCGCGTGGCCGCGAAACGGTCGAGCAGGTCGAGCAGCGCCTGCAGCGCAACGACCTGCTCGCGCAGTTGTCCGGCAAAGCGGAAATCATCCGTCATGACGGCGATCTCGAACAGGCGGGGGAGGCACTGGTTTCGCTGATTCTCCGTTGCGCGGAGCAAACATGATGCGCGTTACCTTCCTCGGCACCGGAGCGGCAGGCGGCGTACCGCTTTACGGCTGCAACTGCCCGGCGTGTACACAAGCGCGACATGTGCCCGCTTGCGTCCGTCGTCCCTGCAGCGCTCTGCTCGAAACGGACACCACCCGCGTTTTGCTCGATGCCGGGCTGATGGACCTGTCCGAACGCTTTCCGCCCAGCAGTCTCGACGCGATCGTACTCACGCATTTCCGCCCCGATCACGTGCAGGGATTGTTCCATCTGCGCTGGGGCTTCGGGAAACCCATGCCGACCTGGGCTCCGCCAGACAGCAACGGTTGCGCCGATCTGTATCGCAACCCGGGCCTGCTCGCATTCAATCAGGCGGAAAAATTCGGATCTTTCGAGATTGGTGGCCTGAAATTCACGGCGTTGCCGCCGATCCATTCCAAACCAACGTTCGGCTATGCGATCGAAGGGCTGAATGGCGAACGCTTTGCCTATCTGACCGACACGATCGGGTTGCCATCTTCGACGCTGGACTGGCTGCGAACATGGGGACGGTTCTCGCTCGCACTCGACTGCTCGTTCCCCCGAGGGCTCAGCCGGCCAATCACAACGACTGGGATACCGCCTGTGCGCTGGTCGAGCAACTGCGGCCAGTGCGTACCTGGATGACTCATGCATCCCATACGCTCGATGCGTGGCTACTGGAGCAATCGGAAAACATCATGCCGGAAGGCGTTCTGATCGCTTATGACGGCATGGTCCACGTGCTACGCGCTGATTCGGGCAATGTACCGCCGTCCGAGGGGGCGCGCCATGGCTAATTAACCGCGCGGTATGACTCGAATGTGTCTGAAATATTTCATTTTAGTTAGTATGACGAATAGAGAATCGAATCAGGAAAGGAGCATATCGACATGACTTCCCGAACCACCATCAAGACCGACGTCTTAACCCGGCTCGATCACATGCCGTGGACCCGCTTTCACAGTCTGCTGACGGTCGCGCTGGGAATGGGCTGGACGCTTGACTCGTTTGAAACCAATATCATCGGTAGCGTGTTCGGCACGATCAAGGCGCTTTGGCACCTTGATGCGGCCCAAAGCTCGCTGGCCGTGAGCGTATGGGTGCTCGGCATTCTGGTCGGCGCGGTCGCATTCGGCTACCTCGCGGATCGCTTCGGCCGCAAACGCCTGTTCCTGGCTACGCTCCTCTGGTATGCCGCGTTCAGCGTGGCAACCATCTTCGCGTGGAACTACGACTCCTTCCTTTTGTTCCGCGCACTGACCGCGCTTGCCGTGGGCGGCGAATACTCTGCCGTGACGGCCACCATGGGCGAATTCATTCCGCGCCGCAATCGCGGACGTACCGACGCGCTGATCCTGTCTGGTTTTCCGCTCGGTGCCGTGTTGTCGGCCATTGTTTCGTACTACGCGCTCAATCTGCTGCCACCCGACATCGCGTGGCGCGTTGGTTTTGGCCTGGGTACCACGATGGCGCTGATTTTCTTCTGGATTCGCCGCGTGATCCCCGAATCGCCGCGCTGGCTTCTGCAGCAAGGGCGCGTGACCGAAGCCGAAGCGATCGTCGACGAGATTGCCGCGTATGCAAAGGGCGCCGGAATCGCAGCGGCAACCGAAGCGCAGAAACGCTATGAACCCACCGCGATCGTGCCTGCACACCCGACGTTCTGGCGTAACGTGAGTGAACTGGTTGGCCGCTATCGCGGTCCGTGCAGCCTTGCCAGTGCGCTGAACTTCTCGCAGGCCGTCGTTGTATATGGCGTACTGTCGTTGATGGCGCTCGTGATTCTGCCGTACATGAAAGTGCCGGCCGCCGCGATGCCGATCTACTACGTTTACGGCAACGTAGCAGCTTTGCTCGGTGGCCTGCTTGCATCTCGTGTGCTCGAGTCGTGGGGGCGCCGCTCATCTCTCTTCACGAGCTACACGTTCACCGTGCTTGCGATTCTGGTGGTCTACTTTGCGCAAACGCTGCCTTCCATGGTGTTCGGTTACTGCCTGATCCAGTTTGGCGTGACGTGGGGCTATATCTCGGCTTACGTGGTTTCGGCTGAAATCCTGCCGACACGGCTACGCGCTTCGGGTTTGGGCGTATCCGTTGCTTTCGGTCGAGTGGGCGCAATGATTACGCCGCTGCTACTGACGAGTGCTTTTAGCACGACGGGCACACCTTCCGCACCGTTGCTCGTGCTGCTCGCACTTGCTCTGCCCGGTCCGGTGGCCGCCGCGATCTGGTGGGTCAAAGGACGCGAAACCCGGAATATTTCGCTGGAGGAAGGTAGCGATGATGCGTTGACGGAAGCCACAGTGCAGCAAAAATTCCGAACGCGCGAAGCATAGACAGACGCTTGGAGAGTCAAGGGGCTGCAGAGTAATCTCTGCTGCCCTTTTTTATTTTGGCTTCGGAATGGCTGTCGAGTTGCAGATTCCACCGGTCGAATGCTCCGCTCGCCCGCGCAAATGACTCCCGGCGCGCGCCCGATCGAGATTGCTTAACCGTAAGCGCTCTATTGAGCACACGAATGTGCAGTGGGCTATTGTGGGGAAGCGTCAACGGTTCTGATCTGATGGACGACTCCCGCTAAGCGGCGAAAGGATTTATGCCAAAGTGCAGAAGTCGTGACGTCCACGGCAAAGGAGCGTTCATCATGAACATAGCGACTATTGAACTGGATCTGGCCAAGAATGTTTTGCAGCTTCACGCCGTGGATCCGCAAGGCCACATGGTTGTGCAAGCAGTTGAGACGCACGGATGTACTCCGGTATTTCGCAACGCTTGACCCGAACATTCGATCCCGCGAGCCTGCAAGGTAGAAGGAACTTCCGATCAAAACCTGGTAGGCAGTATGACTTCCTGCGGGACAGAGGCTGGCCTGCCACAACGGAATCAAACGCGGGTTAGGATTGCTGTCAGAGCCGCACGGTGCGGACGTGCCGCACCCGGCGATTTCCGACGCGGAGGCCAGCATGGAGCACGATAGCACTCTTTACGTGGGTCTTGATGTTCATAAGGATTCGATCACGGTCGCCTATGCCATTGGTTCGGGCGAGGTTGAACTGCTCGGCAAGATCGGTACTACACAGGCCGACGTGGAACGGTTGTGCAAGAGACTGCAATCTAAAGCGCGATGCGTCAGCATCGTCTACGAAGCCGGTCCGTGCGGATATGGGCTTTACCGGCAGCTTGTCCAGAAAGAATTCCAGTGCATGGTCTGCGCGCCCTCGCTGATTCCCCGCAAGCCAGGTGAGCACATCAAGACTGACAGACGTGATGCCGTCAAGCTCGTCCGATCGCTGCGTGCCGGCGACCTGTCGGCCGTATACGTCCCCAGCATCGACGATGAAGCATTCCGGGATCTGGCCCGCGCATGGGTGATTGCCAAGGACGACCTCAAGCGTGCACGGCAACGGGTAAAAGCCTTTCTGCTGTCGCACGGCGTGCGCTACACCGGCTCTGCCGACTGGGGGCCGGCGCACCGACGCTGGCTGAGCGCATACAGCTTCGACAGTGCGTGGCAGCAGTTTGCGTTTGAAGAGCTACGTCGCGCGATCGAAGACCGGCTCGCCCAATGTGACCGGCTGGAGTCCGCGCTGCGTGAGGCAGTCGTCAACTGGCGCTTCTATCCCGCCGTCCTGGGCCTGCAGGCAATGCGCGGTGTCCAGTTCACCACGGCAGTGGGCATGCTCGCCGAGCTGGGCGATCTCTCACGCTTCGTGCACCCACGCCAGTTGATGGCGTGGCTCGGGGTGACGCCGTCCGAGCACTCATCGGGCGGCAAGCGTCGTCAGGGCAGCATCACTAAAAGCGGCAACAGTTATGCAAGAAAGCTGCTAGTTGAAGCTGCATGGAGCTATCGCCACCCTGCGCGTGTGAGCCCCGATATTCAGCGTCGTCACGAAGGTCTGCCTAAGGCAACTACAAGGGCTTCCCCATTGAGCGCAAGCACAAATGTGGTTTTCTGTTGTCGCAATGTTGCCTTGCCGACGTCGTGTGAGAAGGTGAAGGACTGCGGTACTACAACCGGTCATGTTGGGCTGACGGCCCGGACCCTGATGAAAGACGCGCGCAAGGGCCTCGTTCGCTGACCGGGAATGAATCCCTGTAGCCTTATCAGGTATACCTCGCGCGGGTCCAACCGCTTCACATCACCGCTGGCAGTGCAAAGTGATCATTTAATCGCTCATGGGTACCGTTGCTTCTCGTTGGTGAACGGTTGACGAATACATCGGTGGAACTCACCCGGCGGCTGGCTCGTGCTTGAAGTCCTCGCCGTACTTGAGGACCGCCCACGCCATTCGCGCATTCTTGGCTGCGATCGCTACGGCCGCGCGCCAATATCCGCGCCGCTCAACGAGGCTTCTCGCCCAACGGCTGAAGCGATCCTGCTTCTCGCCGAGATTCGCGATGACGGCGCGCGCACCATTCACCAGCAGACAGCGCAGATAGGCGTCGCCTGCCTTCGTGATGCTGCCAAGCCGCTGCTTGCCGCCGCTGCTATGCTGCCCTGGCGTCAATCCGAGCCACGCGCCCACCTGGCGACCATTTTGGAAGTCATGTCCGGCACCCAGGCTCGCAAGCAGTGCGCTCGCCGTGGTCGGGCCGATACCGCGCAACTGCATGAGCCGCCGGCTGCGCTCGTCATCGCGCGCAATTTGGCTAATCGCGCGGTCGTATTCGGCGAGCCGGGCCTCGATGTTGCCTGCGTGCTCAAGGAGATCGCTGATGCAGCGATTGGCCCAGCTGGGCAAAGAATCGAGATGGACTGTGATCTCTCTTCGCAGACGCTCCGGGCTTTGCGGCAGCACCACGCCAAATTCCGAAAGCAGGCCACGTATCCGGTTGTAGATTGCGGTCCGTTCCTCGACAAAGCCCTGCCGCGTTCGATGCAGGCAGAGTGTCGCCTGCTGGTGTTCGTCCTTCAGCGGCACGAAGCGCATGCTCGGACGTGTCACCGCCTCACAGATCGCCGCTGCGTCCGCCGCGTCGTTCTTGCCGCGCTTGCCCGACATACGGTACGGTGCCACGAGTTTCGGCGCCATCAGCTTCACGGTGTGACCGTACTGCTGGAACATACGTGCCCATTGATGCGCACCCGAGCACGCTTCCATGCCGATGAGACAGGGCGGCAACTGGGCGATCAGCGCGAGCAGTTGATCCCGTGAGACACGCGGTTTGACCAATACTGCCTTGCCGGCTTCATCCACTCCGTGAACCGCAAAGACGTTCTTGGCAAGATCGATTCCGACAGTGACAACAGGCATGGACTTCTCCTCTTGTTGGTGTGGTGAACGTTCGAAACTTCATGATGACACGTCGATGCCCATTTACGGCTTCCACCGCAGCCGCGGGACGGGGAAGTCCCTTTCATTCGCTGATTACTAACCAGTGCGTAAGTAAGCGAACATAAATCGACGCCATGGTCTAAGCTTTAAGGGGTTTAGGGAGAGGCGAGATGCGAGAGGACGACGGCCGGCAGCTTTCACATGCAACGCTTGAAGAGATCCGTATTCGTGCGGTCAAGCGCGTCGAAGCTGGCGAGTCGCCGGAGGACGTGATCCGCACGCTCGGATTCTCGAGGGCGCGTATTTACGAGTGGTTGGCGGCCTGGCGCGAAGGGGGCATCGAGGCGTTACGAGCCAAGGCAATCCCTGGTCGACCGATGAAGCTGTCGTCCGAGGCTATCCGCTTCGTCTATCAGACGGTCACAACGAAGAACCCCATGCAGATGAAGTTCGAGTTTGCATTGTGGACGCGAGACATGGTGCGGGAGTTGATTCGCGAACATTTCAACGTCAGGCTCTCCGAGGTGTCGGTCGGTCGACTGCTGCGCAAGCTCGGGCTTTCGCCCCAGCGACCGCTTGCGCGTGCGTACCAACGCGACCCTGAACTGGTCGAGTCGTGGATGCGGGACGAATACCCGGCCATTGTCGGGCAGGCCAAACACGTCGGGGCACAGATCTTCTTCGTCGACGAATCGACGGTACGATCGGACTATCACAGCGGCACGACCTGGGCGCCGGTCGGTCAAACTCCGGTAGTCGAAGTCACTGGCGCGCGCTTCAAGGTGAACCTGATCTCAGCGATCAGCCCGCGTGGCCAACTTCGCTTCATGTGTTTCGAAGGCAGCTTCAAGATCTCCGTATACGTCGACTTCGTCAAACGGCTGATGCTCACCGCCGATGCGCCTGTCTTCCTGATTGCCGATGGTCATCCGGTACATCGTTGCAAAGCGATCCGGCAGCTTGCCGCGGAATCAGATGGGCGCCTTTGTCTGTTCTTCCTTCCTGCTTACTCGCCAGACCTGAACCCGGACGAGTTGGTATGGGGTTATCTCAAACATCACAAGATCGGCAAGCTTGCCATCAAAGGTCCCGGGCATCTCAAGCAGCGTGTTCGAGCGGTTCTGCGCTCGTTGCAAAAGATTCCGGCTTTGGTCCGATCCATGTTTCAACATCCGTCAGTCCGCTACGCGGCTTGACCCATGTCCGGTTACTTTGTTTCGGCTTAGTAAGTCCACCGATCCGGTACCTCAAGCGTTATAGAAATCGGATTGAACGAAGAAGGCGAAACAGGATGAAGCAGCAGACGTTGGCGATGGCAGCCGATCAGGGGGCGGGTTTCGAGACCCACCGCAAACGCACGCGGCGCGACGAGTTTCTCGACACGATGAACGCAATCGTGCCATGGGCGCAACTGTGCGCGGTGATCGAGCCGCATTATCCGAAGCGTGGCAATGGCCGCCCGCCAATTGGTCTGGAGCGCATGCTGCGGATCCACTTCGTGCAACACTGGTTCAATCTGGCCGACTTCGCTTGCGAAGAGGCACTTTACGACAGCGCCAGCCTGCGTCGCTTTGCCGGAATTGACCTGGGTTGTGAAGCCGTACCGGACGCGACGACGCTGCTCAAATTCCGGCGCCTGCTGGAGACGCACAAACTGGGCGAGCAATTGTTTGCCGAAGTCGGCCGGGTGCTGCAGGCCAGCGGCATGAAGCTCAAAAGCGGCACCATCGTGGACGCGACGATCATCGGCGCGCCGAGCTCGACGAAGAATGAGCAGAAGGCGCGCGACCCCGAGATGCATCAGACCCGCAAGGGCAAGCAATGGTATTTCGGCGCCAAGCTGCACATCGGTGTGGACAGCCAGAGCGGCCTGGCGCACAGCGCGGTGCTCACGCCGGCCAACGTGCATGACAAGCATCCACTGCCGCAATTGCTGCACGGGCAGGAGCGGCGCGTCTACGGCGACAGCGCCTATGCGAGCCAGAAGGAGCTGATCCACAGCAAGGCGCCCAGGGCGCGCGACTTTACCAATCAGCGCACGCGCCGTGCGGGCGGCGAAGTCGACGAAGTGCAACGGGGCAAGAACCGCAACAAGTCGAAGATTCGCGCCCGGGTGGAACATGTCTTCGCCGTCGTGAAGCGACTGTGGGGATTTACGAAGGTGCGCTATCGCGGGCTGGCAAAGAACGCCAACCGGGCGTTCGTCGCGCTCGCACTGGCGAACGTCTACCTGTCGCGCAAGAAACTGATGGCACCGGTACGCCCATAGTGGGCGAAAGGCGGGCAACGCGCCCGCCCAACAGGCCTGCGAGGGCCGAAAAGCAATGACCTAAGCTCGGCCTCATGACTTGGCGACGTTCAAATTGCTGACACGCTGCCGAATTCGCGGCTTGTTCAGCGTAGCCCTAAACCGATTGTAGATCGAGCCTGGGACGCACAGGTGCGCTTGTGCCGACGCTATCGCAAACTCGTCGCGCGCGGCAAGCAGAAGAATATCGCCGTAGTCGCAGTTGCCCGTGAACTCAGCGGATTCATCTGGGACATCTGCCGGCTCTCCTTGTCGCTGGCCATACCGCGCGAGACACAGATGCCATGATGTACAGCAATGCCCTGCGTCTGCATCCACCGTAACGACACGTGCAGGAGTTTCCTGAAGGCGGCGTAGCCCGGCACACGAGTAACCCGCGACCAGGGTAGGCAACGGATCTCATCCGAATTGCGGTGGTAGGTAGCGGAAGGCTCATTGGGCGGACATCTGTAATGCGGTAGCCAATCCGCGGATATCAGCTTGATCCACCGTCGAGATTTACTGCTACGTCGCCCTCAGGAAATTCAAACATCGAAAACACAGAACCGATCATATTGACACGAGAAGTCATATCACCCTGGAGGGATGACAAGAGAGAAACGTAAAGCCTATCCGACAGACGTGTCAGACGAAGAATGGAGATTCGTAGCAGCGTATCTGACGTTGATGGATGAGAGTGCACCACAGCGCAAATACGAGTTGCGCGAGATGTTCAATGCGTTGCGCTGGATGGCTCGCGCTGGGGCTGCGTGGCGAATGCTGCCGACCAACTTTCCGCCGCGGGAACTGGTGTACCAGCAGACGCAGCGATGGCTGGCGGCCGGCTGTTTCGAGTGCATGGTGAGTGGTCTTCGTTCGATCATCCGTGTCGCGCAGGGGCGGCAGGGGCAGCCCAGCGCGGTGATCCTTGATGGCCGTACGATGCAATCGACATGTGAGAGCGGTCCACGCGCAGGATATGACGGCTACAAGCGCAAGGGTGGCAGCAAGGTGCATATGGCGGTCGACACGCTGGGTCAGTTGCTCGCCGTACACGTGACACCGGCCAACGAGCAGGAGCGCGCACAGGCGGCAGAACTGGCACGCCAGGTGCAGCAGGCAACGGGAGAAACCGTGAAAGTGGCCTTCGCCGATCAGGGTTACACGGGCGAAGCCCCTGCGCAGGCCGCGCGCGGTGCGGCGCGCATCAAGCAGGTTGTCGCCTCACTCATGCAGCCAGAGGCTGTTTATTTGCGCCGATCGACGCCATCTCAACGACTGAGTCACGTTCGGGGTTAAGCTTCACGGCACCAACCGGTGTCCGTTTGCGCGTGTGACGCGACCAGCGGGCCGGATTGCACGCGCGCGCCTTCGCGTACAGTGCGTGACGTGCCACGAGAAGCGCACGATCGTCACCGGCATGACGCTGCGCAGGTGTCACGTAGCGGATGCCGCTATGACGATGCTCGAAGTTGTACCACTGCACGAAGCCGGCAGCCCAGGTGCGAGCAGCGTTCAGGTCCTCGAAGCCTGTGACCGGAAACTCCGGCCGGTACTTCGCGGTTCGGAACAGCGCCTCGGCGTAGGCGTTGTCGTCGCTGACACGGGGGCGCGAGTACGACGGCTTGACACCCAGCCAGTGGAGCATCGCCAGCACGGTCGTGGCCTTGAGCGTCGCACCGTTATCGCCGTGCAGCACCGGCCGGGTCTCAAGGACGGCAATGCCTTCGGAGAGCGCCGTACGACGCACGAGATGAGCAGCGTGTTCGGCCGCGTCGCTGTCGTGCACCTCCCAGCCGACAATCTTGCGGCTATACAGGTCCAGGATCATGTACAGGTGGAACCATCGACCTGTTACCGTTGCCGGCAGAAACGAGTGCGGTGGTCTCGAGCTGGCGGTGCCCGAGCAGGACCTGGATCAGGCGGATATCGACCTTCTGTTCGAGCAGGTGAGTCGCAAAGCTGTGACGCAGCGTGTGCATGGACACGCGCTTGTCGATGTTCGCGGCCTCGGCGGCGGCATGGATGGCGCGGTTCAGTCCCTCGGGGTCAGCGGGTCGACGGGATCCATCCCCGGGAACAGCCATCCGCCCTTGAGCATGCGACCCTGCGCGTGGGCCACGCGCCACCAGACACGCAGGCGTTCGAGCAGGACCGGCGAGAGCATCGCGTAGCGGTCCCGGCGGCCCTTGCCCTGCTCGATACGCAGCGTCATGCGCTGGCTGTCAACGTCGCCGACCTTCAGCGCCACCACTTCACTGGCGCGCAGGCCGGTGCCGTAGGCGACCGACAGCGCGGTCTGGTGCTTCAGGTTGCCGGCGGCGGCGATCAGGCGGCCCACTTCGTCGGGGCTGAGCACGACCGGTAGCGTGCGGGGCACGCGCACCGGCTGCATCTTCGCCATCAGCTCGGGCTGGTGGAGCGTGATCTCGAAGAAGAACTTCAGTCCGGTGATGGCGGCATTCAGCGACACGGGCGAGATGCCGTGGTCGACCAGATGCAGCTGGTAGCGCCGCAGGTCCTCGACCGTGGCGGTGTCGGGCCGGCGCCCGAGAAAAGCGGCGAACTGACGGACCACGCGGACATAACCGGCTTGCGTCTTCGGTGCGAGCTTGCGCATGCGCATGTCGTCGATCAGGCGCTGGCGCAGCGGACTGATATCCTGGCTGGTGTGAGTCATGGCTCTGCTCCCGTTGAACGACGAGGCGGATTGCCTCGCCCTTCAACATGAAAACAGAGTCGGTTTCCTCTCCGGGACCACTAACGTTGGCCGGAGCCCCTTACCGCGCGAGCGGTTTCGTCCTTCGCGGTAATACGGGACCTTCGGTTCGGATGTGTCAAGCGACACTACGCGGTCTGTGAGCGTGGCGCCGCGGGCGTGGTCAGGCCCGAGGCATCTGCGCCGCCTTGGACAGCACACGGACGGGCACCAGATCATCGCGGCCTCTCAGGCGTGCGGCAAGCTGCGGCAGGCCTGCGGCCGGAACGCCGGCATGCTGGAAGACCTGTTCTGAGACGATCGCCTCGCAAGCGATCTCCTTTGTCAACTGCTCAAGTCTCGAGGCCACATTCAACGGGTCACCAATTGCAGTGAATGTGACGTGCTCGCGAAAACCAATCTCACCCATTACCGCCGCGCCGCAATGCAATCCGATCCCAAAGCGAATTTTCGTTTGCAGCTGCTGCTCGAGCATAGCGCTGAGCTCGTCAATATTGGCCGCCACCAGCGGCACTGCGCTGAGAGCCTGACGACAGGCGGTCGACGGCTCGCTGCTTAAGCCAAATATCGCGAGCACTGCGTCCCCCAGGAACTGATTTGGCAGGCCGCCCGCCTGGACTACGGCAGAGCTGACCGCACTCAGGAAGCGGCTGGCCAAGAATATGGTGTCGAACGGTAACTGTGCCGCCGCAAGCCTCGTGGAATCCCGCATATCCACGAACATGAACGCCGCGAATCGCTCTTGCGGCATAACGTCCCGCTGGCGCCGCTGCAAGAAGGCCGTCGATGCTGCGGGAGGCACCATTGGCCACACGGAGAGGTCATGGGCCGGTCGCAATTGGCAGGCGAGGCGCACTGTCTGCGGATCAGCCCCCAGTCGCTCCAGAACGCGACGCTCCGCTTCGGCAGGCGCGGGCAGCGGAACATCGCTGAGCACGCGTACCCGGCACAACGTGCATCGGGCGCGCCCACCACACATGCTGGCATGCGGAACACCGGCCATGCGGCTAGTCTCAAGTACCGAAAATCCGCGCGGCGCAAATATTTTTCGCCCGTCCGGATACAGAACGCCGAGCCGCCCGACCTGGCGTTCCCGCACCGTGCGCACCAGCCGCGCGGCAAGCACCAGCAGCAGCGCACCGCCATCGAAGAGCAAAAAGTCATTGCGCAGTTCGGCGAGCCAAAGTTTTTGCGGTCCGGTTCCAACGATCGTCGGTCGTGTCGCCGCGGCGCGCCAGACAGGATCTCGCGCGAGCGCGATCACTTCCCGTCCGCCCTGTAAGAAGCCTAGAAGCGCGAGCACCGGGAGCAGGACGGCAGCGCTCAGCAGCAAGCTCCGCCACGCTCCGAACCATGGTTTCAATCGCAACCAAAACCAGATGCCGTAACACCCATGCAGCCAGGCGACCACCAACAGCATCAACTGCACACCGCCAAAGAACGGTGAATCGATCCAGAACGAGTACAGTTCCTGCGCGTAGCCCTTGTTCAGGCCGAACTCGGCAAAGGCGACCCGCGTATTCGCAAGATGGTTGGCTAGCAGCGGCGGTATGCACAAGCCGAGAACGAGTTGCGCAACCTCGCCCGGAGTCCAGTGCAGCGAGCGCCGTTCGTACAAAGCCCACAGACCCAGGAAGAAATGCGTCACGAGCGCGCTGTACAGCACGACCGTTCCAAGCCATCCCTGCCAGACGTACTTCTGCACAAGCAGATCACGCTCCAGCCATGCGAGCGAGATATTCCCCAGCGCGTGATTCAGGAGATGCGTGCCTACGTAGGTGAACATCACCAGTCCGGTAGTCAGCCGGACCGATCGCACACCCGCCGGCCGCAACCATCGTAGGTAGGGAACGTGTGACATGCTCTAGCTCCTCGCGTCACGATGCGCGCCAGTTCTTGCCCGCCGAGCGATTACACTCGCGAATCGCTTTCCTCTGCAGTGCAGGCAGCAGCGTGAGCGCCTGTTAGTGCACAGTCGAATGGTCCATTGATCGACCCTGTATAGATAGTCCGTTCCGCTTTCACTGATACTGGTAGCACTGGCAGCTTGCTGCCAGCGCAAGCGGAACATGCACCCGCGGGGCTACGAATATCTCGACCCAAACGCCTGGACGTTTGCGGCTTTAGCTCCAAGTCCGCAGGTGCGCTTGCGCTCGTCAACGAATACTCAGGGTTCGCCGTCGCACCGGCTCACTATATTGGCTTCGCAGAGCGCAAGCATGCATGTCCCTGCCAGACAATCTATCACTTGCAGAGGTTCACATGTCGCCTCTATCGGATCAGCAGTTTGCAGCGTATGTAGGCATCGACTGGGCGGATACGAAACACGATATCTGCCTGCAGGCTGCCGACGACACCAGTCGAGAGTTCAGTTGTGTTCCCATCAGGTCGCATGCATTGATGAGTGGGCAAATGGATTGCATCAGCGCTTTGACGGGATGATCGCAGTTGCCCTCGAGCTGGCAAGGGGACCAATAGTTTCCGCGCTTCAGAAGTATGATTTCCTGGTCCTCTTTCCGTTTAATCCATCGACGCTCGCAAAATACCGCGAGGCGTTCAAACCGAGTCGGGCCAAAGACGATCCCACCGATGCCAAACTGGCACTCGATCTGCTGCTTTGCATCCCGAGCGGTTCGCTCCGCTGAGGCCGCAAAGCGCGGGTATGCGTTGTCTGATGAGCCTGATCGATCAGCGCCGTGAAATGGTCGGCGACAAGACGCGATTCACTAGTCAGTATGACTCCGCGAGGTAGAGGCTGGCCCGCCGCGAGGACTCAAACGCGGGTTAGTATTTCTGCCAGAGCCGCACGGTGTGGACAGGGCCACACCCGGCGATATCCATCACGGAGGCCAGCGTGGAAAAAGATATCACACTGTACGTAGGGCTCGACGTTCACAAGGATTCGATCACGGTTGCCTATGCGCTGGGCACAGGCGAGGTCGAACTGCTCGGCAAGATTGGCACGACGAAGACGGATATTGATCGGCTGTGTACGCGCCTGCAATCGAAGGCGCGGCACATCCGCATCGTCTACGAGGCGGGCCCGTGCGGCTATGGACTTTATCGTCAGCTCGTGCAGAAGGGATTCGACTGCCTGGTGTGCGCGCCGTCGCTGATTCCGAAAAAGCCGGGCGATCGGGTCAAGACTGACCGGCGTGATGCGATCAAGCTGGTGCGGTCGCTGCGCGCCGGCGACCTGTCAGCGGTGTACGTGCCAAGCGTGGAAGACGAAGCATTCCGCGATCTGGCTCGCGCGTGGGTCAGCGCCAAGGACGATCTTAAGCGTGCGCGGCAACGGCTGAAGGCCTTTCTGCTCTTGCATGGCGTGCGCTATGCCGGCCGCGCCGACTGGGGACCTGCGCACCGGCGCTGGCTCAGCGCCTATGCTTTCGACAGCGTCTGGCAGCAACTGGCGTTCGAGGAGTATCGGCGCACGATCGAGGATCGCCTGGCGCAATGCGACCGGCTGGAGGCCGCGTTGCGCGAGGCTGTCGTCAACTGGCGATTCTATCCTGCCGTGCTGGGCCTGCAGACGATGCGCGGCGTGCAGTTCACCACGGCAGTGGGCATGCTCGCTGAGCTCGGGGATCTGTCACGCTTCGCCCACCCGCGCCAGCTGATGGCCTGGCTGGGGGTGACGCCATCCGAACACTCGTCGGGCGACAAGCGCCGTCAGGGCAGCATCACCAAGAACGGCAACAGCTATGCAAGAAAGTTGCTGGTGGAAGCGGCCTGGAGCTACCAGCATCCGGCCCGCGTGAGCCCCGAAATCCAGCGCCGCCACGAAGGCATCCCCAAGCCCATCGTTGACCGCGCCTGGGACGCGCAGATGCGCCTGTGCCGGCGCTACCGGAAGCTCCTCGCGCGCGGCAAGCAGAAGAATATTGCGGTGGTCGCGGTCGCTCGCGAACTCGCCGGTTTCATCTGGGACATCAGCCAGCTCGCCATGTCGCTCTCCGTACGGCCCGAGGTGCGCATGGCGTGACCGAACCCTTGAGCAACAAGTAAATCAACCTCACCACCCGAGCAAGAGTTTCCTGAAAGCGGCGTAGCCCGGCACCCGAGCAACCCGCGAGACGGTTAGGCAACGGATTTGATTCGACTTGCGGCACTAGATAGCGGCAGGCTCGCTGGGCGGACTTCTGTAATGCGGTAACCAACCCGCGGATATCAGCATGATCCACCGTCGAGATTTACTGCTACGTCGCCCTCAGGAAATTCAGATGGCAGCTCAAAACCCAAAACCGATCCCCTCTTGACAAGCGGAGTCATATCAACCGTTTATGCAATACGCTCAAACAGTATTACCCGCAGGCGCCGGAGTGGTTCGCGCACATCGACACGGTACTGTTCTGCGACTTCATCGCGCGTTGGCCGACGCTTTCGGCCGTCAAACGCGCCCACCGCAGTACCCTTGAGGCGTTCTTCCATGCGCACAACTGCCGCCGCCCCAGGCTGATCGAAATGCGTCTGGAGTCCATTCGCTCGGCCACCCCTCTGACTGAAGATCCCGGCATCCTCTCACCCTGCCGGCTGCACGCGTTGGCGCTGGTGGCACAACTGCGAGCGGCTCTCGCTGGGATCGATGTGTTCGACAGCGAGATTGCGACGGTCGCGCGAACGCTACCTGCCTTCGCCCTGTTTGAATGCCTGCCGGGAGCGGCCCCACATCTGACACCGCGGCTGCTTGCCGCATTCGGCGAGCAGCGTGAGCGCTTCAGGCACGCTGCTGAACTGCAGAAGTATTCCGGCATTGCGCCGGTCACTGAGCGCAGTGGCAAGAAATGCTGGGTGCACTGGCGCTGGCAATGTCCGACGTTCCTGCGCCAGACCTTCGTGGAATGGGCCGGCCAGACAATTAACAAGTCATTCTGGGCGGGCGCTTACTACCTGCAACAGCGATCGAAGGGCAGTTCGTATCAGGCCGCCGTCGGGGCATTGGCGTTCAAGTGGATACGGATCCTCTAGCGCTGCTGGCAAACACGGACACTGTACGACGAGAGCGTCTATCTGAATGCATTGAGGAAGCGGGGCTCGCCTCTCCTCGGAAGCCTCGCACTGCCCCCTCGAAATACTTGACGGACGGACTCAGGGCGTGAAGTCGTCATTCAAAGCCCACCTCTGGTGGCCGCAATGCGGTATTTCGCCGTCAGGCAGTGACCGGCCCGCTTCGAACGTTCGCACGCGCTTTCAGGCAGACATTCGAACGTCGGCTTCTCCGCTTTAGTCAACGGACGGCGAAACCGGGTTCCTGCTGGTCAGAGCAATTTGCAGGCCACGTCAAAATCTAGGCGTGGGCTGCGCGGGAACAGCCCTGCCGGATCACCATAGCCCAGATTGCAGAGGAAATTCGACTTGATGTGGCTGTCGGGAAAGTACTCCTGCTGGAAGGTGCCCTCCTGTGCGCTCGCAGGAAAAAATTCATGGTCAACCTTTGCATGATCGAACCCGGACATCGGACCACAATCCAGTCCGAGCGAGCGGGCAGCCAGGACGAAATAGGCCCCTTGTAGCGAGCTATTGCGCCGTGCCGTGACCTCTGCCAGTTCCGGTGTGTCGGCGAACCAGGCTCGCGCATCTGCGTGCGGGAAGAGTTTGGGCAGCTTGTCATAGAACTTGCCGTCATAAGCGATGATGGCTGTCACCGGTGCGCTCATCGTCTTGTCGATATTGCCTGGTGCCAATGCCGGCAGAAGTCGTTGCTTCGCATCCTGAGTGCGCAGGAACAGAATACGTGCTGGGCTGCAGTTTGCGCTCGTTGGGCACCACTTCATCAGCTCGTAGAGTTCGCGCAATGTGTCATCACTGACCGGCTTAGGCAGCCAGCTATTGTGGGTTCGAGCCTGACGGAACAGCAGATCCATCCCTTCTCCATTCAATCGTTTCTCCATTTGCCTCCCAGCGGAAACGGACGTTGCAAGTTGCCTTCCTGCATCAACAACCACGAATTGTTGGAGGGCCGTACGCCGTCCAAGCGTTTCGTGAACATCACGCAGCAGATCATCGATGATCTGAGCGCAGCCCCCGTTCGGGTGTTATAGACGTACCACGCGTCGTCCATGGAAAAATTTGCGCGGTCGGGTACCAGTGACGCTTCGGGGAGCACCCTGCTGGACTGTAAGGAAGTCGGCATTTCCGATGCAGATCAGTCTGACTCCGATCACTTTCGAACGAGAGAAGGTGTAGCGACGCGTTGCCCGCCTCAATTAACCGTTGCAAAGGGTCGCAGCTTACGCGCGACCATCACGGCGCCGCGATCCAGCTCCGTGCAAGCAGAGTATGTCAGATGTCCCTGCGCTGTCTCACGCTAATGTTCAATGCCGCTATTCCAGGTAGCGGCGTCTCCCGCGCACAATCCGGCTTGGTGACACTCAGCAGCTGCGGCTTCCTCTGTCTGATTCGAAACCGGCGCCCCGAGAGAGGTTGTGTCGAAAAACAATCCAGGGTTTTTTACTTCTTTACTTCGACAGATGCAGCTTCTTCGATAGCACGATACCCCGCTGCGGGCTCACCAGCCAGATGGCGTGAATGTTGGTGTACAGCGTCGAGGTTCTTGTTGTGATGTCTGTGGGCTCGTCGTCGCTGGGATCGCTATGTTCGCGTCGGTCGGTCAGGTAAGGCGGCGCCATGCTACACATCAGCACAATCGCGAAGTCTCCATTCGCTTCGTAGAACGCCGACTGCGAGAGTGTCACGCGTCCGTGAACCCTGGTTTTGCTCCGTTCGCCGGACTTGAGCTCAATCAGATCGATATGTTGGATGTACCCCTTGGCCTTCGCCTCCGGCGCCACCACAAGCCCTCGACCGCGTGGTCCGGTTATGGTCTTCTTGAGCAGGATCACTCCCGGATTGTCGTCATCGGATAGATCTACGTTTACCGTCAACAGGTGCGTCTTTGACTGATATCGTATTCCGTAGGGCGCCGGTACGACGAAAGCCAGCTCGCGGTCGAGACTGGCTTTCGGCAAGTCGAGATCGCTTGGCGCCTTAAGGACAGGGACGTGGATCAGGTTCCTGATGCGATCGCTCAACGAAGGAGAGTTGGCATTGAAGCTCTGGTCCGCCAAGGCGTCCCTGATGGCAACCGGGTCGTCGCCAACGAAAGGCCGAGTCGACAGGACATCTGCAGAGGCAGAAGTTTCAGGCTCAGTCGCACGGGTAACAGTGGCTGAGTCTGCCGACGTCCCGGCGTGCGCCAGCAGCGACATGCAAATCAGGGCGCAAGCGGCGTTCGAACGGACCAACATGGTTTTAAGATCAGCCACGACAAACCCCTCTAGGATCAAGGCAGTCTATCGCAAAGCCTTGCACGGTCAACTCGAGCGCGCGACAGCGGCCGTAGGCACCGGCTTGGTCCGTTCTTCGTCAGCTCAGCAATCCCAACGAATTAGTAAGGACTTTCCCGATCTCGTGGCATAGCGATATGCCAGGATGGTTGGTGCTAGACAACTCATCTGGGAAGGGGAAAGTCATGGACAAGATTACTCGTATCGGCGTGGATCTGGCCAAGAACATCATCCAGGTACACGGCGTGGACAGCATGGAACGCGTGGTGGTCAGGAAAGCCATTTCACGGCAGAAGTTTCTCGAATGGTTTGCCAACCTCGAGCCGTGCCTGGTCGCAATGGAAGCGTGCAGCGCAGCCCACTACTGGGGGCGCAAGCTGCGCGCGCTCGGCCACGAGGTTCGGCTGATCGCGCCGCAGCTCGCCGCGCCCTACCGCAAGGGCGGCAAACACGTGAAAAACGACAGGCTCGATGCCGAGGCCATCTGCGAGGCCGCGGGCCGACCGCACATGCGCTTCGTGGCCGTCAAAACGGCAGAGCAGCAAAACGTGCTGCTGCTGCACCGGATGCGGGACGGTTTCGTTGAGGAGCGTACCGCGCTCGTCAACCGGCTGCGCGGTGAGCTGGTCGAGTTCGGCGTGTTCCTGCCGCAAGGCATCAATGCATTTCGTGCCCACTTCGTCGAGGCACTGGAGGACGGGGCCACCGAACTGAACGGTGTCGCGCGCACTGCGCTGCTGCGAGGCTGGGAGCACCTGCAGGGCCTCGACCAGCAAATCGCCTGGTGCGACGCGCAAGTCGCCACGCACGTGAAGCACGACAGCAACGCGCAGCGCGTGATGGCGGTCATCGGCATCGGGCCGCTCACCGCGTCGGCCACGGTGGCTACCGTCGGCGACGCTCGCCTGTTCAAAAACGGCCGCCAATTTGCCGCCTGGATCGGCACGGTGCCCAAACAGAAGAGCAGCGGCGGCAAGACCCACCTGGGCCGCATCACCAAACAGGGCAACACGTATCTGCGCACGCTGCTGTTCCAAGGCGCGCGCTCGGCAGTAACGAGCGCCCATCGACGAACCGACCGGCTCTCGCGCTGGATCGTTCAGCTCCAGGCACGCGTGGGTTGGTATCGAACGCTGGTGGCTGTCGCCAACAAGCACGCGCGCATCCTCTGGGCAATTCTGGCCAAGGGCGAGCGCTTCGATCCCTCGTATGTCTCCACTCCCTCAACACCGGGCCAGCCACGGTAGGACAACAGCATGAACAGGTAAATTCGCAGCGTCACCTAAAAGCGTGACTTCGTAATCCAGGACGCAAAGGCAAGGATAGCGACAGGTCAGACCGGCAGCGGGCGAACTCGAAAAGCTGTGAGGCGCTACACGAAATGTATTCGCCGTCCAACGGATGGAGTCCTGCTGCGCGGTTACTATCCGGGCCCGGGCACCCGCAATGATAGTGCTCAACAAGGCCGTTTATAGGTGTGCAGTCTGTCTCGCCGCTGAATGCCGAATGTGTACCCCGATGACATGGCAATCGAATGGATGGACGAGGATGGATGGATAAATCAACCCCAGCTTGCAAAAAAAGGGAAGTCCTTATAGGCAGCTATAAAGGCCGAGAACTTCCCGGCCAAGACGGCTGCTCGAATGGCTCTTCCACTTTGGAAGCTGCCGTAGCGATCGCGTCGGGTCGAAGGGCAGATGTGGGTCGGCTGCTGTCGATCGCTGCATCGCGCTACCTTGGCGTGCATATGCCGCTTGCATGAGGCACTGAACGGCCAGGAAGCGCCGGTCGCCTGTATCGCCAGGCAGACTCTCGAGTGAGCATTTTGCACCAGCAAGCGGCCGTTCGCGCGCCGATCTCATCCACGCAACCGCGGGCATCCGCAGTCCGCGCGGCCGCCTCGTCCTCTCACGTGCACTGACATGGACCCGACCGGCCCACTCAGTGATGGTCGAAAAGAGCGAGTTGACCGCTCTTGTACATCTGCCGGACCTTCGTACGAAACGACGCCTTCGGCGACTTCTGGCACTCGGCAACAAGCGCGCCGATTGGTGTCGCAGTGTCCTTCACCATCGTGTCAGTTTCCGTTACGCCGAGCTTGTCGACTCCCGCCACGTAGTAGACGACAGCGGGTCGGTAAGCTTCATCCACCGCCACGAAGTCCTCGCATTTCATTTTCAGCGGATTCATTTTTGTCGGGGCTTGCGCCCATGCCGGCATCACGATAGCGGCTCCCAAAAGACAGGTGGCAGTCACAAAGCGCTTCATGTAACACTCCCAGACTCATGCGGGGGACGGCAAAAAAGGCCGCCCGCTATCGATGACCCTCGGAAAGAACAAGGGAACTGACCGATTCGGCGATTCCGCAAGGTCTGCGTGCTGCGTGCGGAATTTCCCTCAAGCACTATCGACGCTGTCGGGAGTAAAGACAATTGGACTTTGGTCGTATATCGCGCCAACTTGACTCAGAACCTAGGCGGCGTCGGTTCGGCGTGGCGTCCCCCGGAATTGCCCGCCATGCGCCAGTCGCGGGGGGCAAGGACGGCAACGAGAGCCATCTCGCAGCTTGTCGATCCCAACCGAGCGGTGCGCCAGGCGCACACGGATTTCGATCGCGCGCCGACCGTCGCTCATCGGATGCGGTTGGGTGCGGCGCTGCTCGACGCAGGAAATGCCGCCGAAGCTCTGGAGCATTACCGAGCGGCAGCCAGTGGGCCGTTCTCATCCGATCCGGCCTTACTCGAACGGCTGGCGCGTGCGCAGTTTGCCAACGGCGATGCTTCGGCCGCCCAGGACGCGCTAGAAAAACTATTCGCCGTCCATCCCCTCGCCCGCCAGCAACCCGAGCCCACTTTGCTGTATGCACGGGCCTTGGATGCCGCCGATGTACGTTTCCTGCCGAAGATAGGCTGCCGGCGTTATGCCGGCTGGCACAGGTCCTGCGGAGTGAGCCTTTGGCGCACGCGTGCGACGGCTGGACCAGCCAGCTGTCGGAGGCTAGTCGATGCCCTCCCGGCTTTCGCAAGCTTAGCACCGGGAAACCAGTTCCCGAAGGCCGGAGCAACTCAGATGCCCGTGGATGCTCGTAGGCCGCCTTCAGTCGCACAGCGCCGCCGTTTGCACGCGAACCGAACTCTCCGTTCGTCCAAAGGTCGATTCGCTCGCCGTGAAATGCAGGCGCATCAGCCGGCTCGTCGCGTCGTCGACGTACACCAGCAGCGTCCACTGCGGCGCCCGTTCCTCGAACCAGCGATGGTCGCTGGCGTCGATCTGGATCAGCTTGCCCAGGCACGCGCGCCGCGCGCGCGGCTGGCAGACCTTCGGCAGGCGTTGCCGACGCGGTATCCACAGGCCGGTGTCCGTCATCAGCCGTCTGACCGTTTCCCTGGCCAGGCGAATGCCGTGGCACTCCCGCAGCTTCTCGCAGGCCAGCGTCGGCCCAAAATCCGGGTAGCGCTCGCGAATGATCGCCAGAGCCCGCTGGGCCAGATTCTCGTCCAGACGCCGGTTACCCTGGCGGCCACGCTTGCGCGAGGCCAGTCCAGCCGTGCCCGATTCCTGGTATCGGATCACCAGACGCTCGATCTGCCGCACAGTCAGACCCAGCCGTTCAGCCGCGCGTCCGGGCTTCAGCCCCATGTCCACAACAGCCTGGATCACGTTCAACCGGTCGAGTTCGCGCACGTTCAATGTCATCAGTGTGGCTGGATGCATCGCCGGCTCCGTAGTCCCACGAGGAACCGGCCAGCATACCGAGGTCCAAACACGACATTTCTAAATGGCCAGAACACGACATCTCTATAAAGTGAGCTTGCCCCCGAAAAACGAATCCCTTGCTGAGCAGGTAAACTCACGCAAGGAGAAGAACGATGACAGGCAAGGCAAAGCGGGCACAGTACACGCTCGAATTCAAGCTGGAAGCGGTGCGACTGGTCAAGGCCGGGCAAAGCATGGCAGCAGTGGCGGCGACACTGGGTGTGGTTGAACAGACGCTGTACAACTGGGTGAAGGCTGAGCGGGAAGGCAAGCTGGCGGGAGCTGGGACAAGGCCAGTAAGCCCGGAACAGATGGAGCTGGCCCGGCTGCGTGCGGAGGTAGCTCGCCTGAAGATGGAGCGAGATATTTTAAAAAAAGCCGCTGCGTACTTCGCCAGGGAATCGATGTGAAGTACGCATTCATTGAGCGCAATCGACGCCACTGGCCGGTCTCGGTGCTGTGCGAAGTGCTGGAGGTCAGCCCCAGCGGATATCATCAGCGCCGGCAACGCGCCGCGCAGGGCAGGCCGCACCGAAGCCGCGTGAGCGACGATGCACTGCTCGCAAACATCAAGGCGATTCACGCGCAGGTCAAGGGCGAGTACGGCTGGCCGCGCATGTGGAAGGAACTGCTCGCGCGTGGCGTGCGCGTGGGCAAGGAGCGGGTTCGCAAGCTGATGGCGCAGCATGGCATTCGCGCTCGCCACAAGCGCAAGTACATCGCAACGACGAACTCGAACCACGATTTGCCGGTGGCGCCGAATCTGCTGGAGCGCAATTTCACCGCCACTGCACCGAACCAGGTCTGGACGAGCGATATCACCTATCTGGCGACAGCCGAGGGGTGGGTGTACCTCGCGGTCATCATCGACCTGTTCAGCCGGCAGGTGGTGGGCTGGTCGATGCAGCCGCACATGAAGGCTGAGCTGGTCACGGACGCACTGCGTATGGCGTGGTTCCGGCGCCACCCGGAAGCCGGCGTAATCGTGCACAGCGACCGGTTGAATCCGCCCAGTATTGCAGCGGCCTGTTCCAGGACACGTTGAAGGCCTATGGCATGAGTTCGTCGATGAGCCGACGCGGCGATTGCTGGGATAACGCGCCGACCGAAAGTCTGTGGGGTTCGCTGAAGGCAGCACGCATGCATGGCCGGCACTTCGCCACGCGGCGTGCCGCAATGGATGAGGTGATTGACTGGCTGGGCTTTTACAATGCACGCCGGTTACACTCGACACTCGACTACGTCAGTCCCATGACATTCGAGAAAAACTGGTTCGCAGCCCAGCAAGGCGAGGCTGCGTAATTTCCTCGGTTAAGGGATTCGCCAAACAGGGGCAAGGTCATCCTCGAAGACCTTCACATTCGGACGATCTTCGGGGGACATTGAGCATGGTTACCGGCCTGCGCTCAGTTCCTGCTGTCGCCGCACTCGCGCGTCCTCCTCAAAACGTGTCTCTTCGAGTTCCTGCGGCACGCCATCGAGGTCCACACGTCGCGTGTCGACCTCGATGCGGCCGGTCAGTTCGGCATCGACATGCAGCCGGCCTGCTTCGAAGAGCGTCCAGATCTCCGT
The DNA here is from genome assembly GCF_050436205.1 of Paraburkholderia sp. MM5496-R1. Classification (NCBI taxonomy): domain Bacteria; kingdom Pseudomonadati; phylum Pseudomonadota; class Betaproteobacteria; order Burkholderiales; family Burkholderiaceae; genus Paraburkholderia; species Paraburkholderia sp. MM5496-R1. Next base: position 592,858 of record NZ_JBNDLT010000001.1, read on the forward strand.
GCCATAATTTGCGGTGAGTATTTGCGGGGCAAATCGCCCGAAGTACGCGGCCAGGTTGTCGACGTCACGCTTGAGCATCGAGGCGGCTTCATTGTTGCCGGCTGCGTCGACGAGCCCGGCGGACAGCACCCGATCCGAAGCTGTCTATCGATCGCAGAAGATCAAGTGGCCGGTATGCGAAGGCGGATTCAACCGGCCACTGGGTGCAGATCAGAGCCGGTTCCCCATGCGGAGGTTACGCGGGACGCCTGCCTGGGCACTAGACGGCCGCTTCAGCATAGCTGCCCGGCAGTTCCCGGTCAGTACCGCTTTTTCGGCGGCAACGACCGTTTGATCTGCTTGCGCAGGCGTGCCGCTGCAGCAGCTTTTTTGCGCTTGCGTTCTGCGGTAGGTTTTTCGTAGGCTGTCCGGGCACGAAGCTCCGGAATCAAGCCGGTGCGCTCGATCGCGCGACGGAAACGGCGTATTGCAACTTCCACGGGCTCGTCGGGTTTCAGAATTACGGTAGTCAATTTTTTCCTTGGTTGAGCGCTCGCCGGGTAACTGCTGCCGCGGCAGGCGCACTATGAAGACATCTCTTGTTCGTCCGATCTCACCTCGATCGTGCCACCGTGTGCCGCGGCTATTTAGCAGCGCTCGTGGCACTGCAAGATCACCGACGCTTCGAAGCCTCCTTCTTCAGCTTCTTCGCGTCCTTCTTTTCCTTCGGCGTCCTCGTGGCGACTTTCTTTTCCGTCTTCTTGGCGTCATGGGCTTTGCTCACGATGACCTCCTTTTATGTCGAATTTGACAGTGTACGACGCAACGCCCCTTTCGGCAGGCATGGGTTGACTCGAAAATACGCCGAGGCGCTCGCAATTAGGTCGCGTGCCTGCCGCACGGTTGCCCGGCCGGTCGACATAAAGCGGGACTGAAATCAACGTGGAAGCACCGAGGTTCGCCGGATCGACGCGCGGTTCGATTTCGATGCGGTTAGGGTAATGGCCGCTCGGCTCGTCAATGAGGACGTGCTGGCTCGTCACGAAGAATAGTCGCCTGTCTCGGGAAGAAAAAACCGCTCGGGCTCGTCACCATCGTATCCTGCGGAACGTATGCAATCGTATAGCCGTTAGCAGCATTGAGAATCCATGAAATTTTCCTGCCCGTTTGGCCTTATCTCGATGCAACCCGAAAAGCGTAATCGGCGGCTCTCGACGGTGGTCCCTCAGATCACTCTGGAACCGCAATATCGCCCTTCACGAGTTGCCAGCCGTACACCTCGGCAAAATTCTTCGCGCTCTGTGGATCGTCGAATAGAGGCATGTCCGGGCAACCGCAAAACGGATAGATAACCCGCTTGTCGTAAAGGCGGGTCACCTTCAAGGTCGGAACGGCGCCATTTATCGTCCGGCGGGACGAGGCGACGACCTCATAGTTCTTCTCGCCTAGCATAGATGCTGCATTCACGTTTCCTCGCGCATTGGACCGTATCGCCGTTCGCTCATAGATCACGCATAGACTGCCCGTCAACCTCGCCATCAATCAGGCGCTCCGCATAGTCGTTGGATGCCATGCGCGCCTCGCCCGCATCGCCAAACGGCGCACGATGTGGGATCCGAAATACGCGGCTGGCCGTCAGTGTGTCGTGGGTGCCTCGGCGGCATATCCTGACGGCAGCGTCAAAGCCGGCATCATAGTCGAATGACCCAACGGCCTCCCGGGGAATGTGGGAATAGACGAGGGGATAGATCTCCAACCCTCTGTAAGTTCTGACGTACTCGCTCATGATGTAGTCCAAAGGTGTGAGCCATGACGAGAAGTAGCCGGGGACCGCCCGGCGTGTGGCAAATGGGCGATTGCCGCAAACGAAATGGCGACGCAGCGCGCCGCGGAGTTCGGGATGGAGCAACTATCGCAGCGGCGCAGCTAGCGGAATCGGCGTCCGGAGAGGGAATATCGCTTCCTCTTGAACGAGGAGAGAGCTGACCAGCAGTAGACCCACACCGCGTAGCTGATGATGTCCGGCGGAAATCGATAGCCCTTGAACGAAATCGGCGCCTCGGCCGACAGCAAAACGGAAACGGAAGCTTTCTTCATGCCCCATTATATTCGTCGACCCCGGCGCCAACTTGACAATACCATCGACGCAACTGCAGGAAACGATCACGCACATTCGTCAGTTCCCCGCTAGCGGTCATGCGCCTGCCGAGCTTGAGGGCTTCTTCGAGGACGGTTTCCGGCAAGGACTTTCCGGCAAGAACTGGATCATTTATCAGGTCCGCGACGAGACCGTTTTCGTTCATCTCGTGGTCGACGCTCGACGCGACCTGCCCTCCCTCCTTCAGAGAATCGTGCTTCGGCTGATGTAACGGGTCAGGACGCCCGCCTTGCGTTTCACACGCATTACATGCGCGCGCTGCGCGCCCGACTCAGGAAGCCGCCGGACCCGTGCGAAACCCGAGAATGTCCAGCACATGCGGCGCGCGTGCAAGGGGTATGCTAATCAGCATTCTCTCCGGCTAACGGCCTTCCCTCGACAATCGCCAATGAACCAGAACAAACAATGGAGCATCGACGACATCACGCCTCAGCACGGCAGACGCGCCATCATCACGGGGGCCAACAGCGGCATCGGCTATCACGTCGCTGCAATACTGGCTCGCACAGGCGCGGAAGTCGTACTCGCCTGCCGTGACGAACAGCGCGGCGCCGATGCCCTGTCCCGTCTGCAGAGGGAACTGCCCGCCGCCCGATTGCGGCTTCAACGACTGGATCTCGCAAGCCTTGCTTCGGTGCGCGCCTTTTGCGATCGCGAACTCGCGCAATGCCGGCCGCTCGACATCCTCATCAATAATGCGGGCGTCATGGCGCCCCGCCGACGCCTCGAAACGGTCGACGGCTTCGAATTGCAGTTCGGCACCAATGTACTCGGGCATTTCGCCCTGACGCGCCTGCTGTTGCCTGCGCTCGAGATGGCGGCAGGAGCGTCTGCCGAGCGGCCGCGCGTGGTCACGGTTGCCTCTATCGCACACAAGACCGGGCGGCTCGACTTCGACGACCTTCAGGCAACCCGTCGTTACCGTCCGATGACCGCCTATCGACAGTCGAAGCTCGCCAACCTCATGTTCGCGTTCGAACTCGATCGCCGGTTGCGCGCCGCACGATCGCGCGTGATGTCCGTTGCCGCGCATCCCGGCGTCGCCAATACGAATCTGTTCCGTGCCGACCATTTTGCCGCAAGCCCGATCGTCCGCTCTGCGCTAGGCGGACTGATCGATATCTTGTTCAACAGTGACCAGACCGGCGCGCTTTCCACGCTCTATGCCGCAACCGCGGCCGATGTCGTCGACGGCGGCTACTATGGTCCGCTCGGATTGTTCGAAACACGTGGTCGAGTCGTGGGACCAGCGAACGTCGCCAGTCAGGCAAGAAACGGAACCGATGCAAGACGCCTCTGGCAGGCCTGTGAATCGCTGACTCGAACAGCGACCGGATAGCGCATGGATCGCGGAACGCGGGAAACACTAACCGCGAGATACGGATTACTCATTCAACCATGACCGCACCCCGGCTCGCGCTGTTCTTGTATCTGATCGCTCGATGGCGAACTCCGACGCAGATAAAAAGCGCCGACCGGTTTGCACTCGAACTACCGGGGCGCAACGCGAATCCTGTCGCGTCGAGCCCCCGATATCCCCTGCAATGCCTCCACGCGTTGCCGTGTTTATTGTGGTGCGTCACCTTCCCGATGCACCGGCTGCGTCTGCTTCAGGCTCTTCGCGAGGCGCGAGGCCTGCAGATAGCCGGGATTCGCGGGCCGCTTCAGATAACGCCCGGCTCCGCGCCGCGCGCGCAGGTCGCCGTCCGCCCACACGAGTTCGCCTTGTGAGACGGTGTGTGTCGGCACGCCGCGAACCGTCATCCCTTCGAACACGTTGAAGTCCACGTTCTGATGATGCGTCTTGACCGATATCGCGCGCGTGGCCTCGGGATCCCAGACGACGAGATCGGCGTCGGCACCCACGGCCACCGTGCCCTTGCGCGGGTACAGGTTGAAGATTTGCGCCGCATTGGTGGAGGTGACGCGCACAAATTCGTTCGGCGTGAGCCGGCCGGTGTTCACACCTTGATCCCACAACACCGCCATGCGATCTTCCACGCCGCCGCAACCATTCGGAATTCTCGTGAAATCATGGCGGCCCATGGCTTTCTGCGAAGCGCAGAACACGCAGTGGTCGGTTGCGGTGGTGTGCAGCAGGCCGCCCTGAAGCCCGCGCCAGAGCGCGTCGCGATGCTCCTGGGTACGGAACGGCGGACTCATCACGTGGGCGGCGGCGCGCGTCCAGTCCGGGTCGCGATAGACCGACTCATCGATCACGAGATGCCCCGCGAGCACTTCGCCGAATACGCGCTGCCCTTCGCCGCGTGCGCGCGCGATCGCCTCGAGCGCGTCTTTCGCCGAGACATGCACGATGTACACCGGCACGCCGAGCACCTGCGCGATGCGGATAGCGCGATTCGCTGCCTCGCCTTCGACTTCGGGTGGCCGTGAAAGCGGATGCGCCTCGGGCCCCGTGAAACCGCGCGCAAGCAACTGGCGTTGCAACTGGAATACGAGCTCGCCGTTTTCCGCATGCACGGTAGGCAGCGCGCCCAGTTCGAGTGAGCGCGCAAAGCTGTTCACGAGAATCTCGTCGTCGGCCATGATGGCGTTCTTGTAGGCCATGAAGTGCTTGAAGCTCGATACGCCATGCTCGTTCACGAGGAGCCCCATGTCCCGATACACGCTTTCATCCCACCACGTCACCGCCACGTGAAAGCCATAGTCGGAAGCGGCTTTCTCTGCCCAGCCGCGCCACTCGCGAAAGGCGTCCATCAGCGGTTGCTTCGGGTTAGGGATGACGAAGTCGATGATCGATGTCGTGCCGCCCGCAAGCCCCGCCGCCGTGCCCGTGTAGAAGTCGTCGCTGGCGGTCGTGCCCATGAAGGGCAGCTCCATATGCGTGTGCGGATCGATGCCGCCAGGCATCACATATTGGCCGCCGGCGTCGACCACGGTCGCGCCCGCAGGCGCGTCGAGGTTCTCGCCAACGCTCTGGATCACGCCGTGTTCGCAGAGCACGTCCGCACGCCAGCTCTTGTCTGCATTGACGACGGTGCCGCCTCGAATCAGGATCGCCATGATGCCAAGTCTCCTTCAGTTGAACATTCACGCTTGAAACGCTCACGCGCTCGCAACACGTGGGCGCCGGCTCTTGCCGAGCTTCATCATCACGCCATAGACGAGCGCCGCAATGGCGAGCCCCACGAACCACGCATAGGTGTAAATGCTTTTGAACGCATCGGGCACGGCGGCAAACGCATTCGGGAACGCGACATTGAGAAAGCCCGGCAGGTTCGGCAGCACGCCTGCGATCAGCGCGATCACGGCAGCCGGATTCCAGCCGTTCGAGTAGGCGTATTCGCCGTTTTCCTCGAACAGCTGGGCCGTGTCGAGGCGTGTGCTGCGAACGAGAAAGTAGTCGACCATCAGGATACCGGCCACAGGCCCAAGCAGCGCCGAATAACCGACGAGCCACGTGAAGATGTAGCCCTGGGTGGTGGCAAGGATCTTCCACGGCATCATCACGATGGCGATACCCGCGGTGATGAGACCGCCCGTCTTGTACGAGATGCCCTTGGGCCAGAGGCTCGAGAAGTCGTAAGCTGGCCCGACGAGATTCGCGGCGAGATTGCAGCACATCGTGTCCAGTGTGAGGATGATGAGCGCGATGCCCACACCGACGCCCTCCATGCGACTCGTGAGGTCGATCGGGTCCCAGATCGCCCTTCCGTAAATCACAACCGTTGCCGAGGTCACGACCACGGAGACCACCGAGAGCAACGCCATCGGAATGGGCAGGCCGATGGCCTGGCCCACGAACTGGTCTTTTTGCGTTTTTGCGAAACGCGTGAAGTCGGGAATGTTGAGCGCGAGCGTGGCCCAGAAGCCCACCATGGCCGTGAGGCTCGGCCAGAACGTCGCCCAGAAGAGGCCCGCCTTCTTGCCGCCGGCGGCGAACTGTGACGGTTGCGACAGCATCGAGCCCACGCCGCCTGCCTTCGAACATGCCCACCACACGAGCACTGCGCACATCACCACCTTGATGGGCGCGGACCAGCTTTCGAGCCAGCGGATCGAATCGGTGCCGTGCAGGATGAAGTACAGCTGGAACACCCAGAAGACGAGGAAACAGCTAGCCTGTCCGATCGAAATGCCGAGCCACGGCAGTGCGTCGCCCACCAGCGCGTTGTGCGTGAGGATGTTGACGAGCGTGTAGATGGCGCTGCCGCCAAGCCATGATTGAATGCCGTACCAGCCGCACGCCACGACGGCGCGCAGCATGGCTGGCAGCTTGGCGCCCTGGGTGCCGAACGACGCTCGCACGAGCACCGCATAAGGAATGCCGTACTTCGTACCCGCATGACCGATCAGCAGCATCGGCATGAGCACGATCAGATTGCCGAGCAGCACGGTTAGCACGGCCTGCCATGGCGCCATGCCCTGCTCGGTGAGGCCGGCGGCGAGCATGTAGGAGGCGATGTTCATCACCATGCCTACCCATAGTGCCGCGAAGTGATACCAGCGCCATGTGCGCTGCGCAACGCCGGTGGGCGCGAGATCATCGTTGTATAGCTCGCTTTCGGCGCGGCGTGCATTGGCGTCGACTGCAAAGGGCTGGCTCATGAGGTGGGCTCTCCGTGCTTGTCGTGGGTCCGGCTCGATCCGGCTTCGAAATGTCAGGCGGCTTTCGGGTCGGCGACACGCGCCGGGTTGTTCGGGTGCGTGGTCCAGTTCTCGTAGCGCTCGCCCGAATCGACACGCTCCATCGTGATGCATTGATCGACCGGGCAAACATGCATGCATAGATTGCACCCGACGCAGTTCGCATCGACCACCTCGAAGTGGCGCTTGCCGTCGCGCGTGGCGGTGATCGCCTGATGCGAGGTGTCTTCGCAGGCGATATGGCAGAGCCCGCACTCGATGCAGCGGTCCTGATCGATACGCGCCTTGATGTCGTAGCTGAGGTTCAGGTATTGCCAGTCGGTGACGTTCGGCACGGCGCGGCCGCGAATCGCGTCGAGGCTGGCGTACCCTTTGTCGTCCATCCAGTTGGAAAGGCCGTCGCTCATGTCGCTGACGATCCGGAAACCGTAGTGCATCGCCGCGGTGCATACCTGCACGCTGCCCGCTCCCAGCACGATGAATTCCGCGGCGTCGCGCCAGTCGGAAATGCCCCCGATGCCAGAGATGGGCAAGCCTTGCGTTTGCGGGTCGCGCGCAATCTCCGCGACCATGTGCAGTGCAACGGGCTTCGCGGCAGGACCGCAATAGCCGCCATGCGTGCCCTTGCCGTCCACGGTGGGCAGCGGCGCCATGACGTCGAGATCGACACCGACGATCGAGTTGATGGTATTGATGAGCGAGACGCCGTCCGCACCACCCTTCATCGCCGCGCGCGCGCCGTGACGAATGTCGGTGACGTTCGGTGTGAGCTTTACGAGGCAAGGCAGCCGCGTGCCTTCTTTCACCCAGCGGGTGACCATTTCGATGTACTCGGGCACCTGACCCACCGCCGCGCCCATCCCGCGCTCGCTCATGCCGTGCGGACAGCCGAAGTTCAGCTCCACAGCATCTGCGCCAGTGTCTTCCACCTGAGGCAGAATCCACTTCCAGTCGTGCTCGTTGCAAGGGACCATCAGCGAGACGATGAGCGCCCGGTCGGGCCAGTCCCGCTTCACCTGCGCGATTTCCTTTAGGTTCACGTCGAGCGGCCGGTCGGTGATGAGCTCGATGTTGTTCAGACCCGCCATGCGCTGGCCGCGCCAGGTGGTGGCGCCATAGCGCGAGCTTACATTCACCACGTGCGGGTCGAGCCCGAGCGTCTTCCAGACCACGCCGCCCCAACCCGCCTCGAAGGCGCGATTGACGTTGTAGGCCTTGTCGGTGGGCGGCGCGGAAGCGAGCCAGAACGGGTTGGGCGATTGAATGCCGGCAATCGTGCAGCGCAAGTCGGCCATGATGCGACTCCTTCGTTTTATCTGGATTCGGTGTAGCTATCACGCGGCTCAGGCGGCCTTGGCAGACTGACTCGCAAGGAAGCGGTCGATCGCATGCGCGGCAAGCTTGCCGTCCTGCACGGCCTGGACGGTCAGATCGGTGGCGCCGTGGCCGGCACAGTCGCCGCCTGCGAAAACGCCCGCAAGGGACGTGGCGCCGTTCGCATCCACCGCGACGCGCCCGCCTTCCTCGGTGAGTTGCAACCCGTCGAGGCCTTCGGGTAACAGCGTTTGGCCAATTGCCTTCAGCACCATATCGGCCTCCACGCGCACGATCTCCCCAGTGCCGCGCAATGCGCCGCTCATATCGAGCCCGGTGCGCTCGAATTCCACGGCCCGCACCTGCGTGTCGCCGACGATTCGCAGCGGCTTCATCCACTCGGCCAACGTCACCCCCTGGCTACGCGCGAATTCCAGTTCGGCCCAGGTGGCGCTCATCTGCGCCGCGCCGCGACGATAGGCGAGCGTCACTTGCTCCGCGCCCAGCTTGCGGCTTTGCACGGCGGCGTCGATTGCCGTATTGCCGCCTCCGAGCACCACCACCTTGCGACCGACGGGCACGCTGGCCAGATCGTCGGCCTCGCGCACGCGCGCGATGAAATCCACTGCATCGAGCACGCCGTCGAGCAGTTCGCCCTCGATGGAGAGCGTATGCGTGCCGCCAAGGCCCACGCCGATGAAGACCGCGTCATACGCCGCGCGTAACTCCGCAAGCGTCACGTCATGCCCCAGTCGCTGGCCCTGGCGCAGTTCTATCCCGCCAACGGAAAGAAGCCACCGCACTTCGCGCTGCGCGTAGTTGTCGACGGTCTTGTACGCCGCTATGCCGTACTCGTTCAGGCCGCCCGGCTGTTCGCGCGCGTCGAAGACGCTCACGCGATGCCCGGCAAGCGCGAGCGTGTGCGCGCAGGCGAGACCCGCGGGACCCGCGCCGACCACGGCAACATGACGGCCTGTCTCGCTGGCGCGCTTGAAGAGCGCAGGGGCACCGGCGGCTTCGCGGGCCATCTGGAAGTCCGTGGCATGACGTTGCAGCGCGCCGATCTGAACGGGCTCGCCATCCTGATGATTTCTCACGCAGGCGCCTTCGCAGAGAATCTCGGTCGGGCACACGCGTGCGCACATGCCGCCCAGCGGGTTCGCGCTGAGGATATCGCGCGCCGCGCCCTTGAGATTGCCGTTGCCGATCTTGCGAATGAAACCGGGAATGTCGATGCCCGTGGGGCACGCGTTCACGCAAGGCGCGTCGTAACAGTAATGACAGCGGTCGGCGGCGATCACGGCCGCATTCGCGGAAAGCGGCGGCGCGACGTCGGCGAAATTGCAGCCCAGTTGCTCGGCACTGAGACGGCCTGGCGCGATGCCGTTGGCGGCATTCGAGGTGGTCTGGGACATCCGGATGCTCCTTGCGAGGCAAAACACGGGTCCGCCGGCCGCGTGCGTGACGTGCGCGGCCGGTAGGTGGGGAATCGTTGGAAAGACAGCGCGGCGCTGAGACCGCTTGCGTTCGATCGAGATTGCGTCAGCCGGGCTCGCTCGCGCGTTCGAGCATGGCGTGCAGCAACACGTTCGCGCCGGCTTCGATCCATTCGATCGTGGCGTCCTCGACTTCGTTGTGGCTAATGCCGTCGATGCACGGTACGAACACCATCGAGGTCGGCGCGACCGTCGCGAGATAGCACGCGTCGTGACCTGCGCCCGAAACGATGTCGCGATTCGAATAGCCGAAGCGCTCGGCCGCCGCGCGCACGGACTTCACGCACGCCTCGTCGAACGGCACGGGCGCGTAGTAGAAAATCTGCTCGACGTCGGCTTCGAGCTTGCCCTGTTCCGCGATCTTCGCGATGCCTTCGCGCAGCTCGGCGTTCATCTGCGCCAGCACCTCGTCCTGCGGATGGCGAAAATCGATGGTGAAGAACACGCGGCCCGGAATCACGTTGCGCGAATTCGGATGCACCTGCATCATGCCGACCGTCGCGCACGCGAGCGGCGCATGACGCAGGCCGATTTCGTTGACGAGCTGCACGACGCGCGAGGCGCCCAGCAGCGCGTCGCGGCGGCGCGGCATGGGCGTAGGCCCTGCGTGCGCCTCCTGGCCTGTGAGCACGACTTCGTACCAGCGCTGACCTTGCGCGTCGGTGACCACGCCGATCGTCCTGTTTTCGGCCTCGAGTATTGGCCCCTGTTCGATGTGCAGTTCGAACGCCGCGTGAATCTTGCGGCCGCCGCACGGCAACGCGCCCGCGTAGCCGATGCGCTGCAATTCCTCGCCGATGGTCTTGCCGTCGACGTCCTTGCGCGAGAGTCCGTACTCGAGCGCAAACACACCCGCAAATACGCCCGAGGCGACCATCGCCGGCGCGAAGCGCGAGCCTTCTTCGTTGGTCCAGATCACCGTTTCAACAGGGCGCTCGGTTTCGATGCCGTAATCGTTGAGCGAGCGAATCACTTCGAGGCCGCCGAGCACCCCATAGATACCGTCGAAGCGCCCACCGGTTGGCTGCGAGTCGGCGTGCGAGCCGGTCATCACGGGCGGCAGGTCGTTGTTGCGCCCCGCGCGGCGCATAAACACGTTGCCCATCTGATCGACACTGATCGTGCAGCGCGCCTCTTTCGCCCATTGCACGATGAGATCGCGGCCCTGCTTGTCGAGGTCGGTCAGCGCCAGACGGCACACGCCGCCTTTGGGCGTGGCGCCAATCCTGGCCATCTCCATCAGGCTGTCCCACAATCGCTGACCGTTCACGTGGATCGCGGTCGTCAGCGCGGCTTCGCTTACTGCGTTCATGCGTGTTCTCCTGTCCGTGCTTGTCAAACGTGCATGCATGCCACCGTGTTGGGGCGCGAAGGACCACGACGGTGCACGCCTCGATGGCACTGCGTTGCCCCTGAAACCCAGCCCTTCGAATCCTGTCCGATTGGACAGGTTTTAGACGAGAAACTTCCCGAATTCAATGCGGAGTTACGAGCGAGAAGCGTGCCATTGATGCTGCAGTGCGTGAAAAAAACCAGGCGTCCGTGCTGCGCGTTTCTCCTGATGTCGGTGAATTCGCGGCGCACTTGCATCGTGGCTACAATGATTCCGGCATGCGCGCGGCGCCGCCGCGCTCCTTTTCTCTTCCGAATGGACCGAACATGCGCGACGACGAACCCACCACGCGAGCCGCGCCCCTCGCGACGCGCGGCACCGTGCAGGCGCAACGAGCCGCCGACACATCGCACAAGCCACAGCGGCGCAAAGCCTCCATTCGTGCGTCGAATGAATCCCATCTACTCGCCTGTGCCGAAGCCGTGTTCGCCGAACGCGGCTTCGAAGGCGCGAGCACGGCGCTGATCGCCGAGCGCGCGGGTTTACCGAAGGCGAATCTGCACTATTACTTCCCGACCAAGCTGGCGCTGTACTGGCGTGTACTCGACGATGTGTTCGAGGAATGGAACGCCGCCGCCAACCTGTTCGATGCAAGCGACGATCCGGTCGAGGCGATTGGCGGCTACGTGCGCGCCAAGATGGCCCTGTCACGGCGCCGCCCACTTGGATCGAAGGTGTGGGCCAACGAAATAATCAGCGGGGCGCTGCACATGCAAGAGATCCTGCTCGAACGCGTGAAGCCCTGGATGGACACACGCGTGAAGCTGATCGAGCGATGGATAGCCAAAGGGTTGCTCGCGCCCGTCGACCCTCGGACGCTCCTCTTCATGATCTGGGCGACCACGCAGCACTACGCCGATTTCGAGGCTCAAATATGCGCGCTCTCGGGCAAACGCGCGCTCTCGACGAAGCGCTTCGAGGCTACGACGGAAGAAGTGGTGAGCATGATCCTGCGGGCGAGCGGAGCGCGATCGCCGGTCCGATGAATTGTTTAGGGAGTTTCCCTGATGACGTCATTGTCTCGTTGCCGCAGTCGCTGTTTTCCGCGTTAATGTAAGCGCTAACATGTCCAACAACCAGCAATACCCAGCCGGCTTTACAGTAAGGTTGTCGCTTTCATGTACCGAACGGCATGAACGGCTGAAAGCTCAATGACGGCGTTGAGTCCAGAGGCGGCGCGAGTACTCAGACGTCTGAATCATCCGCTCGCGTTCCGTGCAAAAATCTGGTCTCGCCGACTTGGATATCCCGCCAAGCGCCCTATACTTGAAGAGAGCCGCGCGGAAGCCGGCCCCTGATGCAGAAGCGGACGAGAAATCGTTCATTGGGGCGCGGTAGCGGGGCCACGGAAACGCCCGTGTGAATAACACGGGCGTTTTCTTTTTTGTGCCCCGATCGTGCAGCTTTGGAAAGTGACCGGCTGGTCACGCCCGTTGATCAGCGGTCTTGCCTTGTGTCCCAAACCCGGAGCACGAAGATGGTGGCACGGGCTGGGCATATGCGGGTCTTATTTCGAGATGGATTTCGTATCGCCCGCCCAAACACACCCACTTGTGAACTTCGCGGGGCGGCGGGCCGTCATGCCCGTCCAGTTCCTCTCCGAGCCGGTGGTAATGGTCTTCGCCAGGCTTCCTCGCTTCGGCCAGGAGTGCCTTAACTACCGCTCGCTCAGTCCTGCGAGCGTCAGGATCCGGTGGGTGCCAACGAGGGGGCGATAGCCGAGCGAACCACCGCTCGCGCCCTTCCCTCTGGTTGGTGCACGATGAGCGGGACACGTGCACCAACCCAAACCAATCGCGACCCACACTGGATCACGGGTAGACAAGTACCAGCGTCTACGCCAATGTAAAAATCGTTGCCGGGCAAGGACTTCCTGCCAACGTCCTCTGCCTGGCACAGTTGCTGCAAGCATGAGCTCAAACTTGTATTCAAGATTGAACTCATGCTTCCCGACGCCTTCTTCAAGGTTCGAGCGCTGCTCGAATCCGACGCCACCAAAAGCACGACGCCTCGCGACATCGTCGACACGGTGATCGCCCGGATCGAAGCCTCCTGTCGCCCCGAAGTCTGGATATCGCGCGTGAGCTTCGGCGCATTCGTTGCCCACGTGCCGGCGCCGCTCGGCATCGGCAGCGTGCAGACAGCCGATGGACTCATCGTCAAGGGCTTTATCAGCGAGCCCTCGGCGGTCGCACCAGGCAGCGGCGCACACGACATCACTGCATTCGGCGGCTGGCGTGCATGGCTCGCAACGGCGGCCGGAACGCAAGCCCAATCCGATCGGCAATTCTGAATATATGCATTGAACTCACGAGGAGTCCAACCATGACAAACCGTCGCGATTTTCTCAAGGGCGCTGGCGCCCTCGCCCTCGGCAGCACGCTCCCATTCGACCTCGCTTTCGGTGCCGAGCCGCTTACGGTCGGCGTCATCTACGTCGGTTCGCGCGGCGATTACGGCTACAACCAGGCACAAGCGCAAGCTGCGGCTGTCATCAAGAAGCTGCCGAACGTGAAGGTCGTCGAGGAAGAAAACGTGCCCGAGACCGTCGCCGCCCAAAAGACCATGGAAGCGATGATCGAGCAGGACGGTGCGACGCTCATTTTCGCGACCTCGTTCGGCTACTTCGATCCCCATGTGCTGAAAATGGCAGCCAAATATCCGAAGGTTCGCTTCGCCCACTGCGGCGGTCTCTGGAAGAGCGGCAATCCGGCCAACATCTCCAGCTACTTCGGCTATATCGACGAATGCCAGTATCTGAACGGCGTCGTGGCGGGCCATGCGAGCAAGACGAAGAAGCTCGGCTTCGTCGCGGCCAAGCCTATTCCGCAGGTGCTGCGCAACATCAACTCATTCACGCTGGGCGCACAGTCGGTGGATCCGTCGATCGCCACGCACGTGATTTTCACGGGCGACTGGTCGATGCCGGTGAAGGAGGCGGAGGCCGCCAACAGCCTCGTCGATCAGGGCTGCGACGTGCTCACGTGTCACGTGGACGGACCCAAGGTCGTGATCGAGACAGCCGAGAAACGCGGCGCGATGAGCTGCGGTTACCACGCAAGCCAGGCGGCGCTGGCGCCGAAGGGCTATCTGACGGGCGCCGAATGGGACTGGGCGACGCCCTACAAGCTGCTCGTCACAAACGCGCAGACGGGCAAGCCGCAGCCGAACATTCTTCGCGGCGGTCTGCGCGAAGGCTTCGTGAAGATGTCTCCGTATGGCGCGAAGGTGACACCCGATGCCCGCACGCAAGCCGACACCGTGAAGGCGAAGATGGTCGCGGGCGACTACGTCATCTTCAAGGGACCGATGAAGGACAACAAGGGCGGCAGCGCCATTGCGGCCGGCACGAGCTACGCACAGACCGATATCGCGCTCGAAAGCATGAATTATCTGGTTGCCGGTGTGGTTGGCCAGATCTGAGGACCGTAAGCGTCCTCGCCAGGAGTCGTGATGTCCGCATCCCTTTCTCCCGCTCGCGGGCCGTCGCGAAGGCTGCCTGCAAGTCTCGCGCGCCTGCTGCTTGCGCTGTTGCCTGGGTTGCCGACAGTATGTGCAATCGTGGCAACTCTGGCGATCTTCGGCATCTTCCTGCTCGTGCAGGGACAGCCGGCCATCCAGGCCCTTGGTCTCATTGGTGAAGGTGCGTTCGGCTCGTCGTTCGCATGGCAGAACACCTTGCTGCGCGCCGCACCGCTCATGCTTACGGCTCTGTGCGTCGCGCTGCCTGCCCAGGTCGGCCTGATCGTGATTGGCGGCGAGGGCGCGCTCGCGCTGGGCGGGCTCGCGGCCGCCGTCGTGCCGCAGTGCCTGCCGCATGCTACGCCGTGGATCGTCGCGACGCCGCTGATGGCGATTGCAGGCATGCTCGCGGGGGGCCTGTGGATCAGCGCAGTGGGCGCAATGCGTCAATGGCGTGGTGTCAACGAGACCATCAGCAGCCTGCTGATGTCGTATATCGCCATCGCCGTTTTCAAGTTTCTCGTCGAAGGGCCGCTGCGCGATCCCGCCAGTCTCAACAAACCGTCGACGCTGCCCCTCCCCGACGCCATGACCATCGGCTCGCTGCCGGGACTCGACGTGCACTGGGGCCTCTTCTGGGGCGTGCTCGCGTGTCTCGCTGCCTGGGTGCTCGTGCGCCAAAGCACGCTCGGCTTCGCCATGCGCGTAACGGGTGGCAACGTGCACACGGCGCGCCTCGTCGGCCTGCCCGTGGGCGGGCTCGCGCTCACCGCCTGCGCGCTAGGCGGCGCATCGGCGGGACTTGCCGGAATGTTCGAAGTTGCGGCCGTGCAAGGCAGCGCGAATGCGTCGCTGCTCTCGGGCTACGGCTATGCGGGCATCCTTGTCGCGTTCGCGGCACGCCAGAATCCGTTCGCCGTGATCGTGTGCGCCCTGATGGTCGGCGGCATCGAGGCGAGCGGCAGTCTGCTGCAACGTCACCTCGAGCTGCCCGACGCCGCCACGCTCGTGCTGCAAGGGCTGCTTTTCGCGAACCTGTTGGCCTGGGAGGCACTTGCTCCCCGTCTTGCCGCCTGGCGCGTGAAACTTCAGGCCGTCGCGCTCGACACCTCGTCTGCTTCACTGGAACGTACCCGCCATGTCTGACCTTCATTCGCCCGCTGCGGTACTGCTGATTTCGCTCTTTGCGGGGGCCATTCGCGTGAGTACGCCCTATCTGTTCGTGAGCCTCGGCGAGTGCCTCACCGAGAAAGGCGGCCGCGTGAATCTCGGTCTCGAAGGCATCCTGGTCTCCGGCGCCATGTGCGGCTATGCGGGCTCGTATCTCTCGGGTTCGCCGTGGATCGGCGTGCTCGCTGCGGCGGCGGCCGGTCTGGTGCTCGGCTGCCTGCATGGGCTGGTCTGCTCGCTGCCGCGTGTTTCCGATATCGCGTTCGGCATCGCGCTCATGCTGTTCGGCACCGGCCTGGCGTTCTATCTCGGCAAGCCGTTCATCGAGCCGCAGGCAGCGATGCTCCCGTCGATCGATCTCGGCGCGTGGGCCGCCTCGCAGCAAGTGCACAACGCCCTGCATATCAATCTGCTCTTCGTGATTGGCGTCGTGCTTGCCGTCGCTTTGCAGTGGGGACTGCGCTCGATGCGCTGGGGCATGACGCTGCGGCTCGTCGGCGAGAACGCCGAGAGCGCGCGTGCAATG
Source organism: Paraburkholderia sp. MM5496-R1 (assembly GCF_050436205.1). Lineage (NCBI taxonomy): Bacteria > Pseudomonadati > Pseudomonadota > Betaproteobacteria > Burkholderiales > Burkholderiaceae > Paraburkholderia > Paraburkholderia sp. MM5496-R1. The sequence goes on from NZ_JBNDLT010000001.1 coordinate 608,964, forward strand.
GGCTATCCCGTTACGCGGATACGCGTCATCGCGACGGCGGTGGGTGGTTTCTTCGCGGGCGTGGGCGGTGCCTATCTCTCGCTCGTCTATCCCGGCAGCTGGAACGAGGGACTGTCGAGCGGGCAAGGCCTGATGGCCGTCGCCCTCGTGATCTTCGCACGCTGGCAGCCGCTGCGCTGTCTTTGGGCCGCGCTGCTGTTTGGCGCTGCCGGAGCGCTTGGCCCCGCCCTCCAGGCAATCGGCGTGACCAGCGGCTATTACCTCTTCAACGCCGCCCCTTACGTGCTGACGCTCGCGCTCATGATCATCAACTGCAGGCCGGACCGCACGCTGGCGGGCGCACCCGGCGAGCTGAGCCTGACGCGCTGAGCGCGGACGGCTTCCGACCGACCGAATCCAGAATCGCCCGCGCTCGCGTAGCGCGCGACCGGAGAATCGACATGACCCGTACCATCGAAGCCCGTCCCTATTCCTGGCCCTACGACGGGAACCTGCGCCCCGACAACACGGCGCTCGTCATCATCGACATGCAGACCGACTTCTGCGGTTACGGCGGCTACGTCGACAAGATGGGCTACGACCTCTCGCTCACGCGCGCCCCGATCGAGCCGATCAAGCGCGTTTTGGGGCCGATGCGCGAACTCGGCTTCACGATCATCCACACCCGTGAAGGGCATCGGCCGGATCTGTCCGATCTGCCGGCGAACAAGCGCTGGCGCAGCCGCCAGGCGGGCACGAACGGTCTTGGCATCGGTGACATGGGGCCATGCGGCCGGATACTCGTGCGCGGCGAGCCGGGCTGGGAAATCATCGACGAACTCGCCCCGCTGCCGGGCGAAATCATCATCGACAAGCCTGGCAAAGGCTCATTCTGCGCGACTGACCTCGAACTGATCCTACGCACGCGCGGCATTGCGAATCTCGTGCTCACGGGCATCACGACGGATGTGTGCGTCCACACGACGATGCGCGAAGCAAACGACCGCGGCTTCGAATGCACGTTGCTCGCGGACTGCTGCGGCGCGACCGATAAGGGCAACCATGACGCTGCGCTGAACATGGTCCTGATGCAGGGCGGCGTGTTCGGCACGGTGTCCAGTTCGGCGGCGCTCGTCGCTGCCCTGGAGCAGTGACCATGATCACCGCGACACGCGCGCTCGGCGTCGAGGTAATCGGCGCGAGCAAGTCGTTCGGGACGTTCCGCGCACTCGATGACGTTTCGATCAGGGTTGCGCCCGGGACGGTTCACGCGCTGCTCGGCGAAAATGGAGCAGGCAAGAGCACGCTCGTGAAGGGGCTCGTGGGCTACGGCCCGCTCGATCACGGCACGATTGTGGCCGATGGAAGCGAGGTGCGCATCGCATCCCCGCGCGATGCGCAAGCGCTCGGCATCGGCATGGTCTATCAGCATTTCACACTCGCGGCGGGGCTCAGCGTCGAGGAGAACCTGCTCCTTGCGCGCGGCAACCTGTCATGGAAGATCGACTGGGCGGCCGAGCGCAACGCGCTCGACGCCTTCATGCGCCGCATGCCGTTTCGCCTCGAACTCGATGCGCCGGTCTCGTCACTCGCGGCGGGAGAAAAGCAGAAGCTGGAAATTCTCAAGCAGTTGTATCTGGAGCAGCGCTTCCTGATTCTCGACGAGCCCACCTCCGTGCTCACCCCGCAGGAAGCCGACGAAGTGCTCGGCCTCATGCGCACGCTTGCCTCGCGCGGTGACCTCACGGTGCTGATGATCACTCACAAGTTCCGCGAGGTAATGGCCTATTCGGACAACGTCACGGTATTGCGCAAGGGCCGCTTCGTCGGCACCTGCGCGGTGGCCGACACCGACCGCGACCGGCTGGCCGCCTGGATGATGGGCAGCGACGCAAGCGCGCAAACGCGTGAGGGCGCCGCTGAAGACACCGATGAGTTCCGGCCTGCGCGCCGGCCGAACTCGCCCGACGCTCCGGTGCGGCTCTCGCTATCGAGCCTTTCGGTCGTCGACGAGCGTGGGCACGCTGCCGTGCGCGAGGCGTCGCTGAGCGTGCGCGCGGGCGAGATCCTCGGGCTTGCGGGCGTCTCCGGCAACGGTCAGAAGGAACTGATCGAAGCGCTCGTCGGGCAGCGCAAGGCCCAGTCGGGCGCGATGGCCGTGGAAGGTTTGCCCTATGCCGCGACGCGCGTAGAGATGACACGCATGCGCGTGTTCGCCCTTCCCGAGGAGCCGCTGCGCAATGCTTGCGTGGCAGGCATGAGCGTGGCCGAGAATATGGCGCTGCGGGATTTCGACCGCGCGCCGCTGCGGCGCGGCGGATGGTGGCTCGATCGTCGCGCCATGCGCTCGCGCGCCGAGCGGCTGATCGCCGAATTCGACGTGCGGCCTCCACTGCCCGAGCGCGCCATCGGCTCGCTGTCGGGCGGCAACGTACAGCGCGCCGTGCTGGCTCGCGAGCTTGGGCACGCAGTGAACGTGCTGATCGTCGCGAATCCTGTGTTCGGACTCGACTTTGCCTCCGTCGCGGACATCCACGCCCGCATTCTCGCGGCGCGCGATGCCGGTGCGGCCGTGCTGCTCGTCAGCGAAGATCTCGACGAACTGCTGGAGCTTGCCGACCGGATCGTGGTGATGGCCGAGGGACGTCTCGTCTACGAGACTGCAGCAAACGAGGCGGATCGAGTGGTGCTTGGGCGTTACATGGCGGGCCATGGCGACGAAGGCAGGCCGCAGACGGCTGAGCCGGCCGAGCTGCACGCAAGCGCCTGAGCGGCGCGCGAACGATACACAACGCAAACGGAGAAATGTCGCGATGACAACCATCGCCAGCGCAAAGCCCGCGCCGTTCACGTTCGACGCGCGTCATACGGCGCTCATCGTGATCGACATGCAGCGCGACTTCATCGAGCCGGGTGGCTTTGGCCAGGCGCTCGGCAACGACGTATCGCTGCTTTCAGGCATCGTGCCGACCGTCGCGCGGCTGCTCGCGCATGCGCGCTCGGCGGGATGGCAGGTCGTGCACACCCGCGAATCGCATACACCCGACCTCTCCGACTGCCCCCCGGCCAAACGCATGCGCGGCATGCCAGATGCGCGCATTGGCGACGAAGGACCGATGGGCCGCATCCTCGTGCGCGGCGAGCCCGGCAACGCGATCATCGACACGCTCGCGCCGATCGATGGAGAACTCGTCATCGACAAGCCCGGCAAAGGCGCTTTCTACGGAACGCAGCTCGGCGAGGAACTGTCGATACGAGGCATCACGCATCTCGTGTTCGCGGGCGTGACGACCGAGGTCTGCGTGCAGACTTCGATGCGCGAGGCCAACGATCGGGGCTACGAGTGTCTACTGGTCGAGGACGCGACGGCAAGCTACATACCGGCGTTTCGCGAAGCGACGATTGCAATGATTCATTCGCAGGGCGGCATCGTCGGCTGGACCGCTCCACTCGACGCCCTGCTGGGGGCAGACTGATGACGATGGAAGTGAACCGGCCCGAGATCGTCGCGCAGGTCGCGGCAGCTTTCGAGGCTTACGAGCGAGCGCTGGTCGACAACGACGTCGAGACGATGAACGCCCTGTTCTGGGACGCACCCGAAACAGTGCGCTATGGCATCGCCGAAATCCAGCATGGTGGCGACGCGATCCTCCGTTGGCGGGAAACCTGCGTGCCGGTGCCCCGCTCGCGGCGGTTGCACCGCACCGTGGTGACGACGTTTGGCGGCGACTACGCGACGGTGAGCACTGAGTTCACGAGCGACACCACGCCTTTGACGGGCCGCCAGATGCAGACCTGGGCGCGGCTGCATGAGGCGAACGATATGTTCGGCGGCTGGACGATCGTGGCGGCGCACGTGAGCCTCATCGAGCCCGTTTGAGGGCGGATAATAGGGAGTTGGCCCCCGTCGCCCACCATTGCACCGACGCGCCGCACCACTCTCGACGTTTATCGATACCTGACTCATGGACGACTTGACCGAAGCCGCCGCCGAAGCACCCGCAGCATCCGGCACGAAGGTGACCTACAGCGCAAACCCCCTCGCCGAGCAGGTGTATCAGCTCATCAAGCAGGACATCTTCAGTTTTCGACTGTTTCCCGGCGACCGCTTTTCCGAAAACGACATTGCCCAACACCACGGCGTGTCGCGCACGCCGATGCGCGATGCGCTGTTCCGTCTCGCGCGCGAAGGCTATCTTGAGGTGGGGTTCCGGCGCGGCTGGAAAGTCTGCGATATCGACTTCAATCAACTCGACCAGTTGTATGACCTGCGCATCGTTCTCGAACTGGCGGCGCTCGAGCGGCTCTCGGGAGCGCCACACGATGCGATGGATGCGTTGCGAGCCGTATGGTGCGTTGACGAACGGGAACGCGAAAGCCGTCCGGCCACGATGTTCGTGCTCGACGAGGGCTTTCACCGCGGCCTCGTGAGTGCTGCCGGCAACAATGAGATGCTGCGCGTGCACAACGAAGTGACCGAGCGCATCCGCATCGTGCGGCGGCTCGATTTTCTCAAGGCGCATCGCACGAGCGCGACGTACGACGAGCATTCGGCGATGCTCCATCTCATCGATCGCGGCAAGTTTGGCGAGGCTGCCATCCTGCTGCGCGCTCACATTACGCAAAGCAAGCTCGAGGTGCGAAAGATCACGCTGTCGATGCTCGCGACTGCGCGCGACGAGAAGCTGCCCTTCGTCAGCTAGAGAGTGCCTTTCCGGGGCTTTGGTGCAACTATCTGGCGCGGTCTCCGGGCACAGCCTTCAGCCTTCATGTCTTCGAGACGCCCTTCAAGGGGTAATCGTACTTTCCATGCGGAATTTGGCATTCCACCCCGGCGACTACGAGGAAGTCGAAGATTTGAGGGCTCGTCGGTACTTCGCGGTTCGCCGGTTGAGGCTAGTTGCTCGCTCGAGTCCCAGCCGACAGCCGGCAGGTTTCGACTTCTCAGTGAATGCGCGCGAGGTTACGAAGGAGCGAATCGCCGTCCTGCGTCACGCGAGGTCGCACTGCCCCGCCGGCAAGCCTCTCCATGGTGACGAGCTGACGTTCAAGCAGCGTATCGAGTTCTTCCCGCTCGGCAATGTGGTGAGCCGAATCCCTGACCAGCATCAATGTCGCAAATTCATGGGCGCTGAGCATGCTTGCCTCCTGATAGCTTGAGTAGGTGCTGTATGGATTGTGTTGGCTGAAGCACTCGCTTTTGACGTCGCCTGCCGATGGCGCGCTCGCTGCAATGGCGCGGGGAGTTGATGGTAGGGGGAGCGCAGCGGCGCGGCAATCCAGGGTCGTCCCGCATATTGGGTCGATTGGGGAGTGCCGCACTGCAACAGATGCGGTGGCGATCACGCAAAAACGGGTTTCGGCACGCTGGAGATCGGGAGGATCATTGACGTGGCCGTTCGGGCTGTAAACCGCCTTTTCGAGTTGAGCCAGTTCGGCCGCCAATGACTACAATTTAGGGATAGTCGCATTCCCCAAGGAGGCTGCCATGGCTCAATCAATGATCAGTTTTTGGGTTGGCCTTGTGGTTCTCGTTGTCGTTGCATCGGCCTTGTCCAGGCGCTACAGGCACGATCACCCGGGAGAGAGCCTGAGTCAGTGGCTCGACACGCATCATATGAGCTGGATGCATCGCAAGCATTAGCTGGCGGCGCGGGCTGACGCCGAGGAGCGCACCATGGCCTTCACCCTCACCTCACAAGCTTTCCACGAAGGAAGCGAGATTCCTCGGCGCTACACCTGCACGGGCGCGGACGTCTCCCCGCCGCTCTCGTGGTCCGGGGTACCCGCCAACGCGAAAAGCCTCGTGCTGATCGTCGACGACCCCGACGCGCCCGACCCGGCCGCGCCACGGATGACATGGGTCCACTGGGTGCTTTACAACATCCCGACGACGGCTCCTGGTGTTCAGGAGGGCGTCACTGCGGGCGCGCTTCCGGCAGGCACACTTGAAGGCACCAACGACTTCCATCGCACCACGTATGGCGGCCCATGCCCGCCCACTGGCCGTCATCGGTATTTCCATAAGCTCTACGCGCTCGACACCGTGCTGCCCGATCTTCACAAGCCCACAAAGGCGGCGTTGGAAAAGGCGATGCAAGGCCATGTCGTGGCGCACACCGAACTGCTCGGCACATTCAAGAAGTAACACGCAGACCCCTGGACGCTACTTGTCCGGGATTGTCGATTCCGCGTCGATGACAAGAAGCGCATCCAGCAGCTTGAGAAGGAATTGCAGCGCAAGGAGAAGGCGCTGGCCGAAGCGGCTGCGCTTGTGATTCTGAGAAAAAAGTCCAGGCGATCTGGGGACGTCCGCGCCGAATCTGGTGAGGGCTATTGCATATGGCTCGTCACTACATGGCCGCGCGGCCCTCTCCTACCCCAAGTCCAAAAACTCTCTGTACGGCGTCAATTCGCGAATTTACGTCGAGCTTTTCGAAGATATTTTTCAGATGCCACTTGACCGTCTCGGGTGCCAGTTTCAACGACCGGCCGATTTCCTTGTTCGAAAGACCGCGGGCAACGCACTCGAGTACCTCAAACTCCCTCGCACTAAGAACATCCGGTGACAGCGGCACGGCCTCAACATGCGCGGGCGACGCAGCCGGTGAATTGCCGAAGGCATCAAAAGCTGTAAGCAGCCTGTCGACATACGCCGTTTCTGCCGTAGGAACATTCGCTGAAGCCAAGCGAAATTGCTGTAGCAACGCGCGCACGGGTGGCCCCTCATCCACGAAGCTGTTAATCATGCCGCTCTGCCTTCCGAGCCGTAGCGCTCGTTCGAGCGCACCAAGCGCCTTTTCGGACGCTCCACATTGCGCGAGCGCGCATGAGAACAGCAAGGAAACCACAGCCTCCGAATAGCGCCTGCCCGTAGCAGCCAGAGTATCAAGCAAAGGTGTGAGAAGCGTGACGGCTTCATCTGCACGATCCCCGGCGATCAGTACGCGAGCCTGCAGGAGACAATAGCTCGTCCAGGTGTCTACCGCGCACCCAGTCCGCCCTTCGCACATCATTGGCACGCTCTTGCTCAGTTCGTCGGCGATCTGTCTCGCTTGAGCAACGTTGCCTTCTACAAGGAGCAATCTTACCGTTTCGGCATCCAGCGCCAACTTCAGACGTAGCCAGTGTCGGGTTACGGCGGCCTGTCGACCGTCTTCGAGAATAGCCAGCGCCGAACCCATCTCCCCGTCGCGCCACAGCAAGCGTGCTGCAGACAGTATATGGCGCATCAAACCAGTTAGCGGCGAGGTTTCCAGTGCAGCGGTCGTGCGGCCCGCGATCATCCTCCGCGCTTCAGGCAGTTCGTTGCACTCATAGTAGATCGCAGCAAGGCAACTGGCCGCCCAGGTTGCGCAGGATGACGAGTGGCCCCATGCTTTTTCGATGCGGTGGAACATCGCCTCAAAAATTCGCCTTGATTCAGACAGCTCGCCATGCATAAATGCAGCAACACCGAACGACGAGCGTCGAAACATATCCGAGTAGTCGGGCTCCTGACCCTGTTCAACTCGCTCGCCGACGGCGTCGCGTATTTCACGTATCTGGTCGAACCTACCCCTGTGCATCAAGCCGAAGAGCTGCGCGAATTGCGCACAGCGCTGCACCCACGGCGCTGTAGGCGCCATTGAGGCTTGAGCAGCACGCCCTAGTTCGAGCGCCCGCTCGCTTTCCTCCACCATGGTGGCGATCAGTGCGCTGACCGCGTTGATCTCCGCCAATGCCGCTTCCTCTACCATGCTGGTATCCTTGCGACGCCCGCGAAAGAATTCGTTGTTAACAGCAGCAACCTCCCTTGAGGCGGCGTCCGGCTGAATCGAGAACACGAGCGCCCATGCTTTCGTCAGGCGCAAACGAAGCCGTTTCTGGATGACATCCGGTGGCAGTTTTCCGATCCATCCTAGCAACGTGTTCAACTCACCGCGCTCGAGCATCTCCGTCGCACAGTTTTCAACCCACTGTGCCGCCTGCTCGAGTTCGCCTGCAGCCAAGGCATGTCTGACTGCCTCGGGCCAAAGACGTGCTCCTGCAAACCATTGGGACGCACGACGGTGCAGCAACGGGACGTGTTGCGGCATCTGGCGAAGAAGGCGCCGACGAAGTGCGTCGGACAGGAGCGCATGATAGCGGTACCAGTGCCGTGTTTCATCCAGCGGCCGGATGAACACGCTGTGCCGCTCGAGCCAGTCGAGTTCGCCCCCGCTTCCACTTCCCTTGCCCATGATGGCATCGCACAACTCAGGGGCGAGTCGTTCAAGAATCGACGTGTACAGCAGAAACTTCAGCATATGGAGCGGCAGATGTGCGAGCACGGTATCGTTCAGGTACGAATCGATTCCGGAGCTGACTCCGACCAGCGCACCGGCGACCTTGGCCGCATCGCCCACATCGCGTAGCGCAAGAGCAGCAAGTTGCAAGCCAGCGACCCACCCCTCCGTTGCCTCGTTCAGCAACTCAACACTGGTCCGGTCAAGCGGCACGGTGCCTGTCCGGTCAAAAAATGCCTGCGCATCGGCGATCGAAAAACGGAGATCGTCGACATCAATACGAACTAGTTCCTCTGGAGCTCGAAACTGACCAACTATCAAGGCCGGTTCACCTCGCACCCCGAGCAGGATATGCATGTTCTCGGGGGCATAGCGAAGCAGACGGGAAGTAATCGCAAGAACTGGTTTCGCAGTCAGACGGTCGGCGTCATCCAGCACGAGGAAAACGCGCCTGCCGGATGCAGCGATCCCGTTCAGGAGTAGTGAAATGACCGTTCTTATAGGAGTCAGCGGATCGTTATTAAGGATCTGTTGCGCTTGCGAGGCAATTTCCGTCGAGGCCCTGGCGAATGCGGCCACCAGGTAAGCGCAGAACTGCTGCGGATCATCGTCTTCTGCGTCGAGGCTGAGCCATGCAACAACATGCTTTCGCTGCGACAGCGCTTCACACCAACCAGCAAGCAATGTCGTCTTGCCGAACCCCGCCGGGGCGGTCACGACGGTGATGCTGCGAACCGGCTGCTTACGCAACCACTTAAGCAACACGGATCGTTGCACGCAGCCAGACGGAAGACGGGGCGGGAGCATCTTGGTCTGAATCAGCGACACGCTCCATGGGCGATCGGTACTGTCTGAAGACGCATGCATGTTTGTCCTCTACTGGCCCCCAATCGAGAAATAATAGCGCGAAATTATGCCAGCGCTATTGCTGCGACGGTTCTGTTGCAATAGCGGAGGCTGGGATGCTGCGGGAACTAACAGAATGATGTGGACGGCCATGAAGGCGCTGAGTCCGGCGGTAGCCGAAGTGCTGAAGCGGTTGCACTATCCGGCTCGAGATAATGTTGGTGTGCGTGCGTTGGTACGTGGCCTACCCGCTGAGCTTGCGCAATCTCGAGGAGGTGATGGCCGAACGCGGGATCGCGGTCGATCATTCGACCGTGCATCGGTGGGCCATCAAGCTTCTGCCAGTGCTTGAAAAGACGTTCCGCCGCTGCGAGCGCCCGGTCGGCAAGAGCTGGCGGATGGACGAAACCTATGTGAAGGTCCGGGGCACATGGAAGTATCTCTAACGCGCCGTCGACAAGACCGGCAACACGGTTGATTTCCTGCTGCGAGCCAAGCGGGACAAGGAAGTGGTCCGACGGTACTTCGAGAAGGCCATCGATCAGAATGGCGCCCGAAACCGTAACCATCGACAAAAGCGGTGCCAATCTGGCCGGGCTGCACGCCGTGAACGCCGAGCGTGAGACGCCCATCAAGATCCGCCAGGCCAAGTATCTCAACAATATCGTGGAACAAGACCATCGGGCGATCAAGCGACGTACCCGACCCATGTTGGGATTCAAGGATTTCAGTTCTGCCCGCACCTTGTTGAGTGGCATTGAACTCATGCATATGATCGCCAAGGGGCAGATGAGAGACTCCGGCAAACTCAAGCCATCGGCCGCCCGGCAATTCTACTCGCTGGCGATGTAAGCAATCCTTCTCACATCGCAATCGTCCGCCAAAATCGCCTTACCGCGACAGAACCGCTGAAACTGCGCATCGGGGACACGGACTGCGCGTCTTGTGCATTGAAGATCGAGAACGCGATGAAGCGGCTGCCAGGCGTGTCCGACATCAACGTTAGCTACGGCCAGGAAAGCCTTGACCCTCGCATTCGACGAGGACCGCACGTCGCTTGCCGCGATTGAGGCCAAGTCTCATGCGCTCGGCTTCACGCCGGTTGGCGGTCACGTCAGTGAGCCGGCCGGTGCCTCCGAGGCCGGCCGTTCGTCGTGGTGGCGCGCGAAGGCTCGTGCCCGGGTCCACACCTGCCCCACTCCGTAACAGGCGGCCCCAAGCATGCCAACGAAGAAACCGACTGGCCAGTTGGAGACATAGGAGAGGGCGATCGATGTCCACACCGTGACGAGCGAAATTCCAACCGACACGCATATCGCAAGAATCGGCCGGTCAGTCAGCGAGCGGGCCGCAGCCGCGGGTCCAATCATCAGGCTGAACACTAGCAGCGCGCCCACTACCGGGAGCGCCATTGCCGTCGCAAGCGCCAGGATGCTCATGAACGCAAGTTCCATCGCGCGGCTCGATACGCCTCTCGCCTTCGCCAGATCGGGCGATACCGAACTGAGCAGGAGTGGCCGGAAGAGCACAACCGCAACCGCAATCGAGAACCCGCTGATCGCGGCAACCGGCGCGAGATCGGTGTTGCTCACGCCCAGTACTTCGCCGAAGAGAAGGGCATAGACCGCTTGTGAATACCCGCTCGTCATGCTCAGGAACAGCGCCCCGAAGCCTAGCAGCGTGACGAGGCACAGGGCGGTTGCGACTTCGTGTCTTCCGCGCCGGCTCAGCCAACTGATTCCGATCACGCCGAGACCAGCGAAGACGATCAGGCCGAAGAGCGGATTGATACCGAGCAGGCTTGCCGCTGCAGCACCCGGAAAGGTGCCGAGCGGCAAGGCGTGCGCGGCGAACGAGGCGCCTCGAATCACCACGAAGAAACCGATGAATCCGGCGACCGCAGCCACGATGCTCGCCACGATCCACGTGTTGGTCATGAAACTGGAGAACATGGTCAGGCCTCACCCGGTTCACGGGCGTTCAGGGCGATCCGCGCGCCCGTTGGGGGCTTCCGTGCAGGTCCGGCGCGACCTGTGATGACATACAGGGCGAAGATAAGCGTCACCACGAAGAAGCTCACTGGCCAGCCGTGCCCGGGGGTCCAGTAGTAGCTGTCGTACGCGAGGAGGATGCCACCCCAGGTCGTGCCCAGGCCGATTAACGCGGACAGACCCGTGGCCCAGCCTGGCCGCTTTGCCACCCTCAAGGCGATCGCCGCCGGACCTATCAGGAGTGCGGTCGACAGGATGGCGCCTACCGTAATAGCTGATAGGGAAACGGCCAGCGCCAATACCAGCAGGTGCAGGAGTCCGACCGTCCGTACCCGCACGCCCATGACCGCAGCCAGCTCTGGGTCAACGGAGCTGAGCAGCAAGGGACGATAAAGCACGCCCGCGGCAATCAATGCCCCCGTGCCCACCGCCAGTGCGAGCGGAATGATCGATGCCGGAATGGCGAACATTGATCCGAACATGACGGTGATCGCCGCTCCAGTCGTGCTTTTCGATGTCACGTCGAGGTAAAGAAACAGCGCGGCAAGGCCAAGCCCCGCGCCCAGCACGACGCCGGTCACAAGATCGCGCTCACGGGCGCGGCGCACCCGCACCAGTTCGATGCCGCCCGCTGCCATGACCGCCATGATGAGAAATCCCAGCAACGGGTTGATGCCGAGCAGGAACGACGCAGCACCGCCCGCGCTGCTCACATCGGCCAGCGCGTGGCCGGCGAAGGACTGGCTCCTCATGACGGTGAATACGCCAATTACGCCGGACACGACTGCGGCGCCGCCGCCGACTACCATCGCGGTATGCACCGGTTCGCTGCTAAAGAAGCCCGGTTCAAAGATGAGGGTGAGCAGGGAATCCATCTTGAATCAGGGAACCTGCACAATGTGGGCGGGGTCTCGCCGAACGGCGGCAAGCATTTCGGCCTCGGTGCCGGCGGCAATCACCAGCACGCGGCCGTGCACGCGGACGACATCGATGTGATAGCCGTACAGTCTGCTCAGGACCTCGGTACGCACCACTTCGTCCGTCGCCCCGCTCGCTGCGTGGCCATTGGCGAGGTAGACGATCCGGTCCATCACCGGCAGCAAGGGATTCATGTCATGCGCCGAAAGCAGGACCGCAAGCCCGTGCTCGACGCTCAGGCGGCGCAACAGCGCGACAATTTCGGCGACGCTGCGCATGTCGAGGTTGGCCAGAGGTTCGTCCAGCAACAGCAGCCGCGGACGGCGAACCAGAGCGTGTGCGATCAGTACCCGCTGCTGCTGGCCTCCGGACAGTTCCCCGATGCGCTGGTCCGCGAAAGGCTCTGCATCCACGGCTTTGAGCATCCCGTCGACCGCCTCGCGGCGTTTTTTCGACGGTAACGGCAAGCCGAGCCTGTGGCCCTCGAGGCCGAGCGACACCAGATCCCGCGCACGCATCGGGAGGTAGGGGTCGAGCGCGATCTTCTGCGGGACGTAACCCACCGAGGTCAGGCTGCGCGCACCATTGATCCTGATGCTACCTGCACTCGCTACCTGGAAGCCGAGGATCGTACGCAGCAGCGTGGTCTTGCCCGAACCGTTCGAACCGATAAGGCCGCAGAACTCTCCCGCTTCCAGACTGAAACTCACCTCATGTAGCACGCTGTGCCCCGGGAAAGAGACGCTCACCCGGTCGACCGCAAGGACCTCGTTGCCAGGGCACATGCCGCTCACTGCACAGCCTGCAAGGTTTCAGTGGACACTTTGGAAGTCACTGCCTTTTCCAGCGCATTGACTTCCGCCAGCATCCACGACTGGTAAGTAAAGCCGGGGGTTGGCATGGTCTCGTAGACGCCGACCACCGGAATACCATTTTTCCTGGCCAGATTGAGGAACGACTGTGTGAGCGCATCCGTGACCTGCTGGTTGTAGACGAACACCTTGACCTTGTGGTCCGTGAACAGGCTGTTCTGTTTCGTCACGTCCTGCGGAGAGGGATCGGTGCCGTTCATGATCGCCGCCTGCAGGCTGAAGGGTGTGGCGATATCGGTGCCGACCGCTTCGAGCATGTAGTTGGCGACCGGCTCCGTCACCGCGACAGGCGTTTTCGCGTAGTGCGCCTTGAACGATGCAATTGCAGCCAGCCAGGGCTTGAGTGATGCGTCGAACTTCTTCACGTTGGCTTGAAAGTAGGCTGCCTGCGCAGGGTTCAATGCGGAAAGGTCCGCTGCCACTGCCTTCGCAACCGCCGGCATGGTTTTCGGGTCGTACCAGAGATGCGGGTTCGGCGTGCCGTCGGGCAGGCCGAGCAGGTGTTGGGCGTCAATGACCTTGCGTTTGTTGTTGGGCGCGGCTGCGATGATCTTGTCGGCCCAGGCGTCGTATCCCACGCCGTTCTTGACGATCAGATCGGCGGAAGCAAGCTGCGCTGCCACCTTCGGGTTGACCTCGAACGTGTGTGGATCCGTATTGGGATCCGTTTCGATCGCGCTCACCTGAACGTACTTGCCGCCGATCTGGGCGATGACGTCGGCGTACTCGTTTTCGACACCGATGGCGTTGATTACGCCAGCCGCTGCTGATGCCGCCATGGCGCTTCCCTGATGCACGGCAAGCAGTACCAATGCAGCCGAAAGGCTACCGATGGGCTTAAGTGCGGCGCGCCAAACAAACCGGTCTGGCCGTCCTGAACTCCAGGATGCGCGGTGCTGAACGGAGTTGCAAAGCCTGGCGGCGATTTTTTTCATTGGCGTTCCTGGCACGAAAAATAACAATCCAATAGGATTAGATACGTTATAACATAACACTGGCGGTGTCCAGCGTTCCCAGCAGACAGACTGGCCGTCCCGGAGCGTGGCATCAGCGAAGCGGGCTGTCACCGCATGGGGGCATCTCGACCGTAACCATTTGCTCAGCGCCCGGGCACCTCGACGGACGAACATGCTTGAGCGCGTGCCGCTCACAGGAGAATGCAATGCAAGATGCAACCGGCTTCCAGCGTATCCCGACGACCATCCTGACCGGCTTCCTCGGCGCCGGAAAAACGACCTTGCTCAACCGCATCCTGACCGAGCATCACGGCGGACGCGTTGCGGTCATCGAAAACGAGTTCGGCGAAGCGGGCATCGACAACGAATTGCTGGTGCAGGACGGTAACGAGCAGATTGTCGAAATGAACAACGGCTGTATCTGTTGTACGGTGCGTGGCGACCTGGTGCGCATTCTTTCGACGCTCGCCGCGCGACGGGAGACAGGAGAACTCGCGTTCGAGCGGGTCATCATCGAGACAACGGGACTTGCCGATCCGGCGCCCGTCGCGCAAACGTTCTTTGTTGACGATGTCGTGCAGGAGAAATACCTGCTCGACGCCATCGTGACGGTGGTCGACGCACGGCATGGCGGCGAGCAGCTCGACGAACATCACGAAGCGCAGGAGCAGGTCGGATTCGCGGACCGTATCCTCGTATCCAAGCAGGACCTCGTTGGCGAAGAGCAGGCGCAGCAACTGATGCGCCGGTTGCGGCAGATGAACCCGCGCGCGACGATCAGGCCGGCACATTTTGGCGAGACGGACCTGAAGCAACTGCTCGACATCCGCAGCTTCAGTCTGGATGCCATTGTCGACATCGAGCCCGATTTCCTTGAAGACGTTTCGCACGAGCATGACGACGATGTGACGTCCTTCGTCTACCGCACTACTGCGCCTCTGGATCGGGACAAGCTCGAAGCGTTCTTCAGCGCCACGGTTGCGATCTATGGTGCCGCGATGCTGCGCTACAAGGGTGTGCTGAACCTGGCGGGTGTCGACCGTCGCGCAGTGTTCCAGGGCGTACATATGATTTTTGGCGCGGATATCGGTAAGTCCTGGGGCGCGAATGAAACGCGCGAAACCCGGATTGTTTTCATCGGCAAACAGTTGCCACATGACCTTATCAAGGCGGGCCTCGACAACTGTATGGTTGGCGAAGTCCTGCAGAACTGACACGAAGGATCGCGCCTGCTTGCCGCGCACCCGCCTCGGCCAGCAGGCTGGCCGTGTCGATTCATGCGATCTTCTTCACCACGTTTGAGGCTCCACTTTTCCCATGCACAAGCTCCCCGTCACCGTACTGTCCGGCTTTCTCGGCGCGGGCAAGACCTCGCTCCTGAACCACGTCCTGAATAACCGCGAAGGCAAGCGGGTGGCCGTAATCGTGAACGATATGTCGGAAGTCAACATCGACGCTCAGCTGATTCGTGACGGCGGCAGCCAGCTCTCGCACATCGACGAAAAGCTCGTCGAAATGAGCAACGGTTGCATTTGCTGCACATTGCGCGAGGACCTGCTGATCGAGATCCAGCGGCTCGCGCGGGAGAAGCGCTTCGACTATCTGCTGATCGAATCCACGGGCATATCCGAGCCCTTGCCGGTGGCGGAAACCTTCACGTTTCGCGACGAACAAGGTCACAGCCTCTCGGATATCTCTCGCCTGGACACGATGGTGACGGTCGTCGACGCCTATAACTTTGTGCGCGACTACGGTTCCCACGACTTCCTGGCGGATCGCGGCGAAACGATGGGTGGGGAAGACCGCCGCACCGTGGTCGATCTGCTGACCGAGCAGATCGAGTTCTGCGACGTGATCGTGCTGAACAAGACGGACCTTGTGAGCGCAAGCGAGTTGGAGTTGCTCAAAGGCGTGCTGCGAGTGCTGAACGCCCGCGCGAAGATCGTCGAAAGCCGCTTTGGCCAGGTGCCGATCGGGCAGGTTCTCGATACCGGCCTGTTCGACTTCGAAGCCGCTGCGCAAGCGCCTGGGTGGCTCAAGGAGATGCGCGGCGAACACATTCCCGAAAGCGAACAATATGGCATCACCAGCTTCGTCTACCGCGCGCGCCGTCCGTTTCATCCGCAGCGTTTCTTCGACTGGATTCAGAGCGAGTGGCCGGGCGTCGTGCGCTCGAAGGGGTACTTCTGGCTGGCCTCGCGCAACCATGCGGTCGGCGAATGGTCGCAAGCCGGCGCGGTCTCGCGTCACGGACGCGCCGGGACCTGGTGGGCGGCCGTGCCCAGGCACGCCTGGCCGCAGGAGCCCGAAGCACAGGCTATCATCCGAAGCCGCTGGCATGAGCGTTTCGGGGATCGTCAACAGGAGCTGGTTCTGATCGGCACCGGAATGGACGAGGCAGCCTTGCGCGCGTCCTTCGATGCCTGCCTGCTAAGCGAGGACGAACTGGCCCGTGATGAAGTCGCGTGGCACAAATTTACCGACCCGTTCCCTGAGTGGACGCAGTAAGGTGTGTCCACCCGGGCAGTAACCTGGCACCATGCATACTCAATCGTATTGAGGTACTTCGCCTGCCTGGCGCCAGGCACTCAGGCGAGCTCGACCGGGCCGTGGTCGTCGCAATGATCGCCGTGCGGATGGTGCAGGTGGCCGTTGACCAGGTAGTCGACGTGATCGCCATGCGGTACCGCTTCGTGGCCGCATGCCGGCCCGTGGACATGTCCCGACTCATGACCGCCGCAGTTCGAAGTACATTGATCCGGATTTTTTGCGCTCACCTCCAACCGGTGTTCGTCCACGTGATCGCCATGGGGATGGTGCAAGTGGCCATCGTGCAGATAGTCAGTGTGATCGCCATGCCTGATCGCAGTGTGTCCGCAGTTCGGACCATGCTGATGGTCATGATGGGCATGATGCGGTTCGTTGCAGGTGCTCATAGCGGTGCTCCTCGACTCACGTGATAGTGAACGCATGACGTGGGCTTCGCGGCGTGCCCCCAAATGGGCAACGGTTAATCCGGCCAGATGTTAAAGCGATCCTCCTTACGCACGCCGAAGTCAACGCCCCTTTTTTCCGTCTAGATGATGCCATACCCCCGATGAAGTCAACGCGTCTATGCTTTAATTAACCGGCGCGGTGGTTTCGATAGCCGCAAAACATCGGGGCTTGCCTTGCAGGTCAGCTGCAAAACGCGTCATTCCTCCTTCGGTGGCTCATCAAATTCGGATGGCGGATGCTCACACTCGTGTTCAGCCACGTCGCTGATGACACGCTTTACGTGGTCGTCAGTTGCTACACAGAAAATCTGTTTTCCGCACCGATCGGCGCGCAGCACCCGGGCTGCAAAAGCCGCAGGTGATGGCTGACGAGCGTTTGCGCCAAGCCATATTTTGCCGCGATGCAGGAAACGCACATCGGCACGCGAAGGCATGCTGCAATTATTTTCAGGCGGGTAGGATCGCCCATCTGCCGGAACATCTCTACCCGTTCCGCGACCTGGTCGTCGGTCAACTCGGATGCCTGCATTTTTGCATTCCAAAGAGTCACGTCGCCAATAGATGACGCACCGCCGCATGCACGGAAATGCCAAGGTTGCCCGTCTCCTGCCAGGGGTCATCGGGATATCGAAGTCGACCAATGGTTCTCGACACATTAACGTGGCCGGGATCCAGGCGCGACGAAAAGGCTATGTACGAAGGGTCGAATTGGGCGATTAGCTATCCGCAACCGAGCGATGGCGGCTGCACCTTCAAGGTAGCCCTTCGATCGGAGCCAGGTCGAACGGCCGCGACGGGTTGGCGGATTCAACCGGTATGGTTCAGATAGCGTGAATACGGTCCTTCATCCAATCCCCACAGTGCCAGCCAGGCCGAAAGCACCAGCCCGGCTAGCAATGGCGGAAAAGCCCTGAGCGCGAAGCGGACTTGAAGCGGACTTCATCGCGAGGCTCGGTGGCCGTTGGAGGAGAGTCAGGCCTGGAAGTTGAAATGGCCTTGGGTGGCGTTATGACCCGTCAGGTTGAGGTCGACCTTGAGCAGAGGGTTTTTCATCCGGTAAGCGCTCGCTTTGCTGATGATCGCCGGGGAGCATGGTGTCGTCGAAATGGAATTACCGAGAAGCACCGCGGGGGCGCCGCTCGGACTCCAGTACGGCTCGAGTTCCGCATGAATGTCCACGCCAATATCGAGTTTGCCTTTACCGCCCTGAAGGTCGAAGATAATGGGCGCGCGCTCGATCGAGACGATTTTTCCGTACATATGGGCGAAGTCGGCCAGCGGGCCGCCGCGCTCGCCCCGGTAGACGCTGGAGAGCGCCTCAAACTGGACATCGGTGGCCCGGTCATCGATGTACACGGCTACCTGCCAGTTGCCCTGCAGGATATTGCCAGGAATGAAGGTGGCACAGGCCACCGTCAATCCAGAGACCTCAATGTCATCGATCGAGCCCTTGTCGAAGTGGTGGGCGATCGCGGCGCAACAGCTGCCATTGTCGGCGTCCTCACCTATGCAGCAAGGGCAAAGTACGTTGCAATTACACACTTCCAGAATACTGCCGTCGAGTTTGTAGCTCACGTTAGCCTCCTTGCGCCTTTACACGCCTCGCGCCGTCACCTCGCCTTCAACGGCTACTGGCATCAAGAATAGACCATTGATGCTGGCCGGAAAGGCGCGGATTCACACTACGGGCGTTCATTAGCGCGAACTGCCGGCTCTCGATCATTAGTGAGCCTGATCCACGTTCGTCGAAGCGACGGACTGTCGGGGTTCGGATACCCGGGTGATGCGAGCGATGGCTCTAACGTAACCAGGCCTATTCGCCCGAGGGCGCCGTGTGGCCAAGCACGCCGGCGGCCGCCAGTACCGCCAGCATGGCGACGGCTTCGACGGCCAGCAGACGGTCGAAGCCGCGTTGCGCGTCAGGGTAAGCGGGACCGCCATCTGCCGTCGCGGCCTGCGAGCGCGGCAAGTGGATCATCCGGTCGTAGCCGCCCAGCAGCACCGCGAGCGTGACGCACACGAACTTAAACGCGAGCGGGCGTCCATACGGTACGCTGAGTAACGGGGCAGTGAGGTGGGCCGTATCCTGCGTCACGTTATAAATGGGCTCCGTGTGGCAGCAGGCCGAGACTGCCCGGTGCGGACAAAACGACTGAAAGTGACGTTCGCGAACGTCACTTGTTGGCCGGCGGATTCGCGTAGCGTCGCTCGCAGCATCTGAAGCACGCGGCGCATATTCTTCTCACACGATGCTGTGTCCGGCCAGAAGCAGCCGATCACGTCAGGAAAAAGTATGCCTGCTTCTTCCTGGTGACCGGACGCCAACGCGGCACGAGCCAATCGCAATGATCGCGTGCCTGGCGCGTCCCGGTGGGCCTGTTGGTCAACCTGGCGAGCGCGTGGCTGCTCGGCGACCACCACGGGCATGGTTACGAAGACGAGGCGCAGAAGATCTTCGCTCCGTCCGGTGTGTTTGCCGTTTCCATCTTCGAAGATGGCATCATGCGGTGCTCCGGCGCTTTAAGGGGTTGTCCCATGTCACGGTCGAGGTCCAGCCTGCTCAAGCGGTGGCGTGATCCACGATGCTACTGGCGCCACACACTTGTATGCCAGGAAACCTTGCGTTGAGCGTGCATAGGGATTCTGGTCGTAGCCGGTTATTGACCAGCTGAACGCGGTGGTATGCGTGGAACTTCGGGCGGCGACAACAAGCGCTCCCCCGGGCGAATGTGGCCGGAATCTCCGACGTACGTCCGACTCTATCTGTTGAAAACACCGTGGGTGCGCGGGCTCGTTCGCGGCCTCTTCAGCACCGTCGCGGGCGCCTGTCGTCAGGTCTCGTCGGCCAATTGACGCAGATCGTGCACAAATGCGTCGACCGGATCGTCGTCCGCACCGATCAGGCGTGCGTGCCCTTTCGCATCGAATATGTAGATCGCCGAGCTATGGGTTACCTCGTATCCACCGTTCGCGCGGGGCTTGTCAGCCTGGTACGCGACGCGATAGCGTTGCGCGAGCGCCTTGATCGCGCTCTCGGAACCGGTCAGGCCGACGTCGTGCTTTGCGTCAAACGCATCGACATACGCATGCATCACTGCGGGCGTGTCCCGCGCCGGGTCGACACTCACGAACAGGACCTTCACATGCTGTGCGGCGCCGCCAAGTTGATGCGTCACTTGGGCCAGTTTGGCCAGCGTCTCCGGGCATACGTCCGGGCAATGCGTGTAGCCGAAGTAGACGAGTGTGACATCACCTGCCAGGTTCGCCTGGCTAATCTGCTTGCCGGCGTCGGAGGTCAGCGCGAAATCCAGATCGGGCAAATGCCCCTGGACGTCCGTGAGCTTCCATGGCTCTTCATGGTGGCAGGCGGCAAGTGAAACAGAGAGCGTTGCGCCGACAACGAGACGCACACAGCGATCAAAGAATGGGGGCATGGATTGGTGCGGCATTGCCGTCGCAAAGATCAGGATTGGGAAGTACAGTCTATTGCGGAGAGCTTTCATTCGTCTGCCCACGTAGTGCCTCATCCGCTTTTCAACTCTCAACGACAAGGCTCCATTCGAGGTTTTGTCGCATTAACGCGGTCAAGTAAAATGCGTCGACCGCAACGCATGACAACCATGATGGCAAAGACGAAGACGCCGCGCAAGACGCTGCCCGCTGGCATTGGCAAGGTACTGAAGCGGCTGCACTACCCGCTGGACGTGATCCTGCTGTGCGTGCGGTGGTACGTGGCGTACTCACTGAGCCTACGTAACCTCGAGGAAATGATGGCTGAGCGGGGTATTGAGGTGGATCATTCGAGCGTGCACCGGTGGGTTATCAAGCTGCTGCCGGTGCTTGAAAAAGCATTCCGCCAACGCAAACGGCCTGTGGGCAAAAGCTGGCGCGTCGATGAGACCTACGTCAAGGTCAAAGGCAACTGGAAATACTTGTACCGTGCCGTCGACAAGGCGGGCAACACTGTCGATTTCCTGCTGCGCGCCCATCGCGATAAGGCTGCAGCTCGCCGCTACTTCGAGAAAACGATTGAGCAGAACGGCGAGCCCGAGACAATTACCGTGGACAGGAGCGGCACCAACCTGGCTGCGCTTGAAGCGCTCAATGCCGTGCGTTTAACACCGATCAAGGTCCGTCAAAACAAATACCTGAACAACGTCGTCGAGCAGGATCACCGTGCCATTAAACGCATCATCAAACCGATGCTGGGGTTCAAGGAATTCCGCTGTGCGCGCATCATCCTGTCTGGCATAGAGATCGCGCACATGAACCGCAAGGGGCAGATGTGTGACGACGGCGTCGCCTCGACTGCAGCCGAGCAATTCTATTCTTTGGCAGCGTGAGTAGTCCTACTCATATCAGCTTTTGCTCAAGCTGCGATTGTTATCGCGACAGAACCCAGTCGCCGGATCCTGGCGATCGAATCATTCGCGCCGCTTGTCCTGGAGCCGTGATCTTGCGGCTTCAATTGACTGGTGCAATTTCGCCTGTAACTGCTCTCGTGGCGGCAGCACAGTCAGATACTCTGCGACATGGATACCGCTTTTATCGAGTTCGAGCAGCTCGATCTGCTCCTGCTTCTTGCCTGCACACAGGATAATGCCGAGCGGCGGTTCCTCGTCTGGCTCCTGTTCATGTTTCGCGAGCCAGCGCAAATAAAGCTCCATCTGACTCTTGTATTCGGCCTTGAACGCGCCCAGCTTGAGTTCGATTGCAACAAGCCTTCGAAGCTTGCGGTTGTAAAAGAGAAGATCAATGTAAAAATCGTCGTGATCAATCAGCAAGCGTTTCTGACGAGCCACAAACGTGAAACCAGCACCAAGTTCGAGAAGGAACTGCTCCATCTCTCGCAGGATCGCATCCTCCAGATCCTTTTCGAGGTAGTGATCGTTGAGACCAAGAAAATCCAGCACATACGGGTCCTTCAGCAACGCGTCGGGAGGCACACGTCGTTCGTCCCTCAGCATCGCGAGATCCCGCCGGATTGCGTCTTCGGGTTTCCGCGAGATTGCACTGCGCTCAAAAAGCATTGAGTCGATGCGCTCCTGCAACTGCCGCGTGGACCAGCGTTCGACACAGGCAAGCTCAATATAAAAATCACGCTTCACCGCGTCGTCGATGTAGATCAGCGTCTTCAGGTGCGTCCAGCTCAATTCTCTCCGCACTGCGGAGACAATCGCTTCGTCGGCAAAAACCTCCGCAAGACCCACAACGCATGCAGTGGCGCAACTGCTTGTCGCTCCAGCCGCGCCCGTATTCGGCGGTAAGCTGACGCGCCAACGATCCGATCACCTGTTGCCCGTACTCCGCGCGGGCGCCCCGCAATACCTCTGCCTCAATACGATGCCCCACCTGCCAGTACAGCAGTGTCAGTTCTGCATTGATCGCAACGGCGGCCCGTTCGCGCGCCGAATCGATCAGCTGTCGGACTTCGTCAAGCAAGGAGGAAGGCGTAAGGTCGTTCATACTTTCATGCTCAGGTGTGCGGCTACCGCCGCGTTAAAACTGCCCGCGGACGGCCCAATCTGTCTTCAAACCCGTCACCGGGGCTTGCGCCGGCGAGCGTCCGAATTGTCTCCGCAGTGCGGAGACAATTACGGATACCTGTTCGGCCGCGCGGCCGTCTCCTCGCCCGGGCGAACCGTCCGCCCCCGGGTCGCATCTCGCGAATGATTGCAGGACGACTGCCCGATGTGACCATTCGCGGCCTCGCTCACCGATCAACGGTGCTGCACTTTCCGTGTCGCCATGTAGGTGTCGAACAGGCCCGCATGCAGCCGGCTGAGCTCCTGGCGCAGCCCGATGAGTTCATGCTGGTCGCCTTCGTGCTCCCGGCGCCGGATCTCCCCGAGCAGGGCCGTCGCGCGCGATGCCGCCTGGTCACGCTGTACGCGCGCCTCACCTAACCTGCCGGCGAGCGCCGGCTTCACCAACAGCAGCCATGCCGGAAACCAGGAATAGTCGTCGACCTCGCCGGTGCCAGGGAATTCGGCATCGAAGCGCCGGCGCAGCGCGTCCAGCGAAGCATCACCCAAGGTGGGCAACAACGCCACGAACCTCGCCGGCGCCAGCCACGCCAACTGCGCGAGCAGCGGCCACGCCGCATCCAGGCCAGCCGCCCGGTAGCGTGCCTCGGTCATCCACGCAAGCGGTGCCGGGATGCGCGACCAGGACTCGATGGCTTCGACTGCTTCAATCGCAGCCGCCCCGTCGCCCGCCAGAAGCCACAGCGGCACGGCGTGACTGTCTGCGTCGGCGGTACGAAACGGTAGCGATTCAGCCCGCTGAGCAAGCGCTCGCCAGCACGGCCTGAGCCACGACTGAACATTCTGCGCGGGCAGCACCCGCCGGGCGGCAAGTACGACCTCGTCCTCGAGATGCCGGCGTGCGCTGGCCAGCGTCTCGTGATCAGAAAAGGGCGTGGGCGATCCGCGTTCCAGCTCACGAACCAGCACGCTCATCGCTGGGAGCGCGCCATCGTCCGGATATTCGCCGGCGAGCAGCTCCAGTGCCGTTCGCGCCGCCACCGCATCGCGCCGCTGCAGCGGCTCCAGCACGTCGTTACGCAACATGACATCACGGCTGTCGGCGAAAATGTCGAGCTGCTGAATGGTGGGCTGCTGCATGTTCATCCCGCTCAGAAGAGCTGATCGTGAAGAGCGGCCAGATTAGCCCACTTCACCGTGCTGCGGAAGGTGCTGCCGTCTTCGTGCACCGACTCGATGATCATGCGCACGGTCCGCTCGCCATAGCGCATCAGCGCGCCGATCGGCGGACAGACCGGGGCCTTCCGTCTCTTGCGCGGGCGGGTTCTATTTTCCATCCCTCTTTCCCCGCTTGCGGTGCACTACGGTCTGGCTGGCTGGCGCGGGCGTGACGCGCGGCGCGCGCGAAGGGCGTGTCGCCACCGGGCGCGCCGCGGTGGAGGCGGACTTCGCGCGGGCTGGGCGGGCGTCGCGAGTGTCCGCCTGCCGCAGTGCCGCCGGTTGTTGCTGCAGCGTGACGTTCGTGGCCAGCACGGCACCGAGCCGTCCCTGCAGCACGCCCGCCTGGTGACGCACGTCCCCGAGCTGCGCCTGCAGCGCCTCGACCGCCCGGTGATGGTCCGCCCCGCGACTGTCGGCCCGCTTCACCGCGGCATCGAGGTCCTTCTGCAGCTTCGCGGCCGTACCCCGCTCGCGGTCGATCTCCAGCAGCGCGCGCTTTTCCGACGCTCGCAGGCGCTCGTCGGCGCGTTCCGCGCTCTCGCGCAGCTTCCCGAGATCCCGCGAGAAACCTTCGCGCACCTTGTCCAGTTCACGGTCGCGCACGAGCGCCTCGGCCTTGAGCCGGACCACCTCGGCCTCGCACGCCTGCCGCGCCGCGTGGCCCTCGGCCTGCGCCTTTTCCAGTTCGCGCACCTCGACCTGCGCGGCAAGGAGCGCCGCCGTGCGCTGTTCGAGCGCGGTCCCGACGCGACCCAGTTCGTCGCGGGCAGCAACGACCGACCGTTGCGCCTCAACGCGTTGCGCCTCGACCTCGTCGCGCAGCGCGTCGAGCGCGGCTTCGGCAGAGGCGGTTGCGCGGGTCCAGAGCGCCGCGACCAGTTCGCCGGCAGCCGGCCCCAGATCGGCGGGCAGGTCGGGGTGGTCGATGCGCACCCGGCTCTTTTCGCGCAGTTCGGCCCAGAATTCACCGAGCACCTGGGTCGGCGTGCTCATGCTGCCGCGCTTGACCAACTGGTAAAGCCGGTTCGCGGTCGGCGTGATCCCGAAGCGGAAGAACAGGAGCGCGCAGACTTCGCGGTACAGCTCGCGGGTCTTCGGGAATTCGCCTTTCAGGCGGTCGATTTCAGCCGAGAGGCGGGTTTCGTCGGGCAGGACGCCCCTCGATGCGCTTGAACTGTCCGCCGACCTCGACGGCCGCGATGGCAGCAACCGGGCGCGCGGGCATTCACAGATCGCCGCCCACGACGACCTGAATGCGGTCCGCGCATGGCTCGCGCGGGTCGCCGACAAAAAGACCACCTTCGAGAATTACCGCAAGGAAGCCGAACGGCTGCTGCTATGGGCGATCGTGCAACTGGGCAAGCCGCTGTCGTCGCTCACGCACGAAGACCTGCAACTCTTCCGGCAATTCCTGAAAGACCCGTTGCCGCACGCGCGCTGGGTCGCCGACGGCGGGCGCAAATACCCGCGCCATGATCCGCGCTGGCGGCCGTTCTACAGGACGCTCCGGCCGAGTAGCCAGTACCAGGCGATGGTGATCATCAACGCGCTGTTCGCGTGGCTCGTCGAAGCCGGCTATCTGGCTGGCAATCCGCCCCGTAGTCGCTGACTATCACCACGCAGTTGCCTGAATGCAGGTCTATGTCACAGTTCGAAGAGTGTCTTGCGAACACACAACTTTGCCTCCCGGCTCCAATAAAAAACCCCCTCCAGAGAGGGGGCGATGAACCGCTCGCGAACCGTGCTTTTCGTATCGGATCAACGCGCCATCAATTTCCCCACAATGAGACTTGCGAGGATCTCTGCGAGCCTTGCCGTCACACCAGCTTGATCGATGTCGGGTCTGCTGTCAGATAGCCGACCGACGCGCCGAAGCGATCCCTGTAATTCGCGCGCACAAGCGGATCGAGCGTGTCCCTGAGCGCCTGCGTATGCTGGCTGCCCCAGTCGCCGGCATGCTGGAAGTTGCTCATGATGTAGGTCCAGCCGTTGAGTTCGTCGACCGCATGCAGACCGGTCGATTCGGCGCCGGCGGGTGTCGACAGCAGACGCGTGAGCTGCTTCGTGTCGACGTTGTACGCCCAAAGGAAATTGTTCACGTGGTAGCCGCTGTCCTCGCCGATAAAGAGCGTGCGCAGCTTCTCCGAGAATTTCAGGTTGTCCGGGTTGGCGACCAACTCCGGGTCGGCCTTGTTGCCGAGCGCGTCGGCGGCGATGTCCTTGCCGACCAGCAGCGCGCTGGTGTGCACCGGCACCCACTCGCTGTTGATCGCGGCACCCTGGTTATCCTTCTGGCCGCCCGCGAGCTTGTGCTGAAGCACGCCGCCGGCGTTGATCGCGGCGTCGACGGAAATGTTGCTCTCCGGGTTCCAGCCCTTCGCGTTGCCCTTCACCATCGAGTCGACGATGTTCTGCAAAGCGGAGTACGCGATCTTGTCCTTGATGTTGACCGTCGTCCCTTCCATCTTCGTGAAGCCCATGCTGCCGCCCGCCAGGTAAGCGTAGCGATGGGTTTCGAGGAAAGCCGCAACCTTCTCCTTGCCCGGCATGATCCTGACCCACTGCGCAGTGCCGCCGGCGAAGATCTTCCGGTAGTTAGCGTCGGCAGGATCGGTCCACTTGACGTCGATGACGTCCTGCGGCCGATTCGACTTAGCCATGGCCTCGACTTCCGCGCTCGTCGCGTGACCCAGTTTGATCCACGTCAGGTCCGCGCCCGCCGCGGCCGGATCGACCGAGAAGCCCGCGCCCACTTTCGCCACATACAACGTGCCGGCCGACAGGTCCTTCTCGTTGTCCGCCACGAACATGAAGAGGCCGCTGTTGGTCGCGTCGTCGCCCATCAGGACCGTGCGGTTGTCCGGCATCACCTGCACCAGTTCGTGCGAAATGCGCCCGAGGCAATAGTGTTTTCTGACCGAGCCGGTGCCATCCGCCTTGACCGTGATTTCCGGCAGATGACCATAGAGATACGGGTTGAAAGCAATGTTCGCGTTGCCGTACAGGTTATCGTTGAACGCCTTGTACTGCGCCAGATTGCTCGAACTGGCCGTGAACGCATCCGGCTCGTATTCCTCGCTCGACAGATGCGTGTTCCACGGCGACAGGCTCGCGCCGCAGGTAATCCACAGTCCATTCGCGGGCGACGTGTCGACGTTGTGATACTTGACGAGCGTCAACTTGCCGGTGGCCGGATCCTGATCCAGCGTCAGCACCGCGATCGGCGACGGGAGGCGGCCATACATGTCACTGCCGGACTGCGAGCGCGTCGTGTATTCGAACTGGACCACGGCGAACACCGTGTTGCCCTTTACGCCGGCGACCTTCGCGCCATCGATCTTCAGCAGCGACGTACCGTCCGGCGAGTCCGAAAAGAACTGGCGCCGTTGCGCGGGCACCGAATCGTCGTCGATCGGCTGGTTGTTGATGTCGAAGTACCCGCCTGCCAGCACGGTGCCGCCGTTGCCGTCCGGGACCAGATCGCCGGTCATGAAGAACGGCTGGTACGCGAGTTTGTAAGCCTTTTGGGAGCCGTCGGAATACGAAACCGTCAGGCCTGAGCCGACCGTGGTGGTTGCCATCAGCGACGGATTGGCGAGCGACGGCGCCGGCATGCTGGTGAAAGACGCCGAAGTGAAGTTCGCGACCGGGGTGGCAGGCGTAGTAGGCGTGGTGGAATTGGCCGACGGAGTCGCCAGATCGCCGCCGCAAGCGGTCAGCATCGACGCCGTGGCGATGCCGCCTAGCGGCAGCATCGGCGCACCGGCAAGTAGTTTCAGGGCCTTGCGGCGGGAAATGTCGAACGGCTCTGCCATGTTGTCGTGATCCAGGGTTCGGGTAGCGTGGGTGAATGCACAGCCGGCACGCAGTCAGCCCCAAACCAATTGGTTCACGCTCGCGCCGCTATGACGCGAGGATTCTATGAAGTTAATATGAAAGAATATTGACAGGCGTTAGTAATTTTTGAATCAGCCTGGTCAGCCGGCCTGCCCCGCCTCTAGCCCGGGCGGCGAAATTCGTTTTCGACCCAGGCCACGGCGCTCGCCTTGCTGAGCTTGAAGCTGGGCGCGACCTGCACTTGCGCCGACTGCTCGCCGAAGGTGTCGAGCGCGGTCAGCAGCGCGTACGGTTCGATGTCGTCCGCAACGATGTCCAGCGTGATGTCGAGTTCGTCGTTACCGTCCGCGCTCGCCACCCGCACTTCTTTATGGAGTTGCGCACGCAGTTGCTGCTCATGGCGGCGCAGGACTTCTGAGGCGGTCTTCACCAGCGTGTTGAACGCCGACGTGTCGAGGGGTTTCGGATCCTTCTTGTTGCGGCCCACCGTGCACGGCCCGACGAGCGCCGGTTCCGCTTCGCCGTCCTTGATCATTTCGACGGCCCAGCCTTCGTCGTCTTCGTTCTTGATGACGCGCGCGGTCCAGCCGTCGTCGCGCCACAGACGTGCTTCGTGCACGGCTTCGCCTAATCCGGACGAGCCTTCCGTCGTGGGATCAGCAGCGGTGTCGGACGATGGAACGGGTGTATGCAACGCTGCACGTTCGGCGTCGACACGAAGCCCAGCGCGAATGGCTTTTGCGCTTTACTTTTCCGTCCGGCGGACCGGTTCTGTTGCAATAAGGCAGTCGCCTATGATGTGCGGAACAGATGAACGACTGAAAGCTTGATGAAGACTCTGAATCCGACCGTTGCCCGCGTGCTCAAACGCCTGCATTACCCGCTTGATGTGATCCTGACTTGTGTTCGCTGGTATGTGGCCTATCTGCTTAGCCTGCGAAACCTCGAAGAAATGATGGCCGAGCGAGGCATCTCAGTGGATCATTCAACCGTGCACCGTTGGGCGCTCAAGCTGCTGCCGGTGCTGGAAAAAGCGTTTCGCCGCCACAAACGCCCCGTGCGCAAGAGCTGGCGCGTCGACGAGACCTACATCAAGGTCAAGGGCCAATGGAAATACCTGTATCGCGCCGTCAACAAGGCCGGCAACACCATCGACTTTCTGTTACGGGCCCATCGGGATAAGACTGCGGCGCGGCGGTATTTCGAAAAGTCGATGGCCCTGAATGGCGAACCCGAGACTGTGACGATCGACAAAAGCGGCGCCAATATGGCAGCGTTGCAAGCCATCAACGCCGAGCGCGAAACGCCCATCAAGATCCGGCAGACGAAGTACTTGAACAATATCATCGAACAGGACCCCCGCGCGATTAAACGGCGTACCCGCTCCATGCTCGGGTTCAAGAATTTCCGGTGCGCACGCATCCTGCTCGGTGGCATCGAGGTAGCTCAATGTCGGAGGACGTGGACACAGCCGGACAAGTTACCTTTCCGAATGCGGAACTTGTTGCTCATCAGCGAGAGGTCGAATTTTGGCAGGATGACGGAAATCTAAGCCGTGCCAGCGAGCGTGCCCGCGGTAACTTCCTGATAGCCCGTCAAGTGTTCGACGGCTACCGCGACAAGCTCCGTACTTTCGACGAGGGCGAAGTGCTGCCCGGTATCAGAGCGATGCCGCTACCGGGACACACAGATGGACACTCCGGATATCTTCTCGAATCCCATGATCAGGGCCTGCTTGTTTGGGGAGATATTGTTCATTTTCCTCACATCCAGATTAAACGGCCAGACGTATCGATTGCATTCGATCAAGACCCTTCCCTGGCAGCCACCACACGTTCACGGCTTCTGGACCTGGTCAGCTCGGAGGGACTTTTGATCGCCGGTATGCATTTGGGGGAACTCGGCTTCGCGCGAATAAAGCGAACGAGCGGAAGCTACGGTCTGCTTTACGAGACCGAAGCATGAGGCCGCGAACAGAAGCAACCATGTCTGATACCGGTCCGGCACTCTGCACTGGACCAACGACGAACACTACGCCAGCGTTCCCACATCAACGCCTTCTGGCTTTCGCTGTAATAGATCCGGCGCCTCTGTTTCATTTGCAACACTCCCGCCGCTCATGCGACGTTCATTGTGTTGCATCCACCGGTTGAATCCGCCGCCGACCTCTGCCCGACGCTGATCGGCCCATCCCGACCCACAAGGGACAGTTGGATTTCTCCGTAACGGACGTTCAAGCGACTGGAAACGTTAAACCTCGCAAATAGCCAGGCACGGGCTGTAGTCGATCCGGGCTAAGCTTGACGCGCCCACGCAGTCTGATGCTGAGTCGCCCCGTTGCCTCCAATCTCGCCCATCAGATAATCGATGAACGACGCTATTCGCGAAGAAACGGCTGTATTGCGGTAATAGACAGCATGGATTGGCTGACGGACGTCCTTGGTCTGACGGGCGAGGATCTGCACGAGACGCCCTGTTTCGCGGTCCCGGTCGGTCATGAAATCCGACAGGCAGACAACGCCCACGCCTTCGAGCGCCAGTTGACGAAGCGTCTCGCCGCTCGATGAACTTGCCACCGGCTCGATACGGTACGGCTCACCGTCGGCACCGAGCAACGGCCAGACATTGAGCGACTCCGGTTGAGTAAAGCCCAGCAGTACGTGCTTGCCAAGGTCAGCGACCTCGCGCGGATGTCCGTGCGCCTCAAGATAGTCGGGACTCGCAAGAACACGCATGCGGCTACTGCCAACAAGCCGGCTATGCAGCGTCGAATCCTTGAGCCGGCCAATTCGAATAGCGACATCGGTGCGGCTCTCGAGTAGATCGATGATGCCGTCGTTCGTGTTCAGCTCCAGGTGAACGTGCGGATAGCGCACGCGGTAGCCTTGCACAAGCGGTGCGATCACGTGCAGCATGAAAGGCGACGCTGCATTGATCCGCAGGAGCCCCGATGGGTTTTCCCGCCGCGCGACCATCTGTTCCTCCGCGCTTTCCACGGAATCGATGATGGCGCGCGCGTGTTGAAGGAACGCGCGCCCTTCCTCGGTCAGCTCCATCCTGCGCGTGGTCCGGCGCATCAAGGTCGTTTTCAGCTTTTCCTCGAGGCGCCCCAGCGTCCGGCTGGCCGCCGACACTGTCAGGTCGAGATGTTGGGCAGCTGCCGTCATCGAGCCGGTATCGACCACGGCCATGAAAGTCGCCAATTCGTCGAGGGTGATATTCATTCTTGATTTCTTTTCAAAAGAATTTTGTTTATAGACCAGTTTGTGAACAAAAGTAAAGCTGGCAGACTCGGTCCGTCAGAATCCTCAATTCCTTCGCGAGGGAATACAGCCGCCGGAGGGCGCAGGCGCGCTGTCGAGTCTGGTGAGACAAAACTTTCTCCAATGTCACGGAGATTTAATAAATCAAACAGGCTGTTTCTGGATACATACGCCGCGACGTTCAGGCTTCCGCAGACCAGACGGGCAACTACTCTGCTTAGCCGGAATGCGACTGACACCGGCATAAAGCCGGCGCGCAACTCACCTCGATCAATGCGAGCACAAACATGACGGTTACCGAGCGACCCGCGAATTACGGCACCAGCATGATCGACCTGGGCCGGTTTCAGATCGATTTGGAGATGCGGACGCTGCACCAAAGCGGCACGCTCGTACCTGTCGGATCTCGCGCCTTCGATATTCTTGCCGTGCTCGTGTCGGCCGCTGGACGACTCGTTACGAAAGACGAATTGTTGGATAGTGTCTGGCCGAAAACCGTCGTCGAAGAAAACAATATCCAGGTCCATCTGTCCGCGTTACGCAAAATACTTGGTGAGGATCGCAACCTGATTGTCACGATCCCTGGTCGCGGGTATCAGTTGCGACGACGACCCGTTGAGAGCCCGGCTCCTGCGGTCGAGTCCCGAGCCTTCAGACGTAGCCTGCCGCTACGCGAAACCCGCCTCACAGGCCGCGACGCGGCCGTTCGGCAGATCAGCATGTTGCTCCAGACTACGCAGGTATTGACGCTCACTGGAGCCGGCGGTATAGGGAAGACGAGCCTGGCGATAGAGGTAGCACGGCAGGCATCGAACGATTCTTCCCGCGCTGTGTGTTTTGTCGACCTTGCCACGGCAACAACCGAAGATGCGGTCCTATGCGAGGTCGCCGAAGCATGCGGGCTGTCCACGCTCGATGCTGCAGTCGACATTGCGCAACTGGCTGCGGCGGTTTCCGGCAAACGTCTGCTCCTCGTGCTGGATAACGCCGAGCATGTGATCGACGCGGTCGCGCGGATCGTCGACGCACTCGTAGCGGCAAGCGAAATTCTGCGTGTGATGGTAACGAGTCGTGAACCGCTTCGCCTGATGCAAGAGACGGTGTACCGGGTCGAGCCGCTCGACGTGCCGCCTTCGCATTCAACCCATGCGGAGATCGTCCAGTTTTCAGCGGTAAAGTTGTTTTTGCTGCGCGTCAATTCAATCCAACGGTATGCATACGCCGGCTGCGAGGAAATTCATCTCATCGGCGAGATCTGCCGCCGGCTGGACGGCATTCCTTTGGCGATCGAGCTGGCAGCGGCGCGCGTCGCTGGCCTCGGCATTGGGGGTGTTCATCGCTATCTGCACGACCGTTTCAGTTTGCTGACGGGCGGCTACCGGACCGCTCTGCCACGCCATCAAACCTTACGTGCGACGTTCGACTGGAGTTTCTTCATCCTGAATCCATGCCATCAGTTACTGTTCAGGCGCCTCGCGGTATTCAGCGGCGGCTTTACGTTCGATGCGATGTGCGCGGTGGTGTGCGACGAGAAATACGCTGTGGCGGACGCGATCGGCGGCATCGGCGATCTGGTGGCGAAATCGCTCGTCAACATTGAGCTGGAGGGGCCGGTAAGCAGGTATCGCCTTTCCGATTCGGCACGTGCCTATGCGCTGGAGAAGCTGCATGCGCAAGGCGAGCAGAGGCTGATCGCGGCGCGCCATGCACGCTATGTCTCCCATTGCTTGCGACCGTGTCTGGCTGACAGTCTCGCTGAACAATTGGACCTGGAAATCGATTTCCGGCAGTCGCTGGATGATGCACGCAGCGCTTTCGATTGGGCGTTCTCACAGCATGGCGATACGCGGATTGGAGTCGAGCTCGCGGCAGGTCTCACAGAGGCGCTGCTCGATGCGGGCCTGATTCACGAATGCCGCACGCGTGCTGAGCAGGCCATCGATGCGCTTGAAGAACTGCCCCCTGCCTCGGTGGACTCAGACACCGAAATGCGCGTACGTGCCACTCTCGCCTCGGCATTGATCTATGCTCAGGGGCCCGTGTCAAAGTCGGCACAATCGTGGACGGAAGTGCTGGCTCTTGCTGGCGATACAGGCGACGGTTCTGGTGCAAATAGTGAAGGTGAATCGGTTAAAGTGTTGCCCCCCGATCTCATCATCCGACAATGATGTCCGAGCGCGGCCTGTCGCTGGCCCACACGACGATCGCGGTCTCCTATTCGAACTCCGCGATCCGCAGGCCAATTTCCCAATGGCTTCATATCCATTCCGTTATACGACACATAACGAATCGATATTTCGGCCTTGATATTGACTCACCATCATCGCTGACGCGACGCAGCCAGTCGTCTGGACGACTGGCGTCGTCTCCTTCCCGTTCCCTATCTTCGGAGACTCCATGAGAACAAACTTCGCTCGCGCGGTGGTGCGCTCACTGCGCCCTGCGGTTACGCTTTTAGCCGCGCTTGGCATCTATGTCGCATTGAGCCCCACTGCCACCGCCGCGGTGCCGATGGGCGTCGCGTTCGTCTACCTCGGCAACCCCGGTGACGCTGGCTGGACCTACGCACACGAACAGGGTGTGAAGGCGATCGAAGCGAGGTTCGGTGACAAGATCAAGGTCACGCGCGTCGAGAACGTACCCGAATCCGCTGACTCGGAGCGCGTGTTTCGCGACCTCGCGAACAAGGGCAACAAGATTATCGTGGGCTCGAGCTTCGGATTCCAGGACTTCGAACTGAAGACTGCAAAGGATTATCCCGACGTCGTCTTCGAGCATGCGACCGGATACAAGAAGGCCACGAACTTTGCGACCTATGACGTGCGCACGTACCAGAGCGCCTATCTGGCTGGGCTCGTCGCCGGCTATACGACGAAGACGAATACGCTCGGCTTCGTCGCCTCGGTGCCGGTCCCGGAAGTGGTGCGCAACATTAACGCTTTCACAATGGGTGCGCGTTCCATCAATCCGAATGCGAAGGTAAAGGTCATATGGATCAATAGCTGGTTCGATCCAGGCAAGGAGAAACAGGCGGCCGAAACGCTGATCGGCCAGGGAGCCGACGTGCTGATCCAGAACACCGATTCGACGGCGACAATGCAGACTGCCGAGCAGAAGAAAGTGCACGCGTTCGGTTGGGACTCGGACATGAAGAAGTTCGGCCCGAATGCCCAACTGGGCGCATGCGTGAGCTACTGGGGCGTCTACTACTCTCACCTGATCGAACAGGTGCAATCCGGCACGTGGACCAACGCGCCGACGTGGTGGGGTCTCAAGGAAAAAGCAATCGACCTCGCTGACATCAACACTGCAGCCGTATCGCCTGCCGCGCAAAAGGCGCTGGCGCAAAAGCGCGACGACATTATCGCGGGCAGATTCGATCCGTTCTCCGGCCCGATCAGGGATCAGAATGGCGCGATCAAGGTGGCAGCCGGCACGTCGCTGCCCGACGCCGAGCTGCTGCGGCTCAACTGGTTCGTGCAGGGGGTCGAGGGCACGTTGCCGAAGTAACCCAGCCAACGTGGAGGAGACACACTTTGAGCCTTGTCACTTCTCCGAAACAGAACGCGTCGGCGTTCCCTGAGCAGGGGCTCGCGCCGACACGCGAGCAGATCGTCCGCCATCTGCGTCATGCAAGCGTCATCGCAGAACGTGCGATGCTGTTGGGCCGTCACCCGTTTGGCGCCATACTCGTCGGGCCTGATCAGGAGTCGGTTCTAATAGAACAGGGCAATGTCGATTCCGTCAATCATGCGGAAGCGGTGCTCGCGCGTATCGCCGCGCTCAACTTTACGCCGCAATTCTTGTGGGGTTGCACGCTCTATACGACGGTTGAGCCATGTTGTATGTGCGCAGGCACGGCATATTGGGCCAACATTGGGCGGGTGGTGTTTGCAATGACGGAAGAGCGCCTGCTGCAAGCCACGGGCAATCATGCAGAGAATTCGACGATGAGTGTGTCGTCGCGGTATGTCTTCGACCATTGCCAGAAGCGCATTGAACTGGTTGGACCCGTGGCCGAGGTCGAGGAAGAAGTGATGCAGGTGCAGCGCAGGTTCTGGGGACGCCGATGAGCATGGCGCATCGCGGCCTTATGTTCGCATCATGCCGCGCGCGGAGCCGCCACCGCCCGCGCAGCGGCCGCCGCAGCAACTGACGACAACGGTGGACACGAGCGCTGTGCAGACCGGCACGCGGTACCCTTCACCACGCCGCAAACGCGCTACCGCTGCGGTACGCCGTCGCGCCACTCGCCCCAATGCGTGACGATGTCCTGCACGAGCGGATTGCCCGTGAGGAACAGATTGTCGATCGCGATCGTGAAGCCGCCCTGCGACGAGTAGTTGAGCAGATTGTCCGCGCTCGACTGGCCCGCGTACGGCCGGTCGAAGTCCGAGCCAGCGCGCAGCACCGCGACACGGTTCAGGTCAACGCGATGCACGGTCGCCGCGCGCGTCAGCGCCTCGAAGGTGGCGTTGTCTTCCTGCTGCGTCGTGCAATAGGTGCCCTTGCCGTCGGTCAGGATCTTCGTCCATTGCCGCGCGCGCTCGCCGAGATCGGTGCCCGACCACCAGGTATCGCCCGCCAGCGTGTCACACTGGATCACGGTCGGCGGACGGTTCGCGGGCGCATAGTTGTATTTGGCACGGGCAGCCTGCGCCTGTGCGTCGTCGGTCAGCGTCACGTTGCGCGACAGCGCGAATGCCGCGTTCGAAAGCGCCGGATTGAGCTGGAACACTTCGGTGCGATAGTCGAGCGGCGGCTTCTGCGTCGGGCCCGTCGTGTTGATGCCGAGATAACCGGTATTCCAGCCAGGCGGAATTTCGCGTCCGTCGATTTCCCATTGAATCCCGAAGTCGACGAGCCAGTTCGCCCACGCAGCGGAACCGACGGTGCCCTGAAGCGGATCAATACCAGCGATGCCCGCCACCATGAAGTACGTATGGCGCAAGTCGAAACGCGGCGAGAACGTCAGCGCCATGATCGACGCGGCGGCATTCGCGTGCCCCATGCCCGTCGTCATCACGCAGACCTCCTGGCGATTGCAGTGTACGGCAGGGTAGTCAGGAGACAGGCCCGCGACGGTGATGTCCTGCCACGGGCCGAGATGATCGAGCCACACCTGGCCTTCCGGACCGAACATCGAAATGATCATCACCTTGACCGGCCGGCCATGCGACGCGCCGTCGTCCCGCGCGAAGCTGTCGTCGGCATGCGCGATGGCCGGTGCAACTGCCGCGCCTGCCACGAGCAACGATGAAATCGCTGCACCAAAAGCACGATTTAGCATAAGAGGTCCCACCTGATATGTAAGAACTGCGGTTGCGAAAAGTGAGTCGCGTGCCGTGTTGTCGACTGACGTCGTGGTTTTTTGTCGGCGTGCAGCGTGGGACCTGGGCGTGAGCCGTTCAGGTGACAGTGAGTATAAGCAGAGAAAAATCTGAATTGCCAAGCGGACGAATGTCATGCTCGGCTTCAACCGTTTCAGGAACGCCGCGATCACTCTGGCAGGCATTGAGTTGACGCATCGCATTCGCAAAGGCCAATTCAACCTGGCGAAGCTCGGGCTCAAAGATACCGCCGCGTGAGCACACGTTGTGCGCTCAACTCGCGCAACACGCGCGAAACGGTCATGCGTGCGACTCCGGACTCCTTGACCAACTCGGTTTCCGAAGGGATTGCGTCTCCAGGCTTCCAGGTGCCATCGGCTATGCGCTCGATTACATAGCGCTTGATCTATTCGTATGCTGGCGCAAGCTTGCGCTGCGGCTTCAACCGCTTCGCCTCTCCACCCGCCTGCGCCGCCTCAGTCATGACTGTCCTGGTTGCACCGTGAACGATTTGCGCGCGCCGCGCGACGCCGGCCTCAAGTACCGACCGCCCCGGGCAAAGCATCGTTCGCCGAGGCCGCCGCGCTGCCCGCCACGCAGTCCGTTGGTGCCGGAATGCAGAAATCCCGTGAGGGCCGGACCGTCAGCGGGCCGGGCAACGGCGGCGGACCATCATCCATGATCATGTGGAATGCGCGTGTCATGTCGTCCGCAAGCGGACGGTCGTCACGGTAGGTCGGCAAGACAGCGCGAACCTGGCTATACAACGCCTGCGTATACGGCGCGCGCTCGGCCACGATAGGCTGCAGGTCGTATGCCTGAACCGCGGCAAGCAGTTCAATGCCAAATATGCGGCCGCTGTTGTCGATGACGGCCAGCGCCTTGAGCGCGGCCGGCGTGGCGTGGCAAAGGTGATCTTCCTGCAAGCCGGACGTCACACCGCCGTCGAGGCTCGCGGGCGCGGCCTCGCGGCGGTTCTGCGCGACCAGCGCCGCCGCCGTGTATTGCGCGATCATGAAGCCCGAGCGGGTGCCGCTCGCTTGCGCGAGAAACGCGGGCAACCCGCTCACGAGCGGATTGACGAGACGATCGAGACGCCGCTCCGCCATCGCGGCCACCTGCGCGACCGCAACCGCGAGGCTGTCCATGGCGAGCGCGATCGACGCGCCGACGGCGTGCGCCTGCGAGAACACGCGCGGCTCCTCGGGCGTGCCGGCGATGATCGGATTGTCAGTCGTCGAGGCGAGTTCGCGGTTCACGACTTCGGCCGTCGCAGCCAGCACATCGCGCGCCGCACCGTGCACATGCGGAATCGTGCGCATGCTGAGCGGATCCTGCGTACGCCGTCCGAGTGCCGCCGCCAGCAGACCGCTGCCCAGCAGCGCCGCGCGCATGCGCGCGCCGACCTGCGCAAGGCCCGGTGAGATGCGATACGCGAGCGAGCCCGCGTCGAACGCCACCATCTGCCCGCCGAGATTCTCGAAGCTCATCGCCGCCACGGCGTCAGCCCAGTCGAGCAGCCGGTGCGCGCGTTGCAGCGCGAGCGCCGCGAGCCCGGTCACGCACGGCGTGCCGTTCACGAGGCTCAAGCCTTCTTTCGCTTCGAGCGACAAGGGTTCGAGCCCCAGCCGGCGCAGCGCCTCGGCGCCGCTGATGCGCTCACCACGCCAGTTCACGTGCCCCGCGCCGACGCACACGAGTGCGATATGCGCCATGTGGCTCAGATAGCCGACCGAACCGAGCGCGGGCACTTCGGGCAGGCAATCGGCCTGGAGCAGCGCGACGAGCCGCTCGACGAGTTCGACGCGCACGCCCGAATGCCCGTGCGCGTAATTGTTGATGGCTGCGGCCATGATCGCGCGCGTCTCCTGCGCGCCGAGCGACGCGCCGACGCCCACCGCGTGGCTCATCAAAATGTTGTGCGAAAGCGTGTGCTGTTCGGCCGGCGACACCACCACGTCGCACAACGCGCCGACCCCGGTGTTCACGCCATAGGCGCGCATGCCGCGCGCGATGATCTGCTCAACAAGCGCGCGCGCGGCGCCAATGCGCTCGCGCGCTTGCGCGGAAAGCTCGAGCGGTGCGCCTGCCGCGACGGCGCAGACTTCGCGCCAGTCCAGCGGGTTTCCGGTACGGATGACGGTCATGATGAACCCCGACGATGGATCAATGTGCGTTGCGGTCCTGATGGCTCGACACGAACTGGCGGAAGCGCTCCGACTTCAGTTCGCCGAATACCTCCGCGGGCGTGCCGTCCGAATCGACCTGGCCCTGATCCAGGAACATCACGCGATTGGAAACGTGTTTCGCGAAGCCCATCTCGTGCGTGACGACGAGCATCGTGCGGCCCTCGTCGGCAAGCGTGCGCATGACGCGCAGCACTTCGCCCACGAGTTCGGGATCGAGCGCCGAAGTTGGCTCGTCGAACAGCATCACCTTCGGATGCATCGCGAGTGCGCGCGCGATTGCCACGCGCTGCTGCTGGCCGCCCGAAAGATGTGCGGGATAGTGGCCGCGCTTGTCGGCGAGGCCGACCTTCGCGAGCAGCGCCTCGGCTTCCTCGAGCGCTTCGGCGCGGCTGCGCTTTTGCACGCGCATTGGGCCTTCGATCAGGTTCTGCAGCACCGTCATGTGCGACCACAGGTTGAAGTTCTGGAACACCATGCCGAGTTGCGAGCGCACGCGGTCCACCTGGCGGCGGTCGCCCGGTTGCAGCTTGCCGTCACGGCGGCGCTTCATCTTCAGCGCTTCGCCGGCAAGCGCGACGGTGCCGTCGTCAGGCATCTCAAGTAGGTTCAGGCAGCGCAGGAACGTGCTCTTGCCCGAGCCGCTCGCACCCAGGATCGAAATCACGTCGCCTTCGTGGGCGTCGAGCGAAATGCCCTTGAGCACGTGATGGTCGCCGAACGACTTGTGGATGTTCCTCACGGACAGGGCGACCGGTGCGACTGCGTTCATACGATTCTCCGGAAAGATGGGCCGATCAAGACGCGACGCGGCGGGTTTCGAGTTGCGTGGCGGGACGGCGCACGACGGTGGGCGCGGCACGCAGATGGCGCGAGAGGCGCCGCTCGACGAGGCCGATGAGGCGCACCACGAGGAAATTCAGGCATAGATAGATCAGCGCAGCGCACGTGAACACCTCCGTCGTGCGATAGGTCTGCTGAATGATCTGTTGCGCGACACCAGTCACTTCCCAGACGGTGACAAGGCTTGCGAGCGCCGTCGATTTGACGAGCAGCACGGCTTCAGTCGAATAGGCGGGCAGGCACTGCCGCAACGCGATGGGGCCGATCACGCGGCGCAGCAGCGCGAAGCCCGACAGGCCGATTGCATGACCCGCCTCGATCTGCCCGACCGGCACGGCCATCAGGCCGCCGCGGATGATCTCGGCGGTGTAGCCCGCCGTGCACAGCGCGAGCGAGAGCACGGCGCACACGTAGGGCTCGCGCAGCACGGGCCACAGGAAGCTTTCGCGGATCACGCCGAACTGTCCGAGCCCGTAGTAGACGAGAAACATCTGGATCAGCAGCGGCGAGCCGCGGAACACGAGAATATAGGCGCGCGCGAAGCGGTTAGGCAGCCAGTGCGGCGAGACGCGCATCGTGACGATCACGAGCGAAAGCAGGCCGCCGAGCACGAGCGAGGTGAAAAAGAGGCTCAGCGTGGTCGGCACGGCGGCAACGAGCTGGCGCGTCGTGTCGAGAAGAAAATCGAAATCGATATGCATGATGAGGCCGCCCTTGCGTCAGTTGCGCGCGAAGTTGCGCTTGAAGGAGCGGCCGACGATCGTCTCCGCCCGGCCGAACACACGGTTCGAAACGCCCGTCATCGCGAGATAGAGCGCTCCGCCAACGACGAAGAACAGGAAGTACTGGTGTGTCGATCCCGCCGCGACCTGGCTGGCACGCAGCAATTCGACGAGACCGGTGACCGAGATCAGCGCCGAGTCCTTGAGGCTCAACTGCCACACATTGCCGATACCCGGCAGTGCGAATCGCAGCACCTGGGGAATCAGGATGCGGCGCGCCATGGTGAACGTCGGCATGCCGATCGCGCGCGCAGCTTCGAGTTCGCCGCGCGAGACAGCTAGCACGGCGGCGCGATAGACCTCCGTTTGATACGCGCCGGAAATCATGCCCACCGCGAACGCGCCAATCACGAACGGCGGCACGCCGATGAAGCCGTCGGCACCGAACCACTGCCCGATCGAGGACACCAGCGTCGAGCCGCCAAAGTAGAACAGATAGATGACAAGCAGTTCCGGCACGCCGCGGAAGACGGTCGTGTAGAAGTCGCCGATCACGCGCGCCGTGCGAAAGCGCGAGAGCTTTGCCGCTGCGACGAGCGCGCCGAATACCGCGCCGATCGCGAGCGCCGCAAGCGTCAGCACCACCGTCATGAACGCACCGAGCAGGAGCAGGCCGCCCCAGCCATCGGTCCCGAAGCCGAGCATTTCGAAAAGAGCCATCAAGCCACCTCACCAAGCCTGCGAAACAAGCCGCGCGGCATCAGCCTTTCGAGCCGGATCAGGCCGAAGCGCGCGGTCACGTTGTGAGCGACGCTCAGGGCGTCACGTCGGTCTTGAACCACTTCTCCGAAAGCTTCTTCACAGTCCCGTCGGTAATCGCCGACGTTATCGCCGCGTCGAACTTCGCCTTCAGGTCCGCGTCCTGCTTGCGGAACGCGAGGCCTTCGCCCGGCCCCCAGATCAGGCCGCCGATCTTCGGGCCGGCCGTCACCGTCGGCACCGCTTCCTTCTTGTCGGCATTTGCGGCGTAGTACGTCACATCGTCGAACGACGCGTCGATGCGGCCATTGGACAGATCGAGATCGCGTTCCGGCGAGGTCTTGTAGACGCGGATCGACGCGACATCCTTGAAGTTCTCGTTGATGAAGCGCGTATAGACCGTGCCCGACTGAATGCCGATGGTCTTGCCCTTGAGCGCCGTGCGCAGCGCCTGGACGGCGGGCGCGTTCGACTTGGCGTCGGTGTCGAGCTTCAGCGGCGCCGGGTTGCCGGTTGCCTTCGGCAGGATCTTCGTGTCGGTGACCGCGAAGGTCGCCGGCGTGGACGCATACGGCTTCGAGAAGGCAATGATCTTCTCGCGCTCTGGCGTGATCGAGATCGCATCCATCAGAACATCGAACTTTCCGGCTTGCAAGCCGGGAATCATGCCGTCCCAGTCCTGCGCCACGAGATTGCACTTGAGTTGCGCCCGCGCGCACAGGTTAGCGGCGAGTTCGGGTTCGAAGCCGCCCAGCTTGCCGCCCGGCAGCGTCATGTTCCAGGGCGCGTAGCCGCCTTCGAGGGCGATCGTCACTGTCGTCCAGTCCTTCGCCTCGGCGGTGTTGCCCGCAAGCGCCGCCGCTCCAAATGCGGCACCGATCAAACTCTTGACCAACCATCTGCACTTCGCCTGCATGTCCACACTCCTTGGATTGCCGAAAACTTCATTACGGTAGCGCGCCAATCGCGGTTTCGTCTTGTCTAGACAAGATGCGGGAAGTCGAATTTTGGCGCAAGCGCAATTTCTGAAAATGTCGCCGATTCAGGGTATCCACCAGGTCAGGGTCTCGGATCTGGCGCTTTACCCCGCCTGGCGGCGAACGCACAGTGGCAGTCACGGGTAATCGCATCAGCGACGATGCCGATGCAGTTCGTCGCTGGGCGATAGCCGGGGAAGGCCTTGTCTACAAGTCGCGACTGGACCTCATCGACGATCTGAAGGCAGGTCGACTGGTGGAGTTGTTTCCGCCGGCGTATTGCGAGCCTTCGCCGCTGCACTTGATTTGTGCTCACCGTGCGCAACT
The DNA here is from genome assembly GCF_050436205.1 of Paraburkholderia sp. MM5496-R1. Taxonomy (NCBI): domain Bacteria; kingdom Pseudomonadati; phylum Pseudomonadota; class Betaproteobacteria; order Burkholderiales; family Burkholderiaceae; genus Paraburkholderia; species Paraburkholderia sp. MM5496-R1. The sequence goes on from NZ_JBNDLT010000001.1 coordinate 650,740, forward strand.
GACACCGACGATCAGCGCGTTGAATGCCTTCCTGCGCGAGGGCTGCTCTGCATTGCTGGCCAGCTACCTCTCGGGAGGCTCCCGATCTGCGTAACGAAGTTCGCCCTTTCCTGATCGTCTCAATGAGTCGACCGAAGGCTCAGGCGCTAGCTCAGTGTCTTGAACTGGATACCCGGCCAGGTGAGTTTTGGCAGCCTGCTTTCCAGGCAGGTGCGGAGTTCCTGCACCTGCGCCGCTTGGTCGGAATCTTCCGGTCTGATGAGGTAATACGCGTCACCACTTCCAACGGCGGTTTTAAACGGCAGCACGAGTTGCCGCTCGTCGATCGCGTCCTGTCGACCAGTTGCATCTCGCCGACGACGTTGCGCTCGCGGTCCGCGCGAACGTCGCGGTCATTACGACGCTCTCCGCACAGATCGCCATCGTGGAAAAGCGTCTTCGAAAAAACGTCGCACACACGCGGACTGCGCCCTCTTTACTCCAGTACCCGGCAATTGATGAAGCACGCTTAATTCGCACCCTTTGTCTTATAACAGTTTCACGAATTGATTGAATTAAATGTCATTTCACTTATCCTGTTTCCATAGTCGCGCGATGGTCCAAACCAGCAGTCCTCTCGTCGGAGGTCACGGCCAATGAGTCCCGTCGTCGTCACCCTGCTCGTGCTGCTGGGCGTCGGGCTACTGCTCGCGCTCCGCCTCATGGGCATCTACAACGGGCTAGTGGTCGCCCGGAACCGCTTCGCGAACGCCTTCGCCCAAATCGACGTGCAGCTCAAACGCCGCTACGAGCTGATTCCGAACTTAGTCGAAGCGGTCAAGGGCTACATGGGTCACGAGAGGGAGACGCTCGACGCCGTCATCAAGGCCCGCAACAGCGCGATGGCAGCCGAGCAGAAAGTCGCCGCCAACCCCAGCGACCCAGCGGCCATCAAAGGGTTTAACGAGGCCGAGGCCCAGCTCGGCGGCATTCTGGGCCGGCTCTTTGCGCTATCCGAAGCGTACCCGGACCTCAAGGCCAACCAGAACATGCTCGCCCTGCAGGAGGAACTGAGCTCGACCGAGAACAAGATCGGCTTCGCCAGGCAAGCCTTCAACGACGCCGCCACCGACTACAACAACCAGCGCGAAGTCTTCCCAGCCGTCATGGTGGCCGGCATGTTTGGTTTCAAGGAAGCGTCACTGCTCGAAACCACAGAGGCCGAGCGCGCAGCGCCCAAGGTGTCGTTCCGGTAACCGGAACCGCCACGGCTCCGTGCGCTTCACGCTCTCAAAAACCGCGCCGACCATGGCCACCAATTTCTTTCAGCAGCAGGATTCGGCACGGCGCAAGACCTTCCAGCTGGTGGTCTATTTCGTCCTCGCGATCCTGATTCTGATCGCCCTCGTGTACGGTCTGTTGGTGGCGCTCAGCATGTATGGCGCTCACGAGCCAGTGTCCTGGTGGCAACCTGACATGCTCCTGCTCGCGGCGCCGGCGGTGGGCATCCTGGTCGGCGGTGCCAGCGCGCTCAAGGTGGCCCAGCTCGCTTCTGGCGGGCAGGCCGTCGCCTTGATGTTGGGCGGTAAGGAGGTGCCCGGCACGACCACCGACGCGCGGCAGAAGCGGCTGCTCAACGTCATCGAGGAGATGGCCCTCGCTGCGGGAGTGCCGGTGCCCCCCGTATATGTTCTGCCGGAGACCGGCATCAATGCCTTCGCAGCCGGCTACGCCCCGGGCGATGCTGTGGTCGCCGTCTCCCAGGGCTGCCTCGACTACTTGACCCGTGACGAGTTGCAGGGCGTGGTGGCGCACGAGTTCAGCCATATCCTCAACGGCGACATGCGGCTCAACATCCGGCTGATCGGCCTGATCTTTGGGATCATGGCGTTGTCCATCATCGGCCGCAGCCCCAGTTCCTGCCGCAGCGTCAGACGCGTCCATTGCACAGCTCGCCGCAAAAACTGGCGGGTTCCGGCCGGCCTTCCCACGCCAACAGCGCGGGATCGAAGAACCGGGGGTTACACCCCCTGCTCCGGTTTTCTGATCGCGGATGACCCTGCCTGACCGGCGGCTGCGCCGGTGACCGACGCGGCCGTCGCGCTCGGCACGATGTGCAATTCACGGGTGCGCAACGGCAGCGAACATTGCGCGTCGGTCAATGTTTGACGCACCCGGCGCGCGAGTTCCCAGCGCATGGTCCAGAACATGTCCGTGTTCGACCAGACGCGGATATTCAGCACCGCGGTGCTGTCGTCGAAGCGGATGACCATCACCTGCGGCGCGGGATCGCGGAGCGCACGCGGGTCGGCGGCGGCGAGCGTGCGCAGCGCCTCAAGCGCGCGATCCACATCGTCACCGATCGAGATCTCCACTTCGAGATCGAGCCGGCGCATCGGATTACGGCTGAAGTTGCGGATCGAATTGCTCCACAACGCGCTGTTCGGCACGTATTCGCAGATGCCATCGGGTTTGGTGAGACGCGTCGTGAACAGATTGACTTCGTCGACCGTGCCCGCGACACTGCCGGCTCCGCCCTCGATATACTCGCCGACCTTGAACGGCCGCAACACTAGCAGCATGATGCCGGCCGCGATGTTCTGCATCGTGCCTTGCAGCGCGAGACCGACCGCAAGACCGGCTGCGCCAAGCACGGCAATGATGCTGGCCGTCTGGATGCCTAACTGCGACAGCGCACCGACGATCGCGACAATGCGAATGCCCCACAGGCCGATGTCGCAGAGGATCGGTCGCAGCGTGGCGTCCATGCGTGATTGACGCGCAAGAAGCCGGCTCAGCGACATCGAAGCGCGGCGCGCGACCCACCATCCGATCACCAGTATGCCCGCAGCGGCGCCCAGATGAATCGAGAACGCGGTGAGCATATCCAGCAGGAAGGCCCATCTGCCCGGACTGATTTCGACGAGAAGATTCTCCATGTGTCTTGACGATCCCTATATTGGACAGCGGGTAGATTGCCGCGCGCGAGCATCGACGGTATATGTGGACGAACTCGACTGGCTTCCGGGAATTTAACCAGATAACTTCCGTTTTGGACATTATCAGCGGTTAAAGCTGCGTGTTTTTTCTGAGCTGTTATCCAGATCGCTTCTGTCGTAACGGCAGCCGCCCGAGCTAGCGGCTGCCCGCCTCGAGTTCGGTGAACGGCCCCGCCGGCGTGACTTCGAGAAGACGGAAACGATGTCCTCACGGCCCGTTCGACCTTCTCTGCAGGCGTTTCGATAACCACTCAAGATACCCACAGAAGCTGGGCACAAGCCTGTGGAAAACAGGCTCATGACTCGCTCAACTCCTTGAGCGCATTGGTTTTCACTCACATGCTTCCGATAGGTCGGCTGCGTCGCGGCCACACGCGTGTCGGACGAGCCGCCGTCGCCGCGGCGGCGCTCTCGCTCACCTTCATCGTGCGCGGCGCGCTGCACGTACCGATTGAAGGATCGATCGCGCTCTTTCTCGCTGGCGCGGCGCTGCACCTGTTCGCCACCACTTCGATGGGCATTTTCATGGCCACGCTCGCGCGCAGCATGCCGCAGTTCGTGCAGAACGTCATGCTCGCCGCGCCCACCACGCATTTCGTCGAGCTCGGCCAGGCCATACTCTTTCGTGGCGCGGGCATCGCCGTGGTCTGGCAACCCTTCCGGTGGCTGGCGGCGATAAGAGGTCACGCAGCGCATGAATGAGCGCCTGCTACGCCGCGCCGAGGTCGAGCAGCGTATCGGCCTGACCGGATCGACGATCTATCTGAAGATCGCGCAAGGCAAGTTCCCCAAACCCATCAAGGTCGGCGTGGCGGCGGTGCGCTGGCGTGAAAGCGAGGTCAATCAATGGATCGCAGGACATCCACCCGACCCGCATCGCGCGGGTCTTTTTTTGCCTGCGCGCTGCGCTCGATCAGATCGCAATCACACTTCCGATGTTTGTTAAATCACGTCAAAGTATTGACAGTGCATAGCATCCCCGTTGCAAATGCTTGCGTATCTGGGTAAAAGATTGTCCGTTCGTAGTGCATACCTTATTAAAAATGAGGTCGTAACCATGCAGCGCTCATTTGACCATTCAAGGAAAAATTCAAGATGCCAATTCCTGCCCATATGTGGCTGAAAGATGATGGCGGCGCAGACATCAAAGGCTCGTCAACCGTTCAGGATCGCGAGGGAAGTATTGAAATTATCGGCTTCAGCCACGGCGTGAATCTGCCGGTTGATGCGGCTAACGGCAAGATCACCGGCGCGCGTGCGCACTCGCCGATTGCGTTCGAAAAGGAGTTCGATGCGGCGACGCCTTATCTTTACAAGGCCGTGGCGAAGGGGCAAACGCTGCAGTCCGCCGAGATCAAGTGGTATCGCATCAACGATGCAGGCAAAGAGGAAGTCTATTTCATGATGACGATCGAAGGTGTGAAAGTGTGTGGCATCAACCCCGGCATGGCTAATACCAGGCTGGCGCAGGCATCCGCACTCAATCACGTTGAAGCGGTCTCCATGATGTACGACCGCATCACGTGGCATTACCTTGATGGCAATATCAAATACACCGATTCGTGGAATGAGCGCGGATAAGGGGGCGTGACAATGGCCTATCAGGGTAAGTTTTTGGTGAACAACGAGCAGTTTTCACCGCTCACAATTTTCGGTGTCGGCACGTTCGACGCGTATTCTGGAAACGGTCAATACCGCAATCGCGGTGGCTGCACGGCTGTGCCAAGTAACGGTCCAATCCCTACCGGAAAATACTGGATCGTAGACCGGCCCACTGGCGGTATCGGGTCTCAAGCTTGGGCTTCGATAAAGGACACAGTTAATTCAGCGATTGGGAGTGCGGTACATCATCGCGAATGGTTCGCACTGTATCGGGATGATGGACTTATTGACGACGTGACATGGATTGATGGTGTCAAGCGCGGACAATTCCGGTTGCATCCGGCAGGTGGCGAAGGTATTTCACTCGGCTGTATTACGCTTCCGAGCCGCACGGATTTTCTGAGAATCCGTAACGCGCTGCTGCACACCATGACCATTCCTGCCGGCAATTCGGGGCTTCGCGCCTACGGAACAATTGAGGTCATCACGTATGGCAACACTTGTCCGTAGGCTGTTCAAGGTGGCGCTATTTGTCGGCCTGTTCTGCCTTTCCGTGCCCTACGTCCACACATACCCTATACCGATGCCGGAAAGGCAGGCGCTTGCGTGGTTACACGCTGCAAATCGGCTTGGCATTCGCGACCCGGATGATTTATACATCCCGGTCATGCTGCTGGCTGATCTGCTTGTGGCGACGCTTGCCTATGTGGTGATCATGAGGCTATGGCGGCGCTATCAACGCAAAAACTAACAGGGTCGATGAGCAGCGATCAGGCCGAATTCATTCCTGCGCGGTCCCGTCCAGTCCGGCGCGTGATGATCGCGTTGCGGGGGTTAACTGGTGGGTCAGAAAGTGCGCGTTTGCTCAGAGCCAGGCGGGACAAGGCTTTGCACGGCGCGCGCGAATTTTGGTCTGGAAGGCGATCCCTTCGATGATCCCGGTGATATCCGCGATTCTGGTGGAACTCGTCCTGATCTCGCTCATCGTATCGACCAACGACGGTGCTCAGCGCAATTTTTCAAAGACCCAGCTCGCTCAGACCTGGGTGATCGTCGGGGCGGCGACCCAGCGGCGAATGGAACTTGCGATCGCTTGCCTTGATCGGCATGTCGTTGATACAGGCATACCGGTGGTGCATCAGACCATCAGGTCCAAACTCCCAGTTCCCGTTTCCGTAGGAGCGAAACCAATTACCAGCGTCTTCCGCAAGTCGAACCTTCTCGATTGCCGATTCAAGGGTGAACGGTGGGATGTGCGGGCGCACTTCAGCGTTTATGGACATCACAGACTCCCCTTATCCAGGCGGGATTGAGACAAAAATGGGCACTACTCAGCAGCGCAACCGCGCTACACGTTCGTCATCTCGAGAGAACTCAGTCTGAGAAATCGGTTGACGCCGACAGTGCCTTCCATGTTTCAGTTTCCGTAGCCACATAGGCGTTCTTTTCGGCTATCGCCTTCAGCGTGTCGGTTCCGAGCGGCAGACGCAGTGGCGGTCTCGGTACATCGACAAGCGTGACGAGGGCCTTCGCAAGCTTCTGCGGGTCGCCCGGCTGATTGTGATTCATTCCTTCAGCGAATCGACGCACGTTGCCCGACGTCTCGTCGTAGTCGTCGATGACCTCCTTGCCGACGACGAGCGACGACGCATCGAGGAAATCGGTACGGAAATAGCCGGGCTCAACGACGGTCGCGTGAATGCCGAGTGGCTTCAACTCCGCGTGGAGCGCTTCCGTAATGCCTTCGACGGCGAATTTCGTCGAGCAATACACCCCGAATCCCGCCGCCGAGCGATAGCCGCCGATCGAGGACACGTTGATCACATGGCCCGAGCGCTGTCCCCGCATCACTGGCAGCACCGCACGCGTGACATTGAGCAGTCCAAAAACGTTGGTGTCGTATATGCGACGCACGTCTGCGTCGGCCGATTCCTCTACGGCTGCGAGCAGTCCGAAGCCGGCGTTGTTGACCAACACGTCGATCCTGCCAAACTTTGCCAAAGCTGCCTGCGCGGCTCTTTTGGCCTGCTCCTCGTCAGTTACGTCGAGCGCGACCGGCAACAGCGCAGATGATTCGCCGAGACGCTCAATGATCGCCCGAACGTTGCGTCCCGCCGCAACCACTGCATTTCCGTCCGCCAGGGCCGCTTGTGCGATCAGTGCGCCTAACCCGCGTGAGGCGCCCGTAACGAACCAGACGCGCTTGAACTCGTGCTTCGTAGCGTTGCTCATGATTTGCTCCCGTTTCGTGGTGAACGTGAAGAGAAGCATAGGGCGCGCGATTAACAGCTACTAGGCATCGAATGCTAGACTCATAATCAACCAATATTTGCGAATGGACTCAGCCATGAATGAGGTCCGGGCGATTTCGGTGTTCGTCCGCGCAGCAACGCTCGGCAGCTTCCGTCGGGCAGCTGCGGACCTGGGCATCTCGCCGCAGGCCGCGAGCCACGCGGTCATGCAGCTCGAAAAGTCGCTTGGCGTCCGGCTGTTTCATCGGACAACGCGAAAGTTGAGTCTGACCGAAGAGGGGCAAAGACTATTGCAAGGTGTCGAGCCAGCGCTCGCTATGTTGTCGTCCGCGATTGACGATGCTCGCCGTTCAGGGGAAGAAGTTGCGGGGCCCCTACGGATAAGCGCTCCGACGGCACTCGGGCGAACGGCACTCTGGCCATCGATCCTTGAGTTTGCGGCGCTATACCCTGACGTGCAGATCGATATTCGCTTCGACGATCATTTCACGGACCTCGTCAGCGATCGCGCCGACGTCGGCTTGCGCGGCGGGTCCCCGCCGTCCGAGGGGGCGATTGCCAGGCGACTGCTACCGATTCAGTTGATCGTATGCGCGTCGCCAGCCTATCTCGAACGGTACGGCACGCCGAAAACCGTGGACGAGCTCGATGCGCATCGTTGTTCTGGATACCGGCGTGCGAACACCGGCAAGCAGGCGCCGTGGGAATTTATGGTGGGCGGGGAGATTGTGTATCGGGAGATGGCTGCTTCGGTCTGTTCGAACGATATCGACGCGGAAACCGAAGCGGTACTGGCCGGCGTGGCAATTGGGCAGCTTGGAAGTTTCTCGGCCGTCTCACACATCCGGGCTGGACGGCTCGTGCCTTTGCTCACTCAGCATTTGACCCAGCGCGAGTCGATTTACGTCTACTACCGTCGCCGGACGGAACAACCGCTGCGCGTGAGAACCTTCATCGACTTCATCGTTGCGCGCCTCGCGGACAACAGTCAATTTTTCCTCACAGCAGAGGAGTTGGTTACTTCGACGAGCAGAAGCGGCCGCGCCAGGAGCAGACGAAGTGCCGCGTAGGGGTGTCTGTTGCGGCAAGCGTAGCCAGCCGTGGTAAATCACTCCAAACGCAGACAAGGCTTCGTAGCGGGACAAGGGCGTGGCGAACGAGCCGTTTGCGCCTGTACATCAATGATCGTGTAACAATCCCTCCAACGACCGCGAGACGCCAGCGAGCGTCGAGCCGGCGGATGCGCACGTCAGCCCGGGAGCATCAGATGAAGCCCATACGTAATACCGACTCTGCTTCAGGAGAGTGGTACATCGACACTGCATGCATCAATTGCGGTGCATCTCGTCACGTCGCGCCTGGGCTGATTGTCGAGCGCAACGACAAGAGTGTCTTCGTTCGGCAGCCGACCACACCGGAAGAGCAGCTTGATGCCTGGCGTGCGGTGCTCGTCTGCCCTACGGCGTCGGTACGCAGCGAAACGAAACAGCTTCGTCCTAACGCGGCGATCTTTCCGCAGCAGATCACATCGGGCGTGTGGCGCTGCGGATTCAACGCACGGTCGTCGTTTGGCGCACATTCTTATTTTGCCGCGCGTCCGGAAGGCAATCTGCTCATCGACTCTCCGCGCTATGCGGCGGAACTCGTGAAATGGTTTGACGGCGCTGGCGGTATTGCGCACATTCTGCTGTCGCATCGTGACGACGTCGCAGACGCGGACAAATACGCGCGTCAATTCGGCGCGCGCGTCTGGATTCACCGCGAGGACGTGTTGGCCGCCCCATATGCGACGGATCTGCTCGACGACGGTTCAGCACTGAACATTGCGGCCGGCGTGCGCGCGATCCCTGTACCCGGGCACACTCGGGGTAGCGTCGTGTACCAGCTCGATGATCGCGTGCTGTTCTCGGGGGATTCGCTTGCCTGGAGCCCACGCCAGCAGGACCTCGTCGCGTTCAGGGACGCGTGCTGGTACTCGTGGACAGCGCTCACCGAATCGCTCGGCAAGTTGGCCGCGTATCGCTTCGAATGGCTGCTTCCTGGTCACGGTTGGCACGCGCATTTGCAGGCTGCGGAAATGAATGCCCGCTTGCTCGCATTGGTTGCACGCATGCGAACGGACTGAATTCGCTGTTTTTCGCTAAAACGCGTCGTCCTTGCCCCTGTGGAAACGCTTGAACTCGAACCGCACGTGCAAGAGCCGGGTTCTATAGCCGCTCGATCAGGCGTCGGTCTCCCTGCTCGCAGTATTCATGACACGCCGCACGTGCCGCGTTCGCTGCGCCGTGCACGAAAAGCGGCGCATCCGCGCGTCGGGACATCGACACCACGATGGACGGCGGCGAGGGCTGCAGCGGCAGTTCGACCACCTCGCCTCGCGCGATCAGATCATCGACGAACAGACGCGGAATTGCCGCCACGCCGAAGCCATCGCGCACGAGTTGCACGATCACCGAAATCGATGGCGAACCCGTAATGCGCGTATCCGCGAGCGGCACGCCGTTGGCGAGTGCGAGCTTGCTGACGATGTCCTCCAGCGCGCGATGAGGCGCCGTCCCGCGCCCGAATGTGAGGATCGGATGACGCAGCACGCGTTTCGCGAGTCCGCTGCGCGAAGGCGGCAGCAGCCCCGCGCGCGCGATCCAGTGCACCGGATAGTTCGCGAGCGCATCGCAGACGATCGATTCCTCGTCGCTGCCTTCCACGCGAATGATGAGATCGAGTTCGCCCGCCATCAGACGCCGCTGCAGCACCACGCTCACGTCCACCGCAAGCTCCACTTCGAGCTGCGGATAGTCCTTCGAGAGCCGCCGCAGATAGTCGGCAAGCCAGCTATGCACGACCGTCTCGATCACGCCGAGTCGCAACTTGCCGCGCATCGCGCCTTCATGTGACGCGGCGGCCTGCAACTGGCGCGTCGCCTCGACCACGGCCTTCGCGTAGCCGAGCAGATATTCGCCGTTCGGCGTGAGCCGAAATTCGCGGCTCTCGCGATCGACGAGCACGGTATGCAATTCGTCTTCCAGTGCCTTCAGGCGCTGCGAGATCGCCGCCGGCGTGGCGTGAAGCGCGGTCGCCGTCGTGCGGAAACTGCGCAGCTTGGCAAGCGTGACGAAGGTTTCGAGGAAGCGCGTATTCATCAGTCAAAGGTGGGCAGTGCAACGGAAGCAAACCGCTCCAAAAATCTCAACGTGACTCGGGAAAACCCTCGATTCCATTAAGAAATTCTATTCACCTGGCGCAAAGAAAACTAGCTGGCGTCAAATTTTCTTCTTTTCTATGCTTGGCCTGACGGTAGGCAAGACGCATCGCCCACCGCAGACAATCCGATGCAACCGCCAGAGCACGCTAACACCATGACTCCATCCGAATTCCGCCAGGCCGTCCGTCACCGCGACTTCCGTGGCCCGACGGCCGGCCATTGCGGCGACTACGCGCAAGCCAATCTCGCGATCCTGCCCGCTGCGCACGCGCACGATTTCCTGCGCTTTTGCCATGCGAATCCGAAGCCATGTCCGCTGCTCGGCGTGGGCGAGCCTGGCGAGTTCCGCGTGCCGATGCTCGGGCGCGACATCGACATCCGCACCGACGTGCCCGCGTACAACGTATATCGCGACGGCAACCTGAGCGAGCGCGTCGAATCGATCGAAGCGCTCTGGCAGGACGATTTCGTCGTATTTGCAATTGGCTGTTCGTTCTCGTTCGAGCACATGCTCGCGAAGGAAGGCATCGGCCTGCGCCACGTCGAAGAAGGCCGCAACGTGCCGATGTACCGCACCAGCATCGCCAACCAGCGGGCGGGCGTGTTCGGCGGCGAACTCGTCGTGTCGATGCGGCCGCTGCGCGGCGCCGACGCGATCCGTGCCGTGCAGATCACGAGCCGCTTTCCGGGCGTGCATGGCGCGCCCGTGCATATTGGCGATCCAGCGGAACTCGGCATCGTCGATCTCGCGCGCCCCGAGTTCGGCGACCCGGTGACGATCCGCGCGGGCGAACTGCCTGTCTACTGGGCTTGCGGCGTGACGCCGCAAACGGCACTGATGGCCGCGAAGCTGCCGCTCGCGGTTGCGCACGCGCCGGGCCACATGCTGATGACGGATATCACTAACGCGTCGCTGGCTATTTTCTGACCGTCCCGGCGGCGCGCCGCGCCGTCGTGCAACAAGCGATTCACAGCACCTTGAAGCCATCGGGCCGCGCGGCCCGGAGGGAATGACGCATCCCTACGTTCGTGCGTGGCTTCGATCGTTTCGCATGCGTCTATCCATAGGAGCAGCAGATGGACAGCAAGACACTCACGGCGAGCGTCGACGATGCCGCCGACATGAAGTCAAGCACGGGAAGCCCGCAGCTTTCCTGGTATGCCGAAGCCGGTCCGCACGCGCGTCGCGCGTTCTGGAGTTGCAAGGTCGGCTACATGCTCGACGGCATGGACACGCAGATGCTTTCCTTCGTCATCCCGACGCTCGTCGCTACCTGGGGCATCTCGCTCGCGGACGCCGGCTTCATCGGCACGTTGACGCTGCTGTCCTCTGCGCTCGGCGGCTGGATTGCCGGCATTCTTTCCGATCGCATCGGCCGTGTGCGCACGTTGCAGCTCACCGTCTTGTGGTTCGCCGTGTTCACCGGCCTATGCGGCCTCGCGCAGAACTACGGCCAGTTGCTCGCGGCTCGCGCGTTGATGGGCTTCGGCTTCGGCGGCGAGTGGACGGCGGGCGCGGTGCTGATCGGCGAGGTGATCCGCGCGCGCGACCGCGGCAAGGCGGTCGGTCTCGTGCAGTCGGGCTGGGCGCTCGGCTGGGGCGTGGCGGCCCTGCTCTATGCGGTGCTGTTCTCCGTGATGGCGCCTGAAATCGCGTGGCGCGCATTGTTCCTGATCGGACTCGTGCCTGCCCTGCTCGTGCTCGCGATCCGCCGCTATGTGAAGGAACCTGAAGTATTCGAACAGGCCAGGGTTCAGCAGTACGACACTCAGGACACGCCGCGCTTCACTGAGATCTTCTCTCCCAAGCTGCTTTCGACGACATTGCGCGCCGCACTGCTTACGACGGGCGCACAGGGCGGCTACTACGCGATCACGACGTGGCTGCCGACTTTCCTCAAGACCGAACGTCATCTCACGGTAATGGGCACCGGCGGCTATCTGGCGATGATCATCGCGGGCTCGTACGCGGGCTATCTGTGCAGCGCGTGGCTCACGGACCGCATCGGCCGCAAGCCGAACTTCATTTTGTTCGCGCTGGGCTCGATGGCGATTGCCTTCGCGTATACCTCGTTGCCGCTCACGAATGCATCGATGCTATGGCTCGGCTTTCCGCTCGGCTTTTTCGCGTCGGGCATTTTTTCCGGCATGGGCGCGTTTCTCACCGAACTGTTTCCGACCCGTGTGCGCGGCTCGGGCCAGGGGTTTTGCTACAACGTCGGCCGCGCGATCGGGGCGCTGTTTCCGGTGCTGATCGGCGTGCTGTCGAGCCGCTTCGGCCTGGGCACGAGCATCGGGATTTTCGCCGTGGCCGCGTATGGCGTACTGATCATCGCCGCGCTTACGCTGCCCGAGACGCGCGGTCGCGAACTCGAATCGGCCTGATTTTCACCTTGCGCACACCACTACCACTTTCGCATCACGACCACGACACCATGAAGCACGATCACGCCTCCGATGTTTGCACGCCGTCCCGCTGGCAGTTCTGGATCGACCGCGGCGGCACGTTCACCGATATCGTCGCGCGCCGCCCGGATGGCACGCTCACCACGCACAAGCTGCTTTCCGAACACCCGGAGCAGTATCGCGATGCGGCTGTCGCCGGGATTCGCCATGTGCTTGGCCTGCGAGCTGGAGAACCCATTACGCCGCGCGACGTCGAGATGGTCAAAATGGGCACGACGGTCGCGACCAACGCGCTGCTCGAACGCAAGGGCGAGCCGGTAGCGCTCGTCACCACGCGAGGCTTGCGCGATGTGTTGCGGATCGCGTATCAGAACCGCCCCCGCCTGTTCGATCTCGACATCGCGTTGCCGGAAGCGCTCTATGAGAGCGTGGTGGAAATCGACGAACGCATGAGCGCGCAAGGCGAAGTGGTCGCGACGCTCGATCACGCGGCAGCGGAGCGCGCACTGCGCGAGGTCTACCACAAGGGCATCCGCGCACTCGCAATCGTGCTGATCCACGGTTATCGCCACACGTCGCATGAAAGCGAGCTTGCGGATCTGGCGCGCCGAATCGGCTTCACGCAGATCTCGGTGTCCCACGAAGTCTCGCCGCTGATGAAAATGGTCTCGCGCGGCGATACGACCGTGGTGGATGCCTATCTGTCGCCCATCCTGCGCCGATATGTGGACCAGGTCGCCAGCGAAATGCCGGGCGTGAACCTGCAGTTCATGCAAAGCAGCGGCGGACTGACACGCGCCGATGTATTTCAGGGCAAAGATGCGATTCTCTCCGGCCCGGCGGGCGGTATCGTCGGCATGGTGCGCGCGGCACAGGCAGCGGGTTTCGAGCGCGTGATCGGCTTCGACATGGGCGGCACGTCGACGGATGTCTCGCACTTCAACGGCGAGTTCGAGCGCGTATTCGAAACGCAGGTGGCAGGCGTGCGGATGCGCGCGCCGATGATGAGCATCCATACCGTGGCGGCAGGTGGCGGCTCGGTGCTCGGCTTCGACGGCGCCCGGCTGCGTGTCGGCCCCGACTCGGCGGGCGCCAATCCGGGTCCGGCGGCGTACCGGCGCGGCGGCCCGCTCGCGGTCACCGACTGCAACGTGATGCTCGGCAAGATTCAGCCCGACTATTTCCCGCGCGTCTTCGGTCCGAACGCGAACGAGTCGCTCGATCGCGAGGTCGTCGCTGAACGCTTTCGGGCACTCGCCGATGAAATCTTCGCGGCTACGGGTCAGCGTCGCACACCAGAAGAGCTCGCTGAAGGTTTCCTGGAGATCGCCATTGGCAGCATGGCTAACGCGATCAAGAAAATTTCAGTGCAACGCGGCCACGACGTCTCGCAGTATGTGCTGACGACTTTCGGCGGCGCGGGCGGCCAGCATGCGTGCGGTGTGGCCGACGCGCTCGGCATGACGCGGGTGTTCGCGCATCCGCTTGCCGGTGTGCTCTCCGCTTACGGCATGGGCCTCGCGGATCAGACGGCGATGCGCGAGCGAGCGCTCGAAATCTCGCTCGACGACTCATCGCTTGCGACGCTGGAAGCCGCGCTCGATGCGCTCGCGGCCGATGCAACCGGCGCACTGCTCGAACAGGGCGTGGACGCCGCGCGTATCACGACTGAGCGACGTGTCCATCTGCGCTATCAGGGCACCGATTCATCGCTCGCAGTGCCAGCGGGCAGCGTCGATGCGATGCGCGCCGCTTTCGAAGCTGCGTATCGTCAACGCTATGCGTTCCTGATGGCAGATACGCCGCTCATCGCGGAACTCGCTTGCGTCGAAGCGATCGGCCATGCCGACGCGCCAGTCGATGCCGGCAGCCTGCCGCAGCGCGCGGCAGGCGACGCGCCCCATGCGCAGTCGGTTGTGCGCATGTATTCGAGCGGTAGCTGGCACGACGCATCGCTCTACCAGCGCGAAACGCTGTGCGCAGGCGACACGCTCGACGGCCCGGCGATCATCGCCGAAAAGAACGGCACGACCGTGGTCGAGCCGGGATGGCAGGCGGTGCTGACCGTTCAAGGCAACGTGGTGATGACCCGCGTGCAACCGCTGCCCACACGCCGCTCGATCGGCACCGAGGCCGACCCCGTGCGCCTCGAAATATTCAACAATCTGTTCATGTCGATTGCCGAGCAGATGGGATTGCGTCTGCAAAACACGGCGTATTCGGTGAACATCAAGGAGCGCCTCGACTTCTCGTGCGCGATCTTCGATGCCGCGGGCAATCTGATTGCGAACGCGCCGCACATGCCCGTGCATCTGGGATCGATGGGCGAGAGCATCAAGACCGTCATCGAGCGAAATCGCGGCGCGATGCGCGACGGCGATGTGTTCATGCTCAACGACCCGTATCACGGCGGCACACATTTGCCCGACGTGACCGTCATCACGCCCGTGTTCGCAGACGGTTCGGCCGAGCCGCTCTTCTACGTCGGCTCGCGCGGCCACCATGCGGATATCGGCGGAATCACACCCGGTTCGATGCCGGCCGCTTCGTCGCATATCGAAGAAGAAGGCGTATTGGTCGATAACTGGCAGCTTGTTTCAGCGGGCGTGCTGCGCGACGCCGAAACACGCGCGCTGCTCGCATCGGGCCGCTATCCGGCACGCAACGTCGCACAGAACATGGCCGATCTGCGCGCGCAGATCGCCGCGAACCAGAAGGGCGTGGACGAGCTGCGCCGCATGGTCGCGCAATTCGGCCGCGACGTGGTGCTCGCCTTCATGCAGCACGTGCAGGACAATGCCGAAGAAGCGGTGCGCCGCGTGATCGGCGCCCTCAAGGACGGCGCGTACCGTTACGAACTCGATAACGGCGCGGTGATCGACGTCGCGATTCGCGTCGATGCTGCGACGCGCAGTGCGACCGTGGACTTCAGCGGAACGTCCGTGCAACTGCCGAACAACTTCAACGCGCCGAAGGCGGTCTGCATGGCAGCCGTGCTGTACGTGTTCCGCACGCTCGTCGGCGACGACATCCCGCTCAACGCGGGTTGCCTGAAGCCCCTCTCGGTGATCGTCCCGGACCGCTCGATGCTCAATCCGGTTTATCCGGCAGCGGTGGTCTCGGGCAACGTGGAGACATCGTCCGCGATTACGAATGCGCTCTATGGTGCGCTGGGCATCGTCGCGTCCAGTCAGGGCACGATGAACAACTTCACGTTCGGCGACGCGCGCTACCAGTACTACGAGACGATCGCAGGCGGCAGCGGCGCGGGCGATGGCTTCTGCGGCGTCGACGCGGTACAGACGCACATGACCAACTCGCGCCTGACCGATCCCGAAGTGCTCGAATGGCGCTATCCCGTGCGGCTCGAGTCGCACCTGATCCGCGCGGAGTCGGGCGGCGCGGGACGCTGGCGCGGCGGTAACGGCGCGGTCCGGCGCATCCGCTTTCTCGCGCCGATGACCGCGTCGATTCTCTCGAACAACCGCATTCACGCGCCTTTCGGCGCGGCAGGTGGACGCGCGGGAACGCGGGGCAGCAATCGCGTCGAGCGCGCGGACGGCGAGATCGTCGCATTGGGCCATATCGCGAGCGTCGAGATGGCCGCGGGCGACGTGTTCGTGGTGGAAACGCCGGGTGGCGGGGGTTTCGGGGAACCGTAATGCTTCATGGACTGCGGATGTTCAATGCCGGACAGCGGCGTCGGCTCGCCGATGCCGAGCAGGTTGCCCACGCTATCCCGGAACCAGGCAGCTCTTTCGCCTACCCCACTGCAACGCGTCCAGCTCATCTCCATCGGCCCCTCGCTTCATCTGAATGCGCTGCCCGATTCTGGCGAAGCAACGAAATGCCCCGGCGTCACGCCGACCGCGCGCCGAAAGTGTCGGCCAAGGTGACTTTGATCGAAAAATCCGACTTCGGCAGCGACCTCACAGGGCGGGACGCCGTCACGCAATAGCCGTTTAGCGTGCTGAATTCGCACCAGACACACATAGCGATGAGGCGAAATACCCACCTCTTTGCGAAACAGGGTGGCGAAGCGCGAAACACTCAGCCCGGCGGTGCCGGCGAGCGTCGCGAGGCTGACGGGCTGCGCGAACGAACTCTCGATAAAAGCCACGGCCCGCCTGATCGCGCGCGACATCGCCACGGTCCTGTCGCCTGCGCAGTCGTAGAAGACTCCGGTCATGTTCTATCCCCTCGCGCTACGTTTTCCTAGCGGCATCAGACCCGCACCGTGCCAGACTGCGCGAGCACGCTCGCCGCAGCAGCACCGTCGGGCGGCCCGCTCTGGTATCGCTCCAGTTCCGCTTCGCTGCGATGGCACAGCACCTGCGCGCCGCTCGCGAGCGTGCGCACGCTCGGCGACGTGCGATTGCAGACACCGTCGATGCGCATCGGGCATCGCGCGAGAAATGTGCAAAGCTCCGGCTCATGAGTCGACTCACCGATCGGCGGCAACGTCTGATGACAACGCTCGCCCGCTTCTTCGAGCCAGCCGGCGCGAAGCTCCGGCGCCGACGACACGAGCAGATGCGAATACGGGTGATACGGCGGCGCCGACAACGCGTCGCGGTTGCCCGTCTCGACGCGGTGCCCCGCGTACAGCACGACGATGTCGTCGCTGATCGCACGCACCTTGGCGATGTCGTGCGTGATGAACAGATATGACACGCCGAGCTTCTTTTGCAGATCGCGCAACAGCTCGAGAATGGCAGCGCCGACCACCGTATCGAGCGCGGACGTGACTTCGTCGCACAGGATCAACTTGGGTTCGGCGGCCAGCGCCCGCGCGAGATTCACGCGCTGTTTCTGCCCGCCCGACAGCTCTCCGGTGCGCCGCTGCGCCAGCTCGGCAGGCAGGCGCACCAGGCCGAGCAGTTCGGCGACGCGGCGCCGCGCGGCCTCGCCCTTCATGCCGTGATAGAACTTCAGCGGACGCGCCAGCGTGCGCTCGACGGTGTGCGTCGGATTAAGCGCGGTGTCGGCGTTCTGGAACACGATCTGGATACAGCGAAACTGTTCGCGGCTGCGGCGGCCGAGGTTGGCGGCGAGCGGCTCACCGTCGAGCAGCAGATTGCCGCGCGCCATCGGCACGAGCCCGGCGATCACCTTCGCGAGCGTCGTCTTGCCCGAACCGGATTCGCCGATCACGCCTACCGTCTGACCACGATCGATCACGAGGTCCACGTCGCGCAGAATGACCTTGTGCGGCCAGCCCTTCGCGTCGGTGCGGCCGTAGCCGGCCGTCAGACCGCGCAGTTCGAGCAGCGGCGTGTTCGGCCGGGCTGCGTCGGGAGCCGCCGAGGTGCAGGCAGTTGGGGCCACGGGCGTCACGGCAGCAATCAGGCTTTGCGTATACGGGTGCGCCGGCGCATGCAGAATCTGTTCAGTGCGGCCCGTTTCGCGGATTTCACCATTGCTTAGCACGACGATGCGATCCGCCATCTGCGCGACCACCGCCAGATCGTGCGATACGTAGACGGCCGTCATTCCGCATTGGCGGATCACGCTGCGAAACGCTTGCAGCACGTCGATCTGCGTGGTGACGTCGAGCGCCGTGGTCGGTTCATCGAGGATCACGAGTTCGGGGTCGGTGATCAGCGCCATCGCCGCCATCAGCCGCTGCAACTGGCCGCCCGACACCTGGTGCGGGTAGCGCCGGCCGATCGTCTCCGGCTCGGGCAGCGCGAGCGCGCGGAACAGTTCGACCGCTTTGGCCCGCGCGGCGCGCTTGCTGAGCGTGCCGTGAATCAGCGCGCTTTCGATCACCTGGTCCATGAGCGGGCGCGCCGGGTTGAACGCCGCGGCCGCGCTTTGCGCGATGTAGGCAACCTTGCGGCCACGCAATCCCGCGAGCGCTTTCGGCGAGAGCCCGAGCACGTCGGTGTCGCCCACCCGGATCGCGCCGCCCGCGATGCGGCAGCCGCTGCGTGCATGGCCCATCAGCGACAGTGCAATCGTGGTTTTGCCCGAGCCCGACTCGCCGATCAATGCGAGCACCTCGCCGCGCGCAATCTCGAAGTCGATGTCATGCACGATCGTCGTATCCGGCTCGCCGGGCCGGCTTCCCACCACGCGCAGGCCTCGTACCTCGACCAGATTCGATGGGGGTAGCGGCGCGGTCCTCGAGATGGTCTCAAAGGCCGCGTGAGCACGTCTGAAAAAGGGTGCCTTCATCAGTGGCCTCCATCGGCATCAGGCATGCCCTTGCGGCGGCCATGATGCGGCAGTCCGTCGATCAGCAGGTTCACGCCGACCGTGAGGATCGCGATTGCGATCGCGGGCAGGATCACGACCGGCACGCCTTCACCGAGGCCGGCGATGTTCTCGCGTACCAGCGAACCGAGATCGGCATACGGCGGCTGCACGCCGAGACCGAGAAAGCTCAGGCTGCTCAATAGCAGCACGACGAAAGTGAAGCGCAGTCCGGTGTCGGCGAGGATCGGATGAATCATGTTCGGCAGCATCTCGAAGCACGCGATGTAGAGCGCGCTTTCGCCGCGCGCCCGCGCGACCTGCACGTATTCGAGCGTGCCGATATTGACCGCCAGCGAGCGGGCGATCCGGTACGAGCCCGGCATGTAGCTGATCGCCGCGGTCACGATCAGCAACGGCAGTGACGAGCCGAACGCGGCGACGATCATCAGCGCGAACATCTTCGACGGGATCGACGTCACCGCATCGAGCAGCCGGCTCATGGTTTCGTCGATACGGCGGCCGGCCACGGCCGCCAGCAGTCCCAGCATGGTCCCCGTGAGCGCCGCGAGCAGCGCCGCCGCCAGCGCGAGCACGACCGTCAGGCGCATCCCGTAGATGATGCGGGTCAACATGTCGCGACCCAGGTAGTCGGAGCCGAACGGCAGCTTCGCGCTGAAGCCCGCGAATACGTCAGGCGTGAGGATCGCGCCGATCGAATGCGGCGCGAGCCACGGTGCGAACGCCGCGACGAACAACGCGCAACTGACCATCGCCAGGCCGATCCAGCCGCCGGTCGACAGGTTCATGCGTTGCGCGAGGCTGCGGCGGCGCACCGGTCGAGGCGCCGGGCCTCCGCCGCCGCCCCAGGACCGCGCGGGATCGGCGCCCTCCGGCATCATGCTGCTGCGTTGCACCGGTTCGAGCGCACCGAGCCGGTGAGGCGCATCGGAAGAAGGTCGAAGAATCGTCATGTCCGCAGCCTCGGGTTCGAGATGATGGCGCACAGGTCGGCTAGCAGCACGAGCAGCAGATAGCCGAGGCAGAACAGCAGCGTGCAGGCCTGTACGAGCGGGAAGTCGCGGTTGCTGACCGCGTCGACCATCAGGCTGGCGAGGCCCGGGTAGTTGAAGATGGTCTCGACGACGATCACGCCGCCAAGCAGATAAGACAGGCTCAGCGCGATTGCATTGGCGATCGGGCCGATCGCATTCGGCAGTGCGTGGCGCAGTACGATGCGGGCGGGGCTCGCGCCCTTGAGCATCGCCATTTCCACATACGAAGAACTGAGTTGCTCGATCACCGCGGCGCGTGTCATGCGGGCCATCTGCGCGATCACGACCGCGCACAGCGTGACGACCGGCATCGCATACGCGCGCAGAAAGTCGTGCAGGCTCTCGATCTCACCGCTGTACGACAGCGCCGACAGCCAGTGCAGCTTGACGGCCAGCACCAGCACCGCCAGCGTCGCGATCAGGAACTCGGGCGTGGCGACCAGCGACAGCGTACCGAGGCTCACGATCCGATCGATCAGCGAGTCGCGCTTGACTGCCGCGAGAATGCCCGCCGACACCGCGATCGGCACCGACACCCCGGTGGTGATCGCCGCGAGGGTCAGCGACTTCGGCAGGCGCCCTTCGATCATCTCGGACACCGGCAGATTGCTCGACAGCGACACGCCAAAGTTCGCGTGCAGCAGACCGACGAGCCAATGGAAGTACCGCAGGTATGCCGGCTGGTCGAGGCCGAACTGCAGCCGCAGCGCCGCGACCGTATCCGCCGTCGCCGACTGGCCGAGTGCGGCCTGCGCGGCATCGCCCGGCAACAGGTTGGTGATCACGAAGATGATGATCGAGACAATCAGCAGCGTCAGCGCAGTGACGGCGACGCGCCGGCCGATCAACTGGGCGATATTCCCGTTCATGGGCATGAGCTCCTCGGTTAGGCTGCGCGACACGGCGAGTCATACATGAGCCGTGCCGCTCGGGCGCGCTGCGGCTGCCTGCCGCGAGCGGCGCGGCGGGGGCCACCCGCCGCGTCCGGGCGCTTCAGCGGGTCACGCGTTCCACCACACGTACTCGGCGAAGTTGAAGCCCATCATCGCGCCGGTAGGCACGGGCTGGAGCCCTTGCAAGTGCTTGTCGTTCGCGTCGAGCAGGCTCAGGAAGGTCGGGATGCCAATGCCGCCCTGCTCCGATACCAGCACCTGCATGTCGCCGTACATCTGCTTGCGCTTCGCATCGTCGGTTTCCGAGCGGGCCGCGGCCAGCAACTGGTCGAACTTCGGGTTGTTCCAGCCCGACTCGTTCCACGGGGCGTCCGACTTGAAGAACTGCGTGAACAGCACATCGGCGCTCGAGCGCGGATTGACGTTGCCGAACCCGAGCGGATGCTTCATCCAGTGCGTCGACCAGTAACCATCCGCCGGCACGCGGTTGATCTCCAGGTTCACGCCGATCTTCGCGGCGGACTGCTGCAGCAGCACACCCATCTCGATCGAGCCGTTCGCATCGGTGGTCGCATAGATCGGCGGCAGCGTCGTACCGATAGCTCCGGCTTTCTGGAAGTGGAACTTCGCCTTGTCCGGGTCGTGGGGACGCTGCGGCAGCGACGCATTGAAGTAGCGGTGTCCGGGCGGAATCGGCTGATCGTTGCCGATCACCGCATAACCGCGAAACACCGCCGAGCGGATCTGCTCACGGTCGAACAGATACTTCATGCCCTGCACGAAATCGGGGTTGCCCGTCAGCGGGTTGTCGCGGCGCATGATCAGATCGGTATAGAGGCCCGACTTGGTCTCGCGCACCTCGTAGCCCGGCGTCGCGGCAATGCGCTGCGTCGCGCGCGGATCGACGGAATTGATCAGGTGAACATCGCCGGACAGCAGCGCATTCACCCGTGCCGAGTTATCGCCGATACCGATCAGTTCGATCTGGTCGAGGTAAGGGCCGCCGCCGGTCTTCCAGAAACTGTCGTTACGGATGCCGACGGTCGAAACGCCGGGCTTGAACGTCTTCAGCTTGTACGGGCCGGTGCCGACGGCCGTCGTGAAGTCCGTCGTGCCGTCCTTGATGATCACGAATTGCGGCGTGGCAAGAATCACCGGCAGGTCCGCGTTGGCGCGAAACGAGCGTCAGCGTGACTTCGTTGGGACCGGTCTGCTTCGCCTCCACGAACTGATCGGCCAGCGTCTTCACCTTCGACGCCGTTGCCGGATTCTTGTGACGCATCAGCGAGTAGACGACATCGGCGGGCGCGAGTGGCTTGCCGTCGTGGAACGTGACGCCTTTGCGCAGTTTGATCACCCACACTTTCGCGTCGCTGGTATCGATCGATTCGGCGAGATTCATCCTCGGCGTCAGCGACGAATCGAGCTGCGTCAGGCTGCTATAGAACATGAAGAAGCGGATGTAATCGGAGCCTGCCGAACCCTTGGCCGGGTCGAGCGTATCCGCGGTCGAGGATGCGTCGTAGGCCACCCGGATCTTGCCGCCTTTCTTCGGCATGGGTGCCGCGAATGCCGGGCGAGCCCCCGCCAGCAGACCTCCCGCGCCGGTGGCAAGGATGCCGCCGGCGGCCAGCAAACGCATCATGTCACGGCGGCTGAAGCCGCCCGTTTTGATTGGGTCGTCGTACATGCAACTGCTCCTCACTCGGGATTGAACGCGGGGTATCCAGCATTGGTGTTCGACGGCGCTCCGCGTGCTGGTCGCGGCGCGGTGGCATTGCATGAATCGATTTAAGCACTGCAAAAAATGGCGTTGATCGCGTATCGGTGGACTCGACCATTCGAAAACATGGTTTTGAGTGGTCAAAACAGCATGATTTGCCGCTCCTGGCGTTGACCCTGATGTTCTGGACAGGACGCCCCCCCCACGATGAGAAGTTCGTACTAGTCAATCACCGGGCAACGTGCAACAGTCGCGGCACGGCCGACTATTCACGGAGCGCCCCGTGTCCGATCCAACGCCTCACGCACGTTTCACCTACAGACGCCTGACAGCCGACGACATCCCTGCCGCTCAACGCCTGTCCGCCGCGATTGGCTGGCCGCATCGCCGTGAAGATTGGCGGTTCTCGGCGCGCACCGGGATCGGCTTCATCGCCGAGACGGCGGGCGCGCTGGTCGGCACCGTGGTCTGCTGGAAGTTCGGCGCGGATCAGGCGACGCTGGGCATGCTGATCGTCGCGCCGGAGCATCGCGGCGTGGGTATCGGCCGCACGTTGCTCGCGCACGCGCTCGACGAGCTTGGCAAGCGTGACATCACGCTCTATGCGACCGAGGCTGGCCAGCCGTTGTGCGACGCGCTCGGCTTCGAGCGCTGCGGCGCCCTCGACCAGATGCAGGGTGCAGCGTTCCGGCCGCCGCTCGTTGCGCTGCCCGCCAACGAGCGGCTGCGCCCGCTCGGGACGAGCGACGCGCAGCAACTCGTCGCGCTCGAATCACGCGCTAGCGGCCTCGATCGCAGCCACGTACTGCCGCCGCTGCTCGATCTGGCCGACGGTATCGCGCTCGATCGCGACGGCGAACTGCTCGGCTTCTCGCTGTTCCGCCGCTTCGGACGCGGCTTCGTGATCGGCCCCGTCGTCGCCAGCGCGTTTCCCGACGCCGTGCGGGCCAAGGCGCTGATCAGCCATTGGCTCGCGCTGAACGAAGGCGCGCTGGTGCGCATCGACGTGCCGCACGGGCACGGCCTGCGCGAGTGGCTAACCGGCCTCGGTCTCGCACGCTCGGAGACGGTCGTGAAGATGCGCCGGCTTGCATCCGCGCAAGCCGATGGCGAGTCGAGCCGCGCCGACCCGGGGCTGCATCAGTATGCGGTGATCGCGCAGTCGCTCACCTGAGCCAGGTGAAGCCACGCTGAACCTGAACCCGCTGCACCGCGGCGCCTCTCTCTTCCACACGCAAACACGCTCGCTCATGCACGGCAGCGTTGGGGTTCGCCCTGCTATTAAGCACACGCAGCAGAAAATGCTGTCTGCAGGGTGAAAAACGCTGCGTCGACGCTCTTTAGGCTTTTTTTTGGCTGAACGACACGCATACGGCTGTCGCTACTATCGAGGGGTGACTCTTACCTGATCGCCACGTGCGGGGAACCACCATCATGTCAAACTCATCGCTGATCGACGCCGACCGCAAGCACCTGATTCACCCGGTCATCAACTATCGCGCGCACGAAGCGCGCGGCACCACCGTACTCGAATCCGGCCAGGGCGCGTATCTGCGCGATATCGACGGCAATGAACTGCTCGACGCATTTGCGGGCCTGTGGTGCGTGAACGTGGGTTACGGCCAGCAGAGCATCGTCGAAGCGGCGACGCGCCAGATGACGAAGCTGCCCTACGCGACCACCTACTTCCACTTCTCGTCGGAACCCGCGATCGAACTGGCCGAAAAACTGGTGTCGCTTGCGCCCGCTTCGCTGCAGCACGTCTATTTCACGCTCGGCGGCTCCGATGCGATCGACTCCGCGATACGCTTCATTACGCATTACTTCAATGCAACGGGGCGCCCGGCGAAAAAGCAGATGATCGCGCTCGAACGTGGCTATCACGGATCGTCGTCGGTCGGCGCGGGGCTCACTGCGCTGCCCGCGTTCCACCGCAACTTCGACCTGCCGCTGCCGCACCAGCACCATCTGCCGTCGCCGTATGCGTACCGTCAGCCGCAAGGCAGTGACGCGCAAGCGCTGATCGCCGCATCCGTCGCCGCGCTCGAAGCGAAAGTCGCGTCACTCGGGGCGGAGAACGTCGCCGCGTTCTTCTGCGAGCCGATCCAGGGTTCGGGCGGCGTGATCGTGCCGCCGGTCGGCTGGTTAAAGGCGATGCGCGACGCGTGCCGTCGCCTCGACATCCTGTTCGTCGCCGACGAGGTCATCACGGGCTTCGGTCGTACCGGCCCGCTCTTCGCGTGCGAGGCCGAACAGGTCGAGCCGGATCTGATGACGGTGGCGAAGGGGCTGACCTCCGGTTATGCGCCGATGGGCGCGGTGCTGATGTCCGACGAAATCTACCAGGGCATTGCAGGCGATGCGCGCGATACCGCGGTCGTCGGTCACGGTCAGACCTACTCCGCGCATCCGGTGAGCGCCGCCATCGGACTCGAAGTACTGCGGCTCTATCAGGAGGGCGGTCTGCTCGCGAACGGCATCGCGCAGGCACCGCGCTTTGCCGCCGGGCTCGACGCGCTGCTCGCTCATCCGCTGGTGGGCGACTCGCGTCATCGCGGGCTGCTCGGCGCGCTGGAACTGGTCGCGGACAAGAACTCGCGGGCACGCTTCGATCCGTCGCTGAAGCTGCCGGACCGGATCACGGCCGCAGCCTACCGCAACCGCCTCGTGTTCCGCGCATTCGGCGACAGCATTCTCGGTTTCGCGCCCGCGCTGTGCTTCGGCGAGGCCGAGTTCGAACAACTGTTCGGCCGTCTGCGGCGCACGCTCGACGACGTGCTCGAGCAGGCGGAGGTGCGTGCCGCATTGCGCGGCGCGAGCCGCGCGGCCGCCTGAGCGCGTGATAACATCGGCCTGCGCGTTGCTTGACCAAGGCGAAGCGCAACGAAGCGAAAAGCAGAACCTTCGACGGGCAGACCGATACATGACGACAAGCGGCGACACGAAGCTGGACCGGATCGACCTGCGTATTCTTTCGCAACTCCAGAAGAAAGGCCGTATCACGAACGTCGAGCTTGCGGACGCCGTGGGGCTCTCGCCGAGCCCCTGTCTGATTCGCGTGAAAAGGCTTGAAAAGGCCGGCTATATCGTCGGCTACGGCGCACATATCCAACTGCAGAAACTCGGTGACGTGCAGATCGTGTTCACCGAGGTCACGCTCGCCGACCATCGTCGCGAAGACTTCGCCAAGTTCGAGGCGGCGATCCGTCCTGTGGACGAGATCATTGAATGCCATCTGGCGAGCGGCGGCTACGATTACCTGCTGAAGTTCGTCACGCGCAGCGTCAATCATTATCAGAGCGTGATCGAAGGGCTGCTGGAGCGGGACATCGGCATCGAGAAGTATTTCAGCTACGTCATCATCAAGACGCCATTCGTGAAATCCGAATACCCGCTGGAAACGCTCTTCTCGCAGCAGCATCAATGAAGCGGTGATGGTTTCGGCTACGCGCAGCCGGCCCGATCGGGTCGAATGCGTTCGAGGCCACCGGCGCGACGCCGGTGGCCTGTCGACTTGCAGTCAACCATTCGCGCTCAGCCATTCCCCCGGCGTTCTGCCAAGCACACGTTTGAAGTGCCGGCATAGATGGCTTTGATCGAAGAAGCCCACCTCGGTCGCCACGATCGACGGCGGCAAGCCTCGTCGCAACAGGCACTGCGCATGCCGTACGCGCACTAGCCGCACATATTGCTGCGGCGACACGCCAATCTCCGCGCTGAAGCGCACCGCAAACCTCGAAATGCTCAACTGCGCGACGGCCGCCAGTTCGGACAGGCTGATTGGCTCGGCGAAACAGGCATCGATGAAGTCGAGCGCACGCTGCACGGCGCGGCTCACGCGATTCGGCGCGCGCGTCGGATGACGGCTCGCGCCCGCAAGCTCGGGCGCGGATGATGATGAGGTTGGGCTCAGGCTCAGCATCGACGCTCCGCTCACGCAACGCGCGACGTGGGCGGCACTGTCGGTGCCGTCTCCCGACTGGCCGCGAAGCGGCGGATGTCGAACGGCTCGAGCGGCGTGCTGGTGGCGCCGGTGTCGATCAGTTCGGCCATCGTGTCGCCTACGCCCGGACCAAGCTGAAAACCGTGGCCGCAAAAACCGAACGCATAGAACAGGCCGCCGGTCGTCCCGCTTGCGCCCATGATCGGCTTGTCATCGGGCATATAGCCCTCCACGCCGCTCCACACCCGGATGATGCTCAGCTTGCGCAGCATCGGCGCGACCCGCTGCAGCTGTCTGAACTGCAGCAACGTGCTTGACGGGAGAACCTTCGCGCGGCGTTCGTCGAGATACGCAGGCGCACGCGCGCAGCCGCCGATCACGATATTGCCGCGCGCGACCTGGCGGAAATACACCACCTCTTCGATCTGCGGCGACGACACGCCGACCACCGGCTGGATCGCATACGGCACGGGTTCGGTAACGGCCATCTGTGGACCGTTGACGGCGATCGGCACCGCTTCGCCGAATTGCTCCGACAGCAGGTTGCCCCACGCACCCGCCGTGATCAGCAGCACGGGCGCATGGAACGTGCGGCCGTCGGCGCTCGTCGCGCGAAACTCGGCGCCCTCTTTTTCCACCGTCACGACATCGCAGTTTTCGACGATCCGCGCACCGAGCCGAGCCGCGGCGCGGGCGAACGCGGGCGCCGCGAGGCGCGGATTCGCGTGCCCGTCCATCTGCGAATAGGAGCCCGCCAGCACCTCCGCACCGAGAAACGGAAACCGCGCGCGCAGCGCGTCGCCGCGCAACAGGTCGAGCTTGAGACCGTAGTGCGCGGCCTCCTTCGCATAGGTTTCGAACTGGTCGGCCTGCTCTTCGCGATAACAGACGCGGACATGGCCCGACATCAGAAACTCGGCGTCGTGCTGGATCAATTCCGGCAGACGCCCCCAGATTTCGCGCGAACGGTTCGCCAGCGGCAACTGCGGCAGAAACCGCCCTTGACGGCGCACGTTACCGAAGTTGGTGCCGCTCGCCTGCTGCCCGACGAGCTGGCGCTCGAGCAGGATCACCGAGCGGCCCCGCTGCCTCAGAAAAAATGCGGCGGACGCACCCATGAACCCGCCGCCCACGATCAGAACATCGGCTTGTGCACGGTTCACTCGGTATCCTCCACGGTTGCAATGGCCAGCGGCTTGACCGGCGCCTGTCCACGAAGTCTGCCAACCTGCTCGAGCGGCACGTTCGCCGCCGCCGCGATCACCTCCGCACCCGCATGGCCGCAGTAACGTCCCTGACAGCGCCCCATACCGACACGGCTAAAGGCCTTGGCACGGTTCGCTTCCTGCGCGCCTTCATCGCGCACCACGCGGCGCAGTTCGCCCGCGGTGATGCCTTCGCACCGGCAAACGATCGTATCGTCGGAAAGACGCGCCGCCTGCGCGGCAGGCCACGCAAACGCCTCTGCCAGACCCAGCCGGAAGCGATCCATTTTGCGCTGTTCACGCGTCAACGCGTCGAGCGTGGTCGCCGCGACGGGCCGCCCGAGATCGCTCAGCGCGGCGTGGGCCGCGAGCCGTCCGGCGACCTCGGCGCCGTCCGCGCCGAGCACGCGCGCGCCATCGCCCGCAATATAGACGCCCTTTTCGCTACTGCGACCGAGTTCGTCGATTTGCGGCACCCATTGCCGCGTGATCGCGTCGAAACGGAACGCACAGCGCGCGAGATCGGCAAGCTGGGTTTCCGGCCGCAGGTGATAGCCGAGACCGACCGCGTCGCATTCGACCTGCGCGACGTTGCCGCGCGCATCGCGAAAGCGTACGCCAAGCACGCCGTCGTCCGGAGTGCCGAGAATTTCGAGCGGCTCGATGCCGTTTTCCACCCGCACGCCTGAGCGCTTCAACGCGCTCACGAGCGCGCGGCCCTTGCGCAATACGTCGACGCGCGCCAGCAATTTGGGCAGCGCGCGCAAGCGCGCACCGGTCTTCGACGTGTCGAGTACTGCCGCTACCCTGGCACCCGCCTGCACATACTGGTTCGCGACCAGATACAGCAATGGGCCGGTACCCATGAAAACGACCTGACGGCCAATCGCGCAGGCCTGCGACTTCAGCGCGATCTGCGCGGCACCGAGGCTGTAGGTACCGGCGAACTGCCAGCCTTTGACCGGCATCAACCGGTCGGTCGCGCCGGGGCACAGGATCAGCGCGTCGTAGCGCAACACGCTCGCGTGTCCTTCATGCACGATATGCAGCTTGCCTTGCGCGACGTTCCACGCCAGCGTCTGCGGACGGTAATCGATCTGCGGGCGCAGTCGCTCGAAAGTTCGATGGAGGTTCTCCGCGCGCGCGGCTTCCGTGCCGTACAGCTTCGAATACGGCCGCGTGAAGCCATCGGGCTGACGCCGGTAGATCTGGCCGCCATCGCGCCTGCCTTCGTCGACGACGATCGGGCGGATGCCGGCCGCCAGCAGCGTTTGCGCGCAGCGCACCCCTGCAGGCCCTGCGCCGACGATTACGATGCGAGGTTCGGCCATTGCGCCTCCGGTTGCGTCGTGACGACGCGCATGCCTGCTTCGACCACCGTGGTGCAGGCGCGCAGCCGCTCGCCGTCCGCGGTCCATACCCAGCAGTCCTGACACGCGCCCATCAGGCAAAAGCCCGCGCGTTGTTCCGCGCCGAACTCGGACTGCCGCACATGCCGCACCGAGCACAGCATCGCAGTGAGCAGCGTGTCGCCGGCCAGCGCTTCGACCGGCGCGCCGTTGATCGTCAGTTCGACTTTGGCGCGAACCGTCTCGCCTACGCGTACGAATCTGCCGTTCATGCCGCGGCTCCTGCCATACCGTCGGGCGCGACGTGAGCGTCGCTGCGATTGGTCAGCACGTGGCGCAGGAACTCGCGGGTGCGCGCCTCGCGCGGCGAGCCCAGCACCTGCTGCGCCGTGCCCTCCTCGATGATGAGTCCCGCGTGCAGAAAACACACCCGGTCTGCCACCTCACGCGCAAAGCCCATTTCGTGGGTGACCACCAGCATCGTCATGCCTTCCCGTGCGAGGGTGCGCATCACGCCGAGCACTTCGCCGACCAGTTCTGGATCGAGCGCCGAGGTCGGCTCGTCGAACAGGATCGCCTTCGGCTTCATCGCGAGCGAGCGCGCAATCGCCACCCGTTGCTGCTGCCCGCCCGAAAGCTGATGAGGATAGGCGTGCAGCTTGTGGCCGAGCCCCACCTTGTCGAGCAGTTCAGACGCTTCGCGTTGCGCGTCCGCGCGCGCGAGGCGCTTGACATGCACCGGCCCTTCCATCACGTTCTCGAGCGCCGTACGGTGCGGGAACAGGTTGAAGCGCTGAAACACCATGCCGACCTGGGTGCGCAACTGGTTGATGTTACGCGCGCGCTGTTCGACGCGCTCGCCGAGCAGACGAATTTCGCCTTCGTCGTATGACTCCAGCGCGTTAATGCAGCGCAGCAGGGTTGACTTTCCCGAGCCCGACGCACCGATCAGGCAGACCACTTCGCCCTGGCGGACGTTGAGCGAAATGCCCTTGAGAACGGGTACGGTGCCAAAGCTCTTGTGCACATTCGTGATTTCGATCATCGCATCCTCACTTCGCACTTATCTCGCCCTGTGCCGACCGAAACGTCGTTCAAGCGTGCGGGTCATGCTCATCAGCGGCAAGCTCATCGCGAGATAGCCGAGCGCGACGAGCGTATATACCGTCAGATTCTGAAACGTCGACGACGCGATCAGTTGGCCTTCGCGCGTCATTTCGGCGACCGTGATGGTCGACGCGAGCGATGAATCCTTCAGCATCATCACGAGCGTGTTGCTGTACGGCGGCAGCGCGACCTTGATCGCCTGCGGCAGGATCACCCGTATCATCGTCTTCACGCGGCCCATGCCGATCGACTGCGCGGCTTCGTACTGGCCTGGATCGACTGCCTCGATACCCGCCCGGAAAATTTCCGCGACGTAAGTCGAGTAACCGAAACCAAGCCCAATGATGCTGGCTTGCAGCGCCGACACCTGGATGTGGATTTCCGGCAGCACGAAGTAGATGTAGAACAGCAGCACGATCATCGGCAGGCCGCGCACGACGTTGATCATCGTGCTCACACCGCGTACGACGAGGGGATAGCGCGACATCTTCAGCAATGCCCAGGTCAGGCCGAGCACGGTGCTCAACACCAGACAACCCAGCGTGATGACGATGCTCATCACCGCGCCTTGCAGCAAAATCGGTACAAAGTCGGCTATATCTTGCCAGTGCATGTCGTGCCTTCCATTGCTCTTCGTATTCGTTCAGTCCGCCGCGCCGCTGCGCGACGGACCTGGCAGGACGAGTCCCGCGTCGCCGCGGGCACGGCTCTTTTCACGCGAAGCCAATCAGCTCACCAGGTGCCACTTTTTGAGGATCGCGTCGAGCGTGCCGTCGGCCTTCATCTTCGTCAGCGCGTCGTTGATCTTCGCCATCAGCGCGCTATTGCCCTTCTTCACCGCGATCGCGATGTCGAACTTTTCCATCGGCACATACGCGTCGTCGACCCGCGTCCCCGCCATCGCGCCCGCTGCTTCCTGGGCCTTCAGGATCGGATAGTCGTTGAAGCCCGCGACGATGCGGCCAAGCGCGACATCGCGCGTCATGTCGGCGGGGCTGTCGTACATCTTCACTTCGGTGAAGATGCCGAGTTTCTTCAACTGATCGCCGTAGTCGGTACCGGTCGGCGCCCCGACCGTCATGCCCTTCAGGTCCTGCACCGAGTGATAGACCGCCTTGTTCGTGTCCTTCACGATGATGCCTTCGCCAAACGCCGTCACCGGCTGCGAGAAATCGACCACTTCGGCGCGCTTCGGCGTCGGCGTCATGCCGGCAACGATGATGTCGATCTTGCCCGATACCACCGACTGGATCAGCGCCGAGAACGGCACCGCGTCGTACGACACGTTAAAGTTTTCGCGCTTGCCGATCTCCTTGACGACATCCGGCATCAGGCCTTCGATCTGCTGTGTCTTCACGTTCATGAACGTGGTCGGCGCGCTCGACGGCGGCGAGCCGGCGGTGAGCGTCGCCGTTTCGGCAGCGTGGGCGGCGCCGAACATCATCGTCATCGCGAGGCCCGCGCCGGCGGCAAAGCGCTGCACAGTGTTGAAGCGGACGGCGGCTGCAGGCTGGAACATGAAACGCAACATGGGGATTTCCTCTGGGAATAGTGATTTTCAATCTATGCGCTGCCCGACCATCTAACGGTAGCGATCAGTCGATCCATTCAATGCAGTACATCCTGCAACCTGTAATACGCGCCGACGAGCGGCAGAAACCACGCGCGTCCAAAGTGTCCTGGAATCGCGGGCCATTCGAGCGTTCGCCACGGATTGCGCGAGGCGGCGCCGAACATCACGTCGGCCATCAGACGACCCATGTGCACGGACATCTGCACACCGTGGCCGCTGTAGCCCATTGAATAGAACAGTCCTTCATGCTGGCCTGCGCGCGGCAGCCGGTCGGCCGTCATGTCGACGAGGCCGCCCCAGCAATAATCGATGCGCACGTCGGCAAGTTGCGGGAAATAGCACGCGAGCCCATCACGCAGAATCCGCCCGCTTTTCTCGTCCGAACGCGGATTCGACATCGCGAAGCGCGCGCGGCCGCCGAACAGCAGACGCTCGTCCGGCGTCGCACGAAAATAGTTGCCGATGTTCAGCGTCGTCACATACGAGCGGCGCGTCGGCAACACCGCATCGAGGCGCGCCTTGCCCAGCGGCTCGGTTGCGACGATGAAGCTGCCGACGGGCGCGATGCGGCGCCGGAACCATTGCAGCGGACCGACCTGCGACGCACCGGTGGCAATCAGCACGCGCTCGGCGCGTACCGTCCCGAGCGGACACTGCACGTCGAACGCGTTGCCGCCGAGCGGCTTGAGGTTCGTCACCGGCGTGTTCTCGTAGATCTGCGCCCCACGCCGTGCGGCTGCCGTGCCGAGACCCACGCCGAATTTGCCCATGTGCATCTGCATGCCGTTGTGTTGCACGAGGCCGCCGAAAAAGCTGTCCGACCCGATCTCGTTGCGAATCTGCTCGGGCGGCACGAGTTCGACATCGGAATCGACTTCGCGCCGCAACACCTCGTACGACTTCGCGAGCGACGCGAAATGCTGCGGTTTCGCGGCGAGTTTGATCTTCCCGGAGTGGCGCAGATCGCAATCGATCTGCTCCTCCCCGATGATCGTTTTCACCGTTTCGACGGCGCCGGCATACGCACGGTAGAACTCGGACGCGCGTTCGCTGCCGATGCGCGCGGACAACGCGGCGTAGTCCTGCGCGACGCCCGTATTGCAATGGCCGCCGTTACGGCCCGATGCCTGCGCCGCGAGTCGACCCGCCTCGAACACGATCACCGACATGCCACGTTTGGCCAGCTCCAACGCAGCCGACAGCCCGGTGAAGCCGCCGCCGACCACCGCAACGTCCACCCGCTGCGGTAGCGGACCCTGGGCGCCGCTGGTAAAGCGTGGCGCAGTGTCGAGCCAGTAGGAGTCGAGCTTCATCGTGATGCGTTCCTGTCGGTTGGTTGCGCCGCTTTCAGCGGCGCGCGGGAAGCGATGTCGTGAGAAGGCCGGACGTGCGAATCAGAGGCCGAGCAGCGATGCCAGTTGCGGGATGCCCGACACTTCGTTGACGCCGTAATACGGGTTCAGCGGCTCGTGACCGCGGTTGACGAACGCCTTGTGTTTGATGCCCATGTCGTACGCGGTCATCAGGTCATAGCGGAAGCTCGACGACACATGCAGCACGTCTTCCGGATTGCAGTCCAGTTGCGAGAACATGTACTCGAAGGCTTTCTGCAGCGGCTTGTACGCCTGTGCCTGCTGGGCGGTGTAGACCTTGTGGAACGGCGCGCCGAGCTTGTCGACGTTGCTGTGGATCTGGTCGTTCGACGCATTCGACAGGATCACGAGCTTGTACTTCGAGGCCAGTCGCGACAGCCCTTCCGGCACGTCCGCGTGCGGGCCCCAGCTCGGCACAGCCTCGTAGATCTTCAGCGCGGTCGCTTCGTCGAACGGCACGCCGGTGCGTTCGCAGGTGCGGCGCACCGAGTTCACGACCACGTCGCGATAGGGCTTCCATGCGCCCAGCACTTCGTCGAGGCGGTAGCCACGGAAGAACTCGACAAACTCATCCATCTTCGCCTTGTCCAGCTTGTCGCCGTAAAGCTCGCGCGCGGTCTGGCCCATCTGGAAGTTGGTCAGCGTGCCATAGCAGTCGAAAGTGATGTACTTCGGCTCGAAATCGATCATGGTCAACATCCTGTCGTCGTGGCGAACCTGGTTGCAGGCTCGGGGTTCAGTTTCGGGTTGAATCAGTGCGGTTGATGCTTGCGTATATCAGGTGTAAAGCCGTGTTTCACAGCGTTTCGAAATCGATCAGCACACTCTTGTGCCGCATGCTCGCCACCATCGCTTCGCGGCCGAGATCCTTGCCGATACCGGACTGGCCGAAGCCGCCCGTCGGAATGATCATGTCGCCGCTGCGGCCGTAACGGTTGATCCAGATGGTGCCCGCGGCGATGCGGCGCATCGCCCGCAGCGCCTGACCGATGTCGCTGCTATGGACCCCCGCCGCGAGACCGTAGATCGGATGCGCGGCGAGCGCGATGCCCTCTTCCTCGTCGGCGAATGTCTGTACCGTCAGCACCGGGCCGAATAGTTCCTCGCGCACGGCGGGTGTCTCTGAAGTCACATTGGCGAGCAGCGTCGGGCGGTGGAAATAGCCTGCGTCGGTGCCTTCGAAAAAGCCGCCGCCGAAGATCACTTCCGCGCCGCTCTCGCGGCTCTGCCCGATCAGCGCTTCGATGCGTCGCGCCTGGGCGCCACTGATGATCGGCGAATAAGCGGTGCGGCTGTCCCACAGCGGGCCGGGCTCGATCGGCTGCAGTTGCCGTTGAATGGCGGCGATCAGCGGCTCGGCAATGCGCTCGTGCACGATCAGCCGCGTGCCGGCCACGCAGGCCTGGCCGCCGTTGGCCGTAAAGCCGCGGGCGACACAGCGCGCCGTATGCTCGAGGTCCCGCACATGTTCGAACACCAGTTGCGGGCTCTTGCCGCCGAGTTCCAGCGTGACGGGCTTGGTGCCGTGCATCGCGGCGTCGCTCATGATCGCGGCGCCCGTGCGGGTCGAACCGGTGAAGCTCATCTTCGAGATGCCTGGGTGACGCGTCAGCGCGGCGCCCGCCGTCGCTCCACGGCCATTCACCACGTTGAAGATGCCGGGCGGAATGCCGGCTTCGATGGCAAGTTCCGCGAGACGCAGCGTCGAGAACGGCGTCATTTCCGACGGTTTCATCACGACCGCGTTGCCCGCCGCGAGCGCGGGACCGCACTTCCATGAACACATCGACAGCGGAAAATTCCACGGTGTAATCGCACCGATCACACCGTACGGCTCCGATGCAACAAAACCGAGACTGTCGCGGCGCGTGGCCGCGATGTCGCCACCGAGCTTGTCGGCCAGCTCCGCGAAGAAGCGGATCGCCTCCGCGGTGAACGGCACATCTGATGTATAGCTTTCCGTCACCGGACGCGTCGAGCTGACCGTTTCGAGTTGGGCGAGGCTCACCGCATCGCGATCGATCAAATCGGCCCAGCGGCTCAGCACCTTCGCGCGCTCGCGCGGAGAGCGGGTGCCCCAGCCGCTCGTCTTCCATGCCGCCAGCGCATTGCTGACTGCGTGATCGACCGTGGCGTCCGAGGCGTCCGGCACATGGCCAAGCAGCGCGCCGTCCGACGGCCGGTGAACGGCGATCTGCGCTTCGCCCGCCGAATAGTACGCACCGCCAATGAAATGCCCCTGCGGCAACGGCACGGCTGAAGGATCGAAATCGAGTGACGGAGTGGACATGTCCGGCCTGATCAGTAGGTTCAAGTGTGTGGTGCCGCGTGCGCATACGCACTGATGACTGCGGCACCACTCGGCACTGCTGTTCGCCATCGCGACCGCCGAATGAACGAACATCGGATGAAGTTCATTTTAATGAACACGAAATGAAATACTAGTGGTCAAAAATAAACTGTGTGAAAAGTTCGTTGTGCGCTGCAATACATTGCGTGCCTCGGAGAGCACACCGCCGCACTGGTGGGCACGGGCCGCAAGCCCGCACGGCTGGGGCGCGCACGAGCGAGGCGACGCGACACGCCCGCTCCGTCGTGCAACGCAAAACCGAAAAGTGAATGAGAGAAAGGCGTTGACGTCAGCCGCCGTCCGTGCGAACCGGACGCGCCGCGTCAGAGCGAGCGAGGAAAAGAGAGGGAAGACAGCGCCGCTTGCCACACGACATGCGGCTCCGGTACAACAAACAGATCAAAGATGAATGACGGGCGGCTGCGTGTTCATGATCCACAGCAAACGAGCAGTCTTCCTGCTTTCGTTACGCACGCTATGCGGCACCGTGCTCTTGAACTGGAAGCTGTCTCCCGCGCGCAGTTCGGAGCGCCGGTCGCCGACATTCAGCACGACCGTGCCTTCCAGCACCAGGCCCGCCTTCTCGCCGATGCCCACCAGCACCTCTTCGGAACCGGAGCCGGCCGGCAGCATGATGATCATCATCTGCAAATCGTGATCGCCATGCGGCGACAGCAATTCTTTCTGCATGCCGTTCTTGCCGACTTCGAACAGCGGCCGCTCGGCCGCCTTGCGCACGAAATCGCCGGTGATCGGGTCCGAGACCGCGTCGTCTTCTTCGAGCAGCGCGGTCAGCGGAACCTCCAACGCCAGGCGCAGGCGCTCGAGAATACGCACCGACGGATTGGCCTTGTTGCGCTCGACCTGACTGACGGTGCCGACCGACACGCCCGCGCGCATCGCCAGTTCGTTGATCGACAGACCCTGCGCGACGCGCAGCGCGCGCAGACGAGCGCCGACGTCGCCGGGACCGGGGTCGGCCGTGCGCTTCTTGCTGAGCTCGGTTCGCTGCATGTGTCTCCCGTTGATGACGCTGCGGCCGGCTGCCCATGTGCCGCCGGTGCGGTTGTTGTGCTGGGCGCGCACGGTCGCATCCGATGAGGCGCCAGCCGCTTCGTTACAATGAACGCCCGTTCAATTTTCAGCATTATATTGAATATAGCACCCGCGGGGTGAACGCCAAAAATACCTGTGCAATTGCGTTGCGCGTCGCTGCCGCCGTGAAGCAGACCCGAGCACACACCGGCCCGAATAACAAAAAGATCGTCCTATGAAGCAGGCACCGGGAATGCCACAGTCTAGGCTGATCATGCCGCCAGCAGGAGTTTGCAGTGTCCGAATCAACCGTGAAGAAATCACTGACCTATCGCCGCTTCACTGCCGATGACATCGCCGCCGCGCACGGCCTCTCGGTTGCGGTGCGCTGGCCGCACCGCGCCGATGACTGGCGCTTCATGTACGACGCCGGCACCGGCTTCGTCGCCGAGGACAATGGCGCCGTGATCGGCACCGCGCTCTGCTGGAAATTCGGCGCGGACCGCGGCACGCTCGGCCTCGTGATCGTCTCGCCGGACGAACAGGGCCGCGGCATTGGCCGCAAGCTGATGGAACTGGTGCTCGAAGAACTGGGCAACCGCGTGACCTTCCTGCACGCAACGGTCGCGGGCAAGCCGCTTTACGAAAAGCTCGGCTTCGTCAGCTGCGGCGGACTCACCCAGCATCAGGGCGCGCTCGGCAGCGTGGCCGCTGTCGCGCCGCCGGCCGGCGAACAGTTGCGTGCCGCGAGGCCGGACGACACGCCGAAGCTGATCGAACTCGCGTCGCGCGCGAGCGGCTTCGACCGCAGCGCGACGATACCGGCGCTGCTCGAGTTCGCGCAAGCCGTGGTTCTCGAACGTGACGGCGAAGTGGTCGGTTTATCGCTGTTCCGTCCGTTCGGACGCGGCTACTCGGTTGGACCGGTGGTCGCGCAGCATGGGTCCGACGATCTGCGTGCCCGCGCACTGATTTCGTACTGGCTCGCGCAGCACGCCGGCGACTTCGTGCGGATCGACGTGCCGGACGACGCCGGCATCAACGATTGGTTGACCCATGTCGGCATGCCGCGCGTCGACTCGGTCGAAAAGATGGTGCGCAACGCGCCCGCCGACTTGCGCGAGGTGGCCCCCGACCCGGGTTGGCGCGCGTTCGGCATCATCAATCAGGCGATGGCGTAAGCGCCGATGACCGTCCTCTACAAGGCCGATCCGGTGCGTGGAGCGCTATGGGCCGAGCGCTTCGCGCAGCTGGCGCCCAACGTGCCGTTCCGGGTGTGGCCGGACATCGGCGATCCCACGGCCGTGCGCTATCTGGTCGCGTGGCAACCGGGAGACCTCGCGCTCACGCTGCCGAATCTCGAAGTGGTGTTTTCGGTCGGTGCGGGAGTCGATCAACTGGATCTGTCGCAGATTCCGGCGCATCTGCCGGTGGTGCGGATGCTCGAGCCGGGCATCGTCGAAGGCATGGTCGAATATGTCACCGAGGCGGTGCTGGCGATTCACCGCGATCTGTTCGATTACGGGTTGCAGCAGCGGGCGCGCGTCTGGCAGCCGATGCCGTTGCGCGCCGCCGCGTCGCGTCGAATCGGCGTGCTCGGCCTCGGCATGCTTGGCCGCTCGGTACTGGAGCGTTTGCGGCTGTTCGGCTTCGCCTGCGCGGGCTGGAGCCGCTCGAAGCACGAGCTCGAAGGGATCGACTGCTATGCGGGCGAGGCCGGGCTCGATGAGTTGCTTGCCCGTGCCGACATCCTGATCTGTTTGCTGCCGCTCACGGACGCCACGCGCGGCCTGCTCAGCCGGCGGGTATTCGACATGCTGCCGCGAGGCGCGTCGCTGGTTCACGTCGGCCGCGGACCGCAACTCGTCGGCACCGATCTGCTCGACGCGCTGCAACGCGGGCAGATTCACAGCGCGGTGCTCGATGTCACCGACCCGGAGCCGTTGCCCGCCGACCATCCGCTGTGGGCGCAACCGCGCGTGCGCATCACGCCGCATATCGCGAGCGCGACGCGGCCCGAACCGGCCGTCGATGCGGTACTGGAAAACCTGCGCCGCTATCGCAGCGGCGAGCGGATGAACGGCTTGATCGACCGGACGCGCGGCTACTGATACCCATGCGCGGCCCGCCCCCCGAACGCAACCCCATTTCGCCATCCGCGCGGCGTCAGCAGACGGCGCGCGATCACGGCAAGGAGAGAGATGTATGACCCGCAAATACCGCATTGCCGTGATTCCCGGCGACGGCATCGGCACCGAAGTGATGCCCGAAGGCCTGCGCGTGCTGGACGCCGCATGCAAACGCTTCGACATCGGCATCGACTACCGCCATATCGAATGGGCGTCGTGCGACTACTACGCGCAACACGGCCAGATGATGCCCGAGAACTGGAAGGCGCAACTGCAGGACTGCGATGCGATTCTGTTCGGCGCGGTCGGCTGGCCCGACAAGGTGCCCGACCATATTTCGCTGTGGGGCTCGCTCCTGAAGTTCCGCCGCGAATTCGACCAGTACGTGAACCTGCGCCCCGCGCGGCTGTTCGAAGGCGTGCCCTGCCCGCTCGCTAACCGCAAGCCGGGCGATATCGACTTCATGATCGTGCGCGAAAACACCGAAGGCGAGTATTCGTCGGTGGGCGGCACGATGTTCGAGGGCACCGAGCGCGAAGTCGTGATGCAGCAGTCGATCTTCACGCGCCACGGCACCGAGCGCGTGATGAAGTTCGCGTTCGACCTTGCACAGCGTCGAGCGAAGAAACTCACGGTTGCAACGAAGAGCAACGGTATCGCGATCAGCATGCCGTGGTGGGACGCCCGCGCCGATGAAATGGCCGCCCGCTACCCGGATGTGAAGATGGACCGTCAGCACATCGACATCCTGTGCGCGCGCTTCGTGCTGAACCCGGATCGCTTCGACGTGGTGGTCGCATCGAACCTGTTCGGCGACATCCTTTCCGATCTCGGGCCGGCGTGCACGGGGACGATCGGCATCGCGCCGTCGGGCAACCTGAATCCCGATCGGCGCTTTCCGTCGCTGTTCGAGCCGGTGCATGGCTCGGCGCCCGACATCGCCGGCAAGGGCATTGCCAATCCGGTCGCGATGATCTGGTCGGCCGCGATGATGCTCGACTTTCTCGGCCACGGCGCGGGTGTCGAGCGCGATGCGCACGACACCATCGTCGCCGCGATCACGCGGGTGCTGAAGGAAGGCCCGCGCACGGGCGACCTGGGCGGCAGCGCATCGACCACGGAGGTCGGCGCGGCGATCGCGGCTCAGGTCGCCAACCCGTCCTGATCACTCACAGAGCAGGCAGCACTGACTGCCCGGCGCGCGTCGGGCGCTCTGCCGTCGCATGCCAACCGGCACGGAGACCTCATATGAGCACGAATCTCGAACAACAGGCCCGCGCGCTGATCCGCACGGAGAACTTCATCAACGGCGAGTGGGTCGCCGCCGCGAGCGGTCGGCGTTTCGCGGTCACCGATCCGGCGACCGGCAAGCTGATCGCGGAAGTTGCCGACAGCGGCCCCAGCGACGCGCGAGCGGCCACGGACGCCGCCGCTAAAGCGCTGCCCGCGTGGCGCGCGAGACTGGCCAGCGAACGCGCGGCGGTACTGCACCGCTGGCACGCGTTGATCGTCGCGAATCGCGACGCACTCGGTGCGTTGATCTCATTCGAACAAGGCAAGCCGCTCGCCGAAGGACGCGCCGAGGTGAACTATGGCGCGTCGTACGTCGCGTGGTTCGCCGACGAAGCCACCCGCATTTACGGCGACCTGATTCCGCAGCAGCAGCGCGGCAAACGGATGAGCGCGGTCAAGGAACCGATCGGGGTCGTCGCGGCCATCACGCCCTGGAATTTTCCGCTTGCAATGATCGCGCGCAAGATCGCACCCGCGCTCGCGGCGGGCTGCACGGTGGTCGCGAAACCCGCGGAAGACACGCCGCTCACCGCGATCGCACTGGTGATGCTGGCGCACGAGGCGGGCGTACCGAACGGCGTGCTCAACCTGATCTCGGCTTCGCGCGCGGCGGCGGCCGAGACGGTCGGCGACTGGCTCGCCGACAGCCGTGTCCGCAAGATCACGTTCACCGGATCGACGCCCGTCGGCAAGCATCTCGCGCGCGAATCGGCGGGCACGCTGAAGAAGCTCTCGCTGGAACTCGGCGGCAATGCGCCGTTCATCGTATTCGACGACGCCGACCTCGATGCCGCGGTCAATGGCCTGCTGGCCGCGAAATTCCGCAATGGCGGGCAGACCTGCGTGTGCCCGAACCGCGTCTTCGTGCAGCGCGGCGTATACGAACGTTTCTCCGCGCTGCTAAGCGCGAAAGTGGCCGAACTGCGGGTCGGACCCGCCAGCGACCCCGCCTCGCAGATCGGGCCCATGATCAATGAGCGCGCTGTGGACAAGATCGCTCGTCATGTCGAGGACGCGCTCGAGAACGGCGCGCTCGTGTTGACGGGCGGACGACGGCTCACCGAGCTGGGACCGCACTACTACGCGCCCACGGTGCTGGGTAACGCCACGTCGTCGATGGTGTTGTGCGGCGAGGAAACCTTCGGCCCGGTCGTGCCGCTGTTCCCATTCGACAGCGAGCAGGAAGCGGTGCAGGCCGCCAACGACACGCCGTTCGGGCTCGCCTCGTACTTCTACAGCGAGAACATGCGCCGTATCGAGCGTGTCTCGCGCGCGCTGGAAGCTGGCATCGTCGGTATCAACGAAGGCGCGCTCGCTTCAGAAGCGGCGCCGTTCGGCGGTGTGAAGGAATCCGGCTACGGTCGCGAAGGATCGAAGTATGGTCTCGATGACTATCTGTCGATCAAGTATCTGTGTCAGGGAGGTCTGGAGTAAACATGGAAGCCTATCCGATCGAAGTCGCATTTCCGGACCTCTCGGCGCACGCCGACGGCAATACCGGCATTGCATACGTGCACTCGTTCGACTCCGGCCAAGCCGGGCCGCACGTGATGATCAATGCGCTCACGCATGGCAACGAAGTGTGCGGCGCGATCACTGTCGACGCGTTGTTGCGCAGCGGCCTGCGCCCGCGCCGCGGCAAGCTCACGCTGTCGTTCGCGAACGTCGCCGCGTATGCGCGGTTCGATCCCGCGACACCAGACAAAGCGCGTTTCGTCGATCAGGACTTCAACCGCGTCTGGACCGCCGCGAAGCTCGACGATCTGGCGACCCGCTCGTCGGAACTCGATCGTGCGCGCGCGATGCGGCCGGTGATCGACACGGTGGATCTGCTGCTCGACCTGCATTCGATGCATGAAAAAAGCGCGCCGCTGATCGTCGCGGGGCCGCTGCACAAGGGGGCCGAACTGGCCGAGCGGCTCGGCACGCCCGCCACCGTGATTCAGGACGAAGGCCATCCCGAAGGCCGCCGGATGCGCGACTACGAGGGTTT
Source organism: Paraburkholderia sp. MM5496-R1 (assembly GCF_050436205.1). NCBI lineage: Bacteria > Pseudomonadati > Pseudomonadota > Betaproteobacteria > Burkholderiales > Burkholderiaceae > Paraburkholderia > Paraburkholderia sp. MM5496-R1. The sequence continues at coordinate 692,399 of NZ_JBNDLT010000001.1, forward strand.
CGGCGACGACACGAGTCCGAAGAATGCCCTGTTGATCGAATGCGGCCAGCACTGGGAAGCCAGCGCGGTGACGGTTGCGCGCGACTGCACCGCGCGCTTTCTGTTGCTGTCGGGCATCGTCGACGCAGCCGACCTGCCGCCCGGCTGGATCGCGCCATTGCCCGACGAAATGCGCATCGTGCGCGTGACCGAACCGGTCGTCGCCAGGAGCATGGATTTCCGTTTCGCGGGTCCTTACACCGGCCTCGAGACGTTCGACAAGGCCGGCACCGTGATCGCATGGTCCGACGGTCAGCCAGTCTCGACTCCGTACGATGACTGCATGCTGGTGATGCCCTCGCTGCGCCAGTTGCGCGCCGGCGTCACCGTGGTCCGGCTAGGCCGGATCGAACGACGTATCGACCTCCGCTCACGACAACAGGAAACAGCGCAATGAAAGTTCAGCAGATCAGGCAAGCCGCGGAAGTCTCCGCACTGGAGGATTGGGGAACTGCGGGCCTGCCCGGTACCGAACCGTCGCGCGTATCGGGACGCCAGTACGTCATTCCCGGTCACGAAGCAATCGATACCGGCGTGTTCGAGTGCTCGCCCGGCACCTATCGGCGCTCCGTCAAGCAGGCGGAGGTGATGCATTTCATCAAGGGCAGCGGCACCTTCACGCCCGACGGAGAAGACACGGTCCGCTTCGCCGCCGGCGACACGCTATTTTTCCAAGCCAACACGGAAGGGCTCTGGAACATCGATGAAACGCTGCGGAAGATCTATGTGATCTTCTGACAGCGTACGCACCCGGTATCCGGCTGCTCATGTCAATCATGGTTGCTCAAACATGCTAAGAATCGACGAAGTCCCGAATAGCGAGGGGTTCCCCGCTCGCTGCGACGTAGCCGTGATCGGCGGCGGCATTATCGGCGTCAGCACCGCTTACGAGTTGGCACGGCGCGGCGTATCGGTCGTGCTGCTCGAAAAAGGCATCATTGGCGCGGAGCAGTCGGGGCGCAACTGGGGTTGGGTGCGTCAGCAGAACCGCGACCTTTACGAGTTGCCGCTCGCGATGCAGAGCCTGAAGCGTTGGGGCGAGTTGAGCGACGAACTCGGCGAGGACATCGGTTTTCGGCGCAGCGGCATTCTGTACGCAAGCGAGCAGTCTGCCGATGTCGCCCAGTGGGAAGCATGGCTCGGCAAGGCGCGCGCGCTCGGCTTCGACAGTCAGCTGCTGTCGGCTCGAGAACTGGCCGCGCGCGTTCCGCATAGTCGGGCAAAGTGGGCGGGCGGCGTGTGGTCGCATTCCGATGGACGCGCGGAGCCGTCGCGAGCAGCGCCCGCCATCGCAAGAGGCGCGCAACGACTCGGCGCGCGCGTGCATCAGACCTGTGCGGTTCGCGGACTCGATAGCAGCGCGGGTCGAATCTCCGGCGTATGGACCGAGCGCGGCCGGATTGGCGCGAGCAGCGTCGTGCTGGCCGGCGGCGCGTGGAGCGCCCTGTTCTGCCGGCACCATGGGATCGATCTGCCGGCGGTCAATGTGATCGGCACCGCGCTGCGCACGGCGGAAGCGCCGGCCGTGATAGACGGGTGCTTCTCCGGCCCGAACTTCGCGATGCGGCGGCGGCTGGACGGCGGCTACACGATCGCGGTGCCAGGCTATGGACGCATGGAGATCGCGCCACAGAACCTGCGGCACGCGGTCAAGTTTCGCCAGATGTTCCGCAGCAAACTCAACAAGAAGCTTAAATTCCGGATCGCGCAACCTTTCTTCGGCGGCCCCGAAGGAAGTGCGGACTGGCGCCACGACGACATCTCTCCGTTCGAGGTGACGCGGGTTCTCAATCCTGCGCCCGATGCCGAGTGGCCGACCCGTGCACTGCAAAACGTTGCGACGGTCTTTCCCGAACTGTCGGGATTGCGTATCGCTCATGCGTGGGCTGGCGCGATCGACACGATGCCCGATCTGGTGCCGGTGATGTCACGCGTGGAGAGCAACCCGGGCCTTGTGATCGCTTCGGGGTTCAGCGGTCATGGATTCGGGCTGGGACCGGGAGCCGGCATGCTGGTTAGCCGCATCGTGACGGACGACGCGACTGGGATCGAGACACAGCCATATCGATTGACGCGCTTTAGCGATGGCACCCGGCTGGCGAAACCCGAGATGATGTAACGCCTGACGTCGCCCCGCGAAATCTCATGTTCCCGGCCCGATCGCGGGAAGATGCAGTTTCGACCGTTTCACCGCCATTCCTCAACCCCGGATAAGGCGAAGCGGCTTCCGTGCCAAACGACACTGCCAGTCGTCATACTGTCGTACCTGCTTGCAGTCGAGAAAATCCATGGCTTGCGATCGATGAACGGTTGATCGCGCAATCGTGGCAAACACTGACCATCAGACCATTGCAGTTGAGTGCCGACCACGCTTGATCCAATCTGCGCCAGCGCATGACCGATGACACGCGGGAATCGGCTTGTAATATTCTGCTAAAAAGGTCATCCGCGAGCGGCTTTGGGCAACCCCAATCGACCTCGACGGAGCCCATGGGGGGAACAGCATGAAGGGCTTCCTTCTGGCGTTGGCTTGCGCGTGTGTGCTGTCGGCCGCCGCCGCGCAGGATTTATTGCCAGGCCCTGCGCCCGGAGCCCCGCTCGCCGCGACGGACTTCCTGGCCCTGGCCAGGCGAGTGGTCGACGCCGCTTCGCGTCCCGCTGCACCCTGGAACGGGCCACGCAAGGGGCCACCCGCGCAATCTGGAAAACACATCGCGGTCGTCGCCGAGGATTTGCGCAACGGCGGCATCCTCGGTGTGGTCGATGGTGTGCTGGAGGCGGCCAAGGTGATCGGCTGGCACGTGAGGATCTTCGATTCCGCGGGTGCGGCCGACCTGCGTCTGAAGATGCTCGCAAATGCGCTGGCAAGCCACCCCGACGGTCTGATCCTCGCCGGGGGCGACGCACGCGCGCTGCTCCCCGCACTGCGGCCGTTTGCCGAGAACAACATCCCGATCGTCGGCTGGCATGTCGCGGCCCGGGCCGGACCGGTGCCCGGCACGCCCGTGGCGATGAACGTGTCGACGGATCCGCTCGAGGTCGCGCGTGTGACCGCGCTGGCGGCCATCGTGCAGTCCGGCGGGCATGCGGGCGTCGTCATCTTCACCGATTCCAATTTCCGAATTGCGCAAGGCAAGGCGGATGAAATGGCTGCCGTCGTTCGCGCGTGCAGTGGCTGTACCCTGCTTGAAGTGCGCGACGTGGCGATTTCGCGCAGCCGGGAACTGGTGCCGGGGACGACCCGCGCCCTGCTCGCGCGTTACGGCCCGCGCTGGAACTGTGCGCTGGCGATCAACGACATCTACTTCGACTACGCCGCCCCGGTGTTGACTCAGGCGGGAATGCCGAACGCTGCAATGATCATGCTGTCGGCTGGCGACGGCAGCGAGTCCGCCTTCCTGCGCATCCGCACCGGCACGTTCCAGACCGGCACCGTGGCCGAACCCCTGAATCTGCACGGCTGGCAACTGGTCGACGAAATGAACCGACTTTTCGCGGGCGTCGGCGTCACGGGTTACGTGACGCCGGTGCATCTCGTGACGGCGGACAACGTCGCCGCGGACGGCGGCGATCGTCTACTCTACGACCCTGACAACGGCTATCGCGACATTTATCGTCAGATCTGGCAACGACCGTGAAACTGCCTTTCCCACAATCGCTCACCGCTCAATTTGCGCTCGTTGTTTCGTGCCTGGCCGCGCTGGTGGTCGTCGTCGGAGCCACGACGATTTACTCGTTGACCGGTTCGGCCCAGTCGATCCGTCAGCTGGCCGAAGAGCGGCTCACGCGCCTCGCGGATGCGCAGGATCTGGTACAGCACACGCTGACGATCGAACGCCTCGCGTTGCAGTTGTCTCGCGACGATACGATCGATGCCGTGCGCGAGACCCATCGGCATGTGCTCGAACAGCTGGCATCGTTCGACCGCCTGGTTGACCGCCTGGCCTCCGCGGCCGCAAGCGACGACCCGGGGGTCGACGCGCTGACGCTTTACCGGTCGAGCCAACGCTTTCGCAACATCGCCAACATCGAGGCGCAGGTGCGCGAGACCGCGCTCGGCCCCCAGGGTGCGCCGGCGGATGGGCAGCGGCCGGGCGTGTCGCTGACCAGCCTCGACAAGGACCTGCGCGGCGCGGCCGAGGCTCTGGCCGTCGCGGCGCAACGGCAGTCCGATTTTTTGACGCGCGACTACCGCGAAGCAGTCCAGGATCTGGCCGTTCGCGCAGATCGCACACGCAAATGGGTAGCGGGTGGAGTCGCGGTGAGCCTGCTGCTCACCTGGCTAATCGCCCGCGAATTCCTCGGGCGCCATGTCGTGGCGCGCCTGCGCCGCGTCAGTCACTTTCTGCGGCACGGCGATGCCGGACGCACGCAAGCCGGAGTCCCCGTGCACGGCGGCGACGAGATTGCCGATATGGCGCGCGCAGTCGAGCAGTTCCTTGAAGACCGGCGCCGGCGCCGCCAGGCCGAGGATGCGTTGAAGGAGCTCAACGCCGGACTCGAGGCGCGCGTCGCACAGCGCACGGCCGAACTCAGTACGGCGCTTGCGGGTCAGGCGGCCGAGATCGCCGAACGTCAGCACGCCGAAGATGCCGTCCGGGAAAGCGAGAACTTTCTTAACAGCATCGTCGAAAACATCCCGGACGCGATCTTCGTCAAGGAGGCCGCGACCTTGCGCTTCGTGCGCTGCAACAAGGCGGCGGAGCAACTTCTCGGCTACCGGCGCGAGGAGCTCCTCGGCCGGTCCGTCCACGATCTGTTTCCCGCGGAGGAGGCTGAATTCTTCGCGCTCAAGGATCGGGCCGTGCTGGAGTCGCATCACATGATCGACATACAGGAAGAGCCGGTTCATACGCGACATGGCGTGCGTCTGGTGCACACGATGAAGATCCCGATCGCCGATGTGCGCGGCGTGCCGCAGTTCCTGCTCGGCATCTCACGCGACATCACGGAGCACAAGCATGCCGAAGCGGAATTGCGGCGCTATCGCGAGCACCTCGAAGACATGATCCGCGAACGGACAGCGGAACTCGCCGTGGCCAAGGAACATGCAGATACGGCCAACCAGGCAAAAAGCGATTTTCTCGCGCACATGAGCCACGAACTGCGTACGCCGCTGAACGCGATTCTTGGTTACGCTCAGATCCTCACACGCGACACGACTCTCGATCAACAACAGATCGACGGACTCGCGGTCATCCAGCGCAGCGGCGAACACCTGCTGACGCTCATCGACGACATCCTGGATATAGCCAAGATCGAAGCTGGAAGAATGGAACTCAATCTTTCCGACGTTCCGCTCGAACAGTTCGTCTGCTTTGTCGCCGAGACGATGCGGGTCAAGGCAACGGAAAAGGGCCTGGCCTTCGATTGCGACATGCCGCCCGATCTGCCCGCGGCTTTCCGGGTGGACGAAATACGGCTGCGTCAGGCGCTGCTCAACCTGCTTTCCAATGCGATCAGATTTACCGAGCAGGGGAGCGTGCATCTGAGCGTCGCTTTTACGCCGCCCGCGCGACTATGTTTCAAAGTGCAGGACACCGGCATTGGGATAGATGAAGGGCGCCTGGAGGAAATCTTCAGGCCTTTCGAGCAAGTGAGCGCCGACCGGCATCGCTTTGGCGGCACGGGGCTCGGGCTCGCCATCAGCCGGCAACTCGTACGCCTGATGGGCGGCGAGATCCATATCGAGAGTCGCCGCGATATTGGCAGCGTCTTCTCGATCGAACTGGATGTCCAGGTGGTGGCGCCCCCGGCGGCTGTCGCCGCGTCCGGACGGATCGTGAGCGGCTACAAGGGGCCGCGCAAGGCTATCCTGGTCGCGGATGACGTGGCGGAGAACCGTGCCGTGATGGTCGATATGCTGGGTCCGCTCGGATTCGACATGGCGGAGGCTGGCAACGGATCCGAAGCTCTGGAGAAAGCCCGCACCCTGCATCCTGCGCTGGTCCTGATGGATGTGGTCATGCCCGGGATGGACGGGCTCGAAGCCACGCGTTGCCTGCGCCAGATGCCCGAGTTCCGGGATCTGCCCATCGTCGCAGTCTCCGCAAGCGCCTCGGGGACCGATGCGGCGCACAGTCTCGCGGCCGGCGCAAACGCTTTTCTTGCCAAACCGATCGAATTCGGCCGGCTATTGTCCCATGTCGCGTCGCTCATGAATGTCGAGTGGATCGACGAAGCGAGCAAGGCGCAAGTCACTGGCGCGGACCACACGGCTGTACCCGCTGCCGCTCCTTTTACCGCGCCCTTGATGGCACCGCCGCAGGGGGAGATCGAAGCGCTGCACTACCTGGCGCGACTCGGCGACATGCGTGCCATCGTGCAACACGCCCAACACTTGAGCGAGCTCGACGAGCGATATCGACCCTTCGCGGACCACCTTTGCCGGTTGGCGAAGGCTTACCGGTCCAAGGCGATCCTCAGCTTCGTCGAGCAATATCTGGAAAGGAGGCTACCGCGGTGATTCGCGCCTCAGAACCTGCACCGCATCATCCTTCGTTTTCTACTCGACGATCATTCCGTGCCGGATCGCGTACCGGATCACCTCAGCGTTGTTGGAAAGCCCGAGTTTCTGCATCAACCGCATCTTGTGTGTACTGATCGTTTTCGCGCTGAGGGCACATGCCTGGGCAATTTCATTGATGCTCCTGCCTGCCGCGAGCATCTGCAGGACCTGGAATTCGCGGTCCGACAGTACTTCATGCGGCGGGACGTCGCCGCGCTGTGTATCGAACACCATCGCATCGACGAGCTTCGGATCGATGAAACGGCCGCCGTCCGCGAGCTTGCGGATTGCCGCGAGCAGCACCTCCGGGTCACTGTCCTTGGTCAGATATCCCGTTGCTCCCGCGCGCAGCGCGCGCGACGCGACCTGAGCCTCGTCGTGAATGCTCAGCACCAGCACCGGCAACGAAGGATGTTCCGCCCGTACCCTGCGGATCAGAGCGACGCCGCTGATGCCGGGCATCGTCATGTCGAGCAATAGAAGATCGAGCGCGCACGAGCGCAGCTTGTCGATCACTTCCGCTCCTTGCGCCGCTTCCGCCGCAACGACGATATCGCTCGTGGTCGCGATGATCTGTCTGAGTCCGCCACGGACTATCGCATGATCGTCCGCAATGAGTATCCTGATCATGTTCGAGCTCCGCCATCGAGCGGAATATGAATCGAAACCATGGTGCCCGCGCCCGGCGAGCTGTCGATCGAAAGCGATCCGCCGATCAGCCGCGCGCGCTCGTTCATGCCGAGCAGGCCATATGAATAGTTGCGACTCACCACTTGCTGATCGAAGCCGCATCCGTCGTCACGCACCTGCAGCAAGAGCTGTGAAGCCGTCGAAACAAGCGTCACCTCGACACGTGTGGCGGCGGCATGACGCGCGACGTTTGTCAGCGAAGCCTGGGCAATGCGGAACAGGGCCGTCGCATGGGCGTCGGACAGCGCGGGTTCGCCGCCTTCGATGCGCAATTCACACGCAATCGCATTGCGGCGGTTGAACTCGTCGACAAGCCATTCGAGCGCAGACACGATGCCGAAGTTAAGCGCCGCGGGCCGCAGGTGGCTCGCGACATTGCGCACCATCGAGATCGTGCCTTCGACCAGTTGGCGCATATCGTCGGCTTTTTTTGTCGCTTCCGCGTCGTGCGCGATGCGCATTTTGAGCAGAGACACGTCCATCTTGAGCGCGGTCAGCAATTGCCCCAGCTCGTCGTGAATTTCCATCGCAATGCGCTTTCTCTCCTCCTCGCGAATCGCCTCCATGTACGCGGACAGTTCGCGCTGCTGCTCGCGCGATTCGACGAGTTCCTGTTCCATCTGCTTGCGCCCCGTAATGTCATTCAGGCCCACATAGATCGCGGGAGAATCGTCGTAAGTCGCGGCGCGCGCCGTCGCCATCGCCCAGAACCGGGTACCGTCCTGGCGCCGGAACTGTATCTCCGTGTTGCGCAAGCCACCCTTGGTCCGCAGATGTTCGATCAGACGCTCGCGCTCGCCCCGCTCGGCGTAGAAATCCGCGATATTGGCGGACAAGCCTTCGTCCATGCCGAAGAGTTCGCGCAGCGGCGGGTTCGTGTACAGGATGTGCCCATCCGGCATCGAGGTGATGCATAGCGGCACGGGACTCGTTTCGACAATCGCGCGAAAGCGAGCCTCGCTTGCCTGCAGGCGCGCGTCCGCGCGCCGCCGCTCGTCGATCTGCGCCCGCAAGTTGGCGTTGGCGCGCGCCAGCTCTTCGGTGCGCAATGCGACACGTCGCTCCAGATCGTCGCGCGCTTGCGATAGCGCGGCCTCCGTTTCCTTGCGCACGGCGACTTCCGCCAGCAGTTGCCGGTTCTGCGCGAGAACCTGCTTGTGCATCACCCGCAGCTCGACGTGCACGCCAACGCGCGCGACCATCTCATCGACGCGCAATGGCTTGGTCACATAATCGACACCGCCCACCAGAAAGCCTTCGACGCGGTCCTCGTTGTCCATCAGCGAGGTCATGAATATGACGGCGATATCGCGCGTGCGCTCATCGCGCTTGAGGCGCCGACAGGTCTCGAAGCCGTCGATGCCCGGCATCTTCACGTCGAGCAGGATCACATCGGGCTGCGAGAAGGCTGCGCGCTCCAACGCTTCGATACCGTCGAGCGCCACCAGCACGCGAATGCCGCGCGCCTCGAGACTGTCGACAACCACGCCGAGATTCCCCGGCGTATCGTCGACGATCAGAATCGTGCCCGTATACGCGACCGGAGCGGCGAGATGGCTCATGATGCGGTGTTCCCTTCGAGATACCGCTCAGCGGGTTGCAGGATTCCGCTCCACCATGCGTCGAAAATGTCGAGCGCCATATATCCCCGCGAGTGCCGCCGTTGTACTTGTCCTATTCTGCACTCGATGCCGGCGCCTGGTCCATCACGCCCGCTCCGGGTTTCAAACGTCCGATGAAACGGCGCGCCCCGTGGCCTCACAGCCGCCGCATGCGTGCCTGTAAGCAGTTGCGCGCCTGGCCGGCGTTGCCGTTCGCTAGTGCGGCACCTCGGCCGCCACCGCGATCAGTCGGACCGTGCGCGGCAAGGTCAGTTCGTCGATGAGGTCGGCCACCTCGCACAGCGCGCGAAAATCATACTCGTCGATCTGGTCCGCGTGATTGCGCCGCAACTCGCGCATGGTTTCGCCCAGGCGCCTGAGCGCGTTGGTCGTGCTGTCTATCAGCGGCCAGCAGTGCATCAAATACGCAAGCGATGTCACGCTGCGCGTCTCGCACCAGGTGTCGAACAGTCGCAGACATATCACGTCGATTTGCTCGATGACGTTTTCCCGTTCCGATAGATAGCCGATCATGTTGCATCAATTCGACATTGCATTTCGATGGCTCATCATCTACGAGCAGAAAGTGTGTCGCATTCAGCGCAGGCTGGAAAATCAGGGTGTGACTTCCTGATTCGCGTGTCAGGAAATCCTTAGTGTCATTCATGGCGAAAGCCCCCGCAGATGGGCAAGGACCCTTAAATGCCGTTCTACATGCTGCTCCGGTTCAGGAAGTCCTGACGGCTGAAACCAGTGATTCCTGAAACGACATTCCGGCCGGCGCCGATTGGACGCACGCACCGATCGCCATAGCATCGAATCATCGTGCATCGCGGGGAAAATCATGGCGGGCAACAGATCGCTGCGTTCTCAGGTCGAAAAACTCGTTGGCCCGACGGGGGGCCGAGGGGCGCGCGTGCGTCTGCTGAACCGCTCGCGCTCGGGTGAAACATGCCGGGTTTGCATTCAAATCGATCTGCCGACCGGGGCGTTTTCACTCTTCTTCTTTCGCCATGCCGACGGCGCATGGCACGTGTTTCCGCCGGGCCAGCGCCGTCCGGAAATGGGGATAGGCCGCATGGCGGCCTGAACGTTCAGCCAGCCGGGGAAACGCACATGCACGACGATGCTTCGAACACACTGCCGCAGGACGTGATAGAGCTGCGCGCTTGGCTCAACGACTGGTACGACCATGCATTCGCCGTAGGCTACGTCCATCCGCCCTTCACGCTCGATGAAGCGACAGCCGACCGGCTCGAAGGCTACTTCAAGGCGGGCCTGACGCCGGCCGAAGGCGCAATTTTGTTCTTTGGCGTCGTGCATTGAGAGGCGAGCGATGAAGGCGAAAGACGGTGAAGTCAATCAATGAAACATCACATTGTCGGGCGTTATCGCGGATTCGTCATCGAAGCGCACATGGAGCCGCGGACGGCCCGTTTGTCCGTTGGAATCGCGCTGACATATCGCGTCACGTGGTCGTTGCGTAGAAGAACACGAAAACAGCACGTCACCGGTGACTTAGCCGATGTCGTTACCTACGAGTCGGAAAGTGTTGCTCTCACGTGCGTCGATCGCAAGGCTCGCGCTCTTATCGATGCCATGCTGGCGAATCAGGAAGCGTTAAAAACCGTGGGGCTGTAACCCTGATGCCTGGAAGGCCCGCGCCTCGCGCAGCGTCACGCGGACTCGAACGGTCATGCAAGAAAAACGGCTCGACTAGCCGCGGACATCCCTGCCGAGATACGCAGCGACCGCGCCTGTCACGGCGAAGCCAGGCAATTGCTCCGGCGACGCCAGATGCGCGGCGACGATCTCGCGATTATCGAGCCGCAGTTCGGGTCCCGGATACTGCCGCCCGGAAACCCCCATTCGGCGCGGTACGACGACTTCAGCAGCAACAGCGACTGACCGACGTAGATTGGGCGGATTCAACCGGTCGATGCAACGCAATGAACGCCGGATGAGCGGACCTACGAGTAGGCGATGGACCTGTGAGAGCTAGTCAGGAAGATTGGAAAGCAATTGGTCGCGCTGGCCAAACGTATCGTTGCAGCTCGCTCCGACCGGTCGGCGAGTTACGATCCACATACGTTTTCGCCCCGGCGCCCGCGTACGAGAGAAAGGGCAGCTTCATCATCGGTTGTGAGCAGGTTTGCTCCCACGAGCCTTTCCCTACACACGGCTTTAGCCAGGCTCTGACCTCGCTTCTGCATGAGCCATCGGATAGGCCACACCCGCGCGGTCTGATCCGCGGACGCAGTTACCACCCGCTGGCCGTCCGGGCTGAAGGTGGCGGAGAAAACCGGTCCCTGATGTCCGGTGAGCTTCGCGATCACCTCGCCGGTCGCCGCGTCCCACACCCGCGCGGTCCCGTCCGCGGACGCGGTCACCACGCGCTGGCCGTCCGGGCTGAAGGCGGCGGAGAAAACCGGTCCCTGATGTCCGGTGAGCTTCGCGATCACCTCGCCGGTCGCCGCGTCCCACACCCGCGCGGTCCCGTCCGCGGACGCGGTCACCACGCGCTGGCCGTCCGGGCTGAAGGCGGCAGAGAAAACCGGTCCCTCATGCCCACCGAGCTGGGCGATCTGTTTGCCGGTGGCCGCGTCCCACACCCGCGCGGTCCTATCCGCGGACGCGGTCACCGCGCGCCGACCGTCCGGGCTGAAGGCGGCGGAATAAACCAGATCCTGGTGCCCGCTGAGCTGCGCGATCTGTTTGCCCGTGCTCGCGTCCCACACCCGCGCGGTCCCGTCCCGGGACGCGGTCACCACCCGCTGGCCGTCCGGGCTGTAGGCGACGGAATCAACCGGGCCCTGATGACCGCTGAGGAGCAAGATCTGTTTGCCGGTCGCCGCGTCCCACACCCGCGCGGTCCCATCCGCGGACGCGGTCACCGCGCGCCGACCGTCCGGGCTGAAGGCGGCGGAATAAACCAGATCCTGGTGCCCGCTGAGCTGCGCGATCTGTTTGCCGGTGGCCGCGTCCCACACCCGCGCGGTCCGATCACGGGACGCGGTCACCACCCGCTGGCCGTCCGGGCTGAAGGCGGCGGAAATAACTGACCCTTGATGCCCTCTGAGCAGCAAGATGCCCATCGCCGCGTCCCATGCGCGCGCGGTCCTATCACGGGACGCAGTCACCACCCGCTGACCGTCCGGGCTGAAGGCGGCGGAATTCACCGGCCCCTCGTGTCCGGTGAGCTGCACGATCACCTGGCCGGTCGCCACATCCCACACCCGCGCGGTCTTGTCATCGGACACGGTCACCACGCGCTGGCCGTCCGGGCTGAAGGCGGCGGCGCTCACCGGTCCGCGATGCCCAGTGAGCTGCACGATCGCCTGGCCGGTCGCCGCGTTCCACACCCGCGCGGTGTTGTCATCGGACGCTGTCGCCACGCGCTGGCCGTCCGGGCTGAAGGCGGCGGAGAAAACCGGTCCACGATGCCCTCTGAGCTGCGCGATGACCTGGCCGGTCGACGCATCCCACACCCGTGCGGTCTTGTCATCGGACGCGGTCACCACGCGCCGGCCGTCCGGGCTGAAGACCGCGGAGCTTACCGGTTCCCGATGCCCGGTGAGCTGTGCGATCACGTGCCCGGTCGCCGCATTCCACACCCGCGCTGTCCTGTCCGCGGACGCGGTCACCACGCGCCGGCCGTCCGGGCTGAAGGCGGCGGAGAAAACCGGTTTCAGATGCCCGCTGAGCTGCGCAATCTGTTTGCCCGTAGCCGCGTCCCACACCCGCGCGGTCCTGTCCGCGGACGCAGTCACCACGCGCCGGCCGTGCGGGCTGAAGGCGGCGGAATAAACCAGATCCTGATGCCCGCTGAGCTGCGCAATCTGTTTGCCCGTAGCCGCGTCCCATACCCGCGCGGTCCTGTCCGCGGACGCAGTCACCACCCGCTGGCCGTCCGGGCTGAAGGCGGCAGAATAGACAAGATTCTGATGGCCACTGAGCTGCGCAATCTGTTTACCCGTGGCCAGGTCCCACACCCGCGCTGTCCCATCCCAGGACGCGGTCACCACCCGCTTACCGTCCGGGCTGAAGACGGCGGAATCAACCGCATTCTGATCGCCGCCGAGCAACGCAATCTGCACTGATGCTTGCGCGCCACGCATAAGCTCAAGCTCTGCTTTTGCCGATCCCGGCGAGAGCCAACCGTTGCCCATCGCCAGCATCGCGAAGCGCATTGCGCGGTCATAATTTCCCGCGTCGTTCGCCGTTGTCGCGGCCGACGCCAACGCCAGGGAAGTCTGGCGTGCGACCGTCCGAGTCTGGTGAATGATCCACCCGGCAGTCACAACTAGAATGAATACGATTGCGCCAATCAGTACCTGGATGCGTCGCTGCGCGCCCTGTCCGTGCCCGCTCTTCGTTGACATGGGCTTGATCCTCAACGATTTGTTGCAACTGCGACTCGCGCTCCGCGCGTGCCACCTCGTTGCGCCCGCAGCAAGTCCATCGATAGGAAAGGTCGTCCGCGCCCAGCCGAAAGCAATTCGCACATGTCCAATTCGCAAAGAAATCGCTGGCCCGCACCGTCGCCCAGACGTCTGGGGGCTCCCGGTCGCATCGTCTCACGCCACACCACGCACTCGATTCCAGGAAACAGCACATCAGTGCGCACCAGTGTCCGCTGACAGGGGGGCGGATTCAACCGGTCGATGCAATAGTTCGATGAAATCGTTCAGCCGGTGTTTCGTAATCCAGCGTCTTCCTTGGGTGCTCGTTCCGCCTTGCAGGAGACGTCACTGATGAAATTGCTAAATGATCGCGTTAAACCATATGTTCGGTATCGCGCATGTTTCAGGTCCGGGTAAAGCACACTTCCGAGACAGCGAACGTCTATGATCACCGCAACCCAAAGAGGAGAAGCCTCGCGAAGCGAAACGCGTCGTAGTTGAGCAAGGCCAACGAATAATCGCCACATAGGCTCGGGTTGTTCGGAAAAGCGTGCACGACTCGCACCCCCAATCCCGTGCGGAGACAACTGATAGTTGTGGGCATGAACCCGGCAGCGCGGAAAGACTTCGTGCGCTTCCGGGTCATTCCGCTACGCAACGAAACGACACTCCGACGCTGGTGTACGTGTATCCATGTTCCTTCCGCGGTTCATATGGTCATCGATTTCAGCCGCGCAACCGAGCATGCGAGGGTAAAGAAAGATGGTAAAGGCGGCCGTCTCCAAAGCGTTGCGCGAATACGTTCCGTCACGATACGGCTGCCAGAGCATCTTGAGCAGTAACGCGGCAATCACCGCATCGACGTTGACGCAGTAAACGTTTCGCGAAACCCCCGCGTCGAACAGGCTTTGGACCAACGTCCTGTAAAAGTCGTGGAAGATGTTGTATTCGTCGCGCTCGGCGAACAATTGCCGCACGAACATTTCACGCGGGTCGTGATTGACGGGTTTATCCTTAAACACCGGATGATTCACGCCAGGGATTTTCTGGATGTCCAGGCTGCCGCTCGTTTTCTTGCTCGATTTGTATTTGGCGTAACTTTCGACGTACGTCATCGCTAGTGCTTTCAAATCCAGCCCGTGCGCAGGATTGCCCGGGTCAGTCAGTCCGCTATGCGCGAACTGGTCTAGCAGAAACGCAATTCCCTCAAATCCATTGCCGCCATGCGTGTAACCACTGTGCGTAAGGAAGCCGATTAACGCCTTGTTGAGTTGGACGCGCTCGGGGTCTTCGGGACCATCGGCAGAGACCGCACCTTTTGCACCCTGCGCGGAAATCGTTCCGGGTCCATTTGACAGCAGCAGACCGACCAGCAATTGGAAGGAAAACAAGTCGCTCGTGCCTGGCGACAATCCAAACAACGCGCTGAAGGCGGTTTCACCAAGCGAACGCTCCTCCAGGACTGTCTTCGTTTCGACGCCGCAGAAGCTGTCCGGACCGTGCTGGTCCGAGGGCACTGAAGCGCCTATCAGGGAGCCGAAAAGTTGTATCCACCACGGAAGGCTCTCAGCCGAAAGGCGTGAAATGCGTTTGCGCATGAGCGGTCCCCATGCGAGCGTCGCGCAAATGGCTGCCAATACGCCATCGGTAGTCGGCTCGCCGGGCAGGCTTTCAACATATTGCACGAATGTCGACTTCACGTCGCGAGCTTTGAGTCCCGCCAGGATTGCGCGGGCCCGCAAATCCGGTTCACTGCCGACGAACAGGTTGAGGTCGGTGACTTCGGCGCGCGAAAAGTCGAAACTCTCATCCATCGCGTTCTCGAGCTTCACCGGGGCAAAGGCGTCGATTAGAGCGCGGACCGCCTGGCGAGGCCCGGCTTGCCCTCGGGGCCCGATGATACTCGCCGCCGCTGCAAGGACAGTGTTTGGTGCATTACCGGCATCCCGTGCCGCCTGGGCAGCCCCAAGTGCGGGATGTCCATACAGGTTCAGGAACGCACTCACAGCGACATTGATTAGCGCGCGGTCGTTCATCCCGCCGGGTTCGTGGAGCAGCGCGAGGCTTACGTTTGTCTCAAGGGGGTACTGCGCCGCATCAAGCATCGAAACGCCGTAGAGACTGGTCACCTGCGACTTTGGGTCCATCTGCGACGCGCCAGAAGCATCCTTCATCGACTGTCGCGGTGGTACAGCTCCAACCTGTTTGTCGAGCGCGGCAATCTGGGCATCGTATGGGGCCGTGGCCTGCACGACAGGCAAATCGAGCGCCTGCGGCAGGCTCAATCCGCGGTGACTGCTAAACCACGGTTTTAATGCGAGGTTACCTTCCGGCTCGAAATCTGGCCTGCAGGCGTTTTCACGCATCACAGCCGTGAGTGCTGCGGGTATGTGCGCGATGTTCGTGACAAGCGCACCCTTTGCCGACACGGCCGGATTGTCCGGTGTGAACACACTTGACACCCCGAATTTATCGAGAAACCATTGTTCTTTCGATGCGGCGTCGTCCGCGCCTCCGGACATAGCACCCGCGTGTCCGACAGCACGGGTCAGCTTTGACTTCCAGCGACCCACGACGCACGCAACCACCGGCTTCGTAAAGTTGGCGTCGAGCTCATAGTAGCCGCCCGGTTCGACATAGAGAACGGCCGCCTTGCTTCGCGCGTCGTTTGCCAGCGCCGCAGCAAACTCCGGCGCCGCGAACTGTATGTAGACGTCTTTGCCACTTGAGATGGCTGTAGTCGTGCCCCATCCGGCCATCCGCAGGTAGGTTGCGATGGTAGTCGTGAAGTTGCCCGAGTTGGAAAACAAGGCAATCGAGCCACGCCGCAATGCCTCTTCAGGGTGGTCGCCGCCCAGCGCTCCCCCGATACGCACCTGGTTCCAGGCGTCAGCCACGCCGAGGCTGTTGCCGCCAAAAATGTCGACCCCGTTGGACTGACCCATCGCGCGGATTTCGCGCGAGTCACTGACGGCCAGCTTTTCGGTAACGATGAAAATCTTCTTCAGTTCCGGATTGACACGGATTAGCTCAGCCACGCCGTCCCGTGCAGCGGAAGGCGGCAGATAGATGACGCCGCAGTTGAACCGGTGACCATCGTTCAGGCCTTCAAGGACATTGTTGTAGACCGGCACGCTTCCAAGTGCCGTTTCCAGTACCTGTCCGCGCTTTCCCGGAGCCGTACCAAACACCACGTTGCCACCGGAATAGGCATGACCGACGGGCGTGACATCGCTCGACTCGCCGCCCAGAATGTTGAGCACGCAAACGCGGTCGTCCTTTGTGGCAACTTGGGATAACGAACTAATTCCTACGAAGTATTTAAAATCGCCAATGCCCTGCTTGTACATGATGATTCTCCTCAGTCGATGAGATGCTCAGGCAGCCTGTTTGACCGCAATTCCCAGCTTCGCGGCAATCTGCTCACGGCCGCCTGCTTTCATCCATTGGTCAACCTGCTTCGCGTACAGGACCACCTCGCTCATGTCCGAGTCAAAGCCGAAGAAGGTGTACGGCAATCCCAGCGAATCGAGCGTGTCGCGCAATGCTCCCATTCCGCGAACCAGATTCGGACCGCCACGGCCGACCACCACATAGAGCGGCGTCGGGCCGTGCTGACTGAAGTGCTCGCGTAACGCGTCGGCCATTGCGCGAAATGTTTCGAAAATATCCGTGTTGTTTGACTTTCCACCAATAATGAACAGAACATTGCTTTGCTGAATCCAGTGCTTGAAACAGATGCGGGCAACTTCCTTCATTTTTTCGTAGGGTGGATTGCCGCCGAAGTCTGACGAGATGATGGCGTCGTCTCCGAGCATTTGCGTGACAAGGGAGTTCGCGCCGCCACCGAACGTCGGAGCGAGAATGCTGCCCTTCGCGTTAATGACGTAGACGTCGCTCTGCCCCTGATACGTGCGAAGCTGGTTGATTTCCTGTTCGAAGTCTGAATAGTCGACTGCGAAGAGATGCGCGGGCAGGTCAAGGCGCTGCCAGCGCGGGTCATCACGGTCGAAGCCGCATTTGAAGTCACAGGCGACGGGTGTCAGCCGTCCCTTGCTATCCTCGCGCATCCGGATTGGATTGAGCTCGAGGGTCGTCATTCCGAACCCGTGGTAGAGCTCCCATAACTTGGGGAGGTGCTGTACAAGCGGCGAGATAATCTGTTTGGGTGCGCCCAGCGTCGAAAGCGCGTTCGCCACGACGAACGCCTTGAGCCCGGTGAGCGGGTCAAACGGAATCTGCACGACTTGCGACTTGTCCAGTTCCTCGATGTCGACGCCACCGTGATGTGTGAGCGTCATCGTCGGTGCGCGGAAGTGTGTCGAGTCGGTAATCGAGAAATAGACCTCGTACTCGGCCGGCACACCCGCCTCAAAGGTCACACCGTTGGCTTTCGACACAGTATTGGCAACGTGATGTTCGACGAAGTAAAGACGCTCCTTCTCCTTCAAGGCGGTCGTCAGGTCAGTCGCGCGGCCAATCAGACCGGCCTTGCCCTTCTTGCCAACACCGCCCTTGAAAACCGGCTTGATGAAAATCATGCCGTGCTTTTTCAGCATCGCTCGAATCTGTTCTTCGCTAGCGTCCGGACCCAGAATCTCGGGCGTCGGAAAGCCCACGAACTGCAGCAATCTGGCGCCGTGCAACATACCGGTGACTTGCATGATGACCTCAGGAAGTGAGTTGGGAAGTCGGTGTCGTCGGGACAATATCCCTCACGGGGTCTTTGTCGAACCCGTAAAACGAGTGCGGGGTTGAGCACAGGATTGCCTCGACAATCGCGGGCGCAAGATGTAAGTCCAGCAACGCGGTAAGCGTCTGGCTGTAGGCCGTCGCATGTTCAAACTGCGTGTGTGGCCAGTCGCTACCCCACATCAGACGTTCGGCGCCAAATGCGTCTATGAGTTGGTCCGTGGCATCGCGCATGAAACTCGAGTCCGGCTCCGAGCACCGATAGGCGCCCGAGATCTTGACCCACACGCGGCCAGATGGGCCAAACTCCAACAGGTCGTTGAAGCCCGGGTCGCGTGTGCCGCTGTCCGGGTCAGGGCGGCCAAAATGGTCAACGACGACTGGCAAGCCCACATCCAGCAAAGTGTTGACGAGCGGCGCCAGGTCCGACGCCTCCCTGTGCAACTCAACATGCCAGCCTAGTTTTGATAACTGCCGCCAAAGCGTTACATATGGCGCCGAGCCCAGCTTGGGGAGCGTCTGCCCGACAAGGTTGAGACGCGCGCCCGTCACACCCTGGCAGTTCAGTCGCTGCAGGTCGTCTTCTGAAATTTCGGGGGACACGACTGCTACACCTCGCAGCCGGCTAATGTCGCTGGTCAGCGCCTGTAACAGATGGCTGTTATCGGTGCCGAGAAAGCTGGGCTGGACAAGGACGGCATTGCCAATATCGTTCTCGTCCAGAAGCTTCCGGTAGGCGTCCAGCGTTGCGTCATAGTCGGGTGCGTAGCGCCGTCCGTCCGCCAGCGGCAGAGTCCTGGCAAACACGTGCGCGTGCGTGTCAACGCGCGGCAGCCGTGGCCGCGCGATGGATGGGGCCTGAGTCATCGCTGGCTCCGGTGATGGTCAAGCGCTAATTCGGCGTCGGCGACCAGTTGTGAAGCCTGCTCGACGCCAGACGGCCGCAAGCGCTTGCCGCGCGTTTCGGGAAGCAACAACACGGCAACCATCGCCAGCCCGTACGCAATTGCGGCATCGATACCAATCGCTGCTCCCAGCGACATCGAATGACTCATGTACCCGACCAGCACCGGGAAACCCGCCGAGGCGATGCGACCGAAGTTGTAGCAAAAGCCGACGCCTGTCCCGCGCATGTCCGCAGGATAGAGTTCGTTGAAAAGTGCGCCCAGGCTGGCCGGGATGCCGGCGGCGAAAAAGCCTAGCGGGAAGCCCAGAACAAGCATCTGCGTGTTGCTCAATGGAAGCATCACGTAGGCGAGCACGGTGACGATGCAAGAAAATGCAAAGAATGCGATGTTGCGACGCCGTCCGATACGGTCGAGCAGGTAAGCGCTCGCCATACAGCCGCACCAGAAAGCCACGATAACAACCGCAAGATACCCACCGGTGTTGAGGACCGACAGATGTCTTTCCTTGGAGAGGAAGGTCGGCAGCCAGGTCATGATGGCGTAGTACCCGCCGTGTGCGCCTGTGCCCAGAATCGCCCCGATAACGGTGGTCTTGATGACGCGCGGCTGGAATACTTGCGCGATTTGCCCCCACACAGAAACCGCTGGTTCAGCGCGAGACGGCTCAACGTGCACAGGTTCGCGGAGATTGCGGCGGACGTAAAGGACGAGAAGCGCGGGCAGCAGGCCAGCACCGAACATGACACGCCACGCCGTGTCTGACGGCAACCACGAAAAAGCTGCGGCATACAACAGCACTGCGCCGGCCCAGCCGACAGCCCAGGCGCTCTGTACCGCGCCCATGGCCTTGCCGCGGTGTTCCGTCCGGATGGTCTCAGCCATCAACACGGCGCCTGCAGCCCACTCTCCGCCGAACCCGAACCCTTGCAGGGCCTTCAGGACCAGTAGTTGAGGAAAACTCTGGGCGAAGGCACAAAGGAAAGTGAATCCTGCAAACCAGAGAATCGTAATCTGCAGCGTCCGCACCCGACCAATCCTGTCGGACAAGGCGCCCGCCAGCCAGCCGCCCATCGCCGATGACACCAGTGTCACGCCGCTGATCGCGCCCGCCTGCGTGTGGTCGATGCCGTACGCTGCGATGATTGCGGGGATTGCCAGGGTAAACATCTGCACATCAAGGGCATCGAGGCCCCAACCCGCGAAACATCCCCAGAAGGTGTTTCGTTCGAGAGGTGTGCCTTGCTTGTACCAGGTGAACATCGCCGTCTCCAGGGTAAATTCATATATTCATGTATATGACTATATGTTTAGTTTAGGCGCTTCGACGAAGAAGTCATTGGGGATTTACCCTTGTTCCGGCAGATGTTGTACAGTGACTATTCCTGTGAACAACTATATGAATCATGGATATGCAGTCGTTCTCGGCCAGGCCAGACAGTCGATTGCCCCGATACCAGCAGCTACGCGATGACCTGGTGCGCCGCATCGCGGAGGGCGAATGGGCGCCAGAAAAGGCAATCGACACAGAGGCGGAGCTCAGCCTGTTTTATAACGTGTCGACCGGCACACTTCGGAAAGCCATTGATTTGCTGGTGGCCGACGGGGTGCTCACCCGCACCCAGGGAAAGGGGACCTTTGTCCGGCGCCCGCGCTTTGATTCGTCGTTGTTCCGCTTCTTCCGATTCAAGTCAGCTGACGGGAAGCCGGTCCGACCGACGGCGAAGGTGCTCAGCCGCGAGGTCGTCAAGCCAAACGAGACGATTCGCTCAACCTTGCAGATGAAGGCGACGGAGAAGGCTGTTCATCTCTCGCGGGTACGATTGATTGACGGACAACCCGTTTTGTCGGAAGAAATATGGCTACCTCGAAGCCGTTTCGAAGCGCTGGCGACTCTGCCCCTTGGTGGCTTCGAGGATTTGCTTTATCCGCTTTACGAGCGGCTTTGCCGCCAAATCGTCGCATCCGCAACCGAGATTCTGAACGTCGAACAGGCGACGGACGCTGATGCGGCGCTCCTGCATATCGCCGTCGGCAGCCCGGTAATCCTTGTGCACCGTGTGGCATCCGATTTCGCCGGGACGCCTATTGAATGGCGCACCACGCGTGGTGCTGCTGCAGCGTTCCAGTATCAGGTCGATATTCGCTGACAACGCGACTTCCTCGCCGCGTTTGGTGCTGTCATAGGGACCGACAACGCGAACTGACTTTCTGTCACCCGGCAGGTCGCATTTTTCCTGCGACTTTCAGGCTCTACACCTCGTTCGCCGAATACATCACTGGTCGCCAGTTGCGGCCGCAGCTCGCTTGCGTGCGCTCGTCCGGGTTATACCTCATTGCAGCCCGACCTCAAACATACAAACATATACATGACTATATCAATCTGCTTGTTTTCGTCTGACTGACCGTTTTCGAAACGCCAGTCGAGCGGCAGCGGGCATGGAACTTGGAGCGAACATGTCTACGTCCGTAACACGTGAGCAGCAGGTAATGAAGAAAATGGCATGGCGGCTGATGCCGCTGCTGATTGTCATGTTTCTCATCGCATTCATCGACCGGCAGAACGTCGGCTTCGCGAAACTGGAAATGGTTCAGGCACTCGGCATGACGGAAGCCGCGTATGGCCTTGGAGCATCGCTGTTTTTCATTGGCTACCTGCTGTTCGAGGTGCCCAGCACACTGGCGCTACATCGGTTTGGGGCCCGGACGTGGCTCGCTCGCATCATGATTACGTGGGGCGTCGTCACAGTGCTAATGGCGTTCACCAGGTCCCTGCCAGCTTTTTACTCGTTTCGGTTTGCGCTGGGTGTTGCTGAAGCCGGGTTTTATCCAGGCGTCATTTACTACCTGACGCAGTGGTTTCCTCAAAGCTACCGGACACGTGTGCTTGGCCTTTTTACCCTCGGCAGTTCGCTGGCAAACATGCTTGGCGCGCTGGTCGGAGGGCTGCTCCTTTCCTTGGGCGGAACACTGGGACTGGCGGGTTGGCAATGGGTCTTCCTTGCCACCGGTCTTCCGGCAATACTGATTGCCTTCGTAGCGCTTAAATATCTACCGAGCTCCGTCGAGGAAGCGAACTTCCTTTCTCAGGATGAGAAGGACGTTGTGGTCGCAGCGCTTGTGCGCGAAGCGTCCCCGGAAGCAAAGGAGTCCCGGCCATGGGCGGCATTGCTTGACCCGAAGGTTCTCATGTTCGCAGCAACCTACATGCTGATGTCGACGTCGCTCTACGGCGTGACGTACTGGCTGCCCACGTTGGTTAAGAGCTGGGGCGTTTCGTCGAGCGTCAATGGCCTGCTTAACATGATTCCGTGGGCACTCGCGGCTCTTCTCCTGCTTTGGCTTCCCGGGAAGCTCAAACGTGAACAGGTGGTGTTAAAAGCAATGGCCATAGTCGCCGGCATCGGCGTCGTATGCTTTGCATCGAGCCTCGTGTTGCCGACTGTATCGTTGCGCTTTATTGCTCTGTGTCTGGGCGGAGCTTGTATTCCCCTGCTGTACCCTTGCTTCTGGTCGCTCCCACCACGCTTCTTTTCTGGCGCTCGAGCCGCCGCAAGTGTCGCTGCCATCAACTGCATCGGAAACCTTGGAGGGTTCTTCGGACAGAACCTCATGCCGTACGTTGGCAAGGTAACCAACAGTCATGTAGCACCAATGCTCGTTCCGACTGCATGCCTGTTAGCTCTCGCAATCGGTACCATCATTGCGTGGACAGTCGGTGGGCATCGCAAGGCGGCGCTTGCGTCATCAACGGTTCCGCTTTGATGCGGGCCATGACACCCCCAAGCTATTTGCACAGACGCAATGTACCCTCGTTTGAGCCGCATCTTCGATTGATTGCAGACTGAGCGCGGTTCAACTTCGCGATGGTTTGAAGCCATCCGGCCCGGCTGGGGGTGCCGTTCCGGAGCAAGGCTCGAATCGACCGCTCATAGCCCTTTGCGGATCAGATAATCATGTGGATCTATACTGGGGCACCTGGAGGCTTCGATGGCTAATCAAGACAGACTGCATCCGCTACGTCCGCTCCTGAAGAATTGGGTTTGGGAGCATGGCCGAATCGGTACCCGATATCTGGACTGCACCGATGGCGAAATCAAGTTTGACGAAGGCAAGAAGTCGCGCTTCGCGGCCGAAGAATACATTTACGTGCCGCTCGAGAAGGATGCTGACGACGATGCGCCTGTGGAAGGTCCTGCGATCCAGGAAGCGGGGCTCGCCCGGTTTTTGAGGGCAGCGCAGTTAGGCAGGCCCGAGGAGGCCGGCACTATCGTAGAGGTCCAGCGCGCAGTGCAGGACTGCATGGAACTCGGCCTGTTCAGCGCATATCAGTTGAGCGCCCAGCAGGCCGCCGCACGCTATGCGCAAGAACCCATGTTCGAGGATGAAATCCGCGCTGCGGTTGTCGACGATATCCGACGTATCTACGCGGGCATGCGCGAGCAATTGGCGCTGTACGATTTCAGTGTGCTTTACGGCTTGCCCACGCCCCTGCTCATCAGCGAGGCGCCGTTCATCGACTGGCGCGTGCGCGCTAGTCCGGCCCTTCCGTTTGTCTCGCTTCCTCTTGGGCCATACTGCCTGCTGGTGGGTGCGCCGTCGGGCAGGAGCAGCCGAATTGGCCCCGTGGTCTGGAAGTCCGCCGCGGCAATGGGCCCGTTGAAGGACCACAACCGCCAAATCGCGGAGCACGCACGGTTGTGGCTGGTGGCGACCACGGATGACCAACTCGTCGCGGTACAAAGCCGCTTTGCTGATGCCAGGAGCCCCAAGCCAGAGGATGCGAGGCCCTGACTGAAGTCGGCGGGAAACGCGTTGAATCGTTCGTGCTTCTGGAGACGATTTACGGACGTCCGCTCCCTGAAGCCACGAGTGTCACGCTCGGTCGATATCCGCGCGGCCTTCATAAGCAGCGCAATACACCCGCGAGCAGGGGTCGGCCCCGTCAAGCCCCCCGTCGCGCGTGCCAGCCTCTGAAAGTCGCGATCGCGTATCCTGGCAGGTCAGTCCTTAGCCCACGCCGCAGCCATGGCGACGGCAAAGTCCCGATAGGATCTCGGTTGCCGTCCCAGCAGCGTCGCCAGACGCTCGACGTCCGCGCTGGACGCGGCCGCGCCGTCCTGCTGATACCGGCCCATCATGAGCCGCATGTCGTATGCGAGCCAGGCAGGAGCAACCGACTTGAGGCGCTGCTCAAGGACGTCGAGATCGTCGCCACCGTAGCGGACGGGACGTCCCAGCGCCTTGGCCCAGATCGAAACCACGGTCTGCGCATTGATCACGTCAGGACCGACGAGTTCGTACGTCTCGCCCGGCAGCGGGTTTGAGCCACGCTCGCGGCGCAGCAGTTCGCGCGCGGCAGCCTCGCCGATATCACGGACGTCGACCATGGAAATGCCTTTCGCGCCAATTGGCATGCCGTAGACCCCGTGCGAAAGCAGCGGGTCTTTCTGCCGGACGTCGTTCTGGATGAAATACGCGGGGCGCAGCACTGTCACCGGCAGGTCGAGGTGTTCGATCATGCGCTCGACCGTATGTTTGCCGGTGAAGTGCGGCACGTCGACGTATTCGGCGCCCTTGAACACCGACAGATAAACCACGCCTTTCACACCCGCTTCCCGTGCGACGCTCAGGGTCTGCGCCATTCGGCCAAGGGACTTCGAAAGACGATTCCTAAGTCGAGGCAGATTATTTTTCAAGCGCCGTGTTAGGCGGCTTAGACTTCGATTGCCATGCTGATCTATGACGCCTTCGGTCAATTCGTCCCCTGTGCTTCTCGTCATGCAATTGCTTCTTCAACGGAGATTCTCCGTCAGCACGTGGGATATCTATCTAGATAAGTCCGGACAGATTCCCCAATTTCTGGCGCATGCGTTCGATGTAGTCGTTAGCACCGCTGAAACCCTCGGCGTTCAGTGCGCTGGTCGACGCCATCAACGATGAAGCCACCAGCTTCTACAAAAGTACGGCTTCGTGCCGCTTACCGATGAACCGCTCACGCTGTTCCTGCCGGTAACGGGCCCCATCGGCGAACCCGCAAGCCGCGACGATGCCGCTCGCGGCGTGTTACCAGGCCGGGCGGTTGAAAGCGCCCGGCCACCCGGCTGATCGCCAATCAACCTCCTTTGTAGGCCGAATGATCCGAGGCCCACTGGGTCGGTGCCCCCGAAGCGGCCGAGCCCGATTTCACGCCACCGTAGCCACTGGGCGCCTGCTGCTGGGCCGCCACGCTCGCCAGCGTAGCCTGGATGTGCGCCGGGTAGTGCGCGTCACCGTGGTTGCGGCCGTAGCCCGCCTGCTGCAGTTGGACGAGTTCTGCGCGCACCTGCTCGCGCGTCAGGGGACCGTTGTTGTGAGCGGACGCAACCGTGGGCAGAGCGAGGACCGACACGAGCGCGAGAACGGGGATGAATGCTTTAGCCATGATGAATCTCCAATTGCGAGCGTCAGAAACAGAAAACACTGGGTTAGCGAAACAACGACCGCCGGGGCGGAAGCCTGAGTGCCAAGTCGTTGAAGTCAGTTTATCTGTTTACTATCAACTTACACGCACCTTTCGCCCCAACTGTTTGTTTCCGCGTCTGCAACGTCACCAGGCGTCTATCCGCACAAAAACGCCTGAACGGAATGGCGGTTAGCAGTTCGACATCAAGTTTGACGGGTTAATGCCGTATACAAACATCATGTGTGATTTGTTTATCAATCGTGTGTTGGCGCTTGCGCTGCTCGCTTCCTTCTTCTTGCGCCTTGCGCACGCCTCGTCATCGGCTTCCCATTTAATTTATCCATGTTCAATAACCTAAGTATCCGTGTCCGCCTGGCGCTGGCGATGGCTTTTCTCGCCGTGCTGCTGGTCCTTGGCGGCGTCATGGGCATCGCCAGCGTGTCGATGTGCAACAACGATTTGAAGGAGCTGTATTCCAGCCGGCTGGCTTCTTCCGAGGCGCTCGGTCGGGCAAACGTAGCACTATCGAGGACGCGCCTCTGGCTGCTTCTCATCGCGCTTGATCCGGCCAGTCCGGACGTACCCCAACGAGTGCAGATCGCCCGGGATCTGCTCGCTGAGTCGAAGCAGGCGTGGGACGCGTATCGCGCGCTGCCGTTCTCCGGACCCGAGGAGGCGAGCCGCGCGGCCGACGTGAACGCGAAGCGCGACGCGTACGTCGCAAATGGCCTGGAACCGATGTTCAGCGCGATCGCCGCCCACGATACGGCGAAGCTCACCGATGTCGCCGTGCACACACCGCAGTCGCTGTTCAGCGATTTCACCGGCGGCACATATTCACTGGGCCAGATGCAGATCACGGCTGCCCGCGCGACGTTTGAGACCTCGCAGGCCCGCTTCCACGGGTTCATCGGCGTAGCCCTCGCCGGTATGCTGATGGCGCTCGGTGCGGCGGCACTGGCCTGGTGGTCGCTGCAGCGCGCGATCGGCACGCCCCTTGCCCAGGCACTGGGCCATTTCAGGGCGATTGCCGATGGTGACCTGACCTCGCGCGTCGAGGTTCGCACGCGCGACGAGATGGGGCAGTTGATGACCGGCCTGCAGGCGATGCAAAGCAAACTGGTTCAGACGATCAGTGTCGTGCGAGACGGTTCCCGGTCGATCGATACCGCCGCACAGGAGATATCGGCCGGCAACCTGGACTTGTCGCAACGGACCGAAGAACAGGCCGCCTCGCTGGAGGAAACTGCCTCGTCCATGGAGGAGCTGACGTCGACGGTCCGCCAGAACGCCGACAACGCGAAGCAGGCAACCGCGCTGGCCAGTACGACGTCGGGTATCGCGCAACGCGGCGGGGAAGTGATCGGACGCGTGGTCGAGACGATGCACGGGATCTCCGACAGCTCAGCCAAGGTGGCCGAGATCATCAGCGTGATTGAAGGCATCGCGTTCCAGACCAACATCCTCGCGCTCAATGCCGCGGTCGAGGCGGCCCGCGCCGGCGAACAGGGGCGGGGTTTTGCCGTCGTGGCCGGGGAGGTCCGCACGCTCGCTCAGCGCAGCGCCACGGCGGCCAAAGAGATCAAGGAGTTGATCGGCGAATCGGTAACTCGGGTAGATGCCGGCTCGAAGCTCGTCGAGGAAGCTGGCAGCACGATTAATGAAATTGTTCGGTCGGTGCAGCGCGTGACCGACATCATGAGCGAGATCGCGGCAGCATCGGAAGAACAGAGCACCGGCATCGGGCAGGTCAATACGGCCGTCACGCAGATGGACGAGGCGACCCAGCAAAACGCCGCGCTGGTCGAGGAAGCCTCGGCCGCGGCGCAGTCGCTGGCCCAGCAGGCCCAAGCGTTGCGTGACGCAGTGGCAGTCTTCAAGGTTGCCGACCGGGACGCCTCCGCGTCACGCGTGATGGCTCCGCGGAGCGAACCGCGTCGGCCGGCACCGAAGGCTCGCGCGTCACGTCCTCCAGCGTTGAAAAAGCTGGAGACGGCGCCCCTGGTTACCGCAGACACGACCACACTGGTTGCGACCGGCAGCAGTCCGGAGCACTGGCAGGCATTCTGAGCGGATCTGAAAATTGGACAATGCGAACGACGCGCTTCACCGAATGTGCAAACTTGTGACCGCCAACACGAGGGAAATGAGCGTGCTTGGCGCGCGGGCGATGGTTCTCGGCACGTTTCTTGATGCAGCCTCACCACACCTGACGACGCAGCAGCGCGCCAAGGTCGCCACGTCATTCCGGCAGGGCATTGAAGAAGCCATGTCCCTGATGGACGACGTGCCCCTGCCCGCGGAATATCATTCGGCGATGCTCGAACTCACCAATGTCATCCTCGCCATACTCGGCCCAAGCCGGGCCTCGCCCCTTTAAGCGAGCCGGAACGGCCGCTTTTGAATGGGATGAAGACGTTCTCAAAAATTCGCTGAAGGGGTGATCTGCTGGGTCGCCTCGAAACACCGTGGCCCAGGCAATCCGCAATCTTCGACGACACCTCCGGTGAGGGATGAAGTCTTCGTCGTTTGCGCTTGATCAGGCGCCGAACAGATCGAGTCGCGCGGGCACTTCGGTCAGGGAGTTGAAAAAGCACCCGCTACTTAAGCTCTTCGGAAGGAAACGCGGTGAGGAAATCAAAGTCGCACCCTGCCGCGGCAGAGAGCACGTGATCGTGATAGAGCCGCTGGTAACCGCGCGCATACATCCCTTGCGCCGGACGAATCTCAGCGGCACGACGCGCCAGTTCGACCTCGTCGACCAGTAGATCGATCCGCTTGTCCCGCGCCGAGAGCCGGATCCGATCGCCGTTGCGCACCACTGCCAGCGGGCCACCGAGCGCCGCTTCTGGCGTCACGTGAAGCACGATGGTCCCGTACGCCGTGCCCGACATGCGCGCATCGGAAATCCTCACCATGTCCTTCACCCCCGCCCGTGCAAGTTTCTGCGGGATCGGCAGATAGCCGGCCTCGGGCATGCCTGAAGCACTGCGCGGCCCCGCGTTCTGCAATACGAGAACGTCGTCCGCGCGAACGTCCAGACTGGGGTCGTCGATGCGCGCGGCCAGATCTTCGAGCGAGGTAAATACCACGGCACGCCCTTCGTGTTCGAGCAGTTCGGGAGTAGCGGCGGCGCGCTTCAGAACCGCACCGCCGGGCGCCAGACTCCCGTTCAGAACAATCAGCCCGCCATCGGGACTGACCGGTTTCTCCGTCGAGCGGATCACGGCCGTATCGATCGGATCGGCAAGCGGCCTGTTCAAACGCTCCTCGAGACTCTGCCCGGCGATATCGCGACAGGTCAGATCGAGTTGGGGCATCAGTCCGCGCAGAACGCCCTCCAGCCCGCCGGCTGCATGGAAATCCTCCATGTAACCGTTGCCTACCGGCTTGAGATCCACGAGTACGGGCGTTTCATCAGACAGCCGGTTGAACTCGTCGTAATCGATCTTCAGTCCGATACGACCGGCAATCGCCGCCAGATGAATCACGGCGTTGGTCGAACCGGAGACCGCGAGCAGCACCCGCAAGGCATTGCGCACCGACGCAGGCGTCACGATCTCGGCCGGTTTCGGTCCGCCATTGAGGGCCATGCGCGCAACCAGTGCTCCGGTTTCTTCGCAATTGCGCAGACGATCCGCGTGCACGGCCGGAATCGCCGCCGAACCGGGCAGCATCATGCCCAGCGTTTCCGCGATCAGCGCCATGGTCGACGCCGTGCCCATGACCGCACACGTTCCCGCCGTGACTGCCAGACGCCCCTCCACTTGCCTGATCTCCTGCGCCGAGACTTTCCCCGCGCGGAAATTCGACCAGAAGCGCCGGCAGTCCGTGCACGCGCCAAGCCGCTCGCCGCGATGTCGCCCGGTCATCATCGGACCGGCCACCACCATTGCGGCGGGCCGCTCCGCGGAGATCGCGCCCATCAACATCGCCGGCACGGTTTTGTCGCATCCGCCGAGCATCACCACTGCATCCATCGGCTGGGCACGAATCATTTCCTCGACGGCCATCGCCATCAGATTGCGATAGACCAGCGAAGTCGGCGAAAGGAAGACCTCGCCAAGCGACATCACCGGAAATACGATCGGCAATGCGCCCGCCGCGAGCACGCCCCGTTCGACCGCCTTGATCATTTCGGGAAAGTGGCGATGGCAGTTATTGAAACCGCTCTCCGAGGTGCAGATCCCGACGATCGGCTTGTCGAGCGATTCACCGGTGTAGCCCATCGAATTGGCAAACGACCGGCGCAGATAGCGCGCGAAATCTTGATCACCGTAGTTCGTCAGGCCATTGTCGAGGCCACGCGGTTTTTGATTCATTTCCAGTTCCTTACGATCAGCGATGCAGCGCGGATATAGCGAAAGAAAACGTCAGATGAAACCAGGAGCGAGGCGGCCTCCGACCTCGATAAGTCTAAACGACGCCTATCATCCAGATACCGCCCGGCGCCGCACGCGTGACGGGATGGGCGGGGACTCACGCACTGAACGTGTTCGACGGTCGATCCCGGTTTGGGAGGTCACATGTCATCGCTACGCGCAAACGATCTGCTCCATTCGAAGGAAGGGTTCCGTCTGCATGGCCAGGACCTCGACTGCTGGCGCCGCTGGGGGCCTTATCTGAGCGACCGGCAGTGGGGCACCGTTCGCGAAGACTACAGCGACTACGGAACCGCATGGGAGTATTTCCCCCACGAGCATGCGCGCAGCCGCATGTACCGCTGGGGCGAGGACGGCATTGCCGGATTCGGCAACGACCCACTCGACTGGTGCGTGTCGCTCGCGCTCTGGAACGGGCGCGACCCCATCCTGAAGGAGCGGCTGTTTGGCTTGACCAATGCGCAGGGCAATCACGGCGAGGACGTGAAGGAGCTTTACTTCTACGTCGATGGCACGCCGACGCACTCGTACATGAAGATGCTGTACAAATACCCCCACGATGCGTACCCGTATCAGGACCTGATCGAGGAAAACGGCCGGCGCGGCGCCGATCAGCCCGAATACGAAATCCTCGATACGGGCGTGTTCGACAACGATCGCTATTTCGACGTCTGGATCGAGTACGCGAAGCACACACCCGACGACATCGTGATGCGCGTAACCGTCGAAAATCGCGCGGATCAGCACGCGCCACTCCATGTGCTGCCGCTCTTCTGGGCGCGCAACCGCTGGGCGTGGTCAGGCAAGCCCGGCAAGCCGTCGCTCACGCTCGAGCCGGAGTCCGCCGAGGGCGCGCGCGTGATCGCGCACAATCCCGCGCTGGGCACGATGATCGTCACGGCCTCGGCGCCGCAGCCGATCGAATGGCTGTTCTGCGAAAACGAAACCAACGTCCGCCGCCTTTTCGGCATCGCCGGCGCAGGCCCGTTCAAGGATGGCTTCAACGATTACCTCGTCGATGGCGACGAGCACGCAATACGCCGCGACGCGGGCACGCGCGCCGCCGCGCATGTGGCCCTGTCGCTCGCGCCGCACGAGCGCGCGGTGCTATATCTGCGCTGGTGTCCGGCGGCACTACCGGACATCACGTGCGACGACGTGCCGCTCGACTTCGAAGCGCTGTTCGCGCGCCGGATCGCGGAGGCCGATGAGTTTTACGCCGCGCTCCAGCACGACATCAGCGACGCCGATGCGCGGCTCGTGCAACGCCAGGCGCTCGCCGGCATGCTATGGACGAAGCAGTATTACCAGTTCGACGTGACGCGCTGGCACGACGGCGACCCCGGTCAGCCGAAGCCGCCGAAAGGACGCCGGCACGGGCGCAACGCCGACTGGCGGCATATGTGCAACGGCGACGTCGTATCGATGCCGGACAAGTGGGAGTACCCGTGGTACGCGTCCTGGGATCTCGCGTTTCATGCGGCCGCGTTCGCGATGGTGGACCCCGACTTCGCGAAGAAACAGCTGCTGTTGCTCGTGAAGGAACGGTACATGCATCCGAACGGGCAGTTGCCCGCCTACGAATGGGCATTCGGCGACGCGAATCCGCCCGTTCATGCATGGGCGACGTGGCGCGTGTACGAACTCGACCGCGAAGTCACGGGCGTCGGTGACCACAAGTTTCTCGAGGTGATGTTCCACAAGTTGCTGCTGAACTTTTCGTGGTGGGTCAACCGCAAGGATGCAGAGGACCGCAACATCTTCCAGGGCGGCTTTCTCGGGCTAGACAACGTCGGCATCTTCGACCGCTCTTCCCCGCTGCCGACGGGCGGCCGCATCGACCAGGCGGACGGCACCGCCTGGATGGCCTCGTATGCGCTCGACCTGATGCAGATCGGACTCGAGCTCGCGATGACGAACAACGCGTACGTCGAAATCGCGGTGAAGTTTTTCGAGCATTTCCTGTATATCGCAGAAGCCGTCGGTTGCAGCGAAGGTTGCAGAACTGGGCTATGGGACGGACACGACGAATTCTTTTATGACGTACTGCATCTTCCAGACGGAACCCGTGTGCCGATGCGCGTTCGCTCGATCGTCGGCCTGATTCCGTTGTTCGCCGTGCATGTGCTCGAAGAACGCATATACGGCCACCTGCCGGGCCTGCGAGAACGGCTCGCGTGGTTTCTCGATCACCGGCCCAATCTGGCCAAACTCGTATCGCGTTGGACCGAACCCGGCAAAGGCAACACCACGCTGCTCTCGCTACTGCGCGGATACCGGATGACGGCACTGCTGCGCCGCGCGCTCGACGAAGACGAATTTCTGTCCGATCACGGCGTGCGCGCGCTGTCACGCGTGCATCGCGATACACCGTACGAGTTCGATCATGGCGGCGCGCATGTCTGCATCGCGTATCAGCCGGCCGAATCGGATTCGCGCGTATTCGGCGGCAATTCGAACTGGCGCGGGCCCGTGTGGATGCCCGTCAACTATCTGCTGATCGAATCGCTGTATGAATTCCATCGCTACTACGGCGACGAATTCCGCATCGAATATCCAACGGGATCGGGCAACCGGTGCTCGCTCAGCGAGATCGCCGACGGTCTCGCGCGGCGTGTCACTACCCTCTTTCTCAAGGACGAGCACGGCGTGCGGCCCGTGATGGCAGCTTATCCGCAGTTGCAGGCCGACCCGCGCTCGTCTGATCTCGTGCTGTTCCACGAGTACTTTCACGGCGACAGCGGACGTGGCGTCGGCGCTTCGCACCAGACCGGCTGGAGTGGTCTCGTCGCGCTGCTGCTTCAGCCGCGTCTGATGAAGCTGGCCCACGTGGCGGCCGATGTCACTGCCGAAAACGCGCCGGCAGGCGCGCCCGTCGTCGAAGACGCGCTGCCCGCGATGGCGCGATAGACAGGCATCGAAAATCCGCAATCGATCGAGACGCGATTCCCGAAACTCTATGTCCTCGACCTATCGGACCAAAGTCTGATTGACCGACCTGAAGGTCACGTGCATCGTCAAAGGCGAACCGCGAACGTTTCGGCCTCCGCTGCCGCATGAATCGTAGGAAGAGCGCAAACATGGACTGGAACCGCTGGTACAGCTTGAAGAGTTACCTCAGATCTTCCCTGTGGACGGTACCGCTCGTCGCGGTGGCGATCTATGCCGTGGTAAAGCCGCTCACTGAAATGCTGGGAAGGTGGATGATCGGACACGACATCCTCGATCCGAAAACTGGCCTTTTTGCGCTGTCCATGACTGGAGCGCGGTCACTTGTCGGCGACATCGTTTCCGCAGACCTGGCGTTTCTGGTGTTTACCTTCGGTTCGCTGCTCGTCGCAATCCAGGTCGCTGGCGGTCAATATACCCCGCGGATCATCGCGACGACCTTGCTGCGCGATAACGTGATCCGCAGCATCTCGGGATTGTTCGTATTCACGCTTCTGTTCGCCAACAGAACCCTGGGCTGGATGGGTGATAGCGAGGTGCACCAGCTTCAGGTATTCATTGCAGCGCTATTCGGATTCGCGTCTGTCGTCGCATTCCTTTTCCTGATTGATTATGCGGCGAAATGCCTGCGTCCAGTAAGCCTCGTGGCTCGGGTTGGGGAGCATGGGATCGCGGTCATCGAAAGCGTCTATCCCGACCCAGCGACGGGCCGGACCACCCCGCCGAGACTTGACCACGAGCGAGGCGTCCCTGGCCGCATTGTTCGCCATAGCGGTACATCCGGCATCGTTCTGGCCGTGAATCTCGAAAGACTTGTCGCCAAGGCGAGGCGCACTAACTCGGTTATCGAATTCGTGCCGCAAGTCGGCGACTTTGTCGCGGTGGACGAACCCTTGTTTTACTTGTACGGAGACTCTGACGCAATCGATGAAAACCGGCTGCGTACACTGGTTGCTTTCGGGACTGAACGCACGATGGAACAGGATCCTATGTTCGCGTTTCGCATCCTTGTTGATATTGCGCTGAAAGCGTTGTCGGCTGCGATCAACGATCCAACTACGGCCGTGTTGGCCATCGATCAGTTGCAGCGGCTGTTGCGTGTCGTCGGAAAACGGTCTTTGTACTCCGAAGAGATGACGGATAAGTCCGGACTTGTGCGCGTCATCTATCGAACGCCGAACTGGGAAGATTTCGTGCATATCAGTTTCCGCGAGATACGTCAGTACGGCGCGGGCAGCATTCAGATCGCGCGGCGTCAGCGCGCGGCGATAGAGAATCTCCTTCAATGCTTGCCGGAGCATCGTCACGACGCCTTGCGTGTCGAGCTGACCCTGCTGGACCGCGCGATCGGCTCGAAGCATCCATTTCCGGAGGACCTGGCGCTGGCCCGTATCCCCGACTCGCAAGGGCTTGGAGGCTCGGAAAGCTCGACAGCAAGGCAACCCGTCCTTTGAGAGGCAAACCATGCGAAAACTCATCATGGGCATCGTTGAATTCCGGGAGAAAATGCTGCCGCAATACGTGCAGCAGTTCAGCAAACTCGCGCTCGCGCAGACACCTGATGCGCTCTTCATAACGTGCTCGGACAGCCGGGTCGTGCCGGATCTGCTTGCATCAACCCATCCCGGCGATCTCTTTACAATGCGCAACGTCGGCAATCTGATACCACCGGCGACTGCGGAGGGCGTCTCTACCGGAGATCTTTCCGAGGCAAGCGCGATCGAATATGCCGTGCTGGTGTTGAAAGTCGCGAATATTGTCGTGTGTGGACATTCGGAGTGCGGCGCGATGAAGGCCGTATTCTCCAGGCACGCCAAGCTGAAATCACCAAACCTCGATAAATGGCTATGCCACGCCAACAACGCAGCGTTTCGCCTTGAACAGGAAGGTCCGCTCGACGACAGCTTGAAAGCACACGATCAATTGTCGCAACTCAACGTACTCGTGCAACTCGAGCACCTGATGACCTACCCGATCGTCCGCCAGCAGGTCACTGCCGGGGCACTCGTATTGAGCGGCTGGTGGTTCGACATCGCGACGGGCGCCATGTACGCCTATGAGCGCACCAGCCGCTCATTCGCAGTCATCGATCGCACAATGGCTGATCGGATGATTGCGCGCCTTACCGCACGGGCGAGGTGACGGGTTGCGAAGTCCGCGACGGGACCGGCATGTCGCTAGCGACCAATGCAATCCCTGTGTCGCGATGCAGACGGCAAGTTCTGTTTCAATGTTCGCTCCGGCCATCAACGGGCATTCAGCTAAAATCCAGCGTGTCTGCTTACAGGCATACATGAGCCATTGCGGTTAACGCGCGACTGCACACCTGAAGAATCGGGTCTTATCTGTCAGAGGCCAGAATCCTGGAAGTGTTCTCAATGTGCACGGGCCGTGGCGTTCTGATTCCGTACAGGCACATCACGCTGCCGCACAGCAGGAGCACCGCAGCGGTCATGATGGAAAGATGCATACCTTGCATAAATGCATCAGGACGGGTATCGCGTACGAAAAACCCGAACACCGCCACCCCGAGCATGCCGCCTACCTGCCTCGCCGAGTTGAGCACTCCTGACGCGATACCCGAGCGGGAAGCATCCACGGATGACAGCGTGACGTTTGTCATGGTCGGCACCATTAAGGCAATGCCGCTTGCGGCTATGAGCATTGGCACGACCAGCATCCAGTACGAGCCGTCTATGCGAACCGGCAACAGCAGCAGATAACCCGACGCGGCAATCAGCATGCCGGCAATCATGAGTTTCTTTGCGCCGACGCGGTTGAGCAGCCGACCCGCCAGGATATTCACTGCCATCAGAACGACGGTCATGGGCAAAAACGCGAGGCCAGTCCACTGAGCTGATAACTGCTGCTCTATCTGAAAGAAGAGACTAAAAACAAAGATCAAACCGTAGTAGGCAAAGTTCACGATGACGCCGGCGGCCGAGGCTGCGGAGAACGTAGTCGTTCGAAAAAGAGCCAATGGGAGCATGGGTGCCGTATGGCGTGACTCAAGCCACAGAAACGCCCAGGCGGCAACAACGGAGAACTGTAGCGCACCATAGACCAACGGATGATGCCATCCAAACCGGGCCGCTTCCGTGAGGCACACGGTCAGAGCGACGAGCGCCAGAATGGCCGCCACCTGGCCGGCAAGGTCAATGCTTCGGCTATGCGCCCGTGCGGCTGTCGCCGCATGACGGAGAGTAAGGCTCACGCCTGCAATTCCGATCGGCAGGTTAATCAGAAAAATGCTGCGCCAGCCCACGTGAGTCACCAGCAGCCCACCTAGCACAGGTCCTGCTGCAAGTGCAATTCCGCCTGCAGCTCCCCACCAGCCCACCGCTCGGCCTCTTTGCTCCGTATCAGGGAACGCCTGGCGCAGCATAGCCAGCGAATTGGGCACCAACAGCGCAGCGCCCATGCCCTGTACGACGCGTGCAGCCACAAGAATCGGCAACGAGTACGCGATCCCACATGCAATCGATGCCACAGTAAAGACGGCGAATCCAGCAGTGAAGATTCGCTTTGCGCCGAAGCGATCACCTAAGGCGCCCGTGGTGAGAAGCAGCGACGCGAATGCCAGCGTGTACGCGTTGACAACCCATTGCAGGCCGGTCACGTCCGTGGTGAAACGGGCTCGCAAAGCGTCAAGAGCGACGTTGACAACGCTGACATCAAGCAAAACAACGACAAAGCCCAGCCCTGCGGCGGCGAGAGTGCCGCGTTGATCGCGGCTCATAGACATGCTCATCTGGAATCACCCTTATCGACTGAACGAGTCTCATGGTAGGCATGTCGCCTTTGTGCGAATATTCCCCAAAACCGCACACTATCCTTGAGAAATTGCACAGATGTTCGATTGGGAAAATATTCGTCATTTCCTGGCTGTCGCCCGCATTGGTACGTTGTCAGGGGCCGCGCGCGATCTGAAGGTTGATCACGCGACGGTGAGCCGACGCTTGAGCGCACTCGAGGACGAGGTCAAGACGCGCCTTGTCGAACGGCTCCCCAGGGCCTGCAAACTCACTCTCGCTGGACAGCGCGTGTTCGAACTGGCGCAGGGAATGGAAGAGAACGCGTACGCGATTGAACGGTTCCTTGATGCCAGCCTTTCCCCGCTAAGCGGAAAAGTCACGCTGAGCGCACCGCCGGTACTAGTGGCCAGTTTTCTGGTGAAGCATCTGGCGGAATTCCGGCTTGCAAATCCCGGCGTCCAGTTGTCTGTTTCTGGCCAGGCACGACAGGTTTCCCTTAGCCGAAGGGAGGCGGATATCGCCTTAAGGCTGGTCCGTCCGGAGGAAGCGACCAGCGTCGTACGCAAGCTAGGGCGTATGCCGTTCGACCTATACGCGAGCAGGGACTATCCGCACCTGCACAATCCATCTGCATGGGAATTCATCGTCTACGATGCCGGATTCGCGGACATGCCACAGCAGAAGTGGTTGATGAGCGTTGCAAGAGGACGACCTATTGCTTGCGAAATCAGCGATATCACGGGCCACCTTGCAGCGACCCGAGCAGGCGCCGGCGTGGCTGGCCTCCCGTGCTTCCTGGCAGATACCGATGCGAATCTACAACGCGTCGCATACGACGGCGAACGGTTTTCGCGTGATATCTGGATGGCTGTGCATCGGGATTTGCGGCGTTCGCCGCAAGTACGGGCAGTGATGGACTTTCTGCTGAAAATCGTGGCGGAACATTCCGCCTTTACGATAAGCGGTTAGACGGCGGATGCCAAATGTAGGTAGACGCATAACCTGAGAATCTAGGACCCGTAAGTTGAGAAATTTATGGGTCTTTTTTTAATAGGGTACACATTTGGGCGATTCTCAGACATGCAGAGCTCTAAGTCAGACGATGTTCGCGACCTAGAGGCTCGATGCCCATGCTCGTGAGTCGCTCAATCAGCTCCTCGAAGATTTCTCCTTGCGCAGACACCACGTCGACGCGAAGCATCGCCAGAAGGTCCAGCCCGCGCGCACGACTCGCCGCGACGTTGAAACGCTGGTCATAGGCGTTCCCTGAAAGCGCGTGGCAGCGCTCGGGGTCGGCCACCCTCGACAGGAACATGATGTCGCGCTCACGGTTGGGTGGGCGTTTTTCAACAGGGAGCCTCCGGCCCCTTCACGCGCCTGATTCCAAGATAACGAGCCAAATATGACCTCTTAAGTGAAATATTGGCCCATATCTGACCGTTTCCAACATCGCACTGGCGTCCACATGAGGGATGTCGTACAGTGGTCAAATATGACGTATTAACATGTTAAGGGTTCAGATATGACCGATAAACCAAAAACAGCGGCGACACCCAAACCTTCCGGCCGCTTCACCGAAAGTCCGATGCCCTTACCGGTCGAGCGTGCGCTGGTTGCTGCCGGAGATGACCTTGCGCTGGCCCGCCGACGCCGGGGGCTTTCTACGTCATCCATGGCGGAGCGGGCGGGCATCTCAAAAAAGACGCTCTACCGGCTGGAACAGGGCGACCCCGGAGTGTCGTGGGGCGCTGTGGTTCGGGTCCTGAACATCCTGAACCTCCTCCCCGAGCTCAACAAGGCCCTGAACACCACCAATGATGCGCTCGGCCTAGCGCTCATGAACAAGGCGGTAGCCAAACGCATCCGGGTACGCAAAACCAACCCGGACAGTGGAGCCCTGTAATGGCAACGACAAAAAAAGCAAAAACCAGCACAACGCGGACGCTGCTCGTCTATCTGGGCGATACGGGACTGGAAGTGGGCGAACTGCAATTTTCCAGACAGGGGCAAAAAGAGGTCTCGGCGTTCCGGTACTCCCCCGCCTGGCTCAGTAATCCAGATTGCTTCGCACTGTCTCCGGACCTCCCCCTGAGCACCGACTTTCAATACCGCACGGGAAGCAAGGAGACTTCTACCTTTGCGGGTGCCATTGCCGATACTGAGCCTGATGGCTGGGGACGCCGTGTCATTAACCGCGCCCATGCCCAACGGCGCAAGGCTGAAAAAGACGCCGGCCGAGACGCCGGTTCCGCACAGCTGTCAGACCTGGACTATTTGCTGGGGGTGCTGGATTCCAGCCGCATTGGCGCACTGCGCTTTAGGGACAATGCCGACAGCCCCTTCCTCGATGTGCCCCATGACGACAACTTGCCTGAAGGAACTCACGAGGTCCCGCTGCAGACCTTGATTCAGGCGTCGAAAGCGGTCGAATCCGGCAAGGAAACGGCGACGGACCTCGCGTATCTGAAAGGGCGCGGCACCTCGCTCGGCGGTATGCGACCCAAAGCAACGGTCCTGACGGCCGACGGCACCCTGACCATCGCCAAGTTTCCGAGCGTGAGTGATACGCGTGACGTGGCGCGCGGTGAGGTGCTGGCGCTGTTGCTCGCGAAAGAGGCGGGCCTGAATGCATCCGAGGCCGAAGTCATCATGTCTGGCACCCAGGCTGTCGCGCTTATCGTGCGGTTTGACCGACCCCGGGCTGGCGGTCGCATCCCTTACCTGTCTGCGGCCTCGCTGCTGCAGCTGGATTCCAGGGAAGATGGCGCATACACGCAGATTGCGGAGGCCATTGACCGGTTCTCCCCGAGACCCCTCGAAGACAAGCAGGAGCTTTGGGCGCGCATCTGCTTCAGCATGCTCATCACCAACGTGGATGACCACATGCACAACCACGGCTTCCTGCACAGCGGCGGGGGTCAGTGGCGGCTCGCCCCGCTGTTTGACGTGAACCCGTTCCCCGACAAGGAACCCATCCTGAAAACCGCCGTGACCGAAGCGACCGGTGAAACCGGAGATATCCAGGAGGCGCTGGATGCAGCGGCATACTTTGGCGTGTCCGATGACGACGCTCATGCAATCCTGACCCGGATGATGGCTGCCCTGAACGACTGGAAACGACTCGCCCGGTCCCCGGCCGTGGGAATGGGTGATGATGAAATCGACAAGGTCGCGCCCGCTTTTGAGAACGACAACTGGGATACGGTAGCGTCCTTTCTGGAACAATAAACCGGCCAATCGGACCGTCTGGTCAGGCGTCGCCGGCGTGGCATTCGATTGGCGGGGTAGTAACATATGAAATGTTATTTCTGAACGGCGATTCTGCGAAACGCCAATGCCATTTCCGATGGGAACCCGTTTGGTTTTCGAATCCGGCATTTTGAGGTCGCCGACGCCAGCGTGGCAAATTCTCGATTTATGGCTGTGCGTGTCTCAGCTTATTCGTCGTGGACCGGCGTAACCCGTTGATTCGAAAGGATGCAAATTTTCGCGTTTTGGTTGCTCCAACACCAAGGGCCGCCGCCTACGATCGAAATAGTACGGCTGGCACGGCAGATAGCCCATGCCACAGCTATCGGGTTCTTGTCCCGGCGTCTGTTCGCGCGCGGAAAGCAGCCTGTCAGAGATACTGGCCGATGGACTGCTTCGGGTCGGGAGTGTGAGTTCGCGATGCCGGAAGCTGTCGCCCGGCTGCTCGACGCCGCTACCGTCGGCAATCCGTCACATTGCCGACGTAGAATCCAGCCCGCCCCAAGGTCGGCATTGGCCAACTATGCAAAGTCGTTGATTATGGGAAGTAGCCGAGCCGATTGCCGACAAGGCCCGGCAAACAAGGGGCCGGCAGCAGGCGGTTCAGCTGGGAACTCGACATAATTTCAGCGTTGATCTGGAGTAACGGTTCCATTTCAGGGGACCGTTATGAAGCCAACGAGTTTGCACGAAGCCAGGGCCCGGTCTTGTAGACTGGCAGCCACAACACGGAGTAATCAACTCCGCATAGTCGGTTTGTTCTTGCGACAGAATTTCGAGCGGCGCGCAGTCGATCCGAGAAAGCTGCGCCCTGACGATATTCGTCGGTTCCTTTCGTCACAGTTAGGGGCCGGAGGCTCGGCCTCCTATGCTTCTCAACTGGCTTGTACCTTACGCAGTTATTTGCGTTACCGGGCGACGTGCGGTGACCAGGTCTGCAAGCTCAGCGCCGTCATACTGAATCCCGTCCATTGGAAGCTCGTATCGCTGCCACGCGCGCTCGCGCCAGAGGAAGTTGAGTACCTCCTGGGCGCGGTTGCAGGCGCTCGCCGCTGGCCGAAGCGTAGCTATGCGATTGTCCGTCTGGCGCTGGACATGGGGCTGCGTTCTGCCGAAATCGCGCAACTCATGATCAGCGACGTCGACTGGCGCGCAGGCACAGCGACGTTGAGGGGCACAAAGTCGCTGCGGCAGGACGTACTACGCTGCCGATGGAAACCGGGCAGGCACTCGCTGACTATCTGCAACGTGAGCGTCCGATGAGCGGCCATCCGGCGATCTTCGTCCGGCAGGTGGCGGGGGTCGGATTCAACCGGTGGATGCAACACACTGAAGACTGCACAAGCGGGAATTTCTCGATGAGATGCAACGCGTTGTGCCCTGGTTGAAGCTGATTGCGCTAATCGAGCCGCACTATCTCACGGGCAAAACCGGTCGGCCGCCATTCCCGATTGCAACGATGCTGCAGATTCATTTCATGCAACAATGGTTCGGTCTATCAGACCCTGCTATGGAAGAGGCACTCTATGACGTGCCGCTTTATCGAGAGTTCGCGGGTCTCGACGGCGGGATGGTTCGCTTGCCGGATGAAAGCACGATTCTCCGGTTCCGCCACCTGCTGGAAACGCACGGACTGGCGGCGCAAATGCTGGCGCTGGTCAATGAAATCCTGACGGAGAAAGGCCTGATGCTTAAGGCTGGGTCGGCAGTCGACGCCACCCTGATTGCCGCGCCCAGTTCGACAAAGAATGGCTCCGGCACGCGCGATCCGGAAATGCAATCCACGCCGAAAGGTGGCAACTGGTACTTCGGGATGAAAATGCATGTCGGCGTGGACGCCGACTCGGGCCTGGTCCATACGGTCATTGGAACGGCGGCCAATGTTCACGACATCACCGTAGCCCAGGCGTTGCTGCATGGTGAGGAAACGGACGTGTATGCGGACGCCGGTTATCAGGGTATCGAAAAGCGTTGTGAGACTAACGCGGTTCGTTGGCATGTGGCGATGCGACCGGCAAAGCGCAGGAAACTGGATCTGAGCGACTCGTTGGACGCGATCTATGATCAGATCGAGCGCCTGAAGGCGGGTATTCGGGCCAAGGTCGAACACCCGTTTCGCATCCTCAAGCGACAGTTCGGTTACATGAAGACCCGCTATCGTGGTTTGATGAAGAACACCGCCCAGATCACTACGCTGTTTGCTTTGGGCAATTTATGGATGGCGCGTAGAGCTTTGCGCAAAGTTTGAAACACCGGGCCGATGAAGATCACATGTCGGGTTGGAGCGCTCCGGCGCGCGGAAAGACCATGGCAATCAACTCGCCAACAAAGATCTGAAGGCCGAGGCTGCGCTTGATGTGAAAGGTAATGCTTCAAAAGCGGGTTGTGCAGACCTTCCTTAAGCGACATTCGCGCGCATCGGCGACGTCCTGTATGTGGCTCGAGGATACAAGTTGACTGATCGATCGCGGGCAGCAACTGCGCTGTCGCGCAGTGTTGATCCGGGAAGGATCAACAGCGAAACATGCCCGCGAAAACTAACAGGATGGATCGGTAAAGGCGAGCTCGACTAACGTTGCGAGCATCATGGCAGCCGCGTTTGCGGGAGGCGGCTCGACCTTTGCGGGGCGGTAGATTACATCGCCTGCGGCGATGCCTTGTCCGCTCAAAGCGCATATACCCGATCGATTCGCTGTAGCAAGGCGCCAAAGCTGTTCGCCGTACTTGCAACATCGAGGGTCGCTCCACGATACCGTGGCCGTTCGTGGACTGGGTCGATCGAGCAGCGCGATCGCAACGTCGCCATTCTTGACCGGCAGACGGCTCGATCCACCCGAATCAACTATATTCCTGACCCGAGCCGTCAATTGTTGCGCGCATCCCAAATCGAGTTGGCCGACTGTGCGCTGCCATGCAGTGTCGGCCGTCACGCATTGATCCATGGCAGTACTCCCGTCAAAAGCGAGGTGGCGCTCAGCTCAGCCGTATCTTCGGCTGCACGAAACCGTTAATCCGCTCGGCAGTCCACAGCATCATGGCCTTGCCGAAACCGTGCAAAGCCTGCTGATGTTGTCGATAGAGCATGGCGTGACTGAGCTGCGCGAATCGGCCCTTGATAAACCCGCCGCGGAAGAATCCGAACTGCCCGAGCGTCCCAAAAGCGTTGTAGTCGCTCAGCGACACGAGCGCGCCGAAGTCGTGAAATGCAAAGTCGGGCAATGATCCCCCGCCGAGCCAGTCCGGCAAGTGCTTCGCGAGGTGTTGTGCCTGTTGCGTGGCGACTTGCGCCGTGGGTGCGAGAGGGCGTTCATTGCCGGCGAGCGTCAACGTCGAGCAGTCGCCGAGGGCGAATAGTGTGTCGTCGT
This sequence comes from Paraburkholderia sp. MM5496-R1, assembly GCF_050436205.1. NCBI lineage: Bacteria > Pseudomonadati > Pseudomonadota > Betaproteobacteria > Burkholderiales > Burkholderiaceae > Paraburkholderia > Paraburkholderia sp. MM5496-R1. Next base: position 735,382 of record NZ_JBNDLT010000001.1, read on the forward strand.
CCTGTGCCTGCAGGGTTGGCCTGACGGCGATCTGATTGGAACGATTGCTCTCGATCCCATCCAGTTTGCTTAGAAAATCAGAGGCCTTGACGCCCGCCGCCCATACCATCAAATCCGCCGGTTGCTTACTGCCGTCGCCCAACCGGAGTCCATCGGGTTCGGCGGCGGTCACTCGCGTGCCCGTTCGTACCGAGAAGCCGATATGCCGTAACTGTGCCTCGCTGGACTCCGACACCGCCGGCGGAAATGCCGCCAGTACGCGCGGTGCGCTTTCATAAAGGGTGAGCTGCAGACGTGAGCGGATGCCGGGGTCGCCGTAACTCGACGCCACTTCGAGCAAGCGACTCAACTCCGCAGCCAGTTCGACGCCGGTCGCTCCGGCGCCGACGATAGACACGCGCAACGGGCTATTCGTCACAACGCTCCGGAATATACGGATTCGCAATGCTTCGTTGAAGACTTCAGCCTGTGCCTGGCTGTCAATGAAATGGCAATGATCAAGTACGCCTGGTGTGCCGAAGTCGTTGGCGCGACTCCCTAACGCAAGAATCAGCACATCGTATTCGACCGCGCGCGGCCCGATCACGACCTCCCCCGACGGCGAACGCAGCGCAGCCAGCTTCACGACCCGCGCATCGCGGTCCAGGCCTTCCATTTCGCCTGGCTGATAGTTGAAGCCGTGGTCGCGGGCGTGGGCGAGATAGATGACCTGCTGTTGCTGGACATCGCGAGTGCCTGCCGCGATGGTGTGCAGCATGGGCTTCCAGATATGCGTTGCACTTTTGTCGATTAACGTAACCTGACCGCGGCCGCTGCGGCCAAGCGTGTTGCCCAGCCTGGTCGCGAGCAGAAGTCCAGCGATGCCGCCGCCGCCGATGACGATCCGGGTCATTTGGCGCATCGTCAAATGTCTCTCTTGCATGATCTCCTACTCCCGTCCGCGTTTTACAATACTGGACAGTATCGTTATCAAGGTCACCGCCCACGTCAACGAAAAGAAACTGTACGGTTTAGGTATGGCAAGATCGCAGCATTGAGAGTCGTAGGCCAGCGGCTTGGACGGGATGCTCATCGACATGGCTTGTTCGTGCGTGATCGTCATCGGGGCGAGTCTCCACCTCAGAAATTCAGCCCGATCGCGACCGCTTGTGTATCGATGAGAACGGGTGAATGAAGTGCGCGGTGACTCTACGTCCAGTACTTGAAACTGGTCACGCTTCGCTCGTAGCCAGTCATGCTACGGCGCTCGCGTCGAATGCGCACGGGAGAGTTGTATTCTTCTAGCATTTGCGTGGCGGGGCGCGGCCTTGCGTCGGGACATGCGCCTTCCATTCGGAACGGTCGGCGACGGTAGCAACAGGCGAGGGCTCGGCGTTCTCTGGACTCTCTGCGGCCAGGCATTCGAGCGGCAATTGCGCATTCGTACCGACGACGAGAATGGCCTGCATCAGACCGGGCGTTCGAGACGCACACATTGCGGCAATTGCCACAATACACGCGGCAACGATATAGCCTGCCCGAATGCGAGGTAATCTGATCGTGTGCATCTTGCGTTCTCCATCACGCGCGAAAGAAAGTCACACAGCGCGTTTTTAATTGACCAACGACGATAAATGTCTGACGGTTCAGGTTGTATTGCGTGATCAGGTTCGCCATACGCGGCGGGAACTTGAGATGCACTGAAACGGCAGGAAAACGCCTGCGATATTCGATGATCAAGTGCGTCAACTGTCCGAGACCGAGATCGGTTACGCAGTGAGCGCGGAGTCTTCCGCGCGCGCGGGTGTGGGCGTCGCGTGCTTCGGCTTCGGCATCGTCGAGGTCGGCCAGGATCCTCTTGCACTTCTGGTAGTAGCGCTCGCCGGGTTCCGTCAGCGATACCCGACGTGTCGTGCGTTGCAGGAGCCGCGTCTGCAGCTGGTCTTCGAGTGCCAAGACGGCACGCCATACGTTCCCCTTGCTGCAACTCATATGCTCCGCAACGACGCTGAAGCTTCCCGCCTCGACTACTCGGGAGAAGATGCGCATGCTCATGAACTTGTCCATGGAACCGTTCACCTCGTGCTGTCTGATTCGGGTCGCTCTTCAGCGGAATGAGACTTTCCGACTTGGAAGAACGATAGACCGAGGCGAACGATTGAACCATCCCTACATTGGGATCGTCGCTTAATCCATGTGGTCAGGCCGGCGATACGTTGGTATAGGTGTCGATCTTGCTGCGCAGACTGTCGCCAGCCAGCGGCATTTCGCCGGCTCGGTAGCCTGTCGCGTCGAACAGGTCCAGTCATGGCAGAGAGAGGATATCAATGCCACCGCGCCATTCCGACCATTGAGTTCGCGATGCCGGAAGCTGTCGCCCGGCTGCTCGACGCCGCTACCGTCGGCAATCCATCACATTGCCGACGTAGAATCCAGCCCGCCCCAAGATCGGCATTGGCCGAGGAGTCCGCGTTGAGTATCCGGCGGGTCACGAAGTGGAGCAGTCGTTCGAATGAGCGCTCGAAAATGCGGTCGAGCGGCAGAAACTGAGCCGGCTTCTGCCACAGCGTGGTCTATGGTTAGCACAACCCCACATACAACGCCCGCGCAATAGGTAGCGCGGTGAAAAGCGGACGTGTACGTCGATCCCAACGCGGGTCTTTCAGTATTCGCAGACATTTCTTCGGTCGAGAATCTGCGAGCGCAAGGTGGGATCAGCAAGGTGCTGCGCGCCCGGCGAGTGATCTTCGCGTTGCGGTACATCCGCGATGTACCGCGGCACGGTCTGGGTGGCCCGCAAGGAAGAACCGACATCTTCGACGTCAGCTCGTCGCGCCGAAGTACACGGGTTGGCCGAAATGCTGATTGCGTGGCTCGTCGATTACCTGGCGGAACTGCCCGTAGCTGAGCGCCCGCTGGACGATCGACTGGATCTGGATCGCGTTGCCGTCAACCAGACGTTCGCCTTCGATGCGCCCGACCTGTATCTGCGCTTCGAGCGGATCAAGCACGGCATCGGCAGCCTGCCTGTCACTGTCGAAATGACGCTGGGCATACAGAGCGCGCTCGACGTTCTCGTGCCAGTCGCCGCCTCAATTCCGCCAAGCATGAAGCCACGAACTTCTACATTTGGGAATCAGAGGACGCAGCCAAGGCGTTCTTCACCGATGAGTTGCTCGACCGGGTCACCGGTCTCTACGGGGTACGCCCTGATGTCGAGTTCGTGCAGATTGCCACCTCGGTGGAAAACGTTCGAGCATGACGTCGTCTAGTGTCGTGGGTAGAGAAACGCGAGCTTGTCTACACCATGATGAATCCGTGCCGCATGCCGAGCATCACCGCTTCGGTGCGGTTGGTCGCACCGAGTTTGCCGAAGATCGACGAGAGGTGGAATTTCACCGTGTTGTCCGAGATGTCGAGGTGCCGCGCGATCTCCTTGTTGCCGAGTCCGTCGGCGAGCATCGCCAGCACTTCGATCTCTCGTAACGTCAAAGCTTCGAACGGTTCGCCGGATCCCTTCTGGCGCGACGGTCTTGTTTCGGCCAGCAGCCTTGCGAGGATGTCGGGCGTCAGCACGCAAAGGCCTGCGGCGACGCCTTCGATGGACACGACGATTTCAGCTGGCATCGCGTTGCGCGGCAGGATAGCCACCGCATCGGCGGGCAACGCATCGAAGATCCAGTCGCTGTCCGGGTCGTCGCTCAACAGGACGAGCGACGGCGACACGGGCGAGAGTTCGAGTAGCGTCTTGAGCGCATCGCTCGCCTCCGGCGCGATGTCGGCGACGACCACATCCGGCACCGATCCGGCGAGGCAATCGACGAGCTTTTCGGCGTCGGGCGCGCTACCCAGGAACTCAAGTGCCGGGTTCGCCTCGACAAGCGCTTGCAGGCTTGCGCGCTCTTGCCACGATGCCGCAATCACTACGACCCGTAAAGGCGCCCTCCGTATCGTCTGTCCATCCGACATTTGGTCGCTTCCCGGACGTCACCTGCACGAATTCCGCTGGGGCCGTTCGCCCACCGTTACCGAACACGCGTGGCGTTCGCCGCCTCGGATCAAGGCGATTTGCAACTGCTGCCCGATGCTTGCGGAGCCCAGCGCCGCACTCACGTCACCCATGTCGCGGCAAGGCTTGCCGTCCAGTTCGATCAGTACATCGCCTATCAGCACGCCCGCCTGCTCCGCAGGGCCGCCCGGTGCAAGCGAATTGATCAGCAATCCACTGCTGAACGACAGGTTCATTTTATTGACCCAGGCGTCCAGCAGGCCGACCCGCTGCGTGCCGACACCAAGGTAGCCCCGCGAGACGCGCCCTTTAGCCAACAGTTCATCGGTGACGCGCTCCACGGTCATCCCCGGAATCACGATGCCGGCGCCGCGCATCAGTGCCGAGGTGCAGATGCCGATGACCTGCCCGCGCATGTCCGCGAGGGCCGCCCCGGAGAAACCCGGGCGCAGACCGCCGTCCAGTCGCACGAACGCATCGAGTTGTCCGCCTTTCCACGTGCGCCAAGGACCACCTATGCTGCCGATCACGCCAAAATCGGCGCTGACGCCGGAATCGTCCGCACGTGCGACAGCGAGCGCAAGATGACCCGGCTTCAGTGAGTGGGCGTCGCCGGAACCGATCGGGTCGAGGTCCACGCCGTCCAGTTTCAGCACGCCGACGTCGGACCCCAGATCCAGGCCCGCGAGGACTGCGGCGACAGTACGGCCGTCGGTCAAAGTGACTTCGATGCCGTCCTCACGCCTGAGCGTGTGTGCAGCCGTCACAACGACGCCACGTCGCCAGATTACGCCACTCGACGGCATGCGATGTCGGCCGTGTACTGCGACGACACTCCGCCCGACTCGCGCGACGATGTCTGCCAGATTGTCCGAGAGATCCATCAAAGGATTTCCGCTCGAGGATGTGGTTTCCATTTCAAGCCCCTTCAATTGCGTGTGACCTGCCAGTGCTTCGCGTCGACGTTTGCTCGCCTGTCCAGCTAGCGTTATGACGACGGGTTCACAATGACAGAACGACGGGGGGCGCACACCACCCAAATGGGTAGCCGGGTGGATGCAATGCGGACTTCACGATGCAACGAGTCTGGTCTGCGACCAGCACGTCCCTCATCAAACTGCGGTTAGCGCCGCCCGCTACGGCCCCATACATAGCGAACCCACCGCTGCCAGCGGCTTTGCGGTGGAGCGGGCGCGTGGCGCGCAGTCTGCGCTTCGCAGTCGCGCTGGACGGACTTCTGAACCTGTTCGTGGATCTGCCTCAAACTCATGCCGCCTGGGCCTTTCAGTTTGTCGGGATCGGTAGCAGGATCGCCATCGGGATCGTCTGTCATGAGAGTCGCCTGTTTGTGATGAGGCGACTTGATCTTGATACAGATGTTCAGTAGCAGCAAGTTGGACGCGGCTCGCCGAGCGGCGCGTAGTCCGACAGTCCTTGCCCGCGTGCCGTTCGTGAAGTAGATTTTTCTAATGAGGTTCGAACTGGGAGGGACGGCCATGGAACTGAGCGTGGAACGGGTCGAGGTTTGGGCAGCTACCATCGACGATAAACCGGGAGGCCTTGCGAAGGTCTTAAGCGTCTTGCGGGATGCTGGTGTCGACTTGCAGTTCGTCGTGGCACGTCGAACGCCAGAGGCAGCGGGTAAGGGAGTCGTGTTTGTCGCTCCGCTACAGGGAGAAAGTGCGATCCGTGCCGCCACACAGGCGGGGTTCAGCGTCACCCCGAGCCTTCACTCCGTCCGTGTAATGGGTCTGGACCAGTTGGGCATCATCGCGCAATTGACCCAGATGTTGGCGGATGGGGGGATCAACCTTCGCGGCGTCTCGGCCGCTGTACTTGGCACGCAGTTCATTGCGTATCTCGCGGTCGACTCGTTGGACGATGCCGAAAAGGCGATTGACCTTCTACAAAGGGCCTGAAGTACCCGTACCGGACTGCAAACCGGCTTGGCTCTTGCTGACGAGGCAAGCGGGCCACTCTGTCTGACACGACTGCCGTCGACCATCTCAAATCCGTTGCGACAAAGCCGAGCGGCCATTTGAATGGCGAACGAAGCGCCGGGCATGGCGGCGAATCCCGATGCCGGTAGGAGGTCGACAGTGATGAAGACACCGACGACCCGAAGGCGGGTGCTTTGGGCGCTCTCGCTTTGCATTGTCACGACTTGCATGGCAGTTGGCGGGGCATTGCTGTTCGAGCTGTCGGTGGTCGGCCGTGCCGTGAGCGATTTCCGCCGGGACGCGGCCCTGGCGCAAGGGGGCATCGCAAGTGGCGAGCCGGCTACGCCCGAGGAGCGCATGAACCCGCCCTATCTGAAGCGATACGGGTTGGACCGTAACCTGTACAAGGACATTCACGGAAACTTTTCGCCAACGGGTGCTGACTGGCGCCAATGGGGGCTGCGAACCAAGGTCGCAGCCACTGTGTTGTGGCTGGGTCACGATCCACCGGGAACGTGGTGGACCTACGTTCAGATCAAGTGCGTTGACCGGTTTCCTCAAGCTCACGCCGACAGCGAGCCGATCGTCGATGTTGCCGACGCTTGCCTCGGCGAGCCGCATTGATCGTCCCGTTGGTCACTTCCGGTCATCGGAACGGCCAGCGCCGAGTGCCTCGAGCAACGGCCGGAGGGCATCCAGTTCCGCGCCGAAGCCGCTCCAGTCTCCCGCCTTCAGTCGCTCGATGGCGCGGTCATAGTGGACAAGTGCCTCTCTCGCGCGAGCGTCCACGGTGCCTCGGGCTGGCGATGCCGCTTGTGCGGTCTCACTGAAAAGCGCCGCCAGCGCCTCATCCAGAGTGCTCTCCATCACCACACGGTCCCCATACGCGGCAATCACCCGCTTCAACTCCGGCAACTGACCGGACGCCGCGCGCAAATAGAGCGGCGAAACGTAGAGGATCGAGTTCTCGATCGGCACGACCACGAGATGACCGCGAATGACGCGTGAGCCCATCTGGTTCCACAACGAGATCTGCTGCGAGATCTCGGTATTCTGCTGAATCCGCGCTTCGATCTGAAACGGCCCATAGATCAGCTTGTCCTTGGGAAAGGTGTACACGATGAGCTTGCCGTACCCGGGCGCATCGCATCGCGCCGCCAGCCAGGCAATCATGTTCTCGCGCTGGCTCGGCACCATCGGCAGCATGAGGATGAACTCGGCGCGTGCGTCGCCGGGGAGTCGCATGATCGTGTAATACGGCGGCATCGTGCTGGCGGTGCTTCCGCCATCCATTCCGACCAGCTCCTGGGGAAACTGCCACAGATCCTCGCGGTTGTAGAAGATCTCCGGCGCATCCATGTGATAGGCGCGGTAGAGCTGCGCCTGGATCAGGAACAGATCTTCGGGATAGCGGATATGCTTTCGCAGCTCCGGTGGCATCACGTCCAAAGGCTTGAACAAACCCGGGAAGATGCGCTCGTATGTGCGCAGGAGCGGATCGGCGGGATCGCTGACGTAGAAATCGACCGTGCCGTTATATGCATCGACCACGACCTTGACGGCGTTTCGGATGTAATTGGCGCCGTCGCCAAAACCCGGCCGGGAGTAAGGAAACCACCGGCTGACGGTGTACGCGTCCTGGATCCAGAACAGGCGCCCATTGCTTGCGACGACATAGGGGTCATGGTCGAGAGTCAGGAATGGCGCGATCGTACGCACGCGGTCCTGAATGTTGCGATGAAGCAGGATCCGGCTCTTGTCTGTGATATAGCCGCTCAGCAGGATGTTCGGATCGTCGAGCTGCCAGGCGAACAAACTGCGGCGTGCCACACTGCCGATGCTGACGCCATCGCGCCCGCTATACGTCGTGTAGGCATTAGTCGGCCGTTGGGGAAAGTCGAACTCCGCTACGTTGCCGTCCACGATGACGTAGTCCTGGCGGCCTTCGCCGAAATAAAGACGTGGTTCGCGAATGGCCGGGCCGCCGCTGGAGACTGGCGGAATATCGTGCAGATAGAAAAACGGTAAGCCTTCGGTGGATTTCTCGGTGACTGGCGACATCACGACGCCGATGCCGTGAGTAAAGATAAGGTGCAGGTTCACCCAGGTTTGGGCGTTGGTCGGAAGCATCGCCGGTTCCAGTTCACGCGCCGACAGCATTACCTGTCTGTATCCGGCGTCAAGCTGATAGCGGTCGATGTCCACTGAAATAAATTTGTAGTAAGTCCTGATCTCCTGCAACTGTGCATAGGTATCCATCAGCGGTTGCACATCCCATAGCCGGATGTTGTCGATGGTCGCCCGATTGGCCTGCAGCGAATCGAGAGTCAGTCCCTGCTCGGCCTCAAACGGTTTAACCTCGATCTTTGCGAGGCCGTAAGCCTGTCGCGTTAGCGCGATAGCGTGCTCGATATAGGGTGTTTCCAGTTTCAGCTCGCTCGGTTTGACATAGAAGCGCTGAAACAGCGATGGATAGATCACAGCGCATACAAACGAACTGCCGAATACGAGCAGCGCGAGAACGACGGGTTGCAGATGGCTCCGTCGGCGCATGTTGATCCAAAGGGCAACGGATGAGGCCGCGGCAAGGCCGACAAGCATCCACAGGACCGGCAACTCGACGTGGACATCGGTATAGCTGGCGCCGACCACGACGCCGTTGTCGCCATAGAGCAGCAGAAAGCGGTCGAGCCACCACGACCAGGCCTTCACCGCAAAGAACAAACCGAGCAGTGCCGAACCATGAGTGAGGGGGGCGGCCGAGAGCGTGCGTGGTGGCCGCTCCAGCGCGATGTCACCGCGCAACCCGTAGACAGCACCTGCCACGATCGCGCTCCAGAAGATTAGCTGCAGCAGCCAGTTCTTGAGCGCGACATACGCGGGGAGCGAGAACAGATAAAAGCCGATATCCCTGTCAAAGATCGGATCGCGTTCGCCAACAGGGACCTGATAAATGAAGCGAAGCGCGAGGTCCCAGCTCGAGACTTCGCTAGCGGCAATAACCAACCCCAGGACGACCGCGGCGCAGGCAATACTGGAGCGCCAGGGAACGTGCGGCGCGATCAGTTCAGACAATTCAACGGCAACTTCCGTCGGACCCGATCGATCAACAGATTGCGCTCGCAAGACATCGACGCGCCTCGCGTAACGATGCGCCAAAATCCCAGACAGCCATATCGCGCACGCCGAGACTGCGAACACCGCGGCAAACAGCAGCGCTCTCGCGCAGAGGATGGTCCAGAAAACGCCACCATAGCCGATCGAAGAGAACCACAGCCAGTTGACCAGGATGCCCGTGATGCGTCCGACGACAAGCAGGCCAACGATGACGGCCGTCACCGTGATTGCATAACGTCTCAGGCGCACGCCGGACTTCACTTCCGACCGCATGGTCTCTCCTGTGCTGGCCGTCGCCCTGCCCTGCTGCGATTGCGATCCGGGTTCGGATGGCTACATTAATTCAAGCTATCTGAAGCCGCTCCGCGAACCATGACGAAAGACCCTTGTGGACGTGGCGCGAGTCAAAACGGACAGTGCCCGGCGCAGCGATGCGGCAATTATGCCAAAGTTCATCCATCGCAATCGACGCTCGACGTCGAACTCTCGTTCCAGGTGTCGACGGCGGCGGCACGCCCTTTGCTGCGTTGAAACGGTTCACTTCATCTCACGAAAATGGACCCCTATCATGAAGCTCTACTATTCGCCTGGTGCCTGCAGCCTCGCCGACCATATCGCAATGCATGAGGCCGATCTCACTTTCGAAAGGATTCGCGTCGACTTGAAGTCCAAGGAGACCGAGACTGGGGAGCAGTTCAATCGGATCAATCCAAAGAGTTACGTCCCAACCCTCGAAATGGATGATGGTCAACGGCTTACCGAGAATATCGCGATTCTTTCGTGGGTCGCACAGCGCAAGCCTGCCCTTGCGCCGAATAGCGAACCCGGCAGCCTGCGCCTGCTCGAGATGCTCGCGTTCATTTCGACGGAAATCCACAAGCAGTTCAGCCGTGTTTTCAAGCCCACTTCGGATGCTGAAGCAACGGCAGCGCGCGAGAAGCTCGGTCAACGCTTCCAGTTGATCGCCACCATGTTCAAGGGCGAATACCTGTTCGGCAGCGAAGCGAGTGTGGCGGACGCCTATCTGTTCACGATGCTGCTCTGGGCCAAAAAGGTAGGCATCGAAGTGCCGGAGAAATTGCGAAACTTTGCCGAACTGATGCGCGCGCGTCCGGCCGTCCAGCTTGCCATGAAGCACGAGGGACTCGACTGATGAAACGCAGATCCTCGCCGCGCGCACCTTTAGCTGGATGATTCGTGTGTGTTCGGGCTCGCTCAATGCAGTGTGGCGAGTGCGGCCCGGATACGCATCCCCTGCTCTTCGGAGACGAGCCGATCGAGCACTTCCGCGAAATGGGGGTGATGCATACCGGAATGGAGGTACTGCCACCGGTAGGCATGATGGAAATTCGCTTCGATCGACATGGCTTCTGCCTCGACGACGGCACGCCCGCAGTTCGCGATGAAATACCGCGAGTCCGCTGTCGCCTGCCCGCCCAAAATGCCGTCGATCGCAATCATCAGGTCGATGAACTCGTTGACCGCGTTGTCGCGCGCCGCATCTGTCAGCGTAGCGTCGTGCCGCTTCCATTCCAGCTCATCGAGAATGGCGTGCTGACTTTCTTCCTTCCAGTGGTACAGAAATACATCCTTGAACAGCTCGGATAACTGATCGTCAGGATGAATGCTCTGGCGGTAGTGAATTTGCGAGAACAGTTCAATATGCAGCGTCATGGCCAGCACCGCCCATGTGCTCTTGCCGAGGACCACGGCGGCAAGCGCATCGGGATCGACGTCGAAGCGGTAACCCGCGGGCAGCGTTTCGCCGATCATTTTTTCGATGCGGCGAAACAGCGCCTGGTGTTTAAGCTCTTCGTCGCTGAAACGCACGAGCGCTTCGAGTGCCACCTGATCGCCGAGCCAGTAGTCTCGGCTCACTTCCAGCACCTTGGCGTTAATGAAGCGCTCGACGAGCCCGAACACGTTCGCGTATGTGCGCCCCTGAATCTGGCTGACGAACCGCTTCTCAGCCTCCGAGAGCATGATGAAATCCGGCACCAGCGACAGCCCGTCCGGCAAATACTTCTGGGACATGTCGAAGGTACGGCCTCCAATCACGTCACGGTCGATGTCCCAACTGACCATCTTCGAAGCGCGAATGCATCGGGCGTAGCGATCGCGATCGGACAGCCGCAATATTGCGTTCATTGAAGTTCTCCCAATATGGACCGCGATGCGGTCTGGCGTTGAGTGTCGATTCACCGGGCAGAGCCAGTCGGATGATCTGGCTTTCCGGCACGCTCAATTTACGATTGGGAGTCTTGAAGTTCTATGATCGAGTCGCCGGACGATATGACTGAAACGCCGTTTCGTCACGTTGGTCGCACAGCTCGACAATTGAGTGGATAGAGACAGCGCGGCGCGTCACGGCAGGCATCACTGATCCCGCAGTGCGGCAACGCCACGCGTAGCTTGCGCGTGCTGCGCTGATGTGGCCACGCCGTTCGTGTTTCCTTTGCTCTTGCGCCAGCCGGCCGGCGGCATGCCGAATTCGCGTCTGAACGCGCGACTGAATGCGGCTTCCGACTCATAGCCAATCTGTTCCGCAACGGCGTTGAGCGGCTTGCTACCGATCAGAAGTTCGTGCGCTGCAATCTGCATGCGCCATCTCGCGAGGTATTGCATGGGCGGCTGCCCCAGAAGATCGGTAAAGCGTTGCGCCAACGCGGAACGCGACAGGCCCACTTTGCGCGCAAGTTCCTCGACGGTCCACGCATGCGCCGCCTGCGCATGAAGCAGCGAGAGCGCGCGTCCAACGTAGCGGTCACGCACGCCGGCGAGCCACCCGGTCTGGTTATCAGGTAGCGCTTCAATACAGCTACGGATTGCTTCGACAAACAGCAGTTCCGATAGCCTGGCAAGCACGATCGTGCCGCCCGCGCGCGAGTCGGCCGCTTCCGCGGCAGCAAGTTTGAGAGACGACTCGAGCCATGCCGCACGCGGATCCTGGCGCATGTCGATCTTGAACAGTCGCGGCAGCGATGAGAGCAGCGGATTGCTCAAAGTATCGTCGCAGGCCAGAAAGCCGCACACGATGCGCGTCACAGCGCCCCCGCCGCCATAGGACAGCGTCATCACTTCACCGGGTGCTGTCGCCATCTGCCCGGCCAGTAGCGAGTCCGACGGCACAGGGGAGATATCGATCGCGCTGCCGATGATGTGCGTTTCACCCTGAGGCACCACGATCAGTTCGCCGGCATGGACGTGAATCGCCGAACCGGGATCGTCGGCCAGCGTCGCCCAGCAACTCCCCTCTATGATCAGATGATAAGAAACGACGCGCTCCGAAGGCGGCAAGTAAGCGCCGCAGAGCGATGCATCGGTGCGACCGATCAGACACCACGGCGCGGTGAGTGTCCCGTTCAGAAACACGGCGCCGCTCAGACGAACAGCGCGCAGAACCTCAGAGACTGCATCCATGGATAGCTCGCGTGAAATGCGATTTCCCGGGCGAGAAACCTTGCCGCCGTTCATTCTTCAGGATGGCCAAGGGCTCCATGTTATACCCGCAACCTCACTTGATGACAATTCCCTTACTGACGTTTTTCGCGAGACTTATGAAGCGCTTTGCGGGTCCGTTGAAGACTCGTGCCTGGCAAAAAGCGCACCACGGAACGTGCGCTTCGCCAGGATGACAGGACGAACTTTGTGGACGCCCGCACTGCGCACGCGATGCATCGGCAAGAAGTGGACGATCGGACAAGAAAGATCGACGCACGGGCAGGACGGCAATGGCTTGCCGCGGGCAGAGTTCATGACAGGAAGGAACATCACGGATCGGCGTCATCCGTACTTCGCCAACAAGCCTTCCTCGGACTCTGGAAACCTGGCGCGTCACCCAACTTGCACGAATCGGTTCAAGCACAGCAACTGACCGCTTCGCGCAAACACAGTAGCGTGAGATACCGATGAAACGCCTGATAAGCCGTGCGATGTACCACCCGATCATTGCGCTATCCGTTTTCCATCTGGCCGACGTTATGCATCACGTCGATTACAGCATCGCTGGTGCATTGCTGGTTCTGACCGCGAAAACGATCTCGCGGGTTTCAAGTCTGTTCGACAAGGGATAGAGCTGCGATGCGAAGCGTTCGTCGATCAACGTCCGAGCGCGGCGCTGCAATTCAGCATTGGCATAAGAGACACTGGGTGCGATCGGCAAATCAACGAACAGAGGCCATAAAAAAGGCCTGTTCGTGATGCAAATGCACGGACATGATCGATAGAATTTCCTCTAGCACGTTACACACGGTCCCGCGTCCGATATCTGTCGGACCGCTTTCTCACATCGGATCTCCGGTTAATTCAGCATGGCACGGCTTGCACGGCACTACGTCCCCGATCAACCGCAGCACGTTATCTTGCAGGGACTCGCGGGACCCGCTTTCATGGACGAAGGAGACTACCTGTACTTCCTCGCCTGCGTGACAGACGCAGCGCGCGTCGCCGATCTGGCGGTCCATGCGTGGGTGCTCATGCCTGATGCGGTACAGTTCCTCGTCACGCCTTCGTACGAGTCGAGCGTCGCCATGGCAATGCAGGCGGTTGGCCGTCGCTATGCCGAGACCTTCAACCGCCGCCATGGACGCCGCGGTGCGGTATGGCGTGGCGAGTACCGGTCGACAGTGATTGAGCCCGACCGGTATTTCCTGCTCGCGAGCCAGGTCATCGATCAGGCGCCGGTGCGCAATGGCCTGGCGGCCGAGCCGGGAAACTACCCGTGGTCGAGCTGCGCGCACCACATCGGGCTGCGTGTCGATAGGTTCATCAAGGACCATCCACTGTACCGGGCGCTCGGCAATACGCCGTTCGAGCGCCACCAGGCTTATCGCGATCTGGGCGCACAGCCTGTTGACGAACGCGAGATCAATAACCTGATGCAGTCGACGCTCAACGGCTGGGTGCTCGGCAGCCCCGCGTATTGCGAATGGGCGGCGCAGACAGCCAATCGGCGCTTGATGCCACTGCTGCTGCGCGACCGGCCGTCCACGGTTCGCACCACACGCTCGCTCGTACACGTGGGCTGAGGAAAGAACGATCGAGCTTCGCGAGATTACACGACCGCGCCGACGCCGCTCGTCGCGCGAAGCCCTGCATTTCAAGCAGAACACATTGCCGCTCGCGTCTGCGAGAATCCCTCGCGATAGCGAGCGGCGAGGTGTGTGGCCGTGCGCCGCAGCAACGTCCGGTCGATCGTCAGGGCATGGAGCATTGCTTGCGAAAGTGCCTCGATCCCGACGCTGCCCGGCACGCACGCTGGCTCCCACGTCGCGGCAAACGCGGACTGTTTGGTCGTGTCGTTCGCGCGCGCCGGATGGAAGAAGTTCACCCGCGGCAAGCCGAACGCCAGCGCGACGATCCGTCCGTGCAGGCTGCTTCCCGCGTAGGCCGTGGCGTCTGCGATCAGTGCGCAGATGTCCCATATCTCCAGCGAACGGAAGAGTTGCGTACGTGAGACCTTCATCCGTGCCGCAATCCGCTCGTAGCAGGCCATATCGTCATGCCAGGGCGCCGCACCCGCTCGAAAGAACACAATACCAAGCCCGCTCTCGTTCGACACGCGATCGAGCTCGCGCGCAAGCACACCGAGCGTTCCGTCGTCGCCGAAATCCGCACTGAACTGCACGGCGACATACCCCTCGGGAAACGCCCTTTGCAAATCCGCCACGCCGCTTCGTTCCTTGCACGCGCGAATGTTCGTGCCGAACAGCTCCGTCACCATCACCGCCGGATCCGGCACGAGCCGCGCGAGAATGCCTGCTGCGGCGAGCCCGTTCTGGGTGTGGATGTCACGCACGCTGACGTCGTCGGCTTGCGCGAGCTTCGACAGGACTTCTGCGCGCATCCCGGGATCGAGTCGCTCCACATCGACGCCGCCGGCCGCTTGATAAGTGACGCTCGACGCACAGGGAAACATCTCGCGAGACGTCATGTAGGGGGCAAGCGCATCGAGACCCGTCAGCGCACGTGCCCACGCGCGTCGCTCGTCGTTGTGCGTTTCCAGTCGCGCGATGATCTTCTGTGCCTGGTCCCACGGCAGCAGCATCACCGCCGCCTCCCAGTCGCCGCAAGTCAGGATCTCGCCGCCTGCGTGCACGATATGCACACGGTCCTTGCCGCGTTCGGCGGCCAGTTGCGCGAGCGCCTGAACAGCGTGGCCGCCGTGGACGCGCAGGTCGCGCTCCGCGAGCCCGGCGAAGATCACGTCGTCGCACGCAAGCAGTTTTGCGACGACGTGAGGGAACAGCAGGTCACCCAGGTTGTGGCGATCGAAGGCGCCGAACACCACGACCGCATCATGTTTTCCTGTGTCTCGCATCATGATTCGGGCCCCGACCTCCCTCGGTACGAAGTCGCCGCTTGTCGCGCCACTCCTCCACCTGCCAGGCGGTCAGTCCAGGCAGAAAGACGATGATGTCACGAATACGGCGCGCACCCGCGAGCGCGAGGCAAAGCTGCGGATGGAAACCAAGCACCGTGCCGATCAGCAGAAATCCACCTTCCTGAACGCCGAGTGCGCCAGGCACAAAGAACACGACGCTACTGAGCGCCTGGATGAGCGACTCGAGTACGACTGCCTGCAGGAAACCTGCTTTTGCCGACAGGAAATAGAGCGCGAGCCATAGCTCGAGCGCCGTTCCGATGCATTGGAGCGATTGCCAGATGAGCAGGTAACGGATGATGACGCCGGGCTGATGCCAGAGCTCACTGATCGATTGATCGATGCGCACCGACTCGCCGACGAGCGAGCGGAACTTGCCGCTCGTGATGCGATTGAAAAGTTTCGTGAGCCGCGCGAACGGACTCGCTCGCTGCACGAACGAAAACGCCAGGAGCAGAACCGCCAGAATGGCGATGCCGCCTCCGAGCCTGGCTGCGAGGTGCAACGCCCTGGAGCCGGCATGGGCGATCAGATAACCGATGGCCGCAATGGCGAACAGCATTTCGCTGATGAGCGTGAGCTGGAGGTCGACGACGAGGCTCGCCATGGCCGGGGCAGGCTCCATGCCCCGTTTGCGCATCATGCGAAACGTCACGACTTCACCGCCCACTCGGGCAACGGGCAACATGCCGTTCACGGACTCCCGAATCCAGACGAGACGCAGTACCGCGAACAGCTTCGGGCGTATCGCGCCGCGCATCAGCATTTGCCAATTCCTTGCGTTGGCGAGCATCGGCAGAACGTGGACCATCCCTGCAAGCGCGAGCCCGGCGCCGGCCGCGCGCATCAAACCAAGCACCTTCTGCGCGTCGGCGTGCCAGACGAGCCAGACCGCGATGGCCAGGCCAGCAAGTGCGGCAGCCCGGGCGAGATATTTCATAAGCTGGCGCGAGCGTAGTGTCAGTCGCTTTGAAGCGGCAGCAATAGACTTTTGCGTCCACTTCGGAGATCGAGGCGCAGCTGCGACTCTCCCGATAACTTTTCACCGAGAATCTGGCATATCGCACCTCGGGCCCCTATGCGAGCCGTCGCATAACTCGTTCCCCGCGCGGGAGAATGGTGGTGTGATTAGCGACCGTGACGAAGTCCCCGCTGCGCGCTGCCGTGCTCAGCGACAGTCACTGGCGAAGCTGTTCGTGCACACGATTGCCGAGCGGCGGCGCAGGCGGCCACCCAACGTGTATAGGTCGCAGATACGTTGTCTGTGCACCGGTCAGCGGACCCGTGCGAACGCTCGCAGCACGGCGTCGCCGCGCGGCGTGACGCGAGGTAACCGGAAGCCTGGCCCAGCTGGCTCATTCGCAATCAACTGCAGTTCGCGGAGCGCGCCAAGCTCTGCCCGATCCGAATCAATTCGTTCAGGCGCATCCTTCAACAGCAACAACGTGGCCACTTCGTGCGGGCTCAACATGTCGTTTACCTCACGGCGGGAACGAAGGAACGGGTGACCAGATCCGGCCACGGCTGCGTCGGCAGCACGCGAATACCGGACCCGGCAGGATTGGTGGAAGCTCGTCGCCTATCGGGTTGACGAGCGACGTGTGCGAGGCGGACCTCGTCGTTGCGCCGTGTCAGGCGTCGCCTTTTCGACGCGCTCGAGAAAGGCGCGGACCATTTCCCCGACCTGTGCCTCGGCGACGGACACGCGGTCCGGCTGCACTTCCGGCGGCACGGCCGCGCGCATCATCGCGTCGACGCCCGTTGCGCAGGCCGGCAGGCCAGCGGGCCTGGTGTCCTCGTGGAGCTCACGCTCGTCATCGTGATCGCCGCCGGCGTGGCACGGTCTGATTGTTTCAGACGCGATATCCATCCAGCCGCGGGTGTATCCGGCGAACTGCAGGGTAAGCCAAGGCAACACATCCGCTTGACGTCTGAGGAACTGTTCAGGCGTCTGGGCGCGCAATACGCTTTCCCAGTGCAGCGCGGCACCCGTGACCGCGGACCTGTATGTATCCACGTTCAGCCGTATCAGCGCGCAATAACCGGCGAGGAACTGGTTGGGCAGTTGCGACACGTCGGTCGGAATGGATAGGGTAAATGGCATCTGTTTTGGGCTGCTCACAGAATATCTCTAAGGTTCTCGCGGACACGGCGAGCGCTGCCACTGCGATTCGTGAAGGTCGTTCCCACACCGGGCCGTTGGCCAGGCAGACGGTCTGAAGCCGTCTTAGAGCCGTCATTCTAACTTTGTTAAGTCGGACTACGATTTTTACGTAGCCAGGGAGTTTCCCCAATATGTGGGAAATTGACGCCTGTGATGAGTGGCGGCGACCACGGTCATTGATAGCAAACCCTCGCGCGCCGCACGACGCGACGGGAATACCGCGCGGCGCGTTGCGAGCCTCGTCATGCAAACGCTACGACGCAGCAAACAGAACCTCAACCGCCGACGTGAAAGCTCCGCTGAAACGTCGCCCGAGGAGCCCACTACAATGGACGCTATCCAACATACGAATGCGACCTGCCGTGCATCTTCCCTCGCGCCGTCGAGCGCAAAAACGAACAGCGCCGTCAGCCTGGATCGCCGCATGCGTCGCGCTTCTTTTGTTGTCGCCGCCCATCCTTGCCCAGGACGAAAAGCCCGGTATCGCCTTTTCCTCGTTCGAGCCCGGCGCATCGCTGCCCGCGGGCTGGAAGAACCTGCCGGTCGCGCGCGGCAAGCCCATCACGCAATACACGCTCGTTCACGACGACCACACCACTGTGCTGCAGGCGGACGCGAACCGCTCTGCGTCCGCGCTGATGCACGAGGGTGATATCGACCTCGCTCGCACTCCCGTCGTGGCATGGCGCTGGAAAGCGGATAGACCGATCGAAGGCGCCGATAACCGCGTGGCGTCGAAGGAAGACGCGCCAGCGAGGCTGGTGTTCATGTTTGCCGGAGACAAGAGCAAGCTGTCGCTTTTCGACCGGGCGAAGATGGGGCTGGCCAAGCAACTGAGTGGCGAAGATCTGCCCTATGCCACGTTGATGTACGTGTGGTCGACCACCGCCGCGCCGGGTACCGTCATTGCCAACCCTCACACGAACCGCGTACAGATGATCGTGGTCTCCGGTCTGCCTGGCGATGCGGGTCAGTGGCAAAGCCTGCGCCGCAATATCGTGCAAGACTATGAGCGGGTCTTTCACGAGCCGCCAGGACGAATCACAGGCTACGGGCTGCTGACCGATACCGACAATACCGGTGCCACGACACGGGCCTGGTACGGAGACATCCAGTTCCTTCCCGGGCCTTGATCACCGGGTGCCATCGAGTTGATCGAGCCCGTCGGCGCGGCGTGGCCGGCTGTGTGTCCCGCGCGCTTTACCCGTGCCGATGCGCGTCCGCAGGCCAATGCCGTTCATGCGTACCCCATCGTGGTTCCGCCGGCTGCATGCCCTCTTCCACGAACGCGTCGACGGACCACGTGTCGACGAACTCGTTTCGCGCCTTGCGGCGTTTGGCGACCTGGAAGTCCCGTTCCGCCACCTGAATCGCCTTGATGTTCAGCCGGTGCGCGAGCGCCGCGTCACGAAGATCGGGGGAATGGCCACGAGCGCAGCCGCGCTGCGGGCCGAGACGATGGTTGCCGCGCGGGAACGCGCGTTGCTCGATGTGCATCGTCAACACGGAATGCATAACGGAGACACCCATGGGCTGCGCGTTTTTCGCGGCCGAACGGCGCGTCCAGCGGGGCGAGCGTCTATGTCCCGGTCGCGGACGAGATCGACTATCCCGCCGATCTGGAGGCCGCGCGCAACCGCCGGCAAAGCAGACGTACGTGGCAAGCGTTCAGTTGTGGGAGAAAAGCGATGTCCATTCAGGAATATGCGCCGTATCGCGGCTGCAATATCGAGGTGAACGTTACGCTATCGAAGACGCATTGGCTCGGTGGCAAATATCGCCGTTATCGCGTGTCATGGACCGTGACGTTGCCCGGCAATCCGGAACAGGAACTGCTGAGTTTTCCGGAACAGTTCGATTTTCTGACCGAGCATGAAGCGTTCAAGTATGGAGAAAATCGGGCGCACACCTTTGTCGATTCGATGTTGTCGACGCCTTCTCAAAGGCGCAGGTTCCGAGACGCGGTCGCTCGGCCCGCAACGCGCCAGGACGTTTTTTAATGGCTCGCGCCGGCGCGCCCTTTCGGAGCGGTATGGCGCGTCGCCGCGTTTGCCTATGATCCCTTCGAGCTTCGTGCGGCAGACAGAAGCGACCGGAGACACCGGGTCTTCCTGGAAGTCTTGCGACAATCGCAACACCATCTCGCTATCTGGCCTGTTTGCCTTGCCGGTCAACTGCGTAGCGTCGGCAATGCTCCAGATATTCGGCTTGGTTTGCGACGGTCAATTCAACCAGCGGGTTTCGAACCGCTTGATCGTGCCACCGGGTAGCGACCAGCGCGACGGGCAAGCAGCGTGCGCGCAAGCTCCGTAAAGCCCTCGCTCGCGCGACGTCGCCACCGACAGGCCGGTCCATCGATGTTTGAACACGATGCGCGCAGAGCGACGATGTTGTTCGGGGGACAGAAAGGTAAATACAATGCGACGCATGGCCGGTTTATCGTTGACGTTTTTTCGACGCAGGAGAAACATCGCACGAGATCGGAGCAGCCCCGTCCATTCCGCTGCCCCCATGTGTCGCGTTGCGCGCGGTAATCAGGAAAACATCGTCGTGGCTGATCATGCGGCGGCATCTTCCATTACTGCCCTCCTGGCGGAGTCTGAATCAAGGCTGGCCGCGTCATCAACTCCTTTGCGGGTGACCCGCGGAAACGAGGTGCGAGTTGTGCCAATCCGAGCGAGCACGCATGCGGGACTCCCATGAGCCGGTAGCCGCCGGGCTTCGAAGCACGTCCTGGACGCCGACGCTCAGCGGCTCGCTGCTCGCGCTCGTGTTCTGGTGGCAGTCACTGACGCCGACACTGATTCCGCGGTCGTGGGGAACGCAAACCGTGGTCGGCGCGTTCTGTCTGGCCATCGGCTATGGGATAGGCACATTGCTCGGCCGCGGCGTGCATCGGCTGCTGGAGCGATGGGGGCGCGTGGCCGGCAGCGAGATCCGACGGCGCAGCTGGATCGTTCTGGCAGCGGCGTGGCTCATTGCACTATTCGTTGGCTCGAAGCTATGGCTCGGCTGGCAGAACGAGCAGCGTAGTTTCATGGGGATGGCGCCGATCGCCTGGTTCGACGCCGTGCTGGTGAGCGTCCTGTCGCCGTTGAGCGCGGTGTTGCTGGTAGTCATCGGGCGATTGACGGCGCGCGGTGTCGCCGCAGTCAAGCAGGTCGTCCAGGGTCACGTGCCCCCGATCGTTTCGGTGCCGGCAACAGCGCTGCTCGTCATCGTGATTGGCATGGCGCTCGCTCGCGCAGTGGCGCTTCCCGCCCTCAACACGGCCGCCAACTTCGTCCACGGGCGGGCGAACGAAGACACCGCTGAAGGAATCGTGGCCCCCACGTCGCCGGCGGTGTCGGGCAGCAGCACGTCGTTCGTCGCATGGGACACCTTGGGCCGCATGGGGCGCGGCTTCGTGGCGACAGCGACAAACAAGCAAGAGCTTGCGAAGTTCCACGGGACTGATGCGAGACTGGTCGATCCGGTGAGGGTCTACGTGGGAGTGCGTTCCGCGGACTCCCTCGAGCAGCGTGCGCAGATTGCGGTGCGCGAGCTCGAGCGCGCGGGCGGGTTCGAGCGGAAAGTGCTGGTCGTGTGGATACCCACCGGCACGGGCTGGATAGTCCCCAAAGCCGCGGCTTCGCTGGAGCAACTGCACAGTGGCGACACGGCGATAGTGGCGATCCAATACTCTTTCCTGCCTAGCCGACTCGCGATTTTCATGGATGCTGGTCTCGCGAACGAGGCGGGTATCACGCTCTTCAACGCGGTTCGCGCCCGATGGTCGATGCTCCCGCCGAAACGACGGCCAAAGCTCGTTCTGTTCGGCAAGAGTCTCGGCGCCGCGGGGGTGGAAGCGCCTTTCGTCGGGAAAGACGCCTCTGCCTCGGTGGCCAACATGATGGCCAGAACGGATGGCGTGCTGATCGTCGGCGCCAAACAAAGCAACCCGATCCATTCGCAACTCACTCGCGAGCGCGATAGCGGGTCTCCCTTCTGGCAGCCGATCTTCAATGGGGGGCGTTCGGTACGGTTCTTGAACCGCGATCCGCATCAGGTGGCATTGGACGCCGACTGGCCGGCCCCGCGAATCGTGTACCTTCAGCACCCGGCCGATCCGGCCGTGTTCTGGAGTGCCAGTGCGTTCTGGTGGCCGCCCGAATGGCTGGCTCGGCCACGTGGCTTCGACGTGCCTGACGCCATGCATTGGTTTCCCATCGTCTCGGGCGTGCAGGCGGTGGGCGATCTGATTCACCAACTCGGCGTGCCGGCGGGTTTTGGTCACAACTACTCGTCGGAGGACTACGTCAACGGCTGGGCCAGCGTGGTGCCTCCCGAGGGCTGGACGCACGCCGATACCGAACGACTGGCCCGGTTCCTCGACCAGATTGCCGGCGATGAATCAGAGCCGTGACCGAGCGGAAGGCGAACGGATTGGGGCAGTGCCGTTGCAGCTTGCGGCGCGCACCGCAGAACACGGTCTGGCTAACGCCAGGCTCGTGTGAACTCGCCGACCACGCGCGCCAGATGCGCCTGCATCGCCGTGCGCGCGGCGTACGCGACCGGCTCGTCCGAACCTGCGGCTTTTCTGTCCGGCATGCCGATCCGCCGCGCGAAGTTCGCCAGCTATACGCTGGCCGGCCTGCTCACTGCGATCGGCGGCCTATTCCTGACGTTCTTCACCGACACCCGCGAAGCGAGCCTCGGCAGCGCCAACTCGTACACGCTGTTTTCGATCGCCGCAGTGGTGATCGGCGGCGTGTCGCTGCTCGGCGGCAAGGGCAGCGCGATTGGCGCGATCTTCGGCGCATTCGCGTTTCGCTCGATCGGTGACCTGCTGTTCGTGTTCAACGTCGATGCGCTGTGGCAGCCGCTATTCCAGGGTGTGATTCTTCTGCTCGCTGTCGCGATCGGCGCATGCGGGCTGTTCAAGGTACGCAACCGTCTGGAGTGGTTTCAATGAGCCACGTTTCAGCGACCAGTCGGACCACGTTCGTGTCGAGGCTCACGCGCAGAATCGACAAACCGATCGTGATCGCGTTCGCGTGCATCGTCGCGCTGCTGCTCGTCGGCGGGATGTATTCGCGCAACTTCACGTCGCCGGAGTACATCCTGCTGCAACTGAAGGTCGGCGCGTTCCTCGGCATCATCGCGACTGGCCTGATGATGGTGATCCTGCTCGGCCACATCGACCTGTCGCTGCCGTGGACCATCACCGTCGGCGCAATGATGGCGTGCGCGGTAGCGGGGCACGGCGAACTCGGACGGATCCTCGCGATACCGGTCGGGATTGGTTGCGGCATGCTGATCGGCGTCGTCAACGGCATCCTCGTTGCGCTGCTGCGCATTCCGTCGATGATCGCAACGCTCGCGACCAATGCGGTCGCACAGGGCATCATGATCGTCTATACCGGCGGATCGTCGCCGCAGGATTCCGCCCCACAGGTGATGCGATGGCTCGCGGCGGGCTGGCTCGTACCGGGCGTGCCGAATGCCGTCGCGCTATGGCTCGTGATCGGCGGCGCCACGGTGTTCCTGTTGTCGCGTACGACCTTCGGCCGCACGTTGTACGCGATCGGCAATACCGAACGCGCGGCGTATCTGTCCGGCATCAATACGCGACTCGTGACCGTGGCCGCATTCGCCGTGTGCAGCGCGTTCGCGGCGTTCGGCGGCGTATTGCTCGCCGGTTATGCGTCGAAGGCAGCGCAGTCGATGGGCGATGCCTAACTGTTGCCGGCGATCGCGGCAGTCGTGCTCGGCGGCACATCGATTCTGGGTGGACGAGGTTCATACCTCGGCACCGTGGCTGGCGCGATCCTGATCACGCTGCTGCAGTCGATCCTTTCAGTCGCGCAGATGCCCGAGCCGGGACGTCAGATCATCTACGGCGCGGTGATAGCGGCAATGTTGCTGCTGTATGGGCGCAGCAAGCGGGAAGCGTAGGTTTGAGTCGATCCGCTGGCGCGTCCTCCCGGCCCACCAACGGCAACGGCTCCAAGCCTCTCGACTACCCTGCCAAGCGCAAGCTCATCCATGAGCATCCACCCACGCGCGCGCCCAATCCAGGCCTGCATGGTGGGCTTCCTCCTCGCTATCGAATAGTCCCAGAATGCCTGATGCTTCGATCAGCTTTCCGCCTCGCGTAATGGTTCCGCTCGCCGCATACCGCTCCGGTTGCAGGATGCCTTCGCCTTCCTGCTGAAGGATGGCATGCCCCCACAACGTGTACCCGTCGTAGTCGATCGTTTCCATTAGCGCACGACCCTGACGGATGCGGCGCGAGTCGTCACTCGAAGCATGTTCGCGCGTGCCTCTGGTGGATTCCAGACCTCAGCGTAGTCCGATGCGCGCGCGCCCGTGCAAGGCGTCATGATCAGAACCGTGAATCCTGTCTTTTTCAAGATTTCTCCTTTCCAGCGATTTTCTTCAGCGGCTCGTCGCAACTGTCACTTTGTCCGGCACATCCAGCATCCCTGCCGAAGCAGGTCGGAAATTCAGGCAAACGCAGCGAGTCAGCTGCGATGCAGTATGGCCGAGTGTGTCATTCACCGCTTTGAGTCCGTTTCGATTGCCGCAGCGCGGAAAAGACGCCTGGGCATTGAGACCTCACTTGCGGGGAGCTATCGCGGAGACTGGTCGTTCGCTCGCCGCGGTCGACGAGCGTTTCGCGCTGGTCGGCGCGCGTTGAAGATGTGACATTGTATCGTCAGCCTGCGGGAGTCCTGATAGTCGCCCCCGATAGCGTCACATCCGCTGAATATGTGTGCCGCGAAACGAGTCGACGAAGGAACGTTTCGTGCGAGCGCTACAGCATCCCTGGTTTCCCGACGGTCAGGCGAATGCACTCTTCCCCCGACAGGGGCACCGCGCCCCGCGCCGCACAAGGTAATACGCACGCTGCCTCGTCGCAGCCCGCCCGCTCGTGGGCCGCCGATCTGCGGCCGGGGCTGGCAAGTCTCGGCTGCGATAACGATCCCAGCGGGATCGCCACCTATTCACTCGCGGGCGCGTGGTACGGCTACGACCTGCTGTGGACCTGCGTGCTGTCGTATCCGTCGATGGTCGCGTTGCAGCTGGTCTCGACGCGTGTCGCCGCCGTCACTGGACATGGCCTGACCGCGAACATGCGCGCGCACTATTCGCCGGTGTTCTTCTATTTGGCGGTGGCGCGGTTCGTGATTGCCAATACGCTGAATATCGCCGTCAATGTGATGGCGATGGCCGCGGTCGTGCAACGCTTCACTCATGGGCCGCTTTGGTTGCTTGCCCTCGCATGCGGTTGCACCTCGATTGCGTTGCAGTGGTTCATTCCCTATGCGCGCTATGCGCAGGTGCTCAAATGGTTGATGCTGCCGATGCTCGCGTATGCCGGCGTGCTGCTGATCGTCGATGTGCCTTGGCACACGGTCGTGCTGCGCTCGCTCGTGCCGCACGTCGAGTGGAAAGAAGATTTCGTCACGATGCTGATGGCCGTGCTCGGTACGACGATGAGTCCCTATCTGCTTTTTTCGCAGGCCGAGCAGGAAGCACAGGAAGAACATCGACAGCACGAACAGCACGCGGCGCGAGGCGATCGACGTTCGTCAGAGCAGCTTCGCCGGGCGCGCATGCAGACCTTGACGCGCACCGCGCTATCGAGCGTGGCCGCATTGTGCATCATGATTGCGGCTGCGGCGACGCTGCATGGTGCACAGACGCGGCCCGGCGAGCCCATGGAGCTTTCCAGGGTGCTCGAACCGCTAGTGGATGGCTACGCCGGCACACTGCTTGGGCTTGCACTGATCGGCTCAGCGCTGCTCGCACTACCTTCGCTTGGGGGTTCCGCTGCGCAAGCGGTCGCGAGTTCGTTCGACTGGCCCCACGGCCAACGGCGTGATCGGCGCATTGCTGTTCTGCTCGTTGCGCTCGCGGGGCTCGGGACGCTGCTTGGCGTTGCGCTCGGCCTATGGCACGTCGACCCTGTCAAGGCGCTGTACTGGAGCGCCATCGTCAACGGTATGACGATTACGCCCGTGCTGGTGCTTCTGGTGCTGCTGAGTGCGAAACGAGAAGCGGTCGGCGAAATCGTCGCGCACTGGTCGTTACGCGCGCTCTGCTGGCTCGCGACCCTGATCACCGGTGTGGTCGTGGTCGCGCACTTCGTGCTCGAAGTGGCGGAGCGCGTGTCCTGATGAACCCCTCACGCCCGATTTGCACCGCAGACGCGCAGGCTACCTCACGCTTTTGAGATGTTCAGCGAGGCGAGCGAACATCGCGTCACACCATCGGTATGCCCGGACAGCACGATGCCACCACGCTCTCGCGGACCGATCGTGGCGAACAGGTTGGCCTTGGTACGCTCGGCGTGATGGAACAGCTCGCTGTCCACACCTGGATCCGCGAGGTATTGCTGCACGAAGCCGATCAGTTCCAGATTGGAGTCGCGGCTGACAGTCGCAAAACCGATCAGCCGTTCGAGCAGCGCACGGCTCGACAACTCACTCATCGCCGGGCACTCCGTAGCTCGGCGCCGCGGTTGGATTCAACGCGCGTGCGATGTAGTCCCGCATCTGCGGCCGATACGCTTGCCAAAGCGCGGCAAGTTTGCCGATCGGATCGTCGTCGGCCCAATCGACACGCAGATCGACGATCGGCCAGACGTGTGTAGCGACGATCTTCAGAGCCGCCGAATGCACGGGCCCTGCTTCTCCGCCAGCTTCGACGGCCGCATGCATCGCGTGCAGCAGACGATCGGCGAGCACGCCTTGTGCGCTCTCGAACGCTTTCACCATCGCGTCGATCACCGGCTTGCCGGCGAGCAGATTGCCCGCTGCCACACACTGATTTCCCGCGACGGCGTGATGCACGCCGAGTGCTTCCTTGCCGGTGAACATCGCGGTTCGCCCCTCACTGTCGACCACCGTCACCTGCCGGTATTCGCCCCATTCGCTCGCGCCTAGCGCCCGTTCGAGCGCCGTATCCGCCGCGATACGCCCACTTTCAAGCAGATCGAGAATCTGCGGCCCGAGCGCGGGCTGCGTCACGTTCTGCGTCGCCACCGCACCGACGCCCGCGCGCGCCCACGGACACCTCGCACCCACCGCAATGCTCGACGAACTGATCGCGATACCAAGCTGACCGGTCTTGCCACAACGTCCGACGATCGAGAATGTCATGGGTAGCTCCTCACGCCTGAGATGGCTTCCAGTTGTCCGGAATCACGGCGATCACGTCG
This sequence comes from Paraburkholderia sp. MM5496-R1, assembly GCF_050436205.1. Lineage (NCBI taxonomy): Bacteria > Pseudomonadati > Pseudomonadota > Betaproteobacteria > Burkholderiales > Burkholderiaceae > Paraburkholderia > Paraburkholderia sp. MM5496-R1. The sequence goes on from NZ_JBNDLT010000001.1 coordinate 762,181, forward strand.
ATTTCCATCAGCCATTGCGGCTGGCCGAGCGCGCTGACGCACAGCCCCGTCGAAATCGGATACACGCCCTTCAGCCACTTGCCGACTTCCTGGTACACCGGCTCGCGATAACGAGGATCAGTGATGTAAGTCGTCGTCTTGACGATATGCGACAGGTCGCTGCCCGCTTCCTCGAGAAGTTGCTTGACGTTCTTCATCGCCTGCTCGGCCTGCGCGCTCGGATCGCCGAGACCGACCAGGTTGCCGTCGAAATCCGTACCGACCTGGCCGCGCACATAGACCGTATTGCCCGCGCGAACCGCCTGGCAAAGATCGTTATCGAGCGACTGGTTCGGGTACGTATCCTTCGTATTGAACATGCGGATGCGGGTATGCGTAGGCATCAGTTCACTCCCACTTCTTTGGTGTTCGGCGCGTGCGATTCGTCGCACGCGGTATCGGTTGGATTCGCGCCATGCACGCCGCGTGCGTCCTGCCGACGCTGCGACGTGTCGCGATACGCGAGGTATTTGCGCTGGGTGACGATGTGATCGGCGATGTGCTTTGCGTCGTGCCAGACGCCCCAGATAAACGACGACGCGCGCCGCGACAACCACGGCAAGCCGAGGAAATACACGCCCGGTTCCTTCGATACACCGCGCTGATGCTGCGGCTTGCCCTTATCGTCGAACGCGTTCACGTGCAGCCAGCTGAAATCGACGGCGTAGCCGGTGGCCCAAATGATCGTGCTCACACCCGCCTTCTTCAGATCCAGTTCCGGGAGCGGATGCGTCACGCACTCCGGGTCGGGTGGAATCAGGCGTGCGTCGGGGTCTTGCGGCAGGTCCACGCCGTTGCGCTCGACGTAGTCGTCGGCCGCGTCCAGTAGCGACCTCAGGTTTTCGTCGCCACGCTTCAGATTGGCGGCGAGGTCCTGTTCGAAGGTCGCAACGCCATTCGCGAACGATCTCGTCGTGCCGACCAGCATCATGCCCTGATGAGCGAGCCTGCGAAAATCGATGGTCTGGCCGCCATACGCGCCGCTGACGGCAATGGTCACATGCTCGCGTCCCGGCACGGCGACTTCCTTGTCCCATTCGCCGAGTACACCCAGCCACCAGCAGAAATCGCGACCGCGATAGGCGCGCGGCGGACGGTCATGCGCACCGACGGACAGATAAACCTTGCGGCCCGCGCGTTGCAGTTCGTCCGCGATCTGCACGCCGGACGACCCCGCGCCAACCACGAGCACCGCGCCTTCGGGCAGCTGCGCCGGGTTCCGATAGTGGGCCGAATGAAGCTGCGTGAGCTCGACGTCCTGTGGCGCGATGGGGGGAATGACGGGCCGCTGGAACGGCCCCGTCGCAACGACCACGCGACGGGCTTCGATCGTGCCATCGGACGTTGCGACCGTAAATCCTGCCCGGCCCTTCAGACGCTCGACGCTCGTGACTTCGACGCCCGTGCGGATCGGCGCATCGAACTTGCGCGCATAGGCCTCGAAGTAATCGGCGACCTGATCCTTGGCGGCGAACCCATCAGGATCGAGTCCTTCGAACTCCATATTAGGGAAGCGGTCGTGCCAGGCGGGACCATTGGCGACCAGTGAATCCCAGCGGCAGGTACGCCAGCGTTCGGCAATGCGGTCGCGCTCCAGCACGAGATGGGGTACGCCGAGTTTGCTCAGGTGTTCGCTCATTGCCACGCCCGCCTGACCCGCGCCTATGACCAGCGTGTCGATCGACAATTTTTCAGCCGACATGGCCTTCTCCTTCTGAAAAGCGCTCTGGATTCAGGTCACTCTCTCTGTTCGGTCGGACAGAATGTACGCCGCGCGGCGGGCAACAAAAACTATATTTTAAAAATGCTTTGCATCGTTTTTCGCTATGCAATCGACAATTGGCAAGCGACAATCGGTTCGACCGAACACGGAGCAACTGATGGACGGCAACTCGATACGCTACTCGTTGCGTCAGCTCAGGTATTTTGTCGTCACGGCCGAGACGCTTTCGTTCACCGCCGCGGCAAAGCGCCTGCACATTTCGCAGCCGTCTATCTCGACGTCGCTCGCGGATCTGGAGGAATCGTTCGGCGTCCAACTGTTCATCCGCCATCACGCCAGCGGGCTGTCGCTCACGCAACCGGGCCGCGATCTGCTCGGCCACGCTCGCAATCTGCTTCAGAACGCCGAAGAATTGCAACTGACCGCGAAGGAAATCGACGGCGGCATGTCGGGCTCCATCTCGCTGGGCTGCATGGTGTCGCTGGCCCCGCCGCTGATGCCAGGCATCATCAGCCGCTTCGTGCGGGACTATCCGGCGGTCACCTTCCGTACGACGGAAGCGCATCAGGACACGCTTTTGAGCGGCCTGCGCGACGGCTCGCTCGATATCGCGCTGACCTACAGCCTCGATATCGCCGATGGAATCGCGTTTACCCCGCTGCTTTCGCTGCCACCGTATGTCATCCTGCCTAAAACACACAGGCTTGCACGGGCCCGCAAAGTGTCGCTGGCCGATCTGCTGCCCGAGCCCTATGTGATGCTGGACCTTCCGCATAGCCGCGAGTACTTCTCCGCGCTGTTCGACGCAGTCGGCAGCCGCCCTACCGCGGCTTTCCGGTCGTCACAGCCTGAAGTGGTGCGTGGCATGGTTGCCAACGGCTTGGGTTACAGCATACTCAACTTCCCGCTGAAGTCGACCCGGACAGTGGACGGCGAAGACTTCGTGATTAAACATTTCAAGGAAAGCGTCAATGCGACGACGCTTGGCATCGCACTATCGGGCGCCGTCAAGCCGCGCGAGGTTGTGAAGCGCTTCTCGGCATTCTGTGAAACGTATATTCGGCGCCTCCACATCGCTTAGCGGCCCGGAAAGCCTCTCGGCATAGGCTTGAGCTATGCACTGCATGCAAAAACAATATTTTACCTAGCAATTTGGATTGTTAGATTGGTGCTCATCGGATGCACACACTGATGGGGGGCCCCCTATGTCAGCCATTCTTCAGTCGACGGACACTGAGCTCGACATCGTTCGCGCCCTGCGCGAGAACTGCGAGCGTCCGTTCGGGGATGCACACGCAATGCCGCCGGCCGTCTACACGTCGGAGGCGTTTCTCGCGCTCGAACGGCGCGACGTGTTTCGCAACGAGTGGTTGTGCGTGGGCCGCGCGAGCGCGCTCGCACAGAGCGGCGACTATCTGACCGCGCAAATCGACGACCAGCCGGTGTTCGTGCTGCGCGATGCGAGCGGTGCATTGCGCGCATTCTCGAATGTTTGCTTGCACCGGATGTCGGTATTGCTTGAAGGGCGCGGCAACGTGCGCCGGATCGTGTGCCCCTATCACGCATGGAACTACACGCTCGATGGTTCGCTCGCGGGCGCGCCGTTGATGGATCGGCAGCCGGGCTTTTGCATGGAACAATACAAGCTGCCTGCCGTGCGCTGCGAGACGTGGCAAGGCTGGATCTACGTAACGCTCAACGCGCATGCGCCTTCGGTGGAATCACATTTGTCCGGGCTGACGAAGCTGATCGAGCCGTACGGCATGAGCAACTACGTCGAGACCTTCCACGAAGAGCACGTGTGGGACACCAACTGGAAGATCCTCGCGGAAAATTTCATGGAGAGCTACCACTTGCCGATGCTGCATCGCGCAACGGTCGGGCCGCACTCGAAGCTCGAAGAAATGGAATGTCCGCCGGGCTTGCCCGCGTTCAACTATCACTGGATCACCAAGGAAGCGTCGCTGCCGATCGGCAACGCGCATCCCAGCAATACACGTCTGCAAGGGCACTGGCGCCGTACCACCGCGCTGCTGGCGATCTACCCGACACACCTGATCACGCTGACGCCCGGCTACTTCTGGTATCTGATCCTGCAGCCGCGGGGCGTCGGCCGCGTGCATATCCGCTTCGGCGGCGGCCTCGCACCGGATTTCGTCGACGATCCGCGGGCCGCCGATTACATGGCTACGCTGAAGACGCTGCTCGACGAAGTCAACGCCGAGGACCGGCGCGGCGTCGAGGCCGTATTTCGCGGCGTGCACGCGCCACTCGCGAAGCCTGGCCATCTGAGCCCTCTGGAACGGCCGAATTACGACTTCGCCCGCTATCTGGCGGGACGCCTGGGCGCGAAGTGATTTGCCGCCCCACGTGGACCGCCAACACTCTGCCGAGTTACCCATGTCAAGCCAACCATTTATTTCGTTCGACGGCGTCAGCAAGTCATACGACGGCGTGCATAGCGTCGTCGAGGGACTCGATCTCGATGTCGCGCACGGTGAATTCGTTTCGCTGCTCGGTCCGTCCGGTTCCGGCAAGACCACGACACTGATGATGCTCGCGGGATTCGAAGCGCCGACGCGCGGTGAAATCCGCCTCGCCGGCAAGCGTCTGGACGACAAGCCGCCGCATCGGCGCGATATCGGCATGGTGTTTCAGAACTATGCGCTGTTCCCGCACATGACGATTGCCGAGAATGTCGCGTTTCCGCTGTCGGTGCGCAAGATAAGCCGTAGCGAACAGAAAACGCGCGTGACGCGCGTGCTGGACATGGTGGAGTTATCGCATCTGGCGGGGCGGCGTCCGTCGCAACTGTCGGGTGGTCAGCAGCAGCGCGTTGCGCTTGCCCGCGCGCTGGTTTTCGAGCCGAGCGTGGTGCTGATGGACGAGCCGCTTGGCGCGCTCGACAAACGCCTGCGTGAAACCATGCAATACGAAATCATGCGGCTGCATCGCGAACTGTCGCTGACGATCGTCTACGTGACCCACGACCAGAACGAAGCGTTGACGATGTCGGACCGCGTCGCCGTGTTTTCCGATGGACGCATCCAGCAGGCCGCCGCACCGACCGAACTCTACGAAAACGCGGCGAATGCGTTCGTTGCCAATTTCGTCGGCGAGAACAATGGACTGACCGGTCGCGTCGATTCCGACGGCGGGGAATGGGCTGCGATGCAACTGGCCGACGGCAGCACCGTGCGCGGACGCCCAGGCGCGGGGCTCGCGTCGGGCGACACGGCGGTGCTGGCGCTGCGTCCCGAGCGCGCGCACATCGCGGCGACGCCGGACGCCGTGCAGGAAGCGACCCGGCAGAACATGAACGTCGTGCACGCGCTCGTCGAGGAACTCGTCTATTGCGGCGATCATCATCGCGTGCATTTGAAGCTCGGTCATGGCGAAAGCATGGTGGTCAAGCTGCCGAACACACAGCACCATGACCTGCCCGCGCTCGGCCGTCAGACCGCCGTGACCTGGCGGCGCGACGACTGCAAGGTGCTGCCCGTCATGGCGCCCGCGCCGCATTCCGCCGCCGCGTCCGGCGGCGCCGACTATTCCACTGTTGCCGTTCCCTCGTCCGCCTCGCCACTTATCGCAGGAGCCAACTAGAAATGAAGACCACACTCTCGTCCTTCCGGACCACCATCGCGGCGTGCGCGCTCGGGGTGTTTGCCACGGCCACGGTTCACGCGGCCGAAACGATTTCCGTCGTCACCTTTGGCGGTGCGTATGAAGCTGCCGCGAAAAAGGCATGGTTCGAACCGTTCACCGCGAAAACCGGCGACCAGTTCTCCACCGAGTCCTACGATGGCGGCCTCGCCAAGCTGCAAGCGATGGAACAGTCGAAGAACCCGACCTGGGATCTGATCGACCTCGAAACCAACGACGAGATCACCGCGTGCGACGAAGGCCTCATCGCCAAGTTCGACAAGAAGTTGCTCGGCAACACCAGTGACTTCCTGCCGGGCTCGATCAGTGATTGCGCCGTCGCGGCGATGGTATGGTCCACCGTCTATGCGTATGACACCAGCAAGCTGAAATCTGCGCCGACCACGATCAACGATTTCTTCGACCTCAGCAAGTACCCCGGCAAGCGCGGCATGCGCAAGTCGCCGAAGGTCGCGATGGAATGGGCCTTAATCGCCGATGGCGTGGCACCCAAGGACGTGTACAAGACCCTCTCCACGCCTGCTGGCGTCGACCGCGCGTTCAAGAAGCTCGACACCATCAAGCCGAGCATCGTCTGGTGGGAGGCGGGTGCGCAGGCGCCGCAACTGCTCGCCGACGGCGCGGTCGTGATGACGCAGGCGTACAACGGCCGCATCGACGACGCCGTGCACAAGGACAAGAAGCCCTTCAAGATCGTCTGGGATGCACAGGTGTACGACTACGAATGGTGGGCCGTGGTCAACGGCGCGAAGCATGCCGACGCGGCGCGGAAGTTCATCGTCGCATCCTCGACACCGCAGGCCTATGCGGACCTGTCGAAGTACATCGCGTACGCGCCGCCGCGCAAGGACGCCATTCCGCTGATCGACAAGGCGCGTCTGAACGATCTGCCGACGGCGCCGGAGAACTTCAAACGCCCGCTGCAAATCAACGCGACGTTCTGGGCCGACAACGCGGATGCGATCAACAAGCGGTTCCAGAACTGGCTGACGCAGTAGCGCCAGATCGAACGAACGTCACCCGGGAGATCGAGCACGATGAATACGCCGCTGCCATCCACTGCCTCTTTTGGCCGCGATCCGCAGGCCGCGAACCGCGAGTCGTTCCGCGCCGCGCGCCGCAAGGCCGCGATGCGCGCGTTGCTGCTGGCTTTGCCGTTGCTCATCTTTCTGCTGGTGACGTTCGTCGCGCCGATCGCGAGCCTGCTCGCGCGCAGCGTGCGAAACCCTGAAGTGCGCGCCGGCATGCCGCAGTTGAGCGCGGCGCTGGCCGGATGGGACGGTGCGGGCGTACCCGGCGAACCGGCCTTTGCCGCACTCGCGCACGACCTGAAGGACGCCGGCGAATCCGGCCAGCTCGGCAATATCGCGCGACGCATGAACTTCTCTCAACCAGAGTTCCGCAGCCTGCTGTTCAAGACGGCGCGTGCCACACGTTCGCAAACGCCCGCGCAATGGAAGCCCGCCCTGATCGATCTGGATGAACGCTGGAACACACCGGAAACCTGGCGGCTCCTCAAGCGTGCGTCGATCTCGCCCACGCCCGACTATTTGCTGAACGCCGTCGACGCGCAAGTCGCGCCCGATGGCTCGGTGACGTCCGTCGCGGCGGACAGCGCCATCTTCCGCGCGGCCTTCGGACGCACGGTCACGATCAGTGCGACGGTCACGCTGCTGTGCCTGGTGCTGGGTTATCCCGTGGCGTATCTGCTCGCGACATTGCCGGAGGACCAGAGCAACCGGCTGATCCTCTTCGTGATCGTACCGTTCTGGACATCGCTGCTGGTGCGGACCACCGCGTGGTACGTGCTGCTGCAACCAGGTGGTGTGATCAACGGCGCGTTGCTCCACTTTGGGCTCATCAATCATCCGTTACCGCTGATTTTCAATCGCACGGGTGTGTTGATCGGCATGACGCACATCCTGCTGCCATACATGATCCTCGCGATCTTTTCGGTGATGAAAGGTGTCCCGCCCGTGTACATGCGCGCGGCGAAATCCCTCGGCGCGCATCCGGCTGTGGCCTTCGTGCGAGTGTATATTCCGCAAACGCTGCCGGGTGTCGGCGCGGGATGTTTTCTCGTGTTCGTGCTCGCGCTCGGTTATTACATCACCCCCGCCCTGCTAGGCGGCGCCGGCGACGAAATGATCAGCCAACTGATCGCGTCGCAGACCAACGATCAGCTCAACTGGGGACTCGCGGGTGCGTTGTCGTGCTATCTGATCGCATTCACGGCGGTGTTCTATTTCATCTTCAACCGGCTGGTCGGTATCGACCGCTTGCGCTTCGGCTAACGCGCCGCGCAACCGACGCTAATGGGTTGTCGCTCCTTCGTATGGTTGATCAACAGGCAGACTCAGATGAAAGACGGACGAACCCGGCTACTCTCGGAACGCATCGCGGGCGCGGGACTACGCGTGCATTGCGCGCTCATTTTCTTTTTCCTCGTCGCGCCGATCCTCGCGATCGTGCCGCTGTCGTTCAACTCCGGCTCATTCTTCTCGTACCCGATGCAGGGCTTCTCGCTGCGCTGGTACGCGCAGGCGCTGAGTTCGCCGGACTGGCAACGCGCGTTGGCGAACAGCATCGGCATCGGCGCGGCGTCGACGCTGATCGCGACGGTGCTCGGCACGCTCGCCGCGCTCGGCTTGAGCCGCACGCAGTTTCCTTACCGCTCGATCATCATGCCGATCATCGTGTCGCCGATGATCGTGCCTATCGTTGTCGTCGCGGCAGGGTTTTATCTGGTCTTTTCGCCGCTCGGCCTGGTCAATTCGTATCTCGGCGTCGTGCTTGCGCATGCCGCGCTCGGTACGCCCTTCGTGGTGATCACCGTGACGGCTTCGCTGCTGTCGTTCGATCAAAGCCTGCTTCGCGCTGCGTCGGGGCTGGGCGCGCAGCCGTGGGTCGCGTTTCGTCGCGTCACGCTCCCGCTGATCACGCCCGCCGTCGCAACGGGCAGTGTGTTCGCATTCGCGACGTCGTTCGACGAAGTGATCGTCATTCTGTTCATTGGCGGCCCCGAGCAGCGCACCGTGCCGCGGCAGATGTGGAGTGGCATCCGTGACCAGATCGACCCGTCGATCCTTGCCGTGGCCACACTGCTGATGGCGTTCGCCATCGCCCTGTTCGCCTGCATGAACTGGTTGCGCAAGCGCGCAGCGGCGGCCAGCCGCTCGTTTGGCTGAGCTGACGGTTGTGCCAGCGTGATGCCGTGGACATGCGACTTGACGACCTCCCTGTAACCATCGACCGTTGCCAGCCTCGTTGCGGCAAAGCCGGAACCCTTGGCGCGGCCCGTCCTTGGCTGTTAGTTGCGCTTTTAAAAAGAAAAATATTGAGCGCCTGACTGTGTGGCGATATGCTTCGCATCGCTGCTCAACCACATGCAACGACCGAGGGTCGCGAAGGAAACGACAACATGCGATTGCGACGCATCACCGCACGACGCTCACCAGTGCATGGCATGGGACTGTTTGCCCTGCAGCCGATCGCCCCGGGCGAACGGGTGATCGAGTACAAGGGGGAAGTGACCAGCTGGCGGCGCGCCGCCGCCCGTCAGCGAGCCGACGCGGGCCACACGTTCGTGTTTGGGCTGTCCAGCGGACGAGTGATCGACGGCAGCCGCGGCGGCAACAGCGCCCGCTTTCTGAACCATGCGTGCGCCCCCAACTGCGAGGCCATCGAGACGGGCGACCGGGTGTTCATTCATGCGCTCGCCACGATCGCACCCGGGGAGGAGCTTTTCATCAATTACGGTCTGTCAGTGGACGGCGCGGTCACCGACGACATTCGCGCCCAGTACGCGTGTCATTGCGGCGCGCCGGCATGTCGTCGAACCATGCTGGGAAATGACGGACAGTCGTCGTAGTCCTGCCGTCGCGCAGACGCTTCGATGAGCGATTCCTGCGGCGGTTCATCCGACGCGCCTGCCGCGTCTGTGGTGCGCGTCGATGTCTGGAACATGGCCTCGGCGTCGATCTCCGCATGGTCGCCCCGTCGCGCTGCGTCGCGTTTCAAGGTACAACGTCACAGCGCGAACAGCCGCCCAAGCTGAGGCTCGCAATCTCCCACGCCGGCGAGCCGCAACGCGTGCCACGCCATCGCGTAGTTGCTCGATATCACGGGCTTGCCGATCGCCGCCTCCAGCTCCGGAATCAACCCGGCGATGCGCAAGCTCGTGCACGATACGAAAATCGCGTCCACGTCACGATTGCGCGCAAGTCGCTCAACACCGGTTCGCAATGACACCGCGTCGATCCGCGCCACTTCGTTATCGTTCGCATGCTCGAACGACGCCATGCGCGTAATGCCGTGACCGCGCGACTCGATATAGTCGCGCATGTATTCGTTGATCGAACGCACATAGGGAGTAAGCAGGGCCGTACGTTGGACGCCTAGGGCGCGAAGCGCCGCCAGCGCCGCGGTGATCGGCGTAGTGCACGCGGCGTCCGCACGCGCTTCGCGAATCCGCGCGAACACCTTTTCCTCCCCAATCACCATCGACGCGGACGTGCAGCCAAACGCCACCACATCGATACGCTCGGCCGGACGGATCAGCGCGACCGCCGGTGCAATACGGTCCTCCATTTCCGCTAGCCGTTCGGGCGTGATGTCCGCCGAGTTATACACACGGCTTTCGTAGAACGCCACGCCGTCCTGCGTCAGCAAGCCCCGCCACTCATGCTCGATCGTATGATCGGTGGCGAGCACCACGAGCCCAATCGCGGCACGACGGCCGATGCCGTCGTCCAGCGTGAAATCGAGCTTCGTGTACACGTCGTCATGCGGTGCAATCGCACTCATTTCGGAGTCGTCCTGTCATGTCGGGTTCGGGCTCGCGAGTCTCTGTCGTCACTGCCTCTTAAAGGTAGGGGATTGCCGGCGCCTTTGTGTAATGGTTTATACGCAAATACCCTATACCGTCCAACGCACACCGGCTTCTATCATGAAAGAGGCGCTTTAGTGTCAGCGCTCCGGTGAAACCAGCAGTCACGCCGTTGACCTGGTGGGTATGAATCACACGCAATCGCCCCATTTCCGTCCGCTTTCCGATGTCACCGGTATACCCGTGTGGCGGATCGTCCGATCCCTCTCACAATAAGGAGTCTCTAACATGTTTGCTCAGACGATTGGCTGGTCCGGTGCAAAGCGGGGCTCGCGGCAAACGGCCTTTGCGGGCATGGCGGCCGCCGTGGCCCTGCTTGTCGGCATGGCTCCCGGTTCGGCGCTAAGCCAGGGCGCCACCATCAAGATCGGCGTGCCCGTTCCGCTGTCGGGCAGCAGTGCCAATGCCGGCACGGATATTGTCAATGGCGCGAAGCTCGCCGCCGCCAGAATCAACGCGGCCGGTGGCGTGCTCGGCAAGCAGATCGAGTTGGTGCCCGAGGACGACGCCTGCGATGCGCAGACCGCGGTGCAGGCGGCACAGAAACTCGTCGATGCGGGCGTTGTCGCGGTAGCGGGCGGATATTGCTCAAGCGCGGCGCTGCCGGAATCGACAACTTTTCATCGCGCCGGGATTCCCTACGTGCTGGATGCGTCGACGAATCCGCAACTGACCGAGATGGGGTACGACAACGTGTTCCGCACGATCGGCCGTGACGACCAGCAGGGCCCATTCGCGGCAAGCTTCATGAAAGACGTTCTGCACGCGAAGCGCGTGGCGGTGATCGACGACAACACGACCTATTCCAAAGGCCTCGCCCAGAACACCGTGCAAGCCCTGAAGAAGGACGGTGTCGATGTCGTGTACGCCAATTCGATCACCCCCGGACAGATGGACTATTCACCGACGCTCACGCGGGTCTCCTCACTGAAGCCTGACGTGATCTACTACACAGGCTATTTCTCCGAAGCCGGCCTGCTGGTCAAGGAGGCGCGGCAACTGGGTCTGAAAATGACCTTCATGGGCGGCGACGCCACCAATGACCCCACCCTGATGAAGACGGCCGGTCCCGCCGCCGACGGCATGATCATCACGACGGCACCGCTTGCGCAGTTCCTGAGCGGCGCGCACGCGTACGTCGACGACTATATGAAGGCTTATGGGGAAGCGCCGGGACCGTACTCGGTCTATGAATACGACGCTGTCGGAGTCACGGCCAAAGCCATCGCGGACGCAAAATCGGCCCAGCCTGCCGCGATCACCGCGGCTCTGCACAAGATCTCGAACTACCCGGGCGCGACCGGAACGATCTCCTTCAATGCGAAGGGGGACCGCAGTAAAGCGGTGTACATCACCATCATCGTGCACAACGACAAGTTCGAGCCCTACCAGCGGCAGGAAGCGAACGGGCATTGGGTGGCGATGAAGTAGGCGTCATTGCGCGCGCCGCCCCGTCATGAGCGACTTCTTCCAGTTCGTCATCGAAGGGCTGACGACCGGCTCGTTCTATGCCCTCGTCGCCCTCGGCTACACGATGGTCTACGGCATCATCCGGCTGATCAACTTCGCTCATGGCGACCTGTTCATGGTCGGCGCGTTCATCGGCTGGACCGGTCTGATGGTTCTTGCATCCGCGCATCTGCCGCTCGCCCTGGCGCTGCTGATCGCCCTTGTGGCCGCCATGACGGTCACAGGCGCGCTGGGCCTCCTGATCGAGCGGCTCGCGTATCAGCCGTTGCTGCGCGCGCCGCGGCTGTCGATTCTGATTACGGCGCTGGGCGTCTCGCTGGCGCTGCAAAATGGGGTGCTGCTGATCTACGGCGCGGGCTTTCGCACCTATCCGCACGTGCTGAGCCAGGCCGGCTTCGAACTCCACGGCGTGCAGATCACCTTCGCGCAGATCGGCATCATCGTGACGAGCCTGGCCCTGATGCTGGCACTGTATTTCTTCGTTCACCACACTTTCCTCGGCACCGCGATGCGCGCGCTGGCAATCGATCAGGACGCCGCGCGTCTGATGGGCATCGACGTCGAACGCCTGATCCAGCTCACCTTTCTGCTCGGCTCGGTGCTGGCCGCCGTGGCGGGCGTCATGGAAGGTCTTTACTACACGCAGATCAATTTTTTCATGGGCTTCGTGCTAGGCCTGCGCGCGTTCACCGCCGCCGTGCTCGGCGGCATCGGCAACATCCCGGGCGCGATGGCGGGCGGCATCCTGATTGGCTTGCTCGAAGCCTTCGGCGCGGGCTATGTCTCTTCGCAATGGACCGACGTGTTCGTCTTCGGCGTGCTGATCGCCGTGCTCGTGATCAAGCCGACCGGGCTGTTCGGCGAACGCGTTGTCGAGAGAATGTAGTCCATGAGCGCCAGTCAGGCTTCCGCGCGTTGGGCCAGACCTCTCGGCGGTGCGCTGCTGGCCGCCGCCGTGGCGCTGCCCGCTGTCGTCAGCAACTATGTCGTCGATGTCGGCCTGACCATCGTCACCTATTCGATCCTGGGTCTTGGGCTGAACATCGTAGTCGGTTATGCCGGGTTGCTCGATCTGGGCTACGCGGCCTTCTTCGCGATCGGCGCATACACGACGGCATTGCTGGAAACCCTGCTGCACTTCTCGTTCTGGGAGACCCTGCCGTTCAGTCTGGCGTTCGCCGGGGTATCGGGCATCGTCATCGGCTATCCCACCCTGCGCCTGCGCAGCGACTATCTGGCGATCGTCACGCTGGGGTTCGGCGAAATCACGCGTATCGTCGCCACCAACCTCGACATCACGGGCGGCCCGAACGGCATCTTCGGCATCGCGAGCCCGAGCCTGTTCGGTTTCGAGATCAGTTCGCCGCTAGCGCTCTACGAACTGGGCATGGCGTTCCTCGTGCTGGTGCTCGGGTTCGCCATCCGGCTCGGCCAGTCGCGGCTGGGCCGCGCCTGGACCAGCATCCGCGAGGACGAGGCAGCTGCCGAGGCCGTCGGCGTGCCGACGCTGCGCGTCAAGCTGCTCGCCTATGTGATGGGCGCGCTGATCGGCGGGCTGGGCGGCAGCCTGTTCGCCGCCCGCTTCGGCACCATCGATCCGACCGGCTTCACCTATCTGCAGTCCGTCACGATCCTGATTGTCGTCGTGCTCGGCGGCCGGGGCAGCATTCCCGGTGTGCTCCTCGGCGCCATCATCGTCGCCGGCCTGCCGGAGATTCTGCGTTTTCTCAATCTCTGGCGCATCTTCGCTTTCGCGATCGGGCTCGTGATCCTGATGCTGCTAAGGCCACAGGGGTTGTGGCCAGCGCCGTTGCGCCGCGTCGCGCCGGCGCGCAAGGGCGCTGACGCCGATCGCGTCGCTGTGCCCGATCACGCCGTCACCGATGAGGTCCTGCTGGAGGTGCGCGACATGCAGCGCCGCTTCGGTGGCGTGCTGGCGGTCGGCGGTGTCAGCTTCATGGTGCGAAGCGGCGAGATCGTGAGCCTGATCGGTCCGAACGGCGCCGGCAAGACCACCGTGTTCAACTGCCTGACCGGCGTCATCCGCCCGACTGGCGGCCAGATCGTCTGGTGCGGGGAACGGCTTGCCGGCGGCGCGCCTCATCGCATCGTCCATCAAGGCATGGCGCGCACCTTCCAGGGCATCCGCCTGTTCGGCCACATGACGGCCTTCGAAAACGTCCTGACCGGCATGGACCATCGGCTTCGGACACCGCTCGCAGCCGAGCTTCTGGCGTTGCCGTCCGCGCGCGCCGAGGCGGCGGACCATTCCACCGAAGGCCTGCGCTGGCTCGCCTTCGTCGGTCTTGCCGGCAGGGCGGGCGAGCGCGCCGCCGATCTGCCCTACGGCGACCAACGCAGGCTGGAGATCGCCCGTGCGCTCGCCAGCAGCCCTCGCCTGCTGCTGCTCGATGAGCCGGCTGCAGGCATGAACCCGACCGAGAAACGCGCGCTGATGGAACTGATCCGGCGGATCCGGGATCATGGCGTGACGGTGCTGCTGATCGAGCACGACATGATGCTGGTGATGGGCGTGTCGGACCGGATCATCGTGATGGACCACGGCGTCATCATCGCCGAGGGCCAGCCCGCCGCGATCCAGGCGGACCCGCGGGTGATCGATGCCTATCTCGGCACAGCCGGAAAGGACGAGGCGAGCGACGATACTGCCGGGGAGAAATCGCTGTGGGACTCCTAGAAATCCGCGATCTGCGTGTGAGCTATGGGACTGTCGAAGTGCTGCACGGCATCTCGCTGGACGTCGCGGAGGGCGAGATCGTCGCGTTGCTCGGCAGCAACGGCGCGGGAAAAACGACCACGCTGCGGGCGATTTCCGGATTGATCCGGCCGCGCGCGGGCGACATTGCGATGGCTGGCCAGCGCCTGACGGGCTTGCGCGCACACCAGATCGTGGCGCTGGGTCTGGGTCATGTGCCAGAGGGGCGGCGCATTTTCGGGGCGCTGACGGTGGAGGAAAATCTGCATCTCGGCGGCTATCTGATCCGGCGCGACAGTGCGGCATTGCAACAGCGAAGGGATCAGCTCTATGCGACGTTCCCCCGGCTCGGCGAGCGACGCAGCCAGCTGGCTGGCACGCTCAGCGGCGGCGAACAGCAGATGCTGGCGATTGCCCGAGCCTTGATGCTGCGCCCGCGTATCGTGGTGCTGGACGAACCGTCGATGGGACTCGCGCCGAAGCTGGTCCGCGCGATCTTCGGCATGATCGCCGACATCTGCCGCGAAGGCACCTCGATTCTCCTCGTCGAGCAGAACGCCCGCCAGGCGCTGCGGATCGCTCATCGGGCTTACGTGCTGGAAAGCGGGCACATTGCGCTCGCGGGGTCCGCCCGCGAGCTGGCTCAGGATAGCCGGGTCCGCGCTGCCTATCTGGGCGGCAGTGCCAGCTCGGCAGAGTAACCCGCCAACTGGGCAATCGACCTTGGCTGAAACGGGTCAGACGTCATGGAGGCAAAACATGTCAGAGATCGATAAGGAAAAGGTCGTTGCAGTGCTGCGTCGCCCGAGCGATGACGACGCCGCCTCGTCGCGGCACGGCGCCGGCCTGAGTTCGACGGAGAATGCATCATGCTGAATTATCCTGCTGCCTATCAGTCCACCAAAGGCTCAGCGCTCGACGTCGACAAGACGTTCTATCAGCGCATCGCCTCACAGCACGACACCCGCACGCTGGTCGAATCGATCGTCGTGCCGATCCGCTCGGGGCAAGCGTGGACCGTGCCGGCCGGCCACGTGTTTCGCATTGTCACGATCGAAGGCCCGCAGGTTGCCGACCTGAACATGTGGAACCGGCACAACCCGCGCGAGCGCATGTGGGCGTCGCGCACGCGCCAGTTGCAGCAGGCGCACGTGAGCACGTTCGACCGTCTGTGGTCGACGCTGCCATTCCTGCGTCCGATGGTGACCATCACGGACGACAGTCTCGCAGGCTACGGCGTCGACGAGCACGGCGGCCGTGTCCACGATCTGCTCGGCACGCGCTGCGACCCCTACGTGAACCGCATGCTGACCGGCGAGGATTTTCATTTTCACTGCCACTCCAACCTGACGCGCGCCATCGCCCCGTATGGATTGACTGAGTACGACGTCCACGACGTGCTCAACGTGTTCCAGTGCACCGGCCTGAATCTCGAAGACAAATACTTCATGAAGGCGTGTCCGGCAAAGAAAGGCGATTACCTCGAATTCTTCGCGGAGATCGACCTGCTGTGCGCGCTGTCGACCTGTCCGGGCGGCGATCTGTCAGTGCCGATGTGGGGACCCGACGCGCGCGATCCGCTGGAAGTGTGCCGGCCGCTTGGCGTCGAGGTCTGGCAACTCGCGCCACGGATGCTGGATGGGTGGACGCCGCCGGCCGTGGCTGCCTACAAAGGGCAGCACGGAATGGTGCTGAATCAGCCGCAATGGAAGTGAGACTGGCGCCTCCTGTCCAGCAGGAATCGATGGTGGCGCAGCACAAAAGCCGGAGCGAGACCGCGCCGCCTTGAATGCCCGCCGGCCCCCTTGTATCTGAGGACATCATGAAAGTTGTCGTGCTCGGTGGCGGGGTAGTCGGTGTGACAACCGCGTACCAGTTGCAGAAGGATGGCCATGAGGTCGTGATCGTCGAGCGGCAGCCTTTAGTCGCATCGGAAACCAGTTGGGGTAACGCGGGCATGATCGCGCCCGGGCATTCCTTTGTCTGGTCCTCGCCCAAAGCGCCGATGATTCTGCTCAAATCGCTGGTGCTGAAAGATCAGGCGTTGCGCTTCAAGTTCTCGGCGGATCCCAGGCTTTACAGCTGGTCGTGGCGTTTCCTGATGGAATGCACATCAGAGAAGGCACGCCGCAATACTCTGCTCAAGCATCGGCTTGCCGCGTACTCGCAACGCGTGCTACAGAATGTGATCGCCGAGGACGCCATTGAATACGATCGAAATGACCGCGGAATTCTGTATTTTCATCGCACTCAGGAAGCGCAGGATCGCGGAGTCGAACACATGAAGCTGCTGGAATCCGATGGGCAAGTCATCAGGGTTCTCAGCCGCGATCAGGTCGTCGCACTCGACCCGTCGCTGGCTTCGGCAAAAGACAGGATAGCGGGTGCCATTTACTGCCCGACCGATGAGACCGGAGACCCTGCGAAGTTCACCCGCGCCCTTGCGGAAAAGATTGTCGCGCGTGGCGGTACGCTTCTGACGGACACCACCATCGACGGCTTCGAAACCGCTGGGCAGGATGTGGTGGGCATAAGAACGAGTCGAGGCCTTGTAAAAGCCGACGCGTATGTGCTCGCCCTTGGCCCCTATAGTCCGGTTCTCGGCCGACAGATCGGCATCGATCTTCCGATCTATCCGATCAAGGGATACTCCCTCACGATTCCGATCGATGGCCGGCCCATGCCTCCCTCGGTCGCAGTGGTCGACGAGCACAACCTGGTCGCAATCTCGCGCTTCGGCGACCGGATCCGGGTCACCGCGACGGCGGAGTTTGCCGGCTACGACACGAGCCATAAGCCTTCTGATTTTGCGTTTATGAAGAGCGTGACACAAGAACTCTACCCGGCCGGCGCCAACTACGATCGCGCCGAAATGTGGGCCGGTCTCAGGCCGATGACGCCGACGAACCTGCCGTTTCTTGGGCGCAGGAAGTATCGCAATCTTTATCTGAATACCGGTCACGGTCATATCGGCTGGACCATGTCACACGGATCGGCTCGAATCACGGCCGACCTGATCACGGGACGAACCCCGGCGATTCCGATGGTGGGGCTGCTTTGCGACTGATGGCGACGCGTTTTGCAGCCAAAACATGGGGCCCAGCCGAACGATGCCGGCAAACTATTGCATCGACCGGTCGAATCCGCCGCGCATGACCCGTCGGTACACGTCGCGCTCAAAGAATTGCGACTTCGAGACGCGTTATCGCGCGTCGGTCGCGATGTGTGACGGCATTGAAGTATCGGGAGACATTCCACCCTGATCTGTCAGACCGTTCGGCTCAGTATGGCATCATGAAGACGGAATTAAGCGCAGGCGGAAACGCGGCAGCATGAAAACGCTGGCACGGCGAATGCCATCGGCAACGTAAACGCCGATTTCCTGATTGACGCAAAAAAAACCTATATAGAATCGCAAGATGAACTCGAAGAATAGAACGGATGCAATGAAAATATTCGCATCCACCGTATGTTTAGTTTTGTTTTCTATATGGATAGTTTCTCTTAGAAAGGAAATAAACGCCGACGATGTCGTGTCATTCTCCCAAGCGAAAGATCTTATTGAGTTTGGCAGCCTGAGAGGATGGACTTACCCCGGTGCGCCATCGTTTTTTCCAGATATATTGCTATCAATACCATTTGAAATCCTCGCTCGAACTCCGTATTTTTTTCATCTGGTGACGGCGCCCGTTCAAGTACTGATATTTGTATTTGCATGCAGCCTTCTAACATCGAAGGAACGCCCTTTCGCCCAAACATACACAAATCTAACGATATCGTTAATCGCTATCGCGGTGAGCGGCCTGCTGGTGATCGGAAAAGACTTTTATTTTCTGATTGAAACGGCCTTTAGCTTCGAACATCACGGCTTCGCAGCGGTGCTAGCCGTAATTCTATATTTCTACGTAAAAAGCCATTTCAAGCTCACCGTCCTGAACAGTGCCGTTTTGGTAATCGTGATTTTTTTGCTCGGCATATCAGATCTTTATTTCGTTCTCTGGTTTGGAGCACTGTTGGCATCAGAGGCCATATTCGGCGAGAGAAAAAAATTTCTCGCCTTTACTGTGGCCTTCTCCGCTTTGGCAATATTTATCTTTCTTATCTCGCTTGAAATTAATTCCTCGCTGACCATTCAGGCTAAAAATTCCGCGGCCGAAGATTATACGGATAAACTTAGAAATGTATTACATATTGCCATAATTTTGTTTTTCATGATTTCTATTTTTATAAAAACAAAATCGTTCAAATATAGCAAATCACTGTGCGCAGCCGCCATTTTTTCGATCGCCGTGGTCTGTGCCGCCGGATTGATTCATAACACATATGAATTTCGCTATCTATCAATAACCTACATAATTTCTGCCTGGATGTTTCATGATCTGATAGATCGCTCAATTAAGATTAAAAATGTCGTTGCCCTGACGTCGATAATATTTCTGGTCGCGCTCGTGGCAGCGCCGAAGATCCCGCAAAACGAAAACTTTCAGCGAGAAATTGATTGCCTGTCTCGCCAGGGGATAAGTGGCAGCACGGTTTATGCAGAGTATTGGCCGGCGAAGATCGTATTCGAAGGAACAAATAGAGTTTTTAACTTGATACAGATCGATCGAGATTTAAACGAGACGAGCTGGAATTACAACTCAAGATGGAAATCACTGCACAACGACAATGGGGTCTCTTATTACCTGACCGACCATTTAAGTCATAATGCCACTCAACATTTGATCGACATTAAAGGCTCTGAACTGCTTTGTGACGGAAAGATCGTTACCGTAAAAGCGCAACAGTAGGATCTGACGGTGACCGTCACACCAGGTCTCGACTTTTGCATCTTAGCCAAGCTTCCTCAAGCGCATCTGCAATTGCGGCCGAGTTGAGCGCCGCGTCAAGAGAATCGAATCTTCGGCTTGACCACACGGATCAATTGTCGCCGCGAACGTCCTTCATCAAGGCCTTTTTGATTTGATCGGGCGCCATGGGTTGCCGGGCAGTCTGTCAGGATCGCTCTCTCCCTACGTAAGCTCATATTACAATGCCGGGCCAAAAACGCTGCCCGGTACGGCGGCACACAGACCCAAAAGCTCAATGTCGACCCAGCTTTCGAATCCCACGTCGCTCGCCTCAGCCTCCGATAAACCTGCCGCCGCGCGCATCGCATCACTCGACTGGCTGCTCCCCTTCCACGCGCTGGTCTGGACGCTGGCCGCCTGGCTCGCGCGCGGCAATCTCGACATCCAGGGCGACATGGTCGAGACCTATGTCTGGGGCATCGAGTGGCAGGCCGGTTACGCGAAGCACCCGCCGCTTTCGTCGTGGGTCGCAGCGGCCTGGTTCAGCGTGTTCCCGCACACCGATCTCGCCTATTTCGCGCTGTCGGCGGTGAACGTGCTGGTCGGCCTGGCCGGGATCGTCGCGCTCGCCGGGCGCTTCGTGCCGCGCCAGATCGCGATCATCGCCGGGCTTGCGATGGCGGTCTCGCCGCTTTACTCGAATCTCGCCATCAAATTCAATCCGAACTCGATCCTGCTGTCGGTCTGGCCGTGGACCGCCTACTTTTTCGTCCGCTACGCGCAGCCGGGCAGCCGCCTCGCGCGCAGCGGCGCGGCGCTCGGTCTCGGGGCGTGCGCGGCGCTTGCCGTGCTGGGCAAGTACTTTACGATCGTGCTGCTGCTCGGGCTGTTGCTGGCATTGCTCGCGCGTCCCGCATGGCGTGCGCGCCTCGTCAGCGTCGATTCGCTGCTCGCGGTGGCGGCGGGAGTCGCCGTGCTGGCCCCGCACGTACACTGGATGATGGTTAATCATTTCCCGACGCTCGAGTATGCCGCGCAACGCACCGGCGGCACGCTTCTCGCCGCGGTCGGGCGCTTTGGCATCTACACGCTCGCGCAGATCGGCTATCTCGTGCTCAGTTTCGTTTTCGTGCTGTTGATGGTGCGCACGCGCGGGGCTGCGCGGCTCATGGCGCTGAGCGTTGTTCGGAGCGCGTCGTACCCGGATCTCTGGTGGCTCGCGCTGGGGCCACTGTTCGCGGTGGGCCTGCTGTCCGTGATCGGCAAGACGCAGATGGCCTCGGTCTGGGGCATGGCGCAGTGGTTCGCAATGGTGCCGCTCTGGCTTGCAGTGCTCGTGCAAGCCCGCTTCGAGTTCGCGCCGCAGCGTGCCATACGCGTCATGGCGGTGTACTGGGCGCTGGTGCTCGCGGTATCGGCAGTGGTCGGCTACACAGGGGCGCGGCGCAATTCCGACGACGCGGCCGAGCCGCGCGCGGAACTCGCGGCAGCCGCGCAGGCGGTGTGGTACGAACGCACCAGCCAGCCGCTGTCGATCGTGGCGGGCTCGACGCATGAGGCCGCTTCGATGGTGTTCTATGACGGCGACCGCGCCCGCTTCTGGGATCTCGACTGGCCGGCGGCAACGCCCTGGCTCACATCCGCCGATTTCGCGCGCCAGGGCTCGCTGATTGTGTGCCGTGGCGACGACTCGGGCTGCATCGCGACGGCATCGTCGCTAAGCTATGCAGCGCCGATTGCGCTCGAGGTGAGCAAGACCGCATGGGTACGGGAGTTGCCTGCGCGTCCCTACCAACTGTTCGTGATCGTGCCGCAGTCGTGAGCCACGCGTCCATCATGCCGTACCGCGGCCGGCCGCTCGTCGTCGGTCTCGACGGCACGCTGTTGCGCTCCGACGTTCTGATCGAGTGCGTGTAGGCCTATCTGAAAGCCTCGCCGCTGCGCTGCTGGCAACTGCTGGTCTGGCTGCTGCATGGTGGCAAAGCGGGCCTGAAGGCGCGGCTCGCGGCCGGCCGTGCGCTCGTGCTTGCAACCGCCACGCACCAGCGTTATGCGCAGGCCATCGCGGATCGTCTGGGCTGCTTCGACGAGGTCCATGCGACCGAGGGTGAGGTCAACCTGTCGGCAAGGCGCAAGCGTGATGGCCTCGACTGCCTCTCAGGGGAAGATCGGCTCGTAACCTAACCGAGCGAGTGGAAAGAGGTACGATGAGTACGCCGTCGAACGCCAGGCTCATCCGTACCTGAGCGTGTAACGTCTCTCTGGCTAGAGATCCTGCCATGATCCTGTATCACACCGTCCCCGATTCGTCGGTCATCGAAATATCCGTCGAAGGCAAAATCACCGACCACGAACTGCGCGAAGCCATCGAGCGCATGCGTGGTGATCTTGAACTGAACGGTAAGACCCGCGTGCTCGAACGCATCGAGCATTTCAGCGGCATCGAGCCGAAGGCGCTATGGACCGACCTGACGCTCGGCGTCTCTGTCGCCCGCAAGGTCACGCGCGCCGCCGTGGTGGCCGA
The DNA here is from genome assembly GCF_050436205.1 of Paraburkholderia sp. MM5496-R1. Lineage (NCBI taxonomy): Bacteria > Pseudomonadati > Pseudomonadota > Betaproteobacteria > Burkholderiales > Burkholderiaceae > Paraburkholderia > Paraburkholderia sp. MM5496-R1. Next base: position 783,997 of record NZ_JBNDLT010000001.1, read on the forward strand.
CGCGGGCTGGATTCGCGCCTCGATGCATTTGGCCCGGTTCTTCACGAAGGCTGAAATCAAGGCGTTCCACGTCAACGAGCTGGAACAGGCGCGAGCCTGGATCAACGCCTGAACGTCGTCTCCAGCCGGCCGCATCGGGCGGAGGCCGGCCAGTTGGAGCCGCACGACTCAACATCAGAACTGTTACTGCCGAATCAAGGACACGGAGCGCAACGATCCTATGATGGAATGAGGCCGCGCGACACGCGCGGAAAAGCGCTAAAACATGTAGGAAAACAGGAGAAGAGGAGCACATGACGAAGCGAGTGATCGTGACCGGCGGCAGCGGCCTGGCCGGAAAATGGGTAGTCCAGAACCTGGTCGAGCACGGCTACGAGGTGATGAATCTTGACCGCGTGCCGATGGCGGCGCGCACGGCGCGCACGTTGATTACGGACATCACCGATGCGGGCCAGGTATTCAATGCGCTGGCATCGAGCACCGCGCCGGGAGAATTCGCCGACGACCTCGAACCAAAGCCGATCGACGCGATTGTGCATTTTGCGGCGATCCCTCGCATCATGATCACGCCCGACAACGAGGTCTACCGGATCAACGTGATGGGCACGTACAACATCCTCGACGCAGCGTCGAAGCTTGGCATCCGCAAGGTGATCGTGGCATCGAGCGAAACCACATACGGTCTGGTGTTCGCGCACCGGGATCGCAGTCCAGAGTACTTCCCGCTCGACGAGGAATACCCGGTGAACCCGATGGACAGCTACGCGACGTCGAAGGTGATCAACGAAGTGACGGCGAAGGCGTTCCACGCGCGCACCGGCTCTGACATTTACTGCTTTCGTATTGGCAACGTGCTCGAACCCAACGACTACGCGAAGTTTCCGGCGTGGCTCAAGGATCCAGCACTGCGCAAGAGGATTGCGTGGAGCTATATCGACGGGCGCGATCTCGCGAGCGCGTGCCGGCTTGCCATCGAAAAGGACGGCCTCGGCTTTCAGGTCATGAATGTCGCGGCCGACGACGTGTCGTCCGACGTACCTACCGCGGAACTGCTCCGACGCTACTACCCCGGCGTGCCGCTCAAAAAGCAACTCGGCGAGTTCGAGACCCTGCTCAGCAACGAGAAGCTCAAGCGCCTTCTTGGGTGGAACCAGCAACACTACTGGCGCGACGAAGCGAAACAGGTCGTCCAGTAAGCATGGCGGGCCGGCCCCCGGCCGGCCAATCACGCCGTGCGAGTCTTCATGGACTGCTTTGAGGCGTGCCGCCACCCCGAACGCGGACCGACAATGAAGCCAATGGCTCGCCTTCACGGCTGTCAGCGCTGGCGCCTGCGTCGCTTATCCGCCGTCGGTGTTGCTACGTTCAGCCGCCGGTCAGCGGGTAGTCGTTTGCAGCAGGTCGCGCGCGGTGCTTAGCATGCCGTCGGCGATCTTTCCGGAATCGACTTTGTAGCTGCCGTCACGCAGGGCGCCCTTGATCGACTCGACCTTCGCCGTGTCGCTATCCGAATCGCTGGACGTGTGCATCGCGGACACTGATGAGAGATTAACCGTCGAATGCTGCGCGCCGGCAGCGCTGACCTGGTGCGCGGACTCGACGGCATCCTTCGCATCGCTGTTGATCGTTGCGCGTTGCGGACCGTTCTGCGAAGCCGCGAGCGGAAAATTGCTGGATTCAATCTTCATGGTGTGTGTTCCCCACTGGTTGAGTCCTTTAACGGTTCAGCGTTTGAAATCTTCACCCTGCTGTGGGAAGCGGAACCGTATCCACGTTTCGCCGCGAGCCGCTAAGCCTTGCCGGGCGGGCGCTCTAGCCGCCTGCAGCAAATTGCAACAAAGTGTGAGCAATACCACACAACGGCTATAAGCTGATCGAAGCGTCGACCCGCGCCGAATCAAAGGCGCAGGTATGCTTGAGAACACGAGGCCGCACCCCATTTTGCTTGCTGTGAACAAACGTACCCGCCGCCCCTTGCAGCCTCGATGGCCCTTTCCGCCAAGTCGCGATGTCGCTGGTCGCGCCTTTGGCGATCTCGTCGCGCTTCAATATTGCGGCGCAGACGTGTGGCTCTGGCGATGCCGATGCGGCGGCCATGTGACTTCCGCCCTGAAGACGGTAGAGAGCGGTGCAGTGCGTGATTGCGGCTGCCGTGAGCAGCGTAGCGTGTGGCGGTCGCGACCGGGCTCACCTGCACTGAAGAGCGGCGAGGTTTTCGGCCAGCTGACGACCGAGCGGTACGCTGGCGATGGATTGTGGGTTTGCCGGTGCGACTGCGGTGGTGAGGCGACAGTTAGCGCCGGACGCTTGCGAATGGGCAAGGCGCGCTCGTGCGGCAGGTGCCTCGTCGCTTCGACTCACCGAGTGGCGTAGCGCCGGAACGGAAAATGTTCGTTCGACTCAGGTCAAGCGATCTACACTGCAATTCAACGAATGAGAAAAGATCGCCAGCCTTGGCTGGGTCTGGACGATCGTATTCCGATTCCGCTTTGATTTCGCTTTGATCAAGCGTAGTCCGTACATGCTCCCCTTTCTGTCTGGAGGCGGTCATGAAAAAGGAGAGAAAGACAGCACGGCAAATTCTGTCCGGGAACCCTCGGGAGGTTATCTCAGTGGGCCCCGACGACACGGTGCTGAACGCGTTGCAGTTGATGGCCGACAAGGACGTGACGACGGTGCTGGTGCTGCAGGGCAGCAATCTGGTTGGCGTGCTGTCTCAGCGCGACTACGCCCGCAAGGTCGAGGTGCTTGGCCGCAACGCCGCGAACACCAGGGTTGGCGACATCATGACCACCCAGGTGCTTTATGTGACGCCCGAGCATACCTGCGATCAATGCCTCGCGTCGATGCATACCCGGCGGATCCGGCACCTGCCTGTGATCGAATCCGGGCGCGTCATCGGCGTGCTTTCCGACAGTGACGTGCTGGAGGAACTCCTGCAGGAGGACGAGCATTTCATCAGGATTCTCGAGGACGACATGCTCCATCTGACCATTGATACCGGTGGCGCCTATTAGAAAGTCGCGCTCGAATCAGGCGAGGTGAAACGTGAGCACGCAATCAACCGCGGGGGCGCTTTCACCGGCCATCCTTTCCCGTTCGTCCGGCAAAGTGGCGTCGGCGCGCGATGCCGTGCGCCTGATCCGCGACGGCGATACGGTCGCGACGGGTGGCTTCGTCGGCATCGGCTTCGCCGAAGACATCGCCATTGCCATCGAGGAACTCTGTACGGCGCATGACGAGGATACGTTAGTCACCCTCCCAAAGCCCGCCAACCTCACGCTAGTCTATGCGGCCGGCCAGGGAGACGGCAAGGAACGCGGACTGAACCACCTGGCGACGCCGGGGCTCGTCAAGCGCGTCATCGGCGGACACTGGGGCCTCGTGCCGAAGCTACAGCAGCTTGCGGTGGATAACCAGATCGAGGCGTATAACCTGCCGCAGGGCGTGATCAGCCACCTGTTTCGCGACATTGCGGCCGGAAAGCCGGGCCATCTCTCCCGGGTCGGCCTCGGCACCTTCGTCGATCCGCGCTTCGGTGGTGGCAAACTGAACGAGCGCACCACCGAGAATCTGGTCGAGTTGATGCGGATCGGCGACGAGGAATATCTGTTCTACAAGGCCTTCCCGATCAACGTCGCGATCGTGCGCGGCACCACTGCCGACCCGGAAGGCAATGTGACGATGGAGCGCGAAGCCCTGACACTGGAGGCTCTCGCGATCGCCATGGCCGCGCACAACTGCCGCGGCCTCGTGATCGTCCAGGTGGAGCGCATCGCCGAAAGCGGCTCGCTCAATCCGCGACAGGTCAAGATCCCCGGCGTGCTCGTCGATTGCGTCGTGCTGGCGCCGCCCGAGAACCACCAGCAGACCTTTGCCACACCATACAGTCCGGCGTACGCCGGCGAAATCCGGGTCCCCGCGAGCAGTATGGCGCCGATGCCGATGAGTGAGCGCAAGGTGGTCGCGCGACGCGCGGCAATGGAACTCCAGCCAAACAGCGTGGTGAATCTCGGGATCGGCATGCCCGAAGGCATCGCCAGCGTCGCCAACGAGGAAAGGATCCTCGACCTGATGACGCTGACCACCGAGCCCGGCGTCATCGGCGGCATTCCGGCGGGAGGCTTGAACTTCGGCGCGGCGACCAATGCGCAGGCGATCATCGATCAGCCCGCCCAGTTCGATTTCTATGACGGCGGCGGGCTCGACGTCGCCTTTCTTGGCCTCGCCCAGGCCGATCGCATGGGAAACCTCAATGTGTCGAGATTCGGGCCGCGCCTGCCCGGCGCCGGAGGCTTCATCAACATTAGCCAGAATGCCAGGAAAGTCGTGTTCGTCGGCACTTTCATGGCGGGCCACAGCCAGATTTCGGTCGTCGACGGCAAGCTGCATATCCACCGTGACGGCACGGCCAGGAAATTCATCGAGGAAGTCGAGCATCGCACGTTCTCTGGCCCGTATGCGGCGGCAATGGGCAAGCCGGTCCTCTACATCACCGAGCGTTGCGTGTTCGAGCTGGGCGCCGAGGGCATGGAACTCATCGAGATTGCACCGGGCGTCGATCTGGAGCGCGATATTCTGGCCAGGATGGACTTCGCACCGATCCTGCGTTCGCCGACGCAGATGGACGAGCGGATTTTCCTGCCAGAACCGATGGGCCTGCGCTCGAATGTTTTGCGACTGCCGCTGGAAGCGCGCTTCATCTACGACGACGACAAGAACATCATGTTTCTCAATTTCGCGCGCCTCGAGGTGAAGCGTCCCGACGACATCGCGGCGATCCGGACTCAGGTATGCCGCGTCTGCGAACCACTGGACCACAAGGTTTATGCAGTGGTGAACTACGAGGGTTTCGTGTTGGACCCCGCGCTGGAGGACGCGTACGTCGAAATGGTCGAGGATATGGTGCAGCGCTACTATCTCGGCGTAACGCGCTTCACTACCAGCGCTTTCATGCGCGCCAAGCTGGGTGGCGCCCTTACGCGGCGCGGGCTGTCACCTTATGTCTATGAGACGGAGGCGGAAGCGCAGGCCTACCTGCGCGAACAGTCGTCAAACCGCTGAATCCGGCTTGCATCGTGATCGCGGCACCGAAGGCCGAGTGCGCCCGCGCCGGGTTCTGTCGGACCCTCGATGTCAGTGCCCTGCCAGCCAGCGCAACTGAGGCCCCGGATATCCCGCGACCCACGTGCCGTTCGCGCTGAAATCCCACGTCGGACCGAAGCTCGCCGGCTCGAGCAACTGGATGTCCGTGAGTCCGCTTGAACTGGCCACCGCCGTGCCCGAACCGACACCCGCCGCCGCCCCCGACGATTGGCTGTTCCAGAACACGTTCGCCGCGATCCGGCCGCTGTTGGTGCCCGCGATACCGCCCTCCGTCGAGTTCGCGCCCGCCGTGAGCCTGGACGCGGCATACGACTCGCGGATGAAGCCCGTATTGCTGCCGACAAGTCCGCCGACAGTCGCGCCGCCGTTCAGGAATTCGTAGGCATACGATCGGCCGATGGCGCCATGGTTCGTGCCGACGAGTCCGCCGACCGTGCTTTGCGCACCGCCCGATGCGGGGGCGATCGCGAAAGACTGATCGATGCGGCCATCGTTGAGCCCGACCAGCCCACCGATCTGACCCACGCCGATGATGTTTACGCCCGCCCACGAGCGCTCGATGCGCCCAAAGTTCTCGCCGACCAGACCGCCGGCCACTGTGCTCGTGTTGCCCGGGGCACCGATGGCGCCCGTTGCGCCGACGTTCACCATGTATCCGTAGTTGATGCCGGCCAGCAAGCCGACCGTTTCTCCCGAGGACGTCGCGGTGCCTTCCGCGAGCGTGAAATTGCGCACGACGCCGCTCTTGCCGATCACGCCGAAGAGTCCGGTATCGGCCGTGCTTGAGAGACGCAGATCCGCGGGGAGATGCCCCATGCCGTCGAACTGACCGGTGAACGGATTCGCGGCGGTGCCGATGCCTCCGAACTCCGGCGCACCCGAGAATTCCAGCCCCCTGCTGCCCAACGCATAGTTGCCGGAGAGGTTGTTATTCACCGCGCTCAGGTCCGTCATGGAGTTGACGAGCTGATAGGCCGTGAACTGCGTGACGAGCCCAGTAAACGGCGCGGGGTGCCACGATACGTTGGTGTACACCGTGCCGGGCGTGTAGCTGCCGTTCATGTCGTACAGGCCGCTGACGATGCCCATGCTTCGCGACCAGTCGATCGTGCCCTGGTTGGTCAGACTGCCGCCGTTGTCGAAACCATAGGTGTCGGCGGACAGCGTGAGCGAGCCTGTGCCCCTATTGGCGATGGTCGCCTGCGGTGCGATGGTCAGCGAGTGCGCCGCGTCGAGCGTCAGGGAGGAGGCTCCGTGCCAGCGCACGCTCGCTTCGATCGCGATGTCTCCCTCGCCGGTCGCCCCGAGCTTGCCGTCCGCGCCGTTCGCGAGCACGGAGATGGATGCGCCGTTGCTCAGACTTGCGCCGAGCGTGTTGGCGGTCGGGACGTCCGCGGTGAAGTCCCCAGTGGTGATGTTCCATGCTTTCGCCCGCACATCCGCGCCGCCGACCTTGACGTCCTTGCCGGACATGTCGAGCGTGCCGCCGCTGCCGTCCGCGTTACGCGCGCTGATTTGCGCCCCGCGCGCATCGACGTTGCCGGAGTTGACGACGACCCCGTTGACGGTGGTGTTCGCGACGAGCCAGACGTGGCCGTCGCGCGTCGCGGTGCCGGTGGCGCGCAGGGCGCCCGAATGACCCGCGAGCGCGAAGATATTGCCGTCGGCCGCCTGCACGTTGATGATCGCCGCCCGTACCGTGCCTGAGTTCGTCACCGTGCCGCCGCTTCCCACCTCCACGAAGACTTGTTGAAAGTTGCCGTCGAAGAGCCGGACCTGACGGCCTGCGACGAGTTCGGCATTGCCGTTCGGCGCATCGATCGTCCCTGCGTTCGTGACCTTGCTGGCCGATATCAGGAACACGTCCCCACCCGACGAACTGATCTTGCCGAGATTGACTACATCCGCCGTGGAACTGCCTGTGTAAGTCGAGCCACCGAACCCGGGCGGGTTGAGAAAGACATCGTTGGGGACGTCGAGCGTCGACGCGACGAAACGCCCTCCCGTCGACACCACGCCGCCTGGCCCGATGAGCACACCATGCGGATTGACGAGGTAGATGCTGCCGGTGCCCTTCAGCGTGCCGTAGATCGCCGACACATCGTTACCCGTCACGCGATTGAGTGTCGCGCCCGTGCCGTTGTTTATCGACACCGTGCGGCACGATCCGATCGAAAAACTGTTCCATTCGATGATGCCGCGCGAGCCCGCTTGCGTGATGCTCATGCCGGCATCGTTCTGAGTGATGCTTCCCGAGCCGGCGACGAAATGCCCGCCTTGCGGCAGGGTACCCGCCGCGTACGCGACGTGCGTCGTGGAAAGTCCGGTCAGCGAAATGACGATGGCAAATGAAATTCGCACGCTTGCATGACGGCGTTGCGATGGACGTCGCCGCAGCAGAGATGGCCTTCGAGTGCTCATACATCCCCCTTCCACGCTCGCGCGAAACGGCTGCCAACGACCCGTGGAGCCGACCGGAAACGCGTGAGTCGCCGCGTATGAAGATTAGCAGTTCGTCGCGTCGCCACTTAACGACCGTGGCTGATTTGGTCGATATTTCGGCCCGAAATGTTGTTGCGCGACCGGGACGGGATTACCGTCGCCTTCCATCTTGATAACGATTTCAATGTAAGTTTGAAATACTTTTATTACGGGAGGTTATTAAGTCACTGGTTTCAAGCGCGGTCGACCATCGTCAAGCGCCCGTGCGACGGGCCTTGCAGCCTCGCGGCACCGCCCGCGCCCGGATTTGCGATCGAGCAGCGCGAACCTTGCTGGGCAACAGCCGCAACGCGACATTTCGGTATACTCGCGAGCTTTCCCAAAAACGATTATTCGCGGCCCTCCTCCCGCGCAGCGACCGCCGTTTCATAGGCGTGCCGCCCTCGCGCGACAAGCGTGCCCGCCCCGCTCTCCATGTCCGATCTCTCCACGCCGTTCGGCGCGCCCCGCCGTCTCGTCAACATCAATCCGAAGCCGCTTTCCGTCGCGTTCGCGCTGGTCGTGCTCGGCGCGATCTATCTCGCGCAGACCGTCAGCGTGAAACAGGCCGCGCTGTACGTCCTCGGCGCGCTGCTCGGCGTCACGCTCTATCACGCCGCGTTCGGCTTCACGTCCGCATGGCGCGTGTTCATCGCCGACGGCCGCGGCGCCGGCCTGCGCGCGCAGATGCTGATGCTCGCGATCGGCGTGCTGCTGTTCTTCCCGGCGCTTTCCGCCGGCACGCTATTCGGTCATCCGGTCGTCGGTGAAGTGTCGCCCGTCGGCACGTCGGTCCTGATCGGCGCGTTCATGTTCGGCATCGGCATGCAGCTCGGCGGCGGCTGCGCCTCCGGCACGCTGTATACGGTCGGCGGCGGCAGCACACGGATGGTGGTCACGCTGATCGCGTTCATCATCGGCTCGGTGATCGGCACCGCGCACATGCCGTTCTGGTCCGCGCTGCCGCATCTGCCGCCGATCTCGCTCGTGCAGACGCTCGGCGTCGGCCCGGCGATCGCGCTGAACCTCGTGGTGTTCGCGGCCATCGCCGCGCTGAGCGTGCTGATCGAAAAGCGCCGTCACGGCCGTCTCGTCAGCGACATGGATCGCGCCCCGAACGCATCGCCGTGGCTGCATGGCCCGTGGCCGCTCCTCGCCGGCGGCGTCGTGCTCGCGATCCTCAACTTCGCGACGCTCGCGCTGTCGGGCCATCCGTGGGGCATCACGTCGGCGTTCGCGCTGTGGGGCGCGAAGGCGTTCTCCGCGATGGGCGTCGACGTCGCGAGCTGGCATGTGTGGAGCACCGGCCCGAACGCGGCCGCCCTTGCCGCACCGATCAGCCACGACGCGAAGTCGGTCATGGACATCGGCATCGTGATCGGCGCGATGGTTGCCGCTTCGCTGGCCGGCCGCTATGCGCCGGTGTGGCGTCTGCCGCTGCGCTCGCTGATCGCGGCGATCGTCGGCGGACTGATTCTCGGCTACGGCGCGCGCCTCGCGTACGGCTGCAATATCGGCGCGTACTTCAGCGGCATCGTGTCGGGCAGCCTGCACGGCTGGCTGTGGCTCGTCTCGGCATTTTTCGGCAACGTGGTCGGCACGAAGCTGCGTCCGGTGTTCGGCCTCGCGGTCGAGCGCGTCAAGCGGACGGGCTGCTGAGCGGGCGGCTTCGGCCGCCTATCGGGCGGGGGCTGCGCTGCCGGCCTCCCTTGCACCCGTCTGAAGCCGTCGCGCGAGTTCGTCAGCGATCTGCTGCGCGCTTTTCCTGACCGCCGTCTTTTCATCGCGGCCCGACAGCACGACCTTCGCGGCGATCACGTACGGGTTGAGCTTGATCACGGCGCCCGGCATATCCCTGCTCGCCCCCTCTTCAACAGTTTCATAGAGCGGCGGTAACTCCGGCGTAGCCAGGTTATCGCAGGAAACCGCGACCTGAAACTGGCTTTGGCCCGCGCCCATACCCACCATCGCGCGACGCAGCCGATTACCCTCATCGACACTGAGAAAAACGCCGCGCACCTGCCAGCCGTCGTGGGGCAGCGGTTCACCCGGCGTGACGCGGCGCGCGTCTACTCCGGCCTTCTTCAGATCGTCCGTCAGAGATTGCGCCATCAGCGCAACCATGTCTCGCGCACGCGCCTGCGGATCCTGCTGCTGACGCACCGGGCCCTCAGGCACCAGATTGCCCAGGATGCCTCGCGCGCGGTGGCCTGGCCCGCTGTCAGGGGCGATGTTCGCGGCGTCGAGATCGAAATCGGAGACATAGACGACCGGCGGCGCGACAGGAGCCGCGAGCGCCGCCGACGAATCCGCGGCCAGACATCCTTGCGCGCTGGCACACACGTACGTCGCCAGACATACCATTCGCACCCATCGCAACACCATTGCGCACCTCCACGCTGATCGCCTGATACTGGTTGCATGGCAGCGACGAAATACGGCATTCATATCGCGGCCATTCATCCAGCTTAGGTCTTTCAGAAGCGCACCCATGGCTTGATCGTCTGCATCGCGATCTGAAAATCCTATACTGGGTCGGTGCGGTTGCCGACTTCGCGCTTTGTCTGCGCATCCGTTTGCGCGAGTCCAATCGTCCGACATGACGCCTCTGAAACCCGGTGCACCGCGCGTTGCGTCATCTGCCTGACAGAACGGAAAATCAAGCCATGCTGACGATCGACGACATCCGCGCCGTGCCGCTGTTCTCGACCCTCCCCGACAGCGAACTGGAAATCCTCGTGCACGCGTGCGCCGACCTGCATCTATGCGCGGGCGAGTTCGCGGTCCATGAAGGCGGCGAGCGCGCGTTATACGCCGTGCTGTCGGGCAAGATGGAAGTCATCAAGACGTTCGACGGCATCGAGCGAACCTTGGGCTGGCGTCTGCCCGGCACGATCTTCGGCGAAGTGCCGCTCGCGCTGAGCGCACCGTTTCCGGGCGCGTATCGAGCGGCCGAGCCTTCGCGCGTGATGCGGGTCGACGCGCCGCAATACTATGCGCTCGCGGCGGCGTCGCCCGACGTGGCGTTCAAGATGGGCGCGCTCGCGCGCGAACGCATCGGCGGGCTGCAAAGCCTTTCCGCCGAGCCGCCGAAGGCGCGTGTGACGATCGTCGGCAACCGTTGGGACAATGCGTGCACGCTGCTGCGTCAGTTCCTCGCGCGCAATCAGATCAGCGTCGACTGGCTGGCGCCGGATGCGCCCGAATTGGCCGCGCGCTGGCCTGGCACGTGTCCAACGCAAGGCGAGTGCCCCGCGTTGCGCCTCATCGACGGCACGGTGCTGAGGCGGCCCGCGACCCGCGAGCTTGCGGGACTGCTCGGCCTCCAGACGCAGCCGCGTCTGGCCGCATACGACACGGCGATCATCGGCGGCGGTCCCGCGGGGCTGGCTGCCGCGGTATACGGCGCGTCGGAAGGTCTGCGCACGCTGGTGCTCGAGCGCGAGGCGCCGGGCGGACAGGCGGGCACGTCCTCGCGCATCGAAAATTATCTCGGCTTTCCCAATGGTGTTTCCGGCGACGAACTCGCGAGCCGCGCGCTGCAACAGGCACGGCGGCTCGGCGCGGAGATCCTCGTGACGCGCTCGGTCGAGCGCATCGATGTGCAGGCGCGGCGGATTCATCTCGACGGCGGCGACGCCGTGCACGCTCGAACCATCATTCTCGCGACGGGCGTCACTTGGCGGCGGCTGGCGATCGACGGCTTCGACCGCTTGATCGGCAAGGGGATTTACTACGGCGCGGCGCGCAGCGAAGCGAGCGCGACGCACGGCCTCGATGTCCATCTGATCGGCGGCGGCAATTCGGCCGGCCAGGCGGCGTTGTACTTCGCCAATCATGCGCGCAGCGTGACGCTCGTCGTGCGCGGCGATTCGCTCGAAAAGGGCATGTCGCGCTATCTCGTCGAACAGCTAGCGGGCAAATCGAATGTCGCGGTGCGGCTGCGCTCGGAAGTCGTCGGCGCGCATGGCGATACGCATCTGACGGCCATCACCGTTCGCGATTCGACGAGCGACGCAGTGAGCCGACACGACTGCGGCGGTCTGTTCGTCTTCATCGGAGCGGATGCGCAGACGGAGTGGCTGCCGCCCGAAATCGCGCGCGATGTGCGCGGCTACGTTCTGACCGGCGATGACGTCGTCAAGGCCGGACGCTGGTCGCATCAGCGCGATCCTTATCTGCTCGAATCGAGCGTGGCTGGCGTGTTCGCGTGTGGAGACGTGAGACTGAGCCCTGTGAAGCGCGTCGCTTCGGCCGTCGGCGAGGGCAGCATGGCGATTGCTTTCGCGCACAGGTATTTGCAGTCGGACGGAGCTTGAGTTCGTCGCGTGAGTCTGCTGCGCGATCGGGTTGCGCGGCCGCTATGGATTCGCAGGCAGCGCGACGCGTTCCAATACCGTCATCGGGCCGAGCCTTTCGATCACATCCAGTTGAGCCGCATCGCGCACGAACAGCGAACCCGCAAAGCCGAGCGCGTTGACCGACACGCCTTCGACTCGCTCTTGCGATCTCGGCACGAGCAACATCCAGCGCCGCGTGACCAGCAGGTTGTAGGGCGTCGCATGACAGCAGGCACGGTCGATTTCGAGCGCGCCGATATCCGCCGCGTCGAGCAGCGTGCGATAGCGGGAAAGCGCCAGCTTCGGCGCATCCGCGCGAGCCAGATCATCGGCGTGAAAGCGTGCGAACGCATGCCGGAACGGCAGATCCGCCATGCCGTCCTCCGCACCGAGCAAGGGCTCGACCGGCACGGACGGATCGGCTTCCCCGAGCGGCAGCGGCACGATCTGCAGGTGCTTGTGCGGCTGGCTCGCGCCCGCCTGCGTGCCGGCGTTGTAAAAGCCGATGCCGTCGAATTCGGCCATGCACGCGAGCAGCGCTTCGAAATCGGCAAGATCGAGCAGCGCTTCCTGCGGTTCGAATTCGCGCGTGACGATCAGCAGATGATGATCGATCACGTTGAACTTGTTCAGCAACGCGAGGTGAGTATCGGAGATGTCGGCGACGAACAGATCCGGCTCATAGGGAAGAAATGGGTTCGCCTGAGGGTGCTTTGCCGTCTGCAGCTTGCGCGCTTGCTCGCGTTGCTGTTCCTTGCGCGTCAGGCTCGACACCCGACGCACGAGAAAGCGGATGCCGCCGCAGTCGATCACGGACTGTTGCGTGTCGATCGGTCGCAGCGCGCCGCAGCTCAGCGCATGTCCGGTCTGTCGCACAATGGCGGGCCACAGCGTGCCCGGAATCAGGCGTCGTTGCCGTTCCATAGGATGTCGGCAGGCGTGGCGGCGCGCGTAAAGCGGGTGAACGCGCAGCCGCTACAACTTGTAGCCTATCGTGCGCAAAAGATCCTTGCGCCATTGAATGTCCTCCGCGCTTTCCGTGCCGACAGGCGAAAAACCATCGACCACGCCGACGATGCCTCGCCCCTGATCTGTTTCAGCGATCAGCACTTCGACGGGATTCGCCGTTGCGCAGAAGATGCGGCAGACCTCCGGCACGGCCTTGATCGTGTTCAGCACGTTGACGGGGAAAAAGCCGTCGCCCAGAAACACGAAGAAGCTATGGCCCGCGCCGACGTTGGTTGCGTTCTGGCATGCCATCTCGACGAGGCTTTCGTCGGTGCCGGAGCGCCGCACGAGGCGCTTGCCGGAAGCCTCGCAAAACGCGAGACCGAACTTGATGCCGGGCACCGTGCCGACCATCGCTTCGTGAATATCCTCGACAGATTTGATGAAGTGGCTTTGCCCGAGAATGAAGTTGGTCGCTTCGGGCTTGACGACCTTGACGGCGGACAATTGCATGGTGGACCTCGCTCCATTGCGGCAATACGCCGATGAAAACACGTCGAACACGGGCCAACGCGACCGTGGATGGTTCGCGCGTCAGCCGGTCTTCGTCGATCCGGCTTCTAGCCTAGTACTAACCGCGCGTGAGCGAAACCTCGACCGACCACGAGCCGCGGGATTCGAACGCGCCCGGACACCGCTTCCGGGTCGCGCCAGTCCAGGATCGGGCAGGCAGAGAAAGCCTGACTTATGGCGGCACTGATCGACCAAAAGCCGATTCATCCTCATAGCGTTTTGACCCGCTTTAAACCCCCATCGCACCGCGGCAACCTCTCCGGGTCAACAAGGTCAACCGCCGGTTTACGCCCCCGACCGAGTGTGCAAGTATCTTCACCAAGCCGCATCCCGCACACTCTTGCGAGGTTCACGATGGCCTGGAAACTTTGGAAGACCGAGAAGCGGTACGACGAGACGCGAAGCTGGCCGAGCGGCACGCATGAGTCGTTGAAGCAGCTTCTGGATATGTACCTGGGCAGCGACTCGCCACCGTTTGCGAACTGGGCCGCGCCTGGAATTACTTTTGCGCCCGAAATCGAAACGCTCGCGCGAAACGGCGTCCGGGGGTATCAGCTTGCCCTCTGGTTGTGGCTTTTCGCCGAGAAGCACGGCACGATCGCGGCAAAAATGGTGCGTGAGTCTTTGTGCCTGCTCGCCGACGCGATGCAACCGTCGGCCGGCGACAAGATCGACTCGCTCCTCGACCTCGAAAACCGCCTCGCGCATTCTGTCGAGGACCTTTCCGCTCAACAGCGCACCTTCCGACTGGAGGGTCTGTCGGTCGAGCTACCCATGGAGTTTTTCCTCGCTACTGCTTTCCTCAGGCTCGCACCGGACTCGCCTTATGCCGGGAACGAAGGCACCGACCTGCAAGGCAACGACTTCAAACTGGCCGACTGTTTTGAGCATGCAACCGAAGAGGGGCTGGCGGTATTCCGGCCCATGATAGACGCGGTCGACTTCGACGCGAAATCGCTGCCCAACTGGAGATGGAGCGCTCATCCCGGCGCCGCCGAGCGACACCTGCAACGCCGCCACAAGAATCCCCTGTTCGCCCTTCATCGCCAGATGGTGACGGCTCACGAGGTCTATGAGGCGCGGCTTGCCGACGCTCGGGCCATCGAGGACATCAGGACCGAGCTCAATGAGACTAGCCGGTCGTTCTCCGAGACGACCGAATTGCCCTTGAACTGGCAGCCCTTCCTCGAAGGATACCGGGACCACGTCGACAGGCTCGACGAACGCCGGCTCGTCGTTGGCGGACAGAGCACGTCGCTCGGCAACGCAATTGCAGCGTTGCGCGCCGACATACTTGCGACCTGGCGCGCTTCGATTCACAAGAACCGGCACAGTCTCGCGACTCTGGAGCAGGAAGAAGCGAAACGGGCTGAGCGACGGACGCTGCTGTATGGATGCGAATGGACGGCCCAGCTTTTGAGCCACGGGTCGCTGATCCCGGCGGAAGAGGTGGTTCCCGCCCTGCTAAGCGAGCCCCCCTCCGAGCTGGAAAAGGTGGTGACCGGTCTGCGGGGCGAACCGCGACTGCATGAGACGCTTGCGCAGTGTTGTGCAACTGCGCATCGGCTTGTGAACGAGCTTCGCGCGGCTGGCCATCAGCTTCCCGACATCGACGACAAGCTTCGCATTCTCGATGGTGCGCCCGGCCAGTTGCCGGTCTGATCGTCTTCGAGGTGTGCCATGTCCTGTTACCTATTTGGATGCCACGCCCGACCCACAAAAGGCCACTTATGAACTCTTCCTCTCGTGACCCCGCATCTACGCTTTCAGAGTACCTGGAGCTTTCGCTAGACAAGGGAAAGAGCCTGATTTTTGTGCTCTCTCAAGGCGAAAATTGCGAAGTCTACCTTGGTGATCCTGGCGAGCCAGACGCGGACTGGACAAGCTGCGCGGCCATTCCGAACAAGCTGGTCCACGCGCTTCTGGAGACCACGCGGTCAGGATTGAACCAATTGGTCATTGAAGGACAGGCCTACCGCTTCGCTCGGACCTTCGCGCAAGTTGCCGAGCAGGGCGCTGTCGTCTTCACACCTGCGTAGACGTTGCAGCCAATCAAGTTGATGCGTTTGATCATGGATGATCGTGACGATTTCCTTGTGCGCAACATGTCGTTCCGCGAGGTCGATCTGGCGGTCGAATGGGCTGCGGCAGAGGGCTGGAATCCCGGCCTCGACGACGCGAGGTGCTTCTGGAATGCGGACCCCAACGGCTTTTTCGTCGGTACCTGGCGCGGGGAGCCGGTGGCATGTATCTCGGCGGTCGCCTACGATGAGCGCTTCGGTTTCATTGGCCTCTACATCGTCAAGCCGGCGTTTCGCGCCAGGGGTTTCGGTCTGCGCACCTGGCAGCACGCGATGCGCTATCTGGGAGATCGTACGATCGGCCTCGATGGTGTCGTTGCCCAGCAGCAGAACTATAAAAAATCCGGCTTCCAGCTCACCTATCGCAACATCCGCTTCCAGGGCGTCGTGCAAGCTGCGTCGACGCCAAACCTGACGAACGCGCGGGAGGTACCCTTCGCGCAACTGGTTGCCTACGACAGCGCATGTTTTTCGACCGCCCGTCCCCGCTTCCTGGCGGACTGGATCGCGCAACCACAGGCGCTGGCCCTGGCGGCTGTGCGCAATGCTCAGATAAGGGGGTACGGCGTGCTGCGCCGTTGCGGGACCGGCTACAAGATCGGTCCGCTCTTTGCCGACGACGCACGGATCGCCAACGATCTGTTCGACGGACTGGTCGCGAGCGTCGCAGGCGAAGTCATCGCGTTCGACGTGCCGGAGGTCAACACGGCAGCCGTAGCGCTCGCTGAACGCTACGGCATGGTTAGCGCGTTCGAAACGGCGCGAATGTACACTCGCGCCCCGCCAGCCATTCCCGTGCAACGCGTGTTCGGGGTGAGTTCGTTCGAACTAGGTTGACTGCAAAGATCGAGCCGCTGGAAAAAACCGGCGGTGATGCGCCAGACCTCCACTACGATCCGAGCGGTCCGCCCCGAAAGGGAACGATCATCGAGCGACCGTAAGCGACGACTCACGCTTCAACCTTCACTTCGTCGCGCGAAGGCTTGGTACGAACGCTCAGATAGCCGACGGTCTTGCCGCTTTCAATCACCGGTGTGACGTTCGCGCATACCCAGTAATGGTCGCCATTCTTGCGGCGGTTTTTGACGAGCGCTGTCCTCGCGACATGAACGTCACTTTCGCGAGACCCACTTCTTCCTTTCCGGAACTTCGACGGTGGCGCCGACCGGTGTGAACGGTGCGTGAAAATGATCAACGAGGAAGTCGATGAAGGCGCGCGCCCGCGCGGTCTGATTGCGCTGCCTGGGGTAATAGACGAACAGGTCCGCGGACGGCAGCACGGTATTCGGCAGCACCAGCTTAAGGCGCCCGCTCTGTACATACTTGGCCAGATCCCATTCAGAGCGAATCAGAATCCCATGACCGTCGAGCGCCCACCGAAGGACAATGTCGCCGTCATTGCTCGATAGCGCGCCTTTCACCTTGATCGCCTCGATGTGGTCGTTCACGATGTAGCGCCACACGCCATAAGCGTCATCGTTCTGCCGATGAATGATGCAGCGATGCTGGTGCAGGTCCTCCACCCGCTCGGGCGTTCCAGAACGTTCCAGATATTTCGGGGACGCGCAAAGAAAACGGCGATTGCTCATGATGCGCCTCGCGCTCAGGCGACTGTCGGGTAGCTCGCCGAACCGTATCGCCATGTCGAAGGCCCCTTCGACGAGATCGACCGGCCGGTCTGTCACCTCGAACTGAACTTCGACATTCGGAAAACGCTTTGCGAAGTCGGAGACGAGCGGCGCGATGGTGGTCCTGCCAAAACCGAGCGTCGCGTTGATGCGCAACGGCCCATGCGGATCGCGTCTGGCGCCGGATATGGCCTCCTCCATCTCGCGGACCTGCCCGACGATCTGGGACGCGTAGCGCAGATAGGTCTCGCCCTCGGGTGTCAGGCTGACGCTGCGCGTGGTCCGGTTGACCAGACGCGCGCCGAGCCGCTGCTCGATGATCCCCAGCCGCTTGGTCGCCGCTGGCGGACTCAGATCGAGCGCCCGGGCGGCGCCGGACATGCTCCTGAGTTTCGCCAGGAGAATGAAGAACTCAAAGTCGGATGCGGGAGCAGTACTCACTTTTGGTGAAATATGTAGTGAACGTAAGTGAATTCTAGCAAGCTCTTTCGCGGCTAAGCTAAGCACCACATTGAAGCCGGTGTGGCTCAATAACTGTTCAACTCTCTGGAGACAGTGGCGTGAGAATCGTTGAAATCCGCGAAAAAACCGTTCCGATCAGTTCCCCGATCCGGAACGCCTACATCGACTTCAGCAAAATGACCTTGAGTCTCGTCGCGGTCGTCACGGACGTCATTCGCGACGGCAAGCCGGTGATCGGCTACGGCTTCAACTCGAACGGCCGTTACGGTCAGGGCAAGCTGATGCGCGAGCGCTTCATCCCGCGCCTGCTCGAGGCCGCCCCTGCCTCGCTGGTCGACGACTCCGGCGACAACCTCGATCCCCACAAGATCTGGGCGACGATGTTCATCAACGAGAAGCCCGGTGGCCACGGTGAGCGGTCCGTCGCCATCGGCACGATCGACATGGCCGTCTGGGACGCGGTGGCGAAGATCGCGGGCAAACCGCTGTTTCAGCTCCTCGCGCAACGGTACGGCAATGGCGAGGCCAACCGCAAGATCTTCGTCTACGCGGCGGGCGGCTACTACTATCCGGGCCAGGACCACGAAAAGCTCAAGGATGAGATGCGCAGCTACATCGACCGAGGCTACACGGTCGTGAAGAAGAAAATCGGCGGTGCCTCGCTCGACGAAGACCTGCGACGCATCGACTCGATCCTCAGCGTGCTGCAGGACGGCCAGAAGCTCGCGGTCGATGCCAATGGCCGCTTCGACCTCGATACGGCGATCAGGTATGCGAAGGCCCTGTCGCAGTACGACCTGTTCTGGTACGAAGAGGCGGGCGACCCGCTCGACTTCGAGTTGCAGGCGACGCTGCGCAACTACTATGACAAGCCGATGGCAACTGGCGAAAACCTGTTCTCGATGCAGGATGCTCGCAACCTGATCCGCTACGGCGGCATGCGCCCCGATCGCGACTGGCTGCAATTCGATTGCGCGTTGAGCTACGGCCTCGTTGAATATCTGCGAACGCTCGACATGCTGCACCAGCATGGCTGGTCGCGCAGCCGTTGTATTCCCCACGGCGGGCACCAGATGTCGCTGAACATCGCGGCGGGCCTCGGACTTGGCGGCAACGAATCGTACCCGGACCTGTTCCAGCCATACGGCGGCTTCCCCGACGGCGTTCGTGTCGATAACGGATACATCACGATGCCGGAGCTGCCCGGCATCGGCTTCGAAGGCAAATCCGACCTCATCGCCGAGATGCGCAAGTTGGCTGAATAACGCGCGCGCGCAACGGCACCGACCAGTATTCCCGGTTGAATGGCTCATATAAAGACGGAACGAAGCCGGCTCAATGCGGCCTTTCCACGCTGCTGCGTGGGAGGGCCGCATTTTCCCTTTGAAGACGCCACGCACAGGAGACAGACATGCCAGTATCGAAAGTAAGAAGAGCACTTTCCAAGCTGTACGTTCAGGTCCTCATCGGCATCGTGGCCGGTGTCCTGCTCGGCCACTTCTACCCCGAGCTCGCCTCGCAGATGAAACCGCTGGGCGACCTGTTCATCAAGCTGATCCGGATGCTGCTTGCACCGATCATCTTTGCATCGGTCGTGGTCGGGATTGCGCGCATGAACGACCTTCATCAAGCGGGCCGGGTAGGCGTGAAAGCCCTCCTGTATTTCGAACTGGCCTCGACCATTGCGCTCATAGCGGGAATGGTGGTCGTCAATGTCATCAAACCCGGCAGCGGAATGAACATCGATCCCTCGCAGATCGATGCCGCTGCGATTTCGACCTACACGCACGCGGCGCAGCAACACGGCATGCTCGACTTCTTCATGAGCATCGTTCCGAATAGCATCGTCGGGGCATTCGCCAAAGGCGAGATGCTTCCCATCATTTTCTTTTCAGTCCTGCTCGCCATCTCGCTGGCAAAGCTCGGACCTCGTGCCGCACCATTCGTCGACATGCTCGACATGTTCCTTCAAGGAATGTTCGGCGTCGTGCGAATCGTCATGTACGTTGCTCCGATCGGCGCGTTCGGGGGCATGGCCTTCACCATCGGCAAATACGGCATCGGCACCTTGGCATCGTTCGGCGAGTTGATGCTTTGTCTGTATCTGACTTCGTTCTTCTTCGTGTTCGTCGTGCTCGGCCTCGTCATGAAAATGTGCGGGCTATCGCTGTGGAAGTTTCTCCGCTACATCAGGGACGAGATTCTGATTACGCTCGGCACGGCGTCGACGGAAGCGGTGTTGCCGCAAATGCTGATCAAGATGGAGGCGATGGGCTGCGCTCGCCCAGTGGTCGGCATGGTCTTGCCCACCGGCTACACGTTCAATGCCGATGGAACGGCGATTTATCTGACGATGGCGGCCTTGTTCATCGCCCAGGCGATGAACGTCCACCTGAGCATCTGGGACCAGTTGCTCGTGCTCGGCGTACTGCTGCTCACGTCGAAGGGCTCTGCGGGGGTGGCCGGGGCGGGATTCGTCGCACTGGCCGCGACGCTCGCCTCGATGCACAAGATTCCCGTGGAAGGCCTCGTGCTGCTGCTCGGCGTGGACCGCTTTCTCAACGAGGCGCGCGCAGTCACGAACCTGATCGGTAATGGCGTTGCCACCGTCGTCGTCGCTCGCTGGGAGGGGCAACTCGACAGGAACCTGGCGCGCGCGGTGCTGGATCGCGACAATACGCCTCACTTCCGCACACCTGGTCCTGCCGCGCAACCGGTGATCCCGCCGGCACCGACGACCGAAGCCGCCGCGGTTCTCGACGGCTCGCCGAATCATCAATAGAACTGAACTTTTCCGGGTGGGTGCCGTTAATGCAGAGATATCTCTCCCGTTTCCGAGGCCGAGGCGGCCTTGTCGAAGGCCGTGGCCGACGCCCGGGAAGCGATGCTGCATGGCGCACTCGAGCCGATGATGGACGCGATGAGCCGTGGCGACCATGAAGCCGCCGACCACGATGCGATGGTCGTGATGCCACCGCTGTCGGCGGCTCTCACGCAGAAAACCGCGGATCTGGACAAGTTTCGCAACGAGCAGGGCAATGTGCGTTACAAGACGGCACAGGACCGGTATGACACCCTCGTGACAATTACCGGAATCGCGATCGCCGTCGGTCTTCTGACCTGCGTCACCTGCGGTTTCACGCTGCTTCGCGCAATCGCGCGCCCGATCGATATGACGGTGCGCCATGTCGAGCGACTCGCTCAGGGTGACATGTCGCAGCAATTGCGCCTGGACAGTGATGACGAAATGGGTCGCCTCGTCAGAAGCGTCGGGCAGATGCAGAAGGACATCGGCACGATGATCGAACAGATCGCGCGCGGCAGCGAGTCGATCGCATCCGCGACCCAGCAGATCTCGGCCGGCAACGCGGACCTGTCGGCGCGCACCGAGACGCAGGCGGCGTCCATCGAGGAAACGGCGGCGAGCATGGAGCAACTCACCAATGCCGTCACGGAGAACGCCGCGCACGCGCGTGAAGCGCGCGAACTGGCCGACGCGACGAAGGCGACGGCCGGTGCGGGTGCGGACGTGGTGCGTCAGGTCATCGCCGCGATGACCGACATTCACGACGGTGCGAAGAGGATGGGCGAGATCATTTCGCTGACCGAGCAGACCGGTCTGTTGACGAAGGCGGCGGGTCGATTTCGCTTTGCGTCGCTGTCCTGATGCCGCGCTATGGGCTCGCCTGCCGCTGCTGGCCTTAGCTGCGCGCGTCGCCTGAGGTCGTGGCGTCGGGCTCACCGGCAGGCGCTGCCTCGAGAAAGCCGCGCCCCATCTCAGCCTCGAAGCGCGAAGCGCTGCCCTCCCAGATGATGCGTGCATGTTCGAGCACGTAGACACGGTCCGCCTGCGGCAGCGCAAACCTGACGTTCTGCTCGCCCAGCAGTACGGTAATGGGCGTGGACTTTTGCAGCGAATCCAGCGCTTTCGACAATTGCTCGAGAATCACGGGCGCGAGCCCCAGTGTCGGTTCGTCGAGAATCAGCAGCTTCGGCTGGGTCATCAGCGCGCGCGCGATCGCGAGCATTTGCTGCTCGCCGCCGGAAAGCGTGCGCGCGGTTTGGCCCTGGCGCGATTTGAGGATCGGAAAGAGATCGAACAGCCACGACAGCTGTTTGACGCGCACCGTATCGGCGAGATGATATCCGCCGAGTTCGAGATTCTCGCGTACCGTCATGTCGCCGAATAGCTCGCGCGTTTCCGGGCATTGCACGAGGCCGGCGCGCGCGATCGCGGCTCCGCTGCTGCCGCGCAGATCGCGCCCGTCGAAGCGAATCGTCCCTTTGTACGGCACGAGGCCCGAGAGCGCGTTGAAAAGCGTCGTCTTGCCCGCGCCGTTCAGACCGACAACCGATACGAACTCACCCTCGCGCACCTGCAGACTGACGTCGTCGAGTGCGCACGCCTTGTCGTAAAGCACACGCACACCGGTCACCTCGAGGATCGTGGGCCTGGCAATGCCCGCGGCTCCGGTGCGCTGGCGCAACTCCAGCTTGCTGCCCAGATAGACCCGGCGCACCGTCTCGTTCTGCATCACTTGTTCGGCGGTGCCCTCGGCGACATGCTCGCCAAGGTACATCGCGAGCACGCGGTCGGCGAGCGCGGACAGACTTTTGACGTTGTGATCGACCAGCAGCACCGCGCGGCCTTCGGCGCGAAAGCCGCGAATCAGCTCGGAAAACGCCTCCGATTCCGCCACCGTCAGTCCCGCGAACGGCTCGTCCACCAGCACGACCTGCGGGTCGCGCGCAATCGCTTTGGCCATCTCCATGCGGCGCAGATCCGCAAATGGCAGTGTCGCGGGATGCCGATGCATGACGGCGGCAAGGCCCACACGCGAGGCAATTTCCTGCGCGCGCCGGTGCACGTGCGGTTCGGCGGCCAGCTTGACGAGCGAATCAGGAAGCAGCGCGAGCTTGATGTGTTCCAGCACCGTCTGCCGATGGAGCGGCCGCGAATGCTGAAACACGATGCCCACGCCCGCGCGCGCGATCCGGTGCGGCGCCCAGCCGGCCATCTCCACGCCATTCACCTTGACCGACCCCGCGTTGGGCCGCTCGATGCCCATGATCAGCTTCATGACGGTGGACTTGCCCGAGCCGTTTGGTCCGATCAGGCCAAGAATCTCGCCGGGCCGGATGTCGAAGCCGATATCCTTCACGGCGACGAGACCGCCGAAGCGCTTGGTCAGTCCGCGTACGCAGAGCAGCGGCGTGTCGTTCATTGGCGCTCCCTCGCACGCAGCAGATTGCCGAGCAGACCGTCTGGAAAGAACAGCAGCGCCGCCAGTGCGACCGCCGCGACGACGAATGTGTTGAGCTGGCCGAGCGGGCGCAGAAATTCGCCGGCGACGATCAGGAAGATCGAGCCGAGCACCGCGCCGAGTATCGTGCGGCGTCCGCCGAGCACGGCCGCGATGATGATCTGTACTCCCACGCTGAGATCCACCACCGTGCTCACGGAGGCCGTGCCCTGGTAGAACACCAGCATCGCGCCGGCCACGCCGGAGAAAACGGCGCTGATGCAAAAGGCCACGAGCTTGTGTCGCGTGACGTTGAAACCCAGCGCCTGCGCGCCGGTCGCGTCCTGGCCGCTTGCCTGCAGGATCAGACCGACTGCCGAACGCGACAGGCCGAACAGCAGGACGGCGCAAACGATCAGGAACGCGAGCGCGATCCAGTAGTTATGGTTCGCATCGACCGACATCACGTCCGGCACCATCATGCCGATC
This sequence comes from Paraburkholderia sp. MM5496-R1, assembly GCF_050436205.1. Taxonomy (NCBI): domain Bacteria; kingdom Pseudomonadati; phylum Pseudomonadota; class Betaproteobacteria; order Burkholderiales; family Burkholderiaceae; genus Paraburkholderia; species Paraburkholderia sp. MM5496-R1. The sequence goes on from NZ_JBNDLT010000001.1 coordinate 807,348, forward strand.
TCGCCGCCAGTTATGCCCGCAAAGATCACGATGGCGTTCTGCAGCAGCAGCACGGCCACGAGCGTAACCAGCCCGAAGTAAGGACCGCGCAACCGCAGCGCGGGCACCGCCAGCAGCAGGCCGCCCACCAGCGCGACGCCGCCGCCAGCGAGCACGCAAACGGGTATGGGCAGACCCCATCTGGCGTCGAGGATCGCGGCCGAATAGGCGCCGAGTCCGATCAGGAACGTCGGCCCGAAGTTGACCTCGCCGGCAAAGCCGAACAACAGGTCCCACGACATGGCGAACACGCCGAAGTAATACGCAACCGTGAGCACGCCGAGGATGTAGCCCGAAAGCCACCATGGCAACGTCGCCGCCATCGCGACGAGCGCAACGGCGATCCATGCGCCACGCGAACGGAGAAGAACGGACATGGGGGTACGCTCCATTCGCACTGTTAGCGGCGTCCCAGGAAGCCCTGGGGTCTTACATACACCACGAGCACCAGCAGCAGCAACGCGGGCAGCGGCCGCAGGGTCGGCGCGATCAGATAGGCCGTAATGGTTTCCAGATAACCGACGACATACGCGGCCATCAGCGAACCGGACACGCTGCCGAGCCCGCCCAGCACCACAATGGAGAATGCGCTGGCCGTGAGCTGCCCCGCATTGTTGGTGCTCACGCCGAGGAACGAAGCGAGCAGCACGCCCGCGATACCGGCCAGCACCCCATAGATGCTCCACGCGAGAAGATAGATTCGGGAGAGTTCGAAACCGAGCAGCGTGAGACCACGAGGGTTCATCGAAGCCGCGAGCAGCGCCTTGCCCGCGCGCGTGCGGTTCACGAACAGCCACAACATGGCGATCACGGCCCAGCAGACCGCCGCGATCATGATTTCGTTGAACGGCACGCGCACGCTGCCGACCATCGCCACACCGCTGATCAGCGGGCGCATCGTCACCGGGTTGTCGGTGAAGAGCCACGCCATGCCCTGCTGGATCATGATGCCCCACAGCAGCGTGCCGGTGAGCACGAAGATTTCCTTCTCTTCGCCGGGAATCGCGGCCGAGCGTTGAATGGGCCGCACCACCATCAGGTAGGTGACGAAGGCCGTCACGAGACCCGCCAACACGCCGAGCAGCGTGCCGAGATAGGTGCCAAGTCCCGCCTCGCCCGCGAGCATCCAGCCCATCAGCGCCGCGACCAGCATCACGCCGCCGTGCGCGAGATTCAAGATGCCGGAGACGCCGAAGATCAACGTGAAACCGATCGCGCCCAGCGCGTAGAGGGAACTGATCGCAAAGCCGTCGACGAGAATCTGCAGTAGCAACATGCCCGGCCTTTCATGTTGGTTAAGGTGTCGATGCGTGCGCTGTCCGGGCCTTCGCTACGCGCGGGTCCGGACAGTCGCGATCGTCGCGCTGCTAGTTCGCGCTTGCCTGCTGCACCTTCATGAAGGTCGGGAATTTGACCACGCCGTTGGCAATCGACTTGGGCCAGATCGCAACCTGCTTGCCGTTTTGCCATTGCAGGTCGATGCCCGTGATATAGCCGGGCCCGTACTTCAGCGCGTGCGTGAACTGATCGCTCTTGCCGTAGAACTGCCAGCGTCCGATCGTGCCCACGTAGTCGGTTTTCTCGAGTGCGTCGACCATCCGGTCCGGATCGGTCGAGCCCTTGTTGCGCTTGATCGCGTCCGCGAGGATGTAGACGAGGTCGTAGCTCGTGAAGCCGCAATACGCCGGAGAAACGCCGAACTTCTTCTGATACTCATCCGTAAAAGGTATCGTTTTCGGCGTGATCGCCACGCCCGGCGCCGCGGCCGAGGCCGTGATCACGCCTTCCGTCGCGCCGTTCGTGTCCTTCCAGAAGCTCGTGGTCGTGGCCTGCGAGCTTTGGCCCGACATCGGGATCGGCACCTGCTGGTCGTGCCATTGCACGGTCGGCTGCACGCCAACGTGGCTGATGCCGGTGGTGATCGTATCGGGGTGCTTCGCCTCGATCTGGTTGAAGATCGGCGTGAAGTCGGAAGTGTCAGGATTGAAGCGGATGTGATCGAGCACCTGAAGCCCCGCTTTGGGCAGGCATTCGAGGTAGCGTTCGTCGAGCGGCTTGGTCCACGCCGCGTCCTCGCTCATGACGACCGTCGTTTTCATCTTGAACTGGCCGACCAGAACGTCGTGTGAGAAGTCGCAGATGGACTGTGCGATGAACGCCGACGTCATCCAGCCGTGGAACGTGTACTTGTAGTGGTCGTAGTCGTCGTGAACGTGCTTCGAAATGTCGTTGCTAGCCGCGCCGGGCGTAATGAAGGGCATCTTCAGGCGTCCCGACCACGGCTCCATCGCGAGCGCCACTTCGCTGATGTAGCTGCCGATCACAGCGACTACCTTGTCCTGGGTCGCCGCGCGCTGGAAGGCGCGCACGCCGTCCGAAGCCGATGAATGGTCGTCGTACGCGACGATCTGGATGGGCCGGCCATCGACGCCACCGCTGGCGTTGATCTGGTCCGCGGCGAGTTGCGCCGCCTTGCTGATCGAAGCGCCCGCCACCGAGGATTCTTCGCTGATCACGCCGATCTTGATCGGCTCTGCCGCCGCATGGGCGCCTGCCGGCAGACCCAGGCCCGCCGCTACCATCCCCGTCGCGACGACGCAATGAAAGTTTCGCCACACACTGTTACTGGACATCATGCATCTCCGATTCGAAAGGATCGTTGAGCAACATTTGCCCGCCACATCGCAGCATTTGAAGAATGCGCACACAACAATATTCACGGGACTCGCAGCGCTCAATCGGTACAAACGATGACCGGGTCCCTACGGATTTCATGGTGCAGAGCGGAAAAAATTTTGCCGCCCGCGCCGCCGGACGCGGTTTGTCGTTTGTCCATAGTGAGAGCGAATGGCTATGGACCGCGAGATTAGCGGCCTTCGTCCTCTCGCTCATTCGTGATCCGAAGCATTGTGGCCGCATCGCTTTGCGGGGTTGGTGCGGCGGTTCAATGGACCAATCCGCGCCATGATCAGCCGAGGGCGGTCGCGGCGCGGAAACGGACCACGCGGCAAGCGTGCCTGCGTGCGGGTCCGAACACTGCGCGGCAACCCTGCTTGCTGACACATGTACGTCATGCTAGGTTGCTGCAATTCCCGCTGCCGCATCTGGCATCTATTTTTCGCAACGCTGCGCGCGATCAAAGAAAACGGGGTGGGTTGCTCTGGACTCATCGTACGCATACGCCTTTCCCCTGGAGGAATTCAAGAGCCATGGCTTCAATGATCCAGCGGACGACCCTGTTCGCCTGCCTGCGCGCGGCTTGCGTCGCGGCTTGCCTGTCCATCGCCGCCCTTGGTGCCCATGCCGCGGATCTCGTGATCGCAGGCCGGGACGACATCTACGGCCGCGGACTCGCGCAGGCGGTGGACGGCTACAAGAAACAGCACCCGGGCGTCGATATCGAGTTGCTGAAGCTGCCGAACAACGACCTGTATCAGAAACTGAAGCTGTCATTACGCGAAAACACGCGCGCCTATGACCTGGTGATGATGGACGACACCTGGTCCCCCGAATTCATCGCCAACGGATGGCTTCAGCCGCTGCCCGCCACGCTCGCGGATGCCGACATGGTGACGTCCACGATCTCCCTCGGACGCACGTCGGCGGGAACCTTGTACGCGATGCCGATCGTCGGCAATGTCGAGATGTTCGCTTATCGCAAGGATCTGCTCGCGAGTCGCGGCCTGCAGCCGCCGCGCAGTTGGGACGACGTGCTGAAGATCGCGCAGACCATCGGCACTGCCGACAAGGACGTCTCGGGTGTCGTGTTTCGCGGCGTGAAGGGTAACCCCATCGTCACCGGTTTTCTGCCGATCCTTTGGGCCTATGGCGGAGATGTCGTCGACACCAACGGCAAGGTCACGATCGATTCGCCCGAAGCGCTGGCCGCGCTGAAGATGCTGCTCGCCCTGAAGAAGTGGGCGCCGAAGGACGTCGACGTATATGGCGCCGGTGAAGTGCGAGACGCCCTGCAAGGCGGCACGGCCGCGCAGGCCATCGAAGTGTGGCCCGCCTGGCTGCCCGCGCTCGACGATCAGGCGAAGTCGCGCGTCGTCGGCCAGGTCGCGCTGCAACCGCCGCCCGGTCAGGTCAAGGGGCCGGCGCCGATGCTCGGCATCTGGCAAATGGGTATTGCGAAAGATGCGGCACATGCGAAAGTGGCGGCGGATTTCCTCGCCTATCTGACTTCGTCGGCCACGCAAACACAACTGGCCGTGCTCGGCATTCCGCCGACGCGCAAGAGCGTCTTCGTCAATCCGACGCTCGTCAAACAGTATCGCTGGTACCCGGACCAGCTGAAGACGCTCGAAGCGGGCCGTGCGCGGCCTCGCGTGAAAGACTGGCAGCAGATCGAGGCGATTCTCGGCGACGCGTTGCAACTTGCGCTGACGGGGCAGGCCGCGCCCGACGCAGCCTTGCATCAGGCGGCGCAGAAGATCGCCCAGGCCAACGCCGCATTGCAGTGAAAGCGGCGGTGACAGCGCAGACAAGCGTGGGAAAGAGTCGATGAGCGGGTTGCGACGTTATCTGCCGCTGATCGTCCTGATGAGCCCAGCCGCGCTCGTGCTCGGCGTGCTGGCGCTCTACCCGATGGCGCGCGTGCTGATCGATTCGTTTTTCTCGGTGAATTACGCGTCGGGGCATCGCTCGTTCATCGGGCTCGCCAACTATCGATCGGTCATTGCGGACGGCGAGTTCGGCACGAGTTTCGTCAATACGATCCAGTTCATGAGCGTGGCCTCGCTCGCTGAAGTCCTGTTCGGCCTCGCGCTCGCGCTGCTGTTCGTGCGCGCGTTTCCGGGCCGGCGCATCGCCTTGCCGCTCGCCGTGCTGCCGATGATGCTCTCCACGCTCGTGTGCTCCGCCATCTGGCGCAATTGGCTCAATTACCGCGGCTTCCTGAATGCGCTGCTCACGGCGGCAGGTCTGCCGGCGGTGCCCTGGTTATCCGATCCGCACCTCGCGCTCTGGTCGCTGATGTTGGTCGATGTCTGGCAATGGACGCCGATGGCATTCCTGATCATTCTCGCGGGGCTGCAGTCGATTCCGCCGGAAATCGCCGAGGCGGCCCGCATTGACGGCGCGAACGAATGGCAGTGCCTGCGATACATCACGCTGCCGCTCGTTGCACCCCACGTCGCCCTCGCGATGCTGCTGCGCTCGATCGACACCTTCAAGCTGTTCGACAAGGTGTACGCATTGACGGGCGGCGGTCCGGGCAATGCCACGCAAACGCTGTCGACGTACATCTACGACACGGGTTTCCGGTTCTTCAACGTAGGACCCGCCAGCGCGGCTTCGGTACTGATGCTGCTCACGTGCGCGGTGCTGGTCTCGGGATACATATGGAAATCGGCCGTCAAGCGCGACCGTTGATGCCTCCCGCACGCTTACAGGGTTTCGCGCGACGCTCGTCCGCTGCCGCGGTGCGAGGGCTGTTGCGGATCGCTGCGCTGGCGGTGTTGCTGCTGCCGTGCATATGGATGGCTGGCGCGGCCTTCACGCCGACGCTGGAACGCCTCGCCCATCCGCTCGCGTTGTGGCCTTCGGCGCCCACGTTCGAGCATTTCGCGGCGGTGTGGGAAAGCGGCATGGCCCAGTCGGTGCTGAACTCCGTGTGGGTCGCGCCAGGCGCCACGTTGCTCGCGCTCGCGCTGGCTTTTCCGGCCGCTTATGCCCTCGCGCGGCTTGCATTTCCCGCGCGCCTCGATCTGCTGTTCCTGCTGCTCGTGCTGGCACTGAAGCTGATGCCGCCGATTACGGTGGCCGTACCGCTGTTTTCGCTGGCCAAGTGGCTCCATCTGCTCGATTCGCTGTTTGGGCTGATACTCGCCTATCAGCTGTACGCGCTGCCGATGGCGATCTGGATGTTGCTGCCGTTCGTGCGCGACGTGCCGATCGAATTCGAGGAGGCCGCGGCGCTCGACGGCGCGAACCTCGCGCAGCGCATCGTCTTCATCGTCGTGCCGCTGTGCGCGCCAGGTCTCGTTGCCACCGCCATCTTCGTGTTCATCATCGCGTGGAACGAGTTTCTGCTGGCGCTGTTGTTCGTCTCGTCGCCGAGTCATTTCACGCTGCCGCTCGCCATGGCGGGTTATGTGACCGAGAACGGCATCGACTGGGGTGAACTGATGAGCGCGGGGCTGATTTCGTCGGTGCCGACGCTTCTGCTCGCGGGCTATGTGCAGCGCTATCTGCTGCAGGGCTTTTCGGGCGGGTTGAAGTAGGGGCTCCGACTTCACGCCGCCGTTGCAGCAGACGCTTTGCTTATCCAGAGGTTCTCTTGCGCCCTGCCCTGACTGATCACACCGTTTCGCCGGCTGACTGGATGTCGGCCATCGATAGCAGCCGCTTGCTGTCCGCACTGACCTTGCCGGGCAGCCATGACACCTGCGCCTACACGGTCGATGACCGGCTCGCGCGCACGCAGCATGCCACGCTCGACGATCAGTTGCACCATGGCGTGCGGGTCCTCGACATCCGCTGCCGCCATGTGCGTGATCGCTTCGCGATTCATCATGGCGGCATCTCGCTGGATCTGACTTTCGACGATGTGGTGCGGACATGCGCGCAGTTTCTCGCGCTTCACCGCGGCGAATGTATCGTCATGTCCGTCAAGGACGAATGGCCCGCGCGCGACTGCGCCCGCGCATTTGCCGCGACCTTCGAATGGTATGTGGAAAGACATGCGGATGTGCGCTGGCACCTTGCTTCCGGGCGGCCGCGGCTGGAGGCGGTACGCGGGAGCATCGTGCTACTGCGGCGCTTCGCGAGTGAAGCGCCGCTCGGCATCGACCTGACAGTTTGGCCCGAGAACGCGACGTTCGATATCGACGTCGCGCCGGCGCCATTCACCATTCAGGACGAGTTTCGCGTGCCGGTGCCGACATCGATCGCTTACAAATGGCGCGCCATCGATTCACTGTTGAACCTCGCCCCCGCTCTGTGCGACGAGCGGTGGGTCATCAACTTTTGCAGCGGCACGGGGATGGCGGCGGCGCCGGTCGTCGTGGCGTGTGGCGATACACGGCATCGCGGCATTCACGAGCAACTTGCGGAGCGACTCGCGGCTCGTCCGGAACCACGCGGCACGCTGATGCTCGACTTTTGCGACTGGCAGGACTGGCGCCTCGTTGATGCGTTGATCGACTGCAACTGGAGCCGATAAGGTTTCGCTGCGGGTATGACGTTGCCCGCGAACATCAGCGTGGTTCCTTGTTTGCCTGAGGCTGCCGCGGTGGCGGCTTCGATTCTTGTCCGCGTTGCGCCGGTTCACGCGTACAGGCGTCCGGCGGCGTGACATAAGGAACGTCGTCGCGGCAACAGGCATAGATCGGAAACCCATACGCGTTCGTGCCGACGATGGTCGTTGGCCCGTGCAGCGGGCACACCGCCTTCATGGCGCCTCCTTGAAACTCATCGATCAATCGCTTCCATCTTACGCTCGCGTGCGAACGGTGTTCTAGGTGCGCCTGCGTTGCCCTTCGAAACCCGGTCCCGTTCACCGCTGCCGACACGCATTCGCTATGCGTGCCGCGCCGCAGCGTTCGTCATTCTCTACAGCACGCGCCGCGGACGAGCGACGCTCCCTGGGCAGCCGCCCCCTCGTGCAGAGCGAGCCGGCCGGGCCCAGGCAGAAGTGTCTGACAGGGTCGGCTGAATTGTCATTTTCTTGCATAACATGCAATGATGCATCCGGGTGGTGCTCACTGCAGTGTCCTGTCATTTCGGTCATTTTCGTGACATTGTTGGGGTGCTCTGCGAAGCAATCGGAGAGCGCACTCATCATCGCTGGCCATTCGCGTCCTTCGTTCGGACGTTCAAACGTCGACTTAGCTCGACTACGCCCCTGACAGCCGACCTTTCTGGATAGGGTATTCACCTAGCCTTTCTTCTCAAAAATTTAACATTTCGAAGTTAGAATTAACCTTCTAAAATCGATTGTTATGTCATTTCATGACAGTTGAAGTAGCGGGCGAAGCATCCGGTCAGTGGCACGGCAGGATTGACGAGGGTTATGGCCAATCGATTGGCCGCGACCCGATTATGGACACGTGTCGTCATTCGACTGTTGAATACCGACGATCAGAAGTGCGATCCGGGCCGAACTGGTTTTGTGGTGTTTATTTAGTCTTACTTATAACACTTTTGCTCCGGAATCCTCTGCGACCGACATTCAGCACATTCATTGCGCATGTCGTCTCCGGGGCAAGCGGGTTCGAAATCAATCGAGGGAGAAGCAATGAGAGACCTTTCGTCCGAAGTTTTGCTGAAATTCTGCCGAACGAATGCGTCGATTTTTCTTTCGCTCGCCAGCGAAGCGTTTGAAGGGCGCAGAAACTCGCCGCCCTGAACCGGCAGGCGAGAAACACCATTCGGGGCATCTGGAATCTTTGAGCAGTGCGCCGGCGCGGCATATCGCCGCGAGCTGACGCACCCGGCTCCATTCGCGCAATACCACAAGCCTATAAAAACCCGCGCAGTTCAATCAATGCCGCAGCCGTTCCTCCCTTGACGCTGGAGGCGGCAGCGCATTGTGGCAAAGCGATGGCGGGTATGCGAGACGGCCATTGGGTATTCACGATCCTCGCAGACATTACGATCACGGATGGAAAGGATGACGGAACGAATCGTAGTAGTAACGGGCGGCATGGGCGGCCTGGGAGAAGCGATCAGTACGAAACTGCACGACGCAGGGTATGCGGTGGTAGTCACGCACTCGCCGAACAACACCGGTGCGGACAAATGGCTGGCTGACATGGAAACTCAGGGCCGGAGCTTCCGCGCTTACCCGGTCGATGTGGCCGACTACGACTCATGCCAGCGTTGCGCGGACAAGGTTCGGGCGGAGGTCGGCCCGGTCGACATCCTGATCAACAACGCGGGGATCACCCAGGACATGACCCTCAGGAAGATGGACAAGGTGAACTGGGATGCGGTCATTCGCACGAACCTCGATTCGGTCTTCAACATGACCAAGCCGCTGTGCGAAGAGATGGTCGCACGAGGCTGGGGGCGCATCGTCAATATTTCGTCCGTCAACGGTTCAAAAGGCTCGGTCGGCCAGACCAACTACGCCGCGGCCAAGGCCGGCATGCACGGCTTCACCAAGTCGCTGGCACTGGAAGTGGCGCGCAAAGGGGTCACCGTCAACACGATTTCGCCGGGCTACCTGGCCACCAGGATGGTCACCGCGATTCCGCAGGAGATTCTCGATACGAAGGTCCTGCCGCATATCCCGATGGGCCGTCTCGGCAAGCCCGAGGAAGTCGCGGCGCTCGTGCTCTATCTCTGCTCGGATGATGCCGGCTTCGTGACCGGCTCCAACATCGCGATCAACGGTGGCCAGCACATGCAGTAACGCGACACACCGCGCCGGTATGCGCCGGAACATCGGACGAAGCGGCGTGAACCATTCACGCAACACCCCTGTGCTTCCATGAGAGGAACGTGTCATGAGTGAGACCTGGATGGGCCTGATCATTGGGGGCTCGGCCCTCAGCATCGCAATGCTGATGGTGATTGATCACTATCGCCGTGAGCGCAGACGGGCACGACTGCTACGACATCTGGATCATCATGAGTGGTGGCATCAACCGCGCGGGCGAATGTAGATGCATCGTCCGTGCCAATAACAAATCAGATACATCGAGAGGGCTGAAGAATGACACCGGAAACCCCCGGACAACTAAAGGCCACAGGCCATCAGATTACGGTTCGTGCGAGGCGCGGCTGCATGCGGGTCGCCGCAGTGTGGCAGGTATTGATGCCGGTCGCGGATGCCATCGAGGACGTACGGATTACGAGCAACCGTAAACGTGACGTCGAAGACATGACGATCGCGTTTGCCGACAGGCTCTCCGGATCGCTGCACACCGTTCTCAGGCAGTTCGAGACGATGCCGTGGGTGGCCGCCGCGGAGCTTTGCTGAACACCGGGGCCGTGCCGCTAGCAATGGGTCGCGTCGCCACGCGCGCCCCGCGCCCCGCATGGGTTGTTTGGCACGAACCGGCCAATTGAAGCCGGACGTATACGACCGGACCCGGCCGGTCACCACCTGAGAGAAGTGGATGAAAACAACAATCAAGAAAGGGCCCCCGGACAGGGAGAGCCCCTATACACCCCTGACCGCTGGAGATGCGATTTCCCATCTCGAACGGATCCTGTCCTCCGATGGCGCGGATTCGTTGTTCAGCCGGACCTACTGGCGCGCGCGTGTTCAGCAGGTGAGCGCTACTCAAGGACTGACTCCGCAGCAGCAGGCAAGGCTCGTGAAGTTGCTCGAGTCGCTCCCGCCCCCGGTCCCGAGCGAAGAATCGTGCTAGTCACTTTTCGACCTCGCTACATCGTGGAGATTCGGGCGCAACTCGATTGGCAGGCGGCTGCCGGCTCGGACAGCCAATCGCCAGGCCGCGGTCGCACGCCGTCCGCGATGGATTAGAGCTGATCGTCGACATCCAGCAGCCGATCCTCCACCTGCAGGTCTTCGGCGCACTCTCCTCGCAAGGGCAACTCACCGCCTTCCGGTCGGGGTCGATCGCGGACCATTTGGCAGAGGCGTTCGCGCACGAGGATACGTTGTGCCGTGTCCATCTGCGCGTAACGCTGAATCTGCGAATCCGAAAAGTGGAGTGTGAGCACGCATCGCGCATCCAGCGTCGTGTCGCCATGTGACTCGACGACCCAGGAGGCCTGGATGAAGAACGTCCGGCCGTCGTCGTAGCTGCTGATCGCGGGCGCCTTCGGCGACTCGAATAGGGTGGAAAGAGCCAGTTCGATTTCTTCTACGCGCTGGTTCAGATCGATGTCTTTCATTGAAAGTCCTCCTTGTGGTCGAGGGCCCGGTTGCGTGGCCTCGGGCATTGTCGTGACCGCGGGTTCGCTCGACGCTGCGCCCGAGTCGCCCGCTGGCACGACGGCGCTCGCGTGTCAGCACTATGCGTGCCGGCTTTGCGCCTGGCCCCGCCGAATTGATGAATCGATGAATACGCGAGCAAGAACTGTGTCCGGCTGCCGCTGGCCGCCCAATGAAGAGGCAGCGCGCTTCGGCTGAAGCCGTCGAAATCGCTGGCGCGTCCCGAAGTGGGTGCGCGGCTCGTGAAGCAAAGCGCGGACTACGACCGTGCCAGCGCGCGCTGGCCGGCATCGGCTGGGTGCCGCAGGAACGCAATATCTTCAAGTCGCTGACGGTCGAAGAGAACCTGACGGCGATCGCCGTGTCCGGTCCGTGGGATCTGGCTCGCATCTACCGGATGTTCCCGCGCCTGCAGGAGCGCCGCGCCGATATGGGCAACCAGCTCTCCGGCGGCGAGCAGCAGATGTTGGCCATCGGCCGCGCGCTGATGCTCAATCCCAAGGTGCTGCTGCTCGACGAACTGCTCGAGGGCCTCGCGCCGATTATCGTGCAGGACTTGATGCGCATCCTCTCGGAGATCATCCGCGAAGGCCTCTCAGTGATTCTGGTCGAGCAGAACGCGCGCAAGGCGCTGGGCATCACGCACAACGCCGTGGTGTTCGAGCGCGAATCGGTCGTTCATTCGAGTACGGCGGCCGAGTTGCTGGCCCAGGATCACAAGATCGATACCTTGCTGGCCGGGAAAACCAGCGTGCACGCCGGAGCACTCTCCCGTCAACCGGGCTACGCCGCGAAAGTCGCAACCGCCCTGTTGAACGCATCCGGTCTCGCGACATTCATCCCATGCGACGCACCGTCGATCGTTTCGCGTTCGGCAAACTCGATCCACTGTTCGAGCTTGTCGACCGTATTGCGGAACATACGGGGACTTTTCTGGCCGTCGATCAACAACGTACGGCACTTGATATCGCGCGCGGCTTCCGGCGTATAGGCGGGAAGCGGATCGAGCAACTGCTTTGGCAGCGTGAGCGCGTTGTCGAGCGCCATGCGACGAAAGCTCTCCGGGCTTTTGTTCCAGAACCCCGGCATGCTCACCGAGTCGACGAACATCGACAAGCCGGCGTCGAACTCGCCCCGCTCGATCAGTTCCGCGACCCGTGCGCGCAACACGTTGGTCGCTGGCGGCATGAACACGGGCTGCCCCCTCGGTTCGGTTTGCAGCGGGCCGCCGGGATCGGCTAGCGTCAGCGTTTTCACGAGGCGCGGAAATTCGCGCGCGAGATGGAAAGCCACGCACCCACCCCGCGAGTGACCGACCAGATGAACGGGAGCGAGGTCGAGCGCCGTGATGAATCCGGCAATTTCCTCGACGTGCGCCTCCCAACTGAAGTCGCTGTGTCCAAATGCATCGATCTCGGGCCAGTAATGGCTCAAGCTCGGCGCGAAGCAGCGAAACCCGCCCGACAGGGAGGCCATCTGGGCGTCCCAATAGCGATAGTCGCAAAGCGAGCCGTGCACGAACACCATCGGCTCGCCGCGCCCGGACTCGACATACGGTATCGCAAGACTCGATGCGGTGGTCACAAACGATGGCGCGGACGCGCCAACGGCCGAGGCCAGAATCGATGGGCTGATACGTGCATTCATCACAGGGCTCCTTTGTCGCCACTATCGAGGGTGTGCTCGCAAAAGAAAATCGCATAATATTGATGGAATCGATCTACTTTTCTGATATCAACCATCATGGCAACGGAAATGAAAGCGCTCGATCTGGACGTGCTGTCCATGATCATCGCGGTCGCGGACGCCGGCACGATCAGTCGCGCGGCGCAGGTCGTGCATCGTTCGCAATCGGCGGTGAGCATGCAGATCAAGACGCTCGAGACGGCGCTCGGCAAGGCGCTTTTCGTGCGCAAGCCTCGCAGCGTGGTGCCGACGCAGGACGGCGAAATGCTGTTGACCTACGCGCGGCGGATGATCGCCCTGCGCGACGAAGCGTGGGCAGCGGTGGTACGGCCCGACGTGACCGGACGCGTGGTGATCGGCGTGCCTGACGACTATGCGACGTCACTGTTCCCGCCGATCCTCAAGAAATTTTCGGCGACCTATCCGAAGGTGGAGATTCAGGTAGTGGGCCTGCCAAGCGTCGCTCTCGAGCCCATGTTGAAAGACGGCACGGTCGATCTCGTCTGCGCCACGCGCGTGAAAGGATTGCACGGCGAGTTCCTGCGTCACGAACCGATGGTCTGGGCCGCCGCGCCAGGCGCGACCGAGATCTGGCGTGAAAGGCCCTTGCCGATCGCCGTGTTTTTGCCCGGCAGCGTCGCGCGGGAGAAAGCCATCCGGAGCCTGGAGCGCGCGCGCATCACGTATCGAACCTCGTATGAAAGTCCGAGTCTGCTGGGTCTGCTGACGATGGCCGAGGCCGGACTCGCAGTGACTCCTTTGGCCAAGTGCGCGGTACCGGCTCACTTCTCGCTGCTGGGAACCGCGAATGGCCTGCCGGAAATCGGCACACTTGAAGTCGTGCTGGCGCGAAGTGCCGCTTCGAAACGGCCTGTGTGCGATTTTCTCGCGGAACGCATTCTCGCCGACCTGAAGAATTAACCCGCAGATCGACGGTTGCGTATCACGCCGCGACGGACAGTTCCGACGGAGCGTACTTCGAGGTCGCGAGCGCTTCGGCGGGAACGGCAACGTGCGCGCGCCGCACCCGCGCGCCGCCGAGAAACAGTCCGCTCGGGCGCTCTCGTGCGCCGCAAAGACGTGGCGGTGCCAACGACCTCAGGACGACTCCCCCTCCTGGACCCCGCGCGACGCGCACATCCGCCACGAAGCCTTCGGCACGGCAGCGGTTTGCGCAACGTCGCGCCACCAGCGTTCGCCGCGATGCACCGCGGTCAGATCGAGCCGCTCGCCCATGCGCGGTGTCGACAGCGCGACGCCGCGCGCGAGCGCCAGCCCCGTCACCCTTTCGAACGGCTCCTGCCAGCGATGCATCGCGAGGTCGAAGGTGCCGTTATGGATCGGCACGAGCCAGCGGCCGCGCAGGTCGATATGTGCCTGCACGGTTTCTTCGGGCTGCATATGGACGTATGGCCACATCGCGTCGTACGCGCCGGTTTCGATCAACGTGACGTCGAATGGTCCGAGGCGCTCGCCGATCGCGCTGAAACCCTCGAAGTAACCGGTGTCGCCGCTGAAAAATACGCGCAAATCGTGATCGACGATCACCCACGACGCCCACAACGTCCGGTTGCCGTCGAACAGGCTGCGCCCGGAGAAGTGCTGCGCGGGCGTCGCGGTGAACTCGATGCCCTCGACCTCCGTGCCCTGCCACCAGTCGAACTGCCGGACCTTTGCCGCGTCGATACCCCATTCGATGAGCCGGTCGCCGACCCCAAGCGGCGTCAAAAACACCTCGGTACGCTGCGCCAGTATCAGCACGGTTTCGCGGTCGAGATGGTCGTAGTGATCGTGCGACAGGATCACGCCGCGCAGCGGCGGCAAATCGTCGAGCGAGATCGGCGGCGCATGGAAGCGCTTCGGACCGAGATTGCGGAACGGAGACGCCCGCTCGGCGAACACGGGATCGGTCAGCCAGAACTTGCCGCGCAACTTCAGCAGCATCGTCGAATGACCGAGCCGGTACAGGCTGCGGTCGGGCGCCGCGTCGAGTTGCGCGCGCGTCAGCGTTTCGACCGGCAACGCGTCGGCCGGCACGGTGCCGCGCGGCTTGTTGAACAGCACCGTCCACGCGAGGCCGAGCGTTTTGCGCAGGCTTTCCGCCGGACGCGGCTTGACGTTGCGAAAGCGCTCGCCGTCATGCTGCGGCGACAGGCTGAACCTCGCGCGGCTGCGCTGTGCGGCGTTCACGCCGAGCATTCGGCGGACAAAGGCGGGAAGCGACGTCATGAAGTTGATCTTCCGAAGAAAATGTACACTCGGCAGTGTAGATTATCTTAAAGAAAAGTAAACTGCTCAGTGTAAAATCGTTGGATGGAATCCTGTGCCCGCCCCCAACGTCTGACTGACCGAAAGCGCGTCGCGATCGTCGCTGCCGCGATCGAGGAATTCCTCGCGGCCGGCTACGACGCTACCAGCATGGACCGTATCGCCGCCCGCGCGAATGTCTCGAAGCGCACGGTCTATAACCATTTCCCGAGCAAGGAAGCACTTTTCGCGGCGATTCTCCATCAACTGTGGGACGCGAGCCATGACGGCGATGCACCCTCTTATCGTGCTGACCAACCGTTGCGCGCGCAGTTGCTCGATCTGCTGGAGCGCAAGCTGCGGCTGCTTCACGACGAGTCCTTTTTGTCGCTTGCACGGGTGGCGATCGCGGCTGGCATCCATTCGCCGGAGCGCGCGCGGGACATGGTCGCTCGCATGGGCGAACGCGAGGAAGATCTGACGGCGTGGGTCCGGGCGGCCGCCGCGGACGGCCGCATCAAGACCGATGACCCCGTCTTCGCGGCACTGCAGTTGCAGGGGCTCGTGAAGGCTTTTGCCTTCTGGCCGCAAGTGGCGATGGGGCAAGTGCCGCTCGATGCCAAGGAGCAGAAGCGCATCGCGGAAGCGGCGGCGGATATGTTTCTCGCGCGGTATGCGTGAGTCGGTTTGCCGGACTGGGGCGTCAGGTCGATCGCGTTCCGACGAGCGTACGCGTAGCAATCGTTGTGGCTTTACCCGACAGGGCAAGAAGTTCTCTGCTCGAAGGCGGAGGTGCACGCAGCAACCTTCCGGGAAGCGGCGCCGCGAGAGCGAACTCTTTCTTTTTTCGCAAACGTTTGCCCCCAGGTATCAAGTCTCGGCATCCCAAGCCGAAAACGCGTACATCGCTACGAAACTTTGGAGACCCCGACGTGACGCGCGCTGTGCTCTTACTTGCCGTAATGTTTGTAACAGGCTGCGCACAACTGCAGCAGCCCAATACGGCTCAAGCCGAGAAACCTGCGGTGTCGGACGTGATCATGAAGTTCGACATTCCCGCCGATGCACTCGGCGCGCGCGATCCGCAACTGACTACGGTGCTCGCCAAGGCAGGTGCGCTCGCCGCCGCGCAGAAGCAGCCCACTGTGATCCGCGTAACGGCGCTGGGCCAGGACTTCAAGTACATCAACCAGGCGATCTGGCGGGGCGTGCCGCAGCAGGGGCTCAAACCCACGCTCGAAAACCTGACGAGCGGCACGAACCAGACGTACAGCGTCTCGATCCAGCCGCTACATGCGGGGAGCTGACACGATGCGCCTGATTGCTTTCGCCGCGGCATCGCTATGCTTAAGTTCGGCCACGTGGGCGGCCCAGCCGGCTACCAGCGCGCCTGCAACTGCGGCCGACACTGCCACCGCTGCCACCACAGCCTCTGCGGACAAGGTCTACCCGCCGCTGCCCACGCTCTCCATGCTGCCGCCCTCCACCGGCGACGACGACGATCTTCCCGCGCCGCGCTCGACGTCGCACAACAAGAAAAAGACGCACCAGCACGATTGCCGCTGCGCGATGCCCACGCCGCGCCTCGTCGTCTCCGATGCGTCGCGCACCTATCTCAAGGACATCGAGCGGCAGCTCGATTCCGCGCTGGCGCAGTAAAGCAGGACCTGGAGCCCCGATCCATGGACCAGCACAAGACCAACGCCTTCCGCCCTTTGCGGTCGTGGGCCCTATGCGCCTGGGCGGCGCTGCTGGCGCTCGGCAGTTCGGCCGCGCAAGCCGCCCCGTCCGCCGACGATTGCTTCGACAAGGCCGGCGCTTACCAGGGCGTCAATCCGCACGTGCTGCGCGCCGTGGCATGGCGCGAATCGAAAGGCGACGCGAGCGCCATCAACCGCAACGCCAACGGTTCGATCGACGTGGGGCAATTGCAGATCAATTCGATCCACTTTCCTGAACTCGAGAGCCGGGGCATTCCGCACCGCGCGCTCACGGACCCGTGCGTGAATATTTTCGTAGCCGCGTGGCTGCTCAAGCAGAAGATGGTGCGATACGGCAACACATGGCGCGCAATCGGAGCGTATCACTCGGAATCGCCGCACGAGCGCGACGCCTACGCGCGCAGCATCCAGGCGATTCTCGTGAGCTGGGGGCTGTTGCAGCCGGAGCGGTGAGGTTCAGGCGCAGGCCTGTCGGGGCAAAGCCGCCACGCCCGACCTGACGAAGCAGGCAAACGCAACCCACTCCGCTAACTGCTCGTCGATGCAAGCTCCATTCGCTTGCGCTGCAGGAACCGGCGCACGGCCGGATCGCGCTCAAGGCCGATTGCCAGATCGTACGCGTCGAGTGCTTGCGCAGTCGCGCCGGTACGCGCGAGCAGATTGGCGCGTGCGGCCCAGTAGGGCTGGTAGTCGGCCAGCCGCGGGTCGTCCGCATACGGCGCAAGCGCGTCGAGCGCCGCCTGCGGGCCGTCGCGTTCGGCCACGGCAAGCGCACGGTTCACGGCGACCACCGGCGACGCTGCAATGGCGAGCAGCCCATCGTAGAGCTGCACGATCTCGTCCCAGTTCGGGCGACGCGTCCGGCAGCGATCCACATGCGCCGACTGCAGCGCGGCCTCGAGCTGAAAGCGCCCGATTGCGTTGAGCGCGTTCGCGCGCCGCAGCAGTGCGTTCGCCGCGTCGATCATCGGCGCGTTCCACGTTGCAGGGTCCTGGGCCGACAGCGGCACGTAGTCGCCAGCCGCATCGCGTCGCGCATCACGCCGCGCCTGTGCAAACAGCATCAGCGCGAGCAGGCCCAACGTTTCCGGTTCGTCGGGAAGCAATTCGACGAGCAGTTGCGCGAGATACAGCGCCTCGTCGGCGAGGTCGCGCCGCTCGGTATCGCCGCCGACCGGGTCCGTCCAACCTTCCGCATACGCCGCATAGACCGCTTCGAGCACCGCGTCGAGCCGGCCGGGCAGCTCCTCGCGCTCGGGCACGCTGAACGGAATGCCCGCTTCGCGGATCTTCGTCTTCGCCCGCACGAGGCGTTTGCTCATCGCGGCGGGCGACATCAGGAACGCCGACGCAATCGTCTTCGCTTCCAGCCCCAACACCACTTGCAGCATCAGCGGCGTCCGAATCGCGGCCTCGAGCGCAGGGTGCGTGCACGCGAACAGCAGCGCAAGCCGCCGGTCGGGCAACGCGCCTGCCTCACTCTCGTCGATCTCGTCGGCGAGGATCATCAACTGGTTCGCCACGTCGTCGCCAACCTGGCGATGACGCGCGCCATCGATCGCCCGGCGGCGCGCGACCGTCATCAACCACGCTTCAGGACTCGCGGGACAGCCGTGCTCCGGCCAGTCCGCGAGCGCGGCCGCGAATGCGTCGGCGAGCGCGTCCTCGGCTGCGGCGACGTCGCGCGTGCGCATCGCCAGCAGCGCGACGAGCTTGCCGTAGCTGCGGCGAGCGACCGCCTCGGCAATCGACCGCGCGGCGCCGTCATCGCCCAGGGCGCCGCCGGACGCACTCATGCAGTGGGTGCCTCGTAAGGGGCGGTCCAGACCGGGCGCACCTCCATGACGCCGTGCGCCGCGCCGGGACAACGCGACGCCCACGACATCGCCGCGTCGAGGTTCGGCACGTCGATCAGGTAGTAGCCGGCGAGTTGCTCCTTCGAATCGGAATACGGTCCATCGAGCACCTGCGGCTTGCCGTCGACGAGCCGCACCGTGGTGGCCGTGTTCGTGTGCTGCAGCCGGTTGGCCCCCACCAGAGCCCCCGCTTTCTTCAACGATTCGGTGTACGCGTGATAGGCGGCAACGCCTTGCTGCCGCTCGCTGTCGGTCATCTTGTTCCAGCCGTTTTCTTCCGAGTAGATCATCAACAGGTATTCCATTTGAGCCTCCGTCATGGGGTTGAGGCGGATGAATTGCATCGGCCGCCATCACAATGACGCGCGGGCCGCATGCTGACGGACAGGGGGCGTCAAAAAAATCGCGGACGACCGCCTGGGACCCACGCCGCATTGGAAAAAGACGCCTGGATCGCAGCCCGTTCGACCGTGTTTCGCCAAGCATTGTCGGGCGGGTCAAGTGCCTTGTCGACCGGGGATTGGCTGCGGCGCGGTAAGGCCGGACCGCGATCCCTGTTCGGCATGATCCGGTGTCGGCGGAACACTCGCCAGGTCCTGACCGGGACAAAGGCCGGACCGGGATCAGACGTCAAAATTTCCGAAACGAAATCGATAAATACGCGAGTCTTGGTCGGCAATCGTCGGCCGGCAGGATGAACGGCGTGGATGGGCATCGGCGCCGGCGCGAAATCCGGCAACAGGCTGACGACCGCACCGCTCGCGATCTCCGGCGCAAAGAGCCACGCCGGCGCTTGAACCAGTCCCATATGGGCGAAGGTCGAAGCCCTCCTCGACCAGATTGACGGTTCGCTCCGTGGCCGACAGGTCCACGGACACGTTCGGATACCTGGCGAAAAATGCCGGCAGGCGCGGCACCACATACAGCCGGCCAAAAACCGGCGCCACGGTGACCCGGACCATCCCCGCCAGCGAAACCTGACCGCGCCCGACGGACGATTCGAGCTCCGTGAAATCTCCAATGATGCGCAAACCCGCTTCATAGACCGATTGTCCCGTCTCGGTCGCTACGCGGCTGCCGCTGCCCAGCGGGGAAACACGGTGCAGTTGGAAATCTACGAGGGACTCCATCACGCGTTCCAGCGCTCGACCGACGAGCTTGCAAGCGCCCGATACGCGTTGGACCAGGTCGCGGGGTTTGTCTTGCGATGCGGATCGGCTATCGCCAGGCCCTGAGATTCCGCTGCGATCCCGGCGAGGCTGGCCCGCGCGGACCTCGACTCGAACGCCGCAAAAAAAATGGCGCCGCAGGCATTCAGCCCACGGCGCCATTTCGTGGCGCTACGACGCGAACCACACGCCGTAGCCCGGCAGCACACTTACATCGTCACGGCGTCGGCGACTTCCTTGAAGTCCTCGATCTGGTCGAAGTTCATGTATTGATAGATCTTGTCGCCGTTGGCGTTGAGCACGCTCATGTCGGCCATGTACTCTTCCTTGGTCGGGATCTTGCCGAGGCGCGAGCAGATCGCCGCCAGTTCCGCCGAGCCGAGGTACACGTTCGTGTTCTTGCCGAGACGGTTCGGGAAGTTACGGGTCGACGTCGACATGACCGTCGCGCCTTCGCGCACCTGTGCCTGATTGCCCATGCACAGCGAGCAGCCCGGCATTTCGGTACGCGCACCAGCCGTGCCGAAGACGCCGTAATGGCCTTCCTCGGTCAGTTGCTTCTGGTCCATCTTGGTCGGCGGGGCCACCCACAGCTTGACCGGGATGTCGCGCTTACCTTCCAGCAGCTTCGACGCGGCGCGGAAGTGACCGATGTTGGTCATGCACGAGCCGATGAACACTTCGTCGATCTTCGCGCCGGCTACGTCGGACAGCGTCTTCACGTCGTCCGGATCGTTCGGGCAGGCCACGATCGGCTCGTGGATGTCGGCGAGATCGATCTCGATGACGGCTGCGTATTCGGCGTCGGCATCCGGCGACAGCAGTTGCGGGTCGGCCAGCCACTGCTCCATCGCCTTGATGCGGCGCTGCAGGCTGCGCGGATCCTGGTAGCCCTGGGCGATCATCCACTTCAGCAGCGTGACGTTGCTGTTCAGGTATTCGATGATCGGTTCCTTGTTCAGGTGCACCGTGCAACCGGCGGCCGAGCGCTCGGCGGAAGCATCCGACAGTTCGAACGCTTGCTCGACCTTCAGATCGGGCAGGCCTTCGATTTCGAGAATGCGGCCGGAGAAGATGTTCTTCTTGCCTTGCTTGGCAACCGTCAGCGTGCCTTGCTTGATCGCGTACAGCGGGATTGCGTTGACGAGGTCACGCAGGGTCACGCCCGGCTGCATCTTGCCCTTGAAGCGGACCAGCACCGATTCCGGCATGTCCAGCGGCATCGTGCCGGTGGCGGCCGCGAAGGCGACCAGACCCGAACCGGCCGGGAAGCTGATGCCGATCGGGAAGCGCGTGTGCGAGTCGCCGCCGGTGCCCACGGTGTCGGGCAACAGCATGCGGTTCAGCCACGAGTGGATCACGCCGTCGCCCGGGCGCAGCGCGATGCCGCCACGGTTGCTGATGAAGTTCGGCAGCGTCTGGTGGGTCTTGACGTCCACCGGCTTCGGATAAGCGGCAGTGTGGCAGAACGACTGCATGACGAGATCGGCCGAGAAGCCGAGGCACGCCAGGTCCTTCAGTTCGTCGCGGGTCATCGGGCCCGTGGTGTCCTGCGAGCCGACCGAGGTCATCTTCGGTTCGCAGTACGTGCCCGGACGGACGCCCTGGCCTTCCGGCAGACCGCAAGCGCGGCCGACCATCTTCTGCGCCAGCGAGAAGCCCTTGCCGCTATTGGCGGGCTGCTGCGGCAGGCGGAACAGCGTCGACGGGGCGAGGCCCAGCGCTTCGCGTGCCTTGGCGGTCAGGCCGCGGCCGATGATCAGCGGAATGCGGCCGCCGGCGCGCACTTCATCGAACAGCACGTCGGACTTGACCTGGAACTCGGCGATCACTGCGCCGTTCTTCAGGGCTTTGCCTTCGTACGGGCGCAGTTCGACCACGTCGCCCATTTCCATCTGCGACACGTCGAGTTCGATCGGCAGAGCGCCGGCGTCTTCCATCGTGTTGTAGAAGATCGGGGCGATCTTGCCGCCGAGGCACACGCCGCCGAAGCGCTTGTTCGGGATGAACGGGATGTCTTCGCCCGTGAACCACAGCACCGAGTTGGTGGCCGACTTGCGCGAGGAGCCGGGTGCCGACCACGTCGCCCACGTACGCGACCAGGTGGCCCTTTTCCTTCAGCGACTCGATGAACTTGACCGGGCCGCGCTTGCCGTCTTCTTCCGGGGTGATACCGGGACGCGCGTTCTTCAGCATTGCCAGTGCGTGCAGCGGGATGTCCGGACGGGTGGTCGCATCCGGGGCCGGCGACAGGTCGTCGGTGTTGGTTTCGCCCGTCACCTTGAAGACGGTGATGGTCAGGCTTTGCGGCACTTCCGGACGGCTCGTGAACCATTCGGCGTCGGCCCAGCTTTGCATCACGGCCTTCGCGTTGGCGTTGCCCTTGTCGGCCAGTTCCTTGACGTCGTGGAACTGGTCGAACATCAGCAGGGTTTTCTTCAGCGCGTCGGCGGCCACGGTGCCCACTTCGGCGTCGGACAGCAGTTCGATCAGCGGCTGGATGTTGTAGCCGCCCAGCATCGTGCCGAGCAGTTCCGTCGCACGGGCGCGCGAGATCAGCGCGCAGGCGGTCTGGCCGTTGGCCACGGCGGCGAGGAAGCCTGCCTTCACGCGGGCGGCTTCGTCCACACCGGCGGGCACGCGGTTGGTGATCAGGTCGAGCAGCGTCTGCTCTTCGCCAGCGGGCGGGTTCGTCAGGAGTTCAACCAGCTCGGCGGTCTGCTGAGCCGTCAGCGGCAGGGGAGGAATGCCGAGCGCGGCGCGTGCGGCCACGTGAGCACGAAAATTTTCAAGCATGGGGGACCTGCTGGTATTTGCGTTTCAGGGAAAGGCTTTTAAGGCACTCCAAGCTGTGCCGGGCACTGCTTCGATCGCGATTTTAATTGCAATACCCATGCAAGGTCAAATGTCTTATGTCTTATATAAGAGTTGCGCCCCTCCTGCACCGCAAAAGCACCGACTGTGTAAGCCGCTTCAATCATTCGCAGTGCCCCGAACACTTTGATTCCTGCCCGCTTAGCGGCTACAACAGAGGATGTCCGGCGATGTTCTTCCCGGCCGGAGCCAACCGGCAGCGGAGGCGTGAATGAGCTATCAACTGATGGGCAGCATCCTCGAAGTGTGTGAATGCAAGGTGCTGTGTCCGTGCTGGATCGGAGAAGATCCCGATAACGGCATTTGCCGCAGCGCGCTTGCATACCACTACGAGCAAGGCATGATCGACGGCGTCGATGTATCGGGCCTGACGATCGCGTTCGCGGCGTTCATTCCCGGCAACGTGCTCAAAGGCGGCTGGCGCGTCGCGATGTTCGTCGACGAGCGCGCGAGCGACGCGCAATTCGACGCCCTGGTTAGCGTGCACCGTGGCGAGCGCGGTGGCCCCATCGCGGATCTCGTGCAGTTGATCGGCGAAGTCGTGTCCGTGGAACGCGCGCCGATCGAATACGCGGTCGTCGACGGCAAGGGCAGGATGAAAGTCGGCGAAGCCATCGAGGCCGAGTTGGAGCCCTATCGCGGCCCGACCGGCGAGCCGACCAAACTGGTCGAAAGCATCTTTTCGACGATACCCGGCTCCCCTGCTTTCGTCGGCAAGGCGAACGCATTCCGACTGCGGCACGAAAAGCTCGATCTCGACCTCGCCTTGACCGGACATAACGCCATTCAGGGATCGTTCAGCTTCGCGTCGTGAAGATGCTCGCACGCTCGCGGCTGTTCGCGCCGCTCTTCGTCGCATTGACGGGCAGCGCGTGGATCGCGTTATGGATATGGGACGCGGGGCCCTATGCGCGTTTTCTGCATCATGCGAGTTGGACCGAACTGCCGCTCGTCGGCCCGATATGCCGTGAGGTGCCCGGCGCGAGCCTCACGATTGCGGCATTGCTGCACAGCGTCGCATGGCTGCTGATGATCGCGGCGATGATGCTGCCGACCGCCTTCCCGCTCTTCGACACCTTCCGGCGGATGACCGTCGCGCACTCAAACCGGCGCACGCTGATGGCGCTTCTGATCGTCGGTTATGCGACGATGTGGGCGCTGTTCGGCGTGCTCGCGCACGGCTTCGACGCGGCGCTCCATCTGGTCGCGGACCAGTCTGCGAGCTTGCTTGCAAACGGCTGGCTGATCGGCGCCGCGATCGTCGCGCTCGCGGGCCTTTATCAGTTCAGCAGCCTCAAGCACCGATGTCTCGACAAATGCCGCTCGCCGCTGATGTTCATCACCGAGCATTGGCGCGGCAGGAGCGCGCGCCGCGAAAGCTTTGCGCTCGGCATCAGTCACGGCGCTTTCTGCATCGGCTGCTGTTGGGCCCTGATGCTGCTGATGTTCGCGGTCGGCACTGGCAGCGTCGGCTGGATGCTGGCGCTCGGCGCGATCATGTCGGCCGAGAAGAATTTCAGCTGGGGCAGGTCCATCGGCAAGCCGCTCGGCATTGCGTTGCTTGTGTGGTCCGCATGGATCGTCCTACAGCACGCCCGCATCGCCTGAGCCATGCGCGGCATCTTGCGCCCACGTAGCCCCGTTACCCCTCTGCGCTTCCAAAGAACGCAGTGAGTTCGCCGGCGACCGCGCGCGGTTGTTCTTCTGGAATGAAGTGCCCGCAGTGACTGATGGTGCGGCCTATTGGCCGCCTTTCGCCGCAAGAACCAGTCGAGGTATTCACGTTCCTTGCCGGCGAGCAGCACTTCCGGCAGGTCCGGTAGCCCGTGAAATGCGAAATGCCAGGTGCGCCATGCACGCTCGGGCGCGCTCGGCAACGCATCAGGCAACGTCACGCCGGGGATCCCCGCATCCAGCAGCGCGAGTCGCCGGACTTCGTCGCCGAACATTACGGCGTAAGGAAAAGCCACCCACGCTCCAATGTCGTGTGCAGCAAGAAAGTACCGGGTCATCCCCCGTTGCTGGAGCAAACCGTGAACATGGCTCGCAAGGGCTTGTGTGTCGTAGCCGTCCATCGGACGATCCGAATCACCTTGTCCGGGAAGGTCCGGTGCGACGACTCGGTAGGTCTTTGCGAGCAGTCCCATCACTTTGCGCCAGGCGAACCAGCTCTCGGGAAAGCCCGCGAGCAACACGACCACGTCGCCCTGTGGGTTTCCACCGGTGACGTAGTGCAGCCTCAGTCCGTCGACTGTCGCGAACTTGTGCTCGAATCCTGCTAGCCCCGCAACGGGCCTTGCTACTGGCAACGTGCTTACGAATCCGGAACTCCCTGATGGCACCGGCGAGTGATGTGTTTTCACGAACGAAACTCCTCTGGGTTGGGGGATGACACCGTTGAGCGGCTTTTCTCATTGGCGGATGATGTTAGGAAATGTACGTTTCCTAATAGGGTGACCGGCACGCGGAGGTCATGCGATGCTATGTCTTGATGTGCTTAGTCCAACAGACGCATGGCCTGATCCGCCGCCGCCATCATGTGTGCCCGGGATCGCCCGACTTTGCCGACGACTCTCAAACCTTGCGTCAGACTCAGCAGTGCGAGGCCGGTAGCGTCCGGATCCACGGCGGACGCGATCGAACCGTCTGTCTGGCCCGCTCGGATCAAACGACACAACAGACGCTCCGTTCGCTGCAAAGATGCGACCACATGACTCGCGATCTCATCATCGAAGGCCAGCAGGTCGACTGCACTTCCGACTACGAGACAACCTCGCTTGCCCTCATCGCCAATTGCAGACTCAGCATAAAACCGCAGAATGGCCCGTACCTTGTCGCGGCCGGTCTGCTCCGCGTCGAGCAGGCGCTGCAACTGGCCATTTCGTAGATGGATGTAGCGCTCGAGCGCGGCAAGGAATACCGCTCGCTTATCGGCGAACGCCTTGTAGATACTGCCGGCCGTGAGCCCCATCGCGGACCCAAGGTCGCCAAGAGACGTCCCTTGATAACCGCGCTCACGAAAAATCTGGATTGCGCCGTTTAGCGCGACGTCCATGTCGAATTCGCGTGGACGACCTGGAGCACGTGGCTGTCTGGCAGCATGGTTGCGTGTAGTCATACGGCGATTATAGGAAATGATCATTTCCTAATCAAGATGTCCCAACGTGTACAGGCATTCGCGCCAGGCTCGTCCACCGTCTCATCCACTTTTTCCGTGTACGACTTTTATCTGAGGCCACTGGGGACGTTCTGCCGTGACGCGGTCCAGCCAATCCGGTGTAGTCTGACAGTCCGGTGCTCATTTCGGAGGCGGCATGGAACGGGAGCTGAAGCTGCGCGTTGCAAACGAAGATCTCGTCAAATTGCGTAACGCGTCGATGCTTGCGCAATCAGAAGCCACGGCGGGAACGCCTCACCTGCTGACGAGCACCTATTTCGATACGCCCGATTTTTCATTTCACTGGTGCGGGGCTTCGCTGCGCGTGCGCACCGTCGGCAACGAGAAAATCCAGACGCTGAAGCGCGAAGGATCGGCCAAGGCGGGGTTGTTCGACCGGGACGAGTTCGAGATGCCCGTGAATAGCGACGCGCCCGATCTAACGCTGCTGTACGACCAGATCCCCGACGACAGCGACTGCGGAAAGCTGATTCGCGACGAGACCGTTGCGGCCCAACTGAAGCCGGTGTTCGTCACGCGGATCAACCGGTCAGCGTTTGTGCTGCGCCAGCCGTCCGGAGACGAACTCGAGCTTGCTCTCGACGAAGGAAGCGTCGAAGCGGATTCGGGATCAGTGCAGATCGCCGCGGTGGAACTGGAACTGAAACAGGGCAATCCGGATGTGCTGTACCGCGTCGCGCTGGAAATGCTCGAAACTGTGCCGCTGCGTATCGATCATCGCAGCAAGGCAGATGTCGGGTATGCACTGCTCATTGACGAGCACAGCGAGGCGGTGAAAGCGCAACCAGTGCGACTGAACAAACGCGACTCGGTCGAGGATGCGTTCTGCGTGATTGTGCGCAACTGTCTGGACCAGGTCCACGCGAATGAACGGGGCGTCGTGTCGGGCCACGCTCCATCGAGCGTCCATCAGATGCGCGTGGGACTTCGTCGCTTGCGTTCGGCTCTCGACCTGTTTGCGAAGGTCATCCCCGCCTCGTCCGGATTCGACGAGGAGTTGCGCTGGATTGCCTCGGAACTCGGTGGCGCGCGCGACTGGGAAGTGCTTGCGGGATCGACGCTCGACCATGCCGGCGCCGACGGCAATGCGGACGAGATCCGGCCCGTCAGACAGGCGTGCGAGCAGATTGCCGTCAACAACCGGCAGCGCGCGGCTGCCGCGGTCGAGTCGGTTCGCTACACGCGGCTCGCGCTCCAGTTCGCGCTCTGGATGAACCGCAAAGGTTGGCGAGATGAGATGTCCGACGAACAGCGCAACGCAATCAGCGGCCCGGTGAAGTCATTCGCCGCCGATGTCCTGCGTCGTCGGCACAAGAAACTGATCAAACGTGGCAAGGGTTTGGCCGATCTGGACGATCACCGTCGTCACCGCGCCCGCATCGCGGCGAAAAAAGTTCGATACGCCACCGAGTTCTTTGCGTCGCTATGCCCGAAGCAGGCCGTTCGCCATTATGTCGACGCGCTCACCGCGCTTCAGGATGATCTCGGCTGGCGCAACGATGCCGTCGTCGCCGATCAGCTTCTGAAGTCGTTGTTGAAAACGTCGCCGGAAGCAGCCTCGGGCGCGGCCTTCGCACGCGGCTTCCTCGCGTCACGCGTCGCTGCCGATCATCAGACATTGAAGAAGCTGTGGAAGCGCTTCAAACTGCTTTCGTCACCGCACTGACGCGAACAATTCACCGCGATGTATCCGGGCACGAACCTGTCACGCGCAACACTCATCGTGAGGTCTCACGATGTTCGAGATCGAAGTCTTATTATCCGAACAAGCGCGACCACGCCGCGCGTATGCGGCGCGCGCGGTCCTCGAACAGGTACGACGCAGCGAGCGCGAACAGGCCTGACATGACCCCCGTCGCGACGTGTTCGAGAACATGAAAGCGGTACTGGCTCAAATGAGAGTAGGCATCGCCGATAGCGGTCAGGCAACCGACGAGCAGTGCGTTGCTATAGCGATTCCCGTACCACTTCGCCGCCGGCGTGAAGGTGAGCAGCAGGGCGAGCACACCGGTGAGCAGCCCGGTTTTGAATGCGATCGCCCAGTGCGTGAGGCTCATGATGTTGCCCCAGCTCCCCGGCATACAGGTCATGCACGCGCTGGTTGGCTGCCAGAAACGCTGGATAAACAGTTTGAAGCGGCGTTTCCATGCGCTTCCCATGATGTACTCCACGATATCCAGCGCGAGATTTCACGCAGACATGGTACATCGCGAGCGTGCCGTGGCGTGTGATGAGCGTGCGGTGATAAAGGACCGTCACACACGTTACCCGCCTCTATGCGTCAGTCAATTGGACCTGCGTCAATTGACTTCGTCCATGATCGATTACAAGCTGTTTGAGGCGGGTGGCATCGAGGCCTTCACTGAAACACCGGTTTTCCCGACGCGTCCTTGACCTTGGTCTTCCATTGCGCGCGGATTTCCGCCACGACCGAATCCGGCAGCGAAATGTAGTCGAGATCGCTGGCAGCCTGCCCGCCGTTCTTGAACGCCCAGTCGAAGAACTTCAGCGTTGCCGCGCCTTGCGCCGGCTTGTCCTGCGTCGCATGCAGCAGCACGAAGGTCGCGCCGACGACTGGCCACGCGTCCTTGCCGGGCTCGTTCGTCAGGATCTGGTAGAAGGTCGTCTTCCAGTCCGCGCCCGAGGCGGCCGCCTTGAAGGTTTCGGTCTTCGGCGCAACCACGATACCGGCCGAATTCTTCAGGCTGGTGTAGATCATGTTGTTTTGCTTCGCATATGCCCACTCGACGTAACCGACCGCGCCCGGCAGGCGTTGCACGAACGCGGCAACGCCGTCATTGCCCTTGCCGCCCGTACCGGTCGGCCAGTTCACCGTCGTGCCTTCGCCGACCTTCGACTTCCACTCCGGGTTCACCTTCGACAGAAAGTTCGTCCAGATGAAGCTCGTGCCCGAACCGTCGGCGCGGCGCACCACGGCGATGTCCGTATCTGGCAGCTTCATACCCGGATTCAGCGCGGCGATCGCCGGATCGTTCCATTTCTTGATCTTGTTCAGATAGATGTCGCCAAGCACGGCACCCGACAGAATGAGTTGACCCGGCTTCACACCGGGCAGGTTCACAACCGGCACGACGCCGCCGACCACGGTCGGGAATTGGAACAGGCCAGTCTTCGCCAGTTCGTCCTCCTTCATCGGCGCATCGGAACCTGCGAAATCAACGGTCTTCGCGATGATCTGCTTGATGCCGCCCGCTGAACCGATGCCTTGGTAGTTGACCTTGCCGCCTCCCGCCTTTTGGTAGGCGTCAGCCCACTTGTTATAGATCGGGGCCGCAAAAGTGCTGCCCGCGCCGGTGATGTTGACGGTTTGCGCTTGCGCGGCCGCGAGCGGTAGAGCAACGGCAAGAACTGCAATTCCTCGTTTGAACAGCATGGTTTGCCTCCACGAGATTGACTGACCGGTTCAATGGTTGCAGCAAGCTACGCGCCGCGATCCCTCTCTTGCGCATTCCGCAGGCCCGGCGTGCCCATCGCCGCGTCGAGCCTTGCCATCGGCTCGAACGTCTAAACTTAGGCGGTTCGAATGACATTTTGTTGACAACTGCGGCGCGGCGTTCAGACGGTCTGATTGCGGCGTCGTTCAGCAATGCGGTTGGCTTTGCCGCGTTGAAGGATGGAATCTCACGGACAGGCTTCGGCTTCTGCATAGTACCGGTTCGGCGCGGGAAAAACTCCGGTGATGACTTCGATCAGAAAGGGGCCGTCATATTGACAAGCTTCACTCAGTACACCATCAAGCTCGTCGATGCGCTCAACCGCGCGCGCGGCCACACCGATCGACGATGCAAAAGCCGACCAGCTATGACAGGGCAATTTGGAGAACTGCTCTGAAATCGAACCACTCCTGATAGCGTCGATATGGATTGCGCCATGTGCGGCGTTGTTCAGAACCACATAGATCACCTTGACTCGGTATCGAGCCGCGGTCTGAATCTCCATGCCGTGCATCATCATGCACCCATCGCCGGTCACCACGACACACGGGCGTTCCGGGGCCGCAAGCTTGACGCCGATTCCGGCTGCGATGGCCCAGCCCATCGGGGCGAGCGAGCTCGACGAAAAGTAGTTGCCCTTACCTGACGACAGCCAGTAATGGGCCATGAAGATGCGGTGGGCTCCGGAATCCACCACGACGTTGCTGTCCTTCGGCAGAATCCGGCACAAGTGCTTAACTACGTCTCCAGGATATAGCGCTTCGTCACCGCTGGAAACTCGGTCTCCTAACTGCTCGAACCGGTGGTCGTACAGGGGAGTCTCGTTGATCTCGGCAATCCACCCCTTTCTTCTTTGCAGTGCTTGCGGCAGCCCGGGAGGGTTGTCCGCGGCTTTCTGGGCCAGCAACCGGAAGCTCGCGGAAATTCCGGAGAAGATTCCTTGACGCGAAATGTGCCCCATCGCCGGTGAATCGAAGCTGTCATCAAAGATGAATAGCTCCTTCCCCCCTGTCAGCCTCCTGCTCCAGTTCATGCTGTCTCGCTGGTTCAGGTCGCTACCAAACACGACTAGTACGTCAAGTTCGTCGGAGTTGATCACCCGTGCAGCGCGCGAATGACTTGAAAATCCGTACACACCCAGTGCAAGGGCATGTTGCTCAGGAAATGCACCTTTTCCCGATAGTGTCGTTGCGACTGGAATGTGAAAGCCTTCGGCAACCTCGAGAAGAAGCTTTGCAGTTTCCGCATCATTGCCGCGACTTCCGACCAGAAACGCGACTCTCTTCGACTGAAACAGATACTGATCGCACAGGGCATCGAGAGCGGCGCGGTTCGCGGGCACTTCGCATGCGTTAAATTCGCGGTGAGCGTAGGGTTGCCGTGCCACCTCCTGACCGGGCAGGACATCCTGCTTTTGAACGTCTACGGGGATACTGATGAATGACTGCGCTCGACGCATCCAGTTCAACCCTTCGATCGCACGACGCATCTCGGCCTGAGTATTTTCCTTGTTCTTTAGCTCGACGATATCCGTCACCAGACTTCTGACCACGCCGCTTTCAAAAATGCCTCCGGGCGTGGCATCCTGGAACGCCCCTTTGCCTTCCGCGTGCGACGAGATCCCGCCGGCAATATAGAGCATCGGAATCCGGTCTGCGTGAGCGGCCGCCATGCCGGGAACGAAATTCATCGTGCCTGGGCCGGAAATCCCTGCGCAAACGCCGAATTTCCGGCTGGCGCGGGCATAGCCATCGGCCATGAAAGCACTGCCAGTCTCATGAGCGCCTACGATTCCGCGAATCAAAGGGGAGTTGTCGATTGCGTCCAGCAGCGGATAGATCAGTTTTCCCGGGACCAGGAACACGTGGTCTATTCCGGCGGACTCCAACGAGTTCACAACCATTGTCGAGACATTGAGCGGAGCGTTTGATCCCATAGTTTTGATTACGATCTCACGAGTTACCGTTAATCGAATCTCACCGCTGCGCATCTGCCCGTCACGCGCTGCATGTCGGAGCGGCGCGAGACGAGATCAGCGATGGCCAGTGCGCGGAGACGGCGAGACGACATTCAAGGCGCTGCACGTCGAGTGCAGTCGCGCATCGCGCTATTTCCTCGAACCCGCTTGACCGGCGGGCCCGGGTGTCTCCGTCCACAATCACACGCCCTGGCTGCACTGTTGATCATCCACGCTGCCTGCGTGCCTGAGGCAGTCGCCGCGCCGCATTGATAGCCATCCGGCGCACGTGTATCGCGGATCTTCGCCCGCTCGACTCCCGCGGGGCTGGCACGCGCCGACGGTATGAATCGACGTCATCCAGCACCCGGAACCGGTCGGAATCGCTCAGAATTTCTGCCAGTCCGTCTCAGTCGCGGCGGCGACGACTACCGGACCTTCTGAAGAGGGGATTGGTCTCCTCGCAACCTTTGCCGGTGTTACAGCAGAGGACGGGGCGCGGTTCAGGGCCGTGCGTTGCGGTACTGCCGCTTGCGTCGTCGCTCGCGATGAAGCAGCCTTCTGGCCATCGACCTTGAAAAAAGCGACCGTCTTGCGCAGGCTTTCCGCTTGCCGGGCCATTGTCTGGGCTGCCGCCGACGCCTCTTCGACAAGCGCAGCGTTTTGCTGTGTGACCTGGTCCATCTGGTTGACTGCCTGATTGACCTGTTCGATACCGGTGCTTTGCTCGCTCGATGCCGACGAGATTTCGCCCACGATGTCGGTCACGCGCTTCACTGACTGCACGATTTCCTTGATCGCACCGCCCGCTTCTTCGACGAGCATCGAGCCTGCCTCCACCCGGCTGAGAGAGTCCGAGATCAACTCCTTGATTTCCTTCGCGGCAGTCGCACTGCGCTGCGCGAGCGTGCGGACTTCACCCGCAACGACAGCGAAGCCCCGCCCCTGTTCTCCCGCGCGGGCCGCTTCGACCGCTGCGTTCAGCGCGAGGATGTTGGTCTGGAAGGCGATGCCTTCGATGACGCCGATAATCTCGGACATCGTGGCCGAGCTGGTGGAGATGTCACGCATTGTGTCGACCACGCGCCCGACGATCTCGCCGCCATGTTGCGCGACGCTCGAGGCGGTACCCGCGAGCGTGGCAGCCTGGGTTGCATTGTCCGTGTTGTGGCGGACCGCCGCAGTCAGTTCCTCCATGCTGGAAGCCGTTTCTTCGAGCGACGCCGCCTGTTGCTCCGTGCGACTCGACAGATCCAGATTGCCTTGTGCGATCTGCGCACTCGCAGTCGCGACACCTTCGGCGTTCTCGCGCACCTCTGATACGACCTGCACCAGGGCGTCGCACATGGCTTTGAGCGACGCCATCAGGCTGTTCGTGTCGCCGGGCCGCAGGGCGATACTGATGTTCAGGTCGCCGGCCGCCACGCTTCTGGCCACAGCAGCAGCCGTCGCCGGCTCCGTACCCAGTTGCCGCGTTACGCTACGCATCATCCATATGCCGATTCCCACGCCGATCGACACGGACATCGCCACGAAGACCAGCATCAAAGTTCGACCTTCCTCGTACACGGCATCGTTGGCTTGAGCTGTCCGTTGCGCGTCGGCCTGTTTCAGGGCAACCAGATTGCCCATCAGCACGAGGGTCTTGAAGCCTTTGTCGTGGTACTCGCCCAGCATGTATTCGGTCAGGCTGTCCCGGTCCCCTAACGCCGCCGCGTTGATCTTGCCTTTCATTTCATTGAAGGCCTGGATGTAGGCCTGCCAACCTTGATCGAGGTCGGCGAACGTAGCCTTGCCTTTGTCGGTATAGATGAGCGGCTCCGCCTGATTGAGGTGCTCACGTGACGAGGCAAAGGCCTTGTCAGCTTGATCGAGCGAGCCAGCCCGCTGTGCGGCCGTCGTGGCCAGAACCGCGTTGCGCAGATAGGTGCCGACTCTCAGTACGTCGGCGTTAGCCTGCTGTATCAGGTTGAGCCCGACAAGGTCCTGCCGATACGTCTTGTCTGCGTTCGCACTGATCTCCGCCATGTTGTGCAGGCCGATCCCGCTGACAACAGCGCTGATGATCGAAACCAGGATGAACGCACTGATCAGCTTGGCGCCGAGTTTCATATTGCCGAAATTCATAGTTCGCTTTGTTGAGAATGTAAGAACCCGAACGGATAAGCAGGTACATCACCGCTTTGGCGCCCGCTATAACACAAGGCCATACCGACGCGAAACGCAGTACCGGACATAACTGGTTATCGGCAATACGCTCTAATTCTTCAGGTGAATGGCGGGATTATCGCGAAGATTTTTTTACGTCCCTATAAGAGAACAGGAGTGGTCTATTTTGAGCCGATGAAAGTGCCAATCGGTGCACGCGCTGGTGCCGGCTGCACTCGCTTGGTGCAACGCTTTTGGTCGCCCCGAACATGCACGCTCTATCGACGAACAACCGCGCTGAGATTCATTCTATTTCGATATGTTTATATCGATTCAATATTTAAGTTTTGCATGTTCCGGAGCAGCCGCACAGGCATGCAACACGCGACGAAATTTTATCCAGGAGGCCCTATGAGCAATTCGATTGCGCAGCTTTTCCGGCATTTGACTGCGGGTGTGTATGTGATCGGCGTAGCGGACGGCGAGCGCCGCAATGCGTTCACCGCAAGCTCGGTGATGCAGGTTTCGTTTTCACCATTGCTGGTCGCGCTCGGCATCAGTCCCGAGCATGAGTCGTACGAACTACTGCGCAGCGGCGCGGTGTTCGCGATCAGCGTGTTGCGCGCGGATCAACAGAGGCTCGCCGAGCACTTCGGCACGCAGTCGGGCCGAGCCGTCGACAAGCTCGCGGTGGCTCGCTGGCGTACCGGCGTGACCGGCGCGCCGCTGTTACTCGATGCGCTCGCGCATTTCGACTGCCGGGTGACCGGCGACATCGAGGCGGGAGATCATCGGCTGATAGTTGGGCGCGTCGTCGATGGCGCGCTAGCCGGCGCGGACGGCGACCCGCTGATCTACGCGCAGACTGGCAATCTCGACATGAGCGAGGATCTTTATCCGGAGACGTTTTCGTAGTTCGCTGGCGTGATGGCTGCTCAATGCCAGTGCCCGCCATGTCCTCCGTGCCAGCGGCCGTAATAGCCGCCACGGCCATAGCCACCGCCCCAGTAGCCTCCGATCACCACTGACGGTCCCCACCATCCGTAGTAGCCCGGCCATGAATAGCCATAGGGATAGCCGTAATAGCCGGGATAACCGTAACCGTAATACCCGGGATAGCCGTAATAAGCAGGCGCAGGTACCGCGACGTACGTGCAATTCTGTCCCGACAACGGCAAGTCGTTTGGCGCCGGATTCGCGGCCGCCGTACCGCTCGCCGGCACAGGCGCGTTGCCAGACGATGCTTGCGCGGGGCCGGTGGCAGTGGCGCTGGTGCAGGCGTAATAGCCACCGGCTCCCGGATAGTACGAATAAGGACCGTAATAGACGCAGCCAGACAACACACATACGCCCGCCACGCCAGTGCATAGACCAACGATTCCACAACGCATGATCGCTCCCCCTATCCGGGCGCAGCGCAGCCGTCTCGACACGGCGTGTTTTTATTCTAGTCTTCGAATCCGGTCTCGGGTACGGGTCTTGCGAACGGCAGGTATTCCGTGGAAATCAGGAGTTTCGACATGAACCCGCTCGATCCTCTCGACCCGAACGCCTCCGCGACTCCCGTACAGCCCAGCGCCGGCGCACGTATCGCCGGCAGCGGCGTCGGCGACGGTCCCGGACCCGAGGTCATGGCCGCCGCGACGCTCGACGGCAACAAGGTGATCTCTTCCGATGGCCAGGACCTCGGCAAAATCTCCGACATCATGCTCGACGTGCGCAGCGGCCGCATCGCGTATGCGGTGCTGACGGAGGGCGCTTTCCTCGGCATCGGCGGGACCTTGCACGCGATCCCGTGGCGTTCGCTGACGCTCGACACGGACCGCAAGTGCTTCCAGCTGGACGCCACGGCCGAGCAGGTGAAAAGCTCGCCGGGCTTCGACAAGGACCATTGGCCGGCAATGGCCGATCACGCATGGGGGACGTCGGTCCATCAGTTCTATCATCGCGAACCGTACTGGGAAGCGACGCGCAGTGTCGTCGAAAGCGATCCCGCGACACGTGTCGATCCGACGAGCGGAATCTGAAGACACGCATCGCGACGCTCGAGCACCGCTACCTCGCACGCGTTGCCTGTTGCGGCGAGCACGCGAGGCGCGGTGCGCTGTTACACCCCGATGGTCCGCGTCGTCTTCAGCGCGATCCACGTCATGCCTTCGCGCAAGCCTTCGAGTACCGCTTCTCTTTCCACGGCGAACACCTGCGACTGATGAAAGGTGCGTTCGAAGTCACCCTCGGGCGACACATGTTTGACATGGATCGTCGACAGGAACCCGCCTTCCTGCGCCTCCCGCGTCTCGACGCTCACGGACCAGGTTCCTTCCTGCGCGTTTGCTGATATGGCCATTGGATGCTCCTCGGGGTTGTCGCGAGCGACTGCCATCGTCAGCGTAATGGCCCGCAACGCCTCTCTCGTTGATCCACGTCAACCGTCGACACGAACCATGAGTCACGCTCGACGTCGTTCGCTTTCCCCGATACTTTCAGCTCCGTTTCAGACGCACGCCATCGCGTGAAAACCCTGCCGGGAAAACGCGCAATGCCTCTTGCACGCGGCGTGCTTGGCGCGCCGCGCGCACCGATTTCGCGCCCCTCGCCGCGACGTTTCGCGGTAAGCTTTGCGACGGTATCCGCGTCACGAGTTCGTGCCGGTGCGGCCACGCTGCCCTCATGATCGACGAACGTCGGAGTTCATCATGTGGTACGCCTTCATCGATGCACAGCAACGCCTCGCGCGCGCGATGGTCGGAGGAGTTCTGTCCGAACCGGAGTCGGGGCCGCGCCCGCAAGCGGGCTGGCTCGGCCCGGAGCAGGCGGCCGACGCGTTCAGCTACTGGCTGCTGAGATCCGCCTGCGCTTTCGAACGAACGCCGACATTCGCGATCCACTCCGTTGCCGGCAACGGTAGCCGCGTTACCGTCGACGAAAGCGTCGTCGCCTCCTTGCCGCTCGGCGCGCTGCTCAGGTTCAAGCGCAACCCCTCTACACCCCCTACCGACGCAAAACTGCCGGTGCTGTTGTGCGCGCCCCTCGCCGGACATCACTCAGTCATGCTGCGCGAGACCGTCGAAACGCTGCTCGAGGAACGTGACGTGTTCGTGACCGATTGGGCCGACGCGCGCGACGTGCCGCGCGAAGCGGGCCCGCTATCGCTCGACGACTACGTGCAGGCGCTCGAAAGCTTCGTCGGCGCCGCCCGCGCGTTCGGTTCGCCGGTTCATGTGATCGCGATCTGTCAGGCGAGCGTGCCTGCGCTCGGCGCCGCGGCGCTGCTCGCCATGGACGAGGCGGCGCCGATCGCGAGCCTCTCGCTACTCGGCGGCCCGATCGATACCCGTTTGAACCCGACCATCACCGACCGCTTCGCCAGTTCCCATTCGCTCGAGTGGTTTCACGACCATGCGATCGATATCGTTCCACCGCCCTATTGCGGCGCGGGGCGTCTCGTGTATCCGGGCTTCATCCAGCAGACCGCGATTTTTGCCGCGCATCCGGAGCGGCAGTTGCGACTCGAAGCGGATTACTGGTCCCGATGGCTCGCCGGCGACATGCCCGGTGCGCAGCAGGCGCTGCGCTCGGCAAACGAATATGCCGCGGTGCTCGACATGGCGGAGTGCTACTTCTTCGACATGCTTCGTGTGGTGTTTCACGAACATCTGTTGCCGCGCGATCTGTGGTCGGTCGCCGGGCGCCGGGTACGAATCGCCGCGCTGCGCGATACCCCGCTGTGCTCGATCGAGGGTGACAGCGACGAGATCACGGGCGCGGGGCAAACGCATTGCGCGCATGCGCTGTGCGATGCATCGCCGATGCGCGCCGCGCGGCAGCTCACCATCGAGCAGTGCAATCACTACGACCTCTTCATCGGGCCGCGTTGGCGCGATGCGGTTCATCCGGGGCTCTGCGAATTCTGGCGCGATGTCGAGCACGCCGCGTTGAAGGTTTGCCGGCCGCGCCGCGCGGCCAGAGGTTCGGCAAACCGCAAATCGGCGTGAGGTGGCCGGGAAAACGTCAGCAGTCCGCATCTGACGAACGCCGAGCGTCACGTCACGACGCAAGTTCGTCAGTTCCCACGCTCGGTGCCGATCGCTGTTTCGAGGGTCATTTCCGCCGCATCGAACGCGCGACGGATCGCCGCTTTGGCGTCGTCGTCAGTGCAGTGCGCGACGGGCTTGAACTCGCGCGCGGGCGTGACCAGATCCAGCCTCACGTCATACAGCGGATGCGCCGATCCCGGACGCAACGCCTCGATGGCGAGATGGCAGTGCGACACGAGCGCGCCAAACCGCGCGAGACGCACCAGTTGCGCACCTGCTTCCGCTTCGAGCGGAGCGGCACCCGCAAAGCCAAGGTAGACGATCTGCATGTCGATGCCCATCTTCGCCTCCCCTTGCGAGTGTCGATCGAACCTGTTCCGCGCAGACTCAGGGTCCAGGCGCCTGCTATGGGGCTTATCTTGTTCTTGCCAGAAAGGCGGTCATTGACGTGGGTCAAGCGCGGTGAAGGCGAGCACCCTCAATGCATATGCATACCCCCGTTAATCGCAATGTCCGCACCGGTGATAAAAGCCGCCTCCTCTGAGCATAGAAACGAGATCAACGCCGCCACCTCGTCCGGACGTCCCAGCCGGCCGAGCGGAATCTGCGGCAGGATCTTCGTGTCGAGGATCTCGCGCGGCACCGCTTCGACCATCGCGGTCGCGAGATAACCGGGCGACACCGTGTTCACCGTGACGCCGTGCTTCGCGGTTTCGAGCGCAAGTGCCTTCGTGAAGCCGTGCACGCCCGCTTTGGCCGCTGAATAATTGGTTTGCCCGTAGGCGCCGCGCGAACCGTTGACCGACCCCACGTTGACGATGCGGCCGTGGCGCCGCTCGAGCATGCCGGGCAACAGCGGCTTGCTCATGTTGAACAGGCCATCGAGATCGGTGCGCAGCACGGCGTCCCAGTGCTCCTTGCTCATCTTCGCGAAGCTCGTGTCGTGCGTGATGCCCGCGTTGTTGATCAGCACGTCGACCCCGCCCAGTTCGGTCAGCACGCGTTGCGCGCAGCGCGCGCATGAATCGAAGTCGGCGATGTCGGCTTCGTAAGCGTGAAAGTCGCGCCCCGTGTCGCGCTCGTGCTGCAGCCATGTCGACACGTGATCGTTGTGCGTCGAGTGCGTCACCGCGACCGTCATGCCCGCGTCATGAAGCGCCCGGCTGACCGCCGTGCCCAAACCGCCCATCCCGCCTGTGACCAATGCCACGCGATCCGTTCCCATCTGAACTCCTCCTTGCCGTGTCTGCCATTGACGGTGCGCGCGCCGGCCTTGCCGGCTCGCGCGGCTAAACGACGCCCGCGAACGGCAGCGCGTTCTGCGAGCTCCACCACCATGCGCTCAGGCCGCCCGCGAGCGGCGCGACGCCTGGCGCGATGCCGTACCCCGCCTGCCACCACGCATACCAGGCGGCGCAAGCGCGGTTGGCCTCGCCGAACCAGTCCGCCTCGCGCTGCGCGACGAAAGCGATCGACTTGCTCCAGTCGGCGAAGCACCGCTCGGCGTACTCGTGTGCCGCGCCCTGTGCGGTCTGATACGCCGCCGCGTAGTCGAGCCAGCCTTCGGGCGGTCCGGACGCCGTCGAGGTCCACGGTGAAGCGGGGCGCCCGGGCGGCGCATCGGA
This sequence comes from Paraburkholderia sp. MM5496-R1, assembly GCF_050436205.1. Lineage (NCBI taxonomy): Bacteria > Pseudomonadati > Pseudomonadota > Betaproteobacteria > Burkholderiales > Burkholderiaceae > Paraburkholderia > Paraburkholderia sp. MM5496-R1. The sequence goes on from NZ_JBNDLT010000001.1 coordinate 846,195, forward strand.
TTCGGAAATCATGATCGCTGCCCTCCAGAGCACAGCATAGGATTGCCAGGCGCGGTTGCAAACCGTCGAGCGTGCCCGTCACTGTACTGAGCGCGCGGCGGCCCGCGCTTGATCTGCATCAACAGCCGCGGCCGCCGGGCCCTTAGACTCCATTTGACGACGGGCTCGAGCCTGCTTGCGCCCGTTTCCCCACGTTTCTGTCACGGAGCTTTGGCGATGAGCTACAAAAGCATTCTCGTTCACCTCGATACGAGCGTTCGTGCACATCCGCGCCTCGAAATCGCATTGCAGCTCGCACACCGCTTTCATGCGACGCTGACCGGCCTGTTTTCGACGTACGTGCCACCGCGGCACGCGTTCTTCGTGATGGCCGGCACCGCCGACTACTACGCGGAGCACGAGCGTCTGCGGCACGAGCGTGCCAGCGCGCTCGAGCGGCTGTTTCGTGCGGAACTCGCGCGCGCGAACGTCGACGGTCATTGGATCGCCGCGAACGGCTACGCGAACGACGTCGTGCCGCCCTATGCGCGTCTCGCCGATCTGATCGTGCTCGGGCAGACCGATCCGACCGATCCCGAGGCGTTCGTCGCCGAACAGTTCGTCGAGCACGTCGTGCTGTCGGCCGGGCGGCCGGTGCTGCTGGTGCCGTCGGGCGGCACCTTCGCGGCGCCCGGCCGCCACGTGCTGATCGCGTGGGACGGCAGCCGCGAAGCCACCCGCGCGATCCACGACGCGCTGCCGTTCCTCGCGCACGCGTCCAAAGTGACGCTGCTGACGGTTCATTCATCGGGCGATCGTCCGCCGCGCGACACGGTTCCGGGCGACGACATCGCACTCACCGTCGCACGTCACGGCGTCAAGATCGACGTGCGCGAACTGAGCGTCGCGGACGGCACGCCGGTCGGCGACGCGCTGCTGTCGCAGGCGGCCGACCTCGGCTGCGACATGATCGTGATGGGCGCCTACGCGCATTCGCGTCTGCACGAAGTCGTACTGGGCGGCGCGACGCGCACGATGCTCGAGTCGATGACCGTGCCGGTGCTGTTGTCGCACTGAAGTGACCGCTTAAGGAGTCCGCCATGTTTCACCGCCTACTCGTCGCGCTCGATGGCAGCGACACCGCCTCCCGTGCGTTCGACGCCGCGCTGACCCTTGCCGCCGAATCGGGCGCCGAGCTGCAGCCGCTGTACGTGATCGACGTGCCCGTCATCGCCTACGACGCGCCCGGCTTCGACCCTTGCGTGATCCAGGACGCCTTCATCGAGGAAGGCAAGCGGATCGCGGCCGATGCCCAGAGCCGGATGACCGCGCGCGGGATCAAGGGCACGGCCCGCACCGTCGAAGCCGCGATCACCGGCGAAGACGTCGCGCATCGCATCGTCGAGGCGGCGCTCGAATGGCACGCCGACGCGATCGTGATGGGCACGCACGGCCGCCGTGGTGTTCAACGACTGATGCTCGGCAGCGTCGCCGAGCGCGTGCTGCGCAGCGCCAGCTGCCCGGTGCTGATGGTTCCCGCGCACGCGAACGGCGCGACGCGCGATCGGTCAGTCCCGGCCTGCGCCGAAAACGAACTCACCTGAGCTGAGCCGCGAAAACCAGGCTGCTGCGCGGCCGCTCCCACGCGATCGCGCCACGGCTGCGCGACGCGGCGCTTCAGGGCCGCGCGTGCCCGGGTTCGTCATGCCGCACGATCAGCACCGGCTTGTCGGTCGCACGCACGAGCGACTCCGCGACGCTGCCGAGCAGAAAGCGCTGCACGCCGTGGCGGCCGTGCGTGCCCATCACGATCAGATCGGCTTCGATTTCGTCGGCGACGCGCGCGAGCACCGCGGACACGCTTTCGGCGTACGCGTCGATCACCCGCACGCCGCCGGGCACCTGCGCCTCGCGCATCAGCTCGCGCGGCGCATCGAGCGCGCGGCTGGCGAATTCTTGCGCCGCGGCCGCCGGTTCCGGCTCGAAAGCCACATCGGCATTGTCCGACCACTTGCCGTGCCCTACCACGCAGCAGGCTTCGAGTGTGGCGCCCGTCAGCTTCGCGAGCTTCAGCGCCTCGGCAAAGGCGCGCTGCGCGCTGGGACTGTCGTCGAGCGCAACCAGAATTCGTGCATACATGTTGGACTCCCTGTGAAAGCGCTGGCATGAACCGAAGCGGTGCCGTCGCGTGTCCGCGCCGACAGTGTGAAGCGCGCGCCGCCGCGCGGCTTGACGCAGGTCAATGGGTCTTTATCGGCTTGTTCCGTGATTACTTAATCAACTGCATGCCTGCGACCTTCGAAGCCGTCACGTCGAAAGTAGCCGTGTACTCGCACTCGGCTACATACCCCATCGCCAGCCATGCACTAGGAATATTCCTACAACATTACCCGAACTCCTAGCGCCGCTTAAATCCCCGCCGATATATTTCTGAGATGAGGTCGCCAATACTGGTCGGTATGGACACCGCTCCGCCAGCCACCTTATCGAGAGTCTTCCTCGTCGACGATGCGACCGAGGTCCGGCGCCGGCTTGCTTGCCTGATCGCGCTGATTCCCGGCATCGAAATCGCCGGCGAGTCCGCCGGCGTCGAGCACACGTTCGACGACATCGTCGCGAGTCGCGCCGATGTCGCGGTGCTGGACCCGTGCTTCTCGGGCAAGACCAATCTGCTGCTGCTCGCGGCGCTGTCGCGGGTGCGGCCGTCCATCGTCAGCATCGTGTTGACCAATCATTGCACGACGGCGTTTCGCCGAGCGTGCGAAGCGGCGGGCGCCGACTTCTGCTTCGACAAGACCTCGGAGTTCGAACTCGCCTGCCGTGCCATCGAAGCGATTGCCTATGCGCGTCGTGCGCATCCGGCCTGACCGCCAGGAGCAGATCATGCAAGTTGCCGCAGTCTGTGAACCCCGCCACGACGCGCCCCGCAGTTCGCACGTCGTACCGATCCACGTCGTGCCACGCACCGCGGCCACACGCTACGCCGTGCCGCGCTGCTCCACCTGCGCGATGCGCGCGATCTGCATGCCGCCCGAGCTGACATCCGACGAACTGAGCCGACTCGACACGTTGATCTGCTCGACGCGCTCGATCAAACGCGGTGATGCGCTGTATCGCGCGGGCGACGCGTTTCAAAGCATCTACGCGATCCGTGCCGGATCGTTCAAGACCGTGGTCATGCATCGCGACGGCCGCGAGCACGTGACTGGCTTCCAGATCGCCGGCGACTCGCTCGGCTTCGACGGCATCGGCGAGGGCAAGCAGAATTGCGATGCGATCGCGCTCGAAGACAGCGTCGTGTGCATCATTCCGTTCGCGCAGCTCGAGGCGATCTGTCGCGAGATGAAGCCGATGCAGCATCACATCTACCAGATGATGAGCAGCGAGATCGTGCGCGAATCGAGCCAGATGATGCTGCTCGGCACGATGAGCGCCGAACAGCGCGTCGCGACGTTTCTGCTGAATCTGTCGAAGCGCTTCAAGGCGCGCGGCTTTTCCGCGGCGGAGTTTCATTTGCGCATGACCCGCGAGGAAATCGGCTGCTTTCTGGGCATGAAGCTCGAAACGGTGAGCCGGATGTTCTCGAAGTTCCAGCGCGAGCGCCTCGTCAAGGCGAACGGCAAAACGATCCGCATCGAAGACGCGGAAGGACTGGCTCGGGTTTGAACGCCGACGCGTCGCTCGCCTCACGTTCGTTCGCGGGACGTGCGGGGTGGAACAAGCGCTCCCGAACTGATATAACTCGGTGCGTTGCGGTGCGCGACCTTGCGTGACCACCCGGAGGAGCGATAGGTCTGTCGAGCGGCGAGTCTTCCTGCTTCACCAGTGCGGCGTCCGTGTCGGACGTGCCCGTCGAGGATCGCTATTTCATGTTGATCGATGCGGTTCAGGACTATGCGATCTTCATGCTCGACGTGTCCGGCCGCGTGACCAGTTGGAATCCCGGCGCACAGCGCATCAAGGGCTACACGCCCGAAGAAATCATCGGCCAGCATTTCTCGAAGTTCTATACCCCGGAAGACATCGCGGCCGGCAAGCCCGCCCGCGAACTGGAAATCGCCGCAGCCGTAGGCCGCACCGAGGACGAGGGCTGGCGCGTACGTCGCGACGGCTCGCGTTTCTGGGCCAACGTGGTCGTTTCCGCCGTGCACGACGCGTCGGGCGCGCTGCTCGGCTTCGCCAAGATCACGCGCGACCTGACCGAACGTATGCGCCTCGCGGAACTCGAACGCGCGGATCAGGTATCCACCCACGTGCAGATCGCCCGCGAAAACGAGCAGAAACGTATGGCGCGCGAACTGCACGACGATCTCGGCCAACGGCTGACCGCGCTGAAAATGAGCGTCGCGCTGCTCGAAGCGAAGCTGAAAAGCCAGGCCGACACCGAGCCGCTGGCCGCGCAGACGCATGAACTGCAAAAGCAGATCGACTGGATGGCCGCTTCGCTGCGGCGTATCGCCGCCGATCTGCGGCCCCCGCTGCTCGACGACCTCGGGCTCGCCGCCGCGCTCGACTGGCTGGCCGAAGACTTCACGAAACGCTACGACGTGCGCTCGAGCGTGCATCTCGAACCGGCCGAGCCGGTGTGCGGCGAATTCGCGGCGACGGCGCTGTTTCGCATCGTTCAGGAGGCGTTGACGAACGTCGCGCGGCACGCCAAGGCCAGCCGCGTACGCATCGACATGACCTGCGCGGACCCCATCGTATCGCTCGATATCGAGGATGACGGCGTGGGTGTCGCGCTGGATCGGTCGCAGGGAACAGATTCATTCGGTTTGCTCGGCATTCGCGAACGCGTGCGGCAGTTGCGCGGCAACGTGTCGTTCACCAGCTCGCCGGGCCATGGCTTCAGGATCTCGATCCAGATACCGGCCGACGCGCTCGCGTAATGCTCACGCGCTGCCGCGCCCCGCTGTCGCGGGTTACTCTGCTGGCGCATCCTCGGTGCTTGGCTCGCGCATGAGCAGCACCGGACAGGTCGAGAAACGCAGCACCCGCTCCGCCACGCTGCCGATCACGAGGCGCCGCACGCCGCGTCGCCCATGCGTGCCCAGCACAAGCAGATCGGCGTGGATCTGCTCGCCGTGGCGCAGCACGATCGCGGCGACGTCGTCGGACAGGCTCTCCGACTCGATCATTTCAGGGCGGCAAGGCACATCGGCGGCGGCGCAGGCCTGTTCGGCCTCCTCCAGCACCAATTGGCCGTCCTGGCGCAAGGCTTCGACGAGCGTGAGCGGGTCGTAATAGCCGGCATAGGAAAAGAGCGGCGTCTTGTCGACCACATAAACTGGATGCACGACGCCCTTCGTCAACGCGGCGAGATTCACCGCTTCTTTCAGCGCGCGTTTCGAGAAAGTACTGCCGTCTAGCGCGACGAGGATATGTTGGTACATGCCGATTCTCCACTGAGGTTGGATTTGTCAACGCGCGTGGCGCGCCCCTGCTACAGATAAAAGGGCCCGCCCGGACTGCCCAGATACGGCTCCCGCCACTCGCCGTGCGGCACGTCGTCCGCCCGCAACGACGACGCGCCGCGCGGACACACGAGCACGGGACACGCCGCGTCGCGCAGCGTGCGCGACGTCACGTGCCCCGGCAAAGGGTGCGGCGCGCCGCGCATGCCGTGCGAACCCATCACGATCAGGTCCGCGTGCCAGCGTTGCGCTTCGTCGAGAATCGCGCTCGACGCATCGCCGCAATCATCGTCGAACTCGAGCAACGCGGTTTCGGCCGCGCGCCGGCTTTGTTCGAGCATCGCCGCGCCGCGCCGCAAGACATCGATTCGATGCTGCGACACGACTTCGAACGGCAGCCATTCGCACCACGCGAAGCGGTCGTCGGCCGCGTAGACGACCTTGATGCGCGCGTCGGGCGGCGCTACCGCGAGCGCGGTGCGCAGCGCGTCGAGCGCGGTGTCGCTGCCATCGATCGCGACCAGCACGCGGCTCACCGCCGAGGCATCGCTCGCGTCGGTCGACCTCGCCGGCATGTACAGCACCGGACGCCCGATCGACGCGACCAGTTCCTCGGGATCGATACGGCTGTCCCAGCGATGTTCACGCGGATGCGCGGCCACCGCGACCAGATCCGCGTCCCATTGCGTCGCCGTGTGGGCGAGCGCTTCGGCCGCGCCCTGATGCAGCGCGGTGAGATCGACGATCTCGGCGTCGGTCGCCGCGACGACGCCGTGCAACGCGATCACCGCGTCGCGCAGCGCGGCCTGCGCGCCGTGCAGCATCGCGCGATGCGCCTCGCACCAGTCCGGATAGCTGAGCATCAGCGTCGGATAAAGCGCGGCAGGATTGCAAACGATATCGACGAGACGAAAGCGCGCATCCGCCGCGACCAACTGCCGGGCGACGCGCGTGCCGAGCGGCAGTCCGCTGCCGCCCGCGGACGCGATCATCACGCGGTGGAAGGTGTTGCGCCCGGCAGCAGTGTTCATCGGCTCTCCTCGGATCGTCGCACCGCGAGGCGGCGCGTCAACCGCGTCGCTTCACACCTCGGCCCGTGACGGGGACGCCAACGGTTCGCGCTTACATGATGAACGCCGACGCGGCGCGCGGCTTGATCTGTATCAAGCGCCAACGGCTCGCTAGCGGATCACGGGCGGACCGCGAGCACGGCCGCGCCGGTCAGGTTGCCGTTGCGCAGATCGTCGAGCGCGCGGTTCGCGTCGCGCAACGCGTAAGTCGTGGTCTCGATCGCGAGCTGCGTCTCGGCGGCGCTGCGCATGAACTGAAGCCCATCGTCGCGGGTCAGATTCGCGACCGACACCACGCGCCGCTCGCCCCACAGAAACGCGTACGGGAACGACGGAATGTCGCTCATATGAATGCCGCCGCACACCACCACGCCACCTTTCGCGACCGCCTGCAACGCCAGCGGCACCAGTGCGCCGACCGGCGCGAACAGCAGCGCGGCGTCGAGTTCGCCGGGCGGTGCCTCGTCGCTGCCGCCGGCCCATGCCGCGCCGAGGCGCAGCGCGAGTTGCTGGGCCGCGTGGTCGCCGGGACGCGTGAACGCATAGACGGTGCGCTGCTGGTGACGCGCCACCTGCGCGACGAGATGCGCGGCCGCGCCGAAACCGTAGATGCCGATCCGTTCGGCGTCGCCCGCCATGCTCAACGTGCGATAGCCGATCAGACCCGCGCACAGCAGCGGCGCGGCCTCGACATCGCTGTAGTGCGGCGGCAGATGAAAGCAGTAGCGGCTGTCGGCGACCGTGCGCTCGGCGTAGCCGCCGTCGATCGTGTAGCCGGTGAAGCCAGCGTCGTCGCAGAGATTTTCGCGGGCGGACAGACAGTAGCGGCAGTGGCCGCAGGTGCGCCCGACCCACGGCACGCCGACCCGCTCGCCCACCGTGAAACCGCTGACGCCCGCGCCCAATTCGGCCACCACGCCGACGATTTCGTGGCCGGGAATCACCGGCCGCTTTGGATGCTCGAGCTCGCGGTCGACCAGATGCAGGTCCGTGCGGCACACGCCGCACGCATGAACGTCGATCAGGATCTCCCCGGCACCGGGCCGCGGATCAGGCACTTCCCGCTCGGTCAGCGTCGCCGAGCTGCCGTCGAACACCATCGCTCGCATCGGGTTCTCCTTCAGATGCTTCGGTAGCGACAAGCTGCCGTCATGGCAGACAGCGAGGCGCGCGCCGTTCTCAGCAGCGTAGGCGCGCCATTGTGTCGCGCGATCGGCCCGCGCCGCAGACCGTTTGATCGAAGTCAATAAGGGGCGTTTCGCCGCCCGTACACTGATCTTATTCCTGATACCGGAGTACGTGCCGTGATTGCGCGAATCCGAAACTGTCTGCTCGTGTGCTCGGCGTGCGCTTAGCCAATAAGGACTCGATGCGCACGCAGCGGGCCGGCTGCCGACGCGCGATGGCGTCGGCAATGCGAATCAGTTGTATACATTGCGGAGACATGTCATGCGTTTGACTGTTCATCTCGACACGTTCGATCGTGTCAACCCGATGGCCTTCGCCATTCTCTGGCTCGACAAGGACACGCGGCAATGGTCGCGCGAAGGTCATTTCGGGCTCGAGTTGCCCGAATGGGGCGCGTTGCATATGGATTGCGGCAATACGCTCGTGTGCGCGCCGCATAGCTCCGCGCCGGTCTGCGTGCTCGAGGGACTCGATCTGAATCAGCTCGACGGGCCGTTCGAAGGCGAGGTCGGCCGTGTGCAGTGGTGCGCCGAGCTCGGCCGCATCCTCGCGAGCGGCCACTGGCGCGTGCAATGCATCGACGTCGAACGGACGGCACCGGAAAACGGCGTATTCGCAACCGGCGAAGACGCCTGAATCGGCACAGCTCCGGCGTACCGCGTCGCCGATGCCATGACGCGCCGCCGGATATTTTCGTTAGTACGCTCGCAACGATGCGATCGCTGCGCCCCGCCGAATTCGAACACGTCGCGCTCCGCGAGATCGAGTGCCTGAGCAAGCGACTCGCGCAACATGCTGCGCGCGTTCCCGAGCGGCTGAAAGCGCCGTGGCTGCGCACGCAGATTCGCGCCGCGCACACTACATCGCGATCACCTTGCCAGGGTTCAGGAGATTGTGCGGATCGAGCGCGAGCTTGATCGCCTTCATCGCGGCGAGTTCGGCCGGCGAGCGTGACAGGCCGAGCACGCTCAGCTTCTCCTCGCCGATCCCATGCTCGGCCGATACCGAGCCGCCCATTTCCCCCGTCAGTTCATAGACGACGCGCTTGACGTCGTCGATGGCCTCGTCGGTCCAGCCAGGTTCTTGCACCACTACGTGCAGATTGCCGTCGCCGAGATGCCCATAGACGAGGATCGTCGCTTGCGACCAGCGCGCGCGCAACCGCTCGTCGCAACGCTGTGCCGCGTCGCCCGCCTGCGCGACCGCGAAGCTGATGTCGAACGAGATGCGTCCCGGGATCAGGCGCGGATATTCGGCTGGCGCGTCGCGAATCGCCCAGAACGCCGCGGCGTCCGCGTCCGATTGCGCGATTGCGGCGTCGGCGATCACGCCGGCGTTCAACATGTCGGCGAGGAATTCCTCGAAAGCCGCCGACTGCCGTTCCGGGTCCGCGCCGCAAGTCTCGAGCAATACGTAGTAGGCGTGACCGCTCGCGAGCGGCACGCGCAGTTCGGGCAGGCGTTGCCGCACGAAGTCGCAATAGCTTGGCCACATGACCTCGAACGCGGACACGCCGGCCGGCAGCCGCTCCTGCGCGCGGCCGAGCAGCGTGGTCACCGCCGCGTAGTCCGGCATGCCGCACCATGCGGTCGAGATCGCGCGCGGCTTGGCCCGCAGGCGCAGCACCGCGCGCGTGATGACCGCGAGCGTGCCCTCGCTGCCCGTTAGCAGGTTGCGCAGGTCGTAGCCGGTATTGTTCTTGATCATCTTGCGCTCGCCGCCGATCACGCTGCCGTCGGCGAGCACCGCTTCGACGTCGAGCACCTGGTCGCGCATCATCCCGTAGCGGATCACGCGATTGCCGCCCGCATTGGTCGCGATGTTGCCGCCGATCGTGCAACTGCCGCGCGCGCCGAGGTCGAGCGCGAACATGAAGCCGGCGTGATCGGCCGCTTCCTGCACGACCTGCAGCGGTGTGCCCGCGAACACGGTCATCGTCGCGCTGACCGGATCGATGTCGATGACGCCGTTCATCCGCTCGACGCTCAGCGCGACCTCCTCCCCAAGCACGCAGGCACCGCCCGCGTGCCCGGTCATGCCGCCTTGCGTGACGACCGGCTGCCGGAATTGATGGCAGATCCTGAGCGCGGTGGCGACCTCTTCGGTCGTGCGCGGGCGGATCAGCGCGATCGGATCGGTCGATGGCGTGCCGCTCCAGTCCGCGAACCGCCGCCCGCCAAATTCGGCCGGCAGGCTCACGATGTCAGCGCCGAGCGCCGCGCGCAGCGCGCAGCGCGGCGACGGCTTCGTTACCGCGGGTCGCGGAGATCGGTTCCTGCTGCATCGGATATCTCCAGTTCGTCAGACGGGCAGAGCCGCTGCGCGCGCTTCACCTCGCGGCCTGAATGAAGGCGGCGTTCCAATTGCATCCTCCAATGCGTGATCCGTTCGGCTATTCGGTCGTGTCGCTGCAATGCACCCGCTCAGGTCACCACGCCGACCTGCCACGGCACGAACTCGCTTTGCCCATAGCCGTGCAGCTCGCTCTTCGTGCGCGTGCCGGACGCGCAGTCGAGCATCATGCGAAAGATCGCTTCGCCGAGTTCGTCGATGCTCGCGCTGCCGTCGACCACACCGCCGCAATTGATATCGATGTCGTCCTGCTGGCGCTCCCACAACGCGGTGTTGGTCGCCAGCTTCAATGACGGCGACGGCGCGCAGCCATAGGCGGAGCCGCGCCCGGTCGTGAAGCAGATCAGGTTCGCGCCCGAGGCGACCTGTCCCGTCGCCGACACCGGATCGTAGCCGGGCGAATCCATGAATACGAAGCCCTTCGCGGCGATCGGCTGCGCGTATTCGTAGACGTCGACCAGATTCGTCGTGCCGCCCTTCGCGACCGCGCCGAGCGATTTCTCGAGGATCGTCGTCAGGCCGCCCGCCTTGTTGCCCGCCGATGGGTTGTTGTCCATCGCGCCGCCATTGCGCGCGCAATAGTCCTGCCACCATGCGATGCGCGCGAGCAGCTTGTCGCCGACCGCGGCGCTCACCGCACGCCGCGTCAGCAGATGCTCGGCGCCGTAGATTTCCGGCGTCTCCGACAGGATCGCGGTGCCGCCGTGCCGCACGAGCCGATCGACCGCGGCGCCGAGCGCCGGATTCGCGGAGATGCCAGAGTAGCCGTCCGAACCGCCGCATTGCAGACCGACGCATAGATGCGAAGCCGGCACCGGCACGCGCTGCACGCGGTTCGCGTCGGCGAGCATCTCGCGCACCATCGAGATACCGAGTTCGATCGTCTTGCGCGTACCGCCGCTGTCCTGGATCGTGAAGCTGCGCAGCTTCGTCGTGCTGGCGTCGAGACCGCCCGCGGCGAGCACGCCGTCGATCTGATTCGTCTCGCAGCCTAGGCCGACGAACAGCGCCGACGCGAAGTTCGGATGCACCGCGTAACCGGCCAGCGTGCGACGCAGGATCGCAATGCCCTCGCCTTGCATGTCGATGCCGCAGCCGAGCCCGTGCGTCAAGGCGATCACGCCGTCGACGTTCGGATAGTCGGCGAGCGCGTCGGGACGCACGTCGCGCCGGAAATGATCGGCAATCGCGCGCGCGACCGTCGCCGAGCAGTTCACACTGGTCAGAATGCCGATGTAATTGCGCGTCGCGATGCGGCCGTCGTCGCGGCGAATGCCCATGAAATGCGCGGGTTCCTCGACGTAGACGGTCGGCTGCGCATCGACGCCGAACGCGTGCTCGCGCGCGAACTCCGACATGCCGAGATTGTGCGTGTGGACATGCTGGCCGCGCGCGATCGCCTCACGCGCGACGCCGATGATCTGGTTGTAGCGCTTGACCGGCTCGCCTTGCGCGATGTTGCGCGTCGCGATCTTGTGCCCCGGTGGAATCAGTCCGGCGACGACCAGTTGTTCCGCCTCGATGCGCGTGCCCGGCAGCAACTGCCGGGTCGCGATGATGACGTCGTCGCCGGGGTGCAGGCGGATGATCGCGGACGCGACGCTAGCTTGAGTCGACATGAGAAGCCTCGAAAACAGGGTTATCCGTATGCGTTGACACAGAATACGTCAGATCGTGGAGCGCGCGCCCTTCGGCAGATCGCGGCTTTCCGATTCCAGCGACAGCGGCTCGATGCGTCCCACGATGAAAAGATAGCTGAACGCGCCGAGAAAGCAGAAGCCGCCCGCGACGACGAGCGGGATCGTGAACGAGCCCTTCGTCATCGCGACCATCACGCCGGTGAACGTCGTAATCACGATCCCCGCCAGATTCGACGCAAAGTTCTGGATGCCGCCGATCGACGCGACATGGCGCGGTGTCGGCGCGACGTCGCAGGGCAGCGACCAGATGCTCGCCGCGGCGAACGCGAGGCTGCCATAGGCGATACCGAAGAACGCGAGCATCAGATAGGTGTTCTCCGTGAACGCCGACAGCGTGATCACTGACGACACCAGCATGCCACCGACCATGCAGGTCTTGCGCGCAGCCGTCAGGCTCCAGCCGCGCCGGAACAGCGCGTCGGACACATAGCCGCCGAGCCAGCCGCCCGGAATCGCAATCAGCGCCGGAATCATGCCGAGCGTGCCGAGCGATTTCAGCGAGAAGCCGCGCGTCTGCACGAGATAGCTCGGAAACCACGTAATGAAGAAGTAGATCACGAAGTTCAGGCAGAAGAAGCCGAGCATCATGCCCCACAGCGTGCGATGGCGAAACAGCGATGCCCACGTCACGTTGTCCTGGCCGCCTCTCGCTCGAGCCGCCGGCGCAGCGTTGCGCGCGCTCTCCATCGCGTCCTGCACGGGATTCCGATAGATCACGAACCAGCCGACGATCCACACCGCGCCGAGCAAGCCGGTGAGGACAAAAGCAGCCTTCCAGCCGAGCGTGCCGATGATCAGCGCGACCACGGGAATCGACAGCGCGGAGCCGACCCGCGAGCCGCTATCGAAGATGCTGGTCGCGATCGCGCGCTCCTTGGGCTCGAACCATTGGCTGACGAGCTTCGCGCAGGACGGATATGCGCCCGCCTCGCCGACGCCGAGCAACAGGCGGCAGCCGAACATGCCCGCGACGCTGGTCGTGACCGCGGTGGCCGCGGTAAACACCGACCACCACCCGACCGCGAGCGGCAACGCGATGCGCGCGCCGACACGATCGACGAACCAGCCGAACGGCATCTGCATCAACGCGTAGGTCCAGAAGAATCCGCTCAGGATGAAGCCCATCTCGGCGGGGCCGATGCCGAGCGCCTTTTCGATTTGCGGCGCGGCGACCGCGAGATTCGCACGATCGACGTAGTTCACCGCGATCGCGAGAAAGCACAGAAAAATCACTACCCAACGCATCTTCTTCTTCATGAAACCGTCTCCTCCTGGGCTGGCATCTACTCTATTTGGATGAACCATGCGGCCTCGTGGCCGCCGGTGTGCTGCCGGGGTGTGCTGCCGGGGTGTGCTACGGATCTACTGCGGATTTGCGGCCCGCGTCGTTAGCCGTCGTGCGTGCACGCGGCAAGCGCCGCGCTTAGACGCGGTTGCTCGACACGCACGCCAAGCTCGCGCGCGAGTTCGATCACCGGCTTGAAACGCCGCTCTTTCTTTTGCTCGTGATTGCGCGCGATGTCGGCGAGGCGATGATCGAGGAACCGCCGGCCTCGCGCGTTCGGCGAGCGCGAGTTGGCCGGGTTGTTCGCAAATGACAGTCTTCATCGTCATGGAGAAATTGATCGGGTGTCGGGATGCGGAGCGACCAGCAGGGCTGCACGGCTGGCGTCTCCTCGGCGTCAATCTGGCCTTACCAATTTGCAAAAATAATGGCGAGTGCGATACTGGTCAAGCCAATTCGCACGGAGTTGGGGGAAACCCCGAACGCTGTCGCCGAACACGCACGATTTGCGCGCCGGGCGCTTCGATCTACAATCGGCGCTCGCCTTATGGGGCTTGCACAAGCTACATCGCCGGGAATCGTTTCGTGACCACCAGACCTGCCGACACTCGCCGCCTCTATCTTCAGATCGCGGAAAAATTGCGCGAGCTGATCGCTCAGCCGGACTTCGCGCCGAACGGCCGCCTGCCGCCCGAGCGCGCGCTGGCGGAGACGCTCGGCGTGTCGCGGCCGTCGGTGCGTGAGGCACTGGTCGCGCTGGAACTGGAAGGGCTCGTCGAGATTCGTATGGGTTCGGGCGTCTACCTGTGCGCGACGCCGTCCGCGCAGAATGATGCGTCGCTGTCGCAGGCCGAACTCGGCGATAGCCTGCTCGACATCCTCGGCGCGCGCTGCCTGATCGAAGGCTCGATCATCGCGAGCGTCGCACCGTTCTGCAAACCGAAAGATCTGAAGATGCTGCGCGCCATCTACAACGAGATGGAGCGCGAAGTAAAAGCCGGCAGAATTCCGGTCGCGGCCGATCGCGCGTTCCATCTCGCGATCGCGCAAATGTCCGGCAATGAGGTGCTCGTGCGCACCGTCAGCTCGCTATTCGATGCGCGGCATAGTCCGCTGTCGGAAAAGCTGCGCGGCCACTTCGAGAACGAGACGACGTGGGGCGCCGTGCCCGACGAACATCTCGTGATTCTCGAAGCGCTGGAGGCGCATGATGCGATTCAGGCGCAAGCGGCGATGCAGCGTCACTTGAAGCTATCGTTGGAGCGGGTGATTGCGGGGGGGCAGAAGACGTCTTAGGTGCCGCTGCGGGAATACCGCTGATTCACCAGTGCGCGTCACCCTCACACGTCGGTATAAACCTGCATCGCAATCCGCTTGCTCTGCGGCGCGCCCGCCGAGATCTGGATCAGCTCGCAAGCACGGCGCTCCGGCTGCGCCATGTCTGGCGTCCACACCCAGTAGTGATTGCCCGGCAAGCCATTGACCGCCACCACGCGGTGATTGCCCGCGGCATCGATCGCATGGATCGTCACGCGGCTGATCAAGCCGCCCTTGAGCGCGCGCATATCGTCGACCGCTTCGCTGACCGCGCGCTCGACGCTCATGCCCATTTTCATGTAGAGCACCACCGCGCGCGCCGTGCCGGCGCGGATCGTCATCTCGCCCGCGCCCGTGCATGCGCAGGCGCCGTAACGGCTATCGGCATAGGAGCCCGCGCCGATCACGGGGCTGTCGCCGAGACGGCCCGGATATTTCCAGCCCCATCCCGATGTACTCGTGCCGCTCACGACATTGCGGGCGCTGTCGAGCGCAAGAAAAACCGTCGTGTCCTTGCCGATCTCCGGATCGACCGCGTCGTGGCAATAGCGTTCGAGCGGCACGTTCGGCCACGCGGCCCTGTCGGCCGCGCTGACTTCGCCATCGAACCAGCGCGCGTACGCTTTGCGCGAATGATCGGCGAGCAGCTCGCAGCGCTCCGCACCCGTTTCGGCCGCATAGCGCGCGGCGCCCTCGCCGATCAGCAACTCGTGCGGCAGCCGTTCCATCACCGCGCGCGCGACGCTGACCGGATGCCTGAAGCCCTTCAGACCGCCCACCGCGCCAGTGCGCAGCGTCGAGCCATCCATCACCGAAGCATCGAGCTCGACTTCGCCGAGCAGATTCGGCCAGCCGCCACGCCCGACCGTGCGCACCTCTTCGTCATCTTCGACGAGCCGGATGCCTGCCTCGACCGCGTCAAGCCCGGCACCGCCATTGCGCAGCAGTTCCGCGGTCAAGCCGATGCCGGATTTACCTTCGTTGTTGGTCAGAATAATCATGTGTTTGGATCTTGCAGGCAGAAATGTGCGGAGCCTCAGGGTCAAAGTCCAGCGCGGAAATCCTTGTTCCAGAAGTCGAGCATTTCCGTTTTGTGTTTCATCAGCATCGCGAAGTCGACCGGCACGATCCGCTCCAGCTCCTTGCCCGAGAAGCCCACCGCCTGTTGCAACGACGGCGGCAGGTTCGCGTTCGTGATCGTCGGCGCGTAGCCCATCGATTCGGCGAACGCGCGCTGGGAACGCGGATCGAGCATCGCATTCAGATAGGGAAACGCGCAGGCGGACGATTTACTGCCCGCGGTGACGGCGGCCTCGAACGTGGCCGGTAATGCGCCCTCCTTCGGGAACACGTAATCGACCGCGAGGCCCGCCTTTTTCCACTGCAGCGTGCGCGCCTTCCACGTGACGGTCACGACGATCTCGCCGCTCTTGAGCGCCGACGCCAGTGCATCGACCGACGGATACACTCGCGGCGATGCCTCGCGCAGTGCGCGCAAATACTTCTGCCCGAGCGCAAGATCGTTCGCTTGCCCACCCGAGGCAAGCGCGCCCGCGAGCGTCAGATAGTCATACTGATCATCGACTAGGCCGATTTTGCCCTTGAATTGAGGGTCCAGCAGCGCGGCGAGACCGTCCGGGCGCGTGCGCACCCTGTCGGTATCGTAGACGAGCGCGAGCGCGCTGAAGATGTGCGGGACCGCGTAGCTGCGACGAAATTGCGGAATCACGTTGGTGGTTCGGCAGCAGCGCGTCATCGAGTTTCGCGGTCGTGCGTTCGGAGTACATCTGGAACATGGCGGCAATCGGTCAGCTCGCTGCCGTCAAGCGCGTATTCACGGCCACCAGCACTTCTTCGAGCGTCTCCTCCATCACCTTCGACAATTCGTCGAGATGCGGAGCCGGCGCGGCGCCATGCGGCGTGATCTTCAGCGTGTAGAAAGGCATTGCGTGCTCGAAGCGGCGCAAGATCAGATTCGAATCGAGAAAGTCGTACGCCGACACCGGATGCAGCAAACCGATGCCGAGGCCTTCCTTGACCATCGTCGCGATGTTGACCGAATACGGCGCGGTCGCCACCACCTGCGATTGCAGCTGACCGGTCGCGAACACCTGATCCATGCCCCAACGCACGAGGTCCGGCAGATCGTACGACACGATCGGCTGATTCCGCAGATCCGCCACCTTGATGACCTTGCGCTTGCCCAGCGGATGACCGGCCGGCAACGCGCAGATCGCGTCGAGCTGCGCGAAGGCGGTCGAATCGGTGCCGGTCACGTCGACGGTATTCGTGACGAGACCGAGCGCGAGTTGACGCGACACCACCTGATCGCGAATCAGCGACGATGCCCCGGTCGTCAACGCAATCTGCACGGCCGGATGCCGCCGATGAAAGTTCGCCACGACGCGCGCGAAGTAGCCGAGCCCGAACGATACGACCGAGCCCACGCGAATCACCGCGGTCGACGGATTGCGCAAGCTCAGCGCGAACTCGCGGATGTTGTCCAGGCCGGCATAGCGCCGCTCGACTTCCTCGAACAGCGCCAGGGCTTCGACGGTCGGTTCGAGCCGGCCGCGGCTGCGATCGAACAGCGTGAGACTGGTCGAGCGCTCCAGATCGGTAATCAGGCGGCTGATACCCGACTGCGAAGTGCCGATGACCTGCGCGGCGCGGGTCGTCGTGCGCGTGAGCATCAGCGCCCTGAATGCGTCGATGTGCCGAAAGTCCATCCGTTCTCTCCGGATTGCATGGGCCGCCGGCGCTCCCCGCTGTCAACCTCGCTCGCAAGCGAGCGCTGCGCATGTCACGCCGGCAAATCAAAGGCATGGATTCTACCGCCCTTCATCACGACCGGAATGCGCTCGCCCTGCCCCAGCAGACAGTCGAGCGACGCAAGCGGATTGCCGTCGACGACGAGCATATCGGCGTGCGCGCCTGCTGTGATCTGCCCGAGCTGCCCGACCTGGCCGAGCACCTGCGCGCCGACCACCGTTGCGCTGCGCAGGATTTCGAGCGGCGTCAGCACTTCGCTGCGCAAGCGGAATTCATCGCTTTGCAGACGCTGCGATTCGCCGAGCAGATCGCTACCGAAGCCCATCGGCACGCCCGCCGCGCGGAAGATTTCGAGCGAACGCAGGCCCGCCTGGCGCACGCTCCCGATCTTCGCGACGCTGTCGGCGGGCAGGCCGAGCGCTTCGCCTTCGTTCGCGAGCGCGTCGTAGGTGACGAGCGTCGGCACCGCGAACGCGCCGTGCTCGGCCATCACCCGCGCAGCCGCTTCGTCGACCAGATTGCCGTGCTCGATCGTCCGAACGCCGCAGCGTACCGCGCGCGCGATCGCCTCGGCCGTGTATGCATGCGCGAGCACGTAGGTGCCGCGCGCCCGCGCCTCGTGGACGATCGCCCTGATCTCGTCTTCCGAATAACCCCATGCGCCGACCGGATCGGTGGGCGAGGCGACGCCGCCCGAGGCCATGATCTTGATCTGGTCGGCACCCATCTGCAGCTCTTCACGCACCGCGCGACGCACAGCATCGACGCCGTCGGCGACACGCGATATCGCGCCGACCCGCGCACAACACGCGCACGGGCTATCGGTGCCGATGTAGTCGCTGCGGCCGCGCATGTCGCCGTGTCCGCCGGTCTGGCTGATCGCGCGGCCCGACACGAACAGGCGCGGACCTTCGGCGAGACCCTGTTCCAACGCCTGTTTGAGCGCGAAGCCCGCGCCGCCCGCATCGCGCACTGTCGTGAAGCCACGCCGAAGCATGCCTTGCAACAACGGCAACGACTTCAGCGTGACCAGCACGTTCGGCAAGTTCACCTGTGCCGCGAGATTGAGCTGCGTCGCATGCACGTGCACGTGCAAATCGATCAGGCCAGGCATCAGCGTCTTGCCGCGCAGGTCGATTTCCCGTGCGGACGCGCTGCGGATCGGCCGGTCCGAGACCTCCTTGATGCGTCCGTTTTCCACCAGCACCGCGTGGTCCTCACGCAATTCGCCGGCAGCCGGATCGAGCAGCGCGCAGTGCGAGAACAGAATCGACTCCATCAGGTCTCCTCCCGGTACAAGATCCGGGTCATCTCCAACGTTGAAGGGTGTCGCGCGCTGCGCGACTCAATCGATGGTCGCGTGCGCGAGCGTGCGCGGGGTCTTCGTGAGCAGCTCCGGCGTCGGGCCGGTCACGACCGAATCGTCGAGCCGGAAACCGCCGAGGCCGTACACATAGATGCCGGGCTCCGCCGAGTACACCTCGTTGTCCAGCAGCGCGCGGTGATTGAACGCCATGTCGTCCGGATATTCGTGACCGATGATGCCCATGCCATGCCCCGTGCGATGACGGATGTACTTCGCGCAGCCGGCCTGCTCGATCACCGCTTGCGCGGCCGCGTCGATACCCGAAACCGGCTGACCCGTGACGGCCGCCGCGACGGCCGCCTCGTTGGCCGCGCGCGCGACCTCATGAAAACGCGCCTGCTCGGCGCCCGGTTTGCCGCAGAACCAGGTGCGCTCGTTCTCGATCACGAGACCGTTCAAACGCGGAATCACGATATTGACGAGACCGTCGCCCGCCTTGATCTGCGCGCCGCACGACGCACCGTCGCCGTGCGGCGACGCCGATGCCGGTCCCGACAAGGTCCAGCAACGCATCACTTCGAGGTTCTCCCCAGGAAAGCGGCGCGCGCCTTCGGTCACCATCAGGGTGGCCATCTGATAGTCGAGTTCCTGAACGAGCCGTCCGGGGCGAATGTTCTCGCGATAGCGGTCCTGCACCCAATCGGCGAGGCTTGCGGCGGCCCGCATGATGGCAATCTCCTCCCGGTGCTTGACCCAGCGCAACGAGCGCAGCTCGGCGAGCATCGGCAGGAACTTCGCGTCCGGCAGCAGTGACGCCGCGCGGCCGAGGGGGCCGCCGGCGGCTTCGACGCCGATTCGCGATGCGCCAAGCCCGGCGGCACGCAAACGCGCGGCGATCAGCTCCGGGACTTCCGCGAGTAGCGGCTGCCGCTCGACCACGCGCGGATGCTCGGAGTAGAACGAGATATCGTCGAGCCACAGATGTCCGCGCTCGCGCGCCATCATCACGTGATGCGTCGACAGCTCGTTCACGATCGCGAACGGCTCGCCCGACAGCGGCACGCACACGGCGATCGGCCGCTCCCAGGTCTGCACGTCGACGTGGAAATTGCTCGCCCACTGGAAGAAGTCGGCGGACGTAAAGATGAGCGCATCGACTCGCTGACATTCCATCAGTTTTTGCATCAGGTCGTGACGGTAAGCGCGAGTCTTTTCGGTGAGGATTGGCATCTGTC
This sequence comes from Paraburkholderia sp. MM5496-R1, assembly GCF_050436205.1. NCBI lineage: Bacteria > Pseudomonadati > Pseudomonadota > Betaproteobacteria > Burkholderiales > Burkholderiaceae > Paraburkholderia > Paraburkholderia sp. MM5496-R1. Next base: position 865,813 of record NZ_JBNDLT010000001.1, read on the forward strand.
GTTCCTTCAGGAAGAAGAATTAAGGAGAGGCGCATCCCACACACCAGCCCGCGGCGCGCCCTGCCAGTTCAGGTCATCATCGTCTTCGCGTAGCGCCGCTGGATGATCCAGTGCGACAACAGCGCCAGCGCAAACGTGACGACCATCGATACGATCGACAGCACGGCCCCGAACGGCCAGTTGTTCGCCTTGGCGATCTGGTCGTAGATTGCCGGCGTCATCATCGTGATGCCGGTGCCGCCGAGCAGCACCGGTGTCGCGTACGCGTTCATGCACAGAATGAACACGAGCATCGTGCCGGCCGCGACGCCGGGCGCCGCGATCGGCAGCACGACGCGCGCGAGCGTCTGAGCGAAGCTCGCGCCGAGATTGCGCGCGGCTTCCTCGATCGAGAAATCGAGCCCTTCGAGCACGCTCTGCAAGGTCAGGATCATGTATGGCAGAACCACGGCAGTGGTGCCGGCCACCACCGCGAACGGCGTATAGAGCAGCCGCACCGGTTGATCGACGAGGCCGAGCGCCATCAGCATCGCATTGACGAAACCCGCGTTGCCGAGCATGACCATCCAACCCGCCGCGCGCACGACGTTGCCGACCAGCAGCGGAAACACCAGCAGCATCACCAGTTGGCTCTTGAAGCGGCTCTGCGTTTTAGCAAGCACATAGGCGACCGGAAAACCGAGTACGAGCGACAGCGCCGTGCACAGCGCGGCCACCTTGATCGTGGTCCACAGCACCGCGTGGTAGTACGGATCGGTCAGAAACTGGACGTAGTTCTCGAGCGTGAACGCCGCCTGCATCATCTGGACCGAGTCGAAATGATTGAAGCTGTAGCGCACCAGTTGCACGCCCGGCAGCACGATCACGAATAGCACGACCAGTACGGCGGGCGAAGCGAGCAGGCCCCCGGCGAAGTCGCGGCGCCGCGGCGCGGCGTTCAGTGCGCTCGTCGTCATGGTTCAAAGTCCCGGCTTGAATTCCTTGTTCCAGAAGTCGAGCAGCGCCGGTTTTTCCGCAGTGAAACGCGCGTAGTCGACTTTGACGAGGCGATCGAGCTCGGCATTCGTGAAGCCGACGCTCTGTTGCAGCGTCGGCGGCAAGGCCGCATCGGTGACGGTCGGCGCATAGCCCATCGTCTCGGCGAAGCCGACCTGCGCGCGCGGATCGAGCATCGCGTTCAGATAGTTGAAGCCGCACGCACGCGTCGGCGCGTTCTTCGGCACGGCGGCCTCGAACGTGACCGGCACGCCGCCCTCTTTCGGGAACGCGTAGTCGACCGGCACGCCGCCTTTTTTCCACTGCAGCGCGCGCGCTTTCCACATGCAGGTCATCCAGATTTCGCCGCTTTTCAGCGCCGCCGCGACCGTTTCGTTCGACGGATAGACCTTCGGCTGCTGCTTGCGCACCTCGCGCAGAAACCGGATGCCGGCCGCCGTGTCGCCATTGTGCTGGCCCGCCGCGAGCGAAGACTGCAGCACGTTGAAGTTGTACAGAATGTCGGAAAAACCCACCCGTCCCTTCAGTTTCGGATCGAGCGCGACCGCGAGCGAATCGGGCTTCGCCTGAAACTTCTCCGGGTTGTAGACGATCACCATCGCACTGAAGATGTGCGGAATCGAATACGGGCGGCGCAGCGCTTCGATCGTGCGCGCCGAGTTCGGCACCAGTTTCGTGTCGAGCGGTTCGAGCACCCCGGAACGGTTGACGTCGAACATGTCGATGTCGGCGAGACAGGCGACGTCGAGCGAACCGTGACGGGACATCTTCTCCGCGCGCAGCTTCGTCATGCGGCCGATCTGATCCGCCGAGTCGTACGTGACGCGACCGCCAGCGGCCTCGATGATCGGCTTGCCGATGTTCTGTTCGAGCAGGTTCAGATAATCGCCGCCCCACGTGCCGACGACGACGTTGGGGCAAGCGTCGGCCGCCAACGCCGTACGCGGATCGAAACCGAGCGACGGAGCGACGAGCAGACCGGAAGCAGCTTTCAGAAACGTGCGGCGCGTGATGGGGTAGCTCATTTTATGGTCCTTCAGGCGGAAAAAAGCAGGCAATCTTCGGTTCTGAAGCACGCGTGCAGCGTGTCGCCCGGCGACCATGCGCCGGCACCGGCATGCGCGGTGTTCGGCACGAGCGCGACGAGGCTCTGGCCGCGCTCGCTCGTGAGGCGCAATTCGACGGTCGCGCCGAGATAGATCCGGTCGGCCAGCCTGACCGGGATCGACACTTCGCTGTGCTCCGGCGCCGCGGCGAGACGCAGGCGCTCGGGTCGGATGCCGAGCGTGTTGGCATTGCGCGCGGCCGCGTTGACTGTGAACTTTTCGCCGTTCGCGGTGATGAACTGGCCGTTGTCGACGTGGCCCGCGAGGAAATTCATGCGGCCCAGGAAGCTCGCGACGAACGGATTGGCGGGCCGCTCGTACAACGCGTCCGCGCTGCCGATCTGCTGCACGCGTCCGTCGTGCATGACGGCCACGCGGTCCGCCATCGCAAGTGCTTCCTCCTGATCGTGCGTGACGAAGATCGTCGTGAGACCGAGACGCTGCTGGAGCGCGCGAATTTCTTCTCGAACCTCGACGCGCAGCTTCGCGTCGAGATTCGACAACGGCTCGTCGAGCAGAAATACGTCGGGCCGGATCGCGAGCGCGCGCGCAATCGCGACGCGCTGCTGCTGGCCGCCGGACAACTGCCGGGGATAGCGTTCGGCGAGCGAGCTCAGCCGCACCATGTCGAGCGCCTCGCGAATGCGCGTGTCGCGCTCCGCCTTCGGTACACGCCGCATTTCCAGACCGAACGCGACGTTCTGCGCAACGGTCATGTGCGGAAACAACGCGTAGCGCTGAAACACCATGCCGGTATTGCGCTTGTCGGGTGCGAGCCGCGTGACCTCGGTGTTGCCGATCCAGATTTCGCCGTCGCTCGGCTCGACGAAGCCCGCGACCATGCGCAGCGTCGTCGTCTTGCCGCAGCCGCTCGGGCCGAGGAACGCGACCAGCTCGCCCTCGGCGATATCGACCGACACGTCGGCGACCGCGGTCGTCGCACCGTACTGCTTGCGCAGATTGCGCAGGGATACCTGAGCCATGATCAGATCACCTTGCCGAGCTTCACGAAACGATCGGTAATCAGCATTACGATGCCAAGCAGCACGATCTGCGCGGCCGATACCGCCGCAATGGTTGGGTCGAGATTGAATTCGAGGTACTGCATGATTGCGATCGGCAACGTCGTCTTGCCGGGGCCGACGAGCGGCAAGGTCATCTCGAGGTTCTCGAACGAGACGATGAAGCCGAACAGCGTGGAGGCGACGATCGCCGGCCGCAGCATCGGCAGCGTGACGCGCCACAGCGTGCGCCACGCACCGGCGCCGAGATTGCGCGCCGCCTCCTCGACGGTGGTGTCGAGCTGGCCCAGGCTCGCGGTGACGAGCCGGATCGTCCATGGGATCGTCAGGCAGATATGCGCGAGCAGCAGGCCGCCGAATGTGCCGACGATGTCGGTGTCGAGCGCATTCTCGGCGCGCAGATAGAACAGATAGGTCGCAATGCCGGCGACGATACCAGGCACGACTAGTGGCAGCAGCAGCGTGTTGCTGACGAGACGACGCCCAGCAAACCGGTAGCGCGCAAGGGCGAGCGAGGCGGCGACACCGAGCACCACGCCGCCGATCGCGGCGCCGGCCGCGAGCTTCAGCGACAGCACGAAACCGTTCGCGAACGCGTCGTTACGCCATGCGTTGACGTACCACGACAGCGTGTAGCCGGACGGCGGGAACGTGATGATCGCGTCCTTGAAGAAGCTCAGCCAGATCACGAAGATCAGCGGGCTCAGCATGAACAGATAGATGAGCGCGACGCCCGCCCTGACGAACCATTTCGCCGGGGACAGACGTGGGTGGGACAAAGCGCGCGCGGAAACGATGCTGCTACCGTCGATCGGAACCTGCGTCACCGCGCTTTCTCCTTGGTCGGGATTACACGTTGGGGTGTGTCCGGCGGAGTGGTGACCTCAGGCCACCCCCGCTTCGCCTCGGCTGGTCGCAATGTAAATTTGCATAGCCTGAGGAACTGCGATTCACAGTAGCATGAATAAAAAAAGGAGCAAAGCGGGTTCTGGCTAGACGCGCGCTGGGGTTTACGCGGGCGCTGGTCGCCCAGGGGAAAGGTGTTTGCGCCGGAATGGCAAACGCGTTGACCGTCGAGGTGGCTTGGATCAGCGCGCCACCGCTGCCCGTGCCCTGCCCGACTTCACGCGCCAGTTCGCGAGCGCGCCGAGCGCCATCAGCACGCTGGTGCCGAGAAACACCGCGCGCATACCGACGTGTCCGCCGACGAAACCGCCCAGCAGCGGGCCAGCCACCTGCCCCGCGTATTGCGACGACACCGAGTAGCCAAGGATCGCGCCCGTCACGCTCGCCGGCACGCTATGGCGGATCACGCTCGCGATGCACGGCAGCAGGCCGCCCAGTGCCATCCCCATCAGGAAACGCAGCACGATCAGCTGCCAGCTCGCGGTGACGAACGCCTGCGGAACGAGCAACACCGCCGATACGGCAAGGCAGCCGACGATCACATTCCAGTGCCCGGCGCGATCGGCGAACTTGCCGAGACGCGACGACGAGATCACGCTGCCGAGCGCCGCGCCCGACATCACGAAGCCCGCGATCATCGTCACGCTTTGAGGCTTCGTGAGCTGGGCGACGTAGACGGTGATGATCGGCTCGATCGACATATTCGCGACCATCAGCAGCAGACCCGTGGCAAGCATCGCGATGGCCGGCCGCTTGTCGTCCACCGAGGCCCACGCGCCCTGCTTCGGCGCGCTGTCCGCGCGCTTGCGAACCGGCATTTCGCGAATCAGAAACGCCGTCGCGAGAAAGGCGACGAAGATCGCCGCGCCCGAGGCCCAAAAGGTCGCGCGGATGCCGATCAACGGCGGCAGGAAGCCGCCGATCAGCGGGCCGACCAGATTGCCCGCCATGATCCCCGACGACAGCACGCCGAGCGCCCAGCCCGAACGCGCCTTCGGCGTCTGCGTCGCGACGAGGATCATCGAGCCCGACGCATAGCCGCCGAGCAACCCGGCGAGCAGCCGCAACGCGACCAGCTGCCACGCCGAGTGCGCCATGCCGATCAGCGACATCGCGACCGCCATGCCGAGGCTCGAGCGGATCAGCATCAGCTTGCGGCCGTAGAGGTCCGCGAGCTTGCCCCACAGGGGCGCGACGAGCGCGGCGCTGAAGAAGGTCGCGCCGAACGCGGCGCCGGACCACTGCACGATCGCCGCATGATCCTTTACGCCGAGCTGCTCGACATAGAGCGGCAGGAACGGCAGCAGCAGCGTCATCGCGACGATGGTCGTGAACGAGCCGAACACGCACACGCACAGATTACGCTGCCAATGCGCGGCGGCTTCATCGCCGGCCGGCGGGGCGGCCTTGGCTGTCGCCGTGACCTGCGCCTGCGGCGGCACCGGTTCGGCCGATGGTACGTCGAGCTTACGATTCATCTTCGAGGCTTTCCAGGGTGACGAGGGTCTGTTCGAGCTATCCAAAGCATCGTAACGGGCTGCGCCGCCGCCAGGCAGTCAACCTATCATCCTGGTATCGCTACTACCTCTTCGGAACGCGCGGGCCTGGCTGCGCGCCTCTTTGCAACTAGTGGCCCGCAGGCGACGTGCTGTGCGACGTCTGCGGCGCGGCCGCCGCCGATGCCGCCGCATCCGACACCCCCACCGCACCGCCCGGCAGATCGGCCGGCTTCGTCGAACTCACCGCATCCGGATAGAGCTGCATCAGCACGCGCAGCACGCCATTGGTCCAGCCAAAGCCGTCCTGCAGCGGATACTCGCCGCCCCCCGCCGACTTGCCGCTCGCGTCGACGTCGTACTTCTCGACCAGCTTGCCGGTGCGCTGGTAGTACGCGACGTCGGTGCGGATCCAGCGTGTCGCGATATCGCGCGCGAGCTCCGGCTCGCTATAGCGGCGCAGCCCGATCACCGCGAGGTACTGCAGCGGCGCCCAGCCGTTCGGTTCGTCCCACTGCTGGCCGGTGTTGGTCCGCGTCGTCGCGAGACCGCCCGGACGCAGCAGATCGCGCCGGATCGTCTGCGCCACTTCGCGCGCGTCGTTGCGTGTCGCGACGCCGGCGTAAAGCGGGTACACCGTCGCGGCAGTAAGCCGGTGCGTGAGCGTGCGGTGCACGAAGTCGTAGTCGCCGAAAGCGTGCAGTTGCGGATCCCACAGCACCCGGCGGATCGCATCGGCGCGCACCCGGGCGCGTAGTTCGAGGTTCTCGGCGTGGCCTGCATCGCCGGTCACACGGTAGGCTTTCGCGAGCGTGCGTTCGAGGTCCACCATCAGGCAGTTCAGGTCCACCGGCACCAGCGAGGTCACGTCGATGCTCGCGAGCGTCCTGCCGTCGGCAAACCAGCGCGAGCTAAAGTCCCAGCCGGTTTCGCCGCCCGCGCGCAGGTTGCGCCACAAATCCCGCGCATCGCGTTGCGGTATCCGCTGCGCCGTCATCACATCCTCGCGGTACGACTCGTCGCGCGGCGCCGCGCGCTCGTCCCAGTAGCGATTGAGCAGCGTGCCGTCGGCGAGGCGCACGAGATGGTGCGCCGCGTTGCCCGGCGCGAGATGGTCGCTGCCGGCCATCCAGTACGCGTATTCACGGCGCAGCTCGGGCAGATAGCGGGCGTAGACCTGATCGCCCTCCTTGCGCGCGACGAGCTGCACCATCTGCGCGAAGAACGGCGGCTGCGAACGGCTCAGGTAATACGTGCGATTGCCGTTGGGGATGTGGCCATAGCGGTCGATCAACGTCGAGAAATTGTTCAGCTCGTCGTCGACGAGCGCGTGCTGGCCGCTCGCGTCGAGCCCCAGCAGGATGAAGTACGAATCCCAGTAGTAGATCTCGTCGAAGCGGTCGCCCGGCACGATGTACGGCGACGGCAGCGGCAACAGCGACGAGTACGGGCTCGCGCTCGCATCCGGTTCGCGACGCAGCACGTTCCACAGCGTATCGATGTGCGCGGTGACGCTCTCGTCAGGATCGGACGCGTAGCGCTTCGGCGCGCGCGGGGGCAGCGTGAAGCGCTGTTCGACAAATTGTTTCAGGTCGAAGCGCGGCTGAGCACGCTGGCTGTCGTAGTCGGCGATGACCTGGGCCGGCGGCTCGCCTGGCGACATATCGGCAAACGTCTTGCTGTCCGGGTAAAGATGCGCGAGTTCGACGTCGCGATACAGCTCGCCGTACAGCTCGGACGGCGGCGTCGGCACGACCGGCGACGGCTGCGCGTGATCCGTGTTTTCGACGTGCCGGTCCGCGGCGCTGCTGGCGGTATTCCCGGCGGCGGCCGATGCGGGCAGCGTAACGGCCGGCGCGGCCGGCTGGGTCTGGGCGACCGTCGGCGCGGATTGCGCAATGACGCTGGTGCTTGCGGCGAGCGCCAGCGCGGCGGCCAGGTTGGCTACAACGCGGCGGTATGGCCGCTCGCGGGAATACCAAACGGGAAGATCGTAACGAAATGGCATCGGCGGACCCGTTGAGGACGACGCGGTGACGTCGACGTAGGCGGCCCGCCGCGCGCGCCGATGACATGCTGCACGCTGCCGCGGGGCTTCGAGACGGTCTCGCCGCCAAGTGCGGGGCCCGCTTCGCAAAACGATGTCGCGCGCAAGCGTTTCTCACCAAACTGCGCTCAAGGCATGAGCCTTCATCAGGCCGTGCATCGCGCCGTGCGCGCTGCCATTCAGAATCCAGCGCGGCCCGGTCCGGCGCCGGCTTGCGGCCCGCTCATTTTAAGCGGAAACCCAGCTTAGCCTCCGGTCCGGAATCCTAGTGACGCCGCCTTCGCGCGCAGATCCGCGAAGCGGTCCGCCGTCGGGTTGATCGCCAGCTTTTGCGACTGATCGATCGCCGCTATGGAGCTTGACGGCGAAGGTGCCGCCGCCCCCAGACAGATCCCGCCGAACGGCCCTTGGGCGACCGTGAACGCGGGAGCGTCGGTGCGCGGCGCGTCGTCGAGATCGAGCGCGTAGGCGAGATTGAACGTCGCCGGATCGCTGCCGCGCACGCCAAGCGGCTGTAAGCCGAAGCGCCATTGCAGCAGCGCGTGAATCGAGCTGGGGTCGAACGGATAGCGCGTGATCGAGTTCGCGCGCACGCGCGGGCCAAGCAGCGCGAGCGGCACGCGAAAGCCGAGCTTGCCGTCGTTGCCGAGTGTGAGCTCGCTGTTGCTGATCGGCCTGGTGGGCGGCACCACGTGCTCGAGAAAGCCGCCCCATTCGTCGTAGACGACGATCATCAGCGTGCGGCTCCACGTCGGGCTCGTGCGCAGCGCCTCGTAGACCTGCGCGAGAAACGCCTCGCCGTCGCGGATGTCGGCATGCGGATGATCGTCGGCGGAAACGCCTTCCAGCTCGCCCGCGAAGGACGGATCGACCATGCAGAACGGCGGCAGCGTCCCGGCTGCGGCATTCACGAGGAAATCCGCAAACGGGCGCGAAATGCCCAGATAACGCGTGCCATAAAGCGCCGTGAACGGCACGTCATGGTAGTAGTAGTGACAGTCGATATTGCCGTCGCTCAGCTTGTCCCAGATCGTGGCGAGCGACGAAGTGTCGGTGCTGTCGTCGAGCCGATCCGTTGCGCCGCTATGCAGATAGACGCGATTGGGAAAGGTGCTGGTCAGAATGCCGCTGAAGTAGAAGTCGCCGATCGTATAACTGCTCGCCACGGCGTTGAAAAATTGAAGATCGGCTGACGTGTAGTAACCGATAGGCAGCAGGTCGCCCGAGTTCAGGCTCGTGCCCGGTGTGAGCAGCCAGCCATTCATCGCACCCGATGCCAGTTGCGTGCGCGCCCCCGAGAAGCTGTGATTAGGGTCCTGGTAGGCGCACGCCTGATAGCCGTACGCGGCATTCGCCGCGAGGGAAAACGGCGTTTGCGTCGCGCCGAACGCGTCTTTGAACTGCTGGTTCGCGGGCATGCCCTCGGCCCCCGGCACCCAGCCGAGGAAATGGTCGAAGGAACGATTTTCCATCGTGACCAGCACGATGAAGTCGATGCCCGAACTGGCCGGCGCGGGCAACGCCGGGCGCGGCAGGCTGTAGCGGTCGGCGGCGTTGGGCGATGGAATGTCGGTAATCGAGGACGCAGGTTCGCCGGCGCTCCCGCCGCCCGGTTGGCCGTCTCCGCCCAATCCACCGCCGCCTCCGCAACCCGATAGCGCAACGCTGCCGGCCACCGCGGCCACGCCCGCAAGAAAGCGGCGGCGGTCGTGTCCGTGATTCTGGTGAGTCTCGTCGCCCATGACACGTCTCCTGGTTGGATGCGGCGCGGGCATCCGACCATGCCAGCCTGCCGCGAAGCAAAACGCGCGCGCCGATTCGAGCGGCGGGTTGGTCGTGGGCAGCAAGTTTCGAACCCGAGGTATCCGAGGGCCGTTGCGAAGCGGCGCTCGACGGTAGCATGGGACAAGGGCGATTCGCCTCCGCCTCGCGTGCTGACTACGCAGGCGCGGCGGTTACGGGGCCGAGGAGTATCGAAGCAGGCCGGCCGCTGCTCCATGCTTGCTGAACGGCGCGCTCTAGATCTCCACGCGCGCGCCGACTTCGATCACGCGATTGGCCGGTAGTTTGAAGAACGCCGCGATATTGCCCACGTTGTGCAGCATCACCGCGAAAAGCCGCTCGCGCCATAGCGCCATGCCATGGCCGCGTTTGGGCACCACGGCCGCGCGGCTCAGGAACCACGATGTGTCGTCCAGGTTGAAGGCCAGTTCCGGCGATTTGTAGGCGGCCAGCGTGCGCGGCAAGTCCACTTCGTCCTTGAATCCGTACTTCACCGTTGCGTGCCAGCAACCCGTGCACAGCGGCCTGATCTGCACGCGCTCCGTTTCGGCCACCCACGGCACGTTCTTCGTTATCACGCTCAGGAAAACCGTGCGCTCATGCAGCACACGGTTGTGCCGCAGGTTGTTGACGAGCGCGTGCGGCACCGCTTCGGCGTCCGGCGTCAGGAAGATCGCCGTGCCGCCCACGCGCGTCGGCGAACTTTCGAGCAGCGCAGCGAGGTACGGCTTGAGCGGCGTCTTTCCCGCCCGCACGCGCGCTTCGGCCAGCATCATTTCCCAGCCGCGTCCCCACGTCGCCATGACCGTGAACACGATCGCGCCGATCACGAGCGGGAACCAGCCGCCATCGACAATCTTGAGCAGATTCGCCGAGAAGAACAACGCGTCGATCACGAAGAAGAACGCGGTGGACAGCAGGCACAGCAGCCAGTTGTAGCGCCACGCGTAACGCACGACGAAGAACGTCAGGAACGTGGTGATGAGCATCGTGCCGGTCACGGCGATGCCATACGCGGACCCGAGCGCCGTGGACGAGCGGAAGCCCAACACCGCCGCAACCACGGCGATCAACAGGATCCAGTTGATGCCGGGCACGTAGATTTGCCCGATCTCGCGCTCCGACGTATGCACGACGTTCATGCGCGGCAGGAAGGAAAGCTGCATGGCCTGCATCGTCATCGAATAGGTACCCGAAATAACGGCCTGCGAGGCGATCACGGTGGCGATCGTCGCCAGCACGATCATCGGCACGATGGCCCACTGCGGGAACAAGCGGTAGAACGGGTTTTGCACCGCGCCGGGATTCGCCAGCAGCAGCGCGCCCTGGCCCAGATAGTTGAGCGCGAGCGCGGGAAAAACGACGCCGAACCAGGTAAGGCGGATGGGTCGCTTGCCGAAATGGCCCATGTCGGCGTAGAGCGCCTCGGCGCCCGTCAGCGAGAGCACCACCGCGCCGAGCGCGACGAACGCGAGCCAGCGGTGATGCATGACGAAGCCGAGCCCTTCCAGCGGATTGAGCGCATACAGCACGACCGGCGCGGACATGATGTTCGCGACGCCCGCCACGCCGATCACGACGAACCAGAGCACCATCACGGGCCCGAACACGGCGCCGATGCCGCCCGTGCCGTGCTTTTGCGTGACGAACAGGATGATGAGCGCGGCGAGCGTCACTGGAATCACATAGGTCTTGAGCCCGGGCTCGACGACTTCGAGCCCTTCCACGGCGCTCAGCACGGAAATGGCCGGCGTGATCACGCTATCGCCGAAGAACAGCGCCGCGCCCATCACGCCCACCACGAGGAGGCCGCGACGCAAACGCGGCCGCGACGCGATCGACGACGCCGCGAGCGCGAGCAGCGCCATGATGCCGCCTTCGCCATGATTATTCGCCCGCAGGATCAAGACGACGTACTTGAGCGAAACGACGATCATCAGCGACCAGAAGATCAGCGAGACGATGCCGACGATATTGAAAGCATTGAGCGTGAGACCGTTGCTGGGATCGAACACGGTGGCGAGCGTATAGAGCGGGCTCGTGCCGATGTCGCCATAGACCACGCCGAGCGCGGCCAGCGCGAGCGCTGGCAGAGCCGGCGACGCTTCGCCGTGGCCTTCCTTCGCCGGCGCGGCGGATGCGGAATGTGCCATGTCTGCCTCCTCATACGAATCGCCGTGAGCCGTGAGGGCCGCGCCGCGGGTTCGCTTCGATTCTTTCGTTTCGTTGATGTGAATTCGTTTGGGTCGTACGGGCTGGATCGTGCCGGGTGTGCGCTAGAGAAAGTATAGAAATTTCCGGCGAAAGTGCGCTTCGCGCGGGGATGCCGGCTGCCGTCCATTGTCAGCTTAACGTCGGGCGGAACGGCGAAAGCGAAGCTACCCAGGCAGTGATGTCGCGCGTTTCCTGACGCGGATCAACGAGAGAACAAAGGCCGCCCGCCGCCAGGGGTTTCCCCTCCTTCGCCATACCGGAAAATAACCTAGTATCAATGAGTTAAAACTAACTAACTCATCAATTAGTCTGGTGTCCATGCCGCAAGCCGCCCGTTCCCGAATGGGTCGCCGTCCTCATCCGCAGGACTTCGACGCACGCGAACATCTGCTCGATGTCGCGGTGGCGCTGTTCGCCGAGCGCGGTATCGCCAACACGACGCTTGCGCAGATCGCGGCGGCGAGCGGCGTGACGTCCGCGATGGTGCACTACTGGTTCCAGACGCGCGAAAAGCTGCTCGACGCGTTGTTCGAGGAAAGGCTCGTCGCCGCGTTCGGCGCGATCTGGGACCCGGTCGATCCCGAACACGACGAACCGCTCGCGCTGACGCAAGGCATCGTCAAGCGCATGTTCGATGTCACCGAAACCATGCCGTGGCTGCCTTCGCTCTGGCTGCGCGAGATCGTCAACGAAGGCGGTTTGCTGCGCGAGCGCGCGTTTGCGCGCATCCCCGTGCAAAAGCTCGCCGCGTTCGGTCAGAACATCGCGCGCGGCCGCGCGTCGGGTCAGTTGAACGCCCAGCTCGAACCGTTGCTGCTGTTCAACTCGGTGCTCGCTCTGGTGATGCTGCCGCAGGCAACCGCGAGGATCTGGCAGCGCCTGAATCCGCGTACCTCGTTCGATCGCGCGACGCTCGAACGCCATGTCGTCGCGCTGCTCGCGCAGGGCATGAGCGCAACCACGGCGGTCGAGACCAACGCCAAGGCCGCAACCGGGGCGACGTCCACCGCACGCCGCGCGAAGGGCAAGCCGTCATGATCGGGTTCGCCAGCTCATCCCGACGTGCCGCGTTGCTCGCGCTGTGCATCGCGTGCGCAAGCTGTTCGCGACCACCGGCGAACACGTGGCAAGGCTATGTGGAAGGCGAGTTCCTGTACCTCGCGTCTTCGCAGGCGGGACAGTTGACCGAGCTCGCGGTCTCGCGCGGGCAGACCGTCGCGCAGAACACGCCGCTCTTCGCGCTCGAAGCGCAGAACGAAACCGACGCCGTCGCGCAGGCGGGCGAGCAACTGCGCTCGGCCCGCGCCCAGCTTGCCGACCTTGGAACCGGCAAGCGTCCGCCGGAAGTCGATGTGACGCGCGCGCAACTCGTGCAGGCCGAAGCCGATGCGACGCGCGCCGCGACGCAGTTCCGCCGCGACCAACAGCAATTCGGCGCGGGCGGCATCGCGCAAAGCCAGCTCGACGACTCGCGCGCGAGCGCGTTGTCGAGCGCCGCGCACGTGCGTGAGTTGCAAAGCCAGCTGGCCGTCGCGCGTCTGCCTGGGCGGATCGAACAGATCCGCGCGCAGCAGGCGCAGGTCGACGCGGCGCAGGCCCAGCTCGGCCAGGCCCAATGGAAGCTCGATCAGAAAAGCGTGCACGCGCCGCACGCCGGCCTCGTGTTCGACACGATGTATCGCAGCGGCGAATGGGTGCCGGCCGGCAGCCCCGTCGTGCGCATGCTGCCGCCGGAGAACGTCAAGGTGCGCTTTTTCGTGCCCCAGGGAGTGGTCGGTTCGCTCGCGCCGGGCCGTCGCGTATCGATTCATTGCGACGGTTGCGCGGCCGATGTGCCGGCCGTGCTCAGCTTCATTTCGGACCAGGCGGAGTACACGCCGCCGGTGATCTTCAGCAACGAAAGCCGCGCGAAGCTCGTGTTCATGGTCGAAGCCCGACCCCAGACCGCCGATGCGCCGAAGCTGCGGCCCGGCCAGCCCGTCACGGTCACGCTGCAATGAGTGCGCTCGCGCCCCCCGGCAATGCCAGCGACCCCGTGTACGCGATCGACGTGCAGGGGCTGAACAAGCATTTCGGCACCAAGCACGTGGTCAACGATGTCACGTTGCGCGTGCAGCGCGGTGAGATTTTCGGCTTTCTCGGCCCCAACGGCAGCGGCAAGACCACCTGCATCCGCATGATGTGCGGACTGCTGACGCCCGACTCCGGCAGCGGCACGTGTCTCGGCTACGACATCGTGCGGGACAGCGCGCAGATCAAGCGGCGCACCGGTTATATGACGCAGCGCTTCTCCTATTGGGAAGATCTGACGATCCGCGAAAACCTCGACTTCGTTGCGCGCATCTACGAGATGAAGAACCGCCGCGAGGCGGTCGATCGCGCGCTCGAACAGCTTGGCCTTCAAAGCCGTGCGAAGCAGTTGGCCGGCGCACTGTCGGGCGGATGGAAGCAGCGTCTCGCGCTGGCCGCGTGCATGCTCCATGAGCCGGAACTGCTGCTGCTCGACGAACCGACCGCAGGTGTTGACCCGAGCGCGCGCCGCGACTTCTGGGAAGAGTTGCATCGCCTCGCGGCGCGCGGCATCTCGGTGCTCGTCAGCACGCACTATATGGACGAAGCGGAACGCTGCCACAAGCTCGCCTATATCGCCTACGGCAAGCTGCTCGCGCAGGGCACCTCGAAACAGGTCATCGATTCGCAAGGGCTCGTGACGTGGGCCGTGTACGGCCAGAATCTCGTCGAGCTCGGCGACCGGCTACGCCGCTCGCCCGGCGTCGAGCAGACGGTGGCGTTCGGTTCGTCGCTGCACGTGAGCGGTCCCGACACGCCCGAGCTCCACGCCACGATCGACCGGCTGGCTCATTCGGACCCAGCGTTGCGGATCGAACCACAGGAAACCGGCCTCGAGGACGTGTTCATCTTCATGATGAACCGCTCGACCGACAATTACGCCACCCCTTCGGGCAAAGCACCGTGAATTCCGCGCGCCGACTTCCACGCTTTTCGCTGATGCGTTGGTGGAGCGTCGTGCGCAAGGAGTTTTTGCAACTGAAGCGCGACCGCATCACGTTTGCGATGATGATCGTGCTGCCGATCATGCAGATGGCGCTGTTCGGCTTCGCGATCAATACCGACCCCAAGCATCTGCCGACCGCCGTCATCGCCGCCGATCACAGCGAGTTCACGCGCAGTTTCCTGATGGCGATGCGCAACTCCGATTACTTCGACATCGTATCGACGCTGCCCGACGAAGAATCCGGTCGTCGCGCGCTCGCGCAGGGCAAGGTGCTGTTCGTGCTGAATATCCCCGTCGGTTTCACGCGCGATCTGGCCAAGGGCGCGCGGCCATCGCTGCTCGTCGAAGCCGACGCGACGGACCCCACCGCGGTGGGCACCGCGCTCGGCGCGCTGCCGTCGATCGCGCAGTCGGTGTTGCAGAAGGACCTCACGGGTCCGCTGTCGATGCTCGCGGTCGGCCCGGCCGCTTTCGACGTTCAATTGCACCGGCTCTACAACCCCGAAAGCCTGACCCAGTACAACGTGGTGCCCGGCCTGATGGGGGTGATCCTGACGATGACGATGGTGATGATGACGGGCCTCGCGATCACCCGTGAACGCGAGCGCGGCACGATGGAAAATCTGCTCGCCACGCCGGTACTGCCGCTCGAAGTGATGACCGGCAAGATCGTGCCTTACGTGGCGATCGGCCTGGTGCAGGTCAGCATCATTCTCGCGGCGGCGCGCTTCGTGTTCAACGTGCCGTTCGAAGGCAGTCTGATCGCGCTGTATCTGTCCGCTCTATTGTTCGTTGCGGCCAATCTGACGATCGGCATTACGCTGTCGTCGCTCGCGCAGAACCAGTTGCAGGCCATGCAACTGACGATGTTCTATTTTCTGCCCAACATCCTGCTGTCGGGTTTCATGTTTCCGTTCGCGGGCATGCCGAAGTGGGCGCAGTACATCGGCAACCTGTTGCCGCTCACCTACTTCAACCGGCTGGTGCGCGGCATTCTGCTCAAGGGCGTCGGTTGGGCCGACATGTGGCCGCACGTATGGCCGCTGCTGATCTTTCTGTTCGTCGTCATGGGTATCGCCGTGAAGTTCTATCGGCGCACGCTCGATTGAGGAAGGCCTGCAATGTGTTCCGCTCCTGGCTTTCGTGACGCGGTTTTTCATCGCGCGGCTTGTTGGTCCCAGCGTTGCGCCATGCGCCGGCTGGCCGGCTTCTGCGCAAGCGCGGCATTGTGCGCGTGCAGCGTCGGCCCGGATTTCCATCGACCCGACGTGACCAGCGTGTCGAGCTATACCGCCGCGCCGCTTGCGGCGAGCACCGTCGCAGCCGATGGTCCCGGCGGCGCCGCGCAACACTTCGTGCCGACCGAGGTGCCCGGCGACGGCTGGTGGCGCGCTTTCGGCTCGCCGGCGCTGGACGCGCTCGTGCAACAGGCGCTCGACGATAGCCCGACCCTCGCGCAAGCCCGCGCGAAACTCGACGAAGCGCAGCAGGACTATCGCGCGCAGGCGGGCGGCACGCTATGGCCGCAAGTCGATGCGAACCTGTCGACCACGCGAGAGAAAATCGATCCCGAGGCGCTCGGCTTCGGTCAGCTGACGCAGGGCCGCGCGTTTGCGCCGTTCACGCTGTACAGCGCACAGGTCACGGTGTCGTACACGCTCGATCTGTTCGGCGCGAATCGCCGCGCGCTCGAAGCGGTGGCCGCGCAGGTCGACTATCAGCAATACGAACTCGAAGCCGCGCGTTTGACGGTCGCGGGCAACGTCGTGACGGCGGCGATCCGGCGCGCGTCGCTCGCGCGGCAGATCGCCCTCACCGAAGCGCTGCTCGCCAACCAGATGCAGCAACTCGATATCGCCGAACGCCGCTATGGCGCGGGCGGCATCTCCGAGGTCGATCTGCTGAGCCAGCGCACGCTCGTGCAGCAAACCCGCGCGACGTTACCGCCATTGCGCACGCAGCTTGCGCAGACCGATCATCAACTCGCGATCTATCTGGGACGCGCGCCGGCGGAATTGGCCACCACCCACGACCTCGCCGCGCTCGACCTCGACACGCTAGTGCTGCCGGCCGATCTGCCGCTGACCTTGCCGTCGACGCTCGCGCGGCAGCGGCCCGACATTCGCGCGTCCGAGGCGCTGCTGCATCAGGCGAGCGCGAACATCGGCGTCGCGACCGCGAACCTGTATCCGCGCATCACGCTGTCGGGCAGCGCGGCGACCGAACGCGTCAACGTGTCCGATCTGCTGACGGGCTTCAACGTGTGGAATTTCGGTGCGGGTCTCACGCAGCCGCTGTTCCACGGTGGTGAACTGCTGGCGCGCAAGCGTTCGTCGGAGGCGGCCTGGCAAGCGGCGCTCGCCGTCTACAAGCAAACCGTGCTGCAGGGACTGCAACAGGTCGCCGACGCGCTGCGCGCGCTCGATCAGGACGCGATTGCATTGCAGGCACTCGACGCCGCGCAGCGCAGCGCACAACACAGCGCAGGGATCGCCAGCCAGCGGTATGCGGCGGGCGGCATCAGTCAATTGACACTGCTCGATACGCAGCGCCAGGAATTGCAGACCGGACTCGATCGCACCAAAGCCGCCGCGCAGCGTTATGCCGATACCGCCGCGCTCTATCAGGCGCTCGGGGCGCGGCCTTGAGTCGATCGGTTGGTCATCGGTTTGCAGGCGTCTCGCGCCGCACCTTGTTCAGCACGAGGTACGCGAACGAGCCGATCACGATGCCCCAGAACGCGGAGCCGAGCCCGAGGAACGTCATACCGGATGCGGTCGCGAGAAACGTGATGACGGAGGCCTCGCGATGGTCTTCGTCCTCGATCGCGCCCATCACGTTCGACGTGATCGCACCGATCAACGCGAGGCCCGCCAGAATCGCGACGAACTCCTTCGGCAGCATCGTGAACAGCGCGACGATCGCGCCGGCGAACGTGCCGCCGATCAGATAGAACACGCCGTTCGCCATGCCCGCGATATAGCGCTTGTCCGGGTCGTCGTGCGCATCCTTGCCCGTGCACAACGCCGCCGTGATCGCGGCGATCACGATCGTGATGCCACCGAAAAACGCCACGCCGATCGACGCGATGCTCGTCGCGGTGATGATCGGCCGGGCCGGCGTGTGATAGCCGGACACGCGCAGAATCGAGATCCCCGGCAGAAACTGCCCGGTCAGACTGACGACCACGAGCGGCAAGGCAAGACTCAGCGTCGAACTCAGCGTCCATTCGGGTTCGATGAAGATCGGCCGCGTGACTTGCAGCGGCAGCGCGCCCAGGTGCGCGGCGCCGAGCGCGATGGCGAGCACCGTGCCCGTCAACAGCACCAGCACGATGCAATAGCGCGGCAGCAGGCGCCTGAACACGATGTACGCGCCGATCATGCCGAACGCCAATGCGGGCATCGACGCCGCCGCCTTGAACGCATGCGTGCCGAACTGCAGCAGAATGCCGGCCATCATCCCGCAGGCGATGCCCTTCGGAATGCTGCGCACCATGCGGTCGAAATAGCCCGAGATACCGATCAGCAGAATGATCACGGCGGCGCTCAGATACGCGCCCACCGCCTGATGCAGCGTCAACGCGGGAAACAGTCCGACCAGCAGCGCGGTGCCGGGCGCCGACCACGCGGTCACGACCGGCACTTTCAGCTTCCAGCTCCCGAAGATGCCGGAGACGGCCGCGCCGATCGAGATGCCCCATACCCACGACGCGACCATCTCGTTGGGCATGTGGGCGGCTTGCGCCGCCTGGAAGAAGATCACGAGCGGGCCCGCGTACGAAATCAGCACGGCCAGAAAGCCGGCCACGACGGCGGACAGGGACCAGTCGGCCGCAACGGCGCGCGTGGTCGGCGCCTGGCTAGGGGTTGGATTCATCGTCGATGTGGGTCAGGGCTGCCCGCTAGCCCTGATCGCCGCCGCCGACCGGCAGCACGGTGCCGGTGATATACGACGCGTCATCGGAAGCGAGGAACAGGATCGCGCCGACCTGTTCGTCGATCGTGCCGTAGCGATGCATCAGGCTCGACGCGATCGTTTGATCGACGATGCCCTGATACCACGTCGCTTCCTGCTCGCTTTGCGGTGCCGTATTGCGCGGCACGCGGCGCGGCGGCGCTTCGGTGCCGCCGGTGGCGACCGCGTTGATGCGGATGCCGTGTTCGGCATGCTCGAACGCGAGGCTCGCGGTCAGCGCGTTGACGCCGCCCTTCGACGCCGCATACGGCACGCGATAGATACTGCGCGTCGCAATCGACGAAACATTGACGATCGCGCCGCTCGCGCGCTTCAGCATCGCGGGCAACACCGCGTGGCAGCACCATAGCGTCGGGAACAGCGAACGCCGCACCTCGGCCTCGATCTGCTCTGCTTCATATTCCTCGTACGGCTTCGCCCAGATCGTGCCGCCGACGTTGTTGACGAGCGCATCGATGCGGCCGAACGCCTCGATCGCGAAGGCCGTCATCGCGGCCGCGCCCGCATAGGTTTCGAGGTCGGCGATGAACGCGCGCGCATCGCCGCCTGTGCGTGCGATCTCTTCGGCCACCTCGTGCACGATCGGCGAACGGTCGATCAGCACCAAAGCCGCGCCCTCGCGCGCCGCGCGCAACGCGACGCCACGGCCGATGCCCTGGCCCGCGCCGGTCACGACGAGCACCTTGCCCTTGAAGCGATCGGTAAAGGTCGAAGTCATGCCACGTTGCTCGCCGAGAATTTTTCGTAGTAGAAGTTCGCGGGCTCGACGCTGCTGTCGCGCAGCCAGCCCTGCACCGCTTCGACCATCGCGACCGGGCCGCACAGGTAGACGTCGACGTCGCCGTCGTTCAGCCATTCGCTATCCACATGCGCGCTCACGTAGCCCTTGCGCTCGTGGCTGCTCGCGGAATCGACGACACAGGTGCGATAGCTGAAATTCGGCAGCGAGCGCTGCGCCTCTTCGATCTGTTCGAGCGCGATCAGATCGATGTCGTTGGTCACGCCGTACACGAGGCGCACCGGCTGCAGGTTGCCGCTCGCCTTCAGCACGTCGAGCATCGACAGAAACGGTGCGATGCCGGTGCCGCCCGCGAGGAACAGCACCGGACGCTGCGGATCGCGCAGGTAGAAGCTGCCATACGGACCCGTGAAGCCGATCTGCTGACCAGGCTGCGCATCGTTGCTCAGAAAGCCGCTCATCTTGCCGTCCGGCACGTTGCGCACGACGAACGCCGCGCGCGTCGCGCCCGGCGCCGAGCTGAACGAGTACGACCGGCTCTCGCCGCTCGCGCCCGGAATCTCGACGTTCACGTATTGACCCGCGAGAAAGCTCGGCGCGCTCGCGCCATCGATATCGATCGAGAAATGGATCGTCGAATCCGACAGCCGTTCGACCGCCGCGAGCGTGCCTTCGAAACGCGACACCCCGGTCTTGCACGCCGCCGACGACGCCTGCACGCGAATCACCAGATCCGAGCGCGGCCGCGTCTGGCACGCGAGGATATAGCCCTGGCTCGCTTCCTCGGAGGTCAACGCATCTTCGACGTAGCTCGACTCGGGCATGTCGTAGGCACCCGATTCGCACAGCCCCCGACAGGTGCCGCACGCGCCTTCACGGCAATCGAGCGGAATGTTGATCTTCTGCCGGTAAGCGGCATCCGACAGCGTTTCGTTCTCACGGCAACTGATGAAGCGCGTGACGCCGTCTTCGAACTGAAGTGCAATAGTGTGTTCCATGACCTGTCTCCTGCAACCGCACCGGCTAGATGTGGTAGATGTCGATGACCTGATTGATGTAGTCGTTCTTCAGCACGACGTACTTGCTCAGGATTTGCGGCTGCGCGCCGTTGAAGTCGATCACGTAGCGCGACATGCCGAAGTAGCTGTAGTTCGTCCTGTAGCGATGGCTCAGCGTGTGCCAGTTGAAGCGCACCGTGTACACGCCGTTGTCCGCGCTCTCCACTTCGACGTTGGCCACGTTGTGGCTCGTGCGCGTGTCGGGCATCGTCGCGCTCGAACGCTCGGTCTTGATGCGGAACACGCGGTCTTCGAGGCCCTGGCGGTTCGGGTAGTAGATTAGCGAGATCTCGCGCTGCGGATCGGTGACGAGCTTGTCCTCGTCATCCCACGACGGCATCCAGAACGACGCGTCCGGGTGATAGCAGGCGAGCCACTCGTCCCATTGCTCGTCGTCGAGCAGGCGGCTTTCGCGAAACAGGAAAGCCTGAATATCGGTGATGGCGATGTTGCTCATGCACGGCTCCCCGGCGCATTCAGTGCCTTTTTCATCGTGTCGATCCAGTAGCGGTGCTGCACCGTGTAGAGGCCCTCGTCCTCGGTCTTCACACCGCTCATCACCGGGTTGAGGCCGATCTTTTGCGCGGCTTCGTCCGCGCCGTCGATCCAGTGCTTCGAACCGCGGCACATGTCGTTCCATTCGACCGCGCGGCCCGCATAGCCCAACTGGCAGGCGCGGAATTCCTCGAGGTCGTCGGGGGTGGCCATGCCGCTGACGTTGAAAAAGTCCTCGTATTGACGGATGCGGCGCGAGCGCGCTTCGTCGGACTCGCCCTTCGGCGCGATGCAGTAGATCGTCACCTCGGTCTTGTTGACCGACAGCGGCCGCAGCACGCGAATCTGCGAGCCGAACTGGTCCATCAGATACACGTTCGGGTAGAGGCACAGGTTGCGCGAGTTCTGGATCATCCAGTCCGCGCGCTCGGCGCCGCAGCGCGCGGCGAATTCCTCGCGGCGGCTGAAATTCGGACGGTCTTCGGGATTCGCCCAGCGCGTCCACAGCAGCATGTGACCGTGCTCGAACGCGTAGAAGCCGCCGCCCTGACGGCCCCAGCTGCCGGCATCCATCGCGCGGATCTTGTCTTCGCGCGCGTTCTCTTCCTTGCGATGATTGGTCGTTGCCGCATAGTTCCAGTGCACGGCCGACACGTGATAACCGTCCGCGCCGTTTTCGGCGGTCAGCTTCCAGTTGCCTTCGTACGTATAGGTCGACGAGCCGCGCAGCACTTCGAGACCGTCTTCCGACTGGTCGACGATCATGTCGATGATGCGCGCGGCTTCGCCGAGGAACGTTTCGAGCGGCGGCACGTCATCGCTCAAGCTGCCGAACAGGAAGCCGCGATAGTTGCCGAAGCGCGCGAGCTTCTTCAGGTCGTGCGAGCCTTCCTTGTTGAAGCAGTCGGGATAGCCGGCATCCGCGGGGTCCTTGACCTTCAGCAGCTTGCCGCTGTTGTTGAAGGTCCAGCCGTGGAACGGGCACGTATAGGTCGCCTTGTTGCCACGCTTGTGGCGGCACAGCATCGCGCCGCGATGCGTGCACGAGTTGATGAACGCGTTCAGCTCGCCCTGACGATTGCGTGCGATCACGACCGGCTGACGGCCCATGTAGGTCGTGAAGTAATCGTTGTTGTTCGGAATCTGGCTTTCGTGGGCCAGGTAAATCCAGTTGCCCTCGAAAATGTGCTGCATTTCGAGCTCGAACAGACGCTCGTCGGTGAACGCGCTGCGATGCAGGCGGTAATCGCCGCGCTCGCTGTCTTCGACGAGAAAGTCGTCGATGTTCTTCAGTTGTGGAGTGTGATCCGGGTAGATCGGAATCATGCCTGTCTCCTGGTTCGGACTGTTGGTATGCGTGCGACGCACGCGTATAGGGAGCGGCCTGCCTGCCGGGAGGCCGGTGGCCGGTGGGTCTTTCACGTGGGGGAGCGGAGGCGGTGCGCCTCCGTATGGCGTCAGGCCGTGGCGCGCAAGCGCTCGACCTTCGGCACGGGAGGCGGGACCTGGTGCCTGAGGGAATCGGTGGAATCGGTGGACAACCCTTGCATCGGGGTTGCGATATCAGCATGTCTCATTGCTGCTCCTGAACTCTTTCTAGGTCTTGGATCCCATGCGCGAGGATTTGCCTGCGCCGTCTCCAGGGGCCGACCGACGCTTCAGACCGGGCCGAGTTATCGATGCTCGGGAGGTATAATTTTGTGGGGCGTCTACGGTAACTGAAGGATAGTTCCACGCCATTTGCATCGTCCAACACTGATTTGGTATCGCGACGATACTTAAAAGGTATTTCTATGGAACTGCGCCATCTGCGCTACTTCGTGGCCGTCGCCGAGGAATGCAATGTCACCAAGGCCGCCAAACGTCTGCATATTGCGCAGCCGCCGCTGAGCCGGCAGATCCAGCAGCTCGAAGACATCCTCGGCGTGCAGTTGTTCGAGCGCAACTCGCGGCCGCTGAAGCTGACCGAGGCTGGCCGCTTCTTCTATTCGCACGCCGTGCAACTGCTCGCGCAAACGACGGAAATCGAGGCGATGACGCGGCGCGTCGGCAAGATCGAGCGCAGTTTGTCGGTGGGCTTCGTCGGCTCGACGCTGTACGGCATGCTGCCGAAAATCATCCGGCGCTTTCGTACCGAGAACAGCACCGTCGAGCTGAGCCTGCACGAGATGTCGACGATGGATCAGATCAAGGCGCTCAAGGAAGGCCGCATCGACGTCGGCTTCGGCCGCATCCGTCACGAAGACCCGAGCATCCGGCGCGTCGTGCTGCGCGAAGAACGGATGATCGTCGCGCTGCCGCTCGGCCATCCGCTGATCGCCGCGAAGCCGGTGCTGTCGCTGCACGACCTGACCGGCGAAACGCTGATCATTTTCCCGAAGGCGCCACGGCCCAGTTACGCGGACCAGGTGCTCGCCGCGTTTCACGATCGCGGTCTGAAGCCGCAGCGGCTCTACGAGACGCGCGAATTGCAGATCGCGCTCGGCCTCGTCGGCGCGGGCGAAGGCATCTCGATCGTGCCGGCGAGCGTGTACGGCTTGCAGCGCGGCGACGTCGCCTACAAGGACCTCGACGATCAGAACCTCGTGTCGCCGATCATCATGAGCATGCGCATGCTCGACGAATCCGCCGACATCAAGCGCATGCTCGAACTGATCTACGCGCTGTACGACGAAGAGCACATGACCTATCTGCCGCCTTCGCATTCGTAGAGCGGATTGTGCGGTTCGCGGCCCGACGCCTACGCCGGCTTCGCCGCAACGAAGTTGTATGGACAAGATATCCGCCACGGTATAGACCGCGGGTATACGCGAAAATTCCGGCTGCGCCCGCAGCCCTTCAATTAGCCTTCCGAGCTTGTCCACAAAGGATTTCACGCCTACTCCCTGTCTCCTTCCCGGGTGCCCGTAAGCACTAACCCTGATTGCCGCTCATCGCTCGTACAGGATAATTGTCTATACAACATCGCACCTCGCAGCATTCCCTCCCGGAGACTTTATGAAGAAACTCGCCTTGTCCCTCGCCCTCGCGCTCGCTGCCACCGGCGCCTTCGCCAAAGATTGGTCCACGGTTCGCTTCGGCGTGGATGCGAGCTACGCGCCGTTCGAATCGAAAGCGACCGATGGCAAGCTAGTCGGCTTCGACGTCGACCTCGGCACCGAAATCTGCCGCCGTTTGAACGCGAAGTGCGTGTGGGTCGAGCAGGACTTCGACAGCATGATTCCGGCACTGAAGGCAAAGAAGTTCGACGGCGTGCTGTCGTCGATGTCGATGACGCCGCAACGCGCCGAACAGATCGCCTTCTCGTCGAAGCTGTTCAACACGCCGACACGTCTCGTCGCGAAGCAGGGTTCGGGCATCCTGCCGACCGCCGACTCGCTGAAGGGCAAGACGGTGGGCGTCGAACAGGGCACCATCCAGGAAACCTACGCGAAGACCTATTGGGAGGCGAAGGGCGTGAAGGTCGTGCCGTATCAGAACCAGGACGCGGTCTATACCGACCTGCAGTCGGGCCGTCTGGACGCAGCGCTGCAGGACGCCGTGCAGGCTGACCAGGGTTTCCTGAAGACGCCGCGCGGCGCGGGCTTCGACTTCGTCGGCAAGACCATCGACGATCCGAAGATCCTCGGCAACGGCGCGGGCATCGGCATGCGCAAGGAAGACGCCGATCTGAAGACGAAGGTCGACAAGGCGATCGCCGACATGATCAAGGACGGCACCTACAAGAAGATCGAGCAGAAGTACTTCAACTTCGACGTGTACGGCAGTTGAGTCCACCCCCACAAGCCCGCTCCACCCGATCGCCAGGCTCCGCGCGCATGCGCGCGGCTCGCTGCTTCAACAAGGACGCTCCCATGCTGTTTCAAGGCTTCGGTCCGCTGCTCCTCGCGGGCACGTGGGTAACCATCAAGCTCGCGGTGCTGTCGCTCGCGGCGTCGTTTGCGCTGGGACTTCTCGGCGCCGCCGCGAAGCTGTCGACCAACCGTGCGATCTCGCGCATCGGCACGATGTACACGACGCTGATCCGCGCCGTGCCCGATCTCGTGCTGATGCTGTTGCTGTTCTACAGCATCCAGATCTGGCTCAATGATCTGACCGACATGTTCAGCATGGAGCAGATCGACATCGATCCGTTTCTCGCCGGTGTGATCACGCTGGGCTTCATTTACGGCGCGTACTTCACCGAAACCTTCCGCGGCGCGTTTCTCTCCGTGCCGCGCGGGCAGATCGAAGCGGGCTTCGCGTACGGCATGAGCGCGCGGCGCGTGTTCACGCGCATCCTGTTCCCGCAGATGATGCGCTTCGCGCTGCCCGGCATCGGCAACAACTGGCAGGTGCTCGTGAAGGCCACCGCGCTCGTGTCGATCATCGGTCTCGCGGACGTGGTCAAGGCATCGCAGGACGCCGGCAAGAGCACGCAGTCGTTCTTCTTCTTCACGCTGGCGACCGGGGCCATCTACCTCGCCATCACCACCATTTCGAATCTGCTATTGAACCGCCTCGAGAAGCGCTACTCGATCGGCGTACGGAGGGCCACGCTGTGATCGAACTGACTCGTCAATACTGGCAGAACTACCTGTTCACGGACGGCTTCAACTACACCGGCCTCGTCATCACGCTGTGGTTGCTGGTTGCGTCGATCGTGCTGGGTTTCGTGTTGGCCGTGCCGCTCGCGATCGCGCGCGCGTCGCGCAACCGCTACATCTCCGGACCCGTCTGGCTTTACACCTACATCTTCCGGGGCACGCCTTTATACGTTCAGTTGCTGTTGATCTACACGGGCCTCTACAGTCTGCATTTCGTCCATTCGCACCAGATGCTCGACAGCTTCTTTCGCAATGCGATGAACTGCACGCTGCTCGCGTTCGCGCTGAACGAATGCGCGTATGCCACCGAGATCTTCGCGGGTTCGATCCGGGAGACCTCGCACGGTGAAATCGAGGCGGCCCAGGCTTACGGCATGTCGAAGTTCAAGCTGTACACACGCATCATCCTGCCTTCGGCGCTGCGCCGGGCACTGCCCTCGTACAGCAACGAGGTGATCCTGATGCTGCACGCGACGACACTCGCGTTCACGGCGACCGTCCCCGACATTCTGAAAGTGGCGCGCGACGTCAACTCCGCGACCTACGCGACGTTCCAGGCGTACGGCATCGCGGCGATCCTGTATGCGGCGATCGTGTTCGCGCTGATCTGGGGCTTCCGCAAGATGGAAATCCGATTGCTGGCTTATCTGAAACCGCAAGCGCATTAAACCCGGACGCATTCGCGTCATGATGGAGCATACGAGCATGTACAAGCTGACGGTCGACGATCTGCACAAGAAGTTCGGCGACAACGAGGTATTGAAGGGCGTCTCGCTGAAGGCGAAGGCGGGCGACGTGATTAGCCTCATCGGGTCGAGCGGCTCCGGGAAAAGCACCTTCCTGCGGTGCATCAACTTTCTCGAATCGCCGTGCGCCGGGCGCATCACGCTGAACGGAGAGGAAATCAACACGAGCAGGGATCGCAACGGCTCGCTACGCGTGACCCATCCGAAGCAGTTGCAAACGATGCGCACGCGTCTGTCGATGGTGTTCCAGCATTTCAATCTGTGGGCGCATATGACGGCGCTCGAGAACATCATCGAGGCGCCGATCAGCGTGCTGGGATTGAGCCGCGCGCAAGCCGAGGAACGCGCTCGGAAGTATCTGACCAAGCTCGGTTTGCCGGCCAGCACGGAGAAAAAATATCCGTCCCATCTGTCCGGTGGTCAGCAGCAGCGCGTCGCGATTGCTCGCGCGCTTGCGATGGAGCCGGAAGTGATGCTGTTCGACGAACCGACTTCGGCGCTCGATCCCGAACTCGTCGGCGAAGTGCTGCGTGTGATGCAGGCGCTCGCCGAAGAAGGCCGCACGATGATCGTCGTCACGCACGAAATGGGCTTTGCGCGCAACGTGTCGAATCATGTCGTATTCCTGCACAAGGGCAAGATCGAGGAGCAAGGCCATCCGCATCAGGTGCTGACGAATCCGCGCAGTGAGCGGTTGCAGCAGTTTTTGGCGGGGCGGTTGAAGTAGCGGCGCGGTTCACAGATACACCGTGTGTTCGCTCTCGGCCTCCGGCAGCACGAGGATCACGCCTGACAACAGCGCGCTGTGATGCGCGCACATCAACACCTGCGCGCGATAGCACAGCACATCGCCGGGCTCGAAATCGAGCGGCACCGAAATGTGCGCAACGGTTCGCGTAAGCCCACACCTGCTCGCCACGCCGCACGACCACGACGGGCACGCCGGCGGCCGTGGCATCGACGACCCGCGCGCCGCCGTCGGGCACGTCGGCAAGCGGGCACAGCGGTGTTTCGTTCATCGCTCAGACTCTCCGTTCCGGATTGCCGAGGCTCCAGTCCCACGGACGGATCTCGACGCAATCGAATAGCCCCGCCTGCATATACGGATCGTTGCTGACGAACTCCATCACATCGTCGATACGCTCCGCTTCGACGACCCGCAACACGCCGTTCATCGCATCGCATTGCGGCGCGAGCGTCGGACCGCCGAGGCGCACGAACACGCCACGATGCGGATTGCCGCGCAACCACGTCCGATGCACCGGACGCACCCGTTCGCGCACTTCGCGCATGCCGGGCTTGTCGGTCGCGAATACCGCGAAAAAACGTGCCATCGTCATCAACTCCGATCGAGGATGAAGTCGTAGCGCGCTTCGCGGAACGGTCCATCGAAACCGAAGCGGCGCGCGAGTTCGTGATCCGCGGAGCACTCGCGATAGTCGACCATCAGCGAGGGCTTCACGCCGAACACCGCGTCCGAATCCAGATACGGATCCTCGCGATCGAACACATGCGTGACCAGTGTCCGATGCCCCGGCGCATCTATCATGAAGTGCAGATGCGCGGGTCGCCACGGATGCCGTCCAGTCGCTTCGAGCATGCGGCCGACCGGGCCGTCGGTCGGAATCGGATAACTGACCGGCACGATCGTCGAAATCGCGTAGCGGCCTTCGGCGTCGGTGCGAAAACGTCCACGCAGATTGCCGTGCGGCTGCTCGGTGTCCTGCCCCGAGTACATGCCGTTATCGGCGGTCTGCCAGACGTCGAGCACCGCGTTGGCAAGCGGCTCTCCGTCCGTCGACAGCACGCGCCCATGCACGAGTGCGGGCGTGCCCGGCGTGAACGCGATGTTCTCGCCGTACGCGCGCTCGGGCATGCCGCGAATATAGAACGGACCGAATACGGTGGTGTCGGTCGCGCCCGTCGCGAGACGGTGATTGATCGCGTCGACGAGCATCGATACGCCGAGCGTATCCGACAACAGGATGAATTCCTGACGCACGAGGTCATCGCACATCTTGCCGGTGTCGGTCAGAAAGCGAATGGCCGCCATCCATTCGGCCTCGGTCGGCTCGACTTCACGCACGAACGCATGCATGTGCCGCACGAGGCTTTGCATCAGCGTGCGCAGCCGTTCGTCGGGCGTGCCCGCGAAGCTTGCTACCACCTGCTCGGTCAGGGCCTGCTCGGCCCCTTTGCTGTCTGTCGACATGTCTTCCTCCATCGATTGTTCTGGCGGCGCTGCGTTGGCCAATGCTCAGGCGAGTTCGGCGCCCTGCCACGCACGTTGCAGCAGCGCGCGGATCGCGTCGCGCGCCACGGGACGCGGGTTCGCATACGGATTCTTGCACGCGAGATCGGCCGCTTCGTCGAGTCCCTACTCGGGCATGCCGATCTGCGCGAGCGCCATCGGAATGCCGAGCGCGCGGTTCAGTTCGAACAGCAGCGGACCCGCGTCGGCCGCGCGCTTGCCGCCGAGCGCGCGTGCGACGCGCGCAAGCGCATCGGGCGCGGCGCTGTGGGTGTAGTGTGCCGTATACGGCAGGTTAAACGTACCGCCCAACGTATGACACAGCTTGTGATGGTAAGTGAATGCTGTTTCGCTGCTAATCGCTGAATCTGTCATTCCGTCACGCTGGATCGTGCAGGTACATGGCTAGCCTGAAAGGCCTGGTTTCGTATCAGCATGGCCCATGCCGTCCGTGCATACTTTGCCGCGAGCGCCACGGCAGCGATGTTTTTGTGTCGACGTTTGAATGTACGAATGAACGGATTTGGATGTCATAACCGACATGCGAAACGCGCCATACATCAAAGGCCGGTTGCTGATCGTCGCGATGTTCGCGTTGCCCGCGTTCGTGTTCACCAACGGCTGTAAGTCGACGGCGACGGCGACGCCGTCCGCGACCGCGCCGGGGGCAATCGCCACCGACGACGCTACGCTCGCCCGCCGGGTGAAGCAGGCGCTTGTCGCGGACCCCGCGCTACGATCGTTACCGATGAGCGTGGCAACGTATCGAGGCGTCGTGCAGTTGTCGGGATACGTGGATTCAGAGGCACAGATTCTGGAAGCACTTGCGGTGACCCACGGCGTGCCGGGGGTGCAATCCGTGAGCAACGATCTGCACCTCAAGCCGCAATGACATGCGTTCGCCGGTAGACGGATGACACGAGAGTAACGCGGCACAGCGCACTCAAGCGAGCGCGGTCTCACAGCCGAAAACTCGGCGCGAGACCCAGGGCCGCTTCTGGAGTTCTCCGGGCTTCGCTTTGGTCCGGTTCACAACGATAGCGGGCCGCGCAAGGTCATCTTCATATCCTGCTCCTCGTACCGATCAGCTTCTGCGTCACATCCAGTTCCACGATCGATCCTCTGTGGCTCGGTCATGCCTCGGCTTTCAATATATCGCATGTGATATTTCACCCAACAGGCCGGCTGCGAAACTGGTGTTCGACAATCGACAGGTATGCTGATTGCTCATGTTATGACGAGGCCGGTTTGCGATTGACCGGTTCACCGTCACTTTGCCACCGTCTGATCGTGTCTCGAAAGGAGTTTCGATCGTGTCGCTCTCTCGCCGTCATTTCATGATACTTGCCGCATCCGTCGCCTCAACGACGGTTCTCTCGACAAAGTCAAACGCGGACGCGCCTGTGCTGTCCGAAAACGATCCGACCGCACTGGCCCTCGGATACAAGATGGACGCGTCGAAGGTCGACAAGACGAAATTCCCTCGGTACCAGACAGGGCAGACCTGCGCCAATTGCCAACTGTATCAAGGCAAACCCGGTTCCACGATTGGGCCGTGTCCGACCTACGGGGGCAAGCTGGTCTACGCAAAAGGGTGGTGTAACGCCTACGTGAAAAAGGCGTAATTTACACGCCGTCGTTGTGCTTCATCGTAGCTCGCGCCGATAGCCGCGTTCCAGTGCGCCGTTATGACAAGGAATAACAAGCTAGCCTCCGTTCAGCACCATCTCGCCTGGTCATATCCAACAGGATCGACCGTCTAGTCCGGCCACTTGCGGGTTTTGGGGCGAAGCCCGAGTGTGATGGCAGCATGGCGCCCGACCGTCAGTTGCGCATCCGGCAGGAAGACGTTCGGTCATCTGCGCCAACGTATCGGAGACCGCAGTTCGGCGCGAAGCGGACGAAGTTCGCCGCTCGGATGGCTTTGCACTTGTGTCTCGTCATCCCTTGCCGAGCGGCGGCCGACTCGGGAATCCCGCCATATTGCTTAGCTGGGCCAGTTCATTCGCCGCCTCGCGCAGCAGCATCGAGTACTCGTGAATCTTCTCGGTCGTCAGCCGCACCCGCGGACCGGCCAAACTGATGACGCCGACGCAACGCGAGCCGCTCACCACGGGCACCGCCACCGCTGACATGCGCGGGGCAAACACCTCGTCGATCATCGCGTAGCCACGCACGCGCGCAGCGTGCAGGAAGCCCAGCAGCGCCTTGAGCGTCGTCGGCGCATTGGGTCCAAACTCATTGGGCTGTCCAAAACCCTGCTTCAAAACCAGTGCCGCCGCCTGTTCGTCAGTCATTGTCATCAGCCATGCGTGTCCGGTCGACGTGCATGAAAGTCGTGCTGCCTGGCCCATGTCAGGATCGTAGCGAAAGCCGATGCGCTGTCCGTCCGCCTTCCCCACCCAGATGATTGCTTCGCCGTCCACCAACGACAGCCGCGCCAGTTCACCTGTCTGCGCAGCGACGCGTTCGATGATCGGCTGGGCGATATCCGCGATGCCCGTCAGGCTCAGGAATTCCAGCCCGTTCGACGTCATACGCATCGTCAGAATGTAGCGGCTGTGATCGACCAGTTGCCTGACATAGCCGCCTTCGATGAGCTCGGCGAGCACGCGGTGGCACGTGCTGCGGGGCAGGGACAAAGCGTCGGCAATCGCCAGAAGACCCGCGCCTTCGGCTTGCGTCGCCAGGAAATCAAGAATTCTCAGGCCGTTTTTGAGCGACATTTCGCGTGATTTTCATTATGTGCAATGCAGTTCCGGTGCGGAACGCCTCGCTTTCCGAGCGCAAACAATAGCACTTGTTCGTCGCCAGAAACGAACGGTTCGACATATGAGGAATTCAGGAGACAACATGTCATTTTTTGCTGATTCAGCCCTTGCCGCGGAACAACAGTCCGCGCAGGCTCACTTGATGGCGCGTCGGGCGGTGGCAGGCGCAACCGTCGGAACGGCGCTCGAATGGTTCGACTTCGCGCTGTATGGTGTGGTCGCGGCCACGATCTTTCCAAAGCTGTTTTTTCCATCGCTGGACCCGACCGCCTCGCTGCTCGCGTCGTTGGCTAGTTTCTGGGCAGGGCTGGCCGCACGCCCGCTAGGCGCCGTGATCTGCGGGATGCTCGGGGACCGTTGGGGACGCCGCAAACTGATGCTTATCACCGTGTCGGTAATGGGAGCTTCATCGTTCCTGATGGGGCTGTTGCCCACTTACCACCAGGTTGGCATCTTCGCGCCGACGTTGCTGGTGACACTGCGCATCATCCAGGGATTCGCGCTTGGCGGCGAGTCGACGGGCGCGCAACTGATGGCGGTCGAGCATGCGTCTGCTAACCGACGCGGTTGGTATTCGGGCCTGCTTGGCATCTGCTCGCCACTCAGCCAGATTCTCGCCAACTTCTCGCTCTTTACACTGGCCGCGTTGCTTTCATCGGACGATTTCGACTCCTGGGGATGGCGAGTCCCGTTCCTCGCAAGTTTTGTGCTGGTGCTGCTGGGCATCTACATCCGCAGGAAGGTTAGCGAGACACCGGCCTTCGAGGCGCTCAGGAAGAGTGGCTCGCCCACACGCGCTGCCAATCCGCTAGGCACCGTTTTCAAATATCACTGGCGCACCGCGCTTCGCCTGACGCTGTTCTTCTGTGGCCCCGCCGCACTGTTTTATCTGATCGTGGTTTTCTCGCTCAGCTATCTGACGAAACACCTCGGCGTACCAAAGCAGACCGGTTTCATGCTGCTGATGGTTGCGAATGTCTGTGCCATCGCGGGAGCGCTGGCGGGCGGTTATCTGAGCGATCGGATCGGACGCAAACGTGCGCTGATGATCGGCTCGTTCTGCACGCTGATCTGCTGCCTGATCTACTTTCCGATTCTGAACCAGAACTCGATCGCCATGACGATGGCCGTGATGGGCGCCTTCCTCGGCTTCACACAGTTCCAGAGTGGCATCCAGCCGGTGTGGTTCGCCGAGTCATTTCCGACCGATGCGCGCTACACGGGATCCGCACTGTCGTACTCGGGAGCCAACCTGCTCACCGGCGGCCCGATGCCAATCGTCGCCGTGGCGCTGCTCAATGCCTTTAACGGTTCCCCTTGGGCCATCGTAGCGGTCTGCGGCTCGCTGAACCTGATCTCCTTCCTGATGATCGCAATATCCCGGGAAACCAAAGACACGGCCCTGGAACGCTCTTCTACCCACTGACACCATGACTCGCAAACTCTACATCCTCAATGGCTCCAACCTGAACATGCTGGGCGCGCGGGAGCCTCATCTTTATGGCAGCACTACGCTAAAGGACATCGAACAGAACTGCCTCGCGCTGGCCGACGCCCTCGAGTTCGACTGCGTATTCCGACAAACGAACAGCGAAAGCGAGTTGATCGACTGGATCCAGGAAGCGTTCTTGCAGGACGCCGCGCTGATCATCAATCCAGCCGGCTTTTCATTCGGTCGGATTCCGGTGCTCGACGCAGTCAAGCTCATCCGCCGACCAGTAGTGGAATTGCATATCACCAACATCCACCGACGCTCGGAGGAATATCGTCACTCGACGATTTCGGTGGCGGCTACCGCGGTAATTTGCGGGGCTGGCGCAAACGGATACTTGCTGGCAATCCGCGCGATTGACGATCTGTGGTGCAACCAGACCTGAGCCGGCTCCTCTATTCATGAAGCACGCGGGCTCCTCGATGGAGCCCGCTTCGGCAGGAGAGCAGTCGACGCTTCCAGCACGGCTTCTGGCACATCGAGCCGCTCGTGCTCGTGTTCAACGGCAATCTGCTGTCGGTGCTGTGCTTTTATGCTTTCATCAACGCGGTCAAAGGCCTGCTCGACGGCGGCCACGAGCTCGAGTTCGGCTGGGGCGTCTTCTACGCAGTGGTGGTTGCCACGTTCGCCTTCGTCATGTTCTTGCGCGAGCGGCGCGTGAATCGCGCGATCGACTCCGAACTGATAGGGCTCGACATCAAGAGCTGGCTGATGTCGGCGTGCGTCAGCGCGGCGCTGTTGCTGGCGTTTTTGATTGCATGGCTGCTCGAACGAATCGGGCACGGCCACCTGACACCGTACATCGACCCCGGCGTGCTCGCACTACTGACGCTCGTCCTGATCCCGATGCCGATCGGAACCGTGATCGGCGCGGTCAAGGAAGTGTTGCTGATCACGCCGCCGGATCTGGAGCGCGGACTGCGCGACCTGATGCAACAACTGACCGCCTACTACGGCTTCGTCAAGCACTCGCACTACGCGACGCGCGTCGGCCGCGGCCTGTTCGTCGAGGTGCATATCGTGTTGCCCGAGGCGATGGAGCACGCCGGCGTCCGCCAGCTCGATCAGATCCGCGACAGGATCTCGCGCGCAATCGGCGAATCGGGCCCGGACCGCTGGCTGACGGTGGCGTTCACGCGCGAGCCGCGCTGGTTGTAACTTTCGCGACTAGTCCCCGAACGGGTTGTTGGTGTCCTTCACTTCGGTACTGAGGTTGTATTCTGCACGCATGGCCTTGAGTACGCCCTCGATGTCGCGCTCGAAGCCGATCGCGTTACCGAAGTGGGTCATATTCCAGTTGCAGCCTGTCTTGTCAGCCTCTTGCAATTGCGGCCGCGGCACGCGAATCTTCACGCCATCCTCGACGATTTCCTGCAGTCGATGGATTCGCCGACTGACCTCCTGCTGAAGCTGCGAGGCATTAAGCGTCTTGCGTATCATCCAGGTCTCCTCCCGGTTGCTCGAGCCAGTCTAACGCAAGTGACGCGTTTCGCGACCTGGCGCTGAAATGCGAAGCGCCAGAGAGAAAGCAGGCGTATTGGTTCGTGGGGGTGCGTCAGCCAGCGCCGACGCGCGCGAAAGTCTGGCGGCTTTAGACGACGTTGGTTGTGCGTCGCACCACACATTTGTTCGCTGTCTCTGTCGCCGCCTGATTGTTTCCCCGATAGCCAGACATACGGATTACGAGGAACATAGGCATGCGCTAAAGGTTGCCAACGTGTAAAACCGGTGGGGGTAAGCATGGGACAACTCGACTTCAGTACCTTCGAGCACGAAGGTTGGGAGCGGGTCGCGCAGGCCTATCATGAGTATTTTGGCGATTTGACCGCCCAGTCGAACCAGGCCATGCTCGAGACCCTCTGCATTCGGCGGGGAGCCCGTTTTCTCGACGTCGCCTGCGGCCCGGGCTACCTCGCGGCGGCCGCCGCGCGCAGCGGCGCGGATGTCGCCGGCGTGGATTTTTCGGTCGCGATGGTCGACAAGGCGAGACGCGTCTTTCCGGCACTTGAGTTTCGCGTCGGCGACGCGGAGGATTTGCCATTTCCCGACGCAAGCTTCTCGGCAGTGGGGATCAGCTTCGGAATGTTGCACTTTGCGCACCCCGAGCGCGCACTCGCGGAGGCGTTTCGTGTACTGCAACCTAACGGCAGAATCGCCTTCACGGTATGGGCGACACCGAACAAGGCGGTTGGCTTCGGCATGGTGTTGAAGGCGATCGAGGAACACGGGACGACCGACGTACCCGTCCCGCCGGGACCACCCTTCTTCCGATTCAGCGATTGGGAGGAATCGAAGCGCCTGTTGCTCGATGCCGGGTTCGTCCAACCGGAGGTGCGGGAGTTGGACCTCACGCTCGTGCTTCGTGCTCCCACTACACCTTTTCATGCACTCCTGCGTGGTGGCGTGCGGGTTTCCGCGTTGCTACACGCGCAGACGCCGGCCGCGCTAGCTTCTATTGAACGGGCCGTCGCACACGAGGCGCAGGCGTATCGCAGCGATAGGGGGGACCTCAGGCTTCCGATGAGCTGCGTTCTGGCTTCCGCGCTCAAGCCTTAGGGCGAGCGGGTTGACTCAACTCAACTAGACCGTCGCGGCGAGCTTGAATTCATCGAACCTGGCTACTGGTGGCGATAGTTCCTGGACTTCCAGACGGTCCACCAGAGCTGCATGGGCACCGTCAACCAGCCAATGGCAGATTCGCTCGAGTTCTTCAGCGTGTCCTTGCAACACAGCCTCGACCGAACCGTCCATCCGGTTGCGCACCCAACCCGTGATGCCTCGAGCCGTGGCCTCGTTGATGCAAGCCTGCCGGTAACCTACCCCCTGCACGTGGCCATATACCCTGACCAGTCTGGTCCGTAAATCGGTATCGAACTGTGGCGTCATGATGCACGTAACTCCAGGCCGGATAAGACGCAGCGCAATTGCCTCTGGTCGCTGTCGCTGTCAGTCCGCAAACAAAAGCTCTGCTCGACACGAATCGCGGGTTCGACAGTCAACCTCCGCGCACCTCGTCGGTTTCGCCTGCCGAGTCTGTCGCCTCCCAATCCGCCTTCGTCGTTGCTGCTGGCGTCACCGGCTTGATACGTGTCCACCACGCGGTATTTGCCGGTGCATGGAAGCGGAACTGCGTGCTCCATGCCGCCCAGAACTCCCGCTGTGCGGCCTGGGACGTCGGGAGAACAAAACCTAATTTCTCAGCGAGTGCCGGCAGATAAAGGTCAAACGCTGATTTGACAACGTCGCCCCAGCTTCTTGCCTCTAGAATCGCAAGCCGATACGCAATTGCCGCAATGGCGGCCGCAATCGCAGCGTTCTGAAAAAGATCCGCCAACAGGTAATTACCGGCCAGTCCGTCGGCAAGCCAGATGTCAATCGCTCGCACCAAGGTAAAGATGGACGTAAAGGTACCCAGAACGACGAGTCCGACCAGAAAGTCGACTGGCGCTCTCGCATCGGCGATGATTGCCTGATAGTCCTTTGGGATGACTGCAAGAAGACGCGGCCATACGAATATGCTGTCAACCTTATAGACTTCGCTCGAGTAACCCTCGAATGCACGCAACGTGTTCCCAAAGGCCGTAGGAAGAACGAGATTTTCATGCCGGGGGAAATCACGGGCGTTCCGCTCCTGGTTGCGGTACAGCCTCGCCCTTACGGTGGCTCGGTTCGATTCAGCCTTTCTGTATTCCAACGATTCCTTTGAGGCTTTAAGCCGCTCGATTGTACTGTTCTCTGTAGCGAGTTCCGTACGGAGGCGTTCTATGAGGTCCAGTTGACGATTGCGGCGATTTCGCTCATCGCGCTTCCAGGCCTCGCGATTGAATGGCCATTTGTATCCTTCGAGGACCTGATAAAACCAGTTGTTCAATACCAACAGGATCAGCGATAGGACCCATACGATGATGAGGAAAGAGAACAGGCTTCCAACCTTGTCGCTGTCCGAGGTCGCTTTGAGTAGCAAATCGCAAAATGCCGGGATATCGGCGTTTGCCGCGAGAAAGCCTGTAAAGCCAAGCAGGGCCGGCAAAAAGAAGCCGAGGATAAATGCTTTGTCCAGCAGTTTCGATAGGCCCGAGAGCATCGGAGATTATCCCTTGGCAAGTTCAGCGACGCACTGGCGGTGGGTTGTCGTCATCTGGGTCCTGCTGCGACTGTCCCGGAAGACCTCCGAATTGAAGAGCCCGGTGAACCGCATTCAAATCGATGCTTGCCAGTTTGCTCGGCGGCGTTGCTGAGCCGGAGTCGTCTACAAGATGTTGATAGAGGAAATCGACAACCGCACTGAGGGCACTGAGGGCGCTCGCGTAATCTCGTGCAATCGCCAGGTCGTGGACTTCTACGGCCCGCCTCATCACCAATTCGCGTAGCGGTTCCGGTGCTGATTCGTATTGGCGAGCAAACGCGGAGTTCCGTTTGATCTCTTCAAGCCGGTCAATCGCTTTTGAGGCACTGCGGCGGCTCTGCCCCCTAGGTACATGCGTGGCGCTGCGTCCGACCACTTTTGTCAGCAGTTCGACGATTTCACGAGATGAGTTTTCTTTCATCCTGGCTCTCCAAGGGAAAAACACACTCGCCTCCCCGCCCGCCCGGTCGTCAATGCTCGAACCGTTACTCGATGTTAGTACAGCTGTTCGGTAGGAGGAAACAGTATATCGGTGCGTAGGCCGCAGAAGTGTCACGTGGACTTCGCAACAAGTGAACTATCGCCGGGTTCCTCGCTGCCTCGCACATACGGTTGGTCAAGCGAGCGGCACAGGACAATCCCTGAACGCTTGCCGGGCAATGTTCAGGAACATGCGGGCGCAATTCTCCGCAGCGAAATGTTGGTTTCGGACCGTCGCTGCCCGGTCAAAGTGTAGGGCGAGTCCCACCACCGAGTCCACGTCGCCACTGTCACGCGCGCATTCAACGCCTACGCAGCCCGTTAGCGGCACGCTTGCCTGACAGCCCCTCCGTCGGCACGGTCTTTGCGTCCAGAAACTGCGTCAACCGGAGATAGCCATGATGCGATGTTTTGCGGACTTCGCTCCCAAGCAAGCGCTGCGCGGCAGTGCAGCCGTACTTGCTGCCACCATACTCCTAACAGCATGCGGGACGGGAATGGCGGCATTCGCCGGACTGCTTCCGAAATCCGACGGGGTAGCGACCGCAGTGACCGCTACGCCGTTGGTCGAACTGCAGACCACGATGACGAATCTAATCGAATCCGGTTACGAGGACATTTCCGCAGCTACTGACTAAGCTCGCCCGCAAGCTCGGCGGTGCCGCGCCGCGCCACGTGATATCACTGTCGGAACCGACTTCACCGTTTATCAGGTGTTGAACACGGTTCGTCTTCAACTCTGTTCTCTGCCATTAGCTATGCTTCTCTCTGTGTCTTGCGCCCGCCGCGAAGCACAGCCACCAAACACCGGCACAGTCGCTTGCGCACGACCCAATGATCGGTCCGACAGGTACCGTTACGTCACCAGCGGGCAGGCACGGTCGCATTGATTGCGTTCGAGCAATGCCCAACACCTGGCGGACCACCGCGTACTGCACGAACATAGGAGCGAAACGTGGCAAATATTGACTTCGAGAACCTCCGGCAGTTGTTTCCAGTCACCGACGATATTCCCGATTCCGTCCGCCTCGCGGAGCCGATTCATCAGCGCGTCTCGCTCGTCGATGGAGAACTGAAGGCATGGGATGGCGCCTGCAAGAGCGTGCAGTCGCCAGTTTGCGTGCGACAAGCCTCCGGCGACGCTGAACAGGTCGTAATTGGCAGTTATCCGGTCATGGGCGAGGTCGAGAGCGATGCCGCGCTGAACGCGGCCGTGCGAGCCTACGATCACGGCCGCGGTGAGTGGCCAACGATGACAGTCGCGCAGCGCATCGGCTGCATGCAAGACTTCATTCGTCTCATGGCGGCCAGGCGCCATGAGATTGTGAATCTGATCATGTGGGAAATCGGCAAGAGCCTTGCCGATTCGCAGAAGGAGTTCGACCGCACCATCAGCTATATGCAAGACACTATCTCGGCGCTAAAGGAGCTAGACAATAGCAACTCGCGCTTTGTCATCGCCGAGGGCACCATCGGCCAGATTCGCCGCACCCCGCTGGGCGTCGTACTGTGCATGGGGCCTTACAACTATCCGCTGAACGAAACGTTCGCGACGCTCATTCCCGCATTGCTGATGGGCAACACCGTCGTGTTCAAGCCGCCCCAATATGGCACGCTGCTGTTCTTTCCACTGCTCGAGGCTTTCCGCTCTGCTTTCCCGAAAGGCGTCGTCAACACGATTTATGCACCCGGTGCGGTGGTGGTGCCACACATGCTCGCCTCAGGAAAGATCGACGTGCTTGCCCTCATCGGCTCAAGCAAGGTTGCAGACCACCTGAAAAAACAGCACCCAAAGTCGCATCGGCTACGCGCCGTTCTCGGCCTTGACGCCAAAAACGCCGCGATTGTGTTGGCTGACGCCGACATAGACCTCGCCGTGAAGGAATGTCTGCTCGGTACGTTGTCGTTCAATGGTCAACGGTGCACAGCGCTCAAGATATTGATGGTGCACCGCTCGATCGCCGATACGTTTCTTCAGCGCTTTAACGCAGCGCTCAAAAATCTCAAGGTCGGCATGCCGTGGGAACAGGGTGTGTCCATTACACCGCTGCCGGGCATGCATCGCACGGCCTACATGACTCAGGCAATTGACGATGCGAAAGCGAAAGGCGCGGCGGTCGTGAACGAAGGGGGTGGCGTGTTCTGCAAAACTCTTTTCTATCCGGCCGTGGTGTACCCCGTGAAGGAAGGGATGATGCTCTATCGTGAGGAGCAGTTCGGACCGATCATCCCAGTCGTGCCGTTCGATGACATTGATACACCACTCGAGTATGTCATCACTTCGGACCACGGTCAGCAGGTCAGCATTTTCGGCACCGACGCTGCCCAAATTGGCTCGCTGGTCGACCCGCTCGTCAATCAGGTGTGCCGCGTCAATCTCAACAGCCAGTGCCAGCGAGGCCCAGACGTCTTTCCGTTTGCCGGCCGCAAGGATTCTGCGGAAGGTACGCTATCGGTCACCGATGCGTTGCGCGCGTTCTCGATTCGCTCCATGGTCGCGGCCAAGGAGACCGACCTGAACAAGACGCTGTTCGATACGATGGTCACGAATCATCACTCGAAGTTCGTGAATACCGGTTTTATCTTTTAGCGGCTCGATGGGTATCGAGCTCGAGTCCCGGTGCGGAGATTCAGCGCGCGACGCCGTAAAGGTCAGCGCATCGCGCGCATGGTTGAGTGAAAGGGAGCAAGCGGCTGTTATTGAATGTCAGTCCGCAATCTCCGGCTCGACCAGCTTCGCCAGTTGCGCGAGCGACTCCTGCCAGCCGAGGTAACACATCTCGACCGGAATCATCTCGGGGATGCCTTCCTGCACGATGTTCAGTTCGGTCCCGCACGACACCTGCCGCAACGAAACGGTCGTGTGCATCTGACCGGGCAGATTCGGGTCGTCGAAATGGTCCGAATAGCGGATCTTCTCGAACGGCACCAGTTCGATGTACTCGCCACCGAACGAGTGCCCCTTGCCCGAGCCGAAGTTATGAAACGACATCCTGTAGGTGCCGCCGACGCGCGCATCCATCTGATGCACGTCGCAGGTGAAGCCATACGGCGGTAGCCATTTCGCCATCGCGGCGGGTTCGAGGAATGCGCGATAGATATGCTCGGGCGTCGTGCGCAAAACACGGTGGAATTTGACGGTTCCGGTAGCCATGATGAGTGTGCCTTTCACTGGAGGGGTTGGACATACTGTCACGACGCGCCCGCGTTGCGGGAATCGACATGCACGAGACCAGGCAAAACCCGTAGACGGTTGACACTCGTTTAGCAGATGCATCGCCCCATACGGACTGCGTTGCGGTCGAAGCGTCCCCGGTCGCCATAGCGTCCCCGTCCTTTTTAGATGATCGATGATTGCAACGCATCAGGGACCGCCGGCCTACGCCGGCCATTGAAGTCCGGATGCATGGCTGCAATCGTTACCTCAATCCGTTGCAAACGAGACTTGGCAAGCCGGGGGCGTCCATGCATGGTGTATAGGCAACTTGATGAGCGGGGACTTCAGGCGGCGAGTTTCTGCTGAACCGGTTGATCGTCTTTCACCGGTTCGCCATCCCTGAAGGCAATGCCTTCCAGCAACAGCTTGATCTTTTCGGGCCCGTTGACGCGGCGCCAGGTTTTCTCGGCTTCCTCGATCAGCCTGAATGCCAGACCAAGGAAGGTGGGTCGCGACACACAGTTGCGCGTGCGCGTCGTACGGTGTCGCACCGTCGCGAACGTCGACTCGATCGCATTCGTGGTCCGCAAATGCTGCCAGTGCTCCAGCCGGGAAGTCGTAAAACGCCAGCAGGCTTTCCGGTCCTTCTTCAACGTTTCCGTTGCCTTCGGATATTTCGCCGCGTAGACCGTCACGAAACGATCAAACGCGCCTTCCATTCGCCATTCGAGGTCTTTGCCCCAACACTTGCTTCAGCAGCTCAACCTCAAGGCTCTAAGCATTAAACCCGCCGTTGCGCTTCGACCTTGAAACCGCCGTTTACGTACGGCCATAAAACATAATTCGTATTACATATAGGCAATACCCGCTGAATGATGGCCGAAACTGACGGTGTGATGCGCCCCCGAGAGCACCCGTGTCCCACTATCCTCATAGCAGCGTTGTGCAGCACAGCATTCGAAGACCTCCACATCTCGAATCGGGGAAAAAGATGCAAACGTTCGATGTGTTGACTTATGTTGCTCATACCTTGCGTGCGGGAGAGCGCGTAGCTGTTGCCTCTATTCTCTGCGTCGCCGTCGAGATAATGCTGCCGTATGGCAAGGTGTCGTTTGCATCACGCGCGCGCGGCATTCTGTTTCACATTTGTTATTTGTTTATAGGTGGGCTTTTCTTCGAAATTTATCATTCTGTGATCGTCGCACTGCATATCCGACCGCTTTTCTCGATAGCGCTTGACGGCGTATTGGATTCGCCGCGGCCAGTCTGGCGCGCCACCGGCATCGCACTTGCTATCGCTGGGGCGTTACTGATTGGTGATTTGCTGTACTACTGGTTCCATCGCGCGCAGCATACGTTCGGTTTCTTGTGGCGGTTCCACCAGGTCCACCATTCGATTCGCGAGATGAATGTGTGGAACTGCAATATGCATGTATCGGAGGAGTTGCTCCGTCCCCTGGTTGTCACGCTTCCAATGGCACTACTGATCGACTTCCATCCTCCTTTCCTATGGTCGTTGATTGGCATGGTGATACTCATTCAGGGCACCTTCGAGCACGCCGATACACGCATCAGCTTTGGCCCGATTTCCTATCTGTTCCCAGACAATCGATTTCATCGAATTCATCATTCAGTCGAGTTGCGCCATTACAACCGAAATTTCGCTGCAGTCGTGACCGTATGGGACGTATTGTTTGGGACCGCACACTTCCCGAAGAAAGGCGAATGGCCCGATGTCGGTCTTGACTACACTGATGAACCTGACGGTCTGGTTGATTATCTGCTGATGCCATTCACCGTCAGGCTACCCGCCACCGCTGTACAAGACCCATCCCCACGGAGTACGGAGTGATGTCCCCACTCGCAACGACACTCGGATCGCGGCTTGCCGATGCGAAAAACAGGCCATCGGGTTTCGACTACATGCGTCTCGTGCTCGCCGTCCTCGTGGTCGCGAGCCACACCATTAACGTCTGTTATGGTCACAAGTTCACTCAAGCAGTATGGTCCGGGCCTGCACGAGCACCGCTCGCGCTAATTTTGCCAATGTTCTTCGCTCTGAGCGGTTTCCTGGTTGCTGGCAGCTTCGAACGTTGCCGCACGATCGTTTCCTTCTGCGGGCTGCGGGTACTGCGGCTGCTACCCGCATTGGCGGTCGACACGCTGATCGCCGCATTGCTGATCGGGCCGTTCTTTACCACGCTTCCACTTCATCAATATTTCACTGATCCCGAGTTCCGGGCGTACTTCCTGAACATTCT
The DNA here is from genome assembly GCF_050436205.1 of Paraburkholderia sp. MM5496-R1. NCBI lineage: Bacteria > Pseudomonadati > Pseudomonadota > Betaproteobacteria > Burkholderiales > Burkholderiaceae > Paraburkholderia > Paraburkholderia sp. MM5496-R1. The sequence continues at coordinate 908,538 of NZ_JBNDLT010000001.1, forward strand.
CGGAGACGTCCATTTCGCGCTGCCAGGTATGTTCGCCAACAATCCTTGGCCGGATGCAATCAATCAGCAATTGTGGACGTTACCGTTCGAACTAGCCTGTTACGTCGCATTGACTATTGCGTCGTATGCCGGCATGGCACAACGACCGCATCTTTTACTCGCCGCATCGATTGGTGCGAACGTCTTACTCGTTGCGCTTGCGCACCGTTCCGGTTCGGCTGGTATGACCGTACACGGACCGATGCTCGTTCTCTGTTTCTTCTATGGCGTTTGCGCATACCAGTTCCGCAACCGGATCGTCTGGAGTTCATGGCTCTGTGTGCTATCTGGCCTCGTCGCAGTGATTTGCCTATCCGTTCGCGGCGCGGATTACTTCGCGGCGCTGCCCGCCACCTATCTGACCGTCTTTCTCGGACTCACGCAACCAAGACGCCACCGCTTTGTCGCAAGCGGTGACTACTCATACGGCATCTTTCTTTACGGTTTCCCGATACAGCAAACTGTGGCCGCGATGCTTGCCCCGGCCGCCCTCACCTGGTACGTTCATTTTCCGATTTCCCTCGCCCTCACACTTCTCTTTGCAATGATGTCTTGGCATGGCGTCGAAAAGCGTGCCCTGAAACTGCGCGGCTTGCTGGACCGTATCGAAACCGGTGCGTTGCATATCGCCGCCGCCGTGCCGGGGGGGCGATATCTCGTACCGGCGCCCGCGGTCCGAATCACGAAGTCGCCGACCCTCGAATGATTGTCAGAAGGCGGGGAGAGGCAGCCGCAGAGATTCAATCTCGCGCAATTCGTAGCGGCGCTGCGGGGCGTCTTTGCTCATCAAGGTCAGATACGGAGCAGCGAAATACCACTCTTCATCCAATACATCCGTTGGGTAGGGCCTGCGTTTTTTCATGCCGCCAGGATACCAGGTCTGGCGCGAAGTTCCTGACACGCATCTAAGATGGGCGGTTCCCGTCAGAGCCACAAAGGAAGGTCATGGGCATCGACTCGATACATCAAACCGCCATCAAAGCTTTCGTGTTCGATGTCTTCGGAACCGTGGTTGACTGGCGAAGCGGCGTCGCGCGCGAAGCGCAACCGTTTCTGCAGCGGCACGCGCCGAATCTCGACGCATCTGACTTCGCGGACGCATGGCGACGCGAGTATTCGCCCGCGATGGAAGAAGTGCGTAGCGGACGCAGAGCGTATGTGCGTCTCGACGTGCTGCACCGGGAAAACCTCGTCAAAGTGCTGGCGCGTTTCGGCATCGCCAATGTTCCCGAACCGGAGATCGATGAGTTGAACCTGGCCTGGCATCGGCTGGACCCCTGGCCCGATGCCGTCGACGCATTGCGGCGCCTGAAGGCGCGCTTCATCATCGCACCGCTATCCAACGGCAACATTCGCCTGATGGTGGACATGGCAAAGCGTGCCGGTCTGCCTTGGGATGCCATTCTCGGTGCCGAAGTCGTCCGCGCTTATAAACCCTCGCCGCTGGTCTATAGCGAAACGGCGGAAATTCTCGGCATTGCGCCACGCGAATTATGCCTCGTGGCCGCACATAACAACGATCTCGCCGCTGCCCGGCGCGTCGGCTTGAGCACCGCGTTCGTCGTGCGGCCCACCGAGCATGGCCCTCAACAGACTAGCGATCTGAAGGCGGACGAGGCGTGGGACTTCATCGTCGACGATCTGCACGAACTCGCGACGCAACTAGGCTGCGCGCGCTGACGCAAACCCACGCAAGGCGACGTACTGCAACAGCATGATCGTCTTGCCGTCGACGATTTCCCCTGCGTCGACCGCTCGCAACGCGGCGTGCAACGGCATTTCGATCACCTCGAGATCTTCCCCTTCATCCTCGACGCCGCCGCCGTCGTTGACCCGCATCGACGCATCGTACTCGCCGACATAGAAGTAGAGCTTTTCGGTTACGGATCCCGGGCTCATGTAGGCCTCGAAAATCTTGTGGACCTGACCCACGCGATACCCCGTTTCCTCCTCGACTTCGAGCCGGATGCGTTCTTCCGGCGAAGCGTTGTCGAGCAACCCGCCCGGCGCTTCGATCATCATGCCGTCGTGACCGTTCACGAACGCGGGCATGCGGAATTGTCGCGTGAGTATTACGTTGCCGGTGCGCGGACTGTGCAGCAGGATCGTCGCGCCGTTGCCGCGATCGTAGGTCTCGCGGTTCTGCCGCTGCCATGTGCCATCGCGACGCAGGAAGTCGAACGTCACCTTCTTCAGCGTGTACCAGTCGTCGGATAGCAAGGTCGTTCCGACGATGCGAACCCGGTCTTTCGTTGCGGTCATTGCGCCTCCTGTCGACCATGGACAATGATTCATGGTATCGTGCAACTTCGTGCAATTTCAAGATATTTCGTGCAATGCAATGTTGACGACCCAACGCAAGAAAGCGATCCTCGACGAACTCGCGCGCAACGGGCAGGTCCTGGCAGGCGAGCTGAGCGCGGCGTTTGGCGTGTCGGAAGACACGATCCGCCGCGATCTACGCGAACTGGCCGCGCAGGGGCGCTTGCAGCGCGTCCACGGCGGCGCGTTGCCCGCGTCGGCGGCGCTCGCGTCATTCGAGCAGCGTCAGGACATCGAGACGCTCGCCAAGCGGCGCATCGCTCGGCGAGCGGTCGAACTGATCGCGCCGGGGCAAACCGTGATCGTCGACGGCGGCACCACGTCGGCGCTATTGGTCCAGGCGCTGCCGTCCGATTTGCACGCGACCATCGTCACGCATAGTCCGAGCGTCGCCACGGCGCTTGCCGCGCATCCTTGTGTCGAGGTGATCCTGATTGGCGGCCGGCTTTACAAACATTCGATCGTGGCCGTCGGCGCCGCGGCGATGGAAGGCATTTCGCGCATCCATGCCGACCTGTACTTCATGGGGGTGACCGGCGTGCATCCCAGCGCTGGGCTGAGCACCGGTGACTTCGAGGAAGCCGCGATCAAGCGCGCGCTCGCCGCGCGGGCGGCGGAAACGGTCGTGCTCGCGTCATCGTCGAAACTGAACGCCGCATCGCGGTTCGTGATCGGCGAGATCAAACTCGCGCAGACCATCGTGGTCGAGAAGAAGACCCGCGCGGAATTGACGAAGCCGATCGAAGCGGCTGGGGTGACTGTGGTGAGAGCGTAGGGGTGGCGCGCCCTGGATCACGCCGACGTCCTGGCTTTCGAGCAGGTACATGACGAAATCGCTGTCGTTGGCGATCACGCGTCCGTCGGGCGTACGCCGCCCGATCACTCCCGCGCATGACGGATAGACATAGAAGGCGCCGGTCGGACGAGGACAATAGAGCCCATCGATCGCATTCAGTCTATCCACCACGAGATCGCGCCGCTGCGATTTTTCGAAGCCGGAGTTTCATCCGCGCGCGCCCGCTTCCGAACAAAGATAAAACAGGCGACTTCTGGAGTGCTAGGATGACGCGCGCAACCCGGCTTGTTCCACGAAGCGACACTGCCGGGTTGCCGACGCGATGGTGAAATCGTTGCGTTGCGCAGCCTGATACTCAAGTACAGAGGAGACACTCAATGAAACTTTCGAAGCTGCTTATAAACGCGTTGGCGCTCTCGGCTCTCAGCTTTACCGCGGTCGCGGCTCATGCCGAAGATCTGCTCGACTCGGTAAAACAGGCCGGAGTCCTGAAGATCGGTCTCGAAGGCACCTATCCGCCCTTCGACTCGCGCAACAAGGACGGCGAGCTCGAAGGCTTCGACGTCGATGTCGCGAAAGCCGTGGCGGCGAAACTCGGCGTAAAGCCGGTATTCATTCCGACCGAGTGGAGCGGCATTATCGCGGCGCTGCAGAGCGGCAAATTCGACGTGATCATCAATCAGGTCACCATTACCCCGCAACGCAAACAGGTTCTTGATTTCAGCCAGCCGTACACGTACTCGGCCGCGCAGCTGATCCAACGGGCGGACGACAAGCGTGAGTTCAAATCGCTCGACGAATTCAAGGGCGACAAGAAGATCGGCGTGACGCTCGGCACCAACTACGACCAGATGGCCCGCGCGGTACCTGGCATCAACGTGCAAACTTATCCGGGTGCACCCGAGAAACTGCGCGATCTCGCCGCCAGGCGTATCGATGCGACGATCGACGACCGGCTGATGCTGCCGTACATCATCAAGAACTCGCAGTTGCCGTTGCGTACGGGCGCGGTGCTAAAAGGCGCCGAGCAGGAAATGGGCATCCCGTTCCGCAAGGACAATCCGAAGTTCGCGAAAGCACTCGACGACGCGCTGACCCAAATGAAGCAGGACGGCACGCTCAAGAAGATCTCGATGCACTGGTTCGGCACGGACGTGACTCAGCCTGTCGCGCAGTAATTTTCTCGTTGTTCTCGCGTACCCGCGCCGAGCTGCCGAATGGTCGACGCAGGTACGCCGCTTGCTCGCTGAGCGGTTTCTGCCGCGCAATCGCTCGCGATCAACGCTTCCATTGCTTCGAATCACGAAGCAAGCGCGGATACGCCATTACGCGCACCTTCTCCCTCGTTCATCACGTTTCATTCTTCGTGCTGAATGCATGCACGCTCTGCTGCGCCGCAGTTGCCTGATGCTTCGAAAGCGTGCGATGCTTTCGGAGCCATTGATCCGGCCACCCTCGTGTCGGACTCGCATGTCGCCGGGAGACGACCTCGAATGGCACGCGATGAGACCAGTGAAATGCCCACAACCTTGGAGGCATCATGAGCATTCAATCACTGTCTCGCAGCCGCAACGCATCAACCGCCCATCTCTTCCCCAGCTCAAGTAAGTACTTCGCGCCGCGGCGTTCGCCGATCACGCTCGGCGTCGCCTGCATCGCCTCGCTCGTCTTCGCATCCGCGAGCTGTCTGGCCGATATCCAGGTGGGCGCTACGCTGCCGCCGGCGCCCGACATTCTGTACGGCGATCTGTTCGTCGCCGTGCAAACCGCGCAGATCTTCGCCGACCAGAAGACGTTCGTCGACGCGACGCCGAATGGCAATCCCGCCGCGATCGTCCAGCTATACGAAACGCAGAAGAACCAGCCCGGCTTTTCGCTGCAGAAATTCGTCAGCCAGTACTTCACGCCGCCGCCCGATCAGAGCATCACGCCGCCGCCGAACCAGAGTCTGCGCGAGCACATCGACTGGCTCTGGGACGGCCTCACGCGCACGACGACGAGCGCGCCCGACTACAGCTCGCTGATCCCGCTGCCCAAACCATACGTCGTGCCGGGCGGCCGCTTTCGCGAAGGCTACTACTGGGATACCTATTTCACGATGCTGGGGCTGCAGGAGTCCGGACGTGAAGATCTCGTCGACGATATGCTCGACAACTTCACGTACATGATCGACACGTTCGGCCACATACCGAACGGCAATCGCACGTACTATCTGAGCCGCTCGCAGCCGCCGTTCTACTCGTATATGGTGGAGCTCGCGGCGCAAAAGGAAGGCAACAAGGTTTATCAGAAGTACCTGCCTGTGCTGCGCAAGGAGTACGCGTACTGGATGCAAGGCTCGTCCAGCACGCCGCCCGGCGGCGCTACGCACAATGTGGTCGTGCTCAACGATGGCACCGTGCTGAACCGCTACTGGGACGATCTGGACACGCCGCGCGACGAGTCGTACCTCGAGGACGTGCAGACCGCGCAGGCGAGCGGCCGGCCGGCCAACCAGGTCTACCGCGATCTGCGCGCGACCGCCGAAAGCGGCTGGGATTTCAGCTCACGCTGGTTCGGCGACAACCAGACGCTCGCAACGGTGCGCACGACATCGATCATCCCGGTCGATCTGAACAGCCTGTTGTTCCATCTGGAGACGACGATCGCGCGCGGCTGCTCGGAGACACGCGACTTCCGTTGCGTCGCGCAGTTCATCGGCTACGCGGCGCGGCGCGCGCAAGGCATCAACCGCTATCTGTGGAATCGCAACGGCTACTACGGCGACTACGACTGGCAACTCGGCAAGTCGCGCGACAACCAGACACCGGCGATGCTGTATCCGCTGATGGCCGGCGTGGCGTGGCCCGATCGCGCGTGGAAGACCGCCCAGACCGTGCAGAATGTGCTGCTCAAGCAGGGCGGCCTCACGACGTCGACCTATAACACCACGCAGCAATGGGACGCGCCGAACGGCTGGGCGCCGTTGCACTGGATCGCAATTCAGGGCCTCAAGCGCTACGGACGCGCCGACCTCGCGCAGCCGATCGGCACGCGCTTTCTCGCGGACGTCGAGAACGTCTACAACACGCAGCACAAGCTCGTCGAGAAGTACGTCGTGGAAGGCGCGGGCGAAGGCGGCGGCGGGGGTGGCGAGTATCCGCTGCAGGACGGCTTCGGGTGGACCAATGGCGTAACCTTGATGCTGCTCGATCTGTATGGCAATGGGCAGTGAGTCCCCGCGGCATCGTCAAGCGAGTGTCGTGCGGCTAGTCCCAATGGAAGCAGAATGATCTGGCTCGCCAATATTGTTCTCGTGCTGCACGCGCTGATCGTGGTGTTTATCGTCGGCGGACTATTCGCCATCTGGATCGCCCACGGTTTGGGACTCCCGTGGGCGCGCAATCGCACATTCCGGACGGTACATGTTCTCGCCATCGGTATCGTGGCGACCCTTGCGGTGCTCAATGTGCCGTGCCCGTTAACCGTTCTGGAGGATCGTCTGCGCACGGGAACGGTCGGTCCGCAAGGCTTCATACAGCGCTGGGTCAGCGCCTGGCTGTATTACGACTTTCCGGGCTGGGTGTTCGTAGTCGCCTATGTCGCGTTCTTGCTGGCAGTGATTGTTACGTGGTTCCGAATTCGGCCACGAGCGTGACGGGCGTACCGCCGCCCCGCTCGCCGAAGCGATCGACGCCGCCCGGACGGAAATTCCCCAGCCTGCTATTTTTTTTAATTCTATTGAGGACGCGTTTTCACCGGTTAAATTTACCATTCAGTTATATTTATCAAATGCAATTAATTCCGACGACATAGCCACGAAAATTCGCAGTTCGTCGTCGCCATTCAATGCAATTCGGATAAATCCGCCAGCGTTTTTCTGCCCCCATGCGGCGGCGACCGCGCCAACGCTCGATCTCAAAGCGCTACTCCTCCACAAAATCCGACTTTATTCTGAATCGCATAATTGCCGCTTGATCCTTGACAAGACCGCATTTCGCATCCTATTTTCACTCTTGCTGTAAGCAACGGAAAGATTCAATTTTAAATTTCTCTTGAAATGTCGAGATAAATCGACAGGGAATCCATTTATCCATTCAATTAGTAATTTCAGAAAGCGAATGGAAATATTGATGCAAGTATTTTGAATTAATGCATTGCGAAAAGCGGCCTTTGTGTAGCGGTATCACTCACCAGGGAACGAGATGAATCCAGACAGAAGGAGTACCGACGATGGTCGCGTCCGTCGTCATGGCCGGCTCGCCGCGCTAAGCGCGCTGACACTCGGAATCGTTATGCTCGCCGGATGCGGCGGCAGCGACGGAGGTTCGTCGGCGTCGGCGGTACCGAGCGGCATGGCGCAGGTCGCCAATCAGGCGCAAGCGGCGTCGGCGCCGCAGACGCCATCCGCCAATCAGCCCTACACCGATCTCACCACCTATTCGACGAGTGCGACGTCCGGGATAGCCGCGTCGCTAGTCGCGGAGAAAGCGGCGATCATGCATTACCAATGGACGTCCGGCAGCACCACCGTCAATTACACGACGACCACCGGCCACCTGAGCGCAATGGATCTGACGAGCGGCGCACCCGAAGCGACGATGTCCTACGTGGCCTACACGGCGCCGAGCACGAATGGCAAACCGCGCCCCGTTACGTTCGTCTATAACGGCGGGCCGGGTTCTTCGTCGATCTGGCTGCGTCTCGGATCGTTCGCGCCGACGCGCGTCGCGACCACCGATCCGCTGCTGAACGGCACCAGCTGGCCGAACTATCCGCTTGTGAACAACACCGAGAGCCTGATCGACACGACCGATCTCGTGTTCATCGATCCGCCGGGCACGGGCCTCTCCGAAGCGATCCTGCCGAACACGAACCAGACCTACTGGAGCACCGATGCCGACGCGAACATCATGCGCGACTTCATCATCCGCTACCTGACGGTCAATTCACGCAGCAGCTCGCCGATCTATCTGTACGGCGAATCGTACGGCACGCCTCGCACCGACATCCTCGCGCTCGCGCTCGAATCGGCCGGCGTGCAACTGACGGGGATCACGCTGCAGTCTTCGATCCTGAACTACTTCGCGGATGCGATCGAGGCGGTGGCAATCACGGGTTCGCCCGACCAGCTCGCGCTCGAAACCGATACATTGAGCGGCTACATGCCGGGCTACGCCGAGGTCGCGGCGTACTACAACCAGGTATCGCCAGCGCCAGTGAGTCAGGCGACCTACGCGCTTCGCAGCGAGGCGTTCGTGACCGCCAACTACAACCTGTTCAAGAATTATTCGCTGTACTGGACCTTGAGCCAGCTCGGCGCGCCCACCTACGCGGGACCGCCGAACTTCCCGCCCACGTGGCTGGAGAAGTTCTGGGACGCCGAATCCGGTCTCACGTTGCAGGCGATGCAGGGCTACTTCAACGTCAATCCGTTCAACCTCACGCTGGTGCCAGGCTCGACGATAGGCCGCTACGATGGTCGCGTGTCGTTGCCCAACTCGGACTCGCGTCTGCAGAGCGACGGCGACCCGTCGGACATCCTGATCTCGCTGCCATTCACCAATGCGTTGGCGACACAGATGCCGGATTACCTCGGTTACACGGCGCCGAACGCGGCGTACATGCCGCTGAACGACGCGATCATCGAGGTGTGGGATTTCTCGCACGGCGGCCAGCCGCTGCCCGACACGATCCCCGATCTGCTCGGCGCGCTAAAGCTGAATCCGCAACTGAAGGTGCTGGCGGAAAACGGCTTCCACGATCTCGCCACGCCGTTCTTCAATACCGAGAAGCAGCTCGCGCGGCTCAAGACGGTCCAGGGTCTCAACCCGAATCTGCAGGTCAACTTCTTCCAGGGCGGACATATGATTTATCTGGATGACGAGGCGCGCCCGCAGATGAAGGCGGATCTCGCGGCCTTCTATGGCGGCACGCCGATAGCGGGCGCGCTGACGCTCGCGACGCTGCCTCAGCCGTGGGCCGACGAAGCGTCAGCCGCTACGCCGACGAGCGAGGCACTCGCCGCGGCCGCGCCCTGATCGGTGGTGGTTTCGCTTCGCGCGAAACCCTCTGACTACTTTTTATGGCGAAAGATCATGTCTTCACTCGATATCTTGCGACGTACTCTGGCATTGATTGTCCTCGGTGTGATCGTCGGCAGTGCGCATGCGTTGCCGCCCCAGCCGGTGGCGCCCGTGACGCTACCCAACGGCGAACACGGCGTGGACGGTCCGTTCTTTCCTCATAACCGTGCCAACGCGGTCGCGCCGACCACCGGCTCGACGCTGCAGCAGCAGGCTCAGCAGCGCGTGGAGAGCAGACTGGGCGCGAAATCGGTGCTCAGCAACGGCTCGTCGATCACCAAGGCCCAGGCGCAAAGCAATGGGCTTGGCTATATCGCCAGGCATTTTGACGAGATCGATACCGCGCATTCGGGCCGCGTGACGTTGAACGACGTTCGGCAGTATCTGCAGCAGCATCAGCAGTGAGAGTCCGGTAGTCCAGTGATCCGGGATGACGGCGGGCGGTGCGTCGCGATCGTGCGACGCACCGCCCGCCGTATGCGGCTGCGCGCCGCGCCCACGCGCGGCGGATCGCTCACGCTCACTTGCCCGTTGCCGCCTGGATCATCTTCCATCCATTGCCCGCCGGATCGCGAAAGCCCGCATCGACGCTGCCGAAACGATCCACCGGCTCCTGCGTGAATTCCACGCCGCGCGCCTTCAACTGCTCGTAGCTCGCGCGACAGTCGGCAACGGACAGCACCAATGGCGGCATCGCCCCCTTCGCGACCATCGCGCGCAGCGTTTGCGCGGTAGCTTCATCGTGGACCGGCGGCCCCGGCGCGAACAGTCCCAACTGGAAAGTCGGCTGTTCCGGGTGCTGGACCGTGAGCCAGCGGTAAGCACCGTTGCGCACGTCGGTGTGGACGCGAAAGCCGAGTTTGTCGACGTAGAACGAAAGCGCCGCATCCTGATCGTCGACGTACAAACCGACCACATTGATACCCTGATTCATGACTCCTCCCTCGCTGGTTGAGGGTTCGACTGTATCGCTGGCCACGCGGCGGCGCTTCTCCAAAACTGCGATCGGCTGGTTCGGGCGTTTGCCCGGCCTTCGGCACGCCGGCGCGCCGGCTTCGGCGACGACCGCGCGAATCTCGTCCTCCGGTAACCGAGCGCGCCGATCGGATCGGTCGGCAACGCGACGCCGCCGGAGGCCATGATCTTGATCTGGTCGGCGCCCATCTGCAGTTCTTCGCGCACGGCGCGGCGCAACGCGTCGACGCCATCGACGACCCGGCTCAATGCACCGATACCCTCATTCACGACGTCTCGCTGATAGGAGGCTCGGCAGTGTCGCCGACCACGCGGCGGCGCTTTTCCAGAACTGCGGTCGTCAGATCGGGGCGTTGCGCGGCCTTCAGCACGCAGGCGGGCACGCGATCGAGTTCAGCGGGATTGGCGCGTGCCTGCACGCGCATCTCGCTCGGGCTCAGGCCGGTAATGTCGCGAAAGACGCGGCCGAACGTGCCGAGGCTTTCCCAGCCGGTCGCGAACGCGATGTCGGTGATGCCGAGGTCGGTATCGCGCAGCAGTGTGGTGGCCTGCTCGATACGCCGCGTCAGCAGATAGCGGTGTGGCGGCACGCCGAAGGCCCGCTTGAACGAACGCGCGAAGTGCGCCTCCGACACGCCGCTGACTTCAGCCAGGCGCCGCACGGGCCAGGCTTCGTGCGAGGCCACATCGATGCGGTCTTTCGCACGCAGCAGGCGACGCAGCAGAGCCGGGTCTTCGAGTGCTTCGGCGCCGCCCGAGACGGGGGTCGGCTGGACTGCAGGGTCGTGTGAGCCGGGCATATGTTCGCGTTAGAACCGATAGCCGATGCCCGGCCGCCGCCGCGCCGAGAACGATCGCGGCCATGAGGAGCGTCGAGGCAGGCTTTGTCATCGAGCGGCGGGCCTCGTGTTGATGGAAAGACGCACAAGCCGCGGCCCCTGGCCGCAACCCGAGGCCATTGTTGCACGGCTTTGCGTGAACCTCGCGTCAAAGGCCGCTCGAAAATTTTTCGATTTATTTAAAGAGATGGCAATGGTGCTGTGGACGATACCGCGAAGAACACCGACGCGTTCGACCCGGGTTCGGCGTCGAAGGCGGTCACGCAGGCGCTGGCGACCGGCAGCACCACGACTTCGTCGGCCGGCAAGATCGCGTTCGACGGCTACCTGAAGAACGTCGTGTTCGCCTACAACTACATCAGCACCGGCGACGACCGGCCAGACGTGGTCGGGTTCTTCACAGTAAGCAGCAAGCGTTAAACGCTGATGGCAACAGCGTGCGGCGGCGGCAAGCCACACGCGTCGAGATAGACGTGTTTCATGCGCCGGGTCGATCATATGTCCGCCATGGCGGGCGCTTCACGCGGTCTGTTCGGTCTTGCCGTAAGTGAGCCGGCCGTTTTTCGACAGCAGCACCGCAACCGGCCGCGTCATTTCGAACTCGGAGAAAATGATCGTCATGCTGGCGGTGATCGGCACCGCGAGAAAGGCGCCCGGCACGCCCCACAAAGCCGACCACACGGCCATGCTCGCGAGAATCGCGAACGGGCTCAGGTTCAGGGAGTTGCCCGTCAGATACGGATCGAGAATATTGCCGATCACGAAGTGAATCGCGGTCAGCGACACCAGCACGACCAGGATCGAATTCAGGTCGCCGAACTGCAGCACCGACATCAGCACCGGGAACACGATCGCGAGCACCGAGCCGATATAGGGCACGTAGTTCAGCAGCGCGGTCAGTATCGCCCACAGCCCGGCGAACTCGAGGCCGACGCTGCGCATCGCGAGCCAGCAGATCCCGCCTAGCAGCACGCCGAGGAACGTCTTCAGCGCGAGATAGGCGCCGATGCGCCGGTTGATGTCGGTGACCACGCCCCGGATACGCGCCGCGTTGGTCGAATTGGCGGTCATGTTCGTCAGCTTGTCGCCGAACGTCCGGCGCTCGACCAGCAGAAAACTCGCATACAGCACGATCACGAACAGGTCGATGATCACCGACGACAGCGACGCCAGCATGCCGGTCACCATCGCCTGAATATTCAACTGTGTGAGCATGTTCCGCCGCAGCGATTCCCACGTCGGCTCGCTTTCGAGGTGCAGCAGCGTCGAAATCTTGTGGATCATCAGCAGGACCGAGTCCTGGTAGCGCGGCGCGAGCGCGACGAGCGCGTCGTAGTTCTCGACGAGCATGTCGACCGCGAAGAAGATCGCGGCACCGATCAGGAACATCGAGAGTCCGTAGCGCAACTGGACCGGCAGCCGCGGGCCGAGCACCGGAATGCGTTGCAGCAGCCGCGTGAAGTCGACCACCACGTATACCGCGATCGCGCCGAACACGATCGGCACGAAAACCGCGCGCCCGATATACAGCACCCAGCCCACAATCAGCAGCAGCACCACTACATATACGGACGCTTGCAATCTGTCGGTCATTGGTCAGTGCTCCATGAATCCGCAAACAGGTGCGCCAGAGAGTCACCCCAAGGTCACCCGAGGACGAAGGCGATGGCCGGGCACGCGCCCGCCGTGCGATCCCCTTACCAGCCGGTCGCGCGATGGACAGCACTGATCTTCGCACAGAACGATGACAGCTCACATAAAAAGCGCGCCAGATCGCTCCGCCGGCAAACTCCGGGCCGACACCTCGAAATGCGCCCGCAGAATGTCGCGAAAAACGTTGTGATGCGCCGGATTCGCTCGTGAAACCCATCTGCTACGCTGCCCTAATCGGTTTCAATCACCTGACGTGATCCGAAGCGAGCACCTGCGTCACGCGGTGGCAGCGCACGGCCGAATCCATGCAGTAAAGCCGCGCCGCGCGTGGGCGATTCGCGCCGCTATATGGGCGACTTGCGCAGTATCGAGCTGACGTCGTTGCGCGACATCACGCTGCAAATCGGTACGCCGCCGGTAAGCAGGTTGGCGACGGATTCGTGGTACGAACCGCAGTGACGTCGGCCGGAGGCCGCGTCACTTCGCCATGGCGCGGCTTCAACGCGACGTACCCGAATGCCCGATACCGCCCGGCCCGCGCGGCACGATGCCCGCGACGGAGCGCGGCGCCGCGTTCGCGACCAGAATCATCGCCGCGCCGGCGAGACCGCTCGCCACGTGCTTCAACGCATGGCCGGCGATCACGTGATGCGTCAGCTCCCAGATCTGCCAATCGAGGCTTTCGAAAATCTTCGCGACCCCGTAGAAGACGATCACGAGCGTCCACGCGATCACGCCGTCCACCTTGCGCGTGAGCGTCAGGCCGACGATCAGCATGAGCCCGCCGAACTGAAGAATCGCGTAAGGCCACAGGCTGTTGAACACGAGCCAGTAGCCGACGGTGGCGGGCGACACGACCACCATGATCAGCATCTGCGCCCAGCCGACGCGCTGTCCGCCCCACGACGTCCATAGCATGGCGAGGATGCCGGCGAACACGATGGTCATCGGCAGGCGGTCCCAGACGAGCGTCGCATCGTTCGGCGCCATGTGGTAGTAAGCCGAGCCGAACGCGGTGAAGAGCAGCCCGAGCGCGACGACGACCATGCCGGGAAATTGCGCCGGCTGGTCGGACGCATGGCGCCGGACCCAACGCAGACAGAGCACACCGGCGATCAGAATGACGACGTTCGACAGCACGTCGGCAGCATGGTGCAGCGGCCCCAGCGAGCGTTGATCGGCGAAGTGGTGATACGAGGCCGGCTGCGCGAGCGGCCATATCATCTGCAGCGCGGTGCCCACCACGAAAAGCAGCACGCTAGCAAGCAGCAAGCGGGAGATCTTCACGTTGCTCGACTCCATAGTGGGCGAAACGCTCGAAGGCGCCGTGAACCGGACCCTTTATGACCCTTTACGCTGACACGGAGCGGATCACGCTCGATAGCATGGAAACCATGCGGTCGATGCGCAGCCGGGTTGGCCCCCATTCGAATTCGCGCAGCCTGCTCGTATCATCGGACAAAGCGCTTTGCGCAACAAGAGCGTCGGGCGGCGCACCGATGGGCATGCGCTCACAGTATTCTTCTCAACCAATGCAAGTTGCGTGCAAGCATGCGCGCGACACCGTCAGTACAGGCGGTCGAGCGAAGCTTTGTCGAGCAACGCCACGCGATGTTCCGATTCTGGAACCGGCCGGCTCGCGCGACCCAAACGAAGACCTGGACTCCATGCAAGCGCAGATACACCACCCGTCGTTCCCGCATCGCCGATGGAGAGGCGCGCTGTGCGCGCTGCTGTGCGCAAGCCTGCTGGCCGGCTGCGCGCCGTTACCGTCGCTCGAGGGTCGCCAGGCGTCGCATGCGTTGCCGCCCGCGGTGGCGGCCACCACGGATCTCGGTCGCGCGGTCGCGCCCGAGCTGGCCGCGCACGCGGGGCTGGCGGGCATTTATCCGCTGGCGGATGCGCATGTCGCGTTTGCCGCGCGCATGGACCTGATCCGTTCCGCGCAACGCACGCTCGACATCCAGTACTACATCTGGCGCGACGATCTGACCGGCACGCTGCTGCTCGAACAGATCCACGAAGCGGCGGACCGGGGCGTGCGGGTGCGCCTGCTGCTCGACGATCTCGGCATCGCCTCCGCGCTCGACCCGACACTGGCGGCGCTCGACGCGCATCCGAACATCGAGGTGCGCCTGTTCAACCCGTTCGTCGTGCGCAGCCCGAAAATCCTCGGCTTCGTGACCGACTTTTCGCGCGCCAATCGGCGCATGCACAACAAGTCCCTGACCGCCGACGCCACCGCGACGATCCTCGGCGGCCGCAACATCGGCGACGAGTACTTCGATGCCACCGACGGCGTCGTCTTCGCCGACCTCGACGTACTCGCGGTCGGACCGGCCGCGACCGACGTCTCGCGCGATTTCGACCGCTACTGGGCAAGCGCGTCGGCGTATCCGGTCGGGAAGATCCTGCCGCACGAGAGCGTCGATGAGCTGGCCACGCTGGAGCGTAATGCGCAGGCGATCGAGCAGGATCCTGCCGCCGCTGAGTACAAGCAAGCGCTGCGCGGCCCGCGCGTCGTGCAGAACCTGCTCGACGACAAGCTGCCGCTCGACTGGGCCAAAACGAAGATGATCAGCGACGACCCCGCGAAAGGCCTGAACAACGCGCCGCCGGAAGCGCTGATTTCCCACCAGCTCCGCGAAGTGATGGGCCAGCCGACGAAGTCGCTCGACCTCGTCTCCCCGTACTTCGTGCCGGCAGACACGGGCACGCGGTATCTGAGCGGGCTCGCCGCCCAGGGCGTCGACGTGCGGGTGTTGACGAACGCGCTCGAAGCGACCGATGTCGTCGCCGTGCACTCGGGCTATATGAGGCGGCGCGTCGAGTTGCTGCAAAACGGCGTGCACCTGTATGAATTGCGGCGCGTGGCGGGCGCCACCTACAAGAAAGAACAGTCGCCGGGGCCGTTCGGCAGTTCCGGGTCGAGCTTGCATGCGAAGACTTTCGTCGTGGACTCCCAGCGGGTCTTCGTCGGTTCGTTCAACTTCGATCCGCGCTCCGCGCATCTGAATACCGAGCTTGGACTCGTCATCGACAGCACCGAGCTCGCGACGCGGGTCGATCGCAAGTTTCTCGCGCTGCTGCCGAGCGTCGCGTACGCGGTACATCTCGACAAAAACGGCAAGCTGTACTGGATCGAAACCAACGGCGACGTCGAAACCCGCCACGACACCGAACCGAATACGACGTGGTACGCACGGCTCGGTGTATGGATGCTGTCGATTATGCCAATTGAGTCGCTGCTATAGCTCACAGTTCAGAATCGTCGCAAATCGCGATCTCGCAGGGGATCGGGCGTGCGCTGCGTCTCGCGCAACACGCCGTTGGTGTCGAACGCGAAATTGAACAACATGTGGTGGATGTTGCTTTCGATATAACGATATGACCAGACTTCGCGTTGCGAGAGCCGGAAGAACTGCGTTTGCACGGGGCGGCCGAAATTGACCAGCACATCGTCGCGCGTCCATTTGCCGATTTCCGCGCGATTGAATTCGCTCAACTGCAAGACCTGACGCACGTTCACGATCTTGCCTGAAGCGTCGATATCGGCGGCGACGGTGGTCGAGCCCATCGGCTGGGTCGGCCACATCAGTCGGCGGCCGCCCCCCGGCAGGTCATAGACTTCGCGCGGCGGACCCATGCGGGCGACGATCGCCGCTTGATCCTGACCCGCCTGGAATTGCTGCCACGGTTGCGCGCAAGCCGCGAGCATCAACGCCGTCGCGCACGTGAGCGCGGCGCGGCGCAATGCCAGCGGCGCGCGCGCGGTTCGCGCGGCAGCGTTCCGAACGCGGGCGAGGCGGGTAAGCAAGGGTTCCCCCGTTACGTTCGATCGCACGATCCCTCACCGCGCAAAAGCCGAGGCGACACGGGCTGCGCGCCCGCTCGCCCATGGCTGCAGTCAGGTAACCGACGCTTACTGCACGAGCTTCGCGCGCAGACGCGAGTGCTCTTCCTCGGAAATTGAACCGGACGCTTTCAGCTTGTCGAGCTTCTCGATTTCGTCGGCGACACTGAAGCCCACCACATTGCGCAGATCTTCGCGCACCTGCTTGACCCGCGCCTGATCGCGTTCCGCCATGCCGCGATGCTGCGTGAGCAGATACGCGAAGATGCCGATATACGGCAGGATGATGAGAAAAATCACCCACAGAACCTTGCCCCATCCGGACACGTCATGGCGGCGGAACAGGTCGCTCGACACCGTGATCAACAGCCAGAACCACAGGATAAAGATGAAGATGGAGAAAACGTCGGCCAGAAAATTCGGGAATGTGAAACCATCATTAAAGAAAAGCATTGTTGTTCTCCAGTCATTCCGGTTGCAATTGAACGGCTTAACGGATTTCGAGCTATGGTTGCCCCGCTATGGATGACGCATACGATCAGCACGGCAGCGCCGAAAACCTACCATGACCGCATGTCGATTCGCACGCGCATTCATACTGTATGAAAGACATGCATGAGTTTCAATGGCTCGTTTAAAGCCACAAACCCGCTGTTCGTCACGTCTTTCATTTGTGCTCCTGACTTCGGGCGCCGCAAATGCATGATGCGGATCTTTTTGTCTTTATAGCTTATCCCGATCGTGTAACGCGAGCAATTTTTAAGGATTCCGTTCGATTGACGATTTCTGGTGGTGTGGCGATCATGCCGCGTGGCATTGAACATGCATATGTGAAAATGATGTCAAAAAACCAGCGCTTTTGCCCGGCAAAAAAAATGCCAAAAGAGACGTTTGCGAAGCATCCATGCAGCCCCTGACCGGCCGGCTATGCGCCTCGTCACGCCGCGGCACGATCAACGCGACTCGTCATTCGCGATGCAGGTCACCGAGTGCGAAGCCGACTACACATGGCAGGACGACCGAACCACGAGCGCTTCAACAGGTGCCGCGGCTGGATCGGTCACCTCGATCGTCATATGCGTGAGCGCGCTTTTCGCTGCAAACGCATCGAGCCACTGCCGGGCGAGGCGCGGCAGCACGTGCTGTTCGATGAAGCCGATCAAAAGACGCGCACCGGTCTCCTGCACGAGGCAGCGCGCGACGATGTAGTCGACCACCTCCGCCGCATAACTCAGCGCGACGCGGTTGTTGTCCGCCATCCGCCGAACGACTCGATCGAGATGCAAACGCACGATCCGCGCGAGCGAATCCGAGCCCAGCGGACGATACGGCACCAGCGTCACGCGTCCGAGGAAGGCGGCCGGAAACGCCTTCAGCAATTCCGTCGAAAGCGCGGAACGCAGGCCGTCAAAGTCCGGTGCAAGCATTTCGTCCGCGCATAGGCTCGCGGTCAGATCGGAGCCGACATTGCTGGTCATCAGGATGGTCGTATTGCGGAAATCGATATAGCGACCATCGCCGTCTTCCATGTAGCCCTTGTCTAGCACCTGGTAGAACATTTCGTGCACGTCGCCGTGCGCCTTTTCAATCTCGTCGAGCAACACGACCGAGTACGGACGTCGGCGCACCGCTTCAGTCAGCACGCCGCCATCGCCGTACCCGACGTAGCCAGGCGGCGCGCCCTTGAGTCCCGAGACCGTATGCGCCTCCTGGTACTCGCTCATGTTGATCGTGATGAGGTTCTGCTCGCCGCCATAGAGCGCCTCCGCCAATGCGAGCGCGGTTTCCGTCTTGCCGACGCCGGACGGCCCCGCGAGCAGGAAGACGCCGAGTGGCTTGCGCGGGTCCGCGAGCCCGGCGCGCGCCGTCTGCACGCGCTCGCCGATCTGCTGCAACGCGTCGGGCTGGCCGATCACGCGCGCCGCCAGCGTGGCGGGCAGCACCTGAACGGCGCTGACCTCATCGGTGATCATGCGTCCGACTGGAATACCGGTCCAGTCAGAGACGATGTCGGCGACGATCGCTTCGCCGACTTCCGGGAACACGAATGGCGTATCCGCCTGCAGGTTCGATAACGTCCGCTCCAGCTCGCGCAACGTCTCCAGCGCGGTCGCCGCGCGATCGCGCACTTCGGCCTCAGGTCCGGCGGCGGCGCGCTCGCTTTCGACCTCGCGCGCGTGCGCCAGCGCCTTCGCCACATCGGACTGGGCCTGCCAGGCGTTTTCGACAACACGTTCCTCGAGCTCGAGCGTCGCGATGGTCGCCTTGACGTCGGCCAGCGCAGCCTCGCTGCCGAGCCCGATGCGCACCTCGTTACCGAGCAGCTCGGCTTCGACGCGCGCGGCTTGCAAGCGCTCGCGTATCCGCTGCAATTCGCGCGGCGGCGCATGCTGCGATAGCGCGACGCGCGCGCAGGCGGTGTCGAGCAGGCTGATCGCCTTGTCCGGCAACTGACGCGACGGGATGTAGCGATGCGACAGTGTCACGGCTGCGCGAATCGCTTCGTCGAGAACCACGACGCCATGATGGCTCGCGAGCGTGCGCGCGAGTCCGCGGACCATATCGATCGCGGACGGCTCCTCGGGCTCGGCGATCTGCAGCACCTGAAAGCGCCGCGTGAGCGCCGGGTCTTTCTCGATGTGCCGCTTGTACTCGGCCCACGTCGTCGCGCCGATCGTGCGCAACGTGCCGCGGGCGAGCGCCGGTTTCAGCAGGTTCGCCGCGTCGCCGGTGCCGGCCTGGCCGCCGGCGCCGACCAGCGTGTGAATCTCATCGACGAACAGCACGACCGGCGCCGACGACTTCGCCGCCTCCTCGAGTACCGACTTCAGCCTGGCCTCGAACTCGCCCTTCATGCTCGCGCCGGCGAGCAGCGCACCGACGTCGAGGCTCAACAGCCGCACGTCGGCAAAGTTTCGGCGGGACTTCGCCGGCCGCGATCGCGCGCGCGAGGCCTTCGACCACCGCCGTCTTGCCAACCCCGGCGTCGCCGGTCAGCAACGGATTGTTCTGACGCCGGCGCAACAGCACGTCGATCATCGTGCGAATCTCGACTTCGCGCCCAACCACCGGATCGATTTCACCGGCGCGCGCGCGTGCGGTCAGATCCGCGCAAAACTGCGCGAGTGCCGCGCCCTTCACCGATGCAGCGAGCGCACCGGACGCCTCGCCCGGCACCGCCGACGAAAAATCACTCTGGTCGTACGGGGTGTCCTCCGCTTCGGGGGAGCCGGCAATCCACGCCGGCAACGCATCGTGAAGGCCGTCGACGGCAATCTTGCCGAACTCCGGCGAAATGGCCAGCAGCAAGCGCCGCAACTCAGGTGTCTCGACAAGCGCCGCCATCAGCCATGCGCCGCGGATCCGACCGTCGCCGAATGCCAGCGTCGCGACCACCCACGCGCGCTCGATTGCCGTCTCGACGTGAAGCGAAAAATCCGTGAGCGCGCTTGCGCCTGACGGCAGCGCGGCAAGCGCGGTCTGCAGGTCCCGCTCGAGCAGTTCGCGGCTGATGCCGCAGTGTCTGACGATGCGGTGCAGGTCGCTATCGGACTGCGCGAGCAACTGGTGCAGCCAGTGCGCGAGCTCGATATACGGGTTGCCGCGCAGCTTGGAAAACGCCGTTGCGGATTCGATGCTCCTGAAGAGCGTTGCGCCGAGCTTGCCGAACAACGCGTGGCGTGAAATGGACATGATGACGTTGCAGGTAAAGATGTTTGTAGCGGAAAGGCGTGGCCTCGCGTCGGCATCCCGCGCTCCGCGGGCAGGTATCCGACAAAGCGCGCCGGCCAGACTGATCGAGCGACAAAGGATAGCCGGTCGATCGCTGTGTGTATTTGGGCCGTCGCCCATATTCCGCTCGAGGAGCGCGAAGTAGCATTCATATCTTCCACGCGCCAACCCGCATTTTCAGTTGGTGATTTTTTTATTTCTGCGGCGAGAGAGTTTTTACAAATGCGCGCTTTCCAGGCAAATCTCATTCGCCGTTGCATACGGGTCAGGCCATGACTGGATATCACGCCCGCTGGGACCATTCGCCCTTCGAAGCAAGCGCGCTCAGGACCTTCGCACGAACGATCCAGTCTTTCCGGTTCGCTCCAACCGTTTCGCGAATCGATCTGTCGGAAATGAGTGAGGCAAGCCAGCGGGCCGTCGCACGCGAGGACCGTCACGCCGGCGTGGAGTGTTCGCCTCGCGCTAGGCTGAGCGCGCATACCGACCTTCAGCCTATGCCCGATTTATTACGGAACCCGCCTCTCGAAATAGCGAATGCGTCTGGAGACTTTGTCCAGGCACCACCGTCGAGCGTGAATTCTGCCGCGGATCGGGTCGAGCCCGTGCTCATGAACCCGGATGACTTCAGCGACCTGATCGCACTCGCCGACGAGGGCGATAACGATCTGCTGCAGTTGCGGCGCGAACCGCATCCAGCGGAACCCGGCGCACACGACGGCATGGCAAAGCTTCTGGCAGCCGACATCGACGCAGCGGACCCGCTCGCCGCGCTCACGCTGGAATATCGTCACGCGCTGTTGAGCCAGGAGAGCGGCAACGCGCACGAGCCCAAGGCGTCGGCCGAAGATCACGGCGGGTCGATCATCGGCTCACCTCACGATCCGTTCGCCGAGCTTGTCGATCCGTCGCGTGCTGAAGCGTCGGTGTTCGACCTGCTGACGAAGGGGAAGAACATCGACACCCTGCTCGATAGCCTTGACTCGTTCAGTGCCGAGCAGATTTTCGAGGCGGACGAAACGCACGAGATCCTCGCGCTGCTCGCGCCGCGCGGAATTCCCGCGCACCGTGCGAGCAGAACCGCGCAGCTTGCGCGCGAAGAACATCACATGATCAGTATGGACAGCCACATCGCCATGCCTGAATCGATTGAATACGAAGAGCCTGAATTTTCAGATGAAAATAACCGCTAACCTGCCCAAGTCGGAGACGCCAACACTTCGCAGCCTGCTCGACGCGCAGACTTACTGCGAACTCAAGGAGCAAACCATCGACAACGTGCGCAAGCATCCGTCGAACGTGCGCGAACGCTGGCTGTTGTTCGAGCTGTTGTGCCTCGACGGTGAATGGAAACGCGCGTTACAGCAGCTGCAAACCTGGGCCACGCTAGAGCCGGAAGGCACATCGCGCGCCCAGATGTATCGCGGGCTGATTCGCAGCGAGATGTTCCGCGCCGAGGTGTTCGCGGGTCAGCGCGCGCCGGGCGAGATCAATCCGCTGCCCGAGTGGGTGAAATCGCTGCTGCAAGCCAACGTCAAGCTGGGCGAGGGCAACCTCGCCGCCGCCGACGAACTGCGCGGCGCCGCGTTGAACGCCGCGCCGGCCACGCGCGGCGACAGCACGCAGATCGGCGCATTCGAGTGGCTGACCGATAGCGATAGCCGGCTGGGCCCCGTGTGTGAGCTGACCGTAGCGGGCGGGTATCGCTGGGTGCCGTTCGACTCGATGAAATCGCTGACACTCGGTCCGGTCACCGCGCTGACCGACCTCGTCTGGCGCTCGGCCGTCGTGGGCCTACGCGACGCGACTATCCTGCGCGGCTACCTGCCGGTGCGCTATCCAGGCTCGGAAAGTGGTCCCGCCGCCGCCCGGCTCTCGCGCGAAACAACCTGGAAAGACGTAGGGGAAACCGGCGTGATCGCGCTCGGCCAGAAAACCTGGAGCACCGACAAGGGCGACGTCGGCGTGCTCGACATCGGCGAATGCCGGTTCAATCACGACGAGCACGTATGACCACCTCCGACGCGCGACACCGGCAAGCCTACATGCCGTCGCTGATCGACCGCCTGCTCGACGATGCGCCCGCGCGGCGCAGCGAGCGGCCCGAGGCCTATGCGCCCAACAGCGAAGGCATGCGCCGCATCATCCAGCGTGATCTCGGCCTGCTGCTCAACACGACGAACCTGGACGACGAAATGGACATCGCGCGCTACCCCATGCTAGCCGCGTCGGTCGTCAATTACGGCATTCCCGCGTTGTCCGGTAGCTACCTCACCAGTCGCAACTGGGAAACCGTCGAGAAGATGGTCCGCAACGCGATCGTTCGCTTCGAGCCGCGGCTGATTCCGGAGTCGCTGCGCATCCGGCCGCTCAATAGCAAGAACCCGGTACGCTACAACCAGCTCGAGTTCGAGATTCATGGCCTCATGCGCTGGTCGCCCTATCCACTGGAATTTCGCATCCAGAGTGCATTCGACATCGAAATGAATCACGTCACGTTCGAGCTGGGCTCCGGCAAGGGAAGTTGACATGGACCCACGATTTCTCGACTACTACAGCCGCGAACTGACCTACATGCGGGAAATGGCCGGCGAGTTCGCCGCCCAGCACCCGAAAATCGCGCGCCGCCTCGGCATGGAGGGCATCGACGTTGCCGACCCCTACGTGGAGCGGCTCATCGAGGCGTTTTGCTTCATGTCGGCGCGCACGCAGATCAAACTCGACGCCGAATTTCCGCGCTTTACGCAGCGCCTGCTCGAAGTGGTCTATCCGAACTATGTCGCGCCGACGCCGTCGATCGCCGTCGCGCAGTTGCGTCCGAGCCTGCGCGAAGGCGATTTCACGAGAGGGCTGAAGGTGCCCCGGCAAAGCATGCTGCGCTCGGCGATCCCGCCCGGCGAGCAAACCGCGTGCGAATTCCGCAGCAGCCAGGACGTCACGCTATGGCCTATCGAGATCGCTGAAGCCCGGCTCAGCGCCGTGCCGCCGGATATCCCCGACACCGATCGCCATCTGTTGCCGCACCTGCAATTGCGCGGCGCGTTACGGCTGCGCCTGCGCACAACAGGCGAAGTGAAGTTCAACCAGATGACAGACTTCGACCGGCTGCCCATTTACATCGGTGGCGACGAACGTATCGCTTCGCATCTGTTCGAGCTGATCCACGCCGGTAGCGTCGCCTCCGTCGTGCGCGCGTACGGCGCGTCGAGAGACGAAGGGCACGTGGTCGCGAAAACACCGGTCGAATTTGAAGGTCTGCAAGCGCAACAGGGTCTGCTGCCGCTCACGTGGAATACGTTTCACGGCCACAACCTCCTTCAGGAATACTTCGCATGCCGCCAGCGCTTCTATTTCTTTGCGCTGACGCAGCTCGCGGCGGGTCTCGCGCGCGTGGACAGCAAGGAGGCCGAGGTCGTGCTGCTGCTCGACCGCCTGCCGGAAGAGCTGGCCGCGCACGTCGACGCAGCGCGTTTCCTGCTGTTCTGTACGCCGGTCATCAACCTGTTTCGCAAGCGCACCGACCGCGTCGAAATCAATCGCGCGCAAACCGATTTTCATCTGCTCGCCGACCGCACCCGGCCGCTCGACTACGAGATTTTTTCGGTGTCGCGCGTATTCGGTCAGCGAGCGCAAACATCGCTCGAAGTCGAGTTCAATCCGCTTTATCAGACGCTGCATAGCGACGTGGGCAACCACGGCCGCTATTTTTCGGTGCGCCGCGAGCAGCGCGCGCTGTCGGCCAATGCACGCAAGTACGGCACCCGTACGCCGTATATCGGGACCGAGGTCTACGTGTCGCTCGTCGATCAGGCGGAGGCGCCGTACGCTGACGACATCCGCTACCTGTCGGTCGAAGCGTGGGTCACGAACCGTGACCTGCCGCGCCTGATCCCGCGTAACGGCAAAACCGACCTCACGATGTCGGACTCCGTGCCGATCGAGGGCGTGCGCCTCGTGCATGCACCGAGCGCGCCGCGCGCGCCGTACGCGAGCGGTGAAACGGCGTGGCGTCTGATCAGGCAGTTGAGCTTCAACTACATGCCGCTCGCCGAACTCGACCACGGCGACGGCGGCCAGGCGCTGCGCAACATGCTCGGCCTCTTCATCGCCCCAGGCGAGCGCGAACAGGCACGGCAGATCGAGGCACTCGTCGGCGCACGCACTGAACCGGTGGTCCGGCGTCTGCCGGGCGACGGACTACTCGTGTATGGGCGTGGCGTGCGCTGCGAACTGACGGTCGACGAAACCGGCTTCTCAGGCATCAGCCCGTATCTGCTCGGACTCGTGCTCGAGCATTACCTCGCGCGCCACGTCTCGATCAACGTGTTCACCGAAACCGAACTTCGTTCGATGCAACGTGGCCTGATCACCCAATGGCGGCCACGCATGGGCGGACGCGGAGCGGTATGAGCATGGATGGGGCAATGGCGAGCGCCGTCGCGCCAACGCGATCATCGCTCGATCCGCAATCGCTCGACGCGTGGTTCGATCCGGACACGCCGTGGCAGTCCGGCTTCCTGAGCCTGCTGCGCGCTATCGCCGCGCGCGATCCGCTGATGCCGTTGCCGGGCACCGCGAGTCTGCCGCAAGAAGAGCCGTTCCGGATCGGTCAGCAACCCACTCTGGCGTTTGCGCCACGCGAAATCGCGTCGCTCGGCATGCGAGACGGTCGCCTCGACGTGCGGCTGTTCGGGCTCGGCCTGTGGGGGCCGCAGGGGCCGCTGCCGCTGCATATGACGGAGCTGGCTCACAGTCGTGTGGAAAGCCACCAGGATCATGCGCTCGTCGGGCTGGTCGATCTGTTCCATCACCGCGCGCTGTCGCAGTTTTATCGCGCGTGGGCATCGGGGCAAGCCACCGCGTCGCTCGACCGTGCCGGCGACGAAACGTTTTCGTTCTACGTCGCCAGTCTGATCGGCGTCGATCCGGCCGAGGCGGAGCAGTCCTGTCTGCCCACGCACTCGCGCTACAGCGCGGCGGCGCACCTCGTGCGCGAGGCGCGGACTCCGCACGGCATCGCGGCGACGCTCTCGCATTACTTCGGTGTTCCGATGACGATCGAAGAATTCGTGCCGCACTGGATCCATCTGTGCGCATCGGAACATACGAGGCTCGGGGTGCCGGGGCCCGCGGCGATCATCGGTGAATGCGCCCAACTCGGCGAGGCAATTCCCGACCGGCAACACAAGTTCCGGCTCGTCGTGGGTCCGCTCGACCTCGATCAGTATTTGCGCCTCACGCCGCACGGCGAGGACTTGCCGACGTTCGTCGAATGGGTGCGAGCCTTCGTCGGCCACGAATACGCGTGGGAGGTCAAGCTGCTCGTCAACCCCCGCGCGGCGCCACCCGCCTGCATCGGCACGTCGCAGAGACTCGGCTACTCGACGTGGCTCGGTGATTCCCTCGACGACCTGCCGGTCGTCGGCATGGTTTTCGAACCTGAACAGTACAACGACCGACCCCGGAGTTCCCTCGCATGAACGCCAACGCTCCCGCCGTCGTGCTGCGCTACGCCGATCTGCTCGAACCGGTCTCCGCACACGCGCCTTGCGGTCCCGATCTCGAATACGATCCGGCCTTCGTGATGCTGCAGGCGGCCACGGCCCCACGCGCCGAAGCGCAGTACGGCGACTTCGTCGACGTGCCGCCAACGGCCAATTGGGCCGACATTGAACGCGACTGCCGCGCGCTGCTGCTGCGGACAAAAGACATCCGCCTCGCGGTGATCCTGCTACGTTGCCGAACCCGGCTCGACGGCGCGGCTGGCCTGCGCGACGGACTGGCACTGCTGATGGCGATGCTCGAATGCTATGGCGAAGCGCTCCACCCGCTGCCCGTGTTCGAAGGCGAGCGAGACCCGGCGATGTTCGCCAACGCGATCGGCGGACTCGTCGAACCGGATGGCACGCTGGCCGATGCGCGCGACATCCCGATGCCGAGGGCGGCGGGGCTTCAACTGCATTTGCGCGATATCGAAAAATCATTCGCGACGCCGCGCCAGAAGGACGCGCTCGCCCCTGAATCCGTCGCCCGGTTGCTCAAGGAATTGTGGGGCCGACGCGACGCGGCAATGGCCGCACTGGTCGAAGCGCAGTGTCTGACGCAGCGCATTGCCGCATGGTGCGATGAGATGCTCGACGCCGACGCGCCCGATCTCGGCGCGTTGTCCCGAGCGCTGGAGCCATTCGCGCAGCATCGGGTGGGCGGCGGCGGGTCCGCGCCAGCGCCCGCCCGAGCCGTCAACGAGCAGGACAACAAGCAGGACAACGACAGCGTGCGTGGACCGGCGTCAGCGATCGTGGCTGCGGCGACGCTACCGCAGTCCGACGCGCCGACCGATCTGCCAATCACTGCGCCTTCTCCAATGGATCGCTGGAGCGCGCTCGCAGCCATTCAGGAAACACGCATGTGGTTCGAGCAAAACGAACCGAGCAGTCCTGTCATTGTTTTGCTGCGCCAATCGGAACGAATGGTGGGCAAACGGTTTTCAGAACTCGCCCATATCATTCCCGCCGATTTACTCGCTAAATGGGACGTAGCCGACAGTTGAGGCGACGTGCGCGCATGTGCGACTTTCCCCGCTGTCAGCCCATTCAGTCCGCCGGTCAACCAACAACTTCCAATGAAAAGACTCATTCATTTTCTTATCCTGGTTTGCTTCGCGATACCCCATTTCGCGTTCGCCACCTGCATCCAGTTGAAGCCTTCGCAAATTTCCGAACTGCTGTCTCAAGGCTACATCGCGGGACAACCATTAGCGGTCAACATACCGTTCCGGGAAAGCTCGGTATCGATCGATCCGGCGTTACCGGTCGGCTCGGTGATCGCCACGGGCTTGTCGCCGGCGTACGCGACCTATGCGAACTTCGCGGACTGCACCAACGGGGGCACGGTATCAATACAGTATTCCAACGCAACGCCGTCCGTTGTATTGGGGGCTACCGTCTATAACACGAACGTCCCAGGCATCGGCTTTCGTTTGACCTATCTTCGTGCAACCGGCGTGAACTCGCCACTTCCGTTTACGCCTTCCTTTCCCGCGGGCGAACCCGATCAGGTTATGTATGGGCGCTTCGGCATTGGCTCGCAATTCGAGATCGAACTGGTCAAAACGGGCGACATCGCAAGCAACGTCAACGTGATACTCAACACCGTGGGAGCCGGCGTCGCCGAGGGTGACGGCAATCGGGTCGTGACCATCACAGGCGGCAGCATCAACGTCAAGGTTCTTCCAAGTTGCTCGGTCAATACCAGCACACTGAACATCGATTTCGGCACGTTCGGCCCGAGCGATGTGTCGACCACAAGCGGGCCAACCCAGCCAGTCGACTTTACGGTGCTCTGCACCGGGCCCACGCCACCGGCTTCGATTACTGCCGTACTTTCCGGAACCCCCGATACAGAAGATAGCAGCATGTTGAAGAACACCGGCGCGACGCATCTCGCGATTCGTTTGCGGGATGTTTCAACCAACACAATCTTCAGGCCCAACGATCCGACGAGCACCCTCGTCCACACACCGCAGGGCGCGATGCAATCGCCGTTTGCACTCGAGGCGACGGTGCTGCGCGTCGGAACAGCAACGCCGAGCGCAGGCAGGATCCAGGCAACCGCAACAGTCACGATGACCATTCTTTGAATCGACTATTCAATGACGAAGGTCCACCAGAATCAACGCGCATGACCCAGTTATCCGTCACACCGCCGCACTCGATCTTCGTGCAAATCGCGAGTTATCGCGACCCGCAGTTGATCCCCACCCTGCTGGATTTGATCCAGAAAGCTAGAAAACCTGATCTACTACGGATCATCGTCTGCTGGCAGCATGCGCACGACGAGACGATGATCCAATTCTGGCAGCACGGCTTTGGCAATTGGCGAACCGAGCAGACCGACAGCTGGACCATCCAACATCTCAGTCATCGTGAAGCGAAAATCGAACTGATCGACGTGCCCCACATGATGACGCAGGGCGCATGCTGGGCTCGCAATCTGGTCCAACAGCGATACGGCGGCGAGCGCTACACGCTGCAACTCGATTCGCACCACCGCTTCGTCGACGCATGGGACACGCTCGCAATCGAGATGCAGGAGTCTTTACGCGATGCAAGTCCGAAACCCGTGCTGACCGCCTACCTTCCGATGTACGACCCCGAGAACGACGACGCTCGATCCAGCAACGAGCCGAGCATATTGGCCTATGCAAGGTTTTCCAGGGAAGGGGTGGTCCTGTTTCGCTCGAAGACACTCTCCGACTGGAGAACGCGCATTCGCCCGGTCCGTTCGCGCTTCTTCAGCGCGCACTTCGCATTTGCCGACGGTCACTTTGCCCAGGCGGTCCAGCACGATCCTGACTATTTCTTTCACGGCGAGGAGATTTCGCTTGCCGTCCGTGCGTTCACCCACGGCTATGACCTGTACAGTCCGCACAGGCTGATCGGTTGGCACGAATATCTGCGCTCATACCGCGTCAAGATGTGGAACGACCACAATCACGAGGCCAAGGAACGGGGTGAAATCGACGAGCCCTGGCACGAGCGCAACGAGCGCTCGTTGCAGCGCAATCGTGCTCTGCTCGGTATCGACGGAGAAACGTTGGCTGACGTTGAGTTCGGCAAGTATGGACTCGGAGCGGAACGCACGCTCGCCGATTACGAGGCCTACGCGGGCATCGGCTTCAAGTGGCGCGGTGTCCAGCAGTCGGTATTGAATGATGTTCCACCAGTCGCGGGCACGCAACGTCCCGACGAAGCGACATGGAAAGCTTCTCTGCTACGCGCAAACGACGTCCGTGTGTGCGTACATCAGAATGGATTCGACAGGCATCTGGTCACGCCCGGCGTCGAGCACGCGCTGCGGGCCGCGACGTCAGTCACCGTCGTGATTTACGGCAACGACGAGACGGTACTGCGCCGCGAGACCGTCGACGGCAGCGGTCTTTCCCGACACCGAAAAAACGGCTGGCTCGACTTCCATGTGATTTTCGAATCAGAACTTGGCCAGCTCCCCGCCTGCTACGTCGTGGAGTTGTTCGACGACGCCGGCAAGGTATTGAGCCGGGTCCGGTGCGCCATCGATGCATGACGCATCCGCGACGACGACGCACGGAAACGCCTCCGGCGTCGCGCGGCCGACAGGATTGCACCACGTCAGCGGATTCGGCGCGTAGCGATACGGACTGGCTCCGCCTTCGCCGTTGCGATCGGGGCTGATGTAGCGGCCCGCGTGAGGATCATAAAAACGCGCACCGTTGTAGTACAGCGTGGTTTCATCGTCCGCGTATTGGCCGGCATAACGAAGCGGCTGCGCAAACGCGTCGCTGCTTAGCCACTCCGGCGTCACGAGACTGCCCCACGCCCGGTAACGCCCGCGCCATGCCACCTGGCCGGTCTCATCCGTGAGCGCGACGGCCGTACCGGCGACGTCAGTGTGATAGTGATAGACCTGCGTGTTCTTGATCGCGCCATCATCGGTGAGGGTCTGGTCCACGCAAGCGAGCGGCGCGAAGCCGGTTGAGCGGTCGGGCTCGGGTTGATACAGGTACGTGCGCAGTTCCATCGCGCGCTGCTGCTGGATCAGTCTGTGTCCTTGCCACAAATAGCGCGTGAGCTCGTCCTGTTCCGGCGTCGATGACTGCTGCGCACGCCGTGACGAAGCGGGTTCGACACGCCTGCCGATACGTCGACCGATCGCGTCGTACTGATAGCGCACGGTATAGCCCTTGCGATGCGCGGCGATGACGTGCCCCTCCGCATCCCAATCGAGCGATAGCGTATGGTTGCGGCCACGCCTACGCACCAATTGCCCCCACACATCATAGTCATAACGATGTCCGCGGCACTCCCCTAACCGGTGGTCGGGATAAACGGCCGGGAACCAGCTGCCGCCAGGCGTATCGAGCAGATTGCCAGCGGCGTCCCACGTGAAATACTCGATGTCCCCCTTCTCCGACACCGAGCGCAACAGACAGCCACGCCGGTCGTAGTCGTACCACGTCTGACCGTCGGCCTCGGCGCCCGTCCTGACGATCACGTCAGCGAGACTGTAATCGGCTTCGCGCCACAATCCGGCGACAGGTTCTGTCGCGCAGCCCGGCGTATCCACGTCGCGCCCCATCACCGAACGCCACCACACCGGCAAGCCGAGCGACGAATAGCCCGTATGCGTGCGCAAACGGCCTTGCGTGCGCGCAACCGGACGCCTCATCGCGTCATACCAGAAGCGCGCAATCTGTCGATCGTCCAGTTCGACGAACGCGACAGCGCCAGTTTCGAAGCGACGCATACGCAACTCCTGCCCCTGTGGCAGCTGGATCGCGACAAGGCGGCCAACGACGTCGTATGTGTAGCGCAGTGTGCCGTTTGCGCCGTGCTCGGCGATCAGACGGTCACCGGCGTCGTGTTCGAAGCGGATCTCATCCGCTCCGATTCCGAGTAGCTCGCCTTCTCGTGTTGGCTCGCGGCTCACGCAGTCGAGCAATCCGCGCGGCCCGTAGCGATACATATAGCGGTTGTGCGCGGTCTCACGCCGGATCAGACGGCCCGCGCGGTCGTAGTCGAACGTTTCGCGACGCTGTTGCGCGCCCGCCTTCCACGTGAGACAACGGACCTGCCCGGTATCCGCATAGTCGAAGTTGCGTTCCACGCCATCGGCATCCGTGATCGACAGGCAACTGCTCGCATTCCACCGAAGCAACTGCACCGCGCCGTTCGCGCTTTCGATTCGAACCGGGCGCCCATGCGCATCGTATCGACGCACGATCACGTGCCCCTCTTCGTCGACCGCGCGTACGACATTGCCACGCCGGTCTCGATACCAGTGCCGGCTTCGGTCACTCGGGCCGACGAACGACGTCCGCTGGCCAGCCGCGTTCCACACATGACGCTCGGCCTGTCCGTCCGGACGCGTGATGGTCAACGGTCGGCCGAGCCCATCGCGCTCGATTCGCGTGACCGCGCCGAGCGCGTCGGTCACACTGACCACGTAACCATTGACGTCATACTCGTAGTCCGTCGTGCTTCCGCCAACTCCGGTGCAACGTGTCACCTGCCCCCACGCGTTATGCGCGAAGGTCGTGGCGACCCCCTGCGCATCCGTCGAGCACACGACATCGCCATCGTCACCATAGTCGAAACGCGTGAATTCTCCAGACGGGGTTTGATAGTGCAACGGCTGCAAGCGATCGTTGCGTGCCCACATCCACACACGGCCATCGCTCAACGCAACTGACACGGGCTCGCGTGACGCAAACGCATACTGCGTCGAGCGGGTTGCGCCCTGGAGATCCGTCTCACACGCGACGCGTCCGAGCCCGTCGTATTCGACGTGAACCACCCGCTCGCCGGGCAGTTGCATGGTGAGCGGCGCGACGGCGTCGCCGTAGTCGAACCGGTAGCGCCGGTCGTCGAAGTCTGTGTGCGACAGCACGCGGCCCTGCTCGTCGTATTGCCAATGCGCCGTGTTGCCGAAGACGTCGCTGACCTCACTGGTCCGGCTATCGAAGTCGTAGGCGAAGCGCTCACGCGCGCCTTCTGACGTGACTCGTCGAATCACGCGCGCGGCGCCGCCGATCGTCTGCCACACATAGCGTGTCGCCATTCCGAGCGCGTCTGCTTCTTCGACGATCCGCCCATCGCGGTATGCAAAGCGACGCACGATTTCGCCGACCCGGTTGCGTACCTCGGTGAGTTCGCCGCGCTGGCTGTAGCCGTACTGGACCAGCGCGCCGGTGGGACCGCCGTCGACACACTCGACAGCGCTCAGACGCGCGCCCATCCGCGCTTCGTAGTGCATGCGCAGCTCGTGGCCGCAGGTTCCACGCATGCGCAGCAAGCGCCCGCCGGGATCCCAGATCAGGCCGATCCGCTGCTGACGAAGATCCTCGACGTATTTGAGCCGTGCGATTCCGTTCGCGTCGAAGTCGCCGAACACGCGGTAATGCGGCGTCAGATCCGCGACGACGAGGCGTCCGTCGCTCAGATGCGCGATGTGCAACTGCGCAGCCGACGCAATTACCTGCGACCCGCGCCCGGGAAACGGCACGCTGAGCGTGCTGCCGTATTCGTCGGTGTAGAGCAGTTGATCGTCCCGCTTGTGCAGCGTGACTTCCCAACTCGTGCGCCAACCGACGCCGAGCAGCCCGAGCGCGTGCTGCGCGCTCGAATAACAACGCGACCATACGAGCGGAAGACGGCCTCGCAGCCTGAAGTCGGTTTGGTCGGTAGGTAGGCAGACTTTGCTGCCGCTGATTACCTCGACCGAGCCGCACAGAATGCCCGACAGCGCACGACGCATCCGAAAGCGGTCGACGACGTCGCCGAGCCGCTCACAGCGATCGAGCAACGGTCCGACACTGGCGAGGGGCAATACGGCGCCGGGCAAGCCGACCAGCTCGCCGCCGATTCCCGCGACTCCCGTCGTCACATGGCCCCCATCGTCATCATGAACCGATGCGCACGTCTGGCGAGCCAGCGGAACACGGCGCGCCACACGAAACCTTGCCGCCAACCAATGCCGCCGGCACGTTGTTGATCAACACCGTACCCGAACCCGCGACCACAGCTTGCGAGCACGGGTGCAGCGCGCAAACGGCAGAGCTCATACCGACGAGCGCCGCAGGCAATCGATTGATGAAGACCGTCGGGGAACCCGAGACGATCGAACCGCCGTGTCCGATCGCATCGCCTTTGCGAGCCGCTGGAAACATGATCGATTTTCTCCTCATGGAAACTGAACGTCCGTGCAGGGCGATGCGCGAAGGCATTCGCCGTCTGCACGGTATTCCGAAATACGCTGTTACGCGTCCGAGCCGGTTGCCGGCGGTGGTTCGATCGGCGGCGGCGGTTCCTCCGAGGGCGGCGGCTCTTCCGACGGTGGCGGCTCTTCCGACGGTGGCGGCTCTTCCGATGGCGGCGGTTCCTCCGATGGCGGCGGTTCTTCCGATGGTGCCGGCTCTTCCGATGGTGCCGGCTCTTCCGAGGGAGGCGGCTCCTCCGACGGCGGCGGCTCTTCGGACGGCGGCGGCTCCTCCGACGGTGCCGGCTCCTCCGACGGTGCCGGCTCCTCCGACGGTGCCGGCTCTTCCGATGGCGGCGGTTCCTCCGAGGGCGGCGGTTCCTCCGAGGGCGGCGGTTCTTCCGATGGCGCCGGCTCTTCCGAGGGCGGCGGCTCCTCCGACGGCGGCGGCTCTTCGGACGGCGGCGGTTCTTCCGACGGTGCCGGCTCTTCCGATGGCAGCGGTTCTTCCGATGGCAGCGGCTCTTCCGATGGCGGCGGCTCTTCCGACGGCAGTGGTTCTTCCGTCGGCAGCGGACATATCGTCGGAAGCGGCTCGTCCGATGGAGGTGGCGGAATAACTGGAACGTCCAGCGCATCGAGCACCACTACAGGAACTGGCACCGTCACTGAGCTGCCGCATTCCTTGTCACCGGGGTTAAGGTCCAGCGGCGTGCCTTGCACCACGACACGGGTGTCACCCTGGATGCGGATCGACTTACCAATGAGCTTGATCTCGCCATCCTTGTTCATGGTCAGCGAGGACTTGCCGCACACGATAGACAGCGCCTTCCCGGCCGACAGCGAATAGGCTCCGCCTACCGCGTGCGTCGACGCGCCACCAACCGTGACCGTACGTGCACCGCCCACCGTCAGAAGGGAGGCACCCCCAACCGCGGTCTCCTCCGCCCCGCCAATCGAGACAAAGTGTGCAAGACCCACGGAATAGAAGGCGACACCCTTCACCCTTACCGAGTACTTGCCGCCGACGATCGTGCTGGACGTTGCGCCGACGGTCATGCTGTGCGCCGCGGCCACGCCGATCGTGTAGTCGGCACCGACGACGTGTGACTCATTCAGCTTCGTCAGGCGGTTCATGTCCCGTTCCGCCTGCAAAGTGAATTCCTCGGCACCCGCCTTGTCCTCGAAGCGGATGCTGTTGTAGTTCTGCAGGCCCCCTTCCATCGACCGGCTCATGAAACCGCTCTGCGTCGCGTTGCCTGGCAGGTCATAGGGCGGACGCGTCGCCGCGTTGTACAGGCTCCCGGTGATCAGCGGACGATCCGGGTCGCCGTTCCAGAAGTCGACGATGACTTCCTGGCCGATGCGCGGAATGTAGATGCCACCGAAACCCTGACCGGCCCACGCCTGGCTCACACGGACCCAGCAGGAGTCGGTTTCGACGTTTCGGCCGTAACGGTCCCAGACGAAGCGGACCTTCACGCGGCCGAATTCGTCGGTCCACAGTTCCTTGCCCTCGGGACCCACGACGACAGCCGACTGCGGCCCGTTGACGACCGGCTTCGAGGTCTCCCGCGGCAGTCTGAACACTTCGCTTGTCGGTTGCACGTCGAACTTGTTGCTGCAGGTGTATTCGTAGCCGCTACCCGATTCGTCCGGCGTACCGGTCAGGTCGAGCTTCGTACCGATGACGAGGTATTCGCAGTTCGCGGCCGTATAGTCGTAGTTGGTCAACACGAACGTCTGCCCGCACGCGAGTCCCCGTACGTTACCTTCGCCTTGCGCTCGCGTACCCGGCGCGCGCAGTGCTTCCATGCGCGTACGCGCCAGCAGTTCACCGTGGCTGCTGTCGGTGTAGTCTCCCGGCCAGTCGTAGCGCTCGAGCAGGTTCCAACTGGTGTCGCGCGGTTGCTGATTGATCGCCCGCATGTCGGCGCGCGAACGCGTGAAGTCGAAGTCGCTCGTCACGTAGTGACCGGTGCACAAGACTTCGGCCGTCGAAAACGCGCTGATGTATTCGGTGTCGGTCTTGCCGCCCTGCGGTTGGAACGCCAGCGTCCGGTATGACGGGTTCGGCGAGTGGCGGTGCGCGCCAATGTGATCGCACAGCACGAGCCGGTGCTTGCCGTCGGCATGCTCGAAAAACCAGTAGATGCCCCACTCTTCCATCAGGCGATGAATGAAGTCGTAATCGGTCTCGCCGTACTGGACCTGGAACGTGCGCGGTTCGTTGGTCGGACTCTCACCCTCGAGCGCATAGCGGCTCACGTCGAGGCGCTTTTCGACCGGGTACGGATAGTCCTTCAGCACCTCGTCGATGATCTCGATGACCGTCCTGTTCTGGAAAATCTTGTAGTCGGTCGTCAGGGTCGCCAGCCACAGCCACGGCTTCAGCACGACACGATAGACGTTGTAGCGGCCTTCCCGACGCAGGTATTGCGCGGCGACGACGAGTCCGGTGATTTCGCGCTGACATGCTTCGGTGTCGGCGCTCGGCTGGAGGTCGATCGCGACGGTCATTTCCTTGCCTAGCAGCGCCTTCAGGTCGAGGTTGGCACTGACGGCAAGCGGTACCGTGTAATCGTCAGGCGTGCGCAACAGCAGTTCGTACTCAAACAGCTTGCCGAGATGCTCGTCGCCGTTCAGTGACATGAACTCCAGCGCCGGCTGCGTCTGTCCGTCCGCGGTCTGCCCCGGCCACCGCGGTATCGCCGCGCTGGATACGGTCACTGCGCGGCTTTGCACACTTATCGCGTTCAAGGGATTACTTGACATGCACTCCTCTAAATTCTCTATATCGAAAAGACGCTACAGCTCGTCGGCGAATGCGGAGCCTGACGACGCGTCCGCTCGCCTTCCCATCGCGTTTCCGCTACCGGGACAACGAAAATCGCGCAGCAACGCCGTGAGTTGCGGTCCTGACTGTCCGCCCGATGTCAGTTCGATGACCGCGTGCCGGTCGTCGAAATTGAAGTCCACCGCCGAGCGGCTCGACGACAACGTCGACGTCACGCGGCCCCGGTCGATCAGACGGAACAGCGCCCACGGACCTTCGGTCATGACGGTCGACGTGTCCGGACGCACGCGCGGATTCGCGGTGAGGCCGGCCATCGAACCGCCGCGCGGCCCCGGCCAGGTGATCGGGGACGTCGTGACCGGACCATGCGCATAGCGCAGGTTTTGCCCGTCGACGTCGATGAGCAGATCGGTAATCTCGGGGTCCAGCGACACGACCTTGAGGCCCGCGTTCCACGACATCCGGGTCGCGCCGGGATCGCGGAAAAATGTCTGACGGATCGCCGCGGCGCGCTCGAACGGTTCGAGGCCCGGTCCCTGCATGGGCGGCATGCCGGGGCTGACCGGCTTATAGCGCCATGGCCGCATGCTCGTATCGACGCGGCTGGCGAGCGTCTTGTGGAAAAAGTCGTCGAGCAGGCCGCCGGCCGCGAACACGCGATTGAAATCGTCGATGTCGACTTCCTGGGCGGTCGCGGCAAACGGATATTTGCCTTCGACAGCACGTCGGCATTGCGCGCCAACGCTCGATTCGACCTGCATCATGAGCAGGGAGCCGACATTGCGGTCCACCTTACGCATCGACTGCGACGCGAGGCCCGCGAGCACGGCCCGAAACGGCGGCGGAAGCTTCTGCGCCTCGAGCTGCATCGTGGAGCCGAGGTCGTCCGTGGGCGGCATGCTGTTGGTGGCGAGCACGTCGCCGGCCGTCATCAATCGCGTGTACTGCTCGTTGATCAGCCCGATGACGCCGCCCAGCTGCAGCACGCCGCTGCCGCCAGGCAGCGCGCTCCCGCTATCGGCCTGGCCGGTCACGACTTCGCGCAGCGCGGCAAAGCGTCTGTCGACCAGTTCACGTTCCATCTTCTGTTGCGCGAGCTGACCGATCGTGGCGGTTGCGGCCACGGCGCTCGCTGCGCGCGCCGCCTGCGAGCGACGCATGATCACGTTGATGGCACTACCGGCGGCCGACGGCTCGTCCGCGCCATCAACGATCGACAGCGACGTCTCGCGCGCGGCCGTTCGCGCGAGTCTCGCCAGCGGCGAATCCGGCGCAGCCAGCGTACGCAGCGTCTGCAAATCGGGCGCCAGGGTGCCTTCGCTGCCGGACATCGGTCTCACGTCGTCGAGAAACTGGCTCCAGTAATTGCCATAGTCGGTCAGGTATTGGCGACGGATATCGTCGGCGAGCCTGTCCTTGCGCGGTGCGTTGCCGTTTGCCATCCGCCGCCGCCGCGCCGATGCATCGGCCTCGCCCATCACCCAGGCGTCCTGTTTTCGCGCCTGCTCGAGAAAATCAGGGAGGCGCTTGTTAAAAACGGCGTGATAGCCGTCGTAGGTATAGAGACCGGGGATACCTCGCGCGAGCGTCGAACCGCCGGCCAGCAGGAACACGGTAGTGGCCTGCGGACCCGCGGCGCTCAGCAGCGTGACGTTCTCGGGCGCCTCGGGAGCCATCGCGTTCATCGCACGTTCGTAGAGCCGTCCGGACGCCGGATTGCGGCCAAGGAACTCGCGCGCGCGGCGCACGAGCTGCGCATTCACCGGTCTTGCCGGCACCGCGGGCACCCCTTCCACGATCAGCGCATCGAGGTGACGCGCCATCACGTTGCGCTCGCCGAGCGATGCGACGCTGTTGGCGTGTTCCCAGTCGCCGAGCACCCATGCCTTGATCGCTTTCGCGTCGTAGTGCGAGCCATCGAACAGCATCAGGTAGACCATCAGCGTGCGATAAACGCCGTCCGCGTCCTGTACGCCGATTTGCGTATCGAGCACCGTTTCGAGCCGGCCGACGACTTGCGGCAGCAGCATCTGTTTCAGCAGATTGTTGTAAGTCTCGCCGGCGGCGGCGCGGATGGCGGGCGCCGTGTAGAGCCCGTAGTGCCATGCGACACCGGGACTGTCGAGGTCCATGCCGTCGAACTGAGGCAGGTCACGCGACGCCGACAGAAGCGTCCCCATCGTCCCGGGCTGCGGCGCCTTCCGTTGCGACAAGACCCGCGCGGCGAGCGCATTGGCCTTGCCATCGATCGCGGCGAGATACTCGCGGTTGTTGCCGAAGCTCACGACGAGCGCACCAATCAGCCACACCGCCACGACGATCGCGAGCAGATGTCCGATAAGACGCAACGCGCGGAAGCGGACTTCCCAGTACAGGTTCGGCCGCACCAGATGCGCTTCGGCCAGGATCACGCGCTGAAACAGATTGCGCAAGAAATAGCCGCGATAGCCGGTAGGCGTCGCGTCGCCGGACGACGGCGAGACCGTATTCGGCGCGGCACCAAATAAACCCGCGAGCCCGCGACGCAGCCGCTGCAAGAGCGTGGAGCTGTCGGCGGACACGGCCTCGTGAGTTTGCGCCGCGCTCGTGAAATAGACGCCGCGCAGCGTGCTGTTCAACTGCGTGTCGTCGTATTTCGAATCGAGAAACACCAGCGCGAGCAATTCATTGAGTTCCGCACACAGGCTACGAAATTCTGACGGCAGC
The DNA here is from genome assembly GCF_050436205.1 of Paraburkholderia sp. MM5496-R1. Classification (NCBI taxonomy): domain Bacteria; kingdom Pseudomonadati; phylum Pseudomonadota; class Betaproteobacteria; order Burkholderiales; family Burkholderiaceae; genus Paraburkholderia; species Paraburkholderia sp. MM5496-R1. The sequence goes on from NZ_JBNDLT010000001.1 coordinate 947,050, forward strand.
GCATAAAGTTTCTTGCGCAGATCGACCTCGTACACCTCTTGCAGCCTCGTGTTGACGCCGTCTTCGAGTCCCTGCTCCAGCTCACGCATTTCTGCCGCGCAGTTCAGGCGCAGTGTGTCGCGGCCGTGTTGTTCCGCCGCTTCCTGATAAGGCAGTGTGAAGCCGAAAATCTGCGCGCGGCTTTCCGCCGTCAACGACTGGAAATACTCCCCGAAGCCGGGCAGCAGATCGAGCTTCGTGACGAGCACGTAGACGGGGAATCGAATCCCCAACTGCTGGCGCAACTCGCCGAGCCGAGCGCGCATCGACGCGGCGAGCGCCTTTCGTTCGGGCGCTGGGCGCGTCAACAACTCTTCGATTGAAACGACCAGCAACGCACCGTTGATCGGCGCGCGCGGGCGCCGCTTGCGGAGCAGCCCCAGAAGGCCGCGCCACTCGGCCTCGTTCACGCTCTTCAGGTCTTCCGGGTCGACGTCAACCTTCGCGGCGTCTTGCGACGCTGCGTCCTGAACCGTATAGCGGCCAGCGGTGTCGATCAGCACCGCTTCGTTCGCGAACCACCAGTCGCAGTTCGCCGTTTCGACGCGGCTTCTCAGCGACGCCGCGACCATCTGATCCGCCTCCGGAAAATCCAGACCCGAGTTCAGGACCAACGTCGTCTTGCCGGCGCCTGGCGAGCCCACCACCATGTACCACGGGAGTTCGTACAGATAGCGCTGGCTTTCGAGCAGACGACGCAGCCCTGCCGGTCCGCCGCGCATGCGTTTGAGCTTGTCGATGGCCTTCGCGACGACCGCGTGAAGCGCGCGGATTTCGTCTCGTGCGACAGGGGTCGCGGCCGACTTCTTCGTGAACGGGTTCAGAACGCGCTGCAGCAGCACGTCATCGCTGCGCACTGCCCGCCACAGACGATACAGCCCATAGATCGCGTAGCAGGCAAGCAGCACCGAGATCAGCAGCACGCGGGACCATGTGGTGCCGAGTGGATGCGTTTCGCCGAACGCGAGTATCGGTCCGAAATACCAGAGCGCGAGACACAGCAACGCGACGCCGATGACGCCAGGCGACCAGCCGAGCAGCCAGAACAGCAGCAGCAATAACAGCACGACGATCGACAGCGTGCGCGAGAGCACGCTCTCGAGTGGGCGGTAGTCGCCAAATGCAATCAGAGGTCCCACGAACCAGACGGCCACAGCCGTCACGAGGATCGCGGCGAGCACCAGCGTCTGGCGCGTGAGCACAAGTTTCGATAAGCGGTTCAAATAAGACATCAAGGCTTTCCCGTTAATGCGTGACGAAGACTTCCACGCGTCGATTGCGGGAACGACCTTCCGCTGTACTGTTGTCCGCGACAGGTTGTGTATCGCCCTTGCCGACAGCCTGGATGCGATTGCCGGGCATACCGTGCGCCTTCAATACGTCGGCGACGAACGCGGCGCGCCTTTCCGATAGCACCAGGTTGTCAGGAAACTCCGCCGTATGAATCGGCTGGTTGTCGGTGTGCCCGGTCACAGTGACATTGCCGCCGACCCGGACGACCTCCTGCGCGACCTTGGTCAACACCGGATCCAGTTCCGGTCGAATGCGGCTTTGCCCCGGCAGGAACACGTAGTCGCCACGGAACACGACCCGGCTGCTGCTCGCGGTCTCTTCGACGGAGACCAGGCCGCGAGCGATCTCGTCTTTCAGCAAAATCGACAGGCGCAAGCGCTCGTGAACGACCGGAGCCGCGGCCTTGACCGGCTCTCCGATCGCGCTAATCTTCGCTTCCAGCGCATTGCTTTGCGCCAGAAGCCGATACTTGTACCAGGCGAACAGCGAGAACACACATAGCGCAGCGACGCCCGCCGTCGCCCAGACCGGCACGCTTTTCAGCAGCCGCATCCTGCCCGGCTCCTCGCCGCGCCAGTGCGGCGACAGTTCGAGCCGCATCGTGTCCCGCGTGCCGCTGATAAGCGTCAGCATTCGCTGCCGGATCTGCTCCAGATGACGTGGACCGTCCGCGGCAACGCTGTAGCGTCCTTCGAATCCAAGGCTGAGAATGCGATACAACACCTCGAGGACGTCGATGTACTCCTGGGGATCCGTTGCCATGCGGCCGATCAGCAGGAAGAACTTCTCGCCGCCGTCCACTTCTCCTTCGAACTTGAGCAGCAGCCCCCCCGCGGCCCAAATTCCGCCGCTTCCCCAACGCGTGCGGTTGGCGGCTTCGTCGAGCGCGGTGCACAGCGCGTAACGGACAGCCGCCACGTGCTTCCACGGCAAACTCGCTTTGTCGCAGACCTTCTGGAATGCGGCGACCTCACGCACCAGCAGCGAGCGCAAGCTCGCGACCGCAGCCAACGAATCGAGCGAAGCCGGCATGTCCGCCAGCATGCGCAACAAAGGCTGCGCGGCTTCACACAACGGATTGCGCGCAGCCTTCATGCGCTCCAGACGCGTCTGCACTTGTTCCGGCGGATCGAACGCGGCCGCATCGACCACCGGTTCCTGATTGGCGACACCCGCGGTTGTGGGACGCCCAGCGGGACTGGCAGACGGCTGGCTTTGGCCAGAAGCAGAGTTGTCGGGGTTCAACAGAAACTCGAACGCGTCGTCCCCGTATGCGCCGGTACTCATTTTTGACGCACGCCCCACAACTCAAGCTTGAGTTCCGGGAAGTGCCCGGCGACATGCATGGCAAGCCCTCCGTGCCGCGCAATCTGTTCCCAGAACGGTCCGGTACGCGACAGTTCGAAATAGATAAAGCCCGAGTTGAACGGAATCTGGCGCGGAGGAACCGGCAGCGCCGCTACTGTCAGACCCGGCAGGTGCGAACGGATCAATTCCGGCAAGCGCTGCGGATGACTGATCTTCGTTTGGGCAAGAAACTGCTGCTGCAGCAATTCGGAAGGCATCTGCGCGCCCACGGCGAGCACGAGGCTCGAATAACCGGCCAATTCGTTCGGCAGCATGGCGGCCGTACGGATGCCATGCGCCTGCTCCGTAAGCGGAATGGGCTGCGCACCACGAATCAACACCTGGTTCAACAGATAGTGAACCTCCTCGACGAGGGGCCTGATACTGCGGTAGAGCTGCGCATGGTCATAGCCCGGCGCCGCCCGCGGACGCCGCGTTTGCGGACGCACGAAGGTCGAAAGCTCGCCCGCGAAAAGCGCGAGCTCGCGATACAGGGTCACCGGCGCGGTCTCCTCGAGTTGGCAAATATGCTCGAGCAGCGGCTCATAGCGATTGAGCACCTGGAGCAGCAGATAGTCGGCCACTTCGGCCGCCGCGCCCGTACGGCCGTCAGCACCTGACAGACGGGCGGCGAGCGCGTCGGCGCGTAGTCGCGCGAGGCCGTGCAGCTGCATCGCCCATTCGCGCAGCAGTGGATTCGCGCCGTAACCGGTCACGGGCGGAATGTGGTCGGCGCTGTGCAGCGACACGGCGCCGTCGGCGTGCAGCGCCTTCACGCGCGTCAGCGCAAGCCCGATCCACGACTGCGTCAGCTCTTTCTCGGGCAACAGCCGCAAGCGCAGATTCGAGAGTTGGACGGGCTTCGGACCTTGGCCGATCGCGTTGCTGTCGCGCAGTTCGGCGTCGTACGCATGGTAACGGGCCAGCGATCCGCTCTGCTCGGTGAAGGCGGTTTCCTCGGTGTTAGGCAAGCGAAGCGGGACCGCCAGGTAAATCACCTGCTCCTGATGTTCCGGTCCGATCGTCAGTGGGGGCGGGGGCAGCGTCAGGCCAGGCACCTCGAACGGTGTGCCGTCTGGAAATACGCCGAGCCCGCTCTTGAACACCAGCTTGCCGAACGCGAGCGATTCCTGATCGATTTCATAACGGCTGAAGCCCCAGAAAAACGGGCTTAGCGGCGCGCTCCGGCGATGCGCGAACGACTCGAAATACCGCTCCTGCTGCTGAAACAATTGCGGGCGCAGGAAGAGTCCTTCGCTCCAAACAACTTTGCTATACCAACTCATCGAAATTAGTCTGACTTTGAAATCGAAACAGTGCGTTGATCGAGCTGGATCGTCAGCTTCTGTTCCTTGTCTGGAAGAGCCATCCTGTACCATGCGGCGTCGGGCGCGATTGGCAACCGGTAAACCGCGCGCCAGACCGATTTCCCGAGATCCCGGTAGCCGGCCAGCACGCCAATTGCGGTAGTGGCGGGGTTCGACTTCCGGACGATCTGGCGTGTATCGCCCGGACGCAGAATAAATTCGTCAACGACCAGCACGTCGTCGCCAAGGATTTTTTTGTCGTCGCTTTGCAGCGTGAAAAAGTCGCCGGTTTGAAACGCCGTCGGCGACTTCAGTTCGTAGACCCGCACGAGGATCGGCGCCGCCGTTCCCCACTCGTTCGGATTGACGTTCTCGTTTGCCGCGATCTGAAGCCGGAGGGTCGTTCGCTCCTTGACAACGGGAGCCGACGCGGTAGCGCACCCGGACAGCCATGCGCTCGCCCCGCTTAGGGCTAGCCAGCCCCCGATACGCAGCCATATCGCGAAGCGGGAAAAAAAGATCGAAACCATCTGACGATATCAAGGTGATCTCGCACGTCGCCCTGAATGAACCAGGATGCCTGCATCCAGTCGGGCATCCCGGTTAACAACCTTGACACGGCGTCCCGGACAAAAGGGTCGTCGTGCCAAGATTCAGGAAAATGTGCGATTTAGGCTGTGTTCTTCTTGATATCGAAGGTCGCCGTGATCGCACCGCCGCTACCGCCTTGCGCGTTCTGCACCACATATTCCTGCTTCAGGCGAGCAAAGGACAGACGCACCGTTTCGCACGGACGCGATTCACTGTCGCTGACGCCGGACGGATGCACCGAGGTAACCAGCACGTCGTTCATCGTGAATTTGATGTATTCGAGCGGATTACCGCCAGCCTTGCGCACGACGAGTTTGGCTTCGTCGATGTGCTTACCGGTCAGGCAGTATTGCGTCAGGTTGGGCGTTGCACGATCGATGAAATGCTCGAACGTGAAGTCGTCGACCGTGGCTCGGCCAGCGCCACCACCGGAACCAACGTGCATATTCGATTGCTGCGTAACGCCCCACGCCCAGCTCAGAACATCGATTTCGTCCTTGTGGTTAGCGTCTGCCGACTCACCATCGATCCCGTTAATCTTGAGAAAGATGTCTTGCGCCATAAAAATACTCCTTGATACCGATTAGTTTTAAAGATGCTCAATGAAAGTCAGGCATATTTAGTGAGCGCCTGTCCGTCGCTCAATCACCGAATGAACGGTAGACGTCAGGTCAGGCTGCATCCTTCACGAGCGGCAGCTTCGCGACGAGACGCAAAGAAACCGTCAGACCTTCCAGTTGGAAATGCGGACGCAGGAAGAACTTCGCCTGGTAATATCCCGGATTTCCCTCGACGTCCTCGACGACCACTTCGGCCGCGGCCAGCGGTCGACGTGCCTTGGTTTCCTGCGACGAATTAGCGGGATCGGCGTCAACGTAGTTCATAACCCATTCGTTGAGCCATTGCTGCATTTCGTCCCGCTCCTTGAATGCGCCGATCTTGTCGCGCACGATGCACTTCAGGTAATGCGCAAAGCGCGAGCACGCGAACAGATACGGAAGACGGGCCGATAGATTCGCGTTCGCAGTTGCGTCGGGATCGTGGTACTCGATCGGCTTCTGCAACGATTGCGCGCCGATGAACGCCGCGTAGTCAGTGTTCTTGCGGTGAATGAGCGGTATGAAACCACTCTTCGACAATTCCGCTTCGCGGCGGTCGGAGATCGCAATTTCCGTCGGGCACTTCATGTCGATGCCACCGTCATCCGTCGGGAACGTGTGACACGGCAGGTTTTCAACTACCCCACCGCTTTCCACGCCGCGAATCAGCGTGCACCAACCGTAGTTCTTGAACGAACGGTTGATGTTCACCGCCATTGCGTAGGCCGCGTTCGACCATACATAGCGTTGATGATCCGCGCCGGGCGGTCGCCTCTTCGAAATTGAATTCGTCGACCGGATTCGTCTTGACGCCATACGGCAGACGTGCAAGGAAACGCGGCATTGCAAGGCCGATGTAGCGCGCGTCTTCCGAACTACGCAGCGAGTTCCAAGGTGCGTACTCGAGGTTTTGCGTAAAAATCTTCGTCAGGTCGCGCGGGTTGGCGAGTTCCTGCCACGAGTCCATCTGCAGCACGGACGGTGCCGCGCCCGTAATGAACGGCGCATGCGACGCTGCCGCCACCTTTGCAATCGAGCCCAGTAGGTCGACGTCGGCGGGCGTGTGATCGAAGTAGTAGTCGGCGACGAGACAGCCGTACGGCTCGCCACCCAACTGCCCGTATTCTTCCTCGTAAATTTGCTTGAAGAACGGACTCTGGTCCCACGCAATCCCTTTATAGCGCTTCATCGTGCGACGCAGGTCGTCCTTCGACACATCCATAAAGCGGATCTTCAGCTTCTCATCCGTTTCCGTGTTCGCGACGAGGTGATGAAGCCCCCGCCATGCGCTCTCAAGACTCTGAAAATCTTCATGGTGGAGAATCAGGTTGATCTGTTCGGATAATTTGCGATCGATCTCCCCAATAATTGACTCTATGTTTTTGTACGCGTCGTCGGACACCGTTGCCGATGTAAGCAGTGCTTGTTGAGCAAGCGTCCGGACAGCCCCCTCGACAGCCTCGCGCGCGCGCTCAGTTTTGGGCTTGAATTCGCGCGATAGGAGTGCGTTGAAATCGGACTGATTGGTCACGCTCGCCGTTGCCTTGGCGCGCGTGTTCGCTTGAAGTTCGGCCATCATTTCCCCATTGTTTCAGGCTGTGCTTTCGTGCGGAAAGCAAAAATCATTCGTTGGTCACCGGTTCGCCGGTGGATCCCGCTTCCGGCTTTGGCGCCTTTGCGAGCGCCTCAAGTAACGCTGGGTCTCTCAACACCTTGCTGACCAGGTTTTCCGCGCCACTTTTGCCATCCATATACGTTTGCAGATTGGCGAGTTGCGTACGCGCCTCGAGTAGCTGCGCAAGCGCGTCAACCTTCTTTGCGACGGTTGCGGGCGAGAAGTCGTCCATGCTTTCGAACGTGATATCGACCATCAGATGACCTTCGTTCGTCAGCGTGTTGGGCACCGCGAACGCGACACGCGGTTTCATGGCCTTCATTCGCTCATCGAAGTTCTCGATGTCGATATCGAAGAACTTACGATCGCCGACGGCGGGCAACGGTTCGAGCGGCTTGCCCGACAAGTCGGCGAGGACGCCCATCACGAACGGGAGTTCGACTCTCTTTTCCGAACCGTAAATTTCGACGTCGTATTCAATCTGGACGCGGGGGGCACGATTACGTGCGATGAATTTTTGAGAACTGGTAAAAGCCGACATAGTGCTCTGAGGTTGTTCGCTCAAGTAAAAGAAGGAGCGGCGACACCGCTCGCTTTCGTATGAAATACGCAAGCTGAAGATGTTATGTCTCGGAGCAGCGCGGCGATATGGGCGGTTGCCCAAAAGTCTGTCCCGTTCGCAAAAGCGAGGCCGGGTTGGCGTGCGCGAACGCAGGCTCCCAGAGGGCTACCCGCGACGAGTACTTTCAGTGCGTGCCTGAATCGGGAACAACGGTGATTTCGACACGACGATTCATTTCGCGCCCCTGACTAGTTTCGTTGCCGGCGATCGGCCGGGTATCGCCATACCCCTGAATTGCGAAACGTGTGACGGGCAACGTAGCCGTGTTGACGAACCAATCGCGGATGGCCCGCGCGCGTGCCTCGGAGAGCTTATGATTCGCGACGCTGGCACCCACGTTGTCAGTATGACCCGCGATGAGAATTCGCTTGTCGGGATTCGCGCGAATCAGATCGAGAACCGTGTGGAGCCTTGGCTCTGCACCTGACTTGAGCGTCGTCTTGCCGCTGTCGAATAACAAGAGGCTGTCGATCGTCACAGCAAGGGGCGGGGAATGCGCGGCGATCGTCGGGGAATGCGATGTCGCGGTCACGCGTTCAAGCGCGACTTGCAACTGCTTGCCCCGATACAGTCCCCAGCCGAGCCCGGTCGGCACACCGTTGCTCGCATAACGAGCCAGCTCGGCGGATTGTCTGCGCAACGATTCGAATCGCTCACGCTTCGTATCCGCGCGGGCTGTGGGTATATGCGTGTAAGCCTCGAGGTCGTCGGCGACTCGCGTGACCAACCTGCTGTTCGACCATGCGGAGACACCAATCGACACCATCAGGACGACCGCTGACGCAGCCAACGCGTGCAAGCTTCCGGAATACGACCGGGCCCACTCGCTCTTCGAAACCCGGAATCTGTCGTTCCGCGCGATGGTCGTAAGTAAAGGCAGAGACAGCGGCTTCGGTTGAGCCCTCGGCCTCGTCAGCAGCGGCCGCAGCGCGGTCTTGCCGGTGAGCCATCGCGTCCATGCGCCTGGACGCATCGGTGGGTGTCCTATGTCGGCCAACAGCAAGCCGCGCAGCGAGAACGGCGCGGTGTTCGCGAGCGATGAAAGTATCGATAGCAGCGCCTCATCTTCTAGCCAGTCGAACACTGCATGCCCCAGACCCGCGCGCGACGCACGTTCCGGGTGGGCGACAGCGAGCCAGGCCTGATCCAGCTGTTGCCTGAGCGCTTGCACATGTTGCCGCGCGGTTGCGGTCGCGGGTTGCATCGTCGAGATACTCATGGCATCGCCGAACCAGACCGGTTCCACTGCGCGGTCGCTATTCGAGCCGAGGTACGCGTAGATCGCGATATAGCAGGGTAATACGAACGCCCGGGGACCGATGCAAGCGTCGATTTGATGCTTCCAGCGGGAAAATTCGCGGCGAATCACAGCATCGTCGCACTCACCGTCGGGAACAACGGGCATCAACACGGCATCCGGCGGACGTTGATGCGACTCCATCACCGTGGCCAACACGCTGGACAACTGCTGCGGGGACCGGACACGCAACCACAGCGCATCACCGTTACGTCGCAGTGCGGATGTCTGGCCATCGCGTGCAAACAACGCGCCGGCATGCGGCCCGACGACGAGAACGATCGATAACTGACGCACGTTCCCGAGCTGAAAATCCTGATCCTCGTGAGTCGGATGCGATCGCCCGTAAGCTGGCAAAACGGCGGCGCCCACCCCCGTCAACAGAACAAGACTGAGCACAACAAGCCACGATGGTTGGAGAGCAAGCGGCAAACATAGCCATATCAGTCCAACTACGGAGACAGCGATCCAGATCAGCGCCGCCCGGTAGCTGTTTCCGGAAATCATTGCGAACGCTCCGTCTGCATAGGACTACTCTGCGGCGACGACGTTTGAAGTAGACCGCGCGTCGCAACGTCCAGACTAAGGTCCATCGCCGTCCATAGTGACGCGATGGCAACCGCACCAGCAATCACCCCGCCGGCGATTCTGCGTGAATGTGAGATGCGTGACACGTCCGACGGCCGAAGCGAATTGGTCGGTGGCATGGCGTTATCCGGTGCGTCGGGTATGGAGAACGCCGCCTTATTACGCGGATGCCCGTTCAACGCCGATTTCGCACGCTCCAGATATGCGTTGGCGTTTTCGCGTCCGCCGTCGAAGCCCAGCCCCAGCAACATGGTGTAGAACTCAAGTCCGGCGGGGTCCGGATCGCCGCCGTCCACCACCGCCTCGATCCGGTGCCATACCCATGCGGCGCCATCGCGCACGCCATGAAAACGCATCTGCAGCGGGTCACGCAACCATTCCTCGCGCTGCCTGGACGGCAATGCATGCAACGTCAGTTCATCTAGCAGAACGCATTGTGCGAGGCTGACTTCCCGGATGTCCGTTGCCGGAAAAGTTCGATCCAGCATTTGCTGCTGTAGCGTCTCGACCAACGTACTGCAACGCGCGCGCCAAAAAGGAATAGCCGGCAGCTCCGCGCCGTCGGACAGCAGTGCTGCATGCAACGCAGTCGCTCGCATGAGCGCGACTGTTGAGTCAAACATAATAAGAAACGTATTCGCGCCGGCACCCTCAGGGCATTTCGACGACATAGGTGACGAATGTATTGACGGTGCCAGCCGTGGCCCGACCGGTTGCATAGTAGCTGGCAATGAACTTCACCGGCGTTGGATCCGTGGACGTGATCGGAACGACTCTCATCGTAGACCGGTCGCCGACCTTGATCCGCGATCCGTCCTCATTGGCCAGCATGACCTGTACATTCGTTGCCGACGCCGCCCCGCTCGCATTCTGCAGGTCCAGATTCCCGGTGTTGGGATCGGTCGACGAACCGCTCTCGAAATACACGCGCGCCCCCGTTACACCGCTTGGACATTGGATCGTGATGGTAAAGAACTTTGAGCCGCGATCTATAGCTCCGGCCGTCGGCAGCGATTGCGTCGAAAGCGTCGGCAACGTGACCGTCATGTCGGGCGAACTCACCAGCGCACACGTCGTCGCGTTATAGGTGCCACTAAAATTGAGCGTGACCGAAGGCGAGCCTTGCGCATGTACGCAAACCGATCCCAACAGTGCACCTGCGATCAATCCGGAAATTAGTCCGGCAATCCGAAAGTATCTACAAATATTTTTCATTTTCTGACCTCTACTGTCGGCGGAATCATCTAAGCCGCAGCGCTGGCGCTGACCGGGTATCGACCTTCGCACTTCAGCGAAGCGAACTGACAAGCGCCGCGCCCGCTGAACGTCGCGCTACGGACTTTGCCGGCGGAGACCAGACTAGCGCTGGATCACAGCTCAGCTTGATGCGCGCAACGATCCCCGCGCGCTGACCGCTGTCCGCCTTGTCGTCGTCCGGCACCGTGTAGGGCATCACGCACTGCTCCGCTGCGCGATTGCCCCAGCGCACCAGCAGCTTGCCTTCGTGCTCGAGGCCGCGCAGGTACGCGAGGCCCCCCTGACCGACGATGCCCACCGATTTCTCGGACTCGTCGAATAGCTCGGTGCCCATCGGCATGGCTTTGCCTTCCCGATCCAAAACCTCGGCGAAAATCGGCGTGCCCTGCGTGGTCGCAATCTTCACCTTGACGAGCGAACTCGCGCGCGGCACGACTTCCTCACTCGTGTTGCCCAGTTCAACGTCGAGCGACACGTCGCTCGGATCCAGCGCGACCGTGTTAACCCGGTATGGCATCAGCGAAGACACCACCGCATAGCCGTTAGCGTCAATCCTTGCACCCTGGCCATTGATGATCCGGCCGCCTTCCGCGCCTTTCGCTTCGACGAGCGCGAACGCCTGCCCAAGCGGCGGGCTCAGCGTCATGCCGTCACTGTGAACGACGACCGCGCCGTCGGCGTTGAACGCGGCTTGACGGGTCTGATTGCTGATCGATGCATTGACGTTGTAAGTAGCGAACGGCGCGCGATACATTGCGTAACCACCCGCGGAAACGGTCCGATTGTCGCCGGCGACGATCCGTGACGCGTTGACACCGTAGGTGATCGGCGTGGCTCCGCTCGTGTTGCCCGACGCAGTGGCCTGAATTGTGCTATCCCCGTTCGAGCCGCGCGAAACGTTGGTGGTCAGATAGTCGAACATATGATGCTCGTTCGAGTCGACCTTGCCGAGCGGAATCGTCAGGTTCAAACCTACCTGCGTGCTGATCTTCGAGTTTTGCAGGCGCGTGCGTTGCGCATATAGCGAGTAGGACACCCGCTTGTACGCGCTGTTGAAACCAACCTGATATTGCAGATCGTAGCCCTTCGACGCGCCCCAGTAGTTCTGCGAACTGCCGGCGATATAAAAAGAACTCGACTCGCCGATTGGCTGGTTGATATTCAGCTGCAGACGGCTGCGCGTGCGGTAGTCATACTGACCCGTGGTGTCTCGGGAGCCATATCGCGCGTACATCGCGTCATGCAGGCTATAGAAGCGTGAGGTCGAGTATCGGTAAGCCGCAACCGAAAAATTCGTGTTGGGCCCTGGAAGGAGCTTGCTGTAGCTGATCCGGGTACTGTAACCGGGACGACCACCAGACACGCCGGGAATATTCGTTCCCGCCGCCGTTACGTCAAACGCGAATGCGCCGAGCGGCGTATTGAGCGCGACACCCATCAGGCCAGCCCAGTAACCTTCCGCAAACTGTGCACCGGTGTAGGCGGTCAACAGGTTTGTCAGGCCGCGCTGATAAACCGCCTGCGCCACCCACGGATGGTTATTCAGCACGGTATCGCGATAGACACCGGTCGTCAGATTGAAACGTGCAACACCAGGCCGCAGCAACTGCGGGACGGACGCGAACGGCACCAGAAAAGTCCGCTGACGGCCGTCGGATTCTGTAATAGTGACCTGAAGGTCGCCGCCATAACCCGTAGCCGGCAGGTCGTTCAGTTCAAACGGCCCCGGCGGCACGCTGGTCTCGGCCAGGATGATGTTGTTCTGACGCACGATGATGCGTGCATTGGTATCAGCCACGCCACGCACAACCGGCGCGTAGGAGCGCATGGAATCCGGCAACATGCGGTCGTCGCTCGAAAGCTGGACGCCACGCACGTTGAATGAGTCGAAGACGTCGCCGCTCGTCGAGCTGTCGCCGATCGTCAGTTGGCTCTTAAGCGCCGTGACATCGTGTTGCGCAAACAGCGCGACACTTTGCCAATGCGTGCCGGAACCCCGGTTCTGCGAGCTTACCGTGGACCACTGGCGGAAACGCCAGCCGTTCACGTTGAATCCGCTTTGCAGACCGAGGTAGACACTGCTGAAGTCTCCGCTACCATTGTTCTGGTGGGTCATATAGCCGGCGAGACTGTATTGCACGAAGCCTGCGTTGATCCCGTTGTCCCAACGGGACGGATCAACGTAACCGGCAGCCTCCTTGCGCAATTCGATCTGTGGAATCGACAGATCGAGTTGCAGATCGGCGGTGTTGAACGATGCAACCGATCCCGGTACGGCTTCAACCAGCGGGACGCATTGCACTGACGCATCCGTATCGTCGAAGTCGCCCTTTCCTGCTTCCTTCAACCGCTGGGCCACGCGCTCGGTATCTACGCCAGCGCGGTCGAGGCCAGGCATCGTGAAACAGGGCGTTGCGATATCCGAGCCCGGCACTGCCTGAAACAGGACATCGAAGCGTCCACGCTTCTTACCATTGACGAGCAGTTCGAGCGGATAAACACCGGGAGCAACAGGATTGCCTCGCGTATAGCGTGACAAATCGGCGACGTTGCCCGTAAAGAATGCTGGATTGAACTCGACTTCTTGCGGAACTTCCGCAGCGGGCGCATTTGATGTCGCCGTGGTAGATGACGCATCCGTACGCGCAGCTTCTCCGTCGACACCGGCTTCCTGTTGCGGCAACTCGGACGCCGAGCAGTCGCTGGATGGCGTCGCCGCTGAGTCCGGCGCGCACGCGGCGACCGCGGAATTTGAGCAAAAGACCCAGCCCGACGCTATGATTGCCGCCCAAGCCAGTGGATGAAACCGGAAAGGGACATTACTGAATACTCTTTCAACCGCCGTCTTACTATTCCGCACGCCCGACATCCCGTATTTCAATTATTGATTCTTTTGCGCTTCCGCGCTTTGAGCACCTGTCACTTCCGCCGAGTCCTTGATCGCTGTACCGAAGTCGTTCAGAACCGTATAGGAAACGGTGGCAGGAGCTTTGATATCCAGCTTTCCATCTTGTGGACGGAGATCGACGTGCCCGAACGGCGGTGCCATATCGGGCAAAAGAGCGACTTTCCTGCCTGCCGTTTCTACCTCTGCCGTGCCGAGGGAAATGTAGTAGGGCGATGGGTTGTCCAGACGAACGATGCTCTGACCTTTGTCATTTGCCTCGACATGCCACTTCAGCTGTGCCCGCCCCGCCGTTGGGTCATCGAGCAACGATACCGGCCGGTAGAACATCTTGATACGCGTTCGGAACGCGAGCTGAATCATGTTCCGGTCATCAGCGTCCTTAGGCTTCGGCGGAATTTCGAGAACGTTCAGCCAATAGACAGCCTCACGGTCCTTCGGCATGTCGCCGCCTGTGAACAGGATGCGCAAAGCCTGCCCTCTGTGAGGCTCGACCCGAAATACCGCCGGCAGTAACGTGAACGGCACCTTGATTTCATTCGGGGCAGCGGCCGCATCGCCGTCGTCCAGCCATGCCTGGACCAGGACCGGACGGCTGTCAACATTGTTCAAACGAACATTGACTTCGCGGTTTTGCGCCGGATAAATAACTCGGGTACCGGTAATGGTGATAGCAGCTTGTGCAGCAAACGAGGTCACACTTAAGGCGACAGCTGCGGCGAACAACATTGGAAACTTCATTGAAGACACTCGCTCCTCCACGCGACAGATAAGCGGAATGCCACTTCGGGTTGCCTTCGAACTAGAAGAGCAACCCGATGCCATTCGGCTTAGATTCGCTTACTGGTATGCCAATGTGTAGCGAACAACAGCCGTCACGTTACCGGCCGTGGCTCTGTCTGTTGCATAGTACTGGCCGGCGTAGTACATCGTTGCCGTACCGTCGTTCCCAACAGCAACGAACTCGCCCGTGCTGCCCAGCGGAAGCACCTGCGCCGCGCCATTCGTGAAATTGTGGTCAAGCAATTGCACTTCGACGTTCGCGGCCGGCGAGGTAGTTGCCTGGTTAATGGCATTACGCGTAACCGGGTCCATGTTCGTGGTCTCGAAATGCGCCGCGACATGGGTCAGCGTTGCCGGGCACTGCGACACCGAAATGTTGAACGGCGTGGACCCGCCGACTACGCCAGCCGCAGGCAACGTCTGCGAAGACACCCGAGGCAGCGTGACCGTTTGGTCCTCGTCACCCGAGTTGATCACACAGGTGTCGTCATACAGTTCTCCATTGAACGTTACCTGACCTGTGCCCGGTACAGCTTGAGCGAAAACCATCGGCGCGACGGACAGGCCCATCAGCGCGATCATGAGTTGCGTTACTTGTTTTTTCATGAGATTCCTCTTTGTTGCCATTTCAGAACTACAAACCCTTGTGAAGCCGGGACGTCCAGCGATCGTCAAGGCAGAGGAATGATCTCATTGAAGAAGATCGGTGTTAATGGGCCAATACCCAAAATGAAATACCAAATAGGTCAGTCGAGAAACGGCGTGTCGATTCCTCGAACTGAACAGGTCACAGGACCACCCTACGATAGGGAGAAGGCGCCACGAGAACGACAGAATCCGCCTGAGAATCGCGGCAATTGCTACGAGCAGGACCACTCGCGCACGATTGTGACGAGTTCTACGTCGTTTCTGGCACCGAGCTTCTTCATGCCAGCGTTCTTCTGATTGCTCACGGTCTTCGGACTGCGATTGAGCCGCTCGGCAATTGTTGCGATCGACATCCCGTCGCAGATCATTCGCACGACCGTCGATTCTTTTTCAGATAGCAAATTGAGAGAAGATCCGCCTTGCGCTGCGCGCCCCGTTGCGCGCAACATCTTGTCCGCAATGGAATCAGGCAGAAACACGCTTTTATTTTTGGCAACGCGGACGGCAGCGGTAAGGCTGACAAAGCCCTCGGGACCCTTACCGACGAAGCCGGCCGCCCCCGCGTTGAGCGCAGCTGAAATGATGTGCGTGGAAGAATGCGTACTCAAAAAAACTACTCGTATGGCTGGGGCGACACGCCGGATCCGGTCAAGAAGGTTGAGACCGTCGGCATACGGATCGCCTTCGAATTCGTAGTCGCACACAAGAACATCGACTGGCACTTCGACCAACCGCTGGAGAAGCAGGCCAATACTGTCGCTTTTGAAGCAGACCTGGATGTCAGGACAACGCTGAAGAAGATGCTCGACGCCGAGGAGAATAAATGGATGATCGTCGGCGATACCCACTCTTATTTTGTTCACTCACACTCCATACCACGCAGGTGAATACCTTTTCCTTGCCGAAACACCCTGCATGATTTGTCACCAAAGTACCATGGCATTTCACGCCGTTACATGATGAGAAAGGCGCAGGGCATCTCGTCCCATCCACTCGTCGACTTCCCTGATCCTGTGTGTCGCCACGGGACGCTGCGTTTGCGTGGGCCTAGCCGCACACCTCAGCAGCAAGATCGAGAGCCGCAACCTTCCTGCTTCTAATGAAGCGAACGGCGTCGGGAACGCCTATCATCTAAGCGCACCAGGCGGTGCAGTCCAGATAGCGCATATCAAATTGTCTTGATCGTTCCACAAAAGCATTTTGGCACCACGCAAATAGAAGTTTTCGAACCAGTGTTTTTTAAAACGATGCAAAATCGGTGAGAAAGTCGGTGTGCTTTGGTAAAGATAAAGCAATTTTTGGGCATGCAACCTGGCATGGATCAATCATGAAGATGGGATAGCGCAACGCACCCCAACTCGTCGGCGAGGAATTAAAACATCTTCGCCTTGCGCAGAGGCGGATTGTACAATGCGCTAACAAGAAAAAAGTCAGCAGAGTCCTATATGCGTCCTAGGTGCAAGAAGTGCTTTCAACATCCAGCCCAGTCGGCCCGTCGCAATGCCCCATCGCCGCCGGCGTCACGGCCGTGTTTCTTCTAGCGGACCGCGGCGACAGCAGGTCCGCGGTCGCGGGCCCATTTGCTTCAGCCATTTCTGTGCGTTCATTTCGTTCTCCTGTTGTGTATGGCCGGATGACATCGACGGTGACTCCGGTCACTAATCGGTAATGCGCTCGTCGAATACGGTCAGCGCGGCGAGACTGACGAGACAGCACGCGCTCATGTACCAGGCCGGCGCATAGGCGCTGCCCGTCACGCCAATTAGCCACGTCACGACGAACGGCGCGAAACCGCCGAACAACGTCACGCCGACGCTATAGATGATCCCGAGCGATCGCCCGCGCATTTCGCGCGGGAATCCTTCGAGCAGCAGCAGAAAGCCAGCCGGATTGCCGAGCACCCACAGGCCGATTTCCGATATGGACGTAGTCTGGCCGCCGGCCAGGTAGCACGCCGGGTCGGCGAAACGCGAATTGGCGAAGGTCAGGCTGTAAGGTATTGCTCGACGAGCGTGGCCCAGTAGGCGGAGCCGATCGGCAGTGCCTGATCGTTGAAGATGAAAAAGCTGGGTTTCATTGAAACGTCGCGCACGGCGAGACTGCATCTGATGCAGCGCGAAGGCGCGATTCACACGCGCCCGGCCGACTATTTCATCCGCTGCATTCGCCAGGCCGCGATCACGTGAGCCGCGCGGCGCGCGAGCGGGAGCAGGAGCGGGAGCCTTAAGCCGCAAAATGATTGCGCACGAGATCGACGAACGCGACCAGCCCGGTAAGCAGAACCACGATGAACAGCCAGCGTTCGAGCAGCGTAAACACAGGCCGTTTCCCCTTGCGACGCTCGGCGATGTAAAACCACACGGTCGCCGCCGTATAAAGCACGGTCGACATCAACAGATAATGCAGGCCGCCCGCGTACACGAGAAAGAGCGCGTAGCCGCAGCCCAGCAGCGCGAGCATGAAATCGATGCGCCGTGACCACGGCTGCCCCGCATACGATTCGCCGCTCGCTGCGAGCTTCAACCCATAGCCGGCGACGAGCAGATACGGGATCAGGCTCATCGACGTCGTGAACTCCTTGGCCAGCGTGAACGCTTCTTTCGAAAACAGCGTCACGATCAGAAAGGCCTGAATCACGAGGCTCGTCATCCACAGTGCGGCGACCGGTACGTGGTTGCGGTTTTCTCGCCCGAGAAACGCGGGCATCGTGCGGCTCTTGCCCGCCGCGTGCAGAATTTCGGCGGCGAGCAACGTCCATGCAAGATAAGAACCGAGTACCGATATCAACAGGCCGAGCTTGACCGCGACCGCGCCCCAGGCGCCGACCGCGGCGCTCAGCACGCCAGCCATCGACGGATTTTTCAGCGTGCCCAACTGCTCGAGCGGCAACACGCCATACGACAACAACGTGACCATGACCATCAACGCAAGCACGCAGAGAAAGCCGAGTACGGTCGCGACCCCGACGTCGCGCCGTTCGCGTGCATGCCGTGAATAGACACTCGCGCCTTCGACGCCGAGAAACACGAATACCGTGCCCAACATCGTCTTGCGCACCTCGCCGAACAGACCGGTCGCCGACGGCTCGGGAACGGTCCACAGGTTCCCGAGGAACAACTGCCACTTGACACTCGATAGCACGAGCACCGCGAACAGTCCAAGCGCCAACAACTTGGCGGCCGTCATCGATGCATTCACTACCGACGAGCCCTTCACGCCGCGCAGTATCAGAAAGTGAAACACCCAGATCATCAGCGAGGAACTGACGATCGCGCTAAACGTATTGCCAGCGCCGAATGAAGGCGCGACGATCGCGAGCGCGGACTTGATCAGCACGAGATACGCCACGTTGCCGAGACAGCTGGCGCACCAGTAGCCGAACGCCGACAGAAATCCCGTGTAGCGTCCAAACCCGACGCGCGCATACGTGTAGACGCCAGCGTCGAGTTCCGGCTTGCGCCATGCGAGCCGTTGAAAGATCAGCGCGAGTATCAGCATGCCGGAGCCGGTGATGGTCCAGCTGATCAACGAACCGACTACGCCGGTATATTTGCCGAGCGCCTGCGGCAACGAAAAGACGCCCACCCCGACCATCGAGCCGATCACCATCGCCATCAGGCCCGGCGCTGAAAGTCTGACGCGCTTGTCCATTGCTGCGATCGCTCTCCCGCGAACACGTTCCGATCGAGCCGCGCTCGTGCGACTACGATGATCGACCGCTCAGATGACGATCGTGCCGGTGGCGAGGCCGATCAGCGCGCCAATCGCGCCGCAGGCCGCGACGGCCAAGATGACCCACTCGACTTTCGAAAACACCCGCTGCCCGCGCTCGCGTTTGGCCACCACATACAGCACCGTACCGGGCGCATAAAGCAGCGCCGATAGCATCAGGAACTTCAGGCCGCCCGCGAACAGCAAAAAGGCCGTATACAACGTCGCGAACATCGCGACGAAACCCTCGGTGCGCAACGCGCCGCTCAAGGTGCCGCCATTCTGTCCACTATCGTCACGCGCGGCCTTGATGCCGTATGCGGCCACGAGAAAATAAGGAATCAGCACCATCGAGCTCGTGAGATTGAGCATCAGCGCAAACGCATCGGTCGACCAGTACGTGCTGATTACGAAACACTGCACCACGGTACTCGTGAGCCAGATCGCGGCGACCGGCAGCTTGCGCTCGTTTTGTCGCGCGAAGATACGCGGCATCGTCTCGAGACGCGCGGCGGCGAACAGCACCTCGGCACAGATCAGCGACCATGCGAGGTACGCGCCGAGAATCGAAATGATCAGACCGGCGCTGACGAACACGACACCGAATGGGCCGAGCAGCGCGCCGAGTACCGCGGCCATCGACGGCTGGCGCATCACCGCGATATCGGCGCGCGGCAAGGTCGCGTAAGGCAGCAGCGTCACCAGCACCAGCAGACACAGCACGGCGACGAAGCCGGTGATCGTCGCGGCGCCGACGTCCGAGCGCTTTTTCGCATAGCGCGAGTACACGCTCGCACCTTCGATACCGACGAACACGAAGACGGTGACGAGCATCGTCGCGCGAACCTGCGAGAACAAGCCCTTGCCGATCTGATCGCTGCGTTCCCACAGATTCGCGCGAAACATGTCGGCGCGAAACAACGCGATCAGCATCACGATGAACAGCACGATTGGAATCAACTTCGCGACCGTGACGATCGTGTTGATCATCGTGGCCTGCTGGACGCCGCGCAGCATCACCAGATGAAACAGCCAGATGCCCACCGACGACACGAGGATCGCGGTCGCCGTATTGCCGTTGCCGAAGGCCGGCACGAAAGCGCCAAGCGTCGATTTGATCAGCACCCAGTACGACACGTTGCCGAAGCAGCCGGCCATCCAGTAGCCGAATGCGGATAGAAAGCCCGCATAATCGCCGTAGCCCGCTCGCGCGTATGCGAACACGCCCGCATCGAGCTCGGGCCGTCGCTGCGCGAGCGCCTGAAAGACGCGCGCCAGCGCATACATGCCGATGCCCGCCACGCACCATGCAATGACCGCGCCGAACGGTCCGGTCGCGCGCGCGAAATTGCGCGGCAACGAGAAAATCCCTGCGCCCACCATTGAGCCGACGACCATCGCGGTCAATGCGGGCAACGACAGTTTCGTCTCGACCTGGGTTGCCATCGTCCACCCTTCAGAGAAGCTGATTTCCTCCAGAAATGGGCTTACGCGGAGCAGGTACGCGTGCATTGCGCATCTCCTGTCAGTTCTCGCGACTGAAGCCAACGGCCTTGCGAGTACCGGACCGCACTCCTCCTGGTCGTTCACTGTGAGGCCGGCGCCGGTGCCCTCGCGGTGGCGGGCGCGGCTTCCGTCGGCGCTCGTGTATTCGAGGCCACTGGCGGATTGGCCAACCAGCCGCCTCCCATCGCCCTGAACAGCGCGAACTGTGCCTGCAGTTCGCCGACCTCTTCCCTCGCCTGCGACGACTGGCTTTCGAGCAGCGCAACCCGCACCTGATCGATATCGACGCGGCCGGTATCGCCGAGTTCGTAGCGACGTCGCACCTGGCTCAACTGCGTGGTGCGACGCGTGACTTCTTCATTGCGTGCCTTGAACAACTCGTCCTGCCGGTTCAAACGCGCCAGTGCACGGTCGACGTCATAGAACGCGCCGAGCGCGGTCTTTTCATAGTTCAACATGGCCTGCTGCGCCTGCGCATCCGATGACTCCACCTGCGAGCGCCGCGCGCCAAAGTCGATCAGCGGCAGCGCCATCGCCGCGCCGAATAGCCAGAACGTGCTGGCCCCGAGGCTTTGACCCGCGATCTCCCAACCATTGCGTGCAAGCAAACCGCTCAACGACATGGTCGGCCAGTAGTTGAGCCGCGCGACATCCGACTGCCTGAGCGCCGCATTCACGCGTGCCTGCGCCGCGATCAGATCCGGGCGCCGCATCAGCAGGTCGACCGGCTGGCCGGGCTCGATATGCGGCAGCGCGGTCATCAGCGTGTCGCTTTCATCGAGAATCCCCGCAAATTCCGCGGGCTGCACGCCGCATAGATTCTGCAAATTGAGTCGTGCCTGCGCGATGCCGTTCTCCACGTCCTGCAAACGCGCATCGACCTGCGCGCGGCCGGCGCGCGCTGCTTCGATGTCCGTACTCAGCACGAGACCCGCGTTAAAGCTCTTCTCCGCGATGTTGACGAAGTCGTCCGCGATCGCGCGGCTCTGCAGCAAAATCGCGCGCTGACGCAGCAGCCCGCGATAGGTGACGTACAGATCCGCGACACCCGACACCACGCTCAGGCGTACCGCCTCCGCGTCGCCCGCGGCCGCGCGTGCCTGTTCGCGTGCCGCCGAGAGCCTTGCGCGTCCCTGACCGAACAGGTCGATCTCCCATTGCGCGTGCAAGCCGACACGCCAGAACTGCGCATCGGTATTGTTGATGCCGAGCACTTCCTCGAACTCGAGCTGCGTCTCGCCGCCGTGATACTTCGCGGCGCTCACGCCAGCACCGACCGACGGCAGCAGTTGCGAGCGAGCCAGCCGGATCCCGGCCTGCACCTGATCGACGCGTGCGTAAGCGGTCGCGATGTCGAAGTTGTGCGCGAGCGCGAGATCGATCAGTTTATTCAGCGTCGGGTCGTTGTACTGGGTCCACCATGCCGCGAGCTGCTGCTCGGACATCGGTGTCGCCACGCCCGGTTGCGCCTCCGAATACTGCGGCGGAAACGCGGCGGGCTTTTGCAGCTGCAATGAACCCGTACAGCCGGCTTCGAGCAGCAGGGCCGCGAGGGCGAGAAGATAAGGGCGCGCGCGGATCATTTTGCTTCCGGGTGTCGACCCGGCTCCCATTCCGCCTGCCTGATCGAGAACAGCATCGCATACAGCGCCGGCACGGCGACCAACGTCAGCACGGTGGCAAAAACGAGGCCCGCCATAATCGTGATCGCCATGTCCTTGAAGAAAGGATCCCACAACAACGGCGCCATGCCGAGCGCCGTCGTACCGCCCCCCAGTATCACCGGCCGCAGACGGTTCATCGCGCCGTGGGTCACCGCCTGCATGCGCGGCACGCCCGCGGCGATCTGCGAATCCATCTCTTCGACGAGCACCACGCCGTTCTTGATCAGCATGCCGATCAGACTCAATAGACCGAGCAACGCCATGAAGCCGAACGCGCCGCGAAATAGCAGCAGACCGAGCGTGACGCCGACGATCGACATCGGCACGACGAGCAGCACGACGAGCGCCGGCTTCAGGCGTCCGAACATCATCAGCACGAGCAGCGCCATGCCGATGAAGCCGAGCGGCAGTTGACGGAACAGGCTCTGCTGCGCGCGCGTCGACGATTCGTGCTCGCCGCCCCATTCGAAGCTATAGCCCGGTGGCAGCTTGATGTTCTCGATGCTGGAGCGTATGCGGTTGAACGCGTCGACACTGTTCTGCCCATAGATCGGGTTGGCCGAAACCGTCAGCGTGCGAATCCGGTTTTCGCGCGCGATCTGGCCTTCCTCGGTACCGACCGCGAAGCCGTTGACCACGTCGCCGAGCGGCACGTAACGGCGCAGCCCCGCGCTGAACACCTGCAGGTCCTGCAGACCCGCGACGCCACGCGTGTAGTCGGGCGAACGCAGCACGATCGGCAGTAGCTGATCGCCTTCGCGATAGATGCCCACCCGCAGGCCTTCGCTTGCATAAGCCATCGTGTCGCTAACCTGACGGCGCGTCACACCGAGCGAGCGCGCCCGCGATTCGTCGAATTCCGGCCGCACGATGCTGATCGGGTCCTCCCAGTCGTCGCGAATCGCGATGATGCGGCCGTCCGCCTTCAGCACATTCTGTGCTTCTTGAGACAAGCGGCGCAGCACGGCCGGATCGGGTCCGGAGAAGCGTGCCTGAATGGCCGCGCCACCGCCGGGACCGAACTTCGGCCGCGTGACCGTCCATTGCTGTTCTGGGAAGCGCCTCTTCAGGTCCGCTTCGATGTCCGGAATCATGTCGTCGATCAGGCTCTGGTCCTTCGCGCCGACGATGAACTGCGCGTACGACGGATTGCGCGTTTCCGGATCGTAGACGAGGGAGAAGCGCGTCGCGCCCGAGCCAATATACGTCTGCACGTTGGTGACGTCCGCATGCTTGAGCAGCAGCTTCTCCACCGCGCGGCTCTTTTCGACCACCGCGCGAATATCGGCGCCGCGCGGCAAACGCATGTCGACATAGAAGATCGGCGTGGTCGACGCGGGGAAGAAGCTCCGCTCGACGAAACGGAACGCCCACCCGGCCAGCACGGTCAGCGCGACGAGGCCGATGACCACGAGCACGCGCTGTCGGGTGACCCATGACAACAGCTCGCCGTAACGCTTGTACAGCTTCGACTTGAACGGGTCGTCATCGATGATGTCCGCGGGCTTGAAAAGATACGTGCCGAACAGCGGTGTCAGGGCGATGGCGATCACCCAGCTGAATAGCAGCGAAATCGCAGCGACGGCGAACAACGACGCACAGAATTCGCCGACCGAATCCGGCGACAGGCCGATGCCCGAGAAAGCCAGAATCCCCACAATGGTCGACGCGAGCAGAAGCCATTGGCTTTGTTTGAGAATCTCGGTCGCCGCCTGGAGATGCGACATGCCTCGTTGAACCTTCACGAGCATCCCCTCGACCACCACGATGCTGTTGTCGGTCAGCATGCCCATCACGATGATCAGCGCGCCGAGTGAGATACGCTGCAGCTCGATGCCTGCCGCGTACATCACCAGCAGCGTGCCGAGGATCGACAGGAACAGCTCGACGCCCAGCACGACGCCCGCGCGCCAGCCGAGCGCAATGCCCAGCGCGACACCGACGATCGCCACGGACAGGAACACGTCGAAGATAAAGCCGCGCACGCTCTCGTCGACGACCTGCGGCTGATCGTAAAGCGAGTGCAGCTTGATGCCGATCGGGAGGTCACGCTCGAGTTCGGCGAGCCTCGCCTTGAGCTCCTCGCCGACCCTCACCACATTGACGCGCGGCCGCGCGCTGATACCGATCGTAACCGCGGGCTGGCCGTTATAGTGAATGACCTGGTTCGGAATCGTCGCGTAGCCGTGGCTTACCCGCGCGATGTCGCCGAGCAGCAGCGGGGCGGGCGTATTGTTGACAGGCAGCGAACGAATGGCCTGCAACGAATCGAGCGAGCCGGACGGCGCAATCCGCAACGACAGGTCGCCGACACGTTCGCGGCCCGCGGGCCGAACCTCGTTCTGCACGAACAGCGTCTGCGCAAGATCGTCGGTGGACAGATCGTTGGCGATCAGTTGCGACTGGTCGACGTCGACCGAGATCTGCTCCTGCTGCTCACCGGCGATCACGATGTCGGACACGTCGCCGAGTGTCAGCAGTTGGCGGCGCAGTTCGCGCGCGTACTCATACAGTTGCGCCTGCGTGTAGCCCTCGCCGGTCAGCGCGTAGAACATCCCGTAGACGTCGCCGAAACGGTCGAGCACGAGTGACGGTCCCGCGCCCGGCGGAAGCCGGGGCTGTGCATCCGATACCGACTTGCGCAGCTCGTCCCACACCTGCGGCAATTGCGCCGACGTGTACTGGTCGCGAATCTCGACGCGGACTTCAGAGTAGCCCGGTGTGGAACGCGAGGTCAGCCTGTCGACCTGCGGCATCTGCTGGATCGCGCTTTCGAGCCGGTCCGTCACTTCCTGCTCGACCTCGTGCGCACTCGCGCCCGGATACAGCGTCACGACGACCGCGGTCTTGATCGTGAACTTCGGGTCTTCGAGCCGCCCGATGTTGTAGTACGCGAAGATGCCGCCCAACAGCGAGATGAGCGTCAGAACCCACGCGATCAGCGGCTTTTCGATAAGGGGGCGCGCGAGATTCATTGAGGCGCATCCATTGGACGGACCGCCATTCCCTCTTTCATGAACTGCGAGCCGCCGGCCACCACGCGGTCGCCCGCCGCAACCGCCCCCGCGACGACCACATCGTCATTGCGAATTTCGCGCACGCTGACCGGCACCGCATGCACACGGCCGGACGCGGCGTCGTAGCGCCACAGACTGCGCTGACCGTCCGCGCCGATCGACACCGCGGCGATCGGAATCGCGAAGTACCCTTTGTTGCCGTTTTGCGCGACCTGACGCGCCGTTTCGGAAATCTGTACGCGCATCGCCATGCCGGGGAACAGCATCGCGCTTTGCGGTCCTTCGATGGAGAACACGAGCCGGTAGGCCGCCGAAGTCGGCGAGGTCTGCGTGGTCCGTTCGCGGAACACGAGCGGGAAGCGGTTCTGCGGCCGCCCGGGCAGCCACGCCTCGGCTCTCAGCGTCTTGTCGACGAATAGCCGTTCGGCAATGCTCTGAGGCAGATCGACGCCGACATCGGCACGGCCGATGTTTTCCAGATTGAACGCGGGCGCCCCAGCCTGCACGACCTGCTGGATCTCGATGTTGCGGCGAGCGATCCGGCCGTCGAATGGCGCGACGAGCTGGGTATTGCGCAGGTCGCGGCTCGCCAGGTCGCGTGCCGCGCGTGCGGCATCGGTGGAAGCCGACAACTGCTCATAGGCAGCCTGAGACAGAATGCCGTCCTTGCGCAGCACCGCCTGGCGCTTCAGGTTGTCGCTCAGCTGCTGATACTGCGCGTTCGCGCGTTGCAGTTGCAGCTTGTAGGGTTCCTCGTCGATCCGCGCGATCAGTTGCCCGCGTTTCACCGACGCGCCTTCGAGCACCGCGATCTGCACGACGCGGCCCGATACTTCGAAGGCGAGCGGCGAGATGCTGGTCTGCTCGACCCGCCCGGTAAAAATGCGAATGGCGGAAGCGTCGGCCGGTTCGACCCTGGTGAGCTGCACGGCTGGCCTCGTATCGCCACTCTGTGTTTCGGTCTGCCGTTGGCAGCCCGACAGTGAAACGACAAGCGCGCAGGTCAACGCGCACGACAATGCGCCGGTCAGTGCGATTCCGCCTGATCGGCGAGGCCGCGGTGCATCGGAGCGGTTTGCATTCATGACGTTCTCGGCTGACTGCTGGCGCAACCCGTGTCGTAAGCCCAGCGGCAACGTAGCTCACGGGCCGGCGAATACGAGACCCTACAGGTTGCTCAGCAATTCATAGGGGCCCATGACAGTGGACCGATGGGTGCATCCGCTTCGACTTCCACGGCCAGGTCAGATTCGAGGAACAGCGGCATCCCTTCTGTCGGACCGGCAACGTCGTTCAAACCAGTCTATCGGCGACAACTGTGTTGTGGCCGTCAGGACTACAGCCGCGACCGATGTGTCGTCATTCCGGCTCCGTTCATCAGGCATCCTGTCGAACTGCCAAACTGCTTCGCCATGCCGAAGCAAGACTGAGGAACTTGACGAATCCGCCCTGTATGGAATGCACGACGATTCCGCAAAACCTGAAGACGAATGAATATGCGGGCGGATTGCAGCGTTGAATCAGATCCCTTCGATTGAACCTTGCTGCAAAATTATTAAAGTTCCCAAACAATTCGCTGTCAAGAGCCTCACAGGCGCAGCACGATCGTATCGATTGCTTACCTTAAGCGGTATATCAAAGCCGTCATAGGCGTTCATGACTTCGCGCAGTTCACTGGTGGTTTGCCCGTGTCATGCGTGCGTCATTGGCCCCTTTCAGTTCGTCACAGGCATCATGGCCGAACAATGCGCAAGCCGTCAATCGATTCGCGACTTGCTACGGTCATACCGACTCGTTCTATGGTTGCTTCGGCTTCTGTTGATGAAATATACGCATGGCTATTCTGCTGTACTGTTGACGAAATGCCATGGGGAAAAAACGCTATAGGTTTCAAGGAATTTTTGTTTCGCCGATGGGTGACGCAACTCTGCGTGAAAAGAAAGTTGGCAATTGCAACGTCGCGGGCCGCCGCCAGCGTTCATCGCTTGCATCGGCGTAGCGCGGCTGCCCTCTCGCACGAACCGGTTCGACGCATCATGACGCGCTCGCTCGCATCGTGGACATCGCGGTGCGCGGCACTCGCGCTGCTCACTGGCGGTCTTCTGTGCGGTTGCGCGATGGTCACCGTCAGCTCACAAGGCCCGGAGCAGTACATCGCGATGCGCCGCGGCGACATTCTATCGACCGGCCGTCTGAGCGCCGCGACGCGAGACACCCTGCACATCGCGGCACTCGATGGGAACACCTGCCAACGTGAGCCGCTCGATTGCATCAATACGATCTCGACCGTCGACGGAATCAATACCGACCGGCGATTGTCGAGCCTCGCCGAACTGTCGTTGCAGATCGCCATCACCAACACGCCGGCCAACGCCAGCGATTGGAGCGACGCGCAATTCGATCTGTGGCTCGGGGCCGCGCGATTCGCGTATGCATTTCTGTTCCTCGGTGAACGCACTGCTGGCGAACGTGCATTCGAAGATCGTCAGACCCAGGTCCGTGACTACTACAACTAGGCGGTGCAAGAACTTGCCCACGCGCTGCTTCTGCGTGGCGCGCTCGCTACCGATGCCGGCAACGGCGTGCCGGGTACGCAGTACATGGCAGGCTGGTCCATTCATCCCGACCTGAGCCGAACCCGGCTACCCGAAGGCGTGCGCGAACCGCGCGAAGTCATCCCGGCGTCGCGGCTGTCGTTCGCGGGGATACGTAGCATTTATCGACGCGATGGTTTGGGGGCGGAACTCGTTGCTGTGATGAACGTGCCGCCGCCTGAAGATGATGTCGATGCGGGTGGCAATGCCAGCGCCGACACGCGTGTGTCCGCCCGCGTCGATGGTCCCGCGAGCGCACCGTTCAACCTCGGCGTGTCGTCGGCAGCCGCGGGACGGCCAAGGCCGGCGTCGCGCTTTTTCCGCGAGATGCCGTCGCCGAACATGACCGCGTCGATCTGGTTCAGCCAGGCCACGCTCGAACAGGTGCTTGCCTCGCATGAGGTCGTGCTGTCCGTCTATGATCCGTATCGCGAAGACAGTGTCGAGCGACACGGCCAGACTGTGCCACTTTCGGCCAACTTCAGCGCGGGCTACGGCATCTGGCTCGCGCGCTCGGGCTTCGCCGGGCAATCGTTGCGCACGCTGTTTGGACGCGCACACGGTATCGATACGCCCCGCATCTACATGATGCAACCGTTCGATCCCAATCGACGGATCATTCTGATGCTGCACGGCCTCGCGAGCAGCCCCGAAGCATGGGTCAACGTCGCCAACGATATTCAGGGCGATGAAGTGCTTCGCCAGCATTTCCAGGTGTGGCAGGTCTACTACCCGACCAACGTGCCGATTCTGGTCAACCTCGCGCGCATCCGCCGCGCCACGCAACAGACGCTCGCGCACTTCGATCGAGACGGTACGGTGCCGGCGTCGCATGGCATGGTGTTGATTGGTCATAGCATGGGCGGCATTCTGGCGCGGCTGCTCGTGTCGACTTCCGGCGACGCGCTTTGGGCGACGTTCGAGGACAAGTACGTGCCCGAGGGCACCGATATCGATCGCGAGGACGAGCGGCCCGATCGGCTACTGAACTTCACGCCGATGCCGCAAATCGAGCGCGCCATATTTATCGCGGCCCCCCATCGAGGCACGCCGTTCGCGAGCAACCGGCTGTCGCGCTGGGCGGCCAACCTCGTGCGTCTGCCGCTTGCCCTGCTGAACGAGATCGAGGAAGTGATGCAGACGGCGACGAACATCGAACCGCAGGGACGGACCTTCCATGTGCCTAGCAGCATCGAACAGCTGCGCGAAAACGGGCCGCTCGAAGATTCCGACGATGGCGTGGTCCCTTATCGCAGCGCGCATCTCGTGGGCGCGCTGTCGGAGAAGGTGATTGTTGCTGGACACAGTGTGCAGGAGACGCCGCGGGCGATCCTCGAGATTCGGCGGATCTTGCATGAGGATATTGCACAGATCGATCAGCGCGGGGAGGTTTGCGGGGAGGCTCGGATAGCGAAGCGATGGCGGCGGGGCCAGCTGTCTTTCGCGGCGGCTCGGACTTGGGCTCGGGGTTGACGAGCTTGCTGTTGCTGGGCTCCGTTCGAATCACTGGTACAGCGTTCCGAATCAAGCCAGCGTGATCGAGGCAGGCGCGGAAGATTGGTTTGAATGAGCGGTCAGGTCAGCGGAACGCTCGAAAGATCGCGACGGCCGCTCGAAATTCTTTCGCTACAAATTACGTATTGAACGTTACGGATTGGCGGGGCACGTGTGTTCATTCTTGCGCGTTGTCGTCGTTTGGCGGGAGTGATGGGGTATCGTGCACCAATTTGACTGATTGGCGTGAAACAATGGCGTGCATTGGTGAAAAAAGTCTTTTAAAACAATAGGTTGACACGCATAGAAGACGTTTCGCAATGTTTCACGCCGTGTCGGTTGGCGAGATTGGCCGAAGAATCGAAAATTCTCGCTCGTATTGGCTAAGAGTCACTCATTTTTCGATATTTAGTTCGCGAAAGTTGGCGGTATGTTCAGTCCCCGTATATTGTTAGGTCGCCGATGCGCGACCGCTGCATCTGCTGAAGTTCAAGTTGGCCACACGCGTGGCGACTGACAGTCGCTCGCATTGCCGATGCGCGATCGTCTTTATCACAGGGCGGGCCGGGAGAGACTCTTTACGTTCGCGAGATTTCCGCGCTTGCCCTCACCTATCCTGCCGTCCATCGTCCGACAGATTTCTTGCGGATGATCTGGGAGCAGCGATGTTGATTTCGCGCTGAACGAGTGGTCTGACGCAGGCCCATCCGGGTGGCGTGACATACGATCGGACGGAGATCATTCGTTGCGGTCGAGTCACTCACTACTCCGATGCTTGCCCAAAAATGATCGGCGCGGTTGCGATGCATCCCTTCGAATACTTCTATCTGGGTGTCTCCCCGGCGGGTGGGTAGATCGGTAGGCGTGACGACCGACATCAACTACCTTTAGAGTGTCCTCTCTTGACGACGGTGGGATGTTGGTTTAACGCGATTACGACCAATTCATCGCGGCCGGCAGGCGTTCGCGATTGACTTTCTGGTCGTCGATCGAGACGCTGGATTAGCAACAGGATCTGATTTGAGGACAAGCTTGCGCCGTGGCGAACACCGTTTGCGAAACGGCGATGCATCGTTTGAGAGAACGCGCGATACATGATTCGGGGTCCCTTAGCGCGACGTTCCAGTAATAACTGGCTCCCGCCGGATCTTGACGCATGTCGTCTGTTCGCTGAGGCAAGCCCCATTCACAGCCCTTCCTTTGCGCGTTTGTTCGTGCCGCTTTCATTGCTAATCGTACGGAACAGCTTTTCCGGCAGAACGACTGCCGACTTTGCGGTCGATAAGCGGTGGCCTCAACGCTGCGCGCGTTCATTGCCTGAGGTACACCGGGAGAGTGAAGCATTCTTGCGGGACGTCGACGATCTTCGCCGACGTTTGCTGCGGCCGACAGCGCCATCATGAACACAGCTGTTCATGGACAACCATGTGCAATGCACGTCGCGCACTAAGGGCCGCGGCCTTTCTCATTGAGAAGATTGGAACCGACGATAGCGGAGTCGAGTCGTCTCGGGGAAACGCGTGATGCGGCGTTGGGTTGAGAATGACCGTGGATGGCCTGCCGGAATAGAGTTTCCGTTTATAGGACAGAGGGCAGGCGCTCCATCCCGTCCGTCATATGTCGCCCGTGCGATTTTGTATGTGCTCCGGGTAATGCGACCGTCAACGAAGCAGCCGAGCCCGGCTCAATGGATGCATCAGAAATCCCCAGTCATTGGCTGTCTCGCTCATGGCGAGCGGCTGACCCGCCGCAGGTGCCTGCGAGATCGCTGCGAACGCAATACTGCGTGAATCGCTCCACGGGTCGTGCAAGGCACGAAGGATGTGCGTTCGCGCGGACGCGGCACGCTTTCATCGGCATCGGGGGTGCGTCGTCAAGAGTGTCTAGAGTCTAGACACCGGATGGCGCAAAGGTAGGGCTGCGGAGTGAGTGTCTAGACTCTAGACACTCTTCGAGGTCGAGCGATTTGATTGACCCGAAAAAAAGCCCGCACTAAGCGGGCCTTTTAACACTACAACCGAACCACCGATTAGCTCGTCTTCGGCTGCGATTGGAACATCTGTCCGATCAACTGTCGTATCTGAACTTCTTGCGCCTCGGTGATCACTCCGGTCTTGATCTTGATCGTGAAGTTACTCACATCCTTTGTGATGCTCCCAGCGTGCTCTCGTCCCGCGAAAAATTTCTCGATGCTGCGTCCGCTGGTACCACCCGACGTCGTCTGCCGGGTCGCCAGGGCGGTGATTCCCGCCGCGACCTTGCCCTGATCCATTTCGCCTCTCACCAACAGAGGCCAAATTTCGCGAGCGGCTTTAACGCCATCCTCGCCATGCTTTTTGATAGCCGCTGCAATTGCTTGCGCCGCAGTCCCGCCCAATAGTCGCGGTTGAATATCGAGATCTTTCTTGATGAAGTCCGGCAGATTGTCGAACGACAAGAACTGATACAGACCTGCCCGCGACAATCCCATCGCTTCCGCCAGTCGCTTGCGATTCGGGAACTCTGTTTCCGATCGACGAATCGCCACGCCGATTTCATAGTCAGCAAGGTCGTCGCGGCTAATGTTTTCGACCATTGCGAGCACGGCCATATCCGAGTCGGAGCAATCCGCAACCACGGCCTTGATCGTCTCCAGCCCCAACATTTTGTGCGCACGCCAGCGTCGTTCGCCGGCGACGATCTGATAGTCGTCCGCGACACGACGGACCACGATCGGCTGCATCAGTCCAACTTCGCGGATCGACTCCGCGAGCTCGGCTAACTTTGCTTCGTTGAACACGCGACGCGGCTGCCAAGGGTTCGGCAAGATGCCTGCAACCGCCAGTTGCGATGCGACGCCAGTCGATTCCAGTTCCTGCACGCGAAGTTGCGCAACGGCCAGCGCGCCGGCAAGGCCGGGCGCCGTTTGCGTGCGGTTGCTGCGCTTCACCTCGTCCTCGTTGATCGACGAAGTTTTGCGAATGCCCGAGGTCTTGGCCAGCAACTGTTCTCGCATATTGCTCATTGCGCGTTCCTCCATTTTTCCGAATAGATCTCGTCGATCCAGCGACAGTAGTCGACGAGAGGTTGCCGCACGCGTTGCAACGACTTGGCCGCGCTGTGATTGCTGCTGATGTCGAAGACGGTCGAGAACGCCAACGCCCCGGTGCTCATCACCGAGCTCGCCGGTACCTCGATCGAATGCAGCCAGTTTTCGTACGCGCTTTGCGCCCACGCGCGCACGATCGGCGCCGACGAGTTCCGCCCATAATCGACCCGCGACAACACCAGCGACACGAAGTCGTACTTCTTGTCCGTCTCGAATTTGATAAAGCTTTTGGACACGTCCGAGAAAAGTCGCCAGAACGACAGCGAGCTGATGAAGTCCAGGTTTTCCGGCACCATCGGCATCACCATGGCATCCGCGGCCATCAGCGCGTTCAGATTGAGGTACGACAGCGACGGCGACGTATCCATGAGAATGTAGTCGTACTTCTTGCGCAGCGGCTCGAGCCCTTGACGAAGCACGGTCCAGAAGCGAAAACCCGGTCGCATCTTTTGCATCGCCGGCAGATGGAACTCTGCTCCAATCAGTTCCGTGTGCGCAGGAATCACGTCGATGCCATCCCAGTACGTCGACTGGACCCGCCCCTCGAGGCCACCTTCGCTGTCCTGGTCGTAGACGTACGGCAATACTGTGTCTTCAGGCGTCACGTCTTTTTCCGCGTACAGTCCACACAGCTCCGAAAGCGACGCCTGCGGGTCGAGATCAACCACCAACACTTTGCGTCCCCGCAGCGACAGCCCCTGGGCGAGGCACATCGTCGTCGTCGTCTTGGCGGAGCCACCTTTGAGCTGCGCGGTGATAATGATCTTCCCGTCTGGCTCCTTCAGGCGCGTGACCAGCGGAGTCTGGTAGATGTCGGAAATCTTTTGTACCCAGATCCGCGCCTCTTCCAGCGTGAAGGTCCGGGTGCGGCCCGTGCCTGCCGCCGTGCCCGAAGGCAGTTCTCCGTCGCCTTTTGTCGCGAGATACTGAACCTGCGAGTGTGAGACGTTGCACATCTCGGCAATCTCGCCGGTCTTGAAAACGGGAGCCGTTTTTCGAGGACGCGGAGCCAGAATCGTGTCACGCAGCTCATTAGTGAAAATGGTGACCTTTTCTGCGAACTCACTGATCTGCTCAAAGTGAACGGTTCGGTCTACGGCAGGAAGTTGGCTCGTTCTGACCATTCTGAGGTTTTTCCATAAAATTCCAGAAACCTCAGAATACATGAAATACTTGAAAATAGCTTTTTAAATTACTGTTTTTATGCGGATTTTCTGCAAATTTCTGTATTTCCAGACCGTTTTCGGTTGCGGAATCGCCGTGGAAACTAAACGAGCCTCGAAACACTGCGTCCTCGAAGGCACAAATGACCTCACCTTTCTTCGCAATCTGGGTAGCGGAGTCGGCACTCCTGCTCGAGACTTAGGCACTGGGTGAGGTCATTTGTGCACTTTCTCATTTCCTGAAAGACCGGTCCGGCGATCTTTTGCACAATCGACCTCACCATTGTTAGATTTTCGCCACCTCCCTGCGAGAGCTCCCCGCACTTAGAACGCAAATGCACAATCAACCTCACCCACAGAAGCGGCGATACACGGGCGCCAGGCCGTCAGCCAGAGGTTCAGCTCATCACTAGGGGTTGCCAATCACAGTCGCAGCACAACCAACCTCACCTTGGCAACAGCTCTTCCGACCCCGCTCAACGTTTCGCACAATCAACCTCACCATGCTGCATCGCGCAATCTTCAGCCGCATTTGTGTGTGCCGGGTTGGTAGGTTTTTTTAAAACCGAGAACAAACCCACAAACTAACGCAACCAAGCACTATTCAATCCGTTCAAGCACTTAGGTTCCAAAAGGTGAGGTGCGTTGTGTCGAAGGTGAGGTTCGCTGTGCTCAGAGGTGCGGTTGGTTGTGCAGCAAGGTGAGACTGATTCCCCACCAAGGTGCGG
Source organism: Paraburkholderia sp. MM5496-R1 (assembly GCF_050436205.1). Classification (NCBI taxonomy): domain Bacteria; kingdom Pseudomonadati; phylum Pseudomonadota; class Betaproteobacteria; order Burkholderiales; family Burkholderiaceae; genus Paraburkholderia; species Paraburkholderia sp. MM5496-R1. Next base: position 980,906 of record NZ_JBNDLT010000001.1, read on the forward strand.
TTCGATGTGTTTGCCACTGCGTCAAATCGCGAAGGTGAGGTGGGTTGTGCAGCTACTGGGAACGAGGTTGAAAGGGCCGTCGCATAAGGCCTCGCCGCGGGAACGCCCGCCCGCAAGGTGAGGTTCTTTGTGAACATGGTGAGGTTCTGTGTGCCCAAACGCGGAAGGGACGCCGAAACGGCCTCCGCCGCGGTCGTTTGATGGTGAGGTTCTGTGTGTTGACAGCTCACCACCGCATGCTTACAGTCCCGGGAGCGAAAAAGTGGATGAAGAACATGGCCGCGGACAATCCGGAAGAGGGCAGGTCGAAAGCGACGTCACGCCAGATGGCGCTCGCGCTGTTCGAAGACATGTTCGATCAGGGATTGCGCATCAACGAGGCCAATCGCGAGATCGGTTATCAGCGCAACGATTTCTTCACCGAAATCGTCAATATGGGGCTGCCGGCGCGGCGCTTTCTCGATGCCGCGTACTTCATCGTCGCACAGGAGCCCGAGCAGCGCGATCAGTACGACGTCGAACTCAACTACTTCAAGTGGCTGATGCGTTACGACAGCCGCAACCTGAAGCACTTGCGCACGATCGCCGACGAAGCTCAGAACGCGAAAGTCCGCGTGACGAATACGCCCGCGGACCGCGATCCCAACGAAAACGATCTGTGGGTGCAGGTTCAGTTGATCGGCATGGTCGGCTTTCATCGCGGACGTATGCGTTTCGACGTCCATCCGCGGCTCGTGCCGCATATCCGCGATCCGCAGAAATCGCATTGGCTGAGCTTGCGCATTTCCACCGCGTTCACGCGCAGTCTCGCGCGCGCGATCTACGACAAAGTTTTGCCCAACGTGCCCGCGGGACGCACCGACTGGATCCAGCTCGAGGAAATGCGCAACTGGCCCGGCAAAATGGGCGCGAATGCCGCCATCTTCAAATACTTCAAGCGCGATTGGCTCGAGCCGGCGGTGCGCGAGATCAACGAAGTGTCGGACGTCGAGATGTCCTATGAGACGCGGACTGCATCCACGACGTCGAAGAAAATCGACCGCATCCGCTTCCTGCTCAAGCGCAAGGACACAGCCGACGCGGTACTCGCGAGCCTCGCCGACGCGAGCCATCTGTACAAGATTCTCACCGACGAATTCGGGCTCTCGACCAAGCAGTTCAGCGAGATTTCGGAGAACCGCGAACTCTGGACCGACGAACGCATCCAGCAGGCCGTCGAATACACGCGCTTCAGGGTCAAGCGCGGCCAGGTCAAGAAGAGCCCCGCGGGCTACCTGATGCGCGCGCTACGCGACAACTGGAAGATCTCCGACGCCGAGCGCACGATGGTCGACGTACAGGCCAAACTGCTCGCCGACGAAACGCAGGAACAGGCGGTCAAGACCGAAACGAGAAAGACCGTGGCGCACAGCATCGCGACGCGCGAAGAAGAAGTGCGCGCGCGCATGAACGAGGATTCGCGCAAGGGCCGCGACCATTTCAACGCCGCCGATGCGAAGACGCGCAAGGAACTGATGCATGCGTGGACGGCGTCGCGCGAAGGCAAGCTGATGCTGCGTCGGATGAAGCTCGAACCGTCGACGGTCACCGAAGATGCAATTTTCGCGAATACCGAGCTGGTCTGGTATCTGGGGCAGTTCGTATTCGGCCGGATGAATGCGGCGCGCGCGGCGGCGTGAAGTGAGCCGGAAATCGGCTGCAAAGCAGCCCAAACTGAGCCGACCGGCAAATAGAAAGGGGTCTTGCACTGACGGATAGCAACGTCAGTGCAAGACCCTTTGCTACTTCAGACGCTCAGAACGACCCGAACAGCGAGCCCAGCACGATCACCACCACCAGCGCGAGTAACGCGCCGAGAATCCCGACTATCACGATGTCGCGATAGCTTTCGCGGTGGTTCGACCCACACACGGCAAGCAGCGTCACGACCGCGCCGTTATGCGGCAGGCTGTCGAGTGTGCCTGAGGAAATCACGGCGACCCGATGCAGCAGCGCCGGGTCGATGCCGTATTGCGCAGCCAGTTGCAGATAGGTGCTGCCGAGCGCGTCGAGCGCAATGGTGAGACCGCCCGAGGCCGAACCGGTCAGCGCCGCGAGCAGATTGGTGGCGACCGCGAGCGATACGAGCGGACCACCGCCGATACCCAGCACCCATTCGCGCACGAGCGCGAACGCTGGCAGCGCGGCGATCACCGCGCCATAGCCGACCAGACTGCCGACGCTCAGCACCGGCAGCACCGATGCATTCGCGCCCGCATCGATCGTCTCGCGCAGCGCTGGCAGGCGATGCCGATTGAGCAGCACGAGCACGACGATCGCGACGGTGAGCGCCACGCACACGCCCCACACACCGCCGACCGCCGCAAGCGACGTCTCGCCCCAACGGACCTCGGCCAGATAGTCGGCGTCGATGCGCGGCAGCACGATCACGTTCATCACGAAGTTCGTCAGCACGACGAGCACGAGCGGCGTGAGCGCGACGCCGAACGAGGGCAGACTCTCGCTGACATGCCCGCGCTTCGCTTCCTCCGGATCGAAACTCTGCGATACGCTTGCGCGCTCGCGCACGAGGTTGTCGCTGGCCGGCGCCCCGGTGGATTTCACCGCCGCCTCGAGTCCGTCGAATCCTTCATTGGCCGCCTTCGCGCGCGATTGCTGCAAGGACAACCACCAGAGCCCGAACACCACCATCACGATACTCGCGATGATGCCAAGCCCAGGCGCCGCAAACGGCGTCGTACCAAAGAACGGCATCGGGATCGCGTTCTGGATAGCCGGTGTGCCGGGCAGCGCGGACATCGTGAACGTCGACGTGCCGAGCGCGATCGCGGCCGGCATCAGACGGCGCGGAATATTGGCGGCCTGGAAGAGGGCGGTGGCCATCGGCGCGAGCACGAAGAACGCCACGAAGAGGCTGACGCCGCCATAGGTGACGAGTGCGCCACCGATCACGACCGCGAGAATCGCCCGATGCGCGCCAAGCTTCTCCGTCATGTAACTGGCGATCGCCTTCACGGAGCCGCTGTCTTCCATCAGCTTGCCGAACAGCGCGCCGAGCAGGAACAACGGAAAGAACTGCGCGAGAAAGCGCGCGGCGCTGAGCATGAAGGTCTGGGTCCAATGCGCGAGAATCGGTTCGCCCGAAATCGCGGCGGCCAGCATCGCGGCGAACGGCGCGAGCAGCAGCACGGTCCAGCCGCGGTACGCGAAGCCGATCAGCAGCGCGAGACTCGCGAGCATGCCGAAAAGCCCTAGACCGATCGCGAGCGGTGACAGGGTGATGACTTCCATGGTCAGACTCCGTCGAGCAACGCGTCGAGATCCAGCGAGGAGCGCACGCCGATCGAATCGCCGTGCTCGGCGAGGAACGCGTCGGCGGCACGCCGGCCTTCGTCGCGCAGCATCGTCAGAAAGCTCCACTCGGCGTTCAGCTTCGACGAGTAGCCGAGTTCGGTCATCAGCTCGCTCGCGATCCGATGGATGCGCATCGCCGCCCAATGGCGGCCTTCGTCGCTGCCGGGGTCCGCCGCGCGGCGCAGCAGCGCGATCATGCGCAGCTCTTTCAGCAGTGGCGCGTTGAAGGCAACTTCGTTCAGGCGACTGATGATGTCGCGCGCGGTGCGCGGAGTTTCGTCCCGCACGACGGGATTGACCTGGATCAGCAGCGTGTCGCTCGACGTGCATTCGCGTACCAGCGGCGTCATGGTCGGATTACCGGCATAGCCGCCGTCCCAGTAGTCTTCACCGTCGATCTGCACGGCCTGGAACAGCGTGGGCAGGCAGCCGGAGGCGAGCAGCACGTCAGGCGTCAGGTCGGCATTGCGAAACACACGCGCCTGGCCCGTGCGCACGCGCGTCGCGGTGATGAACAGCTTGATCGGCGCGTCGCGCAGATGCGCGAAATCTATCGAGTCCTGCAGAATCTTCGCCAGCGGATGTACGCCGCGCGGGTTCAGGTCGTAGGGAGAAAACACGCGCGCCGCGAGGTCCATCGCGATGAAGAGCGGCGAGTAGTCGAGCGTCCAGCGGCCCATCAACACGTCGAACGGGGTTCGGCGAAACGGGCTGTACACCGATGCTTCGAACACTCGCCGCCAGAAGGCTTCGAGCGCGGCGCGCGCGCCGGCCGCGCCGTCTGCCTGATAGCCGCTCACCAGCACCGCGGCGTTCATCGCGCCAGCCGACGTACCCGATATTCCTTCGATCCGCAGCCACGACTCTTCGAGCAAACGGTCGAGGACGCCCCATGTAAAAGCACCGTGCGATCCGCCGCCTTGCAATGCGAGGTCGATAAGGGCGGGTTCGCGGTGGGTGGGTTGGTTTTTTGTTGCAGCCAAGACGACTCCGGTAGTGAGGAGTGCTCCATTTCGCGAGCTGACGCCGCATGCACGGCGGACGAATGAACTGCTGGCCAATGCTGTGAACTACCGAATGAGGTGAGGCGTGTTTCAAAGGCGAAACATCGCACTGCACCATTGGTATTGGAAGTGGCCGGTGACTAAAAGTCAAGCGTATTCAACTTGATTCACAGAGCTTGCGGGCAACCGGCTCGTGGCCGTCATCGCCCGCTTGCTGGTCACGCGCGATTGTGCCTGGCAATGCCGGCCATTCAAGCGGAATATAGAAAAGCCGATTGGTCACGCCGAGGTCAAAAACAGCGTGTAAGGAGGCCGGCCGGCGCGCCCCGTCGTGCCGCTTAAATGCTAACTCGCGTGTATATCTTCGCTGTTTCGCCTTGCGCTAATCGCCGCGGCGTATTGCAATGTAATGTATCGTCTCGGCCGCCGGATACATTACGACATAATTCGACTGATGAACCGGGCTATAAAGCAGGCATCGTCAAATCACGGAGAGCATCATGAACGCCGGGTTGCTGCAAGGGTCCTGCCACTGCGGGGCCGTCAAGTTCGAAGTTCGCACCGAAATCGTTCCGGCTGGTCGTTGCAACTGCAGCCTGTGCCGCCGCAAGGGCGCGCTGATGACGCCGCTCTTTCCCGCCAGTCAGTTGAAGATTCTGAGTGGCGAGGATTCGCTGACGCTATACCAGTTCAACACGAAGGTCGCGAAACACTACTTCTGCAAGCATTGCGGCATCTATCCTTTTCATCAGACGCGCAAGGATCCGCAGCAATGGCGCGTCAATATTGGCTGCCTCGACGGGGTCGATCCTTACGCGCTCGAAGCCGGCGTGGCCGATGGCGCGAGTCTTTCCGTGCTGGAGGACGCATGAAACGCCTGTTTGCCATCGCTGTGTTCGTCGCGGGCGGCTTCGCGGCCGAACTCGCGCATCCGTTGCAGTGTTCATTGATCCAGTCGAGCGGCGCGCAACTCAAACGCCGCAGCAGATAATCCGTCGATGGAAACCTCCGACCACGTACTGATCGTCGATGACGATCGCGGTATCCGTGAACTGCTCGCGGGATACCTCGAGAAAAACGGCGTGCGTGTCTCGCTCGCGGCCAATGGCCGCCAGATGCGCGCCGCGCTCGAGAACGGCGCGCCCGACCTGATCGTGCTCGACCTGATGCTGCCCGGCGAAGACGGCCTCCTGCTGTGCCGTGAGTTGCGCGCGGGCAAGTTCCGCACGGTGCCGATCCTGATGCTGACGGCGCGCAGCGAGGAAGCGGACCGGATCGTCGGCCTCGAAATGGGCGCCGACGATTACCTGACCAAACCGTTCGCCGCACGCGAGTTGCTCGCGCGAATCCGTTCGGTGCTGCGCCGCGCGCGCATGCTGCCGCCCGGCATGGAGGTGACGGAGTCGGCGCCGATGCTGTGCTTCGGCGACTGGCGGCTCGACACGACCGCGCGCCATCTGCTCGACGCGGACGGAACCGAGGTGGCGTTGAGCGGCGCGGAGTACCGTCTGTTGCGTGTGTTTCTCGATCATCCGCAGCGCGTGCTCACGCGCGATCAGTTGCTGAACCTCACCCAGGGACGCCAGGCCGATCCGTTCGACCGCTCGATCGATCTGATGGTGAGCCGCCTGCGTCAACGCCTGCGGGACGGCGCGCGCGAGCCGCGCTACATCAAGACGCTGCGCAGCGAGGGCTATGTGTTTTCAGCGGCCGTGACCGCGATCGGAGATCCGCAATGAGCGCATCTCCATCACCGTCGTTGCTGCGCTGGCCGCATTGGCCGCGCACGCTGTTCGCGCGGCTCGCGGTGATTTTGTTCGTCGGGCTCGCGCTTGCGCAGGCGCTGTCGTTCTGGCTCACGATGACCGAGCGCGACCAGACGATGACCAACATCATGATGGGCTACATCGAGCGCGAGGTGGCGAGCTCGGTCGCGCTGCTCGATCATCTGCCGCCCGACGAGCGCGCCCAGTGGCTGCCGCGGCTCGCGCGGCGCAGCTATGAGTTCGTGCTCGGCCCGGGCGTGCCAGGCACCCCGGTCGACGCGAGCCTGTCGGCGCGCGTCGCGCAGTCGATCGGCGATGGCATCGGCACGCGTTATCCGTTGACCGTCAACGCAGTGCCGGGCGATCGCGAGCGTCTGCAGGTGCACCTGAAACTGAGCGACGGCACGCCGCTCACCATCGACCTGCGGCCAATGCCCGGCGCCCCGTTGTCGCGCTGGCTGCCGCTCGTGCTGACGCTGCAGCTGCTCGTGCTCGCGGCCTGCTGCTGGCTGGCGGTACGGCTCGCGACGCGCCCGCTCAATCAGCTCGCAGTCGCGGCCGACACGCTCGGCCCCGACCTGAAGGCCGCGCGTCTGCGCGAAGCCGGTCCGTCCGAAGTGGCGCGCGCCGCGCGCGCGTTCAACGCGATGCAGGACCGGATCGCCACGTACATGACCGAGCGCATGCAGATTCTCGCGGCGATTTCGCATGATTTGCAGACGCCGATCACGCGCATGCGTCTGCGTGTCGACACGATGGACAACGACAGCGAGGCCGCAAAGCTGCGCCAGGATCTGCAGGAAATGGAGGCGCTGGTCAAGGAAGGGGTCACCTATGCGCGCACGATGCATGGCACGACCGAGGTGCCGCGCCGCATCGATCCCGATGCACTGTTCGACAGCCTGGTGTGCGATTACGTCGACGCGGGTCAGCAAGTGTCACTGCAGGGCCACTTCGGCCAGTCGCTGACGATGCGTCCGCAGGCGTTGAAGCGAATCGTTGGCAATCTGGTCGATAACGCGCTGAGGTACGGCGGCGCCGCGCAAATCGATATCGGGGCGTTGCACGATGGCGAGGCTACCGTGTCGGTGCTCGATCGCGGTCCCGGCATTCCGGTCGAGTCGCTGGAGACGGTGTTCGAGCCGTTCGTGCGGCTCGAAGGGTCGCGCAATCGTCAAACGGGCGGCACGGGGCTGGGGCTCGCGATCGCGCGGCAACTCGCGCTCGCGATGGATGCGACGCTCACGCTGCACAACCGCGTCGGCGGCGGTCTCGAAGCGCGGCTGACGTTGAGGAAGTTGCGCGAGTCATAGTTGGACCTCTTGCGGCGCGGACACGCAGACGATTCCGTCAGAAAAATTCACAAAGCCCGCCATTATGAAATCGTCATTGGGTTTGGACTCTTAATGACCCCCGCGCGCCATTTCGAGCCGTGGTTCTGGTGCTTCTCAGTAGTTCTGAACGATCACCGGTTCAGCTCGCTTCAGCGATTCCCCATCATTTGAGAAAACCGCGGCGGTGATGCGGCAGGTCGCATCATTGTTAAATCATCGATATTCAAAGCGACTTATCGATGCGAGCGATTCAGATGCGTGGTGAATGGTTAATTCGCAAATTCAACCAGATTCGGCAACGCAGCATCGATGGATTCGATCGCATAGCGAGCCACAGTCCGTTACCTTGTCTTCGATAAATTGACAAACGCCAATGGACAGACCATTCTTTTCGTGTGGTGGTTGCAGAGTAGCGCGGCTGATCAACAGCAAGATTGGCCGAGAGACACGTTTCGTTCGAATCTGATTAAAGATCCTTGTTAAAAAGGTAACTAAAAGGAATCCGAATGGCGTCCACTCCACAAAAGATGTCAAAAATGCAACTCACCGGGATGGTGGTGGGCGGCATGGTCGGAGCCGGGATCTTTTCCCTGCCGCGCACTTTTGCCAACGCCACCGGTCCGGTGGGCGCCGTGATTGCCTGGCTGATTGCGGGCACGGGCATGTATATGCTGGCCCGTGTATTTCAGGCGCTGGCGGAACGAAAACCCGAACTGGACGCCGGCGTGTTTGCGTATGCGAAAGCGGGCTTTGGCGACTATCCGGGCTTTCTCTCCGCATTTGGCTATTGGATCGGTAGCTGTATCGGCAACGTTTCTTACTGGGTGCTGATCAAGTCGACACTCGGCGCGTTTTTTCCCGTGTTCGGCGACGGCAATACGGTCGTTGCGATCGTCGTTGCATCGATCGGCATCTGGCTATTTCATTTCATGATCCTGCAGGGCGTGCAGCAGGCGGCCTTCATCAACAGTATCGTCACGATCGCCAAGATCATTCCGATTCTGGTGTTCATCGTGATCCTGATCTTCGGCTTCCGGTTGGACCTGTTCCAGGCCAACCTCTACGGCGGAGGACTCGAAGGCAATATCCTCGAGCAGGTGCGGGCCACGATGCTGGTCACGGTGTTCGTGTTCATCGGTATCGAAGGGGCGAGCGTTTATTCCCGTTATGCGAAGAAGCGCTCCGATGTCGGCCAGTCGACGATTCTCGGCTTCGTCGTCGTGACCTCGCTGATGGTGCTCGTGACGATGCTGCCTTACGCAGTGCTTCAGCGCGCCGACATCGCGGCCATGCGGCAGCCGTCGATGGCGGCGGTGCTCGAAGCGGTGGTCGGTCATTGGGGCGCGGTTTTCGTCAGCATAGGTTTGCTGATTTCGGTACTGGGCGCTTATCTCGCCTGGTCGCTGATCTGCGCCGAAGTGTTGTTCACGGCGGCAAAGACCGAAGACATGCCCGCCGTATTCGCGAGGGAAAACGCCAACAAGGTACCTGCCAATGCATTGTGGCTGACCAACATCGTGGTGCAGCTGCTCGTCATCAGCACCTACTTCTCGCGCGATGCGTTCGCGCTGATGCTGAATCTGACGAGCGCGATGTCGTTGATTCCGTACCTCTTCGTCGCGGCGTTCGGCTGCATGAACGCGAATCGCGGCGACGGTTACGACGTGCGCGCCGACGAGCGCCGGCGTGACTTCATCATGGCCGCAATCGCCTCGATCTATACGGTCTTCATGATCTGGGCGGGTGGCCTGAAATTCATTCTGCTTTCCGCCGTGCTGTATGCGCCAGGAACGGCGCTTTATATCTGGGCTCGGCGCGAGCAGAACAAGAATGTCTTCATCGTTTCCGACTGGATCATTTTTATCGTTGCGATCATTGGCGCGATCATCGGCATCTATGGCCTCGTAACCGGAAGGATCGCGATTTAGCTTTAATGAAATCCGATTGAACAGAGCGGGCCAACATTGGCATTCAGGAGATCATCATGGCGAACACGGACGCGAAAGCGGGTGAATTGGGTGTCTACTCTGAAGTCGGGCAGCTGCGCAAAGTGATGGTCTGCGCACCGGGGCTCGCGCATCAGCGTCTTACCCCGAGCAATTGCGATGAACTGCTGTTCGACGACGTACTGTGGGTCGAGAACGCGAAGCGCGACCACTTCGACTTCGTCACGAAGCTGCGCGACCGCGGCGTCGAAGTGGTGGAGATGCACAATCTGCTCGCCGAAACGGTCGCGGTGCCCGAAGGCAAGAAGTGGATTCTCGACAACCAGGTGGTGCCGAATCAGGTCGGCCTCGGCTTTATCGATGAATTGAGAAGCTATCTGGAAGGGCTCGACAATCGCAAGCTGGCCGAAACGCTGATTGGCGGGCTATCCACTCACGACTTCCCGGAAGCGCATGGCGGCAAGGCGCTGGAGGTCGCGAAAGAAGCGGCGGGCGGCACCGAATATCTGCTGCCGCCGCTGCCGAACACGCTGTACACGCGCGACACGACGTGCTGGATCTATGGCGGCGTCACGCTGAATGCGCTGTACTGGCCGGCCCGCCACGAGGAGACGATCCTGACTACGGCGATCTACAAGTTCCACCCCGATTTCGCGGGCAAGGTCAACGTGTGGTGGGGCGACCCGACTCAGGACCACGGTCTCGCCACGCTGGAAGGCGGCGATGTGATGCCGATCGGCAAGGGCGTCGTGCTGATCGGCATGAGCGAGCGCACCTCGCGGCAGGCCATCAGTCAACTGGCTGCAATGCTGTTCAAGAAGGGCGCGGCCGAGCGCGTGATCGTCGCGGCGATGCCGAAGATTCGCGCGGCAATGCACCTCGATACCGTGTTCACGTTCGCCGATCGCGATTGCGTACTGGTCGCCCCGGACTTCATGGCGAAGACGCGCACCTATTCGTATCGGCCGAGCAGCCATCCGAGCGGCGTCGAGTTGCACGCCGAAAACAAGCCGTTCACCGACGTCGTCGCCGAGGCGCTCGGGCTGAAGCATCTGCGCGTGGTCGAGGCGGGCGGCAGCGACTATCAACGCGAGCGCACGCAGTGGGATAGCGGTGCGAACCTCGTGTGCGCGGCCCCGGGCGTCGTCTATGCATACGACCGCAACACGTACACGAACACGCTGTTGCGCAAGCAGGGCATCGAGGTGATTACGATCGTCGGTGCGGAGCTGGGCCGTGGACGTGGCGGCGGTCACTGCATGACCTGCCCGATCATCCGCGATGCGGTCGACTATTGATCAGTCAAGCGAATCAATCTGGCCGGTGACTGGCAAAGTGTCGCCCGCTCGCTGAAGTGGCGAGCGGGCGACAGCGCCGCGCGCGCGTCCGCCGCCGCCAGGAACGGCGCGATCCGTCCAGACGATCGACGCGACGAATCGAATCGCCCCGCTAATCGCCGGGTTGACGCACGCGGTAGTGGTGGGCAGGTCCGGCTTGAAGTCGAACTTCCTTTTACTATACTTTTTAACGACTTCGCGCCTGAATTATCGAATTTGATATCTCGCGATTTGCAAGGATTACATTCGATAGACCAGCGATCGCTGCAATGAAGTTCGAGTTAATGAATCTGCGAGTAGCTGGACGATCACTTTTCACGTCAATCGCGTGAATGCTCGGAGCTTTCATCCACCGCACGGAGGTTCGAATATGAATAATCGCTTTGTTGCGCAACTCGTCGCCTTGTCGTTTGCCGGTATGTCCGCGCTCGCGATTGCGGCTGGGCCCATGAAGGACCAGGGCGGCGGCCAGATGGCCGGTACGGGCCGTCAGCAGGTGATGCCGACGATTCCGCACCGTGACTGGCATAAAGGTCAACGTGTGCCGGCCGAATACCGTAACTACAACTTCATGATGGACGACTGGCGCGGACATGGCCTCAATGCGCCGCCGCGCGGGCACAAATGGCTGGGTGTCAATGGCGACTATGTGCTCGTAACGACGAACAACTGGACCATTTCAGACATTGTCGCCGGAACGCAGTAATGCTTCCTCGTGGTGCCCGGGCTATCCGGCGACCAGTTTTAGCGCCGGAACCTGGGCCATTCATCGACACGACATGATTTCGTCATTTTCGCGTCGATTTAATGCTGCGTGTCGTATAGCCGGTCGGGAACGAACAATGCAGTCACGCCGCTCAAAAAGAACACCGCGCCGACCACGAGAAAGCCAAGTCCGATCGAGAACTGCGTCGCGATAAAACCGATGACGATCGGCGCCGCCCCCGAACAGAAGCGCCCGAGATTATACGAGCCGCCCACCGCGGTGCCGCGCACCGACGTCGCAAAACTCTCCGACATGAATGTGCCGATCGTGCCGAGTGGCACGCCGTACAGAAAGCCGAAGACAAGCATCAGCGTGGAAATGTTGTCGTGGGTGTGCCAGAAAATGATCACGGGCAGAAAGACCGCCGCACCGATACAGCCGAGCACGTACACGCCGCGCCGGCTCCAGCGGTCACCGAGCCAGCCCGCGAAGATCTTGCCGATGAAGGCGACCACGTATGTGCCGATCATATAGCCGGTCAGCGAGCTGAACTTGATGTGCAATTCCTTCTCGAGATACGTCGGCAGCCAGTTGTTCAGGCCGTAAAAGCCGGACAGCACGAAGGTCGACGCGAAGGTCCACAGGATGAACATCGTGCGCGCCTGGCGGTCGCGGAAAATCTGCGCGTAGCGATTGTCGACGAGCCGCGTTTTGCTCGCACGGTCGGCAGCCCGGCTCGCGAGCCATGCCGCCGGTTCGGGCACCGCGAACTTGATCACGAATGCGAGCAGCACCGGCACGGCAGACACGTAGTACAGCGTGCGCCAGCCGTACTGCGGTAGGATCCAGTTGCTGAGTGCGATCACGACGATATAGCCGGCCGAAATGCCGGTTTGCAGCATGCCGAGTACCAGCGAGCGCCGTTCGGTCGGCACATATTCGGCTACGAGCGTGGTGACCAGCACCATGCAGCCAATGCCGAGCGAACTGATAAAGCGCACCGCCGCGAATTCGACGAAGCTGTGCGTGAACCCGAGCATCCCCGCGCCGAGCGAGAACAGCGCGAGCGCCCATGCGATGACCCGCACGCGGCCGAGACGATCGCTCGCCCAGCCGCCGACAATGCCGCCGATCGCCATGCCGAGCAAGGTCAGACTGCCGAGCGCGCCCGCTTCGACATTGGTCAGCCCGAAGTCGTCCTTGATGCGCGACAGGGTGAGGCCGTACATCATCACGTCGGCGCCATCGGCGATCAGCGCGAGGTAGGCGAGCACGAAGACCAGCACCCAGCGGCCTTGCGAGACGGCGGAATGGGTCACCGCTCGATAGTTTTGCAGGTCGGATGGTGTTTTCATGAACGGGCGGCGCAAGCGGGGGATGCCGTATTCTGCTTGAGCAGAGCGGGGACGAGGAAGGCGCCGATCAGGAGGCCTATGCTTTCATGACGGCTGGTGTACCAGCCTTCCTTGTGGGTCAGGTTCATCGTACCGATGCACACGCCATCATAGGCGATCGGAATGTTGAGGATCGAGCCGAGACCGATACCCGTCATCACCGCATGATCGTCGAAGGCCTCGCGAATGCCTTGCGACGTGGCGGCACGAAACGGCTTCAGATCCTGAAGTATCTGTCGCGCCCACTCGGTGCCTTGCTTCTTCTTGCGGCCGCCCAGTGGATAGATGTCCGGCAGGTTCGTGTAGACCCGTTCGACCTCGTGACGCCGCGCATCGTAGGACATGATCGTGAACAGGCTTAGGCCTATCGCCTTTGCCGCCACCGCGTGAACCGCGCGGAACAGCTCGAGCGGTTGGTTCTTCAGGCGCATCGCCAGCGCGAGACGCTCGAGGTCTGCGATATCCAGCATCTGCGTATCGTACGGTGCGGGTTCGGTCAGGTTGCCTTGCATCATTTGCATCGCGTTTGCATCGGAAAGTGTGAAAAGTCGCAGTGCGTTTAGCCGTGCATGCGGGTGGAGTTCAACTGGGCTCGCGCGTCGCGAGCCGGTTCGAGTTCGCTCGCCTCGATATCTTCGAGCGAGCGGTTGCGCGTTTCGATGCCGAAGAAGAACACCACGCATGCGCCGATCACCAGCACCGTCGTGGTCATCGCGAATACACCGAGGAAACCGGACAGCGGATAAACGAGGCCGACGAGGATCGGTGCGCTGACCGAGCCGATGCGGCCGAACGATGACGACGAGCCCGTGCCCGTCGTGCGTACCGCGGTGGGAAACACTTCCGGCGTGTAAGCGTAGACGCCGGCGAATGCGCCGTTCATGAAGAACGACAGCGCGATGCCCGCGGTCATGATCTGTATGCCGGTGTGAGAAAACGCGAGCGTGATCGCGGCGATGCCGCCGAACAGCATGTAGGAAGCGACCACCGCCTTGCGGCCGATCTTTTCGTTGAGCCACGCCGCCGAGAAGTAACCGGGAATCTGCGCGCCATAGATTGCAATCGAATAGCCGAAGCTCTTCGTCATCGTCAGCCCTTCCTTGACGAGCAGGCTCGGGATCCACGCGAAGAACGAGTAGTACGCGAACGCGACCGAGAACCACATCAGCCAGCTGACCGCGGTCGTGCGCGCGAGTCGCGGCGACCACAGCGTGAGCACGTTGCGCCACGCGTTGCCGCGCGCCGGCGTCGAGGCCGGCGTGGGCAGCGCGTGAAGCGCGTGGTTCGCAGTCACGGGCGCAAGCGCAATGCCGCGCTCGACGAACGCCGCTTCGATGCGGCCGACGATGCCGTTCGCTTCGGCCGCGCGGCCCTGGCTTTCGAGCCAGCGCGGCGATTCCGGCAGCGTCCGGCGCCACCACAGCAGCATCACGACGGGCAGCGACGTGATCACGGCCAGATAGCGCCAGCCGTCGACGAAGTTGCGCACCACCGCGAAGCCGAGAATCGACGAGGTCAGATAGCCGAACGACATGAAGCCGACCAGCGCGCCGCAGAAAATGCCGCGATAGCGGCGCGGCACGAACTCGGCGAGAAACGGCGCGATCACGACCGTCTCCGCGCCCGAACCGAAGCCCGCGACGACGCGCAGCGCGAAGAACGTGTGCCAGTCGTGCGCGGTCGCGCTCGCGAGAGACGCGACGCAATAGATGGCGAGCGCGCTCATCATGATGCGGCGCCGGCCGATCACGTCGGCGAGCACACCCGACAGGAACGCGCCGAAAAAGTAGCCGATATAGGTGCTGCTCGCGACGAGCCCGGTCTCAGCGCTCGTCAATTGCCACAGCTTGCTGACGACCGGCAGCAGGAACGCGAGCGACGACGAATCGAGCCCGTCGAACATGTACCCGAGCCCGCCGATCAGCAGCAGTCTGCGGTGAAAGCTCGACAGGGGAAGTCTTTCAAGACGGGCGGCGACGGCGGACACGGCAACTTCTCCTGAAGGAAATGGCGCGGCGAGGCCGCGCGTTCTGCGCTGATGGCTGCTTCGGGCCGCTTATCGGCCGATTGCGTAGGCCTGCATCTGACGCGGTGTAGCGGCGCCTCGCATCAAACCGTTGCGGATCGCGACCGCGCAGACCCGGCCGAGCGCCCACGGTTCCGCGACGGTGAGGTCGTGGCCCCGCGCGTGCAGTTCGGCGAGCGTGCTGTCCGGAAAGCGCGACTCGGCCGACATCTTGCCGAGCTGCATCGCGCGCGGATAGAACGAGCCGGGGAAGTGCGCGGTCTGGAACGAGGGCGCATCGGCGGCGGCCTGGAAGTTCATGCCGCCATGCACGTGCTTGAGGAACAGCTGCAGCGACCACTGATCCTGCTGGTCGCCACCCGGCGTGCCGAAGGCCGCGTACGGTTTGCCGTCGCGCGTGACGAGCGTCGGCGACAGCGTGGTGCGCGGCCGGCGGCCCGGGCCGAGTGACGAAGGCAGGCCTTCTTCCATCCAGAACATCTGCGCGCGCGTGGTGACGTTGAAGCCAAGGCCCGGCACCGCCGGCGACGCCTGCAGCCAGCCGCCCGACGGCGTAGCCGACACCATGTTGCCCCAGCGGTCGACCACGTCGAGATGCACGGTATCGCCGCGCAATTCGGGCAGCGGCGCGAAGGTCGGCTCACCCTGGCCAAAGCCGCCGGCCTGCTCGCGCCCGGCGTTCGCGACGATGCGCGCGGCGCGTTGCTCGCTGTCGCCGAGCAGCCCGGGGCGGAATTCGAACGACGCGCGGCGCGGATCGATGAGGCGGCGCCGCTCGTCGTTGTACGCGTCGCTGAGCAGCACGTCCATCGGCACATGCGAAAACGCCGGGTCGCCGTAGAACACTTCGCGATCGGCGAATGCGAGCTTCGAGCACTCGATCACCGTGTGCACGAAATCGGGCCCGAGGGGGTCCATCGCGCCGAGATCGAAACCCTTCAGCAGCGCGAGCTGTTGCAGGAACATCGGGCCCTGGCCCCACGGGCCGGTTTTGTGCACGCGCATGCCCGCGTAGTCGTAAGACACCGGGTCTTCGTAGGTTGGCTCCCAGCGCGCGAGATCGCCCGCATCGAGCAGACCGCTATTGCGCAGGCCCGAGGTGTCGAGCACGGCGGTCGAACGGAAGTACTGGTCGATTGCGTCGGCGACGAAGCCGCGATAGAAGACATCACGCGCGCGTTCGCACTGCTCGGCGCGATCGCTGCGCGTATTCGCCTCGCGCAGGATGCGCTTGTAGGTTTCGGCGATCGCGGGATTCGCGAACAACTGGTTCGGCATCGGCGCTTCGCCGTTGCGCAGCCATTGCTCGGCCGAGGTCGTCCATTCGGTGCGGAAGAAGTCCTGAATCGCGAGAATCGACGATGCCATGCGTGGCAGCACCGGATAGCCGTTTTCCGCGTAGCCGATCGCATAGCTCAGCACTTCTTCGAGCGGCAACTGGCCATAGTCGCGCAGCAGCGCCATCCACGCGCCGAATGCGCCCGGCACGACCGCGGGCAGCAGGCCCGTGCCCGGCACCACGTCGAGCCCCATCTTGCGCATCCGCTCGATCGTCATGCGCGCGGGCGTCACGCCTTGTCCGCACAGCACGCGCACGCGTTCTTCGCGCGCGCTGTAGAACACCACCGGCAGCTCGCCACCCGGACCGTTCAGATGCGGCTCGACGATCTGCAGGACGAAGCCGGCCGCGGCGGCGGCGTCGAACGCATTGCCGCCTTTTTCGAGGACCGCCATCGCCGATGCGCTCGCGAGCCAGTGCGTCGAGGCCACCATGCCGAAGGTGCCGATCAGTTCTGGACGGGTTGTAAACGACATGCGCGACTCCTTGGCGACGACGGTCCGAATGGAAGAACCAATATAGAGTGGTTCAACTGCAGAAAATGAAAGCGTAAAACTAACGAAGCCGGGTTGCACCCGGCGTTAACCATCAACATGCGACCCAGTATAGCGAATCAAAAATCACCGGGTGCTGCTATGTCATGCCGCCGCGATTCTGGTATCGTTGGGACCAATACAAA
Source organism: Paraburkholderia sp. MM5496-R1 (assembly GCF_050436205.1). Taxonomy (NCBI): domain Bacteria; kingdom Pseudomonadati; phylum Pseudomonadota; class Betaproteobacteria; order Burkholderiales; family Burkholderiaceae; genus Paraburkholderia; species Paraburkholderia sp. MM5496-R1. The sequence continues at coordinate 997,791 of NZ_JBNDLT010000001.1, forward strand.
TTGGTTCAGTGGATAACATGGACAAACCGGTACTGGATGCGCTGCTCGACTACATCGCCGATCATCAGTTGAAGGACGGCGACGCGCTGCCGCCCGAACGAAAGCTCGCCGAGGAACTGGACGTGAGCCGCCGCGACCTGCGCGCGGCGCTCGCTTCGCTCGAGGCGTCGGGGCGCGTGTGGCGCGGCGTCGGCCGCGGCACCTATCTGGGCGCGCGGCCGCTGAAGTTTGCGCCGACGCTGCGCGGCTTGCGCGCCGGCACCAGTCCCGCGGATATCGCCGAAATGCGGCTGCTGTTCGAGCCGGCGCTGGCCGCGCTGGCCGCGACGAAAGCGAGTGGCGACGACCTGCAGGAACTGGAGAAATGCGCACGCAAAAATGCCGCCGCGAAAAACGACGACGAGTGGCAGCAATGGGATCATCGCTTTCATTCGCTGATCGGACATGCCACGCGTAATCCCGCGTTGATTGCGTTGATGGAGGTGATCAACGGTATGCGGGTGAAGCCGGAGGTGCGCGAGAAAACGTCCGCGCAGGAGACGCGGCAGTTTTTCGCGCAACAGCATCAGGCGATCGTCAATGCGCTGAAAGCGCGCGATGCGGATGCGGCCGCGCAATGCATGCGCGAGCATCTGCTGAGCGTGCAGTGGCGTGCGTCGGCGAAGACCGATGGTGCGGCGGCGCGGCGTGCGTGAGGCTGCCGTGGTGCCGCGCGTCGATCAGGATGGCGGCGCTTTACTGCGCAAGCTTCCGGTTCAGCCGGCGCATGCCGTCGAAGACCGCATCGGCCACGTCCAGCGGAAAGTCGGCGGGCAGTTGCGACGAGACTGTGTCGATCACCGTCTCCGTTTGCGCGGTCAACTGATCGATCAGCGTATCGACGTCCGCGGCGGAAAAACCGACGCGCTGTCCTTCGGCCACCCAATGCCGGCGCTGGATCTGATTGAGCAGGTAGTGGACGTTCTTGCCGCGAACCGCCATCGCCAGCTTCACTTTTTGCGCCGCGAGGCGCCCCGCGCCGCTGCCGATGATCGGATGTGCGGACAGCACGTCATAAAGCGGCGTGGATTCGTAGCGATTGCCGGGCAGATGCGCAATGCTGAAGTTCTTCGCGTGGCCATCGGTCGCGGCGAGCAGCCAGAAAACCAGCTGCGTCGCGAAGAAGTTGCGCCGGTCCGTCGTCGCGCGTGTGGACCGCGCGAGTATCTCCATGATCGCCTCGATGCCCGGACCGCCGTCGGACTCGTACTTGTGCAGCGCCGACGTGCCAGTGGCCTGGCACATGTCCTCTTGCGGCAGACGCACGATCCACGTGGCGTCGCTCGACAAACGGCGATCGAAGCGCTCGACGATCAATACCTTCTGCTCATCGAATCGCGCGATTTCGCAACGCGCGACGGGGAGCCCGTAGGCCGCGACGATCTGCGAGCACAGCCATTCGTTTTCCACCGACGTGCGCATATCGGCGCGCATGTTGCCGACGAGCCCAAGCGGCAGCTTGAAGATGTGCGTGGTCGGCGTGCTGCCTTCGGGCAGCAGCCAGCGATTGCGATGACGGAGCAGCGCGGTTTTTTCCTGCGCGCCGGCGATCGACAGACGCAGGTCTTCGAGCGGATCGTGCTGCCCGAGCGGCGCCGCCGTCGTCGTGCCGCGTAGCAACGCCGCGATCTCGCTGTCGCTGAGTTCGCGACCGTGGATGCTCGTCAGATCGCTCGGCTCTTCGTCCGGCGACAGCAGTTGCAATGCGCCGACGCAGTCGCGTCCGAGCGCGGTGAGCAACGCAAACGGCGCGGCGCTGCCGGTCCGGTAGCGCGCGGCGATGCGGCGCCGGATCGGTTCGCTGTCGGGCAGCAGGTTGTCGAAATAGTCGGCGACGATCTGGCCGCGATACGCCTGATTGCCCGGTGTGAACGGCAGCGACAGCGATAGCGGACGTCCTTGCGGATCGTCGATCCATTCGTCGGCATAGCTCAGACGTTCGCCGCTGCGTGTCGTTTCCCAGGCGCCGACCCGCAGGCCGTTCATCCACAGATTCAGACGGTTCGGTGTGCTGCGCGCCATGCTTACCAGTCCTCCCGTTTCTTGCTGGTGCTGGCCGCTTTGGTTGCCTTGGCGGGTTTGACCGCTTTGGGCTTTTGCGCCGACGGTCCCGGTTTGAGCGGCACGCGCGTGGCGAGTTTAGCGTTGCCTTTTGCGTCGACCGGCGCTCCGGCGGCCGGCGCTCCGGCGACCGGCGTTCCGCTCCCGGCGCGGCGGGAGCGGTTCGGCGCCGGCGCGCCGTCTTCCACGGCCACGCTTTGCGTCGATCCGCTCTGCGCGAGCTTCAGATCGACCTGCAAGACCCGCAACACCCTGAAGAGCCGTTCGACGCTGACGGTCGCCGGATTCGCTTCGAGTTGCGCGTAGGTCTGTTGCGTGACCCCGAGATGCGCGGCCATCGCGGCCTGAGTGAGGCCGGCGGCCTTCCTGAAGCCCTGCAGGATCGGTCTGAGCTGGCTCAGTGTCTTGATGGCGTAGTCCACGGTCGATCTCCGGTTCGGCTGCGGCGGCGTAACAGCCCAAAACCTGTAAATAACAGATACAGTCTATACTCTGTATTTAGCAAATACAAGCTAGAGACTGTTAATGACGAGCACGTACGCATTTGAAACGGCGTCCCGTCACGCTACTCATCACGCAACTAACGGTCAACCGCGCACCGCCACCCCCTTCGCTGCTGCGCAGCCCCTGCGCCGCAGGCAACATGTGATCCACCGAAAATAAAGATGATCGACAAACGCAACCATAAAATCGCATCTTTTTCACTGCTGGTTGGTGCTGCCATCAGAAGAAGCAACGCCTCGACCGGAAATAGATAAATCCGAATCGTTTTCGATTGACGATCTAATCAGGAAGCCGAACATTCAGGCAAAACAAAAGCTGTTTTCGCATTGCGTGGCCAGAATACTGAATGGCCGTCGATAACGAATCGCTAGCAATATCACGGGCGCTCAAATCGAGCGCAGGATAGCTGACGAGTGTCGACGCGCATTGCATCGTATCCTTTCGCTTGCCGAATGAAATTTGACACAAATGTCACGCGCCGCGCATCGAGAGGAAACGGGCTTGGAAATTACAGAAAAGGCTGTAGACTCTATAGCGTGTATTACGCGGCGAGGCCGACACGAGTCCAATCGTTGCGCGCATACGGCATGTGTGCAAATCACTCCAATCCGCCATGAGATTTTCCGCCATCAAGGTGTCTATTCGCTGATACGACCCAACGCCAATAGAAGCCGAACCGGCGAACCACGCCGACCGGTGAACCTGAAAGGAGATTCGACGAGACACACAGACCATTCTTCCAAATAACGCGATCGACGCCGCCGGATGCGGTCGCCGGCGGGCCGCTGGAGAACATAACTTCTTTGGAGTATGTGATGGCAAGCAAACCACAATGGCGAACGCTGTTATCTCTGACTTTTCTATCGCTGGCAATGATGGGCAACGTGGCGCGTGCGGAGAGCATTCCAATTGTCACAGGCCAGCAATGGATGCAGTCGACCGATGAGCAGAAGAAAGCGTATCTGGTCGGCATCTCGAATTTGATCGACGTCGAGCGCGCCTATGCCGGCAACATGGCGAACAGCAATGACATCGCACAGCGCTTCGGCAAGGGCATGCAAGGCCAGACACTGGACAGCGTGCGTCAAGGCCTCGACGGCTACTACGCCGCCAATCCCACGATGATCCAACACCCGGTGATCGAGACCCTCTGGTTTCAGATGGTCATGCCCGGCCTGAAGAAAAATCAGTAAGGAGAACGATCATGAAACGACTTGGGTGGATCGTCAGTATTGGCGCACTGGCTGCGATGATCGGTTGCACGGACATGAGCCCGCAGACGCAGGGAACGGTGAGCGGCGCGGCACTTGGCGCGGGCGCCGGTGCGGGCATCGCGGCGATCTCCGGCGGCGATGCGTGGACCGGCGCGATCATCGGCGGCGCGGCGGGCGGCGTGGCCGGCAATATCCGCGGCCGTCAGTAATTACCGGCGAGCAGGCAAGGCTGGGGCGCGACCTGGGTCACGTCCCGGTTTCGTTACTGAAGCACACGGCCCGATCAGGCCTTGATCAGGCATTCCACGGCCGTCGAGTGAAGCGATTTCCGAGGCGTCGCTGAAGGACCGTTCTTCCATGGGGCACCTCTCCCTTCTCCGCGATGCCGTATGCATTCCGTGCCATTTTCCTCACGTCGAATGTCAAGTAGCGAAGCGAATGGGGCGAATTCATTCGCGCTCGCGACATCGCGCATCCCCAGTTCGTCATGAAAATCATCCGTTCATACTCGAGCCGCTGTCGACGTCGCGTTGCCCTCCCGGCCGACAAAGTTTGAACCGGTGATTAAAAGCCCTTAGGATATCCACATCGGAAGCCGCCGCGATGGCGGCATGCGCACACCACGCAGAGAGCAGTCTGCGCGCGGTGCAACCTTCATCTCATCAAGAGAACACGAATGCTGCGCACGTCACTGAAGGTGATAAAGATAAGTGCATGGGTTCTGGTGCTGCTGGCGGTGCTCGCATTGGGGCTACGCGCGTGGTATTCGCAGCGCGGGCCGGAGCTGTCGGTATGGCACACCTATGTGCCGCGCGAAATGACCGTCGAGGAAATGGACACCGCCGACTGGAACGCATACATCAAAGCGGAAAATCGGATTTTCGACGACGTGCGCGTCAATGTCGTTGAAAAGCTGCGGCCGTCCGAGCGCATTCCGGCGAACCGCTATTACGAGGGCTCGCCGATTTTTCCGTGGCATTTCGCCGAAAACTGGAATCACTCGTACATTCTCGAGCCGTCGGGGCCACCCGTCGGCGCGGTCGTGCTGCTGCACGGCATGACGGATGCGCCGTACAGCATGCGGCATATCGCGCGTCGATATCGTGATCGCGGTTTCGTCGCGATCGGCATCCGCTTACCCGGACATGGCACGGTGCCGGCGGGGCTCGTCGACGTGCACTGGCAGGACTGGACCGCGGCCACTCGGCTCGCGGTGCGTGAAGCGCGCCGTCGCGTGGGGCCGGACAAGCCGATCGAGCTGGTCGGGTTTTCGAACGGCGGCGCGCTCGCACTGCAATATGCGCTCGACGCGATCGAGAATCCCGCGCTCGCGCGTCCGACGCGCGTCGTGCTGATCTCGCCGATGATCGGCGTCACGCGTTACGCACGCTTTGCCGGTCTCGCCGGATTACCCGCGGTGCTGCCGGCCTTCGCGCGCGCCGCTTGGCTCGGCATCGTGCCGGAGTTCAACCCGTTCAAGTACAACTCGTTTCCGGTGAATGGCGCGCGACAGTCCTTTCTCCTCACGAGCGTGATTCAGGATCAGATTGCGCGGCTCGAGCGCGAGAACCGGCTCGATAAGTTGCCGCCTATCCTCACGTTCCAATCGGTGACGGATTTCACGGTCAGCACGCCAGCGGTGATGTCGGCGCTCTACGACAAGCTGCCGGAGAACGGCAGCGAAATCGTGCTGTTCGACGTGAACCGCAGCGTGCGCTTCAGGACCTTCCTGCGCTCCGCGTCGTACACGGCGCTCTCGCGCCTACTGCGCATCGGTCCGCAGAACTATCGCACGACGGTGATCACCAACGTGTCGCCGGATTCAGCGCATACTGTCGAGCGCAGCGTTTATGCGGGCGAAGTGCAAACGCGTGTCAAGCCGCTGGATATCGACTATCCGCAGGATATTTTCTCGTTGTCGCACGTCGCGATTCCATTCCCGATCACCGACGCGCTGTACGGCATCGCGCCGGACGATTCGGAGAACTTCAACGAGCACCTCGGCACGCTCGCGCCGCGCGGCGAACGCGGCACACTGATTTTGACGCTCGATTCGATGTTCCGCATCGCGTCGAATCCGTTCTTCCCGTATCTGCTGCAGCGTATCGACGAAGGCATCGGCAAGATGCCGCCGCCGGTCGTCAAGTCACCGCCGCGCACGCATGAAACCGCCGACGGTCCGCCCGACGATTTCCCCGAAAATCTGAATGCGCTCGAGCAGGTCGGCTCGGACGAGCCTTGAAATCTCGATGCTTTGAATCAAGCTGACGGCAATTGCACTGCCACCCTCGCGAGATGTGACCAGACGGCCCGCACCTACCGCGGGCCGCCTGCTTTTCGGCTCGAAGATCGACGTTACGGCTGATACGACGAATCGACGATCGTCCACAGCGCCGCTTTCGGCTGCAGGTTTGCATCGAACGGCAGCGGCAGGTTGTTGCGCGGCACCGGCGTCGACGTCAGCCACGTGTGCTTGTCCGAATAGCCCCAGAACGTGACCGCCTTGATGCTCGGCTCCTGCTCGAACAGAGCGAACACGGCGCGATAACGCTCGGCCTGCGCGCGCATGATGTCGTTCGGCACTGGATGCCCGAGGTCCGGCAGACATGCATGCGGATCGCTCCAGCATTCACCGGGATCGGCATAGAGACTCACGTCGAGCTCGGTCACCTGGTTTTCGAGGCCGAGCGCGGCGACGTCGTCGAACGCCTGCTTGATGTTCGGCAGCGGCGGCCAGTTTACGCCGATATGCATCTGATGCCCGACACCGTCGATCGGCACGCCCTGCGCGCGCAAATCGCGAATCACCGCGAGCAGCTTTGCGCGCTTGCGCGGATCGTCGGTGTTGTACTCGTTGATATAGAGCTTCACGTTCGGGTCCGCCGCGCGCGCCGCGCGGAAGGCGATCGCGATGTAGTCCTTGCCGAGCGTCCGATACCACGGACTGTCTTCGCGATACACCTGATGCGGATCGTCGCTGATCACTTCGTTGACTACGTCCCACGCGTAGACCTTGCCTCGGAAGTGTGTGACGACGTCGGTTACATATCGATCGAGCCGCTTCGCGACGATGTCGTGATAGAGCGGATCTTTCGGATCGCCGGCGAAGAACCAGTCCGGCGCCTCGGTCCAGTCGCCGGCCTTGAAGTGCCACAAGAGCGTGTGCCCGCGCACCGCAATGCCGTGCGCTTGCGCGAACGCGACGATCCTGTCGGCCGGTTCGAAGTTGTACTTGCCTTCCGCGACGCCGATCGTGCCCGGCTTCATCTTGTTCTCGGCGGTCAGGCTCGAGAACTGGGCGGCGACGAGCGCCGCGTCGGCGGGACTGTCGATTGAATCAGGTTCAATCGCCGCGCCGACCTTGAAGTGCGCGGCCATCACACTGCGCAATGGCGGCAGCGCTTCAGCGGGCGCCGCGGCGAGCGGCTGGCCGTCATGAGCGACGGCGGCCTGGTTGTGCGCGCAGCCTGCGGTTGCGAGCGCGCAAACGGCGACGGCTGCGCAGAGCATGCGCATTGAAGTCCTCAAAGGACGCACTCCTGGTCTCCTTGTGACGCAATGCCGGTTCGGATGTCTTCTCTAACTATGTTTACCGTTACCGGTAACAGCGAAGATGTTAAGCAGCCTCTGTCAGCCCCGCTATGAGGGATTTACCTGACATATCGACGAGACATGGATGGTGAATCAGCGTCGAGTCGACCGGCTTGACACGGCGTGGGTTGAAAGCGCTTTCAGATGGGGATTGCACGAAACCGCCGCGCGGCTAACGGCGCGAAACAGGGCGCCAGTCACTGAATCCCAACTGGCGAGACAGAAAAACCGAATCCGTTCAACGCGCGGGTTTGCTTCAATCGTCGTCCGCGCCGCGATTCAGTTTGATTTCAATGCCCGTTCAGCGAGCCAGCGTCGGGCGAGAGCCGGTTGTCCACCGAGGTGACACCCGGTACCGACATCGCACTCTGCTCGGCACGCGCGACATGGTCCCGCTCGGGCACCCATCCGAGCAGCGTGATCTGCCCCGAGTGGGCAAAGACGAACACATGTGACATCCCGACTCCGCTGTGCGCCTCCGCGACCCGCACGCTATGGGCGAGTTGTTGGTCGGTGGCTTGCGAATCCTGGGCATGGGCCGCCGGCGCTATTGCGCTTGAAATCAGCAGCGCGAGTGTAGAAACAAGGGCTGTTTTCACGATACCTCCTTAGAGTGCCAAGGTGTGCCGGCAAAATCCGCCGGCAAATCTTCCGGTTCGACTCGATGCGAGGCGTCGGAAGTGCACTGGACAAAATCCTCATTTCACTGCATGCGTCGCGGTTATCGCGGTTGCGCGCCGAGGTTTGGCCAGTCGGGGCGATGGGCGGTCGTGCCGTCGCCCGCAGAAAAGTTGCAAGGGCAGCGTGTTCGAGCGGGACGTCGCATGTGCGGCGTGGCGGGGGAACAGCGAGAGCCGGGGATGGAAGCTGGTTGGAGCGTTCGTATTGGAGCGCGAGAGCCAGACGGATGCGCTGACAATCCCGCACTCAGCCTGCTACGCGGCTGAGCCCGGCTCGTTGCCCGACATCGTATGCATTGATGATAGTCGCTAATGTCCACCACTGCTGGCGGCTCCTGCGCCAGTTCGTCAAGCCCAAACGGGCAATGCAAGCGAGGCGGCTCGTTGCATCTTCGCAACATCAAGCGCGAAATTTTGCTTGCATTCGAGCGCGTCTTCCTCGTTAAGCAAGCGCTGAGCGACGCTCGAGACGGATTCGCCCATCGTTTCGGTGCATGAGTTCAAACGGATTTCCGACGCTTGTGACCATCACGTAATGGTCACAAAGCAGGGCGCTACTGCGGGATCGTCCGGCGCGCAACTGTTATCGATAACAGCGTTTTCCCTGAGCAGTTAGTTTGATGCGCGGCGCAAGGCCATCCCTATAATCGCCTCGAAATGTGAAGCGAATAAGTAGCGAACATTTCGGCAAGAGGGAAAACGTGTGAGAACGCGTGCGTCCTGTGCGGCTTGGAGACGCCAAAATATATATATAAGGAGATCTAAATGAAGAAGAAGCTTATTGCTGTGTCGGTGATGGCAGCCGCGACGACGGTGGCCCATGCGCAGAGCAGCGTCACGTTGTACGGCCGTATCGACAACGGCATCCAGTTTGAAACCGGCCTCCCGGGCGGCCACGCGTGGTCAGCGCAAAGCGGCGATTGGGGTTGCTCGTGGTTTGGCCTGCAGGGCGCCGAAGATATCGGCGGCGGCACGAAGACGGTCTTCCAGCTCGAAGGACAGCTCAACACGATGACCGGTGCATCGGCCGGCAATCTGTTCGGCCGCCACGCGACGGTGGGCCTGACGAACGACCACTGGGGTTTGTTCAAGATCGGTAACCTCGGCGCCGGCGAACTTTCGCAGGACAGCTGGGGCACCGACCCGCAGGTGATGCAGCGCTACGCGATCTCGACACTGGTGCGCGGTCGCAACTGGGCGAGCACCAGCAACGGCGCGGAGTACAACTCGCCGGTGCTGTTCGGCGGCCTCGTGCTGAAGGGCCAGTATTCGCTGACCAACAACACGAGCTGGAACTCGGCGCCTGTCAACTCGGCTGGCGTGCCGACCGGCCAGGGTCGTACGAACGCGGTCGAAGGTGTGTACACGTGGGGCAACGGCGACGTCCGCGTGATCTATGACGAAGTGCGCGGCGCCAACGGCTCGTTCAACAACGTCTACTCTGCTTCGCGGATGGCCCTTGTCGGCGGCACGTACGTGCTAGGTCCGGTCAAGCTGTACGCGGGCTACCAGCACCTGAGCGCGCCTGACGCGACCAACGCGAGCGTGGGAGTAACCGATGCGTCGCAGCCTCTCGGCGTGAGCGCGCCGACCAGTGTGAACCACGAATGGGTCGGCGCTGCATGGCAGGTCACGTCGCCCACGCTGTTGACGGCTGCGGTCTACCACGCCAACGCGAACAACGGCAACGGCAATGGAACGCTGTTCACGCTCGCCGCGACGTACGCGCTGTCGAAGCGCACGTTCCTGTACACGGAAGCCGGCTACGTGCACAACAGCTCGACGTCGAACCTGAACCTCGGCAACGGGCCGTACGGCAACAACAACTTCGATGCGGTGACGGGCACGTCGTCGAACAGCAACCCGAACTATGGTCATAGCCAGACCGGCGTGTTCGCCGGGATCATGACCTCGTTCTGAGTTGAGGTTGCCTGATCAGCAATCGCAGTGATCTCTTTGTTTCAAGGACTGTTTATTTCTCTTTCATAGAGAGGCCGGTGCGACGCCTCCTCCACCCTCGTCGCATCGGCTGCTTTTTCTTTGTTTCGAATTCATCACCGGACGTAGTGCGCCTCTTCATATCTGAGAGCGCTTTCATCACGGGATTCAGGCAGAACTCATGACCCACGACGGCTCCAACGATAAACCCGGCGCGCCCAAGGTATCCGACGTACCCGCTGCGCCCAACGTGACGCTCGAAGCCATCGCGCGCGCGGCCGGTGTTTCTCCGAGCACCGTATCGCGGATCCTGAACGGTTCTGCGCGCGTGCTTCCCGCCAAGCAGCAGGCGGTGGAAGCGGCGATCGCGCGTTTCAACTATCGGCCGAACGTGCTCGCGCGCAGTCTCGCGAGCGGGCGGACCGAAACGATCGGCGTATTGACGCAGGCGGTGTCGAGCCCGTTTTACGCCGAGTGGCTGCGCGGCATCGAGGAGTCGTTATACGAACCGGGCTTTACGCCGATCTTCGTGAGCAGCCGCTGGAACATCGACGACGAAAAGGCGCGCCTCGAGCAGTTCATCGCGCGGCGCGTCGATGGAATCATCTTGCTGCACGCGCAACTCGATGAGTCGACGTTGACCGACTACTCGCGGTACGCGCCAATGCTCGTACTCGGCCGCTCGGTACACAACAGCGCGACGCTCGCTGGCCTGCCGATCGACAACATGCAGGGCGCACGCGACGCGACCCATCATCTGATCGAGCAAGGCCATCGCGAGATCGCCTTCATCGCCGGGCCGGCAAGTCACGAGGATGCGATCGAGCGCCTCGTCGGCTACCGGACCGCGCTCGAGGAAGCGGGCATCGGCTTCGATGCCGATCTCGTCGAGCAGGGCGATTACCTCGAAACGGGCGGCGTCGCCGCGATGGAGCGCCTGATGGCGCGCCATCCATCGTTCAGCGCGGTGTTCTGCGCAAACGATCAAACCGCGTACGGCGCGCGCCTCGCGATGTTCCGCCGCGGCGTGCGGGTGCCGGACGACGTGTCGCTGGTCGGCTTCGACGATTTGCCGACATCGTCGTACATGACGCCGCCTTTGACGACGGTCCGCCAGCCGACTTACGAAATCGGCCGCCTCGCCGCACAGGGCATCGTGCAGATGATCCGCAAGCAGTCGATCGCGCTAAGCCCGATTCCGCTCACGCTCGTGACGCGTGAAACCACGCGGCGAATCACGCCACCGGTAAAACGGGGGGATACGCGTACGTAGCGGTTGTTTTTTCGCCTCAACGTGAAAGCGCTTTCAGGTATCGGCAGTCAAGCAGAAATTCAGCGGCGCATTCAGCGCCAGGCAAAGCAGCACCGAGCAAAGCAGCACCGAGCAAAGCAGCAACAAAGACAACAGGGGAAGTAGGTCGCAGCAACCGGGTATTCATCGAATGCAATTCAAACAGGGTTCTTCAGGAGACGAGTAATGAAATTCCGCTTTTCAGGCTCTGCCACCGCCGTTCTGCTCAGCCTGGCCGCAGTCGGCGCGCACGCCAACACCACGTTGACGGTCGCGGTCTTTCCGAAGCTGGATCAGGAAATCAAGGACGCGCTTCCGGCGTGGAAGAAGCTGCATCCGGACGTCGACATCAGGGTCTCGTCGCTCGCGATCGCCGATCACCACAACGCAATGACCACCGCACTCGCGACGAGCTCCAATCTGCCCGACGTGATGGCGGTGGAGGTCGGCTTTATCGGCCGCTTCGCCTCGGGCGGCGGTCTCGAAGATCTGTCGAAGGCGCCGTATAACGCGGGCCAGTACAAGAGCCAGTTCATCAACTACACGTTCGCGCAGGCGACCACGCAGGACGGCACGATCGTCGGCATGCCGGCCGATATCGGTCCGGGCACGCTGTTCTATCGCAAGGACCTTCTCGACAAGGCGGGCGTGACCGAAGCCGACCTGACGAAGTCGTGGGACTCGTACCTGGCGGCCGGCGTGAAGATCAAGAAGGCGACGGGTGCGTACCTGATGGCATCGTCGCGCGATATCGAGGACATCTACATTCGCGCCGACCTGAAGGAAGGCGATGGCGTGTACTTCGACAAGGCCGGCAATCCGGTCGTCACGTCGCCGCGTTTCGTGAAGGCGTTCGAGCTCGCGAAGAAAGCACGCGACCTCGGTCTCGACGCGAAGATCACGCCCTGGTCGAACGAATGGGCCGAAAGTTTCAAGCGCGGGACCGTCTCGACGCAGATGATGGGCGCGTGGCTCGGCGGCCACCTGTCGTCGTGGATCGCCCCGGACACGAAGGGTCTGTGGCGCGCGGCCAATCTGCCGAACAACGCGTACGCATCGTTCGGCGGCACGTTCTACTCGATCCCGGCGAAGGCGACGCAAAAGCCGATGTCGTGGGAATTCATCAAGTTCCTGACGACGCGCCAGGACACGCAGCTCGCATCGTTCCGTTCGATCGACGCATTCCCCGCGCTGCTTGCCGCGCAGAACGACACGTTTTTCGCGGAGCCGGTCGCATTCCTCGGCAACGAGAAAGCGCGTCTGATCTGGCGTGACGCAGCCTCCCACATCCCGGCGATCCAGCGTAGCAAGTACGACCAGGTCGCCGAGGAAGCGGTGCATTCGGCCCTCGACAAGGTCGTCGACGACGGTGCAGACGTGCATACGGCGCTCCAGGAAGCGCAGGACCAGATCGCGCATCGGGTCCGCCGCTAAGCGGTATCGATGCAAGGTCGCGGCACGCTGCGTGCCGCGACCGAAGTGTGTCGCAGTGCGCTGCAAGTCTGCTGCAAACAGCGTGACCGGTCATCGATCCCGGCTACGCCCGACTGGACGGAACTATTGATGAACACCCCGCTGCCCACGACCCCAGAGGTCGCCCGCGATGCGCGCGCGCGCGACGTGCCGAGCTCGCCCGCGCCGTTCGCCGCGCCGCGCAGAACTTCGCGGCTCGATCCGGTGAAAGTCGCACCCTACCTGTTTCTCGGTCCATTTTTCCTGCTGTTCGCGCTATTCATGGCGTTCCCGCTGCTGTTTTCGCTGTACCTGTCGTTCCAGAGCTGGGACGCGACGGCGGGGCTCGCGAGCATGAAGTGGGTGGGTCTGTCGAACTTCACGTTCACGCTGACCGACCCGTGGTACTGGAAGTCGCTGTACAACACCGCGTCGATGGCGATCATGTCCGGCGTGCCGCAGCATCTGGTGGCGCTGCCGCTGGCATTCTTTCTGCAAACCGCGTTTCGCCGCTGGCGCAACCTGGTGGTCGGCCTGTACTTCCTGCCGTTCATCACGTCGAGCGTCGCGATCGCGCTGATCTTCTCGTCGCTGTATTCGACCGACTTCGGCATGATCAACCTCGCGATCGCCGAGCTCGGCAGGCTGCCCGGCCTGCACTGGATCGTCCCTGCGCATCCGATCGAGTGGCTGTATAACCCGAAGAACGTCAAGCCGGCGGTGTCGGTGGTGATCTTCTGGCGCTATGTCGGCTGGAACACGGTGCTGTATCTGTCGGCGCTGCAAACCATTCCGAAGGACCTTTACGAGGCCGCGCGCATCGACGGCGCGAACGGCTGGCAACAGTTCACCCGCATCACGATTCCGCTGATCAAGCCGATGATTTTCTTCGCGGTCACGCTGTCGATCATCGGTGGGCTGCAACTGTTCGAAGAGCCGTTCATCCTGCTGCCGAACGAAGGCATGGGTACCAGCCAGTCCGGTCTGACGACGGCCGTCTATATGTATCGCACCGCATTCCACGACGGCGATTTCGGCACCGCGAGTTCGATCGCATGGCTGCTGTTCATTTCGATCGGCGCGTTGATGTGGTTGAACACGCGGATCTTTCACCGCAGCGGCATGAACGAGGAGACACAGCGATGAAATCGTCGAGCAACAAGGGCCGTTATATCGGCTACGCGATCGTGGTGGTCGGCGCGCTGCTGATGTTCTCGCCGTTCTACTTCATGTTCGTGTTCGCGACGCACACGAGTTCCGAGATTTTCTCGATGCCGCCCCCGCTGTGGTTCGGCAGCGCGTTTCTCGACAACATGGCCTCGCTGATGCGGCACATTCCGTTCTGGCGCAATCTCGGCTGGAGCTTCTATACGGCCACGATGCAAACCGTGCTGACGCTGCTCGTCACGTCGATGGCCGGCTACGCGTTCGCGATGTACGAATTCCGCTTCAAGAAGACGCTGTTCGCGATCGCGCTGACCGCGATGCTGGTGCCGCCGTTCCTCGGCATGATTCCGACCTTCATGACGATGAACCTGCTCGGCTGGATCGATCAGCCGCGCGCGCTGTACGTACCTGGCGCGGCCGCCGCGCTCGGCGTGTTCCTGATGCGCCAGTACGTCGCGGCGGCGATTCCGTCCGAGCTGATCGAGGCGGCGCGCATCGACGGCTGCAGTGAATTCCGCATCTACTGGAGCATCGTGATGCCGCTGCTGGGACCGGCGCTGGGTACGCTTGGACTGATCAGCTTCATTCAGGCGTGGAACAACTTTCTGTCGGCGCTCGTCGTGCTGCGTTCGCCGTCGATGTACACGCTGCCGCTCGCTCTGCGCATTCTGCAAAGTCCGACCAATTCGGATTGGGGCGCGGTGATGGCGGGCTCCGCGGTCGCGGTGCTGCCGTTGCTGGTGCTGTTCGCATTCACCTCGCGGCGTCTGATCGACGGTCTGACGACCGGCGCGGTCAAGGCTTGAAATTCTCTCTTTCATTTTTCACGCCCTCGCGGGCGTGACACTCAGGACAACATCATCTATGTCGACGTATCGATTCAACGAAGACTTCGTCTGGGGCGTCGCCACCAGTTCCTACCAGATCGAAGGCGCAGCGCATGAGGACGGCCGCGGCCCGTCGATCTGGGACGCGTTCTGCAACGTGCCGGGCAAGGTCGTGAACGGCGAGAACGGCGATGTCGCATGCGATCACTATCACCTGGTCGAGGAAGACCTCGACCTGATGGCCGAACTCGGGGTCAAGGCTTATCGCTTTTCGATCGCCTGGCCGCGCGTGCAGCCAACTGGCCGCGGCGCATTCAACGACAAGGGCCTCGCGTTTTACGAGCGCCTCGTCGACGGTTTGCTCGAGCGCGACATCCAGCCGTTCGCAACGCTGTATCACTGGGACCTGCCGTTGTCGCTGCAGCATACGCAAAACGGCTGGGAAAGCCGCGACACCGCTTATCGCTTCGCGGACTACGCGAGCAAGATCGGCAGCGTGCTCGGCGATCGCGTTGCATCGATCGCGACGCACAACGAACCGTGGTGCACCGCGTGGCTCGGCAACGCAACCGGCTATTTCGCGCCGGGCAACGCCGATCTGAAGAAGGCCGCGCATGTCGCGCACCATCTGCTGCTGTCGCACGGTCTCGCGTTGCAGGCACTGCGCGCCGATGGCGTGAAGGCGCCGCTCGGCATCGTGCTGAACCAGTCGCCGGCGCATGGCGCGACGGATGCGCCCGACGATCAGGCCGCCGCGTCGCTCGAATACGCGAAGTTCGTGCGCTGGTACATGGACCCGCTGTTCAAGGGCGAGTATCCGGCCGAGGCGCTGGAATGGTATGGCGCGAACGGTCCGCAAGACGTGATCCGGAGCGGCGATTTCGACGTGATCGGCACGCCGATGGACTTCCTCGGCGTCAACTACTACACGCGGATCTTCGCGAGCGCATCGGGCGAGAAGCGTGCGCCGGGCGCGCTCGGCTTCACCGACATGGATTGGGAAGTCTATCCGCAAGGTCTCACCGAATTGCTGACGCGCATCAACGCCGACTACAAGCTGCCGCCGATCTACATCACCGAGAACGGCTGCGCGGCGAAAGACGTGCTCGATAACGGCCGCGTGCACGACGCCGAGCGCGTGCGCTTCTACGACCTGCATCTCGCCGCCTTGTCGGACGCGGTGAAACAGGGCGTCGACGTGGCGGGCTATTTCGCCTGGAGCCTGATGGACAACTTCGAATGGGCGTCGGGCTACGACAAGCGCTTCGGCATGGTCTACGTCGACTACGCGAGCCAGGAGCGCACGCTGAAGGACAGCGCGTTGTGGTATCGCGACGTGATCGCGCAACACGCCGGCGTCGCGGCCGTGCGCTGAGGCGCACGCCCGGCGACGGGCGCATCGAACCTCGCGTGGCGCGGCAGTAGTTCGGCAGTGGGATAGCGTCACGCGGGGTCTGCAAGTACAAGGATCGAGGAGGAGGCATCAAATGGGCGAACTCGTATTGCGCAACGTCACGAAGACGTATGGCGAAGGACCGCAGGTGATCCAGGGCATCGACCTGCACATCCCGGACGGCCAGTTCACGGTGTTCGTGGGACCGTCGGGCTGCGGCAAGTCGACGATGCTGCGCATGATCGCGGGGCTCGAGTCGGTGACGGGCGGCGACATTCTGATCGACGGCGTACGCGTCAACGATCTGCAGCCCACGGACCGCGGCATCTCGATGGTGTTCCAGAGCTACGCGCTCTACCCGCACATGACGGTTGCGGAAAACATGGGCTTTTCGCTGAAGCTGTCGGGCAAGTCGAAAAAGGAAGTGCGCGAGGCGGTGGGCCGTGCCGCCGAGATCCTGCAGATCACACATCTGCTGGAGCGCAAACCGAAGGCGCTGTCGGGCGGCCAGCGCCAGCGCGTCGCGATCGGACGGGCGATCGTGCGCAAGCCGCGCGTGTTCCTGTTCGACGAACCGCTGTCGAATCTCGATGCGGCGCTGCGCGTGCAGATGCGTATCGAGCTCGCGAAGCTGCATCGCGAACTCGGCACGACGATGATCTACGTCACGCACGATCAGGTCGAGGCGATGACGCTGGGCCAGCAGATCGTCGTGTTCAACAAAGGCCGCATCGAGCAGACCGGCGCGCCGCTCGACCTGTATGAGCGGCCGTCGAACCGCTTCGTCGGCGGCTTCATCGGCTCGCCGCAGATGAACATGCTGGCCGCGACGCTGGTGTCGCGAAGCGATGCGCAAACCGTCGTGGCGCTCGCCGGCGCGAGCCAGCGCATCGTGCTGCCCGGCCGGCTGGCGCAGCCGGTCAGTGGCGAGTTGACGCTCGGGGTGCGCGCCGAGCATCTGGGCATCGGCTCGCTCGACGAAGGTCTCGCCGCGCGTGTCGAACTGGTCGAGCATCTCGGCGACGTCTCGATCCTGCATGCTCGACTCGATGGCATGGCGCACGCGATCGCGCTGAAGCTCGACAAGAAGGACGCGCAGCACGCGGTCGGCGCGCGTGTCGGGATCAAGGTGGCGTCGTCGTCGGTCACGCTGTTCGATGCGAACGGCGCCGCGGTGAGCCTCGCGCGACCCGAAGTCGGCGAGGACGTCGGCGCGGTGGTTTGACAGGCCGATGTCGGCGAGTGAGCAACGGTAAAGCCGCGCGAATCGTTGCATGCGTGGATCCTGCATTTCGATGCGGAGCCTTCATCAGGACCCCCTGCATCGAACGACGAAGATTGACGCAAGCAGCGATGACGTTAGCCAGTTCGCATTAAATATTACGTAGTACTTTCGACGCCTTGCATCGAGCTTTCTCCTTGCCGGGCTTGATTTAGAGGGTCCAGTCGAGGGGTCGGATAGTGGTTCGGAGCTTAGGTAAACTCCGCATGGCGGCCGCGAACCTGCGCCATTAACATCCGCTAACGTTAAGGGTAACGTTAAGCAAGTTTGCATCTATTCGAAGATCTATAACACGGGGCAAAACATTGCAAGCCAAGACGCGCCGCGCCGCTATCCGGCACGACCCGGTATGGCCAGAGCGGTCTGTGTAAAACCAATTGATTAGGTGAAAGTGCAGCGGTTGCGCGCAGGAATTGGCGCGACCGTTGCAGGCTGTGTCGCGGTTACGCTAGTTGTCGCCGCGAATTGGATTGGAGCTCGAGGGAGCTCCTGGCAGTAGGCTGGGAAGCAACGACTGAGAGCAAGGTTGATAAAGAATGTCGGGCACGCATCGCGGGTGTTCGCCTGCGGGCGCACCGGCCCGATACAAAAAATACCGTTGGATTTTTGCTGGGTGGAGAGCGTCATGGAAAAGCGAGTATCTAAAGCCATTTTCAAGTCCCGGGCCTGCGAGCTGTTCCGTCAGGTCGAGGCATTGGGCGAAACCGTGGTCGTCACCGACCGCGGGCAACCCACCATCGAAATCCGGCCGTATCGCAGCAAGCAGGAAAACCCGCTCGAGCTGCTGCGCGCGTCGATTACGCAT
Source organism: Paraburkholderia sp. MM5496-R1 (assembly GCF_050436205.1). Taxonomy (NCBI): domain Bacteria; kingdom Pseudomonadati; phylum Pseudomonadota; class Betaproteobacteria; order Burkholderiales; family Burkholderiaceae; genus Paraburkholderia; species Paraburkholderia sp. MM5496-R1. The sequence continues at coordinate 1,016,035 of NZ_JBNDLT010000001.1, forward strand.
TTCAACCTGAAGCACGCGTTGCAGCCTGTCACTGCCGAGCAGGACGAGTAATGATCACGCTCGACACGCTTGCCCTCGTGTGCTGGCTCGGCAGGCAAAAAGCGCTGAGCCAGGCCGCGCACGATGCGATCGATCGGGAGCTCGCCGGCGGCGAGATCCTGATTTCGGCAATCAGTGCGTTCGAAATCGCGGAGTTCGTGAAGGTCGGCAGTCTCGGACTGTCGATGGACGCGCGCAGCTGGATGTCGACGTTTCTGTCGCTCGACGGCGTGCGGATGATTCCGGTCGACACCGAGATCGCGTTTCGCGCGGCCACGCTGCCGCCCACGCTCGCCTTGCATCAACGCCTGATCGTCGCGACCGCGCGCACGCATGGCGGCGCGCTCGTGACTTCGGATGCGAAGGTGCGCGCGTCGACTTACGTCGAAACGATCTGGTGACGGCCGCGGCGCTGCCTGGTGCGGACTGGGCCGGTGGAATCGCGCACCACCAGTTCCGCCGGCAGCGTGATGCGTTGCGAAGCGGCGTCGATCCCGGCGATCTGCGCGAGCAGCGTGTTGACCGCCGAGCGCGCCATTTGCTGGAACGGCTGGCGGATCGTGGTGAGCGCCGGGTGAAACTGCTCGGACATCGGGATGTCGTCGAAGCCGATCACCGAGATGTCGTCCGGCACGCGCAGACCCGCTTCGCGGATCGCGGCGATCACGCCGAACGCGCTCTGGTCGTTGGCCGTGAAGATCGCGGTGGGCGGCTCGGCGAGGTTCAGCAGGTCGAACGTGACGTCGAACGCCATCATTTGCGACAGGTCGCCCGCGGCGACCAGCGAGTCTTCGCGTGGCAGGCCGAGGCGAGCCAGCGTGTCGTGATAGCCGCGTTGCCGGTCGCGCACGCCTTCGATCGTTTCGTCGCCGGCCAGAAACGCGATGCGCTTGTGACCGAGCTCGGCGAGGTGCTCGACCGCGAGACAGGCGCCGCCGTAGTTGTCGACCGACACCGACGGGAAGCCCGTCAGCGTGCCGCGCTGATCGACGACGACGACCGGTACCTTCGCGGTGGCGAGCGCCTCGAGGCACAGCGACTCGCGCGGAAGAATGGCGAGGATACCGTCGGAGAATTGCTGGATGAGCCCAAGCAGGTCGTGATGCGTATGACGATCTTCGTCGAACACCGTGTAGACCAGCATCTCGCAGCCCGCGCCACGCGCCGCGCGGCCCGCGCCGAGAATCAGTTCGCTGGAGAATTGCGTGTCGAGTGTCGGCGTAATGATGCCGATGATGCCGTTGCGGCCGCCCGACAGTTTCTGCGCGGTGCGGTTGACGACGTAACCGATGTCCGACGCGATTCTCAGGACTTCGTCGCGGGTTTCGCGCGACACGCCGGGACGGCCGTTGAGAGCGCGCGACGCGGTCATCTGGGACACCCCGGCAAGCTTGGCAACGTGCTCAAGCGTTGGGGTCTGTCTTGCCATGCGGGTCGAAGGTGTGCGAGAGGTCATTGGATGGGTCGACTCGCTAATCGCGTTAGCGATAACGTTTATGTAGTCGTTATTCTAGCAGAACCCTTTATATTTCAGCTTTCCCGCAATCGGTCCATCTTATCCGGCAGTTGCGTCGCAGCGCGCCGGGACCAGGTAAAATCCCGCATAGCCTTACTTCACGCATCGACCTAACATTCACTAACGTTAAGGCTAACGTTAATGTTTCGGTGATTTCTTATAAATCCAGAAGAGGGGACACACCCATGGCGTACCCGGCTTTGTTTAAAGCGCGGTCCATCATCGGCGCGACGGCGCTGCTGTTTTCGTTGTCTGCAGTTGTTTCGAACGCCGTAGCGGCGGACTCCAAGACGATCACGGTATGGGACCAGCAGACCAATGCGTCGTCGAGCAAGATCATTCGCGACGCGTCGGATCGATTCGAAAAGGCGGTTCCGGGCTACAAGGTCGAGAATTCGCACGTCCTGAACGAGGCGTACAAGACTAAGCTGAAGGTCGCTTTCGGCGCGAACCAGCCGCCGTGCGTGTTCGAGAACTGGGGCGGCGGCGGGCTGCACGAGTACGTGAAATCCGGCCAGATCGCCGACCTCACGCCGTACCTGGAGAAGGATCCGGCGTACCGCAGCCGCTTCATGCAAGCGTCGTGGAATGTCACGACGTTCGACGGCAAGACCTACGGTGTTGCCGCCGAAAACGCGGCGGCCGCGGTGATCTTCTACAACAAGGAAGTCTTCAAGAAGTACGGCATCACGCCGCCGAAGACGTGGGATGAACTGATGCACGTCGTTGAAGTGCTGAAGTCGCACAACGTCGCAGCGTTCTCGCTCGCGAACAAGAACAAGTGGACCGGTTCGATGTACTACATGTACCTCGTCGACCGTATCGGCGGTCCGCAAGTCGTGAAGGACGCGATCGAAGGCAAGGGCAAGGGCTTCGAAGATCCGGCGTTCATCGAAGCCGGCAAGCGCATTCAGGAACTCGTGAAGGCTGGCGCGTTCGCACCGGGCATCAACGGTCTCGATTACGACTCGGGCGCCTCGCGCCGCCTGCTGTACACGGGCAAGGCTGCCATGGAGCTGATGGGCGCGTGGGAAGCTTCGACGATCGCAAACGAAAATCCGACGTTCTCGAAGGACCTCGACTTCTTCGCGTTCCCGAGCGTGCCGGGTGGCAAGGGTGATCCGCGCGACCTGATCGGCACGGTCGGCGACGGCTTCCTCAGCATCTCGACCGAGTGCAAGACGCCGGACGCAGCGTTCAAGCTGATCCAGGCACTGACCGACGAGCAGGCGATGCAGGCTCGCGCGTCGGATGACCACAAGCTCCCGCCGGTCAATCACGTCAGGATCGACGATCCGTTCACGCAGCGTCTGCAGCAAATGCTTGCCGCCGCTCCGAGCGTGCAGCTCTGGTACGACCAGGCACTGCCGCCGGCCCTCGGTGAACTGCACAAGGACACGACGCAAGCACTGTTCGGTCTGTCGCTGACGCCTGAGGCTGCTGCGCAGCAAATGGAAGCCGCTTCGAAGAAGGGCGGCTGATCTCCAGTCCTAAAGAAAAGTCCGACCGGCACCGCGAGGTGCCGGTCGGCATACAAGCCCGTGAATATCGCACTTTCCGCTACACCCGAACGCCGGCTGAGATTTTCATCGCAAACGCTCGTCACGGTTGTGTTTCTTGCGCCTTCGCTGCTGCTGCTGGCCGTGTTCCTGCTTTATCCGCTCGTCTCCAGCCTGCGGCTGTCGCTGCTCGACTGGAACGGCCTCGGCAACACTGCCCGTTATATCGGGCTCGCGAACTGGGCGCGGCTCGCGCACGACATGGTGTTCTGGCAATCGCTGAAGAACAACGTGATTCTTGCTGTCGCGTCGATCGTCGTCCAGCTTCCGATCGCGCTCGCGCTCGCCGTGCTGCTGGAGAAGGCCGGTCGTGGCTCGCGCTTGCTCAAGGTTCTCTATTTCCTGCCGCTGCTGATGTCGAGCGTGGCGATCGGTGTGCTGTTCAAGCAAATCTACGATCCGAATTTCGGTCCGATCAACGTCGCGCTGCAGGCATTCGGGCTTGATGGCCTCGCGAAGGACTGGCTGGGCGATCCGCATTTTTCGCTGGCTGCGACCATCGCCGTGATCATCTGGCAGAACGCGCCTTTCTACATGATTCTGTTTCTCGCCGGCCTCTCGTCGATGCCGGCCGAGGTCAACGAGGCTGCGCTCCTCGACGGCGCATCCGGGTGGACCATTTTCTGGCGCATCAAGCTGCCGCACCTGCAAGGCACGGTGCGCACCGCTGTGCTGCTGTCCGTGCTCGGGTCGCTGCGTTACTTCGATCTCGTCTTCGTCATGACCGGTGGCGGCCCCGAAGGCTCGTCCGAGGTGATGGCCACCTACATGTATCGCACGGTGTTCAGTTCGTTCCAACTTGGCTACGGCAGCACCATCGGCTCGGCGATGTTCCTTATCGTCATCACGGTGGCGGCGGTGTCGATGTACTTCACCCGCCGTTATGCAACCGAGGTCTGAACCATGAACAAGAAACTACGCTTCCCCCGCCTGGGGGTTCCGCTGCTGGCACTGATCTGGCTGGCCGTCACGACGATTCCGTTTCTCTTTATGGTCGCATCGAGCTTCAAGAGCCAGGAAGAGACCTTCGCGACGTCAGTGTGGGCGCTGCCGAGCCACCTGTATTGGGGTAACTACGCGGCTGTGCTGCAGGGGCCGTTTTTCACTTATTTCCGTAACAGCGTGTTCACGGTGGGCGTGTCGGTGCTGCTGATCGTCATCATCAGTGCGATGGCGGCCTACGTGTTTGCGCGCTTGCGCTTCTCGCTGAACAAGACGCTGTTCGGTCTGGTGGTCGCCGGCATGATCGTGCCGCTGCATGCGACGCTCGTGCCGATCTATCTGCTCACGCGCAACCTCGGCCTGTACGACACCGCGTTCGCGCTGCTCGGCCCTTATGTGGCCCTCAGTCTGCCGGTGTCGATCTTCATCCTGACCGAGTTCATGCGCCAGATTCCGCGCGAGCTCGAAGAAGCGGCGCAGCTCGACGGATGCAGTCCGTTCCGCATCTTCTGGCGTATTTTCTTCCCGCTTTCGGCACCGGGGCTCGCCACTGTGACGATCTTCAACGGCATTGGTCTGTGGAACGAGTTCATCTTCGCGTACATGCTCACGTCGACGGCCGAGCACCGTACGCTGCCGCTCGCGATTTGGGACTTCATGGGGCAATACGCGTCGAACATACCCTCGATGCTGTCTGTCCTCGTGCTCACGTCGCTGCCGCTGATCGTTGCCTACGCGTTCGGTCAGGAGCGCGTGATCAAGGGGATGATGGCCGGCTCGCTCAAGGGCTGATCCGCATCGCACACCACCTCGAATCGTGCGGGCCAAAGTGGCCCGCACACCGAACTTCGCATAAACGATATGGCAAGCATCTCTCTCACTAACGTACAGAAGTCCTATACGAGCGGTAACTCGGTGATCCGCGACGCCAACCTCGAAGTCGGCAGGGACGAATTCTGCGTGTTCCTCGGGCCGTCGGGCTGCGGCAAGTCCACGCTGCTGCGCATGATCGCCGGTCTCGAATCGATCACCGACGGCGAACTGCGCATCGACGGTCAACTGATGAACAACGTCGAACCCGCGAAGCGCCAGGTCGCGATGGTGTTCCAGAACTACGCGCTCTATCCGCATATGAGCGTGTACGAGAACATGGCATTCGGCCTGCGTCAGGCGAAGGTCGATAAGGCCACCATCGACAAGAAGGTGCGCAGCGCCGCTGCCGCGCTGCAACTCGACAGCTACCTAGAACGTCGCCCCGCTGCGCTGTCCGGCGGCCAGCGCCAGCGCGTGGCGATCGGGCGCGCCATCGTGCGCGAGCCGGGCGTGTTTCTGTTCGACGAGCCGCTGTCGAATCTCGACGCCGCGCTGCGCGTGCAGACGCGCACCGAAATCGCCCGTTTGCATCGCGAGTTCAACCGCGCGAGCGCGGTGTACGTTACGCACGACCAGATCGAAGCGATGGCGCTCGCCGACAAGATCGTGCTGCTGCACGCCGGCGCGGACATGGAAAAGCACGGCAGCATCGCGCAGATCGGCGCGCCGCTCGATCTGTACCACCGGCCGAAGAGCCGCTTCGTCGCAGGCTTCATCGGCTCGCCGAAGATGAACTTCATGCCGGCCACGGTGCTCGCGGTCGACGACAAGGGCATTCAGGTCGAGCTGACCACGGGCGAGCGCGTACGCGCCGAGGTCGACGGCCGCAGGCAAAGCGTCGGTTCGCAGGTCACGCTCGGCATCCGGCCGGAGCACCTCGCCCTGCCATCGGCGCAGGCCGGCGTGCAGACAATCCGCTGCGCCGTGCGCCTGGTCGAACGGTTGGGCGAGCACAGCTACGTGCATGTGGACGGTGGCGTGCGCGACGGCAACACGATGATCGCCAAGCTGCCCGGCGACGGTGGCGTGACGCACGACGAATGCGTCGAACTGGCGTTCGCACCGCACGCGTGCCACGTGTTCGACGACAAGGATTTCGCGCTGCCGCGTCTGCACTGATCCGCTTGCGATCGCGCTGCTTGCACGACGCGAGCAAGCGCGGTCCCATTGCATCGCGTCGCTAGACGCGACGAACGACCCGTAGCCGATCAAACACGGCGAATTCGAGTCGCGGCTGCGTTCGATCGATTAGCAGGACTGCGAAGTCTGGAAAGGTATCTGAAATAGAAGGGATGGCATCCGGGCTGAAGCAACGCCATGCCGCACGCTTGTCAGAAACAACGGATTTGTCGGCGCCTCATGCGCTTCGTACACCACGATAAAAAAAAGGAGTTTTCGATGTTGCTTCGCCAAAGTGAGGTCCCGCTCTACCGCAATCCAGCGGCAGCCGTGGAAGAGCGCGTGGCCGATCTGCTCGCGCGCATGACACTCGACGAAAAGATTGCGCAGCTTCACGCCGCGTGGCTGAAGCTGTCGGCCGATGGCAATCACAAGGCGCGTAGCATCGATTTCGCGCAGAGCGCCAACCAGATCACGGTCGACGAGATCCTGCAGCATGGCCTCGGCCAGATCACGCGTCCGCTCGGCACGCATACGGTCGATCCGAAAGAAGGCGTACGCGCGCTCAACGAGCTGCAGCGCAAGATGGTCGAAGACACGCGCCTCGGCATTCCGGTGATGTCACACGAGGAATGCCTCGTCGGGCTCATGATCAAGGACGCGACGCTGTTCCCGTCGCCGTTGAACTATGCGGCGACGTGGAATCCGCGACTGGTCGGCGAAGTGGGCACGATCATCGGCGAGCAGGCACGCTCGATCGGCTGTCATCAGGGGCTCGCGCCGGTGCTCGACGTGTCGCGCGACCCGCGGTGGGGCCGCACCGAGGAGACGCTCGGCGAAGACCCGTATCTGGTTGGCGTGCTCGCGTGTCATTACGTGAAGGGCCTGCAGGGCGAACAGCGCGATCTGCTCGCGACGCTCAAGCATTTCGTCGGTCATTCGGCGAGCGAAGGCGGCCGCAATCATGCGCCGGTGCATGTCGGTCCGCGTGAGCTCAACGACGTGTTCATGCTGCCTTTCGAAATGGCCGTGAAGCTCGCGAACGCGGGCTCGGTGATGCCCGCCTATCACGACGTCGACGGCGTACCCTGTCATGGCGATCGTGCGCTGCTGCACGACACGCTGCGAGAGAAATGGGGCTTCGACGGTCTCGTCGTCGCCGATTACGCGGGCGTCGACCTGCTGTTCAGCCACCATGCGGTGGCGCGCGACAGCGCGTCGGCCGCGGCCCTCGCGTTCAACTCCGGCCTCGACGTCGAGCTGCCGGGTCACGAGTGCGCGGTGCATCTGAAGGAAGCGCTCGAGCGCAACGAGATCAGCGAAGCGACGATCGACACCGCCGTCTCGCGCGTGCTGCGCGTGAAATTCCAGCTCGGCCTGTTCGAGAATCCGTACGTCGATCCCGAACGCGTCGACGTGAAAAGCGCGACCGCGGGCGATACCGCGTATCAGGTTGCGCTCGAATCGGCGGTGCTGCTGCGCAATCAAGGCGACGTGCTGCCGCTCGACGCGCACGGCCCGGACAAGATCGCGGTGATCGGCCCGACCGCCGACGATCCGCTCGCGCTGCTCGCCGGCTACAGCTTCCCGGTGCACCTGATCAACAGCGGCGAGCAGTCCACTGCTTCGATCGCGACGCCGCTGCGTTCGCTGCGCGTGTTGCTCGGCGACGAGCGCGTCATTCACGCGCAGGGTTGCGACATCATCAAGGAGCGCCGCGCGGGCGCGCCGGTGTTTCCGGGCGACGTGTCGCTCGATCTGACCGGCGACGCGCATTGCGACGAGCTGATCAGCAAGGACACCGACGGCATTGTGTCCGCGGTCGAAGCCGCGCGGCAAGCGGGCGTCGCACTGGTGTTCGTCGGCGATCTGGCGGGCCTGTTCCAGTCCGGCACGGTCGGCGAAGGGTCCGATACCGACAGCCTCGACCTGCCGGGTGTGCAGCAGCCGTTGCTGCAGGCGGTGGTCGATAGCGGCACGCCGACGGTCGTCGTGATGACGGGCGGCCGTCCGTACAATCTCGGCGGCCTCGAAGAGCGCATCGCCGCGCAGATCATGGCGTTCGCGCCGGGCGAGCGTGGCGCCGAGGCGCTGGCCGATCTGCTGGTGGGCCGCGCCAATTTCAGCGGCCGTCTGCCGCTGTCGGTGCCGAAGAGCGCGGGCGCCGTGCCGTACGTGTATAACCATCGTCTGAAGAGCGCGGGAACGCCGATTGCATACCATTTCGGCTGCCGCTATCCGTTCGGTTTCGGTCTCGGCTATACGCAGTTCCGTTACGGCGATGTCGCGCTCGCGCACAGCGAAGTGCCGATCGAAAGCGGTACGATCGAGTTGAGCTTCACGGTCGACAACATCGGCGCGCGCGACGGCACCGAGATCGTGCAGATCTACGTGCGCGACCGGCACGCGTCGGTCGCGCGGCCGGTCCGCGAGCTGAAGGCGTTTGCGCGCGTGCCGCTCGCGGCCGGTGCGTCGGCGCGTGTGCGCGTGAAACTGCCGGTGGACATGCTGAACTTCACCGACGCGTGCGGCGAGCGTATCGTCGAGCCCGGTGACTTCGATCTGCTGGTCGGCAGCTCGAGCCGCGACATTCATCTGAGCGGCACGGTCGCCGTCGCGGGTTCCGCGACGAGAACGCTCGAACGCAACTGGCGCATGCTGAGCGAGGTCGAGATCGTGGCGTAAGCGGCGGGTCAGGGCGGCGAGCGCCGTCCTGTATGTGGTCCTACTCGTAACAAGTGGAAAATCTGATGTCGTACGCAACCTATCCAAGTCTGTCGGACAAAACCATCGTCGTGACCGGCGGCGGCGGCGGGATCGGCGCCGCGATCGTCGAGGCCTTCGCGCAGCAAGGCGCGCGCGTGTTCTTCCTCGACGTCGCCGAGCACGATTCGCTCGCGCTGCAGGAAACGCTTCGCCACGCGAAGCATCCGCCGCTGTTCCGCCGCTGCGACCTGAAAAATGTCGACGCGATCGAACACACGTTCGCCGACATCGTCGATGCGGTGGGCCCGATCGACGTGCTCGTCAACAACGCCGGCAACGACGACCGGCACGAAATCGGCGAGCTCACCGCGAGCTACTGGGACGACCGTATCGCGGTGAATCTGCGCCACCAGTTCTTCTGCGCGCAGGCCGCCGCGAACGGTATGCGTCGCGCGGGGCGCGGCGTGATCCTGAATCTGGGCTCGGTGTCGTGGCATGTCGCGCTGCCGAACCTCGCGATCTATATGACCGCCAAGGCCGGCATCGAAGGGCTCACGCGTGGTCTCGCGCGTGATCTCGGCAGCGCGGGCATCCGCGTGAATTGCATCATCCCCGGGGCGGTGAAGACGGCGCGGCAGATGCAGTTGTGGCAATCGGCGGAGAGCGAAGCGAAGGTCGTCGCGAGTCAATGTCTGCAACTGCGCATCGAGCCCGAGCACGTCGCGCGTATGGCGCTGTTCCTCGCGTCCGACGACGCATCACGCTGCTCCGGCCGCGATTACTTCGTCGACGCAGGGTGGTACGGAGAATGAGCATGCCGGTCCCAGTGTGCGTATGGGCGCTCGGCGCCGAGCTGGCCGAAGGGCCGCTATGGCAGGCCGCCGAAAACGGGGTGTATTTCGTCGATATCAAGGGGCGCCGGATTCATCGGCTGTCCGTCGCGACCGGCGAGAAGCAAACGTGGCAGGCGCCCGACCAGCCCGGTTTTCTGGCGCCGCTCGCGGACGGCACGTTCGTATGCGGGCTGCCATCCGGCTTGCATCGCTTCGATCCGGCGAGCGGCGAGTTCAGCAAGCTCGCCGAGGTCGAACCGCATCTGCCGGGCAACCGCCTCAACGACGGTTTCGTCGATGCACGGGGACGCCTGTGGTTCGGCTCGATGGACGATGCGGAAGAGGCGCCGAGCGGCACGCTGTATCGCGTGAACGAGCAAGGCGCGGCGATCGCGCAGGACGACGACTACGTGATCACGAACGGCCCGGCGATGAGCCCGGACGGCCGCACGCTGTATCACAACGACACGATGCGGCGCGTGGTTTATGCCTTCGACGTCGCCGCGGACGGCACGCTGTCGGGCAAGCGCATCTTCGCCGCCATCTCCGGCGACGGCCATCCCGACGGCATGGCCGTCGATGCCGACGGCTTCGTGTGGATCGCGCTGTTCGGCGGCTGGCGGATCGAGCGGTACTCGCCGGCGGGCGAGCTGGTCGATCAGGTGCCGTTGCCGTGCGCGAACGTGACGAAGCTCGCGTTCGGCGGCGACGATCTGCAAACCGTCTATGTGTCCACCGCATGGAAGGGACTGACGGCGGTCGAGCGCCGGCATCAGCCGCAGGCGGGCGGGCTGTTCTCGTTCCGCGCGCCGGCGGCGGGGCAGGCTCAGGCGCGCTGCACGGTGGGCTTCGAGCGCTAGACGACAAAAACACAGCGACAGGACAAGCCGCAAAACGCAACCCTGACGTTGCCTGGTCGCTCCGCAAGGAGCGGCCCGCTATCATGTGCGTTCCATGACTTTCGCGCATTCGCCCCGATACCTATCATGACGTCCAGGCCGCCAGTCCCGCCCCGCATGTCCGATGTCGCCGAACGCGCGGGCGTCTCGAAGATGACCGTGTCGCGCGTGCTTGCCGGCCGCAACGTGTCGCAGGCGACTCGCGAACGCGTGCAGAAGGTCATCGACGAACTCGGCTACGTCGCCGATGCGGCGGCGGGCGCGCTGTCGTCGGGACGCTCGGCGTTCGTCGCGGTGCTGGTGCCGTCGCTGTCCAGCTCGAACTTCTCCGACACCGTGCGCGGACTGAATGCCGCGCTGGGCCCGCACGGTCTGCAACTGCTGCTCGGCGACACGGACTACCGTCTGGAACAGGAAGAACTGCTGGTGCGCTCGATGCTGCGTCACCAGCCGCGCTGCGTCGCGTTGACGGGCGGCCGGCACACCGAGGCGACGCGCATGCTGTTGCAGCGCGCCGGCATTCCGGTCGTCGAAATGTGGGATCTGCCCAGCGATCCAATCGATACGGTCGTCGGCTTTTCGAACTCGGCGGCGGCGCGCGCGATGGTCCGGCATCTGCACGCGCGCGGTTATCGGCGGATCGGCTTCATCGCGGGTGCCAGCGAGCGCGACCGGCGCGGGCATGACCGGATGCGCGGCTACGTCGCCGAAATCAAGGCGCTCGGCCTCGGCGAGCCGCGCGTGATCCGGCTCGGCGATTCGCCGATCACGATGAGCCACGGCGCACCGGCGATCGGCGCATTGCTCGACGCGTGGCCCGATACCGAGGCCGTGATGTGCGTGAGCGACATGTCGGCGTTCGGCGCGATCATGGAGTGTCACCGGCGCGGGCTGTCGGTGCCGGGCGACATCGCGGTCGCCGGGTTCGGCAACTTCGAGGTGTCGTGGTGCTGTCAACCGAGCATCACGACGGTGTCGGTCGACGCGTACGGCATCGGCCTGCGCGCTGGCGAAACGCTGCTCGCGGCGCTCGCCGATCGCGAAGCGGGTGAGGTGCAGCGCAGGAAAGCGGTGAAGATCGATTTCACGGTGATTGCACGCGATAGCGCGTAGATGGCGCACTAGCACTCCCCTTAATTAAACAGATCAGGGATATCCCTCGGTTGTCCGGCTGGTAAGCCGGGCGTAACATCCACAGCTAGAAATGTTACCGGTAACGTAACCGGCGGTGCCAAATCGCACGAGCCGCGAGGCAACGGCATTTCCGACCAAAAATACGCTGATGGAGATACGAATGACCGCTGTACCGCCCGCCATCGTCGCGCCCGCCGCGCGCGTCGACGAGTTCGAGGAAAGGACCTATCGCAAGGTCGTGCGCCGGCTGCTGCCGGTACTGTTGCTGTGCTATGTGGTTGCGTATCTGGATCGCGTGAACGTCGGCTTCGCGAAGCTGCAGATGCTCGACGATCTCGGCCTGTCCGACACGATGTACGCGATCGGCGCGAGCGTGTTCTTCTGGGGCTATTTCATCTTCGAAGTGCCCAGCAACGTGTTCCTGCATCGCTACGGCGCGCGCTTCTGGATCGCGCGGATCATGTTCACGTGGGGGCTCGTGTCGATGGCGCTCGCGTTCGTCGCGCCGCTCGCGCGCGTCGCGCACGTCGAAACCGCGACGATGTTCTACATCCTGCGCTTTCTGCTCGGGCTCTGCGAGGCCGGCTTCTTCCCCGGCGTGATTCTGTACCTGAACTTCTGGTTTCCGTCGCAGCGCCAAAGTCGCGTGATGTCAGGCTTTCTGATCGCAATGCCGGTCAGCCTGATGCTCGGCGGCATCGTGTCGGGCTGGCTGATGGACCATACGGCCGGCCTGCTCGGCTATCAGGGCTGGCAATGGATGCTGCTGATCGAAGGCGTGCCGTCGCTGCTGACCGCGTTCGTGGTGTACTTCTCGCTCGACGACGGCATTGACCGCGCGCGCTGGCTCACGCCGCAGGAGAAGAGCCTGCTCGCGGCGAATCTGCAGCGCGAAAGCGCGCACAAGACAGCGCGCTTCGGCTCGGCGGTGCGCGATCCGCGCGTGTGGCTGCTGGTCGCGATTTTGCTCACGTTCAATACCGGCTTCTACGGCCTCGCGTTCTGGCTGCCGTCGATCATCAAGGCGACCGGCGTGCAGGATCCGCTGCATATCGGCCTGCTGACCGCGATCCCGTACGGCGTGGCCATCATTGCGACGCTCGCGAACGCCGCGCATTCGAAGAAAACCGGCGAGCGGCGCCTGCATGCGGCGATTCCGGCGCTGATCGGCGGAATCGCTCTGATCATGAGTGCGGCTTTGGCGCATCATGTGGTGTGGGCGATCACGTTTCTGACGATCGCCACTGCCGGCATCCTTGCGCTGATGCCGATTTACTGGACGTTCCCGGGACAGCTGCTGTCGGGCGCCGCCGCGGCGGCCGGCATCGCGATGATCAACGCGATCGGCAATCTGTCCGGCTTTACCGGTTCGATGATCACCGCCGTGGCGAAAGATTTGACCGGCGACATCAACAACGGCACTTACGCACTCGGTGCGTGTCTGCTGGTCAGTTGCGTGCTGATCCTGCTCGTGCCGCGCACGATGCTGACGCGGGCCGCCTCGAATGAAGGCAGCGGCCCCGGCCGCGAGACAGCGCGGGCACAGAAACACGCAGAGCACGCATAAGAAACCCTTACCCAGACAGAGAGACAAGCATCATGTCAGCATCCACCCCGCGCCGGCTGCGCAGCCAGGAATGGTTCGACGATCCCTCGCACGCGGATATGACGGCGCTGTACGTCGAGCGTTTCATGAACTACGGTCTGACGCGCGAAGAGCTGCAGTCGGGCCGGCCGATCATCGGCATCGCGCAGACCGGCAGCGATCTCGCGCCGTGCAACCGGCATCACATCGAGCTCGCGGCGCGCACGAAGGCCGGTATTCGCGACGCGGGCGGCATTCCAATGGAGTTTCCGGTGCATCCGCTCGCCGAGCAGAGCCGCCGGCCGACCGCAGCGCTCGATCGCAATCTCGCGTATCTGGGCCTCGTCGAAATCCTGCACGGCTTCCCGCTCGACGGCGTCGTGCTGACCACCGGCTGCGACAAGACCACGCCCGCGTGCCTGATGGCGGCGGCCACCGTCGATATGCCGGCGATCGTGCTGTCCGGCGGTCCCATGCTCGACGGCTGGCACGACGGCAAGCGCGTCGGGTCGGGCACCGTGATCTGGCATGCACGCAATCTGCTGGCGGCCGGCGAGATCGACTACGAAGGCTTCATGGAGCTGACTACCGCGTCGTCGCCGTCGATCGGTCACTGCAACACGATGGGCACCGCGCTGTCGATGAACAGCCTCGCCGAAGCGCTCGGCATGTCGCTGCCCGGCTGCGCGAGCATTCCGGCCGCTTACCGCGAGCGCGGCCAGATGGCCTACGCGAGCGGCAAGCGCATCGTCGACCTCGTGCGCGAGGACCTGCGGCCGTCGAAGATCATGACGAAAGAAGCGTTCGAAAACGCGATCGTCGTCGCATCGGCGCTCGGCGCGTCGACCAACTGCCCGCCACATCTGATCGCGATTGCGCGGCACATGGGCGTCGAGCTGAGTCTCGAAGACTGGCAGCGCGTCGGCGAGCAGGTGCCGCTGATCGTCAACTGCATGCCCGCCGGCGAATATCTCGGCGAGAGCTTCCATCGCGCGGGTGGCGTACCGGCCGTGATGCGCGAGCTCGCGAAAGGCGGCCTCGTGCACGAGGATTGCCTGACCGTGTCGGGCCGCACGATGGGCGAAATCGCGGCCGCCGCACCCGCGCCGGATCGCGAGGTCATCAAGACGACCGACGATCCGCTGAAGCACGGCGCGGGCTTCATGGTGCTGTCCGGCAACTTCTTCGACAGCGCGATCATGAAGATGTCGGTGGTCGGCGATGCGTTCCGCAAGACCTACCTGAGCGAGCCAGGCGCAGAAAACAGCTTCGAAGCGCGCGCCATCGTGTTCGACGGCCCCGAGGATTATCACGCGCGCATCAACGACCCGTCGCTTGAAATCGACGAGCATTGCATCCTCGTGATTCGCGGCACGGGTACGGTCGGCTATCCGGGCAGCGCCGAGGTCGTCAACATGGCGCCGCCGGCGGCGCTCGTGCGCCAGGGCATCACGTCGCTGCCGACGCTCGGCGACGGCCGTCAGAGCGGCACGTCGGCGAGCCCGTCGATTCTGAACATGTCGCCGGAAGCGGCGGTGGGCGGCGGCCTTGCGCTGTTGCGCACGAACGACCGCATCCGCGTCGATCTGAATTCGCGCAGCGTCAAAGTGCTGGTCGACGAAGCAGAACTCGCGCGACGTCGCGAAACCGTGCACTTCGAGATTCCGCCCGCGCAAACGCCGTGGCAGGAGCTGTATCGCAAGACGGTCGGCCAGCTTTCGACCGGCGGCTGCCTCGAACCGGCGACGCTGTATCTGAAAGTGATTGCCGAGCGCGGCAACCCACGGCATTCGCATTGACCCGCGGGTGACAAGGCCGGGCTTCGCACGCAACGCGACGCCCGGCCTTGCCCGTTTTCCCACTTATCCGAAAGAGCTCATCCCATGTCCGCAATTTCCCCCTCCAGCTTTCTTCCCGGCGATCTGAACGACGCACTGCTGATCGGCCGCGTGTGGCGCAAGACCGAGCAGCATGAAGGACCGTGCGTGGTCGTCGTGCGCGGCGGCGAGGTGTTCGACATCACCGCGGTCGTGCCGACTGCCGCCGACCTGTTCGAGCGCGACGATGCCGCGCAATTTGCGCGCAGCGCGCCGGGCGTGCCGCTCGGGCCGGTCGCGCAGCTGATCGAGGCGAACCTGCCGGGCGCGAGCGCGCCGGCCGTGCGCGTGCTCGCGCCGTGCGACGTGCAGGCGATCAAGGCCTGCGGCGTCACGTTCGCGGTGAGCCTGATCGAGCGCGTGATCGAGGAACAGGCCGGCGGCGATCCGGCGAAGGCGAAGGAAGTGCGCGAGACGATCGCGTCGACGATCGGCACCGATCTGTCGAAGATCAAGCCGGGATCGGAAGCGGCGATGAAGCTGAAAGCCGAGCTCGAGCGTCGCGATGCGTGGTCGCAATACATGGAAGTCGGCATCGGTCCGGACGCCGAAGTATTTTCGAAATCGCAGCCGATGTCGGCAGTCGGCTTCGGCGCGGACGTCGGTCTGCTCGCCGCGTCGGTGTGGAACAACCCGGAGCCGGAGATCGTGCTCGCGGTGAATAGCCGCGGCGGCATCGTCGGCGCGACGCTCGGCAACGACGTGAACCTGCGCGACATCGAAGGCCGCTCGGCGCTGTTGCTCGGCAAGTGCAAGGACAACAACGGCTCATGCGCGATCGGTCCGTTCGTGCGTCTGTTCGACGACACCTTCTCACTCGACGCGGTGCGCGCGGCGAGCGTGTCGCTGCGCGTCGAAGGCGCCGACGACGACTTCGTGCTCGACGGCGTGAGCCACATGAGCGAGATCAGCCGCGACCCGGCCGACCTCGTCGCGCAGACCTGCGGCCGTCACCACCAGTACCCGGACGGCTTCATGCTGTTCCTCGGCACCATGTTCTCGCCGATCAAGGACCGCGACGCGCCCGGCGGCGGCTTCACCCACCACCTCGGCGATCGCGTGACGATTTCGACGCCGCAGCTCGGCGCGCTGACCAACACGGTGCGGCTGTCCACCGAAATCGAGCCGTGGACGTTCGGCGTGCGCGCGCTGTATCGCAATCTCGCGGCCCGTGGCGTGCTCGTTGCTGAATAACCGGATTGTCGCTGCAATTTTCGAAAGGAGAATCAGGCATGAGTCAGTTCGCAAACTACATCGACGGACAGTGGGTCGACGGCGCGAGCGTGTCGCGCAACGTCAATCCGTCGAATCTCGACGACGTGATCGGCGAATTCGCGCAAGCCGACGCCGAGCAGACGCATCGCGCGATCAGCGCCGCGCGCAAGGCCTTCGCGCAGTGGTCGTTGTCCACGCCGCAGCAGCGCTTCGACGTGCTCGACCAGGCGGGCAGCGCGATCCTCGCGCGCAAGGCGGAGCTCGGCAAGGTGCTCGCGCGTGAAGAGGGCAAGACGCTGCCCGAGGCGATCGGCGAAGTGGGCCGCGCCGGGCAGATCTTCAAGTTCTTCGCGGGCGAAGCGCTGCGCGTCGGCGGCGAAGTGATGCCGTCGGTGCGGCCGGGCATGACGGTCGAAATGACGCGTGAGCCGGTTGGCGTGGTCGGCCTGATTACGCCGTGGAATTTTCCGATTGCGATTCCGGCGTGGAAGATCGCGCCGGCGCTTGCGTACGGCAACACGGTCGTGATCAAGCCGGCCGATCTGGTGCCGGGCAGCACGTGGGAGCTGGTCAAGATCATCGCCGAGGCGGGCGCGCCGGCGGGGGTGATCAACCTCGTGATGGGGCGCGGTTCGGTGGTTGGCGAGGCGCTCGTGTCGTCGCCGGATGTCGATGCGATCAGCTTCACCGGTTCCGTTTCGACGGGCCGCGCGATCGGCGCGAAGTGCTTCGATTCGGGCAAGAAATTCCAGCTGGAAATGGGCGGCAAGAACCCGATGGTCGTGCTCGACGACGCCGATCTCAATGTCGCGATCGAAGCGTGCATCAACGGCGCGTTCTACTCGACGGGCCAGCGTTGCACGGCATCGAGCCGGCTGATCGTGACCGCGGGGATCTATGACCGGTTCATCGACGGCATGAAGGCGCGCATGCGCGCGCTGAAGGTCGGCGATGCGCTCGCGGACGGCACGCACATCGGCCCGGTCGTCGACGACAAGCAGTTGGCACAGGACGAGCGCTATCTGGCGATCGCGCGCGAAGAGGGCGGCACGGTGTTCGGCGGCGAGCGCGTCGAAGGCTCGACGCGCGGCTATTTCCTCGCGCCGGCGCTGGTCACGGAGACGACCCCGGCTATGCGCATCAACCGTGAAGAGGTATTCGGGCCGGTGGCGTCGGTCATCAAGGTCAAGGACTACCAGGAAGCGCTCGCGGTTGCCAACGGCACCGAGTTCGGGTTGTCGGCCGGCATCTGCACGACATCGCTGAAGTACGCGAGTCATTTCCGCCGCCATGTGCAGGCCGGCATGGTGATGGTCAACACCGCGACGGCGGGGGTCGATTATCACGTGCCGTTTGGCGGGCGGAAGGGGTCGAGCTACGGTCCGCGCGAGCAGGGTGCCTACGCCCGCGAGTTCTATACGTCGGTGAAGACCGCGTATATCAACCCGGGCGCGGTCTGACGCAGAACTGACAGAGCTCCCCAAAACGGAACTGGCCCGGCATCGCATTCAATCGCGATGGCGGGCCAGTAGGGGAAGCTGCGAGAGCGCTAAGCCGAGCGCTCCGGCAGGTACAGCTACATCAACAGCAACTTGCCAACCTGCAACGCCTTACTGCGCTGCGTGACCTTGCTGCGACGAACCGCTGGTCACGCCGCCGACCGCGGCGTTTTGTGCCGCGACGCGGGCTTCGGCAGCCTGAATGTTCGACGGATATTCGTTCGGGTTCGAACGTGCCGGGTTGTAGCCGGCCTTTTCGATCTGAGCCAGCTCTTCACGGACTTGCGCGCGGGTCAGCGGCTGGTTCGATTGAGCGAAAACGGCAACCGGAGCAGCGAGGGTAGCGGCGATAACGACAGCTTGAACGAGCGATTTCATTTTTACTACCTCCAGGTTTTGTCTTGTTAGGCTGCGAAATCATTTGTTTGCAGCAGTGATGACAGTCTAGAGGGAGCGGAAATTAGGGTAAATACCTAATTTCTGAACTCACTGTTTCCGAAACCAAAACAATAATGAGACAGCAAGGCCGTCGAGCGTCGATTTGCGAAGCGATCCCCGACAACTGGCGCGCATGAGTCAGCCGGCCGATAGGGCCTGGATGAGCAGCAAGCCCGCGCCGGCGACGGCTATGGCGCCGCTCGCCCAGGCGACGAGTGCGCCGTCCGGCGCAAGTCGCTCGGCCGTAATGGCGGCCGTCACGGCGGCCATCAAGCGCAAATCCGTCATGCCGACGACCAGCAGAATTGCCGTGAGACCCCCGCAGCAACCGGCGCAATCGATGCCGATGCGCAGACCGTATCTCCACGCGCTCGGCGCATCGGCGGGAAGGCTGGGTGTCGTGCGGCTGCAGGCGAGGCGGCGGGCTTTCCATGTGCTGAACTGCAACGCGCCCGCGAGCAATACGACCACGCTGACCGCCAGCGGCGTCGAACGCGCGAGCGCTGGCCACCGCAACTCGAGCGCCGCGAACGACGCGCCCAGTGCAAACACGGCCATGCCGAGCACCGTCCATACGACCGCATACGCGCCACTCACGAGCATCGTCAGCAGGGCCAGTCGCTGCGCACTTGCGCGCGAGCCGATCGCGTCGCGATAGCGCAGCAGCGTCGGCATCAACGACGGCAGCATCATCGCCGCCATCATCACGATCCACATGCCGATGAACGATGCCGCGGCGCGGGCCCACGTGCGCCCGCAGGTCGGCATCCACAGCGTCGACATCGACCAGCCGCCGGGCATCGGCAACGCGCCCATCGCCGCCATCGACGCGCCGTGGGCCAATGTCGCCGCGACGCTCGCGGCGAACATCAGCACGCAGACGCCGACGAACACGCGCTGCGATGAGCGCGTCGCGCGCCGTGTGGCAAGGCGCTGCCCGCTCGTGCAGACAGCGCGCACGAGCGGGCTCATGACGGCTCGTACTCGTCGTGACGGCGCCACCAGATGCCCGTCTCGTTGCGCCCCTTCGGCGCGCGATCGAGCCACTGGTACATGCCCCACAGCGCATCGACACCGCGCGCGTAAGTCGAGTACGTGTGATAGACGACGCCGTCTTCGAGCACGAACGCGCTCATGCCTGGCCGGTCGCGCGAATAGGTGGCCGCGTCGGTGCCGCAGGTCGCCGCGAACTGCGCGACCGGTTCGGGCGCGGGACTCACGTCCATCGCGTGACTGTTGCGTGCGTAGTTGTACTCGATATTGCCATCGCGCTGCTGTGTCTCGGTGAACGAGACGTTGAAGTCGAAATTGAAATCGCCGCCGGCCGACGACGCCCATGGAAACGTCCAGCCCATGCGCTGCTTGTACGTCTGCAGCTTGTCGAGCGGCGCGCGCGACACCGCCGTCAGCATCACGTCGTGATGCGCGAGATGCACGGCGAAGCCGGCGAAGCCGTCCGCGATCGACGAGCATGACGGGCAGCCCGCCTTGTAGTCGGGGCCGAACATGAAGTGGTAGACGAGCAGCTGCGAACGTCCTTTGAACAGATCGGCGAGCGACGCGCTGCCTTGGTCGGTATCGAAGCGGTAGGCCTTGTCGACCCTGACCCACGGCAGCGCCTGGCGTTGCCGCGCGAGCTCGTCGCCTTGTCGCGTGTGGGCTTTTTCCGCGTCGAGCAGCGCGCGTCGCGCGGCGAGCCACTGTTCGCGTGTTCCGATCGGATGCGTAGTCATCGTGGGTACCTCCGTGAGTCGTGCCGCGCCGCGCGAGCCCTTGCCCGACGGCGTCGGTGACGGTTGATGGTCGTGCTAGATTAGGGCCGGGCATCGATCGGGTGGGAGTGACAAGTGTGGCGGGATTCGCTTGATGCATCGACGTGCTACGCGCGGACTCGCACGCCGTGGACGCGCTGATTTCGGCGGCGGCGCGCGCGCTCGCGGCCGGCGATCCGCTTGGCGCGCTCGACCACGTCGCGTTACGCGACGACGCGCCGGCGCTCGCGCTGCGCGGCATCGCGATGGCGCAGCTCGGCGATTTCGGGCGCGCAAAGGCGCTGGTGCGCGACGCCGCGCGCGCGTTCGGCGCGCAGCATGCGGTGGCGCGCGCGAGATGCGTGGTCGCCGAAGCGGAGATCGCGCTCGCGTCGCGCGATCTCGGGTGGCCCGCCAAGACACTCGACGCCGCGACCGCCACGCTCGACGCGTACGGCGATCGCGTCAATGCCGCGCATGCGCGGTATCTCGCGGCGCGGCGTCTGCTGCTGATCGGCCGTCTCGACGAAGCGGAGCGCAAGCTTGCCGCGCTCGATCCCCGGCCGTTTCCGCCCGCACTGCGTGCCGCGCATGAACTGGTGGTCGCGGGAGTCGCGCTGCGGCGTTTGCGCAGCGGCGCCGCCCGTGCCGCGCTGGCGCGGGCCGGACGCGCGGCACGCGAGGCCGGCATTCCGGCGTTGATCGCGGAAGTCGAAAGCGCGTCGGTGGCACTGGGCAAACCGGCGGCGCGCATGATCGCGCATGGCGAAGAAGAACCGATCCTGCTCGATGAAGTCGAGAAGCTGTTGACCTCGAATCGCGCTGGCGGCGCGTTGATCGTCGACGCTTGCCGCTACGCGATCCGCGATGCGAACGCGGCGGTTGCGCTCGCGAGCCGACCGGTGCTGTTTGCGCTCGCCCGCATGCTCGGCGAGGCATGGCCCGACGACGTGCCGCGCGACGCGCTCGTCGCCCGGGCGTTCCGCGCCAAACGCGCCGACGAATCGCATCGCGCGCGGCTGCGCGTCGAGATCGGCCGGCTGCGCACGGCGCTCGGCACGCTCGCGAGCGTCAGCGCGACGACGCGCGGCTTCGCGCTCGCGCCGCGTCACGCCCGCGAGGTCGTCGTGCTGGCGCCGCCGGTCGAAGGCGAGCATGCGGCGCTGCTTGCGTTTCTGTCGGATGGCCAAGCGTGGTCGAGTTCCGCGCTTGCCCTCGTGCTCGGCGCGAGTCAGCGCACCGTGCAGCGCTCACTCGACTCGCTCGCCGCAGCCGGCAAGGTGCAGCCAGTGGGCGAGGGGCGCGCGCGCCGCTGGATGACGCCGCCGCTGGCCGGATTCGCGACGGCTTTGTTACTCCCTTCCCCGTTCCCTTCATGATTAGGATGGCCACCATGAACCGCTCTGCCGCCAGAATCGTCCGTGAATATGGGCCCTTTACGGGCGTCGATAAAGTGCATGGCGTCACCTACGACGGCCGACAGGTGTGGATCGCGACCGGCGAACGGCTCGACGCGTTCGATCCGGCGAGCGGCGAGACGCTGCGCTCGATCGCGGTGCCCGCCGACGCGGGCACGGCCTTCGACGGCGAACACCTGTTCCAGATCGCGCACGGCCGCATCCAGAAGATCGACCCGCAGAGCGGCCGCGTGCTGTCGACGATCGCGGCGCCCGGCGACGGCGGCCAGTCGGGGCTGACATGGGCCGAAGGTTCGCTATGGGTCGGTCAGTATCCCGAACGAAAAATCTATCAGGTCGATCCGGACACCGGCGCGGTGCTGCGCACGATCGAATCGAATCGCTTCGTGACCGGGATCACGTGGGTCGACGGCGAGCTATGGCATGGCACGTGGGAAGGTGACGAGAGCGAGCTGCGGCATCTCGATCCGCGCAGCGGCGAGGTGCTCGAGCGCGTCGAGATGCCGGCCGGCGCGGGCATTTCCGGACTCGAATCGAACGGCGCGGATCTGTTCTTCTGTGGAGGCGGCAGCAGCGGGCTCGTTCGCGCCGTGCAGCGTCCCGTGCGAGAGAGCGACTCGCAATTGCCGGTCGATTCGACGAGCGAGTGATTCGTCATGCAAGCAGCGCGTCCTCGTTATCGGCGCTGGTATTTGGCTTACTTGTACTCGCCGATAACGTAAGTCATCGTTGGTAAACGAAGTATTCCATTGCGTTACTCTTATCGCGAGACTACTCCCCATACGCGGGCCGCCTGCAGCGACTTCTAGCAGGCCGCGGCAAAGCACTCAGCCACCGCCGGATAGCGGTCCCGTCATCTCGCTTCTTCAGCCTCGCCCCACCAGTGCTCGCATCAGACCCACCGACGCGGCGCATGCGCCACCACCCGGTACGCGAAAGTCCAAACCGCAACACACTCGGATGCTGCACCGCACACGCGAAGCATTCCGGCTGTGTATCAATCGCAGCGGGGCATTGAGAGAGCATTTTCGCTGCATCCGCAACAACTACGACGGTTGGTTCTCAGCTTTATTTTCGTCTTCGTTGCTTGCCCGTGCATTGCGGCTTTTCGAGAAGATGTGACCAGAACCAAGCCAGGTTCACACTCCAATCCTTACCGTGAGCAGACATACGTTTTACACAAACCCTTCATATTATTTCGCTTGTTTTACTAAGTCTTGCCCCACACAAGCGGTTGCCGATACAACTAACAAAGGGTCCCCACATGTCATCGCATCACAAAATGCGCCCAGCGCTTTGTCTAACGTCCGTTGCCGCTGCCTGCGTGCTCGCAGCTTGCGGCGGAAATTTGGATAGCCCCTCTGCCAGCAACAACAACGGTGGCACGACCGCCGGCACGACTTACTCGGGCGTGGTCGCCGCAACTGCCTTCGTCCCGGGCAGCTCGAGCGGCAACCCGACCTTGAAGGCCGGCTACTACTCTGGCGCCACCGTGTTCGTCGATGCCAATGGCAACGGCGTGCTCGACAGCGGCGAAGCCTCCGCGAAGACCGACAGCAGCGGCCATTTCTCGTTGACCACGACCGCCACGGGTCCGCTCGTCGCTGACATCACGACCTCGGCCACCAACACGGCATCGGCCGCCAAGGTCGCCAGCCACCTGATCCTGCGCGCTTCGGCCGACCAGATCGCCGACCAGGGCGCCACCAAAGTCGTGATCAGCCCGATGTCGAGCGAAGTGCAGCGCCTCGTCGAAGCCAACGGCACCAAGTACGCGACCGAGAAGGCTAATCTGTCGACCCGTCTGTCCGGCCCGGCATTCAACAACGCCTCCGTGACGGTTCCCGCCGGCGACGTCCTGGCCGACGCCAATACCCTGTCCGGCGCCGAGCAGTACGCGGTGCTGTTCGAAGAAAACGCACTGACGAACCGCTACACGTACGCCACCACGAAGCTCGATCGTGGCGACAAGTACCCCGATGCGCTGGCCGTTGCCGGTGGCGACCCCACCCTGACCGGCGTTTCCGGCATCACCGCTGGCGAAACCATTCCGACGGATACGCGTAAGGCGATCACCTTCGCACAAGCCCAGCAGGCTGCGTTCAACGTCGAAGCGATTCCGCGTTACGACAACGTCTTCGTGATCATGCTGGAGAACAGCAGCACGAACCGCGTCAAGGGTTCGGCGTACATGCCGGCGGTCAACTCGATGATCACCAACGGCAACTACTTCTCGACCTACTTCGCGACCGGCAGCCCGTCCGAGCCGAACTACACCGCCCTGGGCGGCGCCGACGACTTCGGTATCGGCGACGACAACTGGTGGGGTTGCGCCGCGACCGGCGCCAACGCCCCGACGGACAAGGCTTTCGCCGGCGGCACGGCTTCCGACGGCCAGCCCCTGCCGTCCCACGTCGCGCTGACGCCGAACGACCCGATCATCGGTACCACCGCCGGCGGCGCCACCGTGGCCGTTGGATCGCTGCTGTCCAATTACACGACGGCCGCCAACAAGGCGTGCTCGACGGACGGCACCGGTTCCGTCGCCAACCACAACATCATGAACGCGCCGAACCTGTTCACGCAGATTTCGAGCGCGGGCCTGACGTGGCGTACCTACAGCGAATCCATGAACCCGGGTCAGGATCCGCGCGCCGACAGCCTCGGTGACACGGGTGTATCGCAGGCCTACAACCAGACGGACGGTAGCATCACCGTGACGGGCACGCCGTTCGCCATGCCCGGTTCGCTCTACAAGACCAAGCACCATCCGGGCATGGCCTATCAGAACGTGCGTAACCAGCCGGAGTTCTTCGCGAACAACCGCACGATCTTCGGTACCCAGTACTACACGAACGCGGCCGACCTGACCAACACCACGCTCTACAAGGTTCCGACCGGCTACAACGTCGACCAGTTCAGCACCGACCTGGCTAAGGGCGACATCGGCACCCTGAACTTCATCATGCCTGACCAGTGCGATGACCTGCACGGCACCGGCAGCGACGGCACCTGTAAGGACAGCGCGACCGCCTCGGGTACCGTTCCGGCTCACGCGCTGCTGACCCGCGCCGACTACTACACCAACGCGGTGGTGCAGAAGATCAAGGCCTCGCCGCTGTGGCAGAACAAGCAGCGCAACGTTGCCATCGTGGTCATGTTCGACGAAGGCAATGGCGCGTCCAACGGTGCCGGCAGCTCGTGCTGCGGCTGGGACGTGGGTGGCAAGGCTACGCAGATGCAGAACGCGGACGGCAGCTGGACTCCGGTTCAGGCGAAGTACGGCAACGGCAACAAGGGCCATGGCAACTCGATCTTCGTCCTGATGACCAACCAGCAAGACGTGGGCTCCGCGCCGAAGGGCGTCGCCGACAGCGATACGTACAGCCACTTCTCGTTCGTGCGCACGGTGCAGGACATGTTCCAGCTTGCCGACCCGGCTGTTCCGACCTCGTACGCCAACCGTTCGAAGTACACGGAGTCGTACATTGCGCAGAACATCGCCAACCTGCCTGAGTACGCTGGCAGCGCCGACACGCACTACGACGCGGTTCGTCCGATGAACCACGCCTACGTGATTCCGGCCGGCTACACGCAGAAGTTCCAGACGGGTGACGTGAGCGATCCGGCGCAAGTTGGTCCGGACGCGACCCAGAAGAACCTGTGGGCGACGAAGTAATAAAAAGCACTAAACGGTAAGCACGCGCAAGCGTGCCATTCATCAGGCAGTAGCCTGCGTGGGGGAGCGGTTCGGCCGCTCCCCCGCGAGCTGTTTTATCGAACAAAGCGGGGGAGTAGCGATGCGCAAGGTTTATGCGGGGGCGCTGTATGTCATCTTGTCGACACTGGCCGCTTGCGGGGGCGGGGGCTCGTCACAGTCTGCTTCGACGGACGCAGGCACGGGCTCCACGGGCTCCTCGGGCTCCTCGGGCTCCACGGGGTCGGCGCCCACGAGCAAGCTGAGCGCTGCGGCCCAGATCGGTCAGCAAATGTTCTTCGACAAGAACCTGTCCGGCGGCAAGAACCAGGCATGCGCGAGCTGCCACGATCCGGCGTATGCCTACGGCCCGCCCAACAGCCTGGCGGTGCAGCTGGGTTCCGATGGCGTATCGGAAGGCCAGCGCGCGGTTCCCTCGCTGCGCTACAAGGCCATGACGCCCGCCTACGACGACAACGCCTCGAACCCGGACGGCATCACGGCGAACGCGCCGGGCGGCGGATTCATGTGGGACGGCCGCGGCAAGACGCTGGCCGACCAGGTGGCGCTGCCCCTGCTCAATCCCATCGAGATGAACAACGCCTCCAAGGACGCGGTGGTGCAGGCGGTAAAGAGCTCCTCGTATGCCGCACAGTTCACGGCGGTGTACGGCCCGGCCGTGTTCGGCGATACGGACACGGCGTTCCAGGACATCGGACTCGCGCTGCAGGCCTACCAGAACGAGGACCCGAGCTTTGCGCCGTATTCCAGCAAGTTCGACCTGTATGCGAACAACAAGATCGGCGGCACGTTGACGCCGGCCGAATTGCGCGGCATGAACCTGTTCAACGATACCGATCACGGGGCCGGCTGCGTGGCCTGCCATTTCATGGGCGCCAACTTCAACGGCTCGAACGCGCTGGGGACCGACTTCACCTATCAGGCGATCGGTGCGCCGCGCAACGACACGTCGATCCCGGACAATCCGAACCCCATCGCGGCCAACCTGAACGCGAGCTACTACGACATGGGGCTGTGCGGCCCGATCAATAACGGCAGCTATGACAGCCACACGCCGCTTTCGGCCACCAGCGGCGCCGGCCCGGACCCCTTTACGGGCGTGAACAACCCGGATCCGTATTGCGGCCGCTTCAAGGTGCCGACGCTGCGCAACGTCGCCGCGCGCAGCGCCTTCTTCCACAACGGCGTGTTCCATTCGCTGGAGCAGGTGGTGCGCTTCTACAACACGCGCGACACCAACCCCGAGTACTGGTATCCGTCCACGGGTGGCGATTCGACCAAGCTGACCAGCAACCCGGGCTATGCGCTGCAACCCACCTATGCAGCGGGCGCGACGGTGAACATGTTCAACGATCTGCCGGCCGCCTACCAGGGCAATATCGACGAGGAACTGCCGCTGGGGCAGGGCCAGACCGACGCGGGCGGCACCACGGCGTTGAACGGTGCGCAGCCGCGTGCTGTCCATTCGGCGCCGCAACTGTCGGATCAGGACGTGCAGGACGTGATCTGCTTCCTGAATACTTTGAGCGACGGCTACCAGCCTCCCGCGACCCAGCCCACGAGCGGTAGCTGCGTGAATTGATCTCTTTGAATACTTGAACTATCCACGATGATGCATTTTTCGAATCCGGTGCGCGGCACTGCCATTGCGGTTTCCCTGACGGCGTCGTTCCTGCTGGGCGGTTGCCAGAACAAGGCCGAGCCTACCGCGGAGAACTTTACCAACACCATCACGCACTACCTGGCCGATCGCGGCCACCTGTGCGTGGCGAAATACGATTGGCCCATCCACGTGGCCGATCAGGACATCGTGGTCACGCATTCCCGCGATGCGCTGCAATTGCCGGTGATGGAAAAGCTGGGCCTCGTCAAGAGCACCGTCATGACGGTCGAGCGCACTGGCGAGGACGGGGCCAGGATCGAGGCGCCGGGACGCGAGTATGTGCTGACCGACGAAGGCAAGCAGTTCTACCTGCACAAGCCGGTGGTGGTGGCGACGCCCGGCAAGACGGTCACGCACGACGCCGATTTTTGCGTGGCCACGCTGACCCTGGACAAGGTGGTGGGCTGGGAGCCGCCCCAGACTCACGACGGCGAGACCAGGACCTCGGTGCTCTACACCTATAAGATCGACCCGGCGCCTTTTGCCAGAACTCCCGAGTTCCAGCGAGTGTTTCCC
This sequence comes from Paraburkholderia sp. MM5496-R1, assembly GCF_050436205.1. Lineage (NCBI taxonomy): Bacteria > Pseudomonadati > Pseudomonadota > Betaproteobacteria > Burkholderiales > Burkholderiaceae > Paraburkholderia > Paraburkholderia sp. MM5496-R1. The sequence continues at coordinate 1,043,335 of NZ_JBNDLT010000001.1, forward strand.
ATGGTGGCGCGCGTGATTGAAGGCGCGGCCACCATGCAACTGCGCGAAGGCGTGCGCTTGACCAGGGACGGCTGGGTAGCGGAAGAATATCTCGTTCGATGATCGTTGAGTTCGCCGACGCCGTGCTCCGAGGCGATCGTTCCCGCACGTGGGCCGGTCCATGCCGCTGCGCCAGGACCCCAGGTGCACCCTTACGGCGTCCTCGCTGGACTCAGCCCCGTGCTCGCAAAATAGATCACGAGAAAATACAGCAGCACATAGAGCGCGTAGGTCTGCCCGTTGCCGGTATAGACGCGGCGTATCCGAGCCGCCGCCACGAGCGCGAAGTGCGATATGCCGCGCCAGAACATCTGCGCGACCGGCGGCACCGTGCGGCTCAGGATCGGCCGGTAGAAGTGGTAAAAATCCGGGGCGTTGCGCGCATTGCCGCGGCGGCTGCGGTAGTACAGCACACCGAGCCCGAACACGATCGCCGTGACGATCAGCACGACGATCACGACCGGCGTCGGATTCCAGAACCCGTAGATGCTTTCGAGCGACATGCCGCCCCACACCAGTGTCGCCGCGAACTGCGGATCGATCGCGGCCGACACCGGTTCGAGCAACACCTTCGGAAAGAACGACAGGACCACGATACCGACCACGAACAGCAACTGCGGCACCAGCAGCATCACAGGCGCTTCGCGCACCTGCGGCCGCTGCGGCGGGCGCGGTTTGAGGAAGACACCGTTCAGCAGGCGCAGCATGTACAGAAAGCCGGCGCAGGTCGCGATCAGCCCGCACACGGCGAGCCCGTACCAACCCTTGTCGGTCATTGCGCTCAGCAGCAGCCATTTGCCGCCGAAGCCCATCAGCGGCGGCAGGCCCGACATCGACACCAGCGCGATCACGACCATCGCGAACGTGAGCGGCATCTCGCGCGCGAGGCCGCCCACATCGGCGAAGTTGCGCGTGCCGGTGCGCGAGATCACGCCTGCGAGCGCGAGGAACAGGATGCCCTTCACGAACATGTGATTGGCGACCAGATACAGCGCGGTGACCCAGCCGAGATGGCTCATCAGGCCGATCGCGGCGACGATATAGCCGGTCTGGCTCATGCTCGAGAGCGCGAGCATCCGTTTGAAGTCGTTCTGCCGCAACGCCATCAGCGCGCCGAACAGGGCCGTCAGCATGCCTATCCAGGTCATCGCGTGCGCGAGTTCGAGGCCGACCTCCGAGCGTATCGTCAGATAGGTGCCGATCAACAGGCCGAACATCGCGACCTTGCTGACCACCGCCGACAGCATCGCGGTCACGTCGTCTTCCGCTTCGGTGTAGGCGCCCGGCAGCCATACGTGCACGCCGATCGCGCCGGCCTTGATCAGGAAGCCCGCCGCGAGCAGCACGAACGCGCGGTTCGCCTCCGGTCCCGAATGGATCAGCGCCGACAGCGCGATGCTGTCGTCGATCGCCGCGACGTTGGCGAAGCCCGCCAGCAGGAAGAACGCAGCCAGCAGCGAAAACAGCAGGAAGGTCAGCACGTGCGGTCCCGCGCGCCGGCACTTCGCGATCAGGAAGCACGACGACAGCGTGATGATTTCCCAGCTATAGAAGAACTCGAGCGAGGTGGATGAGCGCAGCAGCGCCGGAATCGACAGCGACAGCACGACGAGCATCGGATAGAAGCCGGCGCGCACGTCGTCGCGATAGAGACTCGCCGCTGCGATCACGAGGCTGCCCGCGAGCAGCAGCCAGGCGAACAGTCCGGCGATACCGCGCGAGCCCTCGCAGAGCAGACTGCCGATCAATCCAATCGCGATCACCGCGAGCACGCCTTTCGCGCGCCCCGGCAGACGATCGGCCGCATAGAACAGCGCACCCGCCGCGAGCGGCGAGAAGATCCACGCCGACACGACGCCCGAGAACACGGCTGCCATGTAGGCCGCCGCGATCAGCAGCACGGCGACGCCGAACAGCGGCAACAGCGCGGCGATGTTCGGCCGGGCTTTGGCCTCGAGCTCGGACGGAGCCAGCGCGCGCACGAACCAGTGGAACATATAACCCGCTTCGAGCAGCGAGCCGGTCAGGATCAACACGATCCAGTACGGCTTGCCGGCGGCGGTCAGGCGCATCACGAGTTCCCACTTCGCCCAGAAGCCGGGGAATGGCGGCAGTCCCGCAATCGCGACCAGGAAGAGGCCGAGCAGGCCGATCAGCAACGGGCTGCGCGACAGGATCGCGCGTGCGTCGTCGCCGTGCCGCCGCAGCACGCCGATCAGCCAGAACAGCCCCGCCTTCGCGAACAGATGGTTGATGAAGAGCCCGCCGACGACGAGCGGGATCGATGCGTCCGCGCCGATCTGGCGCAACAACGCGAGCGACAGCATCAACAGCGCCATCTGCCCGATCGACGAATAGCCGAGCAAGCGTTGCGGCTTCGTCTGCTTGATCGCGAGCAGGTTCGAGAACAGGAACGTGACGCCGCCCGAGACGGCGAGCAGCGTCAGCAGGCCGTCGAACAGCGGCAGCAATTTCAGCAGCGCGAAAAACACGCCCGCCGATACGCCGACCGATACCATCGCGCCGACGCCGCTCGGCGCGGTCTCGTAGACGTCGAGCCCCCAGCCGTTGGCCGGAAACGGCTTCAGCTCGATCACGAGACTCGCGAACACGAGCAGGATCGCGGTCGTGCCGATCGGGCCGCCGAGCTGGTCGCGCAGCGACAGCAGTTCGTCGATGTTCAGCGTGCCGCTCACGTAGTAGAGCAGCACCGCGCCGAGCAGAAAGAGCGTCGACGCGATCACGGTCGCAAAGATGTACTTGAACGCGGCGGCGAGCGCGGCGGGCGTGCGCTCGAGCCCGAACAGGCCGTATGTCGCGATCGACACGATCTCGAGAAACACGAACAGGTTGAACAGGTCGCGAGTCATCACCATGCCGTCGATGCCCATCACCAGAATCAGGTACAGCAGCAACGCCGCGTAGTTGCCGCGCAGACGGTCCCACAGATGCCATGCGCCGAGCAGCGCGACCACATTGACGCTGAACGTGAAGAAGCCTTCCCACAAGCCGAAGCGCAGATTGATCGACACCGGCGGCAGCGCGCCCGCGGTCAGCACCTCGATCGTGTCGCCGCCGTCGAGCAGGCCGTAGAACGACACGCCGGAGACGAGCACGATGCCGCACAGCGCGATGAAAAAGCCGAGCGTGAGCCATGGCTTGCCGAGCCGGTACAGCAGCGGAATGGCGAAGCCGCCGCCGAGCCCGAGAATGAAAATGTGCAGCGGATGAAACAGCGCGGCTACCATTTCGACTCGGTGAAGGCGTCGATGGAAAGCGTCTTTCTGGCGGCATGAAGACGGATCGCGAACGACAGCATGATGGCGGTGACCGATAGCCCGATCACGATCGCCGTGACGACGAGTGCCGACGGAATCGGATCGATCGCGCGGTGCGCGGCGGCGGATTTGCTGAGCGCCGCATCGATGATCGGCGCGGTGCCGCCCGTGACGTAACCGGTCGCGACCATCACGATGTGCAGGCCCGTGTCGATCACCGCGAAGCCGATGATGATGCGCAGGATGTTGCGGTGGGTCAGCATGCCCCACAGGCCGATCAAGGAAAGGCAGAAGCCCGTGATCAGCAGGATCTTCGAAACCGGGATGCCCGTGCTCATGCGCTCTCCTTCTCGTTCAGCTTCTGAACCGGTCGATGATGACACTCAGCTCCGCGCCGACCTTGACGCCGAGCAGCGTGGAAATCAGCGGGATCGCGCCGGCGCTGAAGAACGCGCCGAACTCGCCGCGCGGCAGAAAGCGCGGGTCGAGAAAACCGCCCGCGAGCACGAGGCCGAGAATGCCGATGCACACGTAGATCACGCCCGCGAGTGACTCGACGACGCTCAGCAGCGCGACGTTCAGCGTCGAGCGGGGCCTCGCGAGCAGCATCAGCATCACGGCGGACGCGACGATCGCGCCGCCCTGGAAACCGCCGCCCGCCGACAGATGGCCGTTGACGATCACGTAGCCGCCGAAGGTGAGGATCATCGGCAGCAGCACCTGCTTGCCGGTATGTACGATCTCGCCGGCTGGGCGGCGCGCGGGCGCGGATTCGTCTGCCGCAGCGGCGGAAGTCGCGTTGCTTTCCTCTTTCAGCAGCACCCCGACGCTCGCCGCGACCATGAACAGCACCGCGACTTCGCCGAGTGTGTCGAAGCCGCGAAAGGTGATCAGAATGCCGGTCACGATGTTCGGCGCGCCGAGTTCGAGCGGCCCTCTGACGACGTAGTACCAGGCGAGCGGGCGCAGCGCCTGCAACTCCGTGTAGCCGCCGACCAGCCGCCAGAACACGACCGCGAACAGCAGCACCGTCAGCAGCGCAAACGCGCGACGCATCATGATTCGGCCTCCCCGGCGGTGCGCCCGCCTTCGTCGGCGAGTGCGTCGGTGATCGTGGACGAGGTCATCGGCGTGCGGATCAGCCAGGCGGCGCGCGATAGCGCATGCGAGGACACCGGGTTGGTCAAGAGCACGAAGTAGATCAGCAGGATCAGCCGGAAGGTCCAGTTCGGGTGATAGAACGCGAGGCCGATCAGCACGAGCATGTTGCCGAGCGTCGACGCCTTGGTGCCGGCCTGAATGCGCGTATACGCATCCGGCATGCGCAGCAGCCCGAGGCCGGCGGAGAACAGAAAGACGGCGCCCACCAGGATGAACACGCTGCCGATCAGTTCGAACATGCGCTAGCCCTTCTGATAACCGGTTTTGCGGATCGCGTACAGAAAGATGAAGGTCGCGAGTCCGGAACCGATCGCGGCTTCGGCCATCGCGACGTCGGGCGCGGCGAGCAGCAGGAAGGCTATCGCGGCGAACAGGCTCGCGAGCCCCGAGCTCACCATCGCGGCCAGCAGATTCTTCAGGCAGACGGCCAGTACGCCGCTCACGAGGATGCTCGCGCACATCAGCAGCAGGAGCAGTTCGAGCATGGCTCACAGCCCCCCTTCGAGAAAGCGCGCAATCGCGAGCACCGCGAGAAAGCTCAGCAGTGCATAGACAAGTGCGACGTCGATATAGACGAAACGACCGGAGACTTGCGCGTACAGCGCGATCAGCGACAGCGAGACGACCGTCAGCATGTCGATCGCGACGATGCGGTCGACGAGGGTCTTGCCGATCACGAGACGGATCACGCCGAACAGGATCGCGAAGAAGATCAGCACGGCGGCGATCCGGAGCATGATCTCAGCCAAAGACTTTCTCCAGATGCTTTTCGAACGGTGCGACGAGTGCCTCGGTCGCTGCGTCGATATCGGTCGTCTTCACGTCGAGCCAGTGAATGAATAGTATGTCGTCCCGAATATCCATGACAAGCGAGCCCGGCGTGAGCGCAATCGAATTGGCGAGCGCGAGACGGCCAAGCGGTGTTTGGAGGCGCGTGCGAACCTTGACGATGCCCGGCTTGATGTCGATACGCGGCGAGTACACCAGCGCCATCACGTTCAGATTGGCGCGCACGAGCTCGACGACGAAGGTCGCGCTATACGCGGCGAAGTGATACGGTGCGCCTGGCGTTAGACGTAGGCGCTGCCATGCTTCGCTCGACGATACGAAGACACGCGCGATGACGAAGGTAATGACGAGACCGACGAGTGCGGGTTCGACGGCGAGCGATGCATTGGCGATCATCCAGATGACGAACAGGACGACCCAGAGGCCAGGCATTCCCCGAGGAACGAACGACGACACCGGTTTTCCGTTGTTCGCAGCCATGTCATCGGTTCCTCAGGAGGCCTTGCGGAAAATTCTAAGTGACAACTTATGGCAAAGCAACCGGCGCACGGTTGTCCGCTGGTGGTCGTTTTGTGTGCGTCAATCCGCGCGGCGCTTATCGGCTGCTCATCGAGTGAATTACTGTCATTGCGATCCGTTCAATAAAATGGCGCGCGAAAAGCCGACGCCGATCCGCGCGCATTTATTTTGAAACAGACTGCGTTGCCGCGATAAGACGCGACGTTGAATCTCTAAGCGGCGCCGTACCGTTTTTTAATCACCTGTGACTGATCGGAATCTGGAAGTCTTGTCACCAATCTATGCGCGCGCTGCATAAATTGATTTTTTTAATGAATTTGCGCCGGCGACCAGATCCCGGTCGAATGTCGGGTTTCGCGCGGTTTGAATTTTCTTCAAATGACCAATAAGGAGCAACCATGAAAGCCATGCTGGCAACCCTGACGATTGCGCTGCTGGCCGTCTCGTCCGGAAGCGCAATCGCCAAGGATTGGTCGACCGTGCGGTTCGGGGTCGACGCGAGCTACCCACCGTTCGAATCGAAAGCCGCCGACGGCAAGCTCGTCGGCTTCGATATCGATCTCGGCAATGAGATCTGCCGCCGGCTCAACGCGAAATGCGTGTGGATCGAGAATTCGTTCGACGGCATGATTCCCGCGCTGAAAGGCCGCAAATTCGACGGCGTGCTGTCGACGATGTCGATGACGCCCGCGCGTCAGGCGCAGATCGCGTTCTCGTCGAAGGTGTTCCGCATTCCGACGCGTCTGGTCGCGAAGAAGGGCTCGCCGATCGAGCCGACGCCGGAAGCGCTGAAGGGCAAGCGCATCGGCGTCGAGCAGGGCTCGATTCAGGAAACCTACGCGAAGACGTATTGGGAGCCGGCCGGCGCCGCGATCGTGCCGTATCAGGATCAGGATCTGGTGTATTCGGATCTGCTTGCCGGCCGTATCGACGCGTCACTGCAAAACGCGGTGCAAGCCGATATCGGCTTTTTGCGCACCGCGCGCGGCAAGGACTTCGGATTTGCCGGCAATCCGCTTTACGACGCGAAAACGCTCGGCAGCGGCACAGCGATTGGTTTGCGTAAAGAAGATACCGATCTGCAGGAAAAGATCGACAAAGCCATTGCCGAGATCCGCGCCGATGGCACTTACGACCGCATTGCGAAAAAGTATTTCGATTTCGACGTGTACGGTCAGTGAGCCGAGGGCGCGCCGCACGTGACCAGTTTCGACCTGGCACTCGCGCGGCCCGACACCTAAACTTGTGTCATGACCGTCCTGAGCCGTGCTGCGGCAAGCCGGGATGCCCGAATCGGTTGCAACCGGCGCCTCACGCGGCGCTGCAGGTTTCCGCTTACAAAAGTAAGCGGGCAGGGGACGGCGCAATGCGGCCACCGGCTCGCGTGCGGATCGCCTTGCGCACACGGCGCGATCCGCATTGGGGGGCACCGACATGCACGGCTTTCAGATCACGTTCTTCACCCAGCAGGGGCGCAGCCATCATGGCAAGCCGCTTGCCGACTGGCTCGTGCGTCTCGCGAGCGAACTCGGCCTGCGCGGCGCGACCCTGATCCCGGCTAGCGAAGGCATCGGCCATCATCATCGCATTCACTCCGCGCACTTCTTCGAGCTTGCCGATCAGCCGTTGTCCGTCGTGATGGCGGTGACGAGCGACGAAGCCGATCGGCTGTTCGATCGACTGCGCGCGGAAGGTTTGCATCTGTTCTACGTGAAGACGACCGCCGAGTTCGGCGTCGTCGGCGAGGCCGACGGGGCTTGAACGACCGGGCCTCGATGGCAAGCCCCACGCCTCGCTCGTCCAGGCGACGAAGTCGGCCGCCATGTCGGAGTCGGTGCGTGCTTCCAGCTTGCCGCTGCGGCACGCGTGGCGGAACACCTCGTAGTCCTGCTCGACCTGGTCCGCGTACGCGCGCGAGTAGACGCGCGCCCGGTGTGGCTATTGGGCATGGCGCATGCTTCGCTGCAAGAGCCGAGTCATCCCAGGGAGAGCGAATCATGCGGCAGGTTTCGGCAAACATGCTGATCGCGCTGTCGGCCGTTGCGTTGCTGGCGGGCGCATCCGGCTGCAAGCGGACGGCCGAGAATGGCGGTATCTCGACGGGCCAGGCGAGCAGCGGTGTCATGAGCAATTCGGCGAGCCCGCGCGGCACACCGGGCGATAGCGACGCGGCAAATCGTGCGAACGCCGAGGCGGGCGCGGCGGCGAGCGCAGCGCCCGCCGCGAGCGACGCCGCGTCGGTCCACAGCACGCCGGCGAGCACGGCGTCCGCGACGCAGTAAGCGTCGGTTAGGCGCGGCGGCGCATTGGTCGCCGTTCCATGCGCGCAGGCTTGCTCTCGGTCCCGCGCATGGCGACGCCGCGCGCAGCAGGCGCAGCCTTCCTGGCAGACATGACTCATTGAAAGACGGACCGGACAGGTAGTTGCGCCGCGGCGAAGCGGCGCTCGCGCGCGCGCGTGATATGGAACGCCGGCCCGCTTCAATGCTATGCCGTGGGCTCCTCGTGCCGCACATTGACCATCCAGGGCACGCCGAAGCGGTCGATCAACGTGCCGAAGCCGCTGGTCCAGAAGGTCTGCTGGAATGGCATCGTGATCTGTCCGCCGTCCGCCAGCGCGTTGAAGTACTTTTCGCCGGACGCCTGGTCGTCGGCGGTGACCGACAGGCTGAAGCCCGCATGCACGGCATTGCCGCCGCGGCAATCGCCATCCGACATCAGCACGTGCGTGTTACCGATGACGAGCGTCGCGTGCAGGATCTTGTCGGCGTGTTCGGGCGCCACCGGACGAGCGGGATCGGGGGGCGCGTCTTTCGCGCGCAGCTTCAGCAACTCCTGCGCGCCGAGCGCCGAACGATAGAACTCAATGGCTTCCTCACAACGGCCATTGAAGAACAGATAGGGCTGGATTTCCATGCTGATTTCCTGAGACGGGCGAGGGTCGGGCGGACGATTCTATCAGCGCGATCTCGCGGACGGACGGCCGTCGAACCTGGGATGCATCGTTCGCCCCACGATGAAGCCACACACCTGATGCTCTACAGCGTATCCCCGCATCAGGCCTTCCCGGCATGACTCCCGCCATTGGCCGGATAAGCCTCCTGCAACGCGATCGAGCCTGTCTCCAGCAGCGATTTGAGGTTGGACATGATCTTCGGCCAGCCACCCGACACCGCCTCGATGAATTTCGATGGATCGCGCTCGATCGTATGCGTGAGCGTCAACTTGACCGCCGTTCCGCTCGGTTCGAGCTCCATCGTGCAGCGCGAATCGCCTTCGGCCTGCAACTCGGGACGAATCTGGTGCTGCCAGCGGATCACCAGACGCCGCGGCGGATCGGCCTCGACGATCTCGCCCGCGTCGAAAATCTGGCCGCCGCTCGACACGAGTTTCCACGACGAGCCCGCCGTCCATTCGCTTTCGCAGTGCATGCCGAACCAGTACTGCTTGATGAACTCCGCGTCGGTGAGCGCCGACCACAACTGTTCCGGCGTAGTGCGGATATAGGTCACATAGACGAACGTCGATCTAGTCATTGCCTTTCTCCAGGCGTCGTTTCAGGGTCGAGAGCGCCTTCAGGCGCGGCTTTTCGAACTTGGCAATCCAGCGCTCGTAGATCTGCTGCAGCGGCACCGGATTGAGGAAGTGCAACTTTTCGCGCCCGCTGCGTACGGTAACGACGAGGTTAGCCGCTTCCAGCAGGCCCAGATGCTGGGTCACGCCTTGCCGCGTCATGTCGAGGTGGTCGCACAGGTCGTTCAGAGTCTGGCCGTCGTGCGCGTGCAGCACATCCAGCAGCTTGCGCCGGCTCGGATCGGCGAGGGCTTTGAATAGCAGGTCGGTGTCGTCGGGGCGCTCGGCCATGAACGGCTACAGGCAAGTAATTTGTTGCATTTACTATAGGCAAGAAATTGCTTGCATGTCAAGGCGACGTGAGGGACATGCCGCAGGTTCGACACAAGCGCCGACTATCGTTTAGGAGGCGCTCAAGTACGTTTCGGCATGTTGCCGCCATGCAAAGGACCGAACAGCCGCGCACAGAGCATGCCCATCGCCAGGATACCGAGGCCGAATGGCACGGCATCACCCGTTGCCTCGATCCGAAAGTCGCCAACACGAAAAACCAGAAGATAGCCGACGACCATATTGAAGAAGCCCCACAGTACATTGACGGTCGATGACGACAGCCCTTTTCCGGACGGCTTCGCGAACGGGCTCTGAAACGGCTCGCCCATCACACCGCTGACGAAATGCGGCACGGCATTCGCGAACAGGACACCGCCGAAAAAATAAGAGACGACATGCGGCCAATCCGTTTCAGTTGCTCCTTGAATCGAGTAAATCGATGAGGTCGCGGGCTGTGCCCGTTTCGATGCCGGTTCGGATGAAGTACCTGCAAACGTTCAGGAGTCAGCGAGCCGCTGCAGCAGTTCCACCGCGGCGGCGAGCGTGGCCTGTTCTCGCGGCGATAGCTGCGCTTGCAAGGCACCGATCAGCCAGTCCTCTTTGGCCGCCCGACTTGCCTTGAGCGTTCGTCTGAACGTGGGGGTGAGATGGATAAGGGTTTTGCGTCCGTCGGTTGGATCCGCTTCGCCTTTGACGACGCCCAGCGTCTCCAGACCGGCAACGGTAATGCGCATGGACTGTGGTTTTACGCGCTGCGCTCGCGCTAGCGCGGAAACTGTGGCTGGGCCGTCGCGCTCCAGATGAAACAGCACCGACTTCTGCGCCGACGTAAAGTCGCTCGATTGCGAATGTTCTCGCGCGCGGCGAACCAGTTTGCTCACGGCAATGCGCAGTTCGCCCGCAAGGGCGGCTAGATCGGTAGATTGGGAAGACGGTGATTGTCGTGACATGCCGGGAACATAGCAGATATACAGTTTAACTGTACAAGTAAACTGAAGATATTTTCGCCGTCGAGTCCGCACGAACCCAGCATAAACAAGCGCCTGTGAGATACTTCCTCATTCACGCATAATCCCCGAGTCCACCGCGTCTCAACCGGCCCAGGCATGCAAGCCCATCCCCTCCGACTCGCGCCCGGCGACGACCTTCGCGTCGCCGTCGAAGACGCGTTTCGTCAACGCGACCTGCAAGCGGCCTTCGTCGTCCAGGGCATCGGCAGCCTCCACGTTGCGGCATTGAGGTTCGCTGGCGCGCAAGCGCCGACGGAAATTCGCGGCGACCTCGAAATATTGACCCTCGCAGGCTCCGTCTCGCCCGATGGCGCTCATCTGCACATGTCGATCGCGGATGCGCGCGGGCAGGTATTCGGCGGTCATGTGGCGCGCGGCTGCACGGTACGCACGACCGTCGAGTTGTTGCTCGTGTCGGTTCCGGGCCATTCGTTCGCGCGGGAGCCTGATCCGCAGACGGGTTTTATGGAACTCGTGATTCGCGGCGGCGGCGCTCCGCAGTCCGGCTCCTCCTGATCACGCAAAGGCGCTATCGCTTCGCGCGCCGGTAGTCGCTGAACGCCCCGCCAACATCCGCCCGCCGACCCCCACCAGCACACCCGCTGCCGTATCCAGCCCGGCCTTGCGCCGAACCGACGGATGCGAGGCGAGCAACGCCATCGCGCAGTACCACGCGCACGAAATGCCGATCGACAGCGCCACGACCGCGATATCGAGCCACAACGGCGCATGCGCGGGCACCATCAACGCAAAGATGCTGCCGTAGAACGCGATGGACTTCGGGTTCGTCATGCTGACGAAATAGCCTTTCTTCGTCGCAGCCCAGCCGGACGCGGTGCTGCCGACGTCCGCGGACAACGGCCGCCGCGCGGTCACGATCATCTTGATGCCGAGCCAGATCGACGATCAGAAAGTTGGGTCCCGGGCTCGCGACGCTTAGCAACAGGACACCCGCAAGCGCAAGCAGGAACTTGACGGAATGCAAGATGAATCCTCCGTGGCGGGCCGAGGTGTTAAGGTCTTTTTAGGGTTGGGGTGATCCATTCGACGCGCATGCGCTGTGAACCTGATTCGATTCCGCGCATGATTTTTCGCGAGTCGGCAAGCATAAAAAACGGCACGGGCTATCGCAGCCCGTGCCGTTTCGCCGGTCGGTAGTCGAATACCACCAGGCGTCATCCCAGTGAATGAATCAAGGCCTGATCCGTCGCCTGCACCGGCCTGACCTTGATCGATTGACTATAGAGCGGCGGCAGCGTCGTCAGCAGCTTGCTGCATAGCCGCGCGTGACTTCGAGAAAGGCGCGCCGAATTTTCGACAGCCCCTCGACGCGCGGCAGACACAGAGCAGCAGATAGCCGCGGTTGTCGAGCATCGCGACCGCGTGCCCCGTGCCGCCGTTCTTCAGGTCTTCGGCCACCGCTTCCTTCAGAAATGGCGCGAGCCCCGTTATCATCGACCAGCACGCCGCCAACGCTGAACGAGCCGGTGCAGTTCGCCGTCATCGCCTGGAGCACGGCCAGTGCGATCGCGGATTGCGTCGATGTAACTTTTTCAGCCATGTTGATTCATCTCTGTGGCGCGGATTGAATACCGACTGCAAAGAGAATGAGCGGAACCGGCGGTCGGATGCGCACCCATCTGGGTGGTTGGCGCCGGCATGAAAGCCGAGTGAGGGAGCAGGCGTGACGGTAGATTCTGTTACTTCGAACGCGAGAGGGAAACCCGCTCGGATTGATAGCTTGCGTGGTGCGAGCAGCGGCCGCCGCGCGGCGGCGCCGCCGTCCGTGCCGCTCGCGCCATGCCGGTCGCCGCGATCGCCGCGCCCGCACGCGGCATGACGCGCGCGTTCGCCTAGTGCGCGGCCGGCTCCTGCGTGATGGAATCCACGCGGTCGGGATAGAACGCAAGGTGCTCGCGGATCGGCGCGACAGCGTCGTATGGGTGCTCGTAGGTCCACACCGCGTTGGTGCCGCGCTCGCCGGCCGAAGGAATCGAGAAGTATGCGCATTCGCCCTTGTACGGACAATAAGTGGCGTGCGCCGTGCGTTCGAGCCGGGTCATGTCGACGTCCTTGCGCGGGATGTACAGCACGGCCAGATAGCGGGCTTCGAGCAGCGTCAATGCGTCGTGCGTATCGGCAATCACGTGACCGCCTGCCATGACGATCACGCGCGCGTGGTGGTGCTCGATCATGATTGGATGATCCGGGCCGGGGATCTTGACGGGTTTGTCGTTCGGGACCGAATGAGTGGACATAACGAGGCTCCCTGCGAAAGTGGGGCTGCGAGGTTCGTGCGTCGACGGCGATGTTCGTCGCCGAACGCCACGCAAGCGACTGAAGATCGCCCGTATTGCCGTACTACTTCCTTTCAGGTATTTCTATCACATACTAACGCAGACCTTCCAGGTGCTGTGAGCGGCGCAATGCCCGTCGGAATTGCATCAGTTGCGTGCGCGTGCTTTTGTGCAACGGGATGGCGACTTCGCGGAAGACGAACACGATCAGCCGACTGACAGGAGCGCGTCATGCTCGTTGGATATGCCGTGTATGACCCTGCAAGTGAGCCTGCAATCTCGTCGACAAATGGCGAGGTTGTTTGACTATGCCGGCGCTTCGGAAGTGTTGGTCACTTCGCGCATTTGGGGCGTGTGCCGCTCTAACCTTGAACCTGTTGTCCTGCCCTTCGCACGCACAGGTCGCGCCGAGGCAATTGTCGAGCAATACCGTGATTGGCGGCAATGTAAAGCAGCACGCAGACGCTGTGCTCGCGATCATGACTTACACGACAGTCCCGGACGTGACGACCAGTAACCTGTCGGTCAACAACGGCCTGACGGGTAATCCCGGCTTCGGGCAGACGCAATTTGGCGGCGGCTTCACCCTCAGCAGGTCGTTTCCGTTGTACATGGAGGGCACGCTCGCCTACAGCCGCTACGATCCGATCTTCATTGCCACGGATGGCGCCCAGCAGCGTGCGGTGCCGACGAAGTGGAACACCTTCAGTGGCACGGTCGGCCTGGGGTGGGATTTCCGCATCACGGACGAACTGGTGTTCCGTCCGATCTTGAACGGCACGATTGGGCGTGTCTCGAGTGACCTGAAGGTGGGGCAGACCCTCTTCAATCATGTCACCGACAGCAACCTGCAGTTCCTCGAAAACGGCTCGCTGAACGCCTACGGCTATGGCGGCTCCCTGATGCTCGACTACGAACACTACCGCGAAAACTACGAAATCGACGCCGAATTGCGGGCAACCGATATTTACCTGCGCAGCTTCGGCGGTTCGTCGGAGGCCGTTCAGGGCTCGGCCATGGCGCAGCAGGTGAGCCTATGGACGCGCTGGCGCGCGCCCACCGGCTGGCACGCGCTGGACCGGCCGGTCCGCTACGTGCTGGAAGCCGCTTACTCGCATTATTTCGGCGACAGTGCCGGCGTGCTGGGTTTCAACGACCTCACGTCGCTGGGAGTCGGCCTCGAACTCGACAGCAGCAGGTATCCCGTCATCGTCACCCGTACGCGGGCGATGGTGCGCTATGTGTTCGGTCGCAACGTGCACGGGGTGTCGTTCGGATTCGCGATGAGTTTCTAGCCAGGCCAGCTTGCCGGTCCAGCAACGAGGCTCGAACCCATGCGCGCGATCCAATGTTTCTGGTTCTCGCGCGGCCATGCGGTATAGCGCTTGCTCGGCCCAGACATGAATCGATCAAGGGAGCCGTGATGAACGACGAACCGAAACAGCCCGATGCCGGCAGGCAATCTGCCGGGCACGTTGTAGCAGAACCAGGCCCTGAACGAAGGGCCAAAACGAAGGACCTCGTGCCATGCGTACACTCGGACAGAGCCGGTCGACGAAGCGGATCGACAGCGAGCCGGACATGCGCCTGCAGACGATAGAGATTGCCGACTTCCTCGTAAGCTGGACCGTCATCCGGGATTCGGAAGGCGCTTTCCAGTGGGTCGTGGTCGTGACGGAGCGTGGCGGTGAGCATCACACGATCTTCGAGCGACGCGGGACGTGCGGCCACGTGTCATGGGACGACGCGCTCGACATCGCGGCCGAAACCGCGCGCCGCGTCGCGGCCGGGCTCGTCGAGCCGGGTGAACCGGCGAAGACGAAACAGCGGCGCGGGAGCACGCCGGGTGCATCGCGCCCGAATCGTTGATGCGCGATCGCGGGCGGCGCCCCGTGGTGTTAGTAGAATGTGCTAGTTCCATTGACGCCGCGTCTGTGCCGCGCGCCGCGACCTCGGCAGCCAATGCCGCAACGCGAGCAATACAGTCGATCCCAGCAGCAGCGTGGCGATCGGAAACGTGCCCGCGGCATTCACCGCAATGTCCATCGGGCGCTCTCCGAGCAACTGCATCCGGCGGCGCGTCATCGCGGCGCCGAGCGACTGCAGTTCGTTCTTCAGCACGCGCTCGGCGTCGGGCAGCAGGATGGTTTCCTCGTCGGCGACATGATGAGCGACTTCGCGGATCAGTTGATAAAAGAGCCCGTCGTAGGCGGCGTTTTCGGGGCCCATCCCGCGCAGCTTCGCGATCGTTGCGCGCATCTCGTCGTGCTCGGGACGGCTTTTTCTCAGTGCCTCGTCATTGCCGAGCGCGCGGCCGAGCGCCGGGTAGAAAATTTCCTCCTCGAGCTGCGCGTGGATATCGAGCGCGTCGCACACGCCGTTGACGATCGCGCGTTTGCGCCACCACGGCGTGGACGCGTGGTATCGGTGCGAAGCGGCGAGCACGTGCATATGGTCGAGGCGGATCATCGACGTAATCGACGGCGACAGCGATGAGGCGTCATTGGACATGGCGTTTCTCCAGGGAAAGGGTGCCGGCGGATACCGCATGCGCCATTCCCGCTGCCCAGCAATCGATCAACGCGGTGTCGGCTGCCGCGAGCGGAGTGCGTTGCTGCTCGTGAGGGCGCTCAACGCGGAGTCCGCGGCATCCGCCGCACGGGCGAACAGGTCGTCGACGATTCGCCGCGCCGCGCTATATCCGCCCATCAACGCATCGGCCTCGGTGTCGAACGGCCGGCTGCCTCCAATGTCGACGCGCAGCGGCGAGAACGTTGCGACCGCAGCGCCCGCCTGATAGATGTGAACCACCGCCGCGTAGCGTGTGCGTACCGCCGCGCGCCCGGCGGGGCGCAACGTGAAATCCGCCTCGACGGTCACCTCGATCGTGAACCCGTGGTATTCGTAGGTCCGCATCATCATCATGTCCTTCGTCGCGTGAGTGTGTGATCGTGCCGGTGCGCGATGATCATGCGCGACGGGCGCGGCGTTAATTGCCGCCCTGCGCGCTCGAGCGGCGCTGGCTCCGTGCTTCGAGCGTAGCGAGCCGCGCTTGCGGCTGCAGCGCCGGCGGCAGTTCGGCGTTGGCCTCGATGCGCGCGCGCCAGTAAGCCAGCGTCGCAATTCCCGTGCCCTGCCAGTCGACGCGGTCGGATTGAACGAGTTGTTCGAGGCGCTGGACAATCCCGCTGATATGCGTCAATTTCCTTGTGACGTCGTTGTGATTACGCGCGGCTTTCACAGGTTCTCTCCCCGTTTTGTTATCTCCAGCTTACTCGTCGTTCACAGTAAGTCATACCGGCTTGATGACATGTCGAAAACGCCGGATTCAGCATGCTCGCATTTGCAAAAAAAAAAGTACATCGCAGTGAGTTGTCGGAGACAGCCGCATTGTGGACAGCCCCGTCCACTCTCGCGCCGCAGTTTGCGGGACCCACATTCGACGAACCGACGCGCCGGATTGCTTCTACGCTCGACTGTTGGTGTGACGTCGTGATGACAGCGTGTGCAAATGAAGTTCGCGCCGTCGTCGGTTAGTCGGTCGACTTCTGATCTGGATCAAAATAGCAAAAGGCGGTGTGGTGATCGCGTCAGCGCTCGGGTACCCTCGTTGGAAATCCCTTTGTGCTTGGCACGATGAACGTGGTGACTATCGCGAGGGAGGGCGAAATGCCTGATGTCGGACAAGGCTCGTGCGCTACCGATGCACGCAAGCGCGGCGCATCCGCGCGTTGCGATGGTGATCGCAACGCGACTCACGCAGCGAAGAATCGGCGCGCGGCAGCGCTGCGCGGAACGCTCGTGATGACATTTGCCGTCGCCATGATGGGTGGGTGCGCGACGTCGGCCGAGCGCACCAATGTGCAGCCTTCGGGTCAACAGACGTGCAATGTGGCCGGCAAATTCTGCAACACGTTTTTCGGACCTTGACGGAAATGCTTCCAGCGCGTGTGGGCGCGCACGGCACGTTTCCTGACCGGCCCGCGTTCGTCTGCAATCGGACGACCGATGTTGGACGTGTCGCGGCGCGCGCGTTTGCTCGGGCGTGTCCATGGCCTTCAGCTTGTGGACAGCGAGCATCGGTTGGAGGAGCATGGTCGCCTGGATACGCTTGAAGGGGTATGCGCGCTCGGACAATTCCACCCCACCATTTACGCGCACGAGCGAGGCAACCAGTCGTCCTATTGCAGGAGGAAAGAAATGCTCACGCAGAAAACCAAGGACATCGTCAAGGCCACGGCCCCGGTTCTGGCCGCGCACGGCTATACGATCATTCAACGTTTCTGCAGACGGCACTTCGAGGCGCCAACACGCACGCGAGCCTCGACGTGAAGGCGGAGCACTATCCGATCGTCGGCGAATATTTACCGAAGGACGAACAGCCGGTCGCGAACTTCGAGCCGGGCCAGTACATCGGCATTGCGGTCGATGTGCCCGCGCTCGGCCTGCAGCAGATCCGGCAATACAGCTTGTCCGACGTGCCGAACGGCCATAGCTATCGAATTTCGGTCAAGCGCGAGAGCGGCGAGGCCGGGCGGCCGCCGGGCTATGTGTCGTCGCTGCTGCGCGATCACGTCGAGGTGTTCGGACTGGATCTGTTCGCTGAATGACGCATACGGTCGTGCCGCGCGACGGCTGCCCCGGAAGCGACAAGCAGGAATGCAGTCACCGTGACCGGGAGCGCGGCATGAAAGTGCACCATCTGAACTGCATTTCGACTTGCCCGCTGTGCGGCAAGCTGTTCAACGGCCACCCCGATTCGTTGATCCGCCGCGGGCATCTGACCTGCCATTGTCTGCTCGTCGAAAGTCCGGCGGGGCTCGTGCTCGTCGATACCGGTTTCGGTTTGCGCGATGTCGCCGATCCCTATTCGCGCCTCGGCAAATTCTTCCTGAGGCTGCTGAAGCCTGAGTTCCGAAATGAAATGACGGCGATCAGGCAGATCGAGCGGCTCGGTTTCGACCCGGCCGACGTGCGCCACATCGTGATGACGCACCTCGATTCCGACCATGCGGGCGGGCTCGACGACTTTCCGCACGCGACGGTGCACATGCTCGCGAGCGAGCGCCAATACGCGGCGCAGCAGAAGACGTGGCTGGACCGGCAGCGCTTCAGGCCGCAGCAGTGGTCGTATCAGAACATGTGGCGCGTGCATTCGCCGCAGTACACCGAGCGTTGGGAGGGCTTCGCCAAGGTCCATCCGATCGAAGAACTCGCGAGCGAGATCGCGCTCGTGCCGTTGCGAGGCCATACCTATGGTCACGCGGGCGTCGCGGTACACGGTGATGGCGGCTGGTTGCTGCTCGCGGGCGACGCCTATTTCGACAACGGCGAGCTCGACCCGGTGCGTCCGCATTGCGCACCCGGTTTGCGCTTCTATCAGTGGATGCTCGAAAAGGATCGCGCGGCGCGATTGTACAACCAGCGCCGCCTGCGTGATCTGGCGAAGCGGGCGAGCCCCGCGTTGACGATTTTTTGCAGCCACGACGTCGACGAATTCGAGCGGCTCGCGGGCCGTTCGGTGGCGGTGCCGGCGGAGCAGATGGCGTGATGCTCGCAGGCTTGCGAGCGCGCCCGGTGCTTCGCGGATCGCTCACGTCTTGCGCCTGGCCGAGGCACCGTGCGCGGCGGGGCGCGTTTCCTATACTGCCTTTGTCCTCCGTTCGGACTCCAGGGGACATCGTTCTCAAATGCGCTTGAGGCGACCATGCCGGTTGAAGGCTGGTGGCTCTTTTTTGCGCGAGCGCATTTCATCGATCCGGCCGCCGCAGCAGCGCGGCCGCGAGCAGGCCCGCGCCGAGCGCCACGTAGACGTTCCCGAGCGAGCGGCGCGACAGGTGCGCCTCGAATCCAGGGGTGAGCCTGTTGGGCACCACCTTGTAGTCGACCACATACGCGCTCGCCACGGTCGCGGCCGCGGCCACCGCGGTCGCGCCGGGCCGTCGTGACGGGTCGGGGCCGGCCATCCGGTCAACCAGTTGCTCGAACATCATTGCCCAGAAGATCGCGGCTGCCTGATGGATCGCGAAGCCGGTCACCGTATGCCGGAGGCTGAAGCCGCGTTCACGCAGCGCGCGTTGCGGCCACAGGCAGTGGGTGACGGCATTGATCGGCGCGAGCGGGCTGCCCGATGCGTCCGTGGATGCCGCCGCGGCTGTCGCCGCCGACACGCAGCCGGCCAACAGCCCCGATGGGACGGCTCGGCGGAGCGTCGCACGGGTGGCCTGATACCACGGAGAACCGATTTTGTACTCGAGCGTTTTCATGGCAGGGCTCCGGTTCGGGCGCGCAAACGCGCGCCCCATGATCGCGGACAGCGGTACGCGCGAGGAGCGGCATGGCGCGTTCCGCGCGGACGATGCGCAGGAATGCCGGCCGAAAATCGTGGCCCCCACTGCGATACGCAGTGCGCTTCATCGACGACGACGAGTTCGATGCGTTGCCGAGAACGCGCCCGCAATGACGCTGCGGATGATGTCCCGTTGGCCGGGGCGCAGCCGACTGATCCCGAACACTTCGCGCAACGTCCTGCGCATCGCGTTCAGACGGGCGGACGTGTCGCGCGGGATGGAGGTGTCGGTCATGAAGTTGGCGGTTGGCTTGCGGCACGGCGAGTCAGCCTGCGGATAGCAAACATCGTACCGCGACCGGGCGCCGCAGCGGGAACGCCGTGTGCTGGTACGTCATGACGTGATATTTACGGCCAAACGGGTGGACTCATGAACAAGGAAGACAAAAGCGACGCGTATCCCTACGCCTCGGGCGGATGGGGGTCGGTCAAGGCGGTGGCGACGATCCTGCTGCAGGAAAAAGCACCGCTGAAGGATAGCCAGGTTCTGATGCATCAGAATAAGCCCGACGGTTTCATGTGTGTGAGCTGCTCGTGGGCGAAGCCGGCCGATCCGCATACGTTCGAGTTTTGCGAAAGCGGTGCGAAAGCGACCGCGTGGGATCTGACGGCCAAACGCGTAACGCCCGATTTCTTCGAGGTCCACACGGTCAGCGAGCTCGCCAAATGGCACGACCACGATCTCGAGGAAGCGGGGCGGTTGACCGAGCCGCTGCGCTACGACCCGCCTACCGACCGCTACGTGCCGGTGCCGTGGCAGCAAGCATTCGATGCGATCGGCGCCGAGCTGCGCACGCTGGACCCGGCCAGCGTGGTGTTCTACACCTCGGGCCGCGCTTCACTGGAGACCTCGTACATGCTGCAGCTTTTCGCGCGCATGTACGGCACCAACAATCTGCCCGACAGCTCGAACATGTGCCACGAAAGCACCAGCGTCGGCCTCAAGGAAGCGATTGGCGTGGGCGTCGGTACAGTCTCGCTCGACGACTTCGAGAAGACCGACCTGATGTTCTTCTTCGGCCAGAACGTCGGCACCAATAGTCCGCGCATGCTGCATCAGTTGCAGGACGCGCGCAAACGCGGCGTGCCGATCATCACGTTCAATCCGCTACGCGAGCCGGGGCTGCTGCATTTCGCAAACCCGCAGTCAGCGTTGGAGATGCTCACACCCACCGATACGCAGATCAGCACGCAATACCACCAGGTGAAGACGGGTGGCGATAGCGCCGCGATCCTCGGCATCTGCAAGCTCGTCATCGAAGCGGACGATCGCGCGGTGAGCACGGGCGACGCGCGCGTCGTCGACGTCGATTTCATCCGCGAGCATACGAACGGCTATGAGCAATTCGCTCAGTACGCGCGCGACGCGAACTGGGACGACATCGAGCGAGTGAGCGGATTGCCGCGCGACGCGCTCCAGGCAGCCGCCGACGAGTACATGAAGGCGAACGCGGTGATCATCCATTACGGCATGGGTCTCACGCAGCATCGGATGGGCGTGCAGAACGTGCGCATGCTGTGCAATCTGCTGCTGCTGCGCGGCAATATCGGCAAGCCGGGCGCCGGGCCGTCGCCGGTGCGCGGGCATTCGAACGTGCAGGGGCAGCGCACGGTCGGCATTACCGAAAAGCCGGAGCTCGCGCCGCTCGATCAACTGGCCAGCCAGTTTTCGTTCGAGCCGCCGCGCGAGAAAGGCATGAACATCGTCGAGGCCTTCGAGGCGATGCTCGACGGCAAGGTCAACGCGATGATCAACCTCGGCGGCAACCTCGTGCGCTCGGTGCCCGACCGGGTGCGCACCGAACCGGCGTGGGCCGCGCTCGGGTTGACCGTCAACGTGGCGACCAAGCTCAATCGCAGCCACTTGGTGCACGGCCAGCGCTCGTATCTGCTGCCGTGTCTGAGCCGCATCGAGATCGACCGGCAGGCGGGCGGCGCGCAGGCGGTGTCGATGGAAGACAGCACGGCGCACTTTCATGGCTCGCGTGGCATGGCCGAACCGGCCGCGCCGACGATCCGCTCGGAGCCGTTCATCGTCGCGGGCATCGCGAAGGCGACGCTCGGCGAGCGCTCGAGCGTCGACTGGGATGCATGGCGCGACGACTATTCGCGCGTGCGTCTGGAGATGTCGAAGACATGGCCCGAGATGTTCGGTGATTTCGAGGCGCGCATGTGGACACCCGGCGGCGTGATCCGGCCGCTGCCGGCGCGGGAGCGCAAGTGGAAGACCAAAAGCGGCAAGGCCGAATTCATGGTGCCGACTGCGATCGGCGAAGATCCGGACATGCCCGCGCGTGAGCCCGATTCGCTGCGGTTGATGACCTTGCGCAGTGACAGCCAGTTCAACACGACCATCTATGGCCTCGACGACCGCTTCAGAGGCATCAAGGGTTCGCGCATGGTGATTCTGATGAATCGGGCCGACATGGAGAAGCGCGGACTCGCGCACGGCGACCGCATCTGCCTCGAGACGATCGCGGACGACGGCGTCGAGCGGCACGTCGACGGACTGACCGTCGTGCCGTTCGACGTGCCGCAGGGATGCATCGGCGGCTATTACCCGGAATGCAATCCGCTGCTGCCGCTATGGCACTACGCGAAAGAGAGCAAGGTGCCGGGCGCGAAGTCGATTCCGGTGCGCGTACTGGCGGCCACGCGGTGATCAGTGCTTCGTAGATACAAAGAGGCCGGCATCGTTACCGGTGCCGGCCGCTGAATTACACCCGGGCAGCGCGTGAAGGGCATGATAAGCGCGTGCCCATCTCCATCATAGTCGGGCCAGCGGCCCGCAACGCGTGATGTCCGTTACCCGGCATTGAAGGACAGCGCACGACGCCACATAGTGTTCGGATACTGCGACGTCGCCTACGGATTCGGGGACAGCGTTTCTCCAGAAGCGTTCATGGCATTCCATCGCTGCCTCCGGGCTGCGGTTCGATTTGCCGGCAACCCGGCATCGTCCGTTTCATCGCGTCGGCAGCCCCCGCACGCGACACGCAGTCCATGCGCGATGTCCGCGACCTGTGCGCGCGCCTCATCGAATTGCTGAGGAAGGGTTGAGAGCAGTCCATTGCTCAACCAACCACGGTCTCGCGGCCAGCGATCTGCCGGCGTCATGAACGAATCGCCGGCAAACGCCGTCGTGCATCACATGCGCCTACGGTGATGAACAGAATCCGGGTAGCCGCGACAATCGCCGGTCTCCCAGGTATGGCTGCGCGGGTTGCGCAGCCATACGGGGTTATTTCGAAAGCTGGGTCGGGACTTGCGTCGACGCTTGTGTCGGAAGTTGCGGAATCTGCGGAAGCTGTGGAGGTTGCGGAAGCTGCGGCCCACCCTGTGAAAGCTGCTTCGTGGACGGTTGCACGGCGGACGCTGGCTGCTGCGACGGCAATTGCTGCGGCAGATTGCTTTGCGCAAGCACCGATGTGCTGGTAAGGAAGGCGAACAGTACAAGGAAGATCTTTTTCATTTCAATTCTCTACAGTTCAATTCTCTACAGTTGGTTGTCTTGATTTTGATGCGATTAGCAGCCGCGAGCCGTATCAACGCGCGGCCAAGATTGCCTTGTAACGCCAGGACGCTGTTGCGGTACTGAAGTCGACGGGGCTACCCGACGCTACGTTGTCTGACGGGAGGAAAGCCGACGAACTAGTCACCCCGCCGTAGTTGTTGAACGCTTGCCGCTGGGCTTCCACGCGGGCTAACACCGCCTGAAAGTCCATTGCATGTTGTGTATTGGCGTCCGTGTGGTCATGGTAGCTGACCGTTTGACGCTGAACCGGTTGCACAGCCGCTTGCTCCCAGGTTTGGGGACCGCTGCTGCTAGCGAATGCGGCGGTCGAGAAGGACAAGATCGACGCGACAACAGGGACGGGGATGAAGGTCTTCGACTTTGGCATGATCAGACTCAATATCGAGCGTCGGATTCAGGAGACGCGGTGTTTGGGGAACAACGGTCTGGCGAGGCATGAGTGCTGTTTGCCAGTTCGTTGGTGCCAGTCTAGTCATTTACGGTCGGCTTACAAGCATCTACGGGGCAACGGATAGTTGCCGTCGCTGCAAGGTTGTAGCCGATTGCGCTGAAGCAGTGCGTGCTTCTTTAGTGTGTCCGGAGGCAGGGACGGTGCGGGCTGTCTGAATGACACGCAGCAATTCGCTTCGACGGTATCCGCTGGTCGTTACACAAACGAGATCAGCCGTCGAGCATGCGCGCTTCCATCGCCGTTCGTCGACAAGACGCTACGTGGGTATCGGAATACGTCCGCAAACCGTGTATTGAAGATCTCGCAACTCATAATTGCGCGCGTCGAATGGCGGCGCGCTTTGCTTATACTGCGTCCACACGAAACAGGCTTCGTTTTTACGCAGGAATACTTATGGCACACCAACTTACGCTCCACGCCGGTTCATCGAACACGGACGTCATTCACGACATCGTTCAGCACGCGTTGCGCAGCGCAGCTACGGCCTCCACCACGAATGGAGCTATCGATGTGCTTGGTCAGGCGCTACTCGAGGTCGAGCGCCTCGCCGCGCACCCGAGCGTCCTGGCGCACTGAGCCCGCTGCGCGTCCGCGAACTGGCCGGGAGCCGGACCGGCAGCGCAGCGCACGGCGTACCGCCGATGGCGGATGCAGCGCGGCTCGATCTTTACAATCAATATTGACCGATCGCGCGAATGTGATAATATTATCACATAGTGGCTCGTCCCCGAAGTTGCTGTAGGCGAGTCGCCGCAATGCCAGCGCACGCTGAATCAACCGTGGAGATGTCACCCATGACTGCTCAACCAGACCTGAACGATTCGCTGCATCGGCGGCAGGAATGACGCGCCGATCGCGCTTCTTTTTCGCCTTGCTGTGCTCGTTCCCGCTTGTTGCGACGGTCTGCGGTTGTTCCACGACCGTGACGCCCACGCCGCGCGTCATCGCGATTGTCGTTCCCGCGATGCCAGCACCAGCAATGATGTCGCCGCCCGATCCGATGGTGCGTCCATTGTGGATCGAAGTCACCGGGCAACCCGGCGGCCAATCGCGGACAGGCACCAGCAAACCGGCGACGCCGCAAGACCCGTCGCGCCAGCACGGTGACGACAGGCGTACCCACAGCGCGGCTAGCGGCGCGACGCCGATCTGACGGATGCGCCGCGCGGCGACCAGGCATCGCCGGCTCCTGCGGTTAAGACGGACACTTCCGCCGATGCTTCGGCTCAACGACGAAAGCCACTCGATCACTCGCCCAGTGGGGGCGCTTATGACTGTATACCATCGTCAATCTCTGTTTTGGGGCGCCGTTGCGCTAGCGGCCGGCGTGTTGCTGTGGAACCTGCGTGCCGTTCTCACGCCGTTTCTGCTCGGTGCGCTCGTCGCATACATTTTGCAGCCGGGCGTGGAGTGGCTGGTACGCCATCGCATTCCGCGCGGCCTTGCGGCGCTGGTGATGATGTCTTTGTTTGCTCTGTCCGTCGCACTCGTCATGCTGCTCATGTGCGTAGTTATCCAGAAGGAAGGGCCGGAACTCATCAGGCAAATTCCATTTATCGTCGCCAAACTCGATGGATGGCTGAAGCCGCGTCTGGCTTTTCTGGGGCTGGATTATTCGCTCGATGTGACGAATATCCGCGAGGTGCTGGCGGCCCGTCTCAAAGCGGACGGGCAGGGCGCGATGCTTGCCGTATG
Organism: Paraburkholderia sp. MM5496-R1; assembly: GCF_050436205.1. NCBI lineage: Bacteria > Pseudomonadati > Pseudomonadota > Betaproteobacteria > Burkholderiales > Burkholderiaceae > Paraburkholderia > Paraburkholderia sp. MM5496-R1. Next base: position 1,068,364 of record NZ_JBNDLT010000001.1, read on the forward strand.
GCAGTACCTGCGCACCAGCAGCAACGTGATGATCAATGTCGTGAGCAATGCGGTGCTGATGCCACTCGTCCTGTTCTATCTGCTCTACGACAGGCACGAGGCGTTCGAGCGCATGGCGAGCTTCGTGCCGCGGCGCTGGCTCGGCAAGACACGGGAATTCGTCGGAGAGATCGATTGCATGATGTCGCAGTACCTGCGCGGGCAACTGCTGGTGATTGCAGTGCTCGCGGTGTTCTACCCGACTGTGCTGACGATTGCAGGGTTGGATCTGGCGGTGCCCGTCGGTCTGTTTAGCGCGCTTGCCGTATTCGTTCCCTACATCGGCTTTGCGACCGGCCTCGCGTTCGCGCTCCTCGCGGCGCTGCTGCAATTCGGTGACTGGTATGGCCTCGCCGTGGTGGTCGCGGTGTATGGCGTCGGCCAGATTCTTGAAAGCTTTGTGCTGACGCCGAGACTGGTTGGCGAGCGCATCGGCCTTCATCCGCTCGCGGTCATCTTTGCGTTGCTGGCGTTTGGGCGGCTGTTCGGATTCTTCGGCGTGCTGCTCGCGTTGCCGGTCAGCGCCATCCTCGCATCGGCATTGCGGGAACTGCGCCACCGCTATCTCGCGAGTGCGCTTTACCAGGGCTGACCGGCATCGCGATCGCCCGATTCGATGTCCGGGCACCTGCCCCGCCTACCCACCAACCCGACACTGCACCGGGCGGCCGCACCTGCGATGGCGCGGAAACGCCGCGCTAGTTGCACTGTCACGGCAAGGTCGGAGCATCGGGAACGGTGGGCAGTGGACGTCGCGCGATCCGCTCGGCCTCTACACGTGTGAGACCGAACGCCTGCAACACAATGGCGGCGGTTCGCTGGGCAAACTTCTCCTCCTTCGAGCGAAGCACCTTTCGCGCACGAACGGTCCGCTTCGACGAGATGGCCAGTTGCAGTTCGGCGGCAATTCCCGCGAGCACCGTGCCAATCACGGTGATAACGGACATGAACCGGTCCGCGATCACAAAACGCCTTTCTGAAATGCCCTTCTCGCTATCGCGCAGCAGGCGCAGGCCGAGACCCCTGCTGAGCAGGCGCGGCGACAAACCTTCGCGAATGAGAAGTTGCCCCCAAACTGGCTCGCGGTAGGCCCGCAGGAGCGTGTGACGGACTGAGACGGCGATCACTTCCGCTGGATCGGACAACCCCGCGGCGAGGCGATCGAGCGTATCCGCAAATTCCTCGAACAGCCATTCGATGAGCGCCGTGAAGATGCCTTCCTTGGATTCGAAGTGGTTATAGAAGGAGCCGAACCCGACGTCGGCTGCCTCGGTGATTTCGTTAATCGTGACGGAGCTCAAACCCTTGGCCGCCACCAGTTTCAGCGCAGCGTCGAGCAGGCGCGCGCGCGTCTCGCGTTTGCGACGGGCACCGCGCGGATAGCTTCGATTGATCGCGTCGCGGGACGCACTTGGCGCCTTGAGAGAGCGTCCGCGGCTCGCGCGCGGTTTGGGGGCTTGTGGCATGTCGGCTCCGTAGTCGTGGTTATTCGAAGTCTGGATTCTAGATTTGTATGTCATAGTTGACAATATACTCAGTAATGGGTCTAATGTCACCCGCGCCGCCGACAACCGGACGTACGAAGGACCCAACGATGCCGACGGAGCGAAAAAATTCCGTTAGCGGTCGATCGCAAGTCCTCGGCCAGAACTGACAGACCAGACAGACCAGCAGATCACCGGGCGGTAGGCATGAACGGGCGCTGCCCCACGTACTGGTTGCGTGGAGGCACATCGAGCTGGCAAGTACCGACATGCACGTCGATAAGTAGGACTAACGTATCAACGAAGCTTGTTTTATGCGTCCGCGCTGATAGCGAACCGTGCTTGCTGGCACTCGGGTTTGCACGGCATCGGGAAACTTTCTTACCAGGGTTATCACCCGTCTTGTGAACATCGTGAAACATTCCGGCCCTATCGCGCAGGCGCCTGCGCGTCGCTTCTTACCTTCCCTCGTCCAATCTCCGCAGTGCGCACGCATGGTGCTTGCGGCTTGCTGCGCGGTCATGCTCGCGGCATGCCACCAGCGCGAAGCCGCCGCTCCAGAGCCAAAGCCCGTGGTCGCCCTGGCCGTCCACGCTGACGGGCGCACAGCAAGTGCGTCGCTGCCGGCTCAGGTGCAGGCGCGCTACTCCACGGCGCTTTCGTTCAGAGTGGGCGGCAAGATCATCGAACGGCGCGTTCGCCTCGGCGACGCCGTCAAGGCGGGACAGGTTGTTGCGCTGCTCGACCCGACCGATCTGCGCAGTAACCTGGCCAACGCGCGAGCGCAGCTCGATGCCGCCCAACACCGGTTCGTCTACGCGAAGCAACAGCTCGATCGCGATCAGGCGCAGGCGCAGGCAAACCTGATTGCACCGGCGCAGCTCGAACAGACGCAGGACGCGTACGCATCCGCTGTTGCGCAGCGCGACTCGGCGCTCGCCCAGATGGCGCTCGCCTCGGACAATCTGCGCTATGCGACGCTGACTGCGGACCACGACGGCGTGATTACCTCGGAGGACGCCGACACGGGCCAGAACGTTCAGGCAACCCAATCGATCTATCACCTCGACTGGACGGGCGACGTAGACATCGTCTGCGACGCGCCCGAGCGCACGCTGAGCTCGCTGACAGTCGGCAGCATGGCGCGCGTAACGCTGCCGGCGCTACCCGGCAAGACCTTCGAGGCCCGCGTGCGCGAGGTGTCGCCTAGCGCTGATCCGCAAAGCCGCACCTGGCGCGTCAAGCTCACCCTGAACGCGCCCAGCCCTGCAGTGCGCCTCGGCATGACGGCCACCGTTGCGTTCGATGTCGTCGGTGACGCGTCGGGCGCACAGCCGTTCACTGTGCCGGTGACGGCGCTCTTTCATCAGGGCGAGAACCCTGCTGTCTGGGTGGTGCGTACCGGCACCGACACACTCGAGCTGCGTCCTGTGACGGTGCAGCGGTACGACGAGCGCACGGTCGCCATCGCATCGGGCCTCCGCGACGGCGACCGCGTCGTGGTGCAGGGCGTACACGCCGTTAGCACGGGCCAGCACGTGCAGGTGGTGGCGCCCCTGCATCGGGAGGATTTCCCGTCATGAACTCCCGTGACCAAGAACCCGTGCGCGAGAGCGCGCCTGTCCCGTCTTCTGGGGCAGACAAATCTGGCGAAGGCAGCTTCAATCTTTCCGCCTGGGCGCTGCGTCATCAGCAGCTCGTGATCTTTCTGATCGGGCTCGCCACGCTTTTCGGCGTGATCGGCTATACGCAACTCGCGCAGTCGGAGGACCCGCCGTTCACCTTCCGCACGATGGTGATCAAGACCTATTGGCCCGGTGCGAGTGCGCGCGAGGTGCAGGAACAGATCACGGACCGGATCGGCCGCCAGCTACAGGCCGCGCCGAACATCGACTACATCAAGAGCTACTCGCGCCCCGGCGAGTCGATGATCTTCTTCGCCATGAAGGACTCCGCGCCCGTCAAGGAAGTGCCGGACACCTGGTATCAGGTGCGCAAGAAGGTCGGCGACATTGCCGCGACGCTGCCGAAGGGCACCGTCGGTCCGTTCTTCAATGACGAATTCGGTGACGTCTACACCAACATCTATGCGCTTGAAGGCGACGGCTTTTCGCCGGCGCAACTGCACGACTACGCTGACAAGCTGCGCACAGTCCTGCTGCGCATACCCGGTGTGGCGAAGGTCGACTATTTTGGCGACCCCGATCAGCACATCTTCGTCGAGATATCGAATGCGCAGCTCACGCGGCTTTCGATCACGCCGCAACAGCTCGCTCAGGCGATCGACGCACAGAATGCCGTGGCGCCCGTCGGCACCATCACGACCGCGGACGACCGCGTGTTCGTGCGGCCGAGCGGCGCGCTCAAGGATGTGCAGGCGCTCTCCGACATGCTGATCACCATCAACAAGCGCACGTTCCGGCTGGGCGACATCGCGAAGATCACACGCGGTTATGACGACCCGCCGGTGACCCAGATGCGCGTCGGCGGCCAGGCGGTGCTCGGCATCGGCGTGACGATGCAAAAGGGCGGCGACGTGATCGACCTCGGCAAGGCGCTCGACGCAAAAGCCGCCGAACTGCAGGCCACGCTGCCGGCGGGTCTGAAACTCGCGGCGGTTTCGAGCATGCCGCACGCGGTCAAGCACTCGGTGGATGAGTTCGTGAGATCGGTTGGCGAAGCGGTGGCGATCGTGCTGGTCGTGAGCCTCGTCTCGCTCGGCTTGCGCACCGGTATGGTCGTCGTGATCACGATTCCGATCGTGCTGGCGGTGACGGCGCTTTGCATGCACATGTTCAATATCGGGCTGGACAAGGTTTCGCTCGGTACGCTCGTGCTCGCGCTGGGCCTGCTCGTCGACGACGCGATCATCGCCGTCGAAATGATGGCGGTGAAGCTGGAGCAAGGCTGGAGCCGGGCGCGCTCGGCAGCGTTCGCGTATACCAGCACGGCGTTTCCGATGCTCACAGGCACGCTCGTCACCGTATGCGGCTTCCTGCCGATTGCGCTCGCCAAATCGAGCACGGGCGAATACACGCGTTCGATCTTCGAAGTGTCGGCCATCGCGCTGATCGTTTCGTGGTTCGCGGCCGTCGTGCTGGTGCCGTTGCTGGGTTATCACCTGCTGCCGGAACGCAAGCCTGAACCCGGCGGTGCACACCATGATCCGCATGAAATCGGCAACACCGGCTTCTACCGGCGCCTGTCGGGATGGGTTGCGTGGTGCGTCGAGCGTCGCTGGGTCGTGCTCGGCATCACCGTCGTGCTTTTCGCGATTTCCATGCTGGCCTTCACGCGCGTGCCGCAGCAGTTCTTCCCGAACTCGGAACGGCCGGAACTGCTGGTCGATCTGCGATTGCCGGAAGGCGCCTCGTTCGAGGCGACGCTGCGTGAAGCGAAGCGCCTGGAAAAGGTGCTCGACGGCAAAGCCGAGATCGACCACTTCGTCGACTTCGTCGGCACCGGCGCGCCGCGTTTTTACCTGACGCTCGACCAGCAGCTTCAACAGCCGAATTTCGCGCAGTTCGTGATTACCGCAAAAAGCGTGGAAAACCGCGAGGAACTGATGCGTTGGCTCGACGGCATGCTCGAGAAGGATTTCTCCGGCGTGCGAGCGCGCGTCTCCCGGCTCGAGAATGGTCCGCCGGTCGGCTTCCCGATCAAGTTCCGCGTGAGCGGCGACGATATCGCGACCGTGCGATCGATTGCGCAGACGGTGTCGGACAAGGTCCGCGCCGATCCCCGCACGCGCAACGTCCAGTTCGACTGGGACGAGCCGGCGGAGCGCTCGATCTCGTTCGAGATCGATCAGAACCGCGCGCGCCAGCTTGGTGTCACGTCGGAAGACGTGTCGAACTTCCTCGCGATGACGCTATCGGGCTACACGGTGACGCAGTACCGCGAGCGCGACAAGCTGATCAACGTCGATCTGCGCGCGCCCAAGAGCGAACGTGTCAATCCGGCGCAGCTCACGAGCCTCGCGATTCCGACGCCCCACGGCCCGGTGCCGCTCGGTTCGCTCGGACACGTGCGCAATACGCTCGAGTACGGCGTCATCTGGCAACGCGACCGTCAGCCGACCATCACGGTGCAGGCGGACGTGCGCGGCGACGCGCAGGGCATCGACGTGACCCACGACATCGAACGTGCGCTCGCGGCGGAAACCGCCAGGCTGCCGGTCGGCTATCGCATTCAGGTGGGCGGCGCGGTCGAAGAAAGCGTGAAGGGCCAGACGTCGATCAATGCCGAAATGCCGTTGATGATCATCGCCGTGCTGCTGTTGCTGATGATCCAGCTCAAGAACTTCGCGCGGACCTTCATCGTCGTGTTGACGGCACCGCTCGGCCTGATTGGCGTCGTGGCCGCGCTGCTGCTGTTCGGCAAGCCCTTCGGCTTCGTCGCGCTGCTGGGCGTGATTGCCATGTTCGGCATCATCATGCGCAACTCCGTGATTCTGGTCGACCAGATCGATCAGGATATCGCGGCAGGCCAGCCGCGCTTCGACGCGATTATCGGCGCAACCATAAGGCGTTTCAGGCCGATCATGCTGACCGCCGCCGCCGCCGTCCTCGCGCTGATTCCGCTGCTGCGCTCGGGCTTCTTCGGTCCGATGGCGACCGCACTGATGGGCGGTATCACGATCGCCACGGTACTGACCGTGTTCTTCCTGCCCGCGCTGTACGCGGCGTGCTTCAGGGTCCGGCACGACGAGCGCGGAATGCAACCGGTCGTCGCCGAGCATTCGGAGGTTTGATGATGAGCTTCGACTACAAGACATCCGTGATGGCCGTGGCTGTGGCCATCGCACTGACGGCCTGCACGTTCGGCCCGAACGGCGCGCCCCCGGCGATGCCTTCGCCTGCGCACTACGGTGCCGAGGCACAGCCGGCGAAGACCGTCGCAGCGGGCGGCGTGGCGCAGCAGTTCGATATCGGCGCAGTGGGCGTTCCGCAATGGTGGCAGCTTTACCGGTCGGACGCGCTGAGTGCACTGGTCGAGGAAGGCTTGCGCAACAGCCCCACGCTCGGGGCTGCGCAGCGGACGCTCGCAGCCGCGCAGCAGGAACTGCGCGCCCAGGTCGGCGCATCGACGCTGCCTTCAATCGATGCTGCCGCACAAGTCGATCGCGGGCGTACACCGCTTGTGCCCGGCATTGGCCCCAGCGAGGTTCGCTATAACTTTTTTGCCGGACAGGTTCTCGCGTCCTACACCTTTGACCTGTTCGGTGCGACGCGTTCGGCGAATGCGGCCAGCGCCGCTCGCGTAGACGTGCAGGCGTATCAACTGGAGGCGGCGCGGCGCGCGCTCGCGGCAAACATCGTCGGTACGACGATCAGCGTGGCGGCACTCGATCGCCAGATCGCGCTCACCGAACGGCTCGTCGCCGTGGCCAGGACGGCCGCGGACGAGGACCAGCACCGCTACGCACTCGGCTCGGTCTCGCGTGCGCAGGCGCTTGCGTCGACGCAGGATGCGGCTTCGGCTGCGGCGAGTCTTCCTGCGTTACGCCAGCAGCGCGCCACAGCCCTCCATGCGCTCGCGGTGCTGATGGGCCGCACGCCGGACAACGCCCCGGCCGTTCCCGATCTCGACAGCCTGACGTTGCCCGAACACGTGCCCGTCGTGGTGCCGTCGGACCTGCTGCGTTCGCGCCCCGACATACAGGCAGCCGACGCCGCCGTGAAGGCCGCCGCCGCCGATGTCGGCGCTGCGACCGCGCAGCTCTTTCCGAGCCTGTCGCTGACGGCCTCGATGGGCCGCGGCGGCTTTAGCTGGCCCGCGGTGCTCTCAGGAGCGGGCGGACTCTGGGCCATCGGTGCGAGCCTGTCGCAGCCGATCTTCCATGGCGGCGCGCTGTTCGCGCACCGCAAGGCGTCGATCGATGCTTACGATGCGGCGGTGCTGAACTACAAGTCCACCGTTCTGTCGGCGTTCCAGAATGTCGCGGATTCGCTTGCCGCGCTGGATAACGACGCACAGACACTCGCGTCGACTGAAGCAGCGGCACAGGCAGCGCAGGCGGGATTCGACGATACCGCGTCGCGCCGCCGCATGGGTTCGCTGCCGTCAACGGCGGAGCATGCCAGCGAGCAGCGCTTTCTCAACGCACAGATCGGCGCCGTGCGCGCGGCAAGCCAGCGCATGAACGATACCGTCGCACTGTTCCAGGCGATGGGCGAACTGCCGCCGGGCCAGCCGCAAACAGCGTCGTCGCAATGATCGCGTGTCGATGAAGACGGGAAGAGCGACCTGCCGATCAGGCCGCTCTTCCTCGACTGTACCGGCGGGTATCGGAGCAGTCGTTTTCTATCCGAAATCAGAATGCGCCCACGCACGGGAAGGTCAAGCCGGACTTCACGTGCATCGAACGCGCCAGAACTTCAGGTTGTCCAGTTCCCTGTATGGACTATAAGAAACTGATCGCCTGTCACGAGTGCGATCTGCTGTTTCGCAAGCCTCTGCTGCGGGGCGGGCAGACTGCGAGCTGCTCGCGCTGCCGTGCGGGCCTGGAAGGAACGCAGGGAGCGGGCGTGCCGCTCGACCGGATTGGTGCGCTCACCGTTGCAGCTTTGATCACATTCTGTATTGCGCAGGCTTTCCCGGTCATACAACTGCAGACCAACGGTATGACGTCGGAGGCGACGCTATTCGGCGCGGTGCGCTCGTTGTGGACGGGGCACATGCGCATCGTCGCAACGATGGTCTTTTGCTCGGCGATCCTGTTTCCGCTGATCGAACTCCTCGCCCTTCTCTATGTGCTCGTTCCGCTGCGCCTTGGCAAGGTAGTACGTCATTTCAATCGAATGCTTCGCGTCGTGCAGCTCATCCGTCCATGGGGCATGATCGAAGTGTTCATGCTCGGCGTGGTCATCACGATCGTGAAAATGGTCAGCATGGCGCAGGTGATCCCTGGGCCAGGACTGTTTGCATTCGGTGCACTCACGTTGATGTTGGCGTTTCTCGCCACTTTCGACCCGCGCGTGCTCTGGTCGACGCGGGACGAAATAAAGTTTCGACAACCCGCTGAGATCCGCTGGACCAGAGTGAAGCGCAGGTGCGCCCCGCGAGCCCCGACGTTCTTCGGCCTGAAGCCCGCGCCGGCGGCGCATATGACGGCGCGCAGCGCTGGACTCATAGCCTGTCATACCTGTGGACTGGTGCAGAAGCACATCGCGGCGTCGTCAGAGCAGCGCTGCTCGCGGTGCGAATCGGTGCTGCACACGCGCCATCCCGATAGCGTGACGCGCACGTCGAGTCTGGTTCTTGCCGCCGCGCTCGCCTACATACCCGCGAATCTGTTGCCGATCATGCACGCGTCATCCCTCGGCCACTCGGAGGACGACACGATCCTCGGCGGCGTGGCGTACTTCTGGACTTCAGGCGACTGGCCACTCGCCGTCGTCGTGTTCGTAGCCAGCGTCGTGGTGCCGATGCTCAAACTCGCCATTCTCACGCTGCAAATCGTAGCGGCCCGTCGCAGTCCGGACTGGCAGCCGCTCGAACGCGCGAGGCTGCATCGGCTCGTCGAGTGCGTGGGCCGGTGGTCGATGCTCGATATCTTCGTTGTCGCCCTGACGGTCGCGCTGGTGCATTTCGGTTCGTTTGCGGTTGTCACTGCCGGTCCGGGCGCGCTGGCTTTCGGTGCGGTGGTGATTCTCACCATGCTCGCGTCGCATCAATTCGATCCGCGGCTGATCTGGGACAACGTCCGCTGCGGGCCAGCGCGTGGTTCACGGCGATGAACGAATACCGTTCTAGCGGCGTCCGCACTCCTAAATAACCTCATATTTGCGAACTACTCTCCGAGCGATGCATCTTCCAACGCCACCCAGACCTGACATCAAGCCGCGGAAACGCTGGATTCCCTCCCTCATCTGGTTAGTGCCGCTCATCTGTGCGCTGATCGGTGTGGCGCTGGTAGTCAAATCCGTCACCGACAAGGGACCGACAGTGACGGTCACGTTCAGCAACGCTGAGGGTATGGAGGCGGGCAAAACGAAGGTCAAATACAAGGACGTGGAGATCGGTTCCGTACAGGCGGTCGCGCTGTCAAAGGACCTGCAGCACGTCATCGTCACGATCGAGCTGACCAAACAGGCAGAAAAATTCGCAAGCCGCGGCACGCGCTTCTGGGTGGTTCGCCCGCGCGTGGGCGCTAACGGCATCTCGGGCCTCGGTACGCTGCTCTCCGGCGCGTATATCGGTGTCGACGTCGGGCAGTCTTCGGAAAGGCAAACCGCATTTGTCGGCCTCGAAAGTCCGCCGATCGTCACGTCCGGGCAGCCGGGGCATCAATATACGCTGAGGGGCGACTCCCTGGGCTCCGTCGATATCGGCGCGCCGATCTTCTACCGTCGCATCCAGGTGGGCCAGGTGGTCGGCTTCTCGCTGGATCCGCATGGCACCGGCGTGATCGTCAATGTTTTCGTCAATGCGCCGTTTGACCAGTATGTCGGCACCAATACACGGTGGTGGCACGCAAGCGGTGTTGACCTCCGTCTCGATTCGAATGGATTGAAGCTCAATACACAATCTCTGGCGACGGTGGTCGTCGGAGGCCTGGCGTTCCAGTCGCCGCCGGGTCAGGACGCCGGACAACCGGCCGCTGACAAGGCGGCGTTCCGACTCGCATCGGACGAGTCGGACGCGATGCGCGAGCCCGACGGCGCGCCGCTCAATGTCGTGATGCGGTTCAACCAGTCGCTGCGCGGCCTGTCTGTCGGCGCTCCCGTCGACCTTCGAGGCATCGCGCTGGGGCAGGTGACGGACATCGGTATCGAATATAACGAAAAGGAGAAGAGTTTCAGCATGAAGGTATCGATGGCGCTGTATCCCGACCGGCTCAGCCGGCGCTCCAACGAAGCGCTACCGGCTCCGAACTCGCAGGGTGGTCATGAGTTGCTGGAAAACCTCGTCATGGAGGGAATGCGCGGTCAGTTGCGAACCGGCAACCTGCTGACAGGCCAGCTATTCGTGGCGCTCGACATGTTTCCGAAAGCGCCTCGGGCGAGCGTCGATGTTCATCGCAATCCTATTGAACTGCCGACTGTGCCTAACACCCTCGACGAACTTCAGGTGCAGATTGCCGATATTGCGAGGAAGCTGAATCAGGTGCCGTTCGACAAGATCGGAGCCAACCTTAACGGCGCACTTGAAAACGCCAACAAGCTGTTCGGGCACATGGACACAGAGATCGTTCCGCAAGCCCGCGACACACTGGCGGCCGCGCAGAAAACCTTCAGTACCGCCGAAACGACGCTCCGGCAGACCGCGCCCCTGCAGTCGGACATCCAGGATGCGATGCAGGAAATGACACGCACCCTGCAATCCCTCAATGCGCTCGCCGATTATCTGGAACGTCATCCCCAGGCGCTCCTGTTCGGCAAGAAAGGAGACCAACGGTGAAACTGATCCAATCCCGCGCGCGGCGCGCGATCGCCCGTATTGCGACCGTCATGGGTCTGGCCGCGCTGAGCGCCTGTGCTTCCCCGCCGGCCCGCTTCTATACCCTCGGCACTGACAGCGAACCGACGCGTGCAAACGTTACGGTCAGTCCGGCCTTCCGGATCGACATGCGCACAGTGAAGGTGCCGGTTTCAGTCGCAAGGAGCCAGTTCGTCGTACAGGTCGATGCGGCGCGCGTCAGGATTCTGGAAAACGAGCGCTGGGCATCGCCGCTTGCAGACGAGATCCGCAATGCGCTGCTCGCGGCCGCGACTCGACAGGCGGGCGGCCCCGACACGGACCAGCCTGGTCACGCCGAGGACGCTCGCACGTATCAGGTCTCCGTCGACGTGCAGCGTTTTGAATCGTGGCCGGGCTCACACGCGCTGCTTGACGTCACCTGGAGTGTACGCAAGTCGAACGACTCACGAACATTGACCTGCCGCAGCATAGTCAGCCAGCCCGTATCGGCCGGCTACGATGCACTCGTCAACGGCCATCGAATCGCAGTGAGAAGGATAGGCACTCAAATTGGCGAAGTCGTCCGGGAATTTTCGGCGGCGCCGTTCGAGTCCGCCGTTGCACCGGCGCGCATCCCTGCGAGTACGAGAAGTTCGGCGTTGTTATGCCCGGCTCTAGCAGGCTGAACCGATACAGGAATTGGTGCCTCACGCCGACAAGGAGCGCGAGCTGATTGCTAGCGTCGAGGCTTTAGCAGGTGATTGAGTTTAATCGCTAGCGGCCCGAGCGGGCTTCTCCGCCGGGCCGCACCCGGCTGACTTCAGGCCGATCAGACCGATGGCGCCGGACCTCTTGATTCAATCGGCGTCGACAGTCTCCTCCACGACCGGCAGCGGACGCGCTGCAATCTTCTCCGCCTCCGCGCGCTTGAGTCCGAGTGTCTGCAGCAGCATTGCTGCAGTACGCTCAGGGAAGTTCTCCCCGCTAAAGCCAAGCTCCTTGAGTACGCTTGCCGCGGGCGCGCCCGGTGCGACGAAGTTCAGCTCGGCGGCGATTGCACAGAGGACCGTACCGGCTACCGCAAGAAATCCGATGAACGGGTCGGCGACCACAAAGCGCTTCGCGGCAATGCCATTCACCATGTCGCGCAGCAGCCGCTGGCCCAGTCCGCGGCTCATCGCATGCGTCGGAATAAACCCTTCACGTACCAGGAAACGTCCCCACACGGGGTCTTGCTGCGCACGCAGGACCGTATGACGCACGGAGACAGCGATCACCTCGGCCGGGTCGGAAAGGCCAGCGGCGAGGCGATCCATCATGTTAGCGAAATCCTCGAACACCTCGTCGACAAGCGTCGCGTAAATCGCCTCCTTCGATTCAAAGTGGTTGTAGAACGAGCCAAAGCCGACATCAGCGGCTTCGGTGATTTCATTGATCGCCACGCCCTCCATGCCTTTTTCGGCCATCAGCCTGAGGGCGGCGTCGAGCAGACGGGCACGCGTCTCGCGCTTGCGACGCGCACCGCGCGGCTCGCGTTGTTCGGGAATGGCAACCGGGGCGATTGGCGCCGCACGGGTAGGACGCTTTGTAGTGTTCGGCATGATGGATCCAAGCTTTGGTTATGCCTAAGTATAGATCGTAATGTCTAGGTTGACAAAACGCTCACGAATGACTTTAATGTCATTAAAGGCGACCCGAAGGCCGGCCTTACATACAAGTACAACAGACAACATCTGGAGTGACTGTGGAGACAGCAGCAAAGGACGGCGCCGCGCCGTCGAGCCGGCATGAACAGGTTCGTCCGCCGATTGGCGCATTACCGTCGGTGGTTGACGTCTTACTGGTGGGTTGCGGACCCGTCGGTGCAACGATTGCCAATCTACTGGCGCGCTACGGCGTGCATGTATTGATTGTCGACAAGTCAACCGAGGTTTCCATCGCGCGCCAGGCAATCGAGCTGGATAACGACGCGCTGCGCATCCTTCAGCTTGCGGGCATTGGGGAGCACGATCTCGAGACCAGCACCATTCCATATGTGCGGATGAGAACGCCCATGCTGGGGCAGGTCGGCCAAATCAGTTCGGCGAGCCGCCTGGATGGCTATCCCAAGCCCGTCACGTTGTACCAGCACGAACTCGAGCGGTGCCTGCGGGCCCGGCTCGAGAAATACGACTGTGTGCATATCGCGCCAGGTGTCGAACTGGGGAGCTTCACGGAAGAAGGCGACCATGTGCTCGCGTCGCTGGAGCTTGATCGCGGCCGCCCTCACATCGTCCGGGCGCGCTACGTGGTCGGTGCAGACGGGCCGTATTCACTGGTTCGGCAGACTATGGGGCCGCACTTCTGGGGTAAGACATTTGCCGAGGAATGGCTCGTTGCCGCTGCGCGGCATCTTTCGCGCCCAGCCGAAGATATCGAGTTCATCTCCGATCGCCGTCAGCCAAACCGATACATGGTCGGGCGCAGCGGGCGTGAGCGCTGGAAGTTCATGCTGCGGCCGGACGAGCGCCGCGAGAACATGAAAGCCGAGGTCCGCATACGCGAGATGGTCGCTCCATCGGGCAACCCGGACGACACGATGATCGAGCGCAAGGCGGTGTATCGCTTCCGAACGCAAACCCTTATTGCATTCAGCCGGGGGCGTGTGTTCTTCGCGGGCGACGCCGCGCACATTGGGCCTCCATCCGTCGGCCGAGGGTTGGCCGCGGGACTGCGAGATGCCGCCAATCTGTGCTGGAAGCTTGCATGGGTGGTGCAGGGGCGAGCGGATTCACGCATTCTCGACACTTACGACGAGGAGAGGCGGCCCCACGAGAAGGCGATAACAAAGCTCGCAAGGTTCATGAGAAAGCTCGTCACGCCGCGCAATGGCGGCATTGACTCGTGGGCTCATGGGCTAATGCAATTCTCGCCACCGGTGCTCCCGCTGCGTGCGCAGCCCGAGGAATCGCAGATCCAGCCGAAAAAAACAACTAGAAGAGGTGTGTTTGTCAAAGGCCGCTCGCCGACGAAGCTTGTGCGCGGCGCAGTCATTGGGCAGGGGCGGGTACGTGGTTCGGATGGCAAGGCGCGTCCGAGCGACGAGGTGTTCGGGCAGGGCCTGGTGCTGATTGGATTTGGCACAGACGCCCGAGCCTCGCTTGATTCTTCTGAGGCAGCAGCCTTCGCGCGTGCCGGCGGAAGCACTGTGCAGATCGCACACCGTGGAGAGCGGCCGCATCTCTCTCGGCATGACAGCTGGGAGGACCTCGACGGTGTGTTCCTTCCGCGTCTCGTACCGGTTGGTTGGGCCGCCGTGGTGCGGCCCGACAAGACCGTCGTTCACGATGGCCCGGCGACCGATGCGTCGCGGCTCGTGCGCGAGAGTCTTTCCTTGCTCGGTCAGCACTGCTGGGTCATGCAGTGATCGCGAGGCCGCATGCCATCTCGAAACCCCATTCACACCGTGTGATTTCTTATCGCCATGAACCTGACCACTGTACAACCAGCCCGTCACCCCGATCCTACGACGAAAGCGTCGGCATTGGCCTATCTGATATTCGACCGGCCGGATCTCGAGAAAGCCGAGCAATTTCTCAATGACTTCGGGCTCCGAACGGTATCGCGCGGTGAAGCGCTCCTGCTGCTGCGGGGAACGGGTGCTTCACACTTCTGCTATGTCGTCCGGAAGGCCTCGAAATCCCGGTTCGTTGGTTTTGGGCTACAGGTCGACAACAGGGCCGAGCTTGATGCACTTGCAAAACTGCCGGGCGCCTCGGACGTCGAACGCTCGCCCCTGCCCGGCGGCGGCTATACGGTACGGCTGACCGATCCTTCAGGCTTTCGCGTCGACGCGATATGGGGCCAGCAGCCAGCTTCGACGTTGTCTCATCGGCCACCCTTGCCGTTCAACTCCGTGGATGCGACGGTCCGGATCAACGGCACGCAGCGACCGCCCGAAGGCGCGCCGGAAATTATCCGGCTCGGACACGTCGTGCTCGAACTCGTTGACTATCAGGAAACCTGCGCGTGGTATACGCGGCATTTCGGCTTCATCCCCAGCGATGTGCAGGTGCTTCCCGATGGTTCGCCCGCCGTCGCGTTCATGCGGCTCGATCTCGGCGACAAGCCAGCCGATCACCATACGCTCGCGCTTGCACAAGGCTTCGTGCCCACCTACAGCCATAGCGCGTACGAAGTCGTCGACGCCGACGCGGTCGGCATGGGCCAGCGCATTCTGCGCGACAAAGGCTGGACGCATGCATGGGGGATCGGCCGACATATCCTGGGCAGCCAGGTGTTCGACTACTGGCAAGACCCATGGGGCGACAAGCACGAGCACTATTGCGACGGCGACCTCTTTACGGCGGACGCGCCGACGGGTGTCCATGCCGTGAGCCGCGAAGCGATGGCGCAATGGGGACCGACGATGCCACGCAGCTTCACGAAGCCCAGGTTCACACCCGCGAGCGTCGTGGCACTTTTCAGAAACCTGCGCCGCAGCCCCGACCTGACGTTGAGCAAGCTGCGCACGTTGGCGAAGCTTTTCGCCTGAACCACCCCACTTTCATAGAATCCGGAGATCGATAAATGGCACTTCACGTTCTGCATTACCTTCATGATGGCCGCGCCCAGTGGGGCGTAGTCGCCAATGGCGCCATCACGCCGATTCATGGCGAATTCAAGTCGACCGCCGAGTTTATTGAAGCCAATCCCGTCGAACGGCTGGCGGTACTGGACGGTTCTCCGATTCCCGAATCGGATGTGCAATGGTTGTCGCCCGTGACCGCCAACCAGCAGTTCATCTGCCAGGGCGCGAATTATCGCCAGCATATGATCGACTCGGGCGTGGACCCGGACGTGAAGAAATTCAACATGATCTTCACGAAGGCGACGAGCTGCATCGTTCCTGCCGACTCGCCCCTCGTGAAGCCCAGGGAGGTGCAGTTCCTCGACTACGAGATCGAACTCGGTCTTGTGCTCAAACGCGACGTCACCTCCCGCGAAACGGTCACCGACGAGAACCTGCATGAGTACATTGCCGGCGCCGTGATCGTCAACGACTACTCCGCGCGTGATATCCAGATTCCGCAGATGCAGTTCTACAAGGGCAAGAGCTACCGCACGTTTGGCCCTGTCGGCCCTTACCTTTGCCTCCTTGAGAAACATGATATTCCGAAGTTGAAGGAGCTCGTGCTGACACTGACGGTCAATGGAACCGTCCGCCAGAACGACACGACTGCGGGTCTCGTCTATGGGCCGGCAGAGACCTTGACGGAGCTTTCCGGCGTGCATGATCTGCGCATCGGTGACCTGCTCGCGACGGGCACGCCATCTGGCTGTGCACTGAGCATTCCATCGCCCGAAAAGCAACGCGCCGCGGCGCAGCTGCCTGAAGCGGAAAAATGGCGTCTTTTCCTGAAGATGCAGGCGGACAGGCCGCAGTACCTGAAGGTGGGGGACGTCGTGGAGGCGCATATCGTCAGCCACGATCGCTCGATCAATCTGGGCGTGCAGCATAACGTCGTTGTGGAAGAGGCAGCATGAAAGGCATCGCAAACGTAGACGAAGTCCTTGCCATCGAAACGCAAGGGCTGCCGGCGGATCTCCCGTCGAGCACCTACGAGATGATCTGCCGGGGCGCGGCGATTAATCCATCGGCACCGGCACTTTCGTTCTTTGCAACGGCCGACGACTATCGGAACGCCGAGTGCTGGACGTATAGTGAACTCGTCCGAGATATCACGCGCACCGCGAACATGTTCTCGCGCCTCGGAGTACAACGCGACTCAGTCGTCGCATATGTTCTGCCCAACCTCCCTGAAACGCACTTCGTGATCTGGGGTGGGGAGGCCGCCGGAATTGTCTGCGCGATCAATCCATTGCTTGAGCAGGAAGCCATCGGCCAACTCCTCAACGCTGCAGGCGCCAGCGTGCTGGTAACGCTGGCGCCGTTTCCCGGAACTGATCTTTGGCAAAAGGTACAAGCGGTGCTGCACAAGGTTTCTTCGCTGAAGGATCTGGTGCTCGTGAATCCGGCCGAACGTGTGACGGGTTCAAAACAGTCCGCGACGCGGATGCTGCAGCGTAACGAGTGTTCAAGGCTGCACGGCGAGGGCGGCGTGCGGGGCGCGGTTCCTGCGCATATCGAGATCCACGACTTCGGCGTTGCCATCGCGCAGGAGTCGGGAACGGCACTTCAAGGCGCGCGGCACATTGGCGCCGACGACGTGTCGTCGTACTTCTGTACGGGCGGGACGACCGGCCTGCCGAAAATTGCGATGCGCCGCCACGGCAATGAGGTGGCGAATGCCTGGAGCACGGGTCAATTCTTCGGCGACAGCGTCGGGCCAGGCAAGACGCTTTTCTGCGGACTGCCACTCTTCCACGTGAATGCCGTCATGGCAACGGGTCTCCTGCCTTTTTCCAAAGGCGCCCAGGTCGTGCTCGGCACGCCACAAGGCTATCGGGGCGATGGCGTTGTCAAACGTTTCTGGGAAATCGTCGAGCATCACCGCATCAATTTCTTCAGCGGTGTCCCGACGCTTTATGCGGCGTTACTCGATATTCCTGTCGGCGAGCACGATGTGAGTTCGCTGGAGTACGGACTGTGCGGTGCGGCTCCCATGCCGGTCGAAGTTTTCCGGACCTTTCAGGAAAGGACGCGCATCCGGATTCTCGAGGGCTATGGCCTGACCGAGGGGACCTGCGTGAGCAGCGTCAACCCGCCGCTGGGGCAGCGCAGGCTGGGCTCAATCGGGCTGCGCATTCCGGGCCAGGCGATGAAAGCCGTCATCGTCGACGCTGACGGGCGATATGTACGGGATTGCGAGATCGATGAGGTCGGCCTGCTGACTATTTCCGGCCCGAACATTTTCCTCGGGTATATCGTGCCCGAGCAGAACAAGGGACTGTGGCTGGACCTCGGCGATGGCAGGTGCTGGCTCAATACCGGCGACCTCGGTCGATGCGATGTCGATGGTTATTTCTGGCTTACTGGTCGAAAAAAGGAAGTGATCATTCGTGGCGGTCACAACATCGATCCGGCAGCGATCGAGGAACCGCTCTATCGCCATCCCGCCGTCAAGATCGCGGCGGCGGTCGGTCGTCCCGATGCACACGCCGGGGAGTTGCCGATTGCCTATGTCCAGCTCAAACCGGGTGCAACCGCGACTGAGGACGAACTCGCCGAGTTCGTGCGACTCGAGATAGGCGAGCGCGCGGCACTGCCTAAACGGATCAGAATCCTGGATGCGATGCCGTTGACAGGCGTGGGCAAGATTTTCAAGCCGGGGCTGAAACAGCGCGAAACGGTAGACGCGTTACAGTCGGCACTCGTGGAGGCTGGCGTCGAGGGAGCAACCGTTAGGATCATTGAAGATACTTCGCGCGGGCTTTCGCTTCACGTCGAACTTCCCGACCCCGCGCTCGAAGCATTGGCGACTTCCGCGCTCGGGCGCTTTCCGTTCGCATTTTCGCTTTCGGTTGCCGCGAGGCCATCGCGGAGCGAGCAATGTTGATGTACCAGCGGCGATAGAGAGTTAAACGCTCGCGTCGGTTTAGAGGAAAGAGGATGAATACTGCTTCAGAAAGGTCCTTGCGTTCGCTTGTTGAAAAATGGCTTGGGCCAATATCGGGGACTGCGGTTCGGATTACCCGGTTCGGTCGTGCGGGCACAAACCAGAGACCCTATGTGCGTATCGAGCTACTGCTGCCGACAGGGCCGGTTGGGTTATTTTTCTTCCGGCACCGCGACGGTGCGTGGTGCGTATTCCCGCCCGAGACTGAACGTTTGGCGATGCGCGCTTACTAGCGTGCTGGGCGATGGAGGCATGCTGTACCAGCAACTATTCCAAAGGCAGAGAACGAATAATTGGACGGTTTAAAGTCTCGACACCAGGAGGTACGAAGAATAGAAAGGGTGATAAGGATAACGCGAAAGCGTATTTCCACATAACGTGTACGAGGCAGTAGCGGTGTTCTAAACATTCGTGCCTGTTTCATGTCATTTAGTAAAACGACCTAATCAGACATAACCGGCGGACCTGATAAGCGGTCGAAGCCTATGAGGAACGACGCAACGACCCCAGACGGAGCGCCGCATCGGTTCCACAGGAAGCACCACGGGTTCACAAAAATGCCCGGGCAACAAGACAGGAGAAGACACGTGAGGAATTACAGACGAATGATCAGCTCTGCCGGCATGGCGGCTTGCCTCTGCTCGGCTGCGCTGACCGACAATGCAAACGCCCAGTCAGCGGGAAGCATTACGCTGTCCACAGGATGGCTTCACATCGCGCCACAGGGCGACGCAACGCCACTCATTGTGGAGAGTATTGGCGGCGAAACGGTGAATCGCCAACTAGCCGGTAGCGGGGCGCATGCGACGTCAACGAATACGGTGGGAATTACCACCGAGTACTACGTCACGGACAACATTGGCGTCGCGATGCTTCTGGGACTGCCATTGACAGTAAATCTGGTTGGCGATGGGACGCTGGAGAAGTATGGCAACCTCGGCTCGACGAGGCCAATGCCGCCCGCCATCGAACTTCGATACCACCTGTTTTCGGCCGGCTCGAAATTCCGTCCATTCATCGGTTTGGGTGTGAACTATACGTGGTTCACCCAGGTTCGGACAACCAATAGCCAGTTTGTCACTGATAGCGTTGGTCCAGGTGGTTCGGCACACGCAACACTCAGTTCATCGTGGAATCCGGTATTCGAGATCGGGGCAAGTTACGCCATTACAAAACACTGGTCTGTCGGAACCTCTGTGAACTATATGCCGGTGAAGACCAACCTTACGTTAGACGGACACACCGCGACTGGAACGCAGATCGTTTCCAAATCGACGCTCCGGCTCGATCCCCTGAGCGTCTTCCTGAACGTCGCCTACACGTTCTAGCGCGTACGACTCGTTAATGCACCGATCGAGATTTGAATGCCCATCGAAGACATCGACTACGTTATTTTTCGCGCCCCGGGCCTGGCTGCGGTCCGCGACGTCATGCCACCGCTAGCGCACCCCGCTTCCCTTTGGATCGAATAATGAAACGACAGGTCCTCAAGACTATTCTTTTTGCTTTGCCCAAGGTTCTTGACCTGACGGCACGCCGCTTTCCCGCTTATCGTGATCGCCTGAAGGAGCGCGATCTCGTGGCCTGGATCGGACTCGCGGATCAAAGCATCGGTCGCGTCATCAGGTTAAAGAACGGACGTGTTCGGTCCAGCGCCGGCAGGCATCCGCGGCCCGACGTGCGCATGGTCTTCAAGGATGTCGCCACCGCCCTGAAGTTTCTTTCTCCCAATCAGGACCAGGGCGAAATCATCCACGCTGCCAAGAACTTCAAGGTGGTCACCGAGGGCGAGGACGAACTGCTGGTTTGGCTCATGCAGACCCTGAGCATGATGCGGACCGTCGGCCTGCCGATGGGCACGCCTTTGCGCGACGGCACCCGCCGCTTCACCACCTGCACCAACGGCGGGCCTCTGTTCGTCTACGTCAAGGATGGCCGCGTCGTTCGGGTGACGCCCATCGAGCTGGACAGCACGGATGCGCCAAGTTATGTGATCGAGGCGCGCGGCCGCCGTTTCAGCCCGCCACGGCGTGGCCTGGTCGCGCCCCACGCGTTGACGCTCAAGTCGCTGGTCTATTCCGACAAGCGCATCCTTCATCCCATGAAGCGGGTCGACTTCGACCCTGACGGCGAACGCAATCCCCAGAACCGGGGCAAATCCGGCTATGTGCGTATCAGTTGGGACGAGGCCCTGGACATTGTCGCCAGGGAAATCAACCGGCAGAAGCGCGTTCACGGTCCCGGTTCCATCACCTTCCCGATGTCGTCCCATCACCAGTGGGGCAACGTGGGTTACTACCTCAGCGCGCTGACGCGCTTTGCCAACCTGATCGGCTTTACCCGGGTCGCGGCCAATCCGGATAGCTGGGAAGGCTGGTACTGGGGTGCCATGCATCATTTCGGCAACTCGATGCGCGTCGGCGTGCCATCCGGCTATGGTGGCGTCGAGGATTGCCTGAAGGAAGCCGACATGATCGTGTTCTGGTCCTGCGACCCCGAAAGTACCAACGGGGCCTATGCGGGATTCGAGGGGACTCCGCGGCGCCTGTGGGCCAAGGAACTCGGCATTGAGTTCGTTCATATCGACCCGCACTGCAACCCGACCGCGCAGTTGCTGGGCGGGCGCTGGATTCCGGTCCGACCGCAAACCGATGCTGCTCTCGCCACCGCCATCATGTACGTGTGGGCCGTGGAGGGCTTGTACGACGAGGATTACATCGCCACCCGCACGACCGGGTTCGACGAGTGGAGGGCCTATCTTCTGGGCGAATCCGACGGCGTTCCCAAG
This sequence comes from Paraburkholderia sp. MM5496-R1, assembly GCF_050436205.1. Classification (NCBI taxonomy): domain Bacteria; kingdom Pseudomonadati; phylum Pseudomonadota; class Betaproteobacteria; order Burkholderiales; family Burkholderiaceae; genus Paraburkholderia; species Paraburkholderia sp. MM5496-R1. The sequence continues at coordinate 1,089,639 of NZ_JBNDLT010000001.1, forward strand.
ACGCCCGAGTGGCAGGAGGGCGAAACGGGCGTGCCCGCCAAGGACGTCCGTGCGCTTGCGCGCCGATGGGGGAACAGAAAGGTCCATCTCGCGGTCGGGATGACCGGCGCGGGATTCGGCGGCGCGGGCCGCGGTGCGACCGGAGCGCAATGGGCGCGCTGCATGATCATGATGATGGCGATGCAGGGCTGGGGTAAGCCGGGGGTCAATTTCGGCTGCCTTGAAGCCGGGGTGCCCCACGACCTCCATTTCTATTTTCCCGGCTACGCGGACGGCGGCATATCCGGCGACCTGGCGTGGACCGCCAATGCGGTGAACAATTACCAGCGCATGCCGCACATTCTGTCCATGAATCCGGTCAAGCAAATGGTCCCGCGGCAGCAACTGCCCGACGCCATCATCAACGGCCATGCGACGGGCTACCTCTGGGACGGCATGTCCCAGGAAGCCCAGTTCGCGCCGTTCAGCTACCCCATGCCCGGATATTCGCCGATCCACATGATCTACCGCTACGGCGGGTCCGCCTTCAGCACAGTGACGAATTCCGGACGCTGGGCTGAAGCCTACCGGCACCCGAGCATCGAGTTCGTGGTCAACCAGTCGATCTGGATGGAGGGCGAGGCCCAGTTCGCCGACGTCATCCTGCCTGCGTGCACCGCGCTGGAGCGCTGGGACATCGGCGAATGGGCGAATTCCGGCGGCTACGCCCATCATGGGTTTAGCACGGTCAATCATCGCGTGATGACGCTGCAGCACAAGTGCATCGAGCCTTTGGGCGAGTCCCGTTCCGACTACGACATCTTCGCCGCCATCCTGACCCGGCTGGGCCTTGGCGGGGTGTTCACCGAGGGATGCAGCGAACTGGACTGGGTCAAGCGGGTCTTCGACTCGTCGGACCTGCCTGATCACGTTTCGTGGCGCGAGTTCTGCCGCAAGGGCTATTTCGTCGTGCCGCCCGAGAAGCCCGAGTTGCGCCATCCGGTGGACATGCGCTGGTTCGCGGAAGGCCGGCGCAAGGACCTGCAGGAACCCCATCCGCTGCCGTCCCAGTTCGCCGAAAAATTCGGCATGGGCCTGCAGACGCCGAGCGGCAAGCTGGAGTTCGTGCCCGAGTTGCTGAAGCGGCACACTGCGGACAATCCCGAGCGACCACCGCTCAACCGATACATCCCGTCCTGGGAGGGGCTGCGCTCGGACCTGGCCCAGCGTTATCCGCTGCAGTTGATCGCCACTCACAGCCGTTACAGCTTCCATACCCATTGTGATGGCAAAAACTCCTCGGTCAACAGCATCGATGACCATCGCGCGCTGATTGGTGGCCATCGCTTCTGGCTGCTGAGACTTAGTCCGACCGATGCGGCCGTTCGAGGCATTGACCATCGCGATCTCGTCAAGGTGTACAACGACCGCGGCGCGGTGATTTGCGCAGCCGACGTCTCGCCGCTGGTTAGCGCGGGAGTGGTCAAGTCGTATGAGGCGAGCGCCGAATTTCAGCTGGTCGAAATAGACGGTGAGTGCGTCGAGATTGGCGGTTGCATGAACATGCTCACCCCTGACCGGCCTCAAACCGCCGGCACGAGCAGCATGAGCCCAAATTCCTGCCTGGTGCAGGTCGAGAAGTGGCAAGGCACGGAAGCGTTCATGCTCGGTCGCGCCGCGTGAGGAATTTCGAATGAGCAAGTGGAACCTGATTATCAAAGTGGGGCGTTGCGAGAACTGCCAGAACTGCGTGATCGCCGCGCGGGACGAGCATGTCGGCAACGACTTCCCCGGTTATGCCGCGCCCGCCGCCGCCAATGCCGACAGCCCGATCCAGATCCTGCGCCGCGTCCAGGGCGACTCGCATATGGTCGAGACCACGTATCTGCCGGTCATGTGCAACCACTGCGACGAAGCGCCTTGCTTGCGGGTGGGCGGCGACGCCATTCGCAAGCGCGCCGACGGCGTCGTCATCATCGATCCGGACAAGGCTCGAGGCCGCAAGGACATCGTGAAGTCCTGCCCGTACAAGGCGATCGTCTGGAACGATGAGCTGCAACTGCCGCAGACCTGGATTTTCGATGCCCATCTACTCGACCAGGGCTGGCCCCAGCCGCGTTGCCAGCAGTCGTGCCCCACCGACGTCTTCGAGACGGTCAAGCTCGATGACGCGGCGATGGCCGAGAAGGCCCAGCGCGAGGGGCTTAAGGTCTTGCGGCCTAACCTGGGCACGAAACCGCGCGTGTGGTACAGCGACCTCGAGCGCTGGGAAACCTGCTTCATCGGCGGAAGCGTCAGCGCGCGGATGGGAGATGTGGTCGAGTGCGTCACGGATGCGGTCGTAGCCCTTTACCTCGGCAATCAGAAGGTGGCGGAGACTGTCTCTGACTGCTTCGGCGATTTCCGCTTCGGTGGTCTCACCAAGGGAAGCGGTCTTTACAGAGTCGAAATCCGTCATGCCCTCGGCAGCGCCTGGCGCAAATGCGAATTGGGCGAAAGCGTTTACCTTGGGGAGCTCAGCCTCGCACAGTCGACAAACGGTATGGAAGTCGCGTGATCATGGGCACCGCAACGAAGCTGCTTGGCATGAGACGGGCGGACCGCTCACGCTTCGGTATGACGGTTCCGATTTCCTCTCACGTGCCAGATTTCGTCAACTTTATTGACAACAAAATCAGATATGAGTCTAATGTCAAATAAACCGCGAGACGGCCTGATCGGGCGTCGACGGATCATTGCGAAACCCGTCATCTGACAAGCATGCCGATCTGCGGCACCGCAGATGTCGGCCTGACCGGTACTTTATGCCATGAAGCGGGAACGCCTGACACGGGCACAGCGCAGAGAGCAGACGCGCGAATGCCTGCTTGAGGCCGCGCGGAAGATGTTCGTTAAAAAGGGATTCGCCGCGACAAGCGTGGAGGACATCGCTGAGGCGGCTGGCTATACGCGCGGCGCGTTCTACTCAAACTTCGGCGGCAAGCCGGATCTGCTGATCAGGTTGTTGCGCCGCGACGACGATAGGGCGCGGACGAATCTCCTGGCGATGATGGAGAAGGGCGGCACGCCCGATGAAATGAAGGACCGCGCCATCGCGTACTACAGCCAATCTATTGTTGAACACGATTGCTTTCCACTTTGGGTCGAGGCCCAGTTGCTCGCGTGCCGGGACACCCTGTTTCGGGAGCGCATCAACGCCTTCCGGCAGGAGAAGCTGGAACAGATCAGCGTGTACATCCGCATGCTTTCGGAGCGCAACGGCAGGCCGTTGCCCCTGCAGGCCGAGGCTCTCGCGGTTGGCCTGGTGAGCCTGTGCGAGGGCGTGCAGTTCTTCAGGATGTGCAGTCCACAAACGGTGAGCGACAAGGTGCTTCAGACAGTGCTTGCCGGATTTTTTTCGTGCGTGTTGTCGCGACAGCCGGAAGAAACAGACTACGACAATCATCGCCCGGACGTACCCATGGGCGCACCGTAGCGACTCATATGACTGAATGGACTGGCACAGCCCAATTCCCGCGGCAGCCCCTTCCGGGTGAACGCGGCATGGCGGCGCCGAGTTGTCGCCAAGGCGACGCAACCGCTCGATAAGTTACCGCGGGCATCAGTCGGAGGCATCGACAGGTGTCACTCCACCCCCGCTCGCCACAACAGCACATTGGCGCACCCCAAGCACCATCGGCTGTTGATCGAGACGACCCGAAAGGCACGGCGTCAAGCCTTGCTGTAGCCGGCTAGACGTACCGCTACCTCCATTTTCAGGCAGCGCGCAGCATTTCAATTCCCGACGTGCAAGAAAGAACCGGATGAGTTCGGGGCCAACCCGCCGTTCGTGTTTTTTGCATCTGTCACTCATATCTGACATGCAAACCATATATGATTGCATTGTCAGTAGTGACGTGAAAGCGTACAATCCACGCGTCGATGAAACGTGCGATCCGAAAGTCGTTATGACTGACGGCGCGCGGGTCGTCAACGCTACTCGTGATGGGCGCGGAGGTCTCGATACGTGGGTGAATCAGTGAAGGATATAGTCTCCGGACAGGCGCTCGGGTTGCGCCAGATGTTCGCCAAAAGTGCTACGCGTGTGGTCGCTGTCACAGGCGGCTCGAAAGGAGTCGGCCGTACGGCTGCCGTTGTCAACCTCGCGATGGCGCTGACCAGACAGGGTATGGACGTGCTGGTGGTGGACGAATGTCCTGGCGCGCGGTCGGCGAGCACAATGCTTCAAGACATTCACGCCGCAGGCGTGTTCGCTCCCGCGATCCATCGCAACTTGCCGCGCGTGCTGGCCGTTGACCGTGGTCGACGTCAGTTCCACTCGACTGGCACCGGCCATACGGATCACGAAAACTTCGCTGCACTGCAGTACGACGCGGTGCTCACGAGCCCGCCGAACATCGTGCTGATTGATGCCGCGCTTGCTGGCAACGGCGCGTTTTCACCACTTGCGTTGCAAGCCCACCACGTCATCGTCGTCATGCACCTGTCGGCCGCTGCAGTAGCAGACACTTACGTTTGCATGAAGCGCCTGCGTCTCGCACAGGGCATCGAGGAATTCCGCATCATTGTGAATCTGTTCGATGGTGAAGCGGACACTCACGCGCTGCTGGAAAGTCTCGGAGCCATTGCCCGCGATTATCTGGCTGTCTCGGTTCTCAAGGCAGGCTGCATCTCGATCGATCCGTGTATCGCGCAAGCGGCAGAGCTTTCGCGCTGTGTCGTCGATGCATTTCCTGGGTCCCCGGCGGCGAGCGATTTTGCACGCGTTGCTGCCGATATGCAGTCCTGGTCGAGGCGGCCCGCAGCGTCCTGGCTGCTACCTGCGACAACGCACATGGCGGCACGGGGGCAGCGCACGCATAGGACTTTGGGCGCGGCAGCAGCATACCGGTAAAGCCTCGAAGAACGATCTCCCCGACCCGGGGGACTTGCCGACGCAATCGGACCGGTAATTTTCGACGCAAGAGAGCAGCTATGGTGGGCAGCGCTCACGCGAAGCGCAAGCGTTCGAGCTTGCACAGAGGGAGCCAGGTGATGAATCGCGCTGTTGATCCGTGGAGTATGACCGTCACAAGGCTTGGCGATTGGAAACTTAACGAACGAGCCACTGCGCACGGATCTGCCTTGAACGGTTCCTCTGTTCGACAGTCGATCGCTTCGACCGGTAAGCCAATCATACGGGTACTCGACCAACCGACCGCGCAAACACTGATCGTTTCATGGTGCGATGCGCGCTCCGGACACTATGGATACCAGACATGGTGCGGAGGCGCCGCGCGGGTGCCAGGCATCTGTGCGCTGACCGGTCGGCTAATCGAAGTCGGAGATGCCATCTACAGGCCGCGCCTCACTGGGCCCACACCGGCTAATGCTCACGCAATGATCTGTGCGAGAAGCGTTAGCCTGATAGAACAGCCGATCTGATGCGATTCGGTTCTCTGGTGTCTTTACGGCAGAATGCTCAGCGCTTTCATGTGCGGCAGTGACACCAGGCGCATCCACGCGCGCGAGGCGTGACCGGACAGTACCCCTGGTCGCGGTTGCACGGCATTGGACTATGTTCCACAGCGTGCGGTGCGGTACAGGTCCACGAACAGGACTGATATCCAAAGGATATCTACACAAGTCGTCAGATAGCAGATGGGACGTTAACCATGGAATACATTGAAAGCTTGCGCCTGTTCCGGAGTATCGTCGAAGTCAAACACTTCAGACGTGCCGGGGAAATGATGGATCTCTCTCCATCGGTCGTTTCGCGGGCGATCGCATCGCTGGAAGAGCGCCTGGGCACGCGACTCTTCCATCGCTCGACCCGACAGTTTTCGCTGACGGAAGCCGCGGAGCGTTTTTACGATGGATGTTGTCGCATCCTGGATGACCTCGATTGCCTGGAAGCCAGTGCGGCGGGCCACGGTCGAGTGCCGGCGGGCATGCTGCGACTGGTCGCACATACGACCACCGCATTGACGTGGCTCGCACCGCTGATTGCGTCCTTTAAACGCAAGCATCCGAACGTCACCCTGGATATCACATTGACCGAGCGGCCCGTGGACCTGACGGCCGACGGTTACGATCTGGGTATCGTCCTGCCTTTCATGCTGGCGACGGATCTGGCTGTGACGCGGCTGCTCCAGCGGTTGCCGCTGGTCGTTGTCACAACGGAAGCTTATCTGGGCAGGCGTCCTCGGCCCCGGCATCCGGCTGAGCTGGCCGACCATGTGTTCGTCACGGTCCCTCCTTCGATGCACAAACCCTGCGTCACCTTTCGAATGGAACAGGAAAACATCGCGGTCCCGATCAGCTACGAAATTGCGTCGAACAATCCCATATTCAATCGCGACATCGTACTCGAAGGATTCGGTGTTGGTCTGCTTCCACTCGCCCTTGTTGAGCAGGACATAAAGGCCGGACGGCTCGTTCGTCTGCTGGAAGACTTCGAGATCGCCGATACTGCGGCCGAGGTCCGCCTGGCATACATCGGACGCGCACTGTTGCCCGCGAAAGTCAGGGCGTTTATCGACCATACCGCGGAGTTCTTCGAACAGGGCATGGGACCGTCCGCTGCTGGTTAGGTGGCGCACGCGGGTGAAGTCCGCGGCTTGCGACGCAGCACACACGCGGCGCGCACGAGCTCATCCGGGACGTTGGCGCGCTGCGCGATCGCGGCGAGCTTCTCATCGAGCACGCCGGCGAACGCGAGCAGGTCATCGCGCTGGTTCTGCAGCGCGATGCGCACCGGGCGGATGCGGCGCGCATCCAGCGCTTCGCGCACGCCCAATTCCTCGACGATGCAAGCTTCTCTGCAACCAGGCAACGGAATGAGCAGTTGTGCCGGGTTAAGTCGCTTCGCTTAAGGAGATTCATGAGATGGACCAGGTTACCCAACTGACACGCAATCACGAGATCGCATTGAAAATCCTGCGGCTGTTGCACAATCGCCTGGAAGAGGCCCGGCAACGGTTCGGGCAGAGGACGAGCGACGCAATCAAGGGGGGCGACGGTACGTCCGCTCTCACTATTCCCAACCTGGCGCAGTTCACACCATGGGGTGCCTGGCACTATACGGCCGATTTCGCGCAGCGCTCCGTCCTGTTCTGGGATGCCTTGCGTCAACGCGGCAACGAGTTCATCGAGCGCCACAAGGCCGGGATCAAGCCGGCGTTGCATTTCGACTATGACATGGTGCTCGACGCGAGGCACTTCGAGCGGCCCGTCAACTACGCTCTGCTGTCGATACGGCCGCCGGAGGGTGTCGTGGTCGACGTGAAGAAGCGCCCGTATCTGATCATCGATCCGCGCGCCGGGCACGGTCCCGGCATCGGGGGCTTCAAGGACGATTCGCAGGTCGGCGTTGCCCTGCGCGCCGGTCATCCCGTCTATTTCGTCGTGTTCTCCCAGGAGCCAGAGCCCGGCCAGACCCTGCTCGACGTGTGCGCGGCCGAGCAGCAGTTCGTACGGAAGGTGCGCGAACTGCATTCCGACAGCCCAAAGCCCGCGATCGTCGGAAATTGCCAGGGCGGCTGGGCCGCGATGATGCTTGCCAGTTCGTCGCCGGAAGACACCGGTCCCATCCTGGTCAACGGCGCGCCCATGTCTTACTGGAGCGGGGCGTGGAGCGAGAGCGAGGTGCCCAATCCAATGCGTTATGCCGGAGGCATTCTGGGTGGCACGTGGCTCTCGTCCCTGGCGGCCGATCTTGGCAACGGCAAGTTCGACGGCGCGCATCTCGTGAACAACTTCGAGTATTTGAACCCCGCCAACACGTTCTGGGACAAGTACTACAACGTGTTCGCCAACATCGATACCGAACCGGCGCGCTTTATCGAGTTCGAGCGGTGGTGGGGCAGCTACTACCTGATGAACCGGGAAGAGATCGAGTGGATCACCCGTAACCTCTTCATCGGCAACAAGCTGTGGTCCGGCGAAGTGTCCGGCCCGTCGGGCAAATCCTTCGATCTGCGTGCCATCCGCTCGCCCATCATCCTTTTCGCATCGATGGGCGACAACATCACGCCGCCGCAACAGGCGTTCAACTGGGTCGCTGACATATACAGCAGCACCGAGGAGATCAAGGCGCGCGGCCAGGTCATCGTCGCCCTGATGCACGAGGACGTCGGCCATCTCGGCATCTTTGTTTCCGGCAAGGTGGCGAAGAAGGAATACACGCAAATCTTCAACGTGCTGGAGACAATCGAGACGCTCGCGCCGGGCCTCTACGGCATGTCGATCAAGGAGGGAAAGGGCGCAGACGGCAAAACGGAATACGAGGTCTCGCTCACCGAACACCGGCTGGAAGAAGCCGTCGAGCATTTCAACGAGTTGCGGCGCGAGGACGAAAAGCCGTTCAAGGCCGTGGCGGTGGTGTCGGAGTTCAACCAGCGAGCCTACGAGCTGTTCGTTCAACCCTTCGTGCAGCATGCGTCGAACGAGATGACCGCGCGGTTGCTGCGCGATTTTCATCCGTTGCGTCTGCAGCGCTGGGCATTCTCGGACCTGAATCCGTGGGTGGCCGCGCTGCGTCCGATGGCCGATGCTGTCAAAGCCAGCCGGCAGCCCTCGAGCGACCTCGAACCGTGGCGCAAGGTGGAGCAGCGCGGCTCAGAACTGATCAGCGCCTCGCTCGACCAGTTCCGGGCGGTAAGAGACGCCAGCATCGAAGCACTGTTCTTCTCTATCTACGCGAATCTTTTCGCAATGTACGACCCGGACCGCCTCGGCGAGCATGGCGCCGGCACGTCCGCCGCCGCCGATCCTCGCAGCCTGCCGTTCGTCCAGGCGGCGCTCGCCTCGCTGAGGCAGGGCGGCTACAACGAGGCGGTCGCGCGCACCGCGTTCCTGCTCGCGCCAAAGGGCGAGCCGCTGCCGCTATCGCGCATCGAGACAGTCAAGCAACTGGTCGATGAATATGCCGACGACCTGCCGCATTTGCCTCCTGCCGACTGGCGGCGCATTCGCGGGGAGCAGGAACTCATCGCGACTTTTGAGCCGCAACAGGCTATCCAGACGTTGCCCGATCTGCTCGCCAGCCCGGAAGACCGAAACCGGCTCCTGACCTTGCTCGACAAGCTGCTGGCCGACCGGCGGGTGCTGCGCATCCCGCCGACACCCGCGCAGGAAGAGGCGCTGCGCGCCATCCGGTCAGTGCTCGGCGCGACAACCGCGCTCGAGTCGCAGCCCCAAAAGGCCCGCGCACCGCGCGTTCGGGCCACGGCTTCGTGAGTGCCGCCAACCCGTCAGTGAGGGAACCCGCCATGGAATCCAGACACGTCAAGTACCACGAGGCAGATCCCTTTCGCGTTCAGGCAGCGCCGCCCCAAAGCTACCATCGCGAGTTTCCGAAAACCGTCATTCCCGTCACGACAGCGCACGCGCCGGGCGCCCGGCGAGGGCAACCTCGATGTCGAGTCGAAGTCAGCATGCAAGTGCCTTCACAACCTCGAACAACTGACCGAGGCCGCCTTGCTTCGTCAGTCGCAGCGGCCGATTGAACTGGCGTCAATCGGAAGGCCTTGGTCGAAAATCGTGGACCTCGATCGCGACGAGAGTCGGAGCTGGCAATGGAGCATTGCCAACCGGCAGCGGCTTTACCGTCCTGCGAGTCGGTACCAGGAATCCATCGAATTCGCGAAAGTCCTCGCAGATGTGAGCGGCCCGCGCCCAGCGTCCGATAACCATGGCGGTGTAATCGATCCTGCAAAGGCGATGTTGTCTATCGAAATAGAAATCCTGGACCCGGCTGTGCGTTGGAATGTCGCTGGGAAAGGTCGCCCGGATTCTTCGCCATATCCCGGCCGAAGTCGCCAGTGGCGGAAGTTCTTTGAACGTAAAGCCGCCGCGCAAGAATAAGAAAGGTGCTGTCAGATAGTTCCAGAACGCGTAGGCGCCGAAATAGACAAAGTCGAGGTCGTCCCAGTAGATTTGCCGTCGCCAGCCACGAAATGCTGTTCGCGGTCCGTCGCGGCGAGCCAGGATAGCCCCGTCTCGCCCGACGACGCGAACAAGTTCTTCTCCTTGAAGTTCACTCGTTTCGCCAACCTGCGGAAAATCGTTGAAAGCGAAACGAGGCTCGTGTGTCGACGCGCGAACCTGCACCTGTCGCAGTATTGGCCGTCGCTTTGCGGTGAACAGAAGGCCGCAGGCGGAAACCGTCGCCTCGATCTCCGCCAGTTCGGCCCATCGCGCTGCACCGCCGTGCGCCTCAATCGCTGCCCGGATCGAATCCGGCAATGCGTTGCTCTGTTCCATGTCGATGCTCCTCCATTACCGCGTTGCCTGCGCGCCTACCGGTGAGTCCAGGAAACGATGGTTTGATAGATGCCAATTAGTCGGGAGCCCGATATCGCGGGAAGCCTTGTAAAAAGCATCCAAGAGCAGCTTCCATCTTTCAACGTCCCACTATACCGAACGTTTCTCGCACAAACTGGATAGCGCACGCCGATGCTCAAGCGGCCGCCATCGCACATCAGCGGGCCACGCGCTGACCGTGCACCACCTTTCATATTTGCCGTATCGATCATATATGATATGATAATCATGTATGATTCATTAGCTTCCTCTCCTACCGCAGTGCGGCTCCCTCATTTCACGCCCGGCCGCGACCGAATGCAACACCGCTTACCTAGGTATCGCGTGCATGAGCCAGATCTCTCAAATGCATACTCTTCGCCGCGCTTGCGCCGCGCGACAAATAGTTGCAGTCATTTTTCACCTTATCGCGCTGACGATGTTCAGCCTGATTCCGGTTGCCTCCAACGCAGCGACGCTGCCACCCCTTAGCATAGATGCTCCTGCTGATTCTTCGCCATCCATGGGCGCGGGCTCCGAGGCATTACCAAGGCTCGGTGCGCTTCAGGAAAAACAGGACCAGATCCGGCAGCGTGCTTCGACGGCAACAAGCGACGCGCAGTTGTCCGAGCTGGACGCATTGAGCCGGCGCGTCGCCGAAGACGTCGACAGGCTGATCACCACGTCGCTGGAGCCCGATCGCGCGAAAACGCATGCCCAGCTCGACGTACTCGGAACAGCACCCGCTTCCGAATCCGCCGCGGAAACTCCCGCGGTCGCCGAACAGCGCAGCGTTCTCGCTGCTCAGCAATTGCAACTCGATGCCGAACTCAAGCAGGCGGCAACGATCAAGGAGAACCTTGCCAACCTGAGCGCCCAGATCACGCGACTGCTGCAAAACCATCTGAAAGATCAACTGGCCCTTCGCTCCGACAGCGTAGTCAGCGCCGCGTTCTGGGCGTCGGCGCTCCACCCGGACACGGCTGACTATCAACGTCTGCGAGACTTCAAGGCGCAGATCGACAGGCAGATTCAAACGACATGGCAACCGGGGCAGCGGGTTGCAACCGCCCTGCTTGTGCTGCTCGCCCTGGCCGTTGCAACGATTGGAACGCGGCTTCTTGACAGAGCATCAGAGCGGTTCTGCCTACGCCGCCTTCCGGAAGGCCGGATACGGCGCAGCGCGATGGCGATCTCGACCGTGTTCGCGTCTTTGGTGACCACCATATGTGCCGTTGATCTGCTCTACTTCGCGTTGACCCGTCAGCAGGCGCTGCCTCCTGCGCTGCAAGGCTTCGCCAGCGAAATCATCAAACATGTTGTGACCTGCGCGCTGGTTGCTGCTCTCGGCCGGGCATTGCTTTGCACACGACATCCGTCATGGCGGTTGCCGGCCATCGCGGATCCCGTCGCTCGCGCGCTACGCCCTTTTCCACGGACACTGGCCGCACTGCTGCTGTTTTCAGGAGCCATCGAGCAGATCAACCGGGCCGTCGATACCAGCGTGCAACTTACGCTCTTTACTCGCGGCGTGGTGGCGTTGGTGGTCGCTGTGACCATCGGGATGTCGCTTTTACGCGCAAATCGGGTACTCACTGCGCTCGCCGCTGCCCGAGAATCGCCTGAGGCGCGTTCTACCCTCGCTGGCATTATTCATGCCGCCGTCAGCCTTGCCGTCGGAGCTTCTCTGATTGCATTGCTCTGTGGTTATGTTTCGTTCGCGCGGTTCCTGACTTACGAACTGGTCTGGTTCGATCTCGTACTGAGCAGCGTTTATCTGCTGACGAAGCTCGCTCATGATGTTTGCGAAACCGTATTTTCGCCATGCCACGCCAGCGGCAAAACAATCAGGCATCTATTCGGGCTGCAAGACGTTCATCTCGAACAGGTGGCAACGGTACTCTCCGCCATTCTTCGCAGCGCATTGATGCTCGCCGCAGTCATCGCACTGCTAACGGGCGGCCTCGGGACAACGCCCCGAGATCTGGTCGATAGCATTCTCGACGTACTCGGTGGCGAGCGATTACATGCGCTCAATATCGTTCCCGCCCATATCTTCAGCGCTATCTTTACCTGTGCAGTGTGCCTGTATCTGGTTGGGCTCATGCGCAAATGGCTGGACGCCGAGTTTCTGCCCAAGACGCAAATGAGTTCGGGTATGCGCGCGTCGCTGGTGACGGTCTTCGCCAACGTCTGCTATGTCCTCGTCGCGCTGCAAACCTTGTCCGTACTCGGCGTGAAATGGCATAACCTGGCGTGGATCGTCAGCGCGCTGTCGGTAGGCATCGGCTTTGGTCTGCAGGAAATCGTTAAAAACTTCATTTCCGGGCTGATATTGCTTGCTGAACGGCCGGTCAAAGTAGGCGACATGATCAGTATCACCGGCATTGAAGGCGATATCCGGCGCATCAGTGTACGTGCGACCGAAATACAGCTCGCAGACAGATCAACGGTGATCGTTCCGAATTCGCACCTGATTTCTCAGAATGTGCGCAACGTGACAATGGGAAACAAAACGCAGGGAGTTGTCACACTGGCCCTTACTTTTGCGCTGGACGTCGATCCGGAGCAGGTGCGCGATGTTCTTCTGCAAGCTTACCTGGATCACCCATCGGTTCTCGATCGTCCCGCGCCATCGGTGATCTTTAGCCAGTTGACGCCTGACGGTATGACCTTGACTGTTACCGGCTATGTCGGTAGCCCGAGAATCGCCGGGGATACCAGAAGCGATCTGCTATTTGCAATCCTGAAGCGACTACGTGCTGCAGAAATACCGCTGTCGATCTCTCGAACCGTTGTGGTCCGAAGTACGAGCGATATCATCTCGAACCAGGAAGCCACCGATCGCAATTCCGGTCCGGTAGAGCTCCGTGTCCTGTCTGCAATCAGCGAGAATAGATAGTCATCGAAGTGATTTCTCGCGCTCATGGGACTGGTAAAAGCCGTTATCGGTGGCGCGCTGGCCCTCGTTACACCGGTGCTCGCAGCTCTACGCTATCGCCCACGCGGAACCGCTTTCCGCCGGGCGAATCCAGCGAAACGCGTTTCTTGGTGTAGGTTCCGTTCGCTTGCAGGCATTCCGAGTAACTGATAACTGTCATCCAGTCATAGACTTTTCCGTCCTGGGTCAGTGCAGCGATGCGCTCTGCCATGCCACGCGGCGCACGAGCAGTCTGCTGCAGTACACCGTAATAACGGCACTTGCTGTCCGCTGACCGTAGCGCGACGAAGCCGCCGACCTGATTCGTACCTGCGACGTTTTCAACCGTTGCGTTCATCGAGGAATCGCCGGCTGCATGCGAACTCGCCGCGAATGAAATCAGCAGCGCGGCAAACCACTTTTGCATTAAAGACTCCTATGGGTTAAAGGAAGAATAGCGGCTGCTTTTGCGCCGACGGCATCGGTGGCGCGACCGGGAGCGTGAGTGTCGATTGCTGCCGGACCTATACCAATCAGTGCATCAGTGTAAATAACGGAGCCGGTATCCACCGCAAAACCGAGCACATGCTGCGTCAGATGTGGGTTGCAGTATAACGACAGCGCGTCGTTATTCGACGCGCGCAATTGTGAGTTGCCATTTCATGAACATGGAGGTTGGGTGGCTCGCGAATCGTTGACCTGCCCTGTCGTTTCGCGACCGCTGCGCGCGGATAGATGCCTCTCGACGTTGCAAGCACGGAAACAATGTATTGAAGAGAGCTATTTCTAATTAAACGATAAGAAGATGACGGACCTCAACGGAACGGGCACACGGGCTTCAAGGACCTTGCCTGGTCGTTGTTTCGCTAACCCAGCGCCTGTTGTTCCTGGCGCTCGAGACTGGAAGCTTCATCATGGCTAAAGCGTTCATGCCCGTTCTCACTGTCGTGTCAGTCATCGCTCTCCCCACGGGCACCTCTGCTCAGGGCAACGGTCCTCTGACGCGTGAGCTAGTGCACGAAGAAGTCATCCGACTGCAGCTAGCGGGCTCTGACCACCCCAACGGTGACGCACACTATCCGGCGAACATCCACGCGGCTCTGGCGAGCGTGGCGGCTCAACAGCAGGCGTTCAGTGGGCACGGTGGCGTGAAATTGGGCTCCGCAGTTTCGGGGGTACCGGCAATGGCTCAGTTGGCCTCGTATCGTTCTATCTACAACGAAAGTTGATTGGACATCACGACGGGGCAAGCCGCAGCCTTGTCTGGCTTTCCATAGCGACGTCGGCGTACCCCCTCCGGACGCGAGGTTCAGCGCAAGGCGTAGATCTCGGGAATCTGCATTCGGGGTCGGCCGGCCCCGGAATCACCAGGTTCGGCCACGCGGGATTCACTTCAACCAGCACCAACGAGATCCCTTTTTTGTCGCGCAGCGGAATTCGCCAGGTTGAACCCGTTCGGTTTTTTGCGCCATGGCCTTACCGTTTTGCGCCGGGTCGCGGCAGGCCCGCTTCATCGAATAGGAGAAAGTTTGTGAGATCCAGGATAGTTTTGCTTGCGCTGATCGCGACTACGGCCGTATGCCTGAATAGCACCGCGCAAGCGCATGTGAGAGTCGGTGTCCTTGTGGGCATCCCGCCCCCCATAATCATGGCGCCCCCCGCCGTCGTCTACGCTGCGCCCGCCCCACTCGTCGTCCAGTCGGTCCAGCCAACCCCGACCACCGTCTACGTCGAAAAAACGCAGACGAGTCCGCCGTCGGGTACCTGGTGGTATTGCCCGGTGACAAAAAAGTATTACCCGTACGTGAAGGGGTGTTCGAGCGGCTGGGTGGAAGTGCCGGTGAGGCCAACCGGGCCGAAATGACATGAGCAAAATGAATTCTCTTTCTCTGGCAATGCGAACGAAACGGGGCGTATCCGCGCTAGTCACCGCCGCGGCCAGCCTGAGCTGCATCATCGCGCTCGACGGCTGTGCAAGCATGCCGATGGGTCCCACAGTGATGGCCCTGCCCGGCACCGGCAAGTCCTTCGATCAATTCCGCGCCGACGACGCGACATGCCAGCAATTTGCTTCCCAGCAGACCGGCGGCGTGAGCACCCAACAGGCCACAGCGACGGGCGCCCTGGGCGGTATGGCCGTCGGTACCGCGCTCGGCGCGGCGGCCGGTGCGGCGTTCAACGGCCGCCGCGGCGCAGCGGTCGGCGCAGGCGCAGGTCTGCTCGGCGGCAGCATGATCGGCGCCGGCATGGCGCAAAGCTCGGCCGCCAGCCTTCAACACCGCTACGACCAGGCGTACGTTCAGTGCATGTACGCAAATGGCGAGCGTGTGCCGGTCCCGCGCAGCGCCGCCAATGTGTATCGGACGCACGACGAAGCGACGCCTCCGCCGCCGGCCTACGATACGGCGCCTCCGCCAGGTTACTGAACCAGGCACGCCGACCACGCTCGCGTTGTCGACGGGGAGCGAGCGCTTGAGCGCTTACTCCCGTCAGCTGGCCTGTGGAAAAGCCGACAGTTGTTCTCTCATCCTGTACGACGACTCTTGCAGTACGAGCTTTCCGCTCAACCAGAGTCGGTCTGACACGGCAGAAGGGCAGGGCCGTCGTTCACGCCGCGGTCGCCTGTTGTGGTTTAAGACCGCTACCGCCATTTTGCAGGCGGGATCGCGCGAGACGAACCGGGTTGCAACGGTTCGCATAATCCTGCACTTTTCCTACCGGCCGTGGTGGCCGGTAAGGAGAAGATCATCGCGGGCTTCAGTAAAGAGGCGAGCGAGCCGTCGCGTTCTTCGCGTCGGCTCGTATCTGCATGGCCGCTCTGGCGCCGAGCTTTGAGCAGGGCGCTACATGCCTTCCCGTCAGACGGATTCCGCGGTCGTCCCCGATTGCGGTTCCGCGATGGGCGGCCGTCACTTGCCCCGCCTGCACCGCCCACGTAATGACAGTTCAATCGCGCCAATACCGACGCCAACCGTATTGGACGTTCAATGCGGTTGATACACTCTGAAAATTCCTCCACCGGGCTGCTCGCATCGCCAGCGCAAGCGTCATAGCCAGGCGCTTGCATGCCCGCGGCGCAACGCTCTGGCGCGGGCAGGACCGGGAACACTGGTTGCGGCTTGATCACGATGGCCGCGGTTAGCCACGGTCACCCGCAATCTCACGTAGGAGAGCGTCATGACTTCGGACAAGAATTCGAATCGTCAGCCGTCGAATCCGGCGCAGCCCGGCCGCGACAGCGGACAGCAGCAACAGAACCAGACTCCTCCGACGCATCAGGGCGGCCAGCGGCAGCCCTGAGCGCGCTGAGTGACGGCGTGTCCGGGCGTCGTCGCTCGAAAAACCGGACCCCCCGACGTAATAGCGCCGCTAACGGCGGATCGTGACTACGAAGGCGAAGTGGAAAAACTACACATCTATCTGTTCGGCGCGCACGATGCGGTTCGGCACGAGCAGGCGCTGATCCGGCTCGACAAGGCCGGCTACATGGTCACGCTCGCGCGGGTCGTGGTCGAAGATCTGCCGACCTATGCGCAGGCGCGCGACCGCTGCGAGCTGCAGAGTCTGATCCGACGAATCGCGCCGCGCGACACGCTCGTCGTGCTCGAGCTGGCCGCGCTCGGCTGCAACGCGCGCGACATCCTCGCCACCGTGATGCAGTGCCGGAAGGCCGGCGTGGCGCTGCGTTGCGTCGAAGTCGGCCATACCGATCTGGCCGGGCGCCCCGAGCCCTCGGCGGTGAAGGCATTGCGCGCGCTGGTGCGGCTCGACGCCGCGTGCCGCAGCCTGCGCAGCCGCGACAGTCTCGCGGCCGTTCGCGCGAGCGGCAAGCACACGGGCAGGCCACCGTCGCTTTCCGAGCAGCAGCGTCAACGCGTGCTGCAATCGCTCGGCAGAGGACAGTCGGTCAGCGAGGTCGCGCGGCGCTTCGGCACGTCGCGTCAGACCGTGATGCGCATTCGCGCGGACACGCCAGCCGTGTAGAAATTGCGTGCCGGAGCCGTTTGCGTCACCTTCTTACCGGATCTCTGATCGTGCAGCCCGCGCGGCGCGTTTCGCACGACTAATCGCGTGAAACGCGCCACTCCGTTCTGACATGTGCGCAGATGCCCCTGTCCGTAAAATTGTTACGGTGAGGGGCATCTGCTTTGCTTTGAAAGTTCATACGTCTAACCTCAACGTACAACAACCATATCAATGCCCGAGATCCGAACCCGAGGCGCGGCGCGCTGCCGTGTGAAAGCCATGAACGTAAAACGTCTGACTGTTTATGCAAGCCCGGGATCACTGCGAGTCGTCGAGGTCTGGAAAAGCCTGATCGAACATCGTGCGCAAGTGTGCGGCTGGTCCGCCCACGTGAACAACGAGGGCGGACGCGAGTCGCTGAGCGTCGATCTGGTCGATTGCCCTGCGGATCGCCTCGCGATTATCTCGGCCGCGTTGAGCTCGGGACCGATGACCGTGCTGGCGACCGACACTGAGTCGACCATCCGTTCCTCCTGAATGCGCAAGACCGCTGCGCCAGAGCTTTACCCTATGCCATAGCGCGCTCGCCCTTCGCGGCACGGCTTTTGAGCGGCCTCCGTGGCACTGCTCTCTAAGCGGCCCTTGTGGCCGCTTCTTTTTTTGCGCGTCGCGAGATTTGCAAGGCCGCCCGCTTTCAACGGTATGGGGCGCGCCACGCCTGCTTACGCAAGCGTCGGAAATGAAATGCGTTGAAGGGTAGATGCCTTGCTCGATCGTCGGCACCTCGATGAAGGAGAAGCCGATGTCCAAGGGGCCGCCGTGATCGCGTGAAGAACGGCGCCGCGACGTCGGCAGCGCTGCGCCGCTGGCTCAATGACGGCGAGCGGACGTGACTCCGGCGCCGTCCATGCCCGCAGACGGCGGCGTGTGCTGACTCGCCTCGATGCGCGCGCGGAAATAACGCGCGGTGCGCGGCAGCCCTTCGTCAAGCGACGTGCCCGGCTGCCAGCCGAGCAGTTTTGTCGCCAACGAGATGTCCGGCTGTCGATGCCACGGATCGTCGGCCGGCAGCGGCCGTGATTCGAGCGGCGACGCGGAGCCGGTCACCGCGACGATGCGCTGCGCGATCTCGCGCATCGACACTTCGTGCGGATTGCCCAGGTTGACCGGGCCGTCTGGATCGTCGGCGCTGTTCATCAGCAGGATGAACGCGTCGATCATGTCGTCGACATAGCAGAACGAACGCGTCTGCGAGCCGTCGCCATAGACGGTTAGCGGCTCGCCGCGCAACGCCTGCATCATGAAGTTCGACACCACCCGGCCGTCGGCCGGATGCATGCGCGGGCCGTAGGTGTTGAAGATGCGCGCGATGCGGATCGACAGACCATGCTGGCGGCGATAGTCCATGAACAGCGTTTCCGCGCAGCGCTTGCCTTCGTCGTAGCACGAGCGCGGACCGATGGGATTCACGTGGCCCCAGTAGTCTTCTTTCTGCGGATGGACGAGCGCGTCGCCATACACCTCGCTCGTCGACGCCTGGAAAATCCGCGCTTTCACGCGTTTGGCGAGCCCGAGCATATTGATCGCGCCGTGCACGCTGGTCTTCGTAGTCTGCACCGGATCGTGCTGGTAGTGGATCGGTGACGCGGGGCACGCGAGGTTATAAATTTCATCGACTTCCACATACAACGGGAACGTCACGTCGTGACGCATCAGTTCGAAGTTCGCGCAGTCGAGTAGATGCGCGATGTTGTCCTTCGTACCGGTATAGAAGTTGTCGACGCATAGCACGTCGTGTCCCTGCGCGACGAGCCGTTCGCACAGGTGCGAGCCGAGAAAGCCGGCGCCGCCGGTGACCAGAATGCGCTTGCGGGTGAGTTCTTTCATGGTGCGTGATCCTGTGGTTGGACCGCATGAACGTTGAAAATCAGCGTGGCATCACGCCGTGACGTGCAGCAGCGCGTCGTGCCAGTCCTGCGCGAAACGGTCGATATGAAAGCGTTCGAGCGCCGTGCGCCGCGCGCCGTCGCCGAGCCGCCGCGCTTCGCCGGGATCGCGCAGCAGCCCGAGCATGGCGTCGACGAGCGCGTCGACGTCGGTATGCACGAAGCCGTTTTCGCCGTTGCGGATCACGGTGGCGAGCTCGGCTGTCGCGAGACCGACGATCGGCATGCCGATCGTCATCGCCTCGACGATCGCGAGGCCGAGGCTGGTCCAGCGGATCGGATTGAAAAAGAAGCGGTAGCGCGCGCTGAACGCGGCCAGATCGAGGTTGCCGATTTCACCGATGCCGTCTAGCCGCTGTGCGTCCATCCCGACGAGATCGAGCGGCACGCGCGTGCGCGTTTCGCTGAAGACATCCGCGCCGAGCCGCCGGCCGCGCTGCGCGAGATGATTGACGACCACGATGCCGCGCTGCAGTTCGCCGCTGTAGCGCACGCCGTCGGGCACCACGACGCCATGTTCGATCACGCGCGTCGGCGTGACGCCGCTGTCCCACATCAGCCGGTTGAAGTGCGTGACGTGGACCAGCAGCGTGCCGGGATCGTCGACCCAATGCCATTGCTCGAACGGGTTTTCCTGCGGCGGGTCGTGCTCGACATAGACGCGTGGCAGACGTTGCTGCGCGGCGCTCAGCACGTGCTGGCGGTCATGGTCCCAGTGGGTGCGATGCTGGTACAGCACCACGTCGAACTCGTGGTTGGGCACGTCCTCGATTGCGATCTCGTGCACGTTGTCGCCCCACGGCAATACGCCGACCTTGCCGGCATAGCCGGGCGGATGACCGGGTTTCGTCACCAGATAGAAATCGTGTGGCGTCTGGCTCAGGTAATACATGTAGTTGCCGTGCACGTGCCAGGTCAGCACGCGCAGCCGGCGGCAATTACGCAACATGGTGCAGATCCTCGAAAGACAGCGAAACGGTTCCCTCATGCAGGCTGCCGGGCGCGCCTGGTTGCGCGCCGGGCGCGCGCGCAAGCTGCTCGCGGGCGGTCTCGACCACCTGTTCGACCTGCACGTTCAGCGCGCACGGATGACCATACGGGCAGTCGCGGAACATGCACGGCCGGCACGGCGGATAGTCGGCCAGCACGCGATGCCGCGCATGATCGAGCGGCGCCCAGCGTCGCGTGTCGCTGCCGCATGCGATCACGACCGACGCGCTCGCCATCGCCGCGGCGATGTGCGAGATGCCGGTGTCGTTGCAGACCACGAGCCGCGCATGCGCGACCAGCGCAGCGAGTCCGCCGAGCGACGTCGCACCCGCCAGATGCAGCGCGGGCGCGCTCATCGCGCCGAGCACCGCGCAGGTCAGCGGCGCTTCGGCGGCCGTGCCGGTGATCGCGATCTGCCAGCCGTCGGCGGCGAGGTGGTCGGCGACGGCCGCGAAGCGCTCGGCGGGCCAGCGGCGCGACGGCAATTGCGAACCGGGGTGAACCAGCACGAGCCGCTCGTCTTCGATGCCGTGATACGTGCGCAGCGCGGTGTACTCGTCGAGGTCGAGCTCAGTGAGCGGGAACGTCAGACGCCGGTCGTGCGCCGGCGCGCCGAGCGCGCTCATCAGCGCGAGATAGCGCTCGGGCTCCGGCAGCCCGTCGGGCCAATCGATGAAGCAACCCTCGCGCGGTACCTCGTCGGGCTGCCCGAAGCCTGCGTCGGCACATGCGCCGAGTTGATGCAGCAGATCGTTGGCGATTGCCGCCGCTGCCGTGCAGCTGGATCGCCAGATCGAAACGCCGCTCGCGCATCCGCGCGAAGAACGCGGGCAAGCCATGGTTCGATTCGGGCTGCTCGGGAAAACCGACCGCGCCCGGAAACACGATCAGCTCGTCGACGAGGGCCGCGTAGCGCTCGACGAACGCGCGTGCCCACGGCAGTCCGATCAGCGCGATATGCGCATCCGGCGCGGCCGCGCGCAGTGCGCGCAAGGCGGGCACCGCGCACAGCATGTCGCCGAGCTGCAGCGCGCGAAATACGGCGATACGGCGCGGCGCGAGCGTCGCCAGCAGCGAGGGTGGGGTCATGGAAAGAACACCTTGAAACGGATGGCGCCATAGAGCCGCCAGTAGATCGATAGAAATGGAATGGGGATCGACGTCCAGAGCATTTCGGCGACGTGGCGCCAGCCGTGGTTGCGCCCGCGCAGCCGCCGCGCGCAGAAATAGCCGGTCAACCCGCACCACGCGATCAAACCCGCGCCCGCGAGCATCGGCTGATCCGCGAACGAGCCGCCGATCGCCAGCAACGCGGCGCAGAGAATCGCGTAGTACAGCAGCGGCGGCCGCGAGCGGATGCGGGTTCGAAACAGTTCGGGATGCTTGCGATAAAGCAGCGCATCGAACTGGCTCTTTTTCTGCTGCGCGATGCTGACGCCCCAGCGCGCGGGCCGCACCGGATGCACGACCACCGCGTCGCGGGCGCGCACGATCTGGCCGCCCGCGGTAAGCAGCGTGAACTGCAAGTCCGAATCCTCGCGCCACGCCGACGTGAACCGTTCGTCGAAGCCGCCGGTCGCGACGAGCGCCGCACGCGTGACGAACGCGTTCGCGGTCGCGAATTCGGCGCGCGCGAGGCCGCTCGCGTCGGCTTCGTAATCGGTCGGCAGATCGGGCGGCGAGGGCAGCGGCACGACGATCGTGCCGGCGGCCGCCGTCGCGCCTTGCGCGAGCGCCGCGACGCCAGCCGTCAGCCAGTGCGGATCGGGCAGCGTGTCGTCGTCGGTGAAGGCGATCAGCGAAGCGCGCGCATACTGCCAGCCCGCGTTGCGCGCGCCGGCCGGCCCCTGGGTGCGCGTGACCGGCAGGTAGTGCAGTTCCAGCCCGCGCGGCGCCATCTCGCGCGCGAATCGTTCGACGCAGGCGCGCGTGGCGTCGTCGGGACCGTCGTCGCAGACCACGATCTCGTAGCGGTGCGGCGCGAACTGTTGCGCGCATAGCGCGGCAAGGCAGTTCGCGAGCATCGCGGGACGGCGGTAGGTGGGCACCACCACCGACACGTCGGGCCACGACTGCGTGCGCAACGTGCGGCCGGTTTCGTCGGCATCTTCGCTGCTGTAGCGCGCGGCCACGCCGCCATGCAGGGGCGACGGACACATGACCGAGGCGTTCATGAGCGGCCCCCCGCCTTGTCGACGAGGAACGGGCCGATCACGAGCGCGTCGAGCGGCGAGGTCCAGAACGACTCGACCGCGTCGCGCGGCGAATTCACCATCGGCTCGCCGCGCGTGTTGAACGACGTATTGACGAGAATCGGCACGCCCGTGCGCTGCTTGAACGCCGCCAGCAAGTCGTAGTACAGCGGGTGCTGCGCGCGGTTGATGGTCTGCACGCGCGCGGTGCCGTCCACATGCCGCACGGCCGGAATACGCGCGGCCTTGTCGGCGCGCACGTCGAACACGAACAGCATGAACGGCGCGGTTTGGCCGTTCACGAACCATTCGTTGGCTTCCTCTTCCATCACGACCGGCGCGACCGGGCGAAAGTCCTCGCGATCCTTGATCTCGTTGAGCTTCGCCTGCATCCGCGGATCGACCGGCGACGCGAGGATCGAGCGCGCGCCGAGCGCGCGCGGCCCGAATTCGGTGCGCCCCTGATACCAGCCGATCACCTTGCCTTGCGCGAGCAGATCGGCGGTCTCGCCGGCGATATCGGCGAGTCGGCGGTACGGTACTTTCGACCAGCGCAGGAACTGCTCGATTTCCGCTTCGCTGTATGCGGGCCCGAGGTACGCGTGATCCATTCTCCAGTGACGTTCGCGGTCGCCGCGCGCGGCACGCTCGCGATAGTCGGTCCACAGTGCCGCGCCAAGCGCGGTGCCAGCGTCGCCGGCCGCCGGTTGCACCCACACTTCGCTGAATGGCCCGGCGTCGCGCACCTTCGAGTTCATCACGCAGTTCAGCGCGACGCCGCCCGCCATGCAGAGCCGGCTCAAGCCGGTCTGCCGATGCAGCCAGTGCGCGAGTTCCAGCACGGTCTCCTCGAGCACGCGCTGCAACGAATTGGCGATATCGAAGTGGCGTTGTTCGAGCGGCCCGCCGCGTTCGCGCGCGGGACCGAAGCGTTCGGTCAGCCGCGGGGCGTCGACGGTATAGCTGCCGTCCTGCCGATAGCGGACGATCTCGCGGAACACCTCGACATAAGCCGGCTTGCCGTACGACGCGAGCGCCATCACCTTGTACTCGTCCGACGAGTGCAGGAAGCCGAGCCAGTCGGTGACCTCTTCGTAGAGCAGCCCGAGCGAGTGCGGCAGCTCGACCTGTTTCAGACGCTGGTACTCGCCGCCGACGAATTGCCCCATGCTGGTCGTCACGCCCTCGCCGCGGCCGTCCATCGTCAGCACGGCGGTGTCGTCGAACGGCGCGGCGAGAAACGCGCTCGCCTCGTGCGCGAGATGGTGCTCGACGAAGTGCCATGCGAAGCCGTGCTCGCGATCCACGCCCTGGAAGCGCTTGCGCAGATGATGCGGCGCGCCGTCGAGCAGCTGGCCCTTCGCGTTGGCGATATAGCTGAGGAACAGCGGATCCCACGGCGACGCGGACGGGTTGTCCGGGCGCGTGCCGGCCGGATCGAACGGCAGCTCGATCGTCGCGCCCGGCCTCTTCGGCATGCCGCCGAATAGCGTGGGGTCGTACGAGTAAGCGACGTGATCGATCGCGGCGAGCGTAATGCCGGCGGCCTTCAGGCAGTAGTCGATCGCATCGAACGGGAGCTGCCAGGTCGAGAACGGCACCGGACGTTTCGCGTGCTTGACGTGCGTGAAGCGTTCGTCTTCGGCGGCGGCGAGTACCACACCGTCGCGCAGCAGCGCGGCGGCGCTGTCGTGATAGACCGCATTGATTCCGAGTGTGTACATGGCATTGGCAGTGGAAGTGGGTTCAGGGGACGGTTGGCTGATCGATCAGCGACGGCGTGCTCGTGTCATCGGCGCGACCGGCGCGCTCCGATACACCACGACGCGGCGCATGCGCATGCGCTTGCCGCAATTCGAGTGCCGCGTGCACGACCTCGTCGGTCGGAACGCCGAGCAGGCAGGCGTGATGCCCGTGCGGACACACGCTGCGATAGCACCAGCGGCATTCGACGTCGCGATACAGCACGCGTTGCGGCGTTTGCCACGGCGTGTGCTGCGGGTTGGTCAGCGCGTAAAGATCGACGACCGGCGTGCCGAGCGCGGACGCGACATGCACGGGGCCGCTGTTGTTGGACACGAGCACGCTCGCGCGTTCGAGCAGCGCGGCGAGTTCGGCGAGCGTCAGCGCACCGCTCATGTCGTATAGCTGCGCGCGCGCGCCGGGCGCAGCCGTGCGCATCACGGTCTCGACGAGCGCCCGCTCGCTCGCGCCGCCGGTCACGAGCACCGAGGCGCCGGTTTCGCGCGCGAGCTGCGAGGCGACCTCGCCGAAGCGCTCGGGCGGATAGCGGCGCGACGCAGCGGTCGCACCTGGATGCAACACGATGCACTCGGTGTGGCGGCAGATGCCGAGCGTCCTCAGTTTCGCGTCGAGCGACTGGCGCGCGGCCGGCGGCACGCGAAAGCGCATGCCGGTGTCGCCCGTCTGCGCGCCGACGTGATGCACCAGATCGAGCTGGCGTTGCACCTCGTGCCGTGTGCGCTGCTGCGGCTCCGGCTCGCGCAGCCAGTCGGTCAACAGCGCGTACGGATTTTCACGGCAATGCGCGAGGCGGCGCGGAATCCCCGCGAGATAGCACAGCATCGCGGCCGGCAACGGGCTCTGGCTATAGACGGTGAAAATCACCGCCGCGTCGAAGCCGCCGCGCCGCAGCCGCTGCTGCATGCGGTGATCGTCGAGCAGATCGCGCGTCACGGTCGACGCGGGCGCGACCCACGGCGCGTCGTATTCGATCACATCGTCGACGTCGTCGAGAAACGGCGCGAGCGCGACGCCGCTGCGCGACGCCAGCAGCGTGAGCTGGCGGTCTTCGGCGGACTCGCGCAGCGCGTGCAGCGCGGGCGTGGTCATCAGCACGTCGCCGAGATTGTCGAGGCGCACGCACAGAATCCGTTTGACCTCGCCGCCCCAGCACACCGGCTGCGACGTATCGGGCGCGCGCGCGTGAGCCAGCTTGGGCGGCGCAAGTGGCAGAGGTGCGTTCACCGCGGCGCCTCCTTGCGGCGCGCCGCGGTGCCCGGCGGCAGGCCGTGCAATACGACGCGTTGCGCGGCCTCGTGCAGACCGGCGGCGCGCGCGCCCGGCGTGCGCTGCGGGCCGGTTCGCCATTCGGTTTCGTGGCCGTTGTCGAGCAGGATCGTGCGGCAGCCGGCGCGATTGCCCGCTTCGACGTCGTCGAGAATGTCGCCGATGAACCAACTGTTGGCGAGATCGAGCTCATGCTCTTCGGCCGCGCGCAGCAGCATGCCGGGCGCGGGCTTGCGGCAGTCGCAGACGATCGCGTAACGCGCGACGCTGCCCTCGGGATGATGCGGACACCAGTACGCGCCGGCGAGCGTGGCACCGCTCTCGGCGAACATCTGCCGCAGCCGGCGTTCTACGTCGAACAGCGCTCTGTCTTCGAACTTGCCGAGTGCGATGCCGGACTGATTGCTGATCACGAACAGCGCGTACGGGTACGCGGCGAGCAGCGCGAGCGCTTCGCGCGCGCCCGGCGCGAAACGCATCAGCGCGGGATCGGCGTTGTAGGGCACGTCTTCGAGCAGCGTGCCGTCCTTGTCGATGAACACGGCGGGTAGCGTCATGATGGTTCGTGGTATGCGCGAGCTTCGGTCAAAAGTCGGAAAAAGGCGCGCCGCAGCCGCTGGACCGGCCGCGGCGTGCGCCGTCGTCAACGGGACGACGCTCCGGCTGCTGCTCGCAGCGGTAGCTGCGCCGGCTCGGACGCGGTGTCGAGCGATGTTTTGGTCGGTGCGAGCCTTGCCGCGCGTGCATAGATTTGCGCGAGCGCATCGCTGACGCCGCGCCAGGTGAAGCCGGTCCGGGCCCGGTCGAGACCCGCTTCGCCCATCCGGCGCGCGAGCGCGGGGTCGCGCCGCAAGCGGTCGAGCCGCGCGGCGAGCGCGTGCGGATCGCGCGGCGGCACGAGAAAGCCGGTCACGCCATCGAGGATCGAGTAGCGGATGCCGCCGACATCGGCGCCGATCACCGGCGTCGCGCAGGCCATCGCCTCGATCGGCGTGATGCCGAACGGCTCGTACCAGGGCGTCGTCACGAACACGTCGGCGGCGCTATAGAAGTAGCGCAGCCGCGTGCGACCACGCCGGCCGACGAAGCTCGTCTGCTCCGCGACGCCGCATTCGCGGGCGATCTCGCGCAGGCGCGCGATCTCCGGCGTCGCGATTTCGTTGGGCGCGTCCGAATTGCCGCCGACTATGTACAGCTGCGCCGCCGCGTTGAACGTGTGCTTCAGCACGCCGACGCCGCGCACCACGTTGTCGATGCCTTTGCGCGGCACGAGCCGGCCCAGTTGCAGCACGATGAAGTCGTGCTGGCGCCAGCCGAGCGCATCGCGGGCGGCTTCGCGCTCGACGGGCATGAACTCCTCGGCATCGAAACCGCACGGCACGATCTGGATGCGCGCCGGATCGGCGCGATAGTGTTCGAGCAGATCGGCTTGGTCCTGCGGACATTCGGCGACGAGCACGTCCGAGCCTGCGACCAGTTCGTCTTCGATCGCGAAGCGCTCGTCGGGGAAGCCGTCATCCGTTCCCTGATGGATACGCCGCACGCGGCCGAGCGCGTGAAAGGTCGTGACCAGCGGCACGCCGAGCGCAGCCTTCACTTGCAGCGCGGCGAGGCCGGACATGAAGAAGTTCGCGTGCATCACGTCGTAGGACTGCGGTTCGCGGCGAAAGAACGCGCTCAGAAACGCGGCGAACTCGTCCATGAACGGCAGCAGTCGTTCCTTTGGCAATTGCCGCGGCGGTCCCGCGGGCACATGAATCACGCGCACGCCGTCCATGTCGACGCGCTCGGGCAGCAGTGCGCGATCGCGGCGCGTGAACACGTCGACCTGATGGCCCATTTCCACCAGTTGACGCGCGACGTTCGCGACGTAGATGTTCTGTCCGCCGCTGTCGACGCCACCGGCGACAGCAAGTGGCGACGCGTGTTCGCTGATCAGGGCGATCTTCATTGGCATTCCTTCCTGCGATGAGCGGCTATTGATGTTGACTTTGGTAAGCGGCGCACAGCATGTGGTGTGCCATTCGCATCCTGCGGTGCGGACAAACGACGCAAACGTCGCGCGGAACCGTACGAAGCGCTGTAGCGTGCCCTTTCTCGTAGGAAGAGAAGCGCTGTGGCGTTCCCTGTTTCTACATACGGTCATGTAACTTCGAACCGCTTGCGCCGCGCCGGTACTAGGATGGGCGAAGGACCCCGCCCAATTAATAAGTAAGAAGTGCGCGGAAAAGGGCTGGAGCCAGCGCCTTTTTTGCTTGCGCCCGGGCGCGCCGCTTGCGCGACGCCACACTTGTGCGACGTTTCTTCCGGGTGCCCTCACCACGACCTCATGCCGAATTCCGCCCCGCCGCCTCGCTCCGAACTGACGCGCCGAATCGTCGGCGATCTCGCGCATGCGGTATGGCGTTATCGCTGGCAGACCAGCGGGGCGCTCGCGCTGATGATCGCCGCGCGGCTCGCGACCGTGCTGATGCCGCTCACGCTGAAGCACATCGTCGACGAACTGAGCCATCCGCTCGCGCAGGTGGCGTTTCCAGTGTTCCTCGTGCTCGCCTATGCGCTGCTACGATTTTTCGGCGACGCGCTGAACGAGGCGCGCGACGTCGTGTTCAGCATCGTCGTGCAACGCACGGTCGCGGCGCTGACCGAGCGGACCTTCGCGCATCTGCATCGGTTGAGCGCGCGCTTTCATGCGCGGCGCGAGACTGGCGCGATCGTGCGCGACGTGCAGAAAGGCGCCGACGGCATCGGCTTTCTGCTCGGCACGGCGCTGTTTACGATCGTGCCGACCTTCTTCGAGATCGCGGTGATCGTCGCGATCATGGTGCATAGCTACGCGCGCGAATTCATGCTCGCGATCGTCGTGACCTTCGTGCTGTATGCGGGCTATACGTTCGTGTTCACGCGGCGGCGCGTCGCATTCCAGCGCGCGGTCAATCTGCTCGAAGCGCAATCGGACGGGCGGCTCGTCGACAGTCTGCTGAACTACGACACGGTCAAATACTTCGCGACCGAAGAGAGCGAGACGCAACGGCTCGGCAACGTGCTGGAGAAGTGGGTGCACGCGCGCATCGCTAACCAGAACGCGTTGACCGCCTTGCACGTGGGACAGAGCGCGGTGATCGCGCTCGGGGTAGCGGCGGTCATGCTGCTCGCCGCGCAGCACGTGGTGGCCGGCAGCATGAGCGTCGGCGATCTGATTCTGGTGAACGCCTACCTGATCCAGATCTGCATGCCGCTGAACACGCTCGGCTTCGTGTTTCGAGAGACCAACGACGCGCTCGTCAACGTCGAGCGCATGTTCGTGATTCTGGCGGCGCGCGGCCGCGTCGGCGAGGATATCGATGCGCGCGACGCGCAGCCGCTGAAGGTCGGCGCGGGGCTGATCGAGTTCGAACATGTCGATTTCGGCTACGACACGGCGCGGCAGGTGCTGCGCGATGTCGACTTTCACGCGTATCCGGGCAAGACGCTCGCGGTGGTCGGCGGCAGCGGCTCGGGCAAATCGACGCTCGTGAAGCTGCTGTTTCGCCTCTATCGGCCCGAGCGCGGCATGATCCGCATCGACGGGCAAGACATCAGCATGCTCACGCAGCGCAGTCTGCGCGAGGCCATCGGCATCGTGCCGCAGGACACCGTGCTGTTCAATGAAACGATCGCCTACAACATTGCCTATGGACGTCCGTCGGCGACGCGCGCGGACGTCGTGCGGGCGGCGCGGGCCGCGCAGCTCGACGAGTTCATCGAGCGCTTGCCCGACCATTACGACACGCGCGTCGGCGAGCGGGGCGTGCGGCTATCGGGCGGCGAGCGGCAGCGCATCGCGATTGCGCGCGCGATTCTGAAGGACCCGCGCATCATCGTGTTCGACGAGGCGACCTCGGCGCTCGACACGCGCTCCGAGCGCGCGATCCAGACCGAGCTGACGCGCCTCGCGCAAGGCCGCACGTCGATCGTGATCGCGCATCGACTTTCTACCGTCGTCGACGCGGACTGGATTCTGGTGATGGAGCACGGCCAGGTGGTCGAGCAGGGCACGCATCGGGAACTGCTCGCGCGCGAGGGCGTGTACGCGAAGATGTGGTCGCTGCAATGGCAGCAGGGTGAACTCGAACACGCGCAGCGCCGGCTGACCGCGCGATCGGTCAGCGTCAGCGCATTGACGGCGGGTGTGATCGATGCCTTGCACGACGAGATCGCCGGGCAGCGCGTCGTCGTCTACGCGGAGCCGTCCGACCACGAGCTGCGGGTGACCGGCGATCCGAGCGTGCTGCAACCGTTG
The DNA here is from genome assembly GCF_050436205.1 of Paraburkholderia sp. MM5496-R1. NCBI lineage: Bacteria > Pseudomonadati > Pseudomonadota > Betaproteobacteria > Burkholderiales > Burkholderiaceae > Paraburkholderia > Paraburkholderia sp. MM5496-R1. Next base: position 1,119,228 of record NZ_JBNDLT010000001.1, read on the forward strand.
ATCGCCGAGTTGTGCCGCAATGAGATCGCGCAGGCGAGCCCGGGGCAGCGCATCGCGTTGCGCGCGCAGCGGCACGGCAATCATGTGTGGTTCAGCGTGCTCGGCATGGGCGACAAGCCGGCCGAGCTATCGCAGGCGGCGGCGCGGCAGATGGAAAGCGCGCTGACGGCCGCGGGCGGCAGCTTCACGCTGACGCCGCTGAACGGGCGGCTCGCCTATGTGGCGATGCTGCCGCTGCGGCCGGTCGCGGATGCGCAACCGCCACTCGCGTCGGCGCCCACGGCGCCGGATTCGGCGGAGCCCGCTGCGCTCGATGGCCTGTTCGTGCTCGTGATCGACGACCAGGAAGAAGCGCGCGACGCGCTCGAAGCGGTGCTGAGCACGAGCGGCGCACGCGTACGGCTATGTGCAGCGGGCACCGAAGCGCTGGACTGGCTGCGCGCGGCGGACCCGGCGCAATGGCCGCACGTGCTGCTCTGCGATCTGATGCTGGCCGGCGAAGATGGCTATGACGTGCTGAGCCGTTTGCGCGCACTGGAAGGCGGCCGGCCGTCGATACGCGGCCGCCCACTGCCCGCGATCGCGCTGACCGGCTACACGGACGCACTCGACGAACAGCGTGCGCGCACCGCGGATTTCGACGCGCACTTGCACAAGCCCGTGGCGCCCGCAGAACTGATCGCCGCGATCCGGCGGCTCGCGCAGGCGCCGTCGCGCGCGGACACGGCGTTGCCGCGATAATGATGCGCGCGATTCAGGTCTGAGCGAGGTCTCAGATCGACGCGTCGAACTTGCCACCAACAGTCGTCGTTGCGGACGCGTCGAGATTGCGCTCGGCCGCGCGCACGCGGTCGCGCATCGCGAGGATCGACCGGGGGACCACCCGGCGTTCTCGCACGGTCCACGCGAGCCCGGCCAGTAATTCGGTGCCGTCGCGCATCAGCGTGCCTTCCCACGCGAATACGTCGAGGGCGCGCACAGTCGCGCTCAACGCTTCGCCCAACGGCAGACGCAGCCATGCGACCCACGCGGCGTTGCGCGCGAGCATGCGACGGCGCAACGCGCTGTCGCGCCCCGGCGACGGATGGTGATGGAGCGTCAACTGCTCGCAGTAGACGATCGCATGTCCCGACGCGAGCACGTCGAGCGAAACGAGTGCTTCCTCACCGCCGATGAAAAGACGCGGCTCATAGCCGCCGATCTCGCGATACAGCGCCGCGCGAAACACGCACGCGCCCGCCATCAATCCGATCAAGGAGGGTCCCGGCAGACCGACACGGCCGAGCGGGCTTGCGCGCATCAACGCGCAGGTCGGATCCGTCGTGTTGTCCGCGCCGACCGCGACACGCGCATTCAGCACACCGACGCGCGGCCATGCATCGAGCAATTGCACCGCGCGTTCGAGCGAGCCCGGGCTCCACCAGGTGTCGTCATCGCAGAACGCGACATAGTCGGTCTCGACGCACGCGACCGCGTGGTTGCGCCCTGCCGCGCCGAGATTGCCGTTGCATTCGACGACGCGAACGCTCGGATAGCGCGCTTCGACGAGTGCGACCGTGTTGTCGGTGGAACCGTTGTCGGCGACGATGATCGGCGGGTTTTCGGGCAACGCGAGCAGACGTTCCAGGGTAGTGAGCAATTCGCCCGCACGGTTATACGTGAGAACGACGACCGAAATACGCGGGTGGGGGGCTTTGGTTTGCATGCTGTGCAATCGTTCAACGTTGGACTGCGACGACGCAGCAAACCTCGTGCCGTACGTCACGCGTTTTGCGTAGTTGGAGCCGATTCGTCGCAGCCAAGCTGCCAACAGCGTTCAGGCGAAAAGAGGTTCGCCTGTCCTTCGGGACCGAATGCGCGCAGTTGGCTGCGGTAGGCGTCGATTGCCGCACGCTTCATGCGCTCGTGTTGCATGGTGCCGGGCGCATCGAACGCGTGCGGTGGCTGGGCGGCGTAGCCGCGTTTCGCGAGGTCGCACAGGCGCGCTTGCACGACGCCGGACATACGCCGGTAGGGCACGTCTTCATACGCGACGAACTGCGTGGCTGGCTGACGCCGCATCAGGGCGAGACAGGCATTGGACACGAGAACGTGATCCGAATGGAACAGGCCCAACGGCATCACGATCAGCGTGGGTTTTGTTTCGGAAACAGCGTGGTTCAACGCGGTGATCAGCTCGTCCGCATCAGGCGATGCGTGGTATTGCGCGTCGCGAAACAGCAGATGCACGGGAATCGCCGACAACAACCCCAGCGCCTCCCGGTCTTCCGCCTGACGCGCCCGCATCGCTTCGAACGCGTCGGCGAAACCGGCCGCGCGGTCCCAATCGGTCGTCATGTTCTCGGCGGGCGGCGCGGTGAAAACCGTGCAGACGACCGTGCGGGGATGCGCGGCGATCAGAAGTCCGCAGCTGAGGACAGCATCGTCGAGATGCGGTGAGATGACGAGCAAGCGCTGGTCCGATTCCATACCGGGGAGTAGCAAGCTGCATTCCGCCGGCGCGGTGCGCGAAGGGTCGGTGCGGGAATAGCACTTGCTCCGGTTGCGGTTCTACTACCGCTTGCCACTTCAACTATGAGCCCCCCTGCAAAACCGCCCGACCACGCGCACGCGCGCCGTTGAAGAACTCGCGGCGCTGATCGAAGGCGATCCGGTGCTGCGCATGGATATGACGCGGGCCATCATTCAGGCGCAAGAGGCGGGCTACGTGCTCGGCTATGCATCGATCGACGAACTGATGACGATCGTCGACTACCTGATGACCTACGCACCGCCGTTCAGCGAATCCGATCTGATTCACTGTCCGCTGAACGCGGTGCTCGACTGGCCGATGTGCATGCCGTCCGGCTACGCGCTGTTTCGCGACCCGGCGCTCAACGCGCAACTCAAGCACGTGCTGAACTGCTGGTGTGGCTTCCTGAGCGGCCCGCATTCACGCGCGCATTTAAATACGTCGTCGCCCGACGGCTGGTTCAGCCCTGAGGCCGACAAACGGATCGGCCTCGCGCAACGCGTCGTCGTCGCAAAGCAACGGATAGATGCGTTGCGCCCCGTCAAGCCGCTAGTTCAGCCGCGCAGCCGCGCGAAAATGTTCAGCAGGTCTTCGAGAACCACCGGCTTTTTCAGGTGCGCGTCGAAGCCCGCGTGTTCGGCCGCACTGACGTCCGCCTGCTGTCCAAAGCCGCTGACCGCGACGCAGATCACGGACTTCATCGTCGGCATGCCGCGCAGCTTGCCGATGAACTCCATACCGTTCATGCCCGGCATGCCGATGTCGGACAGGATGATATCGGGCGCGTTGCCGTTGATCATCGTCAACGCTTCCTCGCCGCTCGTCGCGGTCCGCACTTCGGCGCCCTCGCTTTCCAGCAGCAGCTTGAAGGTTTCGACGGTCGCGGCGTCGTCGTCGACCATCAGGATGCGCGTGCCTTTCAACGGCTCGGCGGTGACTTCGATATCCGCGCTCGTGCGGGTGGCGAGCCGGTGGGTGGGCAGGGTCACCGTGAAAGTCGCGCCGCGGCCGACGCCGTCCGACTCCGCACGCACCGCGCCGCCGTGCAGGTTGACCAGATCACGCACCAGCGCGAGGCCGATGCCGAGGCCCCCGCGGCGCAAGCCCGGATCGCGGCTCTGCTGGAACATCTCGAAGATATGCGGCAGCAGCGACGCCTCGATGCCGATGCCGGTATCGCTGACGCGCAGCACGGCCTCGGCGTGGTCGTTGACCTGCAACGACACCTGAATCGAACCGCGCTGCGTGAACTTCAGCGCATTGCTGATCAGATTCCACACGATCTGCTCGATCCGCGTGAGGTCCGCGTGAATGATCACGGGCGCATCGGTGATGTCGACGCTCAACGCGACGCCGCGCTGCGCCGTATCGTCCTGCACCGCGCTGCACACGCGCTGCACGATCTCGCGCATGTCGACCACGGTGCGCACGACCGACAGCTTGCCCGTGCGCACGCGCGAAATGTCGAGCAGATCGTCGATGATTTGCGCCTGGCCCAACACGGTGCGGCGGATCGTATCGGTCGCGCGCGACACGTTCAGGTTCTGCCGCGTTTCCGGCGCGCGCGCGATCAGCTCGGCGCTGGCCGAAATCAGGTTCAGCGGATGCTTGAGCTCGTGCGACACGACCGCGAGAAATTCGTCGCGGCGCCGCTGCGCGTCGCGCTCGCTTGCCGCGCGCAGCGATTCGACATGGGTGCCGCGTCCCGAGGTCGGTTCATTCACATATTCGCCGAGATCGCGCGTGATCTGCGCAAAGCCGCTGATGCCCGGTTCGTCGAGACGGGACAGCACGCCGCTCGCGAAAAAGCGCGTGCCGTCCTTGCGCAAATGCCAGCGCTCCTCTTCGGCGCGGCCATTCAGACGCGCTTCGGCGAACTCGCGTTGCGCGACGTTGTCGGCGCGGTCCTCTTCGGTGTACAGGATGTCGGCGGACTGGCCGATCATATCGGCTTCCGTATAGCCGAAAATCCGTTCCGCGCCCGCGTTCCAGCTGTTGATCACGCCGTTGTCGTCGAACGTGATGATCGCGTAGTCGCGCGTGCTTTCCGCGACGATGCGCATGCGGCGCTCGCCTTCGCGCAGCCGGTCTTCCGCCTGACGCCGCCCGGTGATGTCGATGAACGACAGCACCGCGCCGTCGATGCGGTCTTCGGTCGTGCGGTAAGGCACGAAGCGCGCGAGATACCAGCGCCCGTCGTTGCTCTTCAGCTCGCGTTCGATCAGGCGCAACGAGTCGAATGCCTCGGCCGCGTCGTCGGCGAGCTTGTCGTATTCGAGGCGGTGCGTGATGTCGAGCAGCGAGCGGCCGATGTCCGACGGAATGATGCTGAAGACGTCGGTTGCGCGCGGCGTATAGCGCTTGATGCAGATGTTGCGGTCGACGAAGATGGTGCCGATGTCGTTCGCGGCGATCAGGTTGTGCAAGTCGTCGTTGATCTTGCCGGTTTCCTCGACCTTCGACTTCAGCTCCGCGTTGACCGTGGTCAACTCCTCGTTGATCGATTGCAGCTCTTCCTTGCTGGTTTCGAGTTCCTCGGTCGCCGAGCGCAGTTCCTCGTTGATCGCCTGCAATTCCTCGTTCGATGCCTTCAGCTCCTCGGTTGAGGTTTCCGACTGCTCGATCGTGGACTGCAACTGTTCCTTCGTGCGTTGCAGTTCCCGTTCGAGCTGAGTGATGATCGGGTCTTTCTGCACGTCGGCCGGCGCCGTTTCGGCGTTCGCCACGCTGTCCTCGACCTCGTCGAACAGCACCAGCACGAAGTCCGCGTTCGCTTCCGGATCGTGCACGGGCCGCGCGGTCATGTTGACGAAGTACGACCCGCCATCGCGCTCGATGCGCACGCGGCGCGCTTCGACGCTGCGGTTCGTGTGCAAGGCCTGATAGATCGCGGTGCGCAGTTCCAGCCGCAGTTCCGGACGCACGACGGCCACGATGTTGTGCGAGGGCTCGCCGCCGGAATACTGCAGAAAACGCCCGGCGCGATCGGACAGATGAACGATTTCGGATTCGCGGCTCACCAGCACGCTGGGCGGCGCATATTGCTCGACGAGCCGCTGATGCAGATCGCCGAACGAAAAGCGACGGCGCCCCGGCGGCTGCACCGTGGTCACGACAGGCCGCGAGCTCATGGTGCCGGAAATCGCGATCGGCAGCGGCGTGTCACTGCGTACCGCCATGTTCGCGCGATAGATGCGGTTGCGCTTGTCGACCACGGTGAACATCGAGCTCACGCCGTCGGCCGACTCCGAGCTGCCGAGGAACAGCATGCCGCCGGGCCGCAGCGCGAAGTGGAACATCTTCAGGATTTCGATCTGCGCTTCGCGGTCGAGGTAGATCAGCAGGTTGCGGCAGCAGATCATGTCGAGCCGCGAGAACGGCGGGTCGCTCAGCACGTTGTGGTGGGCGAACAGCATGTGCTCGCGCAGCTCTTTCTTGATCCGGAAATGCGCGGCGTCCCTCGTGAAGAACTGGCGGATGCGCGCCGGCGTCAGGTCGGCGGAGATCGAGTCCGGGTACACACCGGCGCGCGCGAGGGAAATGGCGCGCTCGTCGATGTCGGTCGCGAATACCTGAAAAGACACGCCCTCGGGCGACTTCAGCGAGCGTTCCTGCAGCAGCATCGCCAGCGAATAGGCTTCTTCGCCCGTCGCGCAGCCCACCGACCACACGCGGATGCGGTCCTGTTCGCCGCGGTTTTCGAACAGGGGCGGCAATACTTCACGTTCGAGCACGTCGAACGCTTCCTTGTCGCGGAAGAAATTGGTGACGCTGATCAGCATGTCCTGCAACAGCGCCTGGGTTTCTTCAGGGTGCAGATGCAGATAATCGCGATACACCTGCAGGTCGGTAATGCCGTTGACTTGCAGCCGGCGTTCGATACGCCGCAGAACCGTAGCCCGTTTGTAATGTCGGAAATCGTGTGCGGTGCGGGTGCGCAGAATCACCATGATTTCGCGCAGCGCGCGCTCGGCCGACTCGTTGACCGTGTCTTCCTCGGGCTCGTCCGCCTCCGCGGCCGGCAGATGGATTTCTCGCGCGGTGGACCACAGATCGAGCAGCCGTTGCGGCATCTCGGCCGCGGTCATCACGAAGTCGGCCATGCCGGTCGCGATTGCGCTGCGCGGCATGCTGTCGTATTCGGCCTCGGAAGGGTCCTGCACGAGCGTGATGCCGCCCATTTCCTTGATGCGCGACAAGCCGACCGAGCCGTCCGAGCCCGCTCCCGACATCACGATGCCTATCGCGCGTTCGCGGTGCGCCTCGGCGAGCGTGCGGAAAAACAGATCGATGCTCGCGCGGCGTCCTTCCTCGGGCAGCTTCCGCGTGACGCGCAGGTAGCCGTCGACCATGATCATCTCGAACGAGGGCGCGACCAGATAGACGTGGTCCGATTCGATCGGCGTGGGGCCGGTGACCTGCTGCACGGACATGCTGGTGACTTTCTGCAGCAGTGAGGCCAGATTGCTTTCGTGATCCGGCAACAGGTGAACGACCACGACGAAGGCCATCGACGTGTGCGCGGGCAGCGCCTCGAAGAACTCCGTCAGCGCGTTAAGCCCCCCCGCCGATGCGCCGATACCGACGATCGGATAGAGTGCCTGGCTAGGCAGAGTTTGCCCTCGCTTCTTTGACATGGCTGCGTGTCCCTTCTTGGAAAGGATAGTGTTCAGCGGTGGATTTTTATAGGGCGACGAGCCCATTTCCTGCTGGCTCGGACGGTTATTATCCCGCATTGCACTCATTTTTCCATCAGCATCGACTGCAGCAGTTCGGCCGCGTGCCTCGCGCGCAGCACATTATCCTCCTCGCGCTGTTGGGCGGCGGTATCTCCGGTTTTGGCGAAATGGTCGCGCAACTCGCGGCTGAACATTTCGCGCTCGCGCAGCGCACGCAGCGCTTTGCGCAATGAGTCCTCGGCATCCGTCATGCGGCCGTCGCCGAGCGACGCGGCCGAATATGCATGACCGGTATGACAGCGATAACGCATCACCCGCGATCCGGTCATGCGCCACAGCGTGCCGTTGCATTCGGGGCATGTGAAAGTCGAGGGCGTCGCGAGTCCCCTGATTGCTTCGAATGCCGTGGTGCCGGCCAGCCACGCGTCTTGTTCGAGAACGATGCGATCGGTCGCCTCGCGCCGCGCACGGCCGTTTTTTCCCGGCGCGCTGGCGTTGCCGCCGGTCAGTTTTACCAAACATTGCCCCATTTGATCGAGCGGCAGCACGTGGTCGGCAAACGGCGATGCATGTTGCGGCATCTCGCTCGCGAACGCGTCGGCCGGGTCCTGGACCAGCGTCGCGCCGCCGCACGCCTGGATTGCTTCGAGGCCCGCGGTGCCGTCGTCGAGCAGGCCGGTCAGGATCACGCCGATCGCGCGTGGCCCTATCTGCGTGGCCGCAGTGCGAAAGAGGGGGTCGATCGCCGGGCGCGCGAAGTTCTCTTTCGCGCCGTGCAGAAGCCGCAGTAGCCCATCCTCGACGACGAGGTGCCGATCGGGCGGCGCCACGTAAATTCTGCCGGGCGCGTAATGTTCGCCATCCTGTGCGTGCTTGGCGGGTAGCGGTCCGGCCTGGTTCAGAAGCGCGGGCAGCATGCTGCCATGCGCGCCGATATGCAGCACGACGGCGATGCTGGCGGGCATATCGACGGGAAGCTGCGAGGCAAGCGAACGCAGCGCATCGACCCCTCCCGAGGACGTGCCGATTACGATGAAGTCGCGGTGGGTCAAGGGGGCTCCGGGACGTGGAAGCAGGCGTGAAAGCGGACCTTTCCTGTTAGTCAAACAAACGAGCAAGCCATATGCCGTCGCTGCATTTTTTGGGGCGTTGCCGGTAAAAACGTTCTTTTGGCGACGGCGGTTTTCAGCCTCCGCCACAATCCAGGCACGCGGGCCGCAAGCGCCGCGCGAAGCTCGCACAATGCATATGACGAATGTCGTGCAACATCACACTGCCGCAGCGACCCTCGCGGTGATGCAAAGCCGGACGCCCCGCGAAGCCGAGGTGCGCCGCGCGGGCGGTCCGGTTAACGCAATTACACCGGCGCGGGCTGACTGCCCGTTGCTCGCGGGCGGCCGCTCGTGTCGTGCGCGAGCAGCGCGTCGTAGATCGTCAGATAGTCGTCGGTCATGCGCGCGGCCGTGAAGCGGCGCTCGAACGCGCGGCGGCACGCGCCGCGCTCGATGCTGTCGATGCGCGCAACCGCTTGCACGGCCTCGTCCACGTTATCGACGATCAGGCCGCTCACGCCGTCTTCGATCAATTCGGGCACCGCGCCGCGGCGAAACGCGATCGCCGGCGTGCCGCATGCCATCGCCTCGATCATCACCATGCCGAATGGCTCGTCCCATTCGATCGGCAGCAGCAACGCGCGCGCGTTCTCGATCAATTGCCGGCGCGCGCCGCCGCCGACTTCGCCAAGGTATTCGGTGAATGCGCCAGAGCGGCGCAAGAGCGGATCGATGCGTTCGCGGAAATAGTCGCGTTCGCCGGGATGAATCTTCGCGGCGATCTTCAATGGCAAGCCGCTGCGCCGGGCGATTTCGATCGCGAGATCGGGACGTTTCTCCGGCATCATGCGGCCGAGAAAAAGCAGATAGGAACCGGCCATCGGTTGAAATTCGAACTGGTCGAGCGGCAGTCCGTGATGGACCGTGCCCTGCCAGTTCGCCCACGACACGGGCCCGCGCTGACTCGCGGAAATCGACACCACCGGCACGCGCGCGAATTCGCGAAACAGCGGGCCATGATCGTTCAGCAGCAGACGGCCGTGCAGCGTCGTCAGCGTACGGCATGGCAGGCGCTCGGCCCACGCGAAATGCAGCGGCTCGCCGTGAAAATGGACGACGTCGAAGCGGTCCGCGTCGCGAATCACGCGCGCGAGCTGCCTGACGTGATGGGTTTGCGTGTCCCACACGTTCGCGTCGCGCCAAAGACCGCGCGGGCAGATCGGCACGAGTCGCGCGGCGCTCGTCGAATCGGCGCTCGCATAGAGCGTCACGTCGTGGCCGCGCGCGACCAGCTCTTCGGTCAGATACGACACGACGCGTTCGGTGGCGCCGTACGCGAACGGCGGCACGCTTTCGTAAAGCGGAGCGATCTGGGCGATTCTCATCAGTCGTTGAGAAGAGGAAGGAGAGGTTAGCGCGCGACATGCCGCGCCGGACCACCAGCAGCAAGTGACGTACCGCCGCGGGACCGTTGGCGCGGTATGGCGTTTGCTCGATGCGGGCACTTGACCGATTGAAGGAGCCGCCATGAACCGCGCAACGCGAGCCGTTACCGACGACACGCAGCCCACCGCTCGACGCGACACCGCGAGCACGCCCGATGCGCTCGCGCTGCTCAAGGCCGATCACCGCGCCGTGGAAAAACTGTTCGACGCCTTCGGCAAATCGCGCGGCGACGAGCGCGACACGCTCGAAGCCAAAGCCGCGCTGACGCAGCGCGCGTGCGAAGAGCTGACGATGCACACGATCATCGAGGAAGAGCTGTTGTATCCGGCCGCGCAACAGGCGCTGCCCGACGACGACAAGCTCGATGTCGATGAAGCCTACGTCGAGCATTTTCTGGTGAAAACGCTGATCGCGAAGTTCGAGACGCTGAAGCCGGGCGACAAAGGCTTCGACGCGACGTTCAAGGTCATGTCCGAGCTCGTGCGGCATCACGTCGAGGAGGAGGAACGCGAACTCTTTCCGGCCTTGCGGCGCACCGGCTGCGATCTCGCCGCGCTCGGTGAAAAGATCGCGGCGCGCAAGCGCACGCTGCAGGCCAGGCTGGATCAGGCGGGCAGTCGCGCGGTCGGCGACAAGACCTGATGGGCGCAAGCGCCATCGAACATCGGAGGTGCATGATGGCAGTTGCAGCAGCCGACCGACGCGCTCGTGCGGCTCACGTCGAGCGCGATTTGCGGCACGGAGGGCCTACCGCGAGTTCGACCGGCGCGAGCCGGGTGGATCAAGGTAAAGCTGGAGCCTTGAAATGCGCGCGCCAGTCACGCTGATCCATTTGAAGCGTCGCCACGATAGGGAAGTCCATAAGTCGACGCTTATGGACGAACGCGCCCTTTTACACCTCCATTAACATCGGTTTCAGAAGGGGCATAACAGGATCGCCTAATGCAGCGGGGAGTGACATGTCCAGGAGAAAGCTGAAACTGATCCAATACTCGCCGGCGGCGATCCTGTCGCGCGACGACTTTTCGATCTTCGTCACCGCGCGACGCAGCGCCGATGGACGATTCTATGCCGACCTACTGGTCAGCCGTAAGGTGGACGGCCGCCGACTGTTCCCTTTCGATGGCGCACCCGCTGTCGGTCCGTTCGACAGTATCGAGGAAGCGCGGCTCGCCGCCGAGGAATACGGCGCGCGGATCGTCGCGGCCGACCTTGCCTGTCCCGAGATGTAAGCGCGCGGCCCGTGCCGCGCTCAGCGATCCGGCCGCGATGGTGACCGGATCGCGTCGATCGTCGACGACACGCCGGCATCGGCGCGCGTGGCGCTATCGCCTGGCGACTGCATCCCCAATTGACGCGTGTGCCAGTCCGCGACCGGCACACCGCGGACCTGCGTGTCCGCCGTATTCCTTCTGACGTCGTCATCGCGGCTCCCCTCGAATGTCCAGAGATGCCAGGATTGGCCACCGGTCGAGCATCGGCCGTTGCTTTGCAGCTGTCGTCGTTGGAACGGCGCTTGCTGTGTGCGCCATGATCTATCTCGCTGGACCTATCGGACCTATGGCTTCTCATCGCATTTCGCTCCTCGCGCGGCGTGGCGTGCGGATACTGCTCGCCTGCGTGGCACGCGGCGCTTGCGCACAGCAACCGCCGCAGGATGCGCTGCATCCGGCCGGCGTGCAGGCCGCGCACATTCTGCGGCTGTGGCACCTGTCGTTGATCGTGTGCGGCGCGGTGTTCGCGGCAGTGCTGTTCGCGACACTGATTGCGCTGGTTCGCCGCACCGATAGGAGCGGCAATACTGGCGACACTGCGCAAGGTGTCGAGCACGCGTCACTCGCGCAGCCGCACGAACGCGGAACGCAGCGCGTGGTCGCCGTCGTCAGCGTCGCGTCGGTCGCGCTGCTGTTGGGGCTGATCGTCGCCGACGTATTGACGGATCGCGCGCTGTCACGCTTGCCGGTCGACGACGCGTTGCATCTCGAAGTCACCGGCGAGCAGTGGTGGTGGAAAGTCGACTATCCTGGCGATGCGCAACAGCCGGGCTTCTCGACCGCGAATGAATTTCACGTGCCCGCGGGGCGGCCAGTCGTCATCGCGCTGAAGGCGAGCGATGTGATCCACAGCTTCTGGATGCCCAATCTGCACGGCAAGAAGGACATGCTGCCGGGCATCGATTCGACGATCGAATTCCGCGTCGACAAACCCGGCGTCTATCGCGGCCAGTGCGCCGAATATTGCGGTGCCGAGCACGCATGGATGGCGATGTTCGTGACCGCCGACACGCCCGAACATTACGCGCACTGGCGTATGCAGCAGGCCACGCCCGCCGTGACGGCGGCGCTCAGTCCGACCGACGTGGTCGCTCGACGCGGCCTGCAGATCTTCGAGCAGTCGAGCTGCGCAAACTGCCACACCGTGCGCGGCACGTCGGCGCAGGGCACGCTCGGCCCAGACCTCACGCACCTGATGAGCCGGCAGACGATCGCCGCGGGCGTGCTGCCGAACACGCAGCAGAACCTCGCGGCGTGGATCCGCGATCCGAACGCGCTGAAGCCGGGCACGACGATGCCGACCGTGCCGCTCCCCGCATCCGACCGGCAAGCGCTGGTCGCCTGGCTCGGAACCCTACGATGAGCACGCTCGAACGCCCGCCTGCCTTGCACGTCGACCTCGCGATCAAGGACGGCCCCCACGCGCCCGCCGATACGCGCGCGCTGCTCGCCGACACGTGGCGTGATCCGCCGGGCGTGATTGGCTGGTTGTCCGCAATCAACCACAAGACGATCGCGCGGCGCTTCATCGTCACGACGTTCGTATTCTTCCTGCTCGCGGGGTTGCTCGCGCTCGCGATGCGCACGCAGCTCGCGCGGCCGAACAACCACGTGGTCGGTCCCGACTTCTACGACCAGCTGTTCACGATGCACGGCACGACGATGATGTTCCTGTTCGCCGTGCCGGTGATGCAGGCGGTCGCCGGTTACCTGATTCCGTTGATGATCGGCGCGCGCAGCGTCGCGTTTGCGCGCATGAATGCGTACGCATACTGGGTGTTCCTGTTCGGCGGACTGACGCTCTACATTGCGTTCGCGATGGGCGCGGGGCCGCGCTCGGGCTGGTTCAGCTACGTGCCGCTGGCCGGCCCGGACTATGCGACGGGCAAAGGCTCCGATATCTGGGCGCAGATGATCACGTTCACCGAGCTGTCCGCGCTGCTCGAAGCGATCGTGCTGATCACGACCATTCTGAAAATGCGCGCGCCCGGCATGTCGCTGAACCGGCTGCCGCTGTTCGCATGGGCGACGCTCGTCACGCAGTTCATGGTGCTGTTCGCGATGCCCGCGGTCATGCTCGCGAGTACCGCGCTGATTCTGGACCGGTTGGTCAGCACGCAGTTTTACAACCCGTCGCTCGGCGGCGACGTGCTGCTGTGGCAACACCTGTTCTGGTTCTTCGGACACCCGGAGGTCTATTTGATCTTCATCCCGGCACTCGGCTTCATGTCGTCGATCATCGAGACCTTTTCGCGCCGGCCGGTGGTCGGCTATCCGGCGATGGTGCTCGCGCTGATCGCGACCGCGTTCCTTGCGTTCGGACTCTGGGTGCATCACATGTTCGCGACCACGGTGCCCGAACTGGGCAAGAGCTTCTTCACGGCGGCAAGCGTGCTGATCGCGGTACCGTCGGCCATTCAGATCTATTGCTGGCTCGCGACGCTGCTGACCGGCAAGCTCAGGCTCCGGACGCCGCTGCTGTTCGTGCTCGCGTTCTTCTTCATCCTGGTGCTGGGCGGCATGACCGGCATCATGCTCGGCTCGGTCGCGCTGGATCTGCAGGTGCATGACACCTACTTCGTGGTCGCGCATCTGCACTACGTGCTGATAGGCGGCGCGGTGTTTCCGCTGTTCGGCGCGTTCTACTACTGGTTTCCGAAGATCACCGGACGCATGCTCGGCGAGCGCCTCGGGCGCTGGCATTTCTGGCTGTTCTTCATCGGCTTCAACGTGACGTTCTTCCCGATGCACTGGCTCGGCCTGCATGGCATGACGCGGCGCATCTGGACTTATCCCGCCGGGCTCGGCTGGGGGCCGCTGAATTTGAGCGCGACACTCGGCGCGTATCTGATGGGCGTCGGCGTCTTGCTGTTCCTCGTCAATGTGGCGCGCAGCCGTCGGCGGGGCGCTGCTGCGTCGGCCGATCCGTGGGGCGGCGGCACGCTCGAATGGAGCATGCCGAGCCCGCCGCCGCCGCACAATTTCGACGTGCTGCCGATCGTGCATGGCCGCCATCCGCTGTGGGAGCCGTCGCGGCAGCCGGCGTCGGTGTCGGGTCTCACGGCCGGCGCGCGCGAGGTGCTGACGACGAGCGCGCTCGATGCGATCGCCGAAACCCGCCCGCTGTTTCCGACGCCGTCGATCTGGCCGTTTGTGAGCGCTGTCGCGACGACGATCTTCTTTATCGGTTCGATCTTCACGCCGACGGCCGTATGGTGGGGCACCGTGCCGGTCGCCGCGGCGATGATCGCGTGGTTCTGGCCAACGCGCGCGAGCAATGCGCTGGCGCGCGCGCTCGAACGCTGGCCGTCGCCACGCGGCGGTACGGCGCAGCACGAAACGCCGCAAATCCGCACGCTTGCCGAGTCCGACGACGCGCCGGCGGGCACCGTCTCGACCCTCGATGTGCGCGCGTTGCCGAGCTTCGACTTCAGCCATCGCAGCCCGATGTGGTGGGCGACCGCCGGTCTGATGGCGATCGAAGGCACTGTGTTCGCGATCGCGGTCGCGATGTACTTTTATCTGCGCGGCGTGAACGCGGCGTGGCCGCTGCACGCGCCGCCGCCCGCTTTGCTGTGGGGCACGCTGAACACGGCCATCCTGCTGCTGAGCCTCGCGCCGAACCAGTTCGCGAAGCGCGCGGCGGAGCGTGGCGAGCGCGCTCGCGCGTGCTTGTGGCTCAGCGTGTGCCTCGCGTTCGCGCTGGCATTCCTCGTGGTGCGCGGCTTCGAGTTCACGGCGCTGAACGTGATGTGGTACGCGAATGCATATGGCTCGATCGTGTGGCTGCTGCTCGGGCTGCATACCACGCACCTCGTGACCGATACCGTCGATACAGCCGTGCTCGCGCTACTGCTGAAGACCGGTCCGTTCGAGGGCAAACGGCTGCTCGACACCAGCGAAAACGCGATCTACTGGTACTTCGTCGTGCTGAGCTGGCTGCCGATCTATGCGGTGCTGTACGTTGCGCCGCGCATGCATGGGTGATTCGTGAGGTGCCGATGGATATCTGGCTAGGATTGCTCGCGGCACCCACGGCGGTGCTCGCCACCCAGAGCATCGACTATGCGCTGATCCGGCTCGCCTGCGCGAGCGGCGCCGCATGGCCGATGCACGCGGTCAGCGCGGCGGCGTTCGCGTTCTGCGCGTTTGCCGCGTGGCTCGCATACGGACGCTGGCGTGCCGAACGCTCGCCCGGCGAGCCCGCCTATGCGCGACGCGACGCGCGCGCCGGCTTTTTCGCGCTGATGGCGATGATCGTCGGTGCGCTGTCCGCACTCGTGCAACTCGCGATGTGGTTCCCGCAATGGCTGCTGCCCGCTTGCCGATGACACGGCACATCCATTGGGCCGCATGCCTGGCCTGGCTGCCCAGCACGACGGCCGCCGCGCATGTGCTGTCCGACGCCGATCGCGCGACCTTGTCGTTCGGCTGGAGCTTCGAGCCGTGGGTCGTCGCGTTGCTGGCGCTCAGCATCGGCGCGTATCTGATCGGCTATGCGCGGCTGCGGCGCCGCTCGCGCGCACGGCGGCGCGGGGTCGGCGCGCGCACGCTGCATCTGCTGGCCTTCGCCGGCGGTTGGAGCGCGCTCGTGCTCGCGTTGATGTCCCCGCTCGATACGTTGTCCGGGGCGCTGTTTTCCGCGCACATGGTGCAGCACGAATCGATGATGCTGATCGCGGCGCCGCTGTGCGTGGCGGGGCGTCCGCTTGCCGTATGGATGTGGGCGCTGCCGCGGCGCGCGCGGCTGGCGGTCGGGCGGACGGTGCGCGCTCGCCCGTTCGCGCGCGCGTGGCGCTGGCTGACCGCGCCGCTGGTCGCGTGGGTGCTGCACGCCGCCGCTCTATGGGCGTGGCATGCGCCGACGTTGTTCGAGGCCGCGCTTGCGCATCCGACCGTGCATACATTGCAGCACGCCAGCTTTTTGCTGAGTGCGCTGATTTTCTGGTGGACCGTGACAGGCGACGGCGCCCGCCGCGGCAACGGCGGCCACGCGATGCTGTCGCTGTTCACGACGATGGTTCACACGAGTGCGCTCGGCGCGCTGATCACGCTTGCGCCGGGCCTCTGGTATCCGTCGTATATCGAGCCGTGCGCGGCGTTGGGCATCAATCCCCTGCACGATCAGCAACTGGGCGGACTGATCATGTGGGTGCCGGGCGCGATGGCCTATCTGGCTGGCGGGCTGCTCGTCGCGGCGCGCTGGCTGAGCCGCGCGGACCGGCAGCCGGCATTCACGTACGACGCGGCGCGGGCCCGCGGGGAGGGCGCGCCATGATGCGAAGGCATGCCGCGGCGCGAGCGGCGGCAGCGGGTGCGTTGCTGGCGCTGTGCGTCGGGTTGTCGGCGAGCGCATTCATCGGTGGATCGATCGCGGCGGATGCGTCGGCGGCGAGCACTGACGCGCAGGCTTCGGGCGACGCGGCGAGCATCGAGCCGTCCCAGTTCGCGCGTGGCGAGTACCTGGCGAAAGTCGCCGATTGCGCCGGCTGCCACACCGCGCCGCAGGGCGGTGCGCCGTTTGCGGGCGGCCTTGGCATGGGTTCGCCGTTCGGCACGATCATGTCGAGCAATATCACGCCGGACCCGCAGTACGGCATCGGCCGCTACACGTACCAGGACTTCGAGCGCGTGCTGCGCGAAGGTGTCGCGCGCGGCGGCAAGCGGCTCTATCCGGCGATGCCATACGTGTCGTTCTCGAAGCTCAGCGACGAGGACGTGCACGCGCTTTACCTATACATGCTGCACGGCATCGCGCCGGTCGCGAAACCCACGCCGCGCTCGGACGTCGCGTTTCCGTTCAACCAGCGCTGGGCGCTGCGCTTCTGGCAGATGGTCTTCGTGCCGTCGCAGCCATACGTGCCGCGTCCGCAAAGCGACGCGATATGGAATCGCGGCGCGTATCTGGTGCAAGGCCCGGGACATTGCGGCGCGTGTCATACGCCGCGCGGCAAGTTCTACCAGGAAAAAGGCCTCGACGAGTCGTCGAGCGACTATCTGGTGGGCGGCGTCAACGATCACTGGTTCGCGCCGAACCTGACCGGCGACATGGGCTCAGGACTCGGCCGGCTCACCGCCGCGGACATCGCCGCGTTCCTGAAGACCGGCCACGGCGCGGGCGTCGTCGCGTACGGCAGCATGGTCGAACAGGTCGAGGACAGCACGCAGTATCTGACCGACGACGATCTGCATGCGATCGCGCATTACCTGAAGTCGCTGCCCGCGCAACAGCCGTCGGGCACCTATACGCACGGCGCCGATCCAGCGCGTTCTAGCGTGAACGGCAGCCGCGTGCCCGACTCGCTGAGCGTCGGCTTCAACGTCTACCAGTCTTTCTGCGCAAGCTGCCATCGCGCGGATGGGCGCGGCGTGCCGAACGTGTTCCCGGCGCTCGCGGGCAACCCTTCGGTGATCGCGGAAGACACCACGTCGCTGATCCGGCTGCTCGTCGAAGGCGGCAACAGTCCGGCAACGCGAAGCGGTCCGTCACGTCAGTCGATGCCGCCGTTCGCGCCGACCCTCGCCGTCGTCGAGATCGCGCAGGTGTTGACGTATATCCGCAGCGCCTGGGGCAACAACGCGCAGTCCGTCACCGCCAACGACGTCGCGACGCTGCGAAACGAGCTGCACAAATAGCAGCACACGCCGCGCGGAACAACCCTTGCTCGCCTGTCGCTCGCCGTCATTCGGGCACGGCGCGCGTGGCGCCGTATTGCATCGCTCACGTTCACGGAGAGACACATGGACAAGGAACTCGAAGCCCGCATTCGCACGCGGGCGTATCAAATCTGGGAAAACGATCCGTCGCCGGAAGGCAGGGCCGACGACCATTGGGAAGAAGCGCGCCGACAGATCGAGGCGGAAGGCGCGGTCGATGAGGCTGCCGCGCCGCAGGAGCCGACCGATCAGTCCGCCGATCGCGACCGCGGCTCGCGCATCGCGCCCGAACAGCAACTGCAGGAAATGCCCGGCGAGGACATCGAACAGCCGAAGCGCGCCAAACGTCCGCGCGCCGGATAAGCGGGCGCCGCGCTTTCAGACCGACGCCGACGATGGCGTCGGAGCGACCGGCAGCGCGCGCTTGTGGCGCGTCGCCATGTAAAAGCGGCGGATCGTGGTCAAGACTTCTTCACTGACGGGCTTGCCTTCGAGGAAGTCGTCGATGTCCTGGTAGCTGATGCCGTAGCTGTCCTCGTCCGGCTTCTGCGGCGTCAGCGATTCGAGGTCCGCGGTCGGCACCTTGTTGACGAGCCGCTCCGATGCGCCGAGCGCATGCGCGAGCGCGCGCACGCGGCGCTTCGTCAGACCGGCGAGCGGCAGGATATCGGCGCCGCCGTCGCCGAACTTCGTGAAGAAGCCCATCAGCGATTCGGCCGCGTGGTCGGTGCCTATCACCACGCCGACGCGCGCGCCCGCAATCGCGTACTGCGCGATCATGCGTTGCCGCGCCTTGATGTTGCCGAGCACGAAGTCTTCCTGAAAGTCGTCGACGTACTGCACGTTGCCGCGTTTGAGCGAAGACAGCATCGCGTCGGCGGGCTCCTTGATATTGACCGTCAGCGTTTCGTCCGGACGGATGAACGCGAGCGCGGCCGCGGCGTCCTCTTCGTCGCGCTGGCTGCCGAACGGCAGACGCACCGCGACGAAACGGGCTTCGTAGCCGCTGGCGCGCAGACGTTCGACGGCAAGCTGCGCGAGGCGCCCCGCGGTCGACGAATCGACGCCGCCGCTAATGCCCAGCACGTAGGTGCGCAGGCCTTGCGACGCCAGGTAGTCGCCGAGGAACGCGACACGCCGCTCGCGTTCGCGGGCCACGTCGAAATCACGCTCGACGCCGAGTTCGTCAATCACTGCCTGTTGCCAGGCGTTGGCGTCGAAGGAAGATTGCAGATTCATCGTTCGGTCTCTCTTCAATGATGGTCCCGCTGGATGCGCGGGAGTTGATCGAAGTAATGCTCGACGCGCGACAGCGCATACAGCGCGGCGGCCGAACGCACGTCGTTGCGGTCGCCCGAAAAGCGCCGCGTCTCGGCGAACGTGACGAACTGATCGCCCGGCCGCCGGAACGCCCACGCGAAGCATTGCGTGCCCTGTGGCGGATCGTCATCCGAGCCGCCATGCGCGCCGCCATCGGCGAGCCCCGTGTTCGATACCGCGATGTCCGCGCAGCAGCCTTCCTGGCGCAACGCGCCCTCGGCCATTTCGCGCGCGACCGCTTCGCTGGTGAGTCCGTATTGCTTCATCGTGCTTTGCCGCACACCGAGAAACCCTGCTTTGCCCGATGGCGAGTAGCTGACGAAGCCGACGTCGAGACATGCGCCGCTGCCCGGCACGCTCGCGAGATAGGACGCGATCTGGCCGCCGGTGCAGGATTCGGCGGTCGCGAGCTTCAGACCTCGCGAGCTGAGGAAGGATACGACCTGCATGGGAATGCTCATGATTTTCGCCCTTGTCGTGCGACGCAATCGGACCGGCGTTTTGTTCGCTCAAGCGCTCGCGCCGGAACCGCAGCAAATATCGGTCCGCGCTCGCGGACCGCGGGCGCGTGACGGCGGCTTCACGTTTCGCGCATCGCCACCGGTCCCCGCTGGCGGTATGCTCGTTGCTGAAGCGTGGAACAGCAGTGCGCTCGCGCGCGGCCCCGTGGCAAGTGCGGAGCGCGCGCAGCGCTGCGCATTCGCGAGGAGGCGGCGATGAGCGATTTCGACGAAGCGCGCGCATGGATGGTCGAACGGCAGATCGTGCAACGCGGCGTGCGCGACGACTACGTGATCGAAGCGATGCGGCGCGTGCCGCGCGAGGCGTTCGTGCCCTCCGATCTGCGCGAATTCGCGTATGACGATACGCCGCTGCCGATCGGCGGCGAGCAGTCGATCTCGCAGCCGTACATCGTCGCGAAGATGCTCGCGGCCGCCGAGTTGCAGCCCGGCGATCGCGTGCTCGACATCGGCACGGGCTCCGGCTATGCGGCCGCGATCGCCGCGGAGATCGCGGGCCGGGTGGATTCCATAGAACGCGACGCGAGCCTCGCCGAGGGCGCGCGCGAGCGCTTGCAGCGGCTCGGCTACGAGAACGTCGAAGTGCATGTCGGCGACGGCACCGCAGGTCTTGCCGCGCATGCGCCCTATAACGCGATCATCGCGGCGGCGGGCGGACCGCGTGTGCCGCGAGCGCTGCGCATGCAACTCGCCGTGGGCGGACGGCTCGTGATGCCGGTCGGCAGCAGTCAGAGCCGTCAGCGGCTCGTGAAGATCGTGCGGCGCGACGAACACGACTACGACGAAGATGCGTTCGGCGACGTGCGCTTCGTGCCGCTCGTCGGCGACGATGGCTGGCCGGAGCCAGGCGGCGCGGCGCGCGCGGATTTGCGGCCTGCATCCACGTCCACGCCCATCCCGCTCACGCCTACGCCGGCCGCACCTATGCCGGTCGCGCCTAGGCCGGCCGCGCCTAGGCCGGCCGCGCTCGAACTCGCGATTCGCGACGCGGCCGAACCGTTGCCCGACATCGATTCCGCGGAATTCGCGGCATTTTTCGACCGCTTCGCCGGGCATCGCGTCGTGCTGCTCGGCGAGGCCAGTCACGGCACGTCGGAGTTCTACCGTGCGCGCGCGGCGATCACGCGGCGCCTCGTCGAGCAGCACGGCTTTTCGATGATCGCGGTCGAGGCCGACTGGCCCGACGCCGCGATCGTCGACCGGCATGTGCGCGATCGGCCGATGCCCAGCGGGCGGTCCCGACCGTTTCGCCGCTTTCCGACCTGGATGTGGCGCAACACCGATTTCATGGGCTTGGTCGCGTGGCTGCGCTCGCACAACGCCGCGCACCCCGAGCGCGAAACGCGCTTTTACGGGCTCGATATCTACAGCCTTTCCGAATCGATCGACGCGGTATTGCGCTATCTCGACAGCGTCGACCCTGCCGCGGCGCGCATCGCTCGCGAGCGTTATGGGTGCCTCAGTCCGTGGCAGAAAGATCCGGCCGTATATGGACGCGCCGCGTTGAGCGGCGGCTACGCGCAGTGCGAAGAACACGTGGTCGCGCAACTCGGCGATCTGCTGAAAAGCCGGCTCGAGTATGCGCGCGAAGAAGGCGAGCGCTTCCTCGACGCGGCGCAGAACGCGCGGCTCGTGGCGGTCGCCGAGCACTACTATCGCGCGATGTACTACGGCGGGCCGCAAAGCTGGAATCTGCGCGACACGCATATGTTCGACACGCTGCGTCATACGCTCGACAGCCGCGGGCCGCAGGCGCGTCTGGTCGCGTGGGCGCACAACTCGCATATCGGCGACGCGAGCGCCACGCAGATGGGCCGCATGCAGGACGAGATCAACCTCGGCCAGCTGTGTCGCGCGCAGTTCGGCGACGCGGCGGCGCTGATCGGGTTTGGCACGCACAGCGGCACGGTCGCCGCGGCGAGCGATTGGGGCGGACCGATGGAGGTCAAAACCGTGCAGCCCTCGCTCGAGGGCAGCGTCGAATTCAGCATGCACGGCACGGGTCTCCCGCGCTTCCTGCTCGACCTGCGGCCCGGCATGCACGACACGCTGCGCGAACGGCTGCGCGCGCCGCTATTGGAGCGCTTCATCGGCGTCATCTACCGTCCCGGGACCGAGCGGTATAGCCATTACGCGCAAGCGTCGCTGGCCGAGCAGTTCGATGCGTTCGTGTGGTTCGATCGCACGAGCGCGGTGAGCGCGCTGCCCGTTTCCGCCGACGAAAAGAACCACGCGGCGGAGACTTTTCCATTCGGTGTGTGAGGGCGATCGGCACGCTCACGCCTCAGGCGAGGAACGCGGCTTGCAACGGAACGGACAGTGCATTCCAGCTGGTCCGAACCGAGGGGTCGCTCATGAACAAGGTTGTACAGCGCCTTGCCATCGCCGCGATGTCGGGTGTCGCCAGTGGCGTCGTCTGCGCGCAAGGCGCCCGGCGAGCTGAGCCGCGACCAGGCGAACCGTGAACATGCGGGGCGCGCGAACCAGGCAGCGGTTCAGCACGGACAGTGCCGCCGGCATGGCGCGAGCAGTGCGCGCTAGCGGCGACGCGGCCTGGCTGCCGCCACCGCCGCGCGTGCTCGCGATTCCGCCATGAAGGACGAACCGGTCTGGTTCCTGCTGATCGGCGCGCTGCTCACGTTCATGGCCGTCGCGCGCGGGCCGATCCGCCGCTTGCCGCTGACCGGCGCGATGATCTATCTGCTGGTCGGCGTGGCGGTCGGGCCGGCCGTGTCCGGGCTCGTCGGGGTCGATCTGCTCCGCAATACCGCGTTGCTCGCGACGCTGGCTGAAGTCGGGCTCGTCGTGTCGTTGTTTTCGATCGGCATGCATCTGCGCGTGCGGCTGCGCAATCCGCTGTGGTTGTTGCCGCTGCGGCTCGGCGGCCCGGCGATGCTCTTCACCGTCGCCTTGATGTTCGGCTTCACCGCTTTGGTGACCGGACGCGCGGACGGCGCGGCGTTGTTCCTCGCGGCCGCGCTCGCGCCGACCGACCCGGTGCTCGCCAACGAGCTGCGCGTGACGCAAGCTGGCGACGACGAGCCCGTGCGGTTCGCGTTGTCGGGCGAAGGCGGCCTGAACGACGGTGCCGCCTATCCGTTTGCGGTGCTGGGACTGACGCTTGCCGGCGCGAGGCTGTTCGGCTCGGGCAGTGGCGTGCATTTCGTCGGCTCGGTGCTGTGGGGGATCGTCAGTGCGCTCGTGATCGGTTGCGTGTTTGCGATCGTGTTCGCGCGCGCGATCTTTTTTCTGCGCACCCGCTACGGCGAAGCGATCGGTCTCGACGGGTTTCTCGCGCTAGGCCTGATGTCGACGTCGTACGGCGCGTCGCTGCTGCTGCACGCGTATGCGTTCGTCGCGGTGTTCGTGGCGGGCGTCGCCGTCCGTCACGAGGAACTGCGTGCGACGGGCGACAAGAATCCCTCGGAAGTGCTCGACGAGGTGCAGCACGGCGAACAGGTCGATGTCGCCCAGGATCCAGAAATGGCGCATGCGGTCCTCGCCGAATCGATGATGGGCTTCATGCGCGAAATGGAGCGACTCGCGGAGTTGTCGCTGATGCTGATCATCGGCTGCGTCGTGTCCGCGCACTGGCGCGAGATGTTCGATCTGCGCGCCGTGTTGCCCGCGGTGTTCCTGTTTTTCGTCGCGCGGCCGCTGTCCGTCGTCGTCGCGATGATGGGTGCGCGCATCGACAATAGCCAGCGGCATCTGATGGCGTGGATGGGGATTCGCGGCGTCGGCGCGTTTTACTACCTGATGTTCGGCCTCGAATACGTGCGTGGCGCGATGACGCCGCTGCTGCCCGCCGTGCTCGATGCGATCGTGTTGTCGGTGCTGCTGCATGGCTCGACCGCGAACTATCTGTTGCGGCGGTATTTCGACCGGCGTCGCTGAATGAAGCGACGGGCGCGATGGCGCGCGTGAGTTGTCGCGCCGCGCTCCGCCTGGCTCCCGTTTGCCGCTCCTTGTATCGCAATGTATCCGCGCGGCCCGGGGATACGTGCGCTTACCAAACCCGTTGATCCAGACACATACGAGATACGTCGGCCCGTTCAAATACGTGCACCGCAAGTTCGAGCCCGGATTTGCAGACCTGAATATCACTGGATCAGCAGGAGTAAGCCACCATGACCCGCATCGAAGCAGTGCTGTACACCGGCAAAACCCATACGACCGGCGGCCGCGAAGGCGCCGCGCGCAGCTCGGACGGCCGTCTCGACATCAAGCTGTCGCCGCCCGGCACCTCGGGGGGTGGAACGAATCCCGAGCAGTTGCTCGGCGCGGGCTGGTCGGCGTGTTTCATCGGCGCACTCGGGCTGGCGGCGCGCGCGTTGCACCTGTCGTTGCCGGCCGATACCAGCGTCGATGCGGAGATCGATCTCGGCACCACCGATGGCGCTTATTTCCTTCAGGCGCGTCTGTTCGTCAGTCTTCCCGGTGTCGAGCGTGACGTGGCGCACGGGTTGATCGAGCGAGCGCATCTGACCTGCCCGTATTCGAAGGCGTTGCGCGGTAATGTGGATGTGCAGACTACGCTCGTTTGAGCGTCGCTGAGGGTGGTGGCGGGGCCGCGCCGAAGCATCGCGCGGCCCCGCGTATCTGCCATGCCAGCAGCTTCGAAAGCTACGCGGTGTCGGGTTCGTGCGGCCCGCTACGCCGCAGGCGCAACCGACGCTCCCGCGATCTTGTGCCGCGCGAGCGATTGCGCCACCAAGCCCGAGGCCTTCATCTCTTCGACAAACGAACACAGCGCGTGAGCCGCCGCTTCGCCGCGGCTCTTCGGCACACCCATCGCCTGCCGGATCACCATGAAGCGCTCGTCTAGCAACCGCAGACCGGGAGTTTGCTTCGCATCGGCCTCGAGTTGCTGCTTCACGCCTGCCGCCACTTCCAGATGCTGCTCGATAAACGTCGGCACGACGCTCGGCGAGCTCGGCGCGCGCACGATTTGCGCGGATTTCAGCTCGCGCGTCAGAAACAGATCGTATGCACTGCCTTTGCCGACGACGACCCGGTTGTGCGCCTGATCCACATCCTGATTCGAGTGTACCGGCGAGTCGTCGCGCACCAGGTAGAAGCCTTCGATCAACACATACGGCGCTGTGAACGCGATCGTCTCGCCGCGCAACGGATCGATCGCGAAGAAGCCGAAATCCGCGCGCTCCTCGCCGACGGCCTGCACCGATTTGCCGGCCGTATCGAAGACGACCAGCTCCAGTTCGACGCCCAGTTTCGCGGCGAACGCGCGCGCGAGATCGATCGATACGCCGAACGGCTCGCCGGAGTCGGCGTGACGATTGGCGAGGATTGGATTGCCGAGATTGATCGACGCGCGCAGCTTGCCCGTGGGCGTGAATGCGGCGACGACGGAGGGATCGATGGTCATAACGGCTCTCGTGGCGATGGCGTTGGGGCGAGCGAAGTCTCAGGGTCCAAGGATTTCGCTGATGCGGGATAGCGCGTTGAGAGTATGCAACAGATGCTCGCCCGTTGCTTCTGACACTTCTTCGTTGCGCTCGCGCTCCAAAAGTTCAGCAGGAAGCATCATTGCAAGGGCGGGGGACGCCAGTTATCCGTGCCACGTCCCCTCGCCCTTTCACCCGCCAGCGTTACCTCAATCGCGCAACTTGACCGTCGTCATCCGCGGCATCAACAGATGAATGATGCCCAGCGCAACCAGATACGCCGACGCGCCGACCGTAAAGAGCGCCCAATACTGCCCGGTGCGCTGCAAGGTCTCGCCGATCACGCCGGAAAAGAAGAACGAACCGACCATCCCCGCCACGCCGCCGATACCGACCACCGTGCCGACCAGCCGCTTCGGAAACACGTCGCCGACGGTCGTGACGAGGTTCGCCGACCAGCCCTGGTGCGCCGCTGCCGCGAGACCAACGGCGAAGACCGCCCACCACAGGCTCTGGAAATACGACAACGTTGCGATCGGCACCACGCACAATGCACAAATGAGCATCGTGAGCTTGCGCGCGAAATTCGGCCTGTTGGTGCGGGCCATCAAACGCGACGACAGCCAGCCACCCGCCACGCTGCCGACCGATGACATCGTATAGATAGCGATCAGCGGCAGGCCCATGTTGCCGATGTCGATATGGCGCGACTCATTGAGCCACTTGGGCAGCCAGAACAGATAGAACCACCACACCGGATCGGTCAGCAGCTTGCCGAAGACGAACGCCCACGTTTCGCGGTACTTGAGCACCGACAACCAGCCGACTTTCTGCTCGACGACTTCCTCGCGATCCGCATTGATGTAGTCGAGTTCTTCCTTCGACACCGACGGATGCTCCGAAGGCTGCCGATAAACGAGCATCCACACCGCCAGCCAGATGAAACCGGTCGCGCCGCCCGCGATGAACGTCGCGCGCCAGCCCCACGTCACGGCAGCGATCGGCACGAAGGCCGGCGCCACGATGCCGCCGATCGTCGCGCCCATGTTCCAGAAGCCCGTCGCTAGCGCGCGTTCCTTCTTCGGAAACCACGTGGCGGTAGTGCGGATCGCAACCGGAAAATTGGCCGCCTCGCTGAAGCCGAGCAGACCGCGCACGGCCGCGAAGCCCGGCACGGTCGATGCCACCGCGTGGAGCATCGCCGCGAGACTCCACAGCGCCATCGCGCTGCCGTAGACCTTCTTCGTGCTGACGCGATCCGCGATGCGGCCGAAGATCGCGAGACCCACCGCATAGGCGACCGTAAACACCATCACGGTCTGCGCGTACTGCACCTGGCTCCAGCCGATATCCTTTTGCAGCAGCGGCGCGAGCAGCCCGAGCATCTGACGATCCATGTAGTTGATCGTCGTCGCGGCGAAGATCATCGCGCAGATGGTCCATCGGTATCGTCCGACGGCCGTGCGTGCGGCGGCCGTCGTGGCTTCTATCGTTTTCATCGTGTCTCCTTAAGGTTTCTGCAAATGGTGTCTATACGGTTGTTCGATGCAGTCAATGCGCGGAGGTGGGCATTCCTTCGCGCGGGCTCATACGGGAGAAGAACACGACCCCGGCGGCTACCACCGACATCACCGCGAGTCCAGTGAGGCCGCCCTCGATCGAGCCGGTCTTCTGTTCGAGGAAGCCGAAGGCCGCTGGCGCGACGAAGCCGCCGAGGTTGCCGATCGAGTTGATCAGCGCCAGCACCGCGGCGGAAATCCGCGCGTCGAGATAGCCCTGCGGGATCACCCAGAACAGTGACGAGGCGGCCTTGAAGCCGATCGCCGCAAAGCAGATCGCGACGAACGAAAACACCGGGCCGCCCTGGCCGGCCGCATACATGCCGAGCGCGGCGATCAGCAGCGCGCACGCGACCCACGCCTGCTGGAACTTGAAGCGCGCCGCGAGCATCGCGAACAGATACATCGCCGCGATCGAGATCAGCCACGGAATCGAGTTGTACAGGCCGACCTGGAAATCGTTGAAATGGCCCATCTTGCGGATGATGCTGGGCAGCCAGAAGGTCGCGCCGTAGATGGTCAGCGATACCGCGAAGTAGATCAGGCAAAAGATCAGGATTTGCGGATCGCGCAGCAGCGCGCCTATCGATGGCTTGACCGGGTGCGCGGCGGCGCGCTGGCGTTGCTCCTCGCCGACCGCATCGAGCAAGGCGTCCTGCTCGGCGCGGGTGAGCCAGGCGGCGTCGCGCGGCTTCGAGTCGAGCCACAGCAGGATGAAGCCCGCGAGCACGACCGAGAACATGCCTTCGATGATGAACATCCACTGCCAGCCGCGCAGCCCCGCGCCTTCGATCAGCATCAGCCCGCCGGAGATCGGCCCGGACAGCACCGACGCGAGCGCCGAGCCGCTCAGGAAGATCGCCATCGCCTTGCCGCGCTCGTTGCTCGGCAGCCATTGCGTGAAGTAGTAGATGACGCCGGGAAAGAAGCCCGCTTCGGCCGCGCCGAGCAGGAGCCGCATCGCGTAGAACGACGTCTCGCCGCGCACGAACGCCATGCCGGCCGCGGCCAGCCCCCACGTGAGCATGATGCGCGCGAGCCACAGCTTCGCGCCGTAGCGCTGCAGCAGGATGTTCGACGGCACTTCGAAGATCGCGTAGCTGATGAAGAAGAGCCCCGCGCCGAGCCCATAGGCCGCCGCCCCGATGCCCAGATCGGCGCTCAGATGCTGGCGCACGAAGCCGATGTTCACGCGATCGATGTAGTTGACGATGAACATCACGACGAACAGCGGCAGCACGCGCCATTTGATCTTGCGCACCGCGCTCGCCAGCGCGCCGGCGCGCTCGGGCCGCGCCGTGTCGGCAATCGGGCTACTCATGGGGTTGTCTCCTTCGATGGCGACGCGCGTTGCGCGTCGCAGGGCTCGTAGGCGCGGATTGGAAGCGGGAGTTAAAAGCGCGGATTCTTGCCGGTGAAGCCCGGCTCGTACTTGCGCATCTGCGAGAGGTCATCGCGATTGCGCACGCCGCACGACAGATACTGCGCATGCAGTTCGGCGAGCCGCTCGCGGTCGAGCTCGACGCCGAGGCCCGGCGTGGTGGGCACGCGCACCGAGCCGTCGTCGAACGTCACGCGGCCGCCCTTGATGACTTCTTCCTCCTGCCACGGGTAATGCGTGTCGCACGCATAGGTCAGGTTGGGGATGCTTGCCGCGACGTGCGTCATCGCCATCAGGCTGATGCCGAGGTGCGAGTTCGAGTGCATCGACATGCCGAGATCCCACAGCTTGCACATGCGCGCGAGCGTCCGCGTCGCGCGCAGGCCGCCCCAGTAGTGGTGATCCGACAGCAGGACCTTGACCGAACCCATCTCGGCGCCGCGCCGGAAATCTTCCATCGTCGTGATGACCATGTTGGTCGCGAGCGGCAGGCGCGTGTGCTTCGCCAGTTCGGCCATTCCTTCGAGACCCGGGCACGGGTCTTCGTAGTACTCGAGCAGCTCGTCGAGTTCCGGTGCCGCCGCGATGCTCGTTTCGAGCGTCCAGTTGGCGTTCGGGTCGAGGCGCAGCGGCACGCCGGGGAACGCCTGATGCAGCGCGCGCATGCACGCGATTTCGTGTGCCGGTTCGAACACGCCGCCCTTCAGCTTGATGCTCTGGAAGCCATACAGCTCGATCATTCGACGCGCCTGCGCGACGATCTGCCCGGGGCTCAGGCCTTCGCCCCAGGCATCGGGCGCATAGGGCTTGTCGACGTGCTCGGCGTATTTGAAGAACAGATAGGCGCTGTAGGGCACGGCGTCGCGCACCTTGCCGCCGAGCAGGTCGACGACCGGCGCGCCGACGATCTGCCCTTGCAGATCGAGCATCGCGACTTCGAGCGTGCTGATGACTTTCGGCGCGTTCTTCGCCGAGTGCGAGCCGGGCGCGAGTTCGAATTCGACCGCGCCCGGGCTCGCCTTGATCGACGCTCGCACGCGCTCTTCCATGCGATTGAGGTCGAATGGCGACAGGCCGGTCACCAGCGACTTCGCCTGTTCGAGCACGCGCAGCATCGGTTCGTCGCCATAGGTCTCGGAGATGCCGACGCGGCCGTCGCTCGTCTCCAGCTCGACGATGGCGCGCAGCGCCCAAGGTTCGTGGATTCCGGCGGCGTTGAGCAGCGGGCCATCGCGGAAGGCGATCGGGGTGATGCGCACCTGCGTGATGGTGATGTCGCGAGTCATGATGGCATTCGGCATAAGAAGAGTTTGATGGGACGGATGGTAAAGCACTAATGTATTAGTGCGTTACTGGGGTAAATACCCATCTGCACTTCTCGCGGAATTCCGCTCGCAAGCCCGCTGGAAGGGGCGCGCGTCGGCTATAGTACTAGTGCCTCAGCGGACCGCCATGCCGGGTCACGCCTGCTTCCATGCTTCAGTTTCTGCCATGAAAAACCACGCTCATTCGTCGACGGTAACCCGGCTCGACCGCTCCCGCCACGCCGCGCCGCAAGTATTCGAACGACTGCGCGAAATGATCCTTTCCCTCGAACTCACGCCGGGTACGGTGCTGTCGCGCACCGAGCTGGCGAACCGCTACGGGCTCAGCCAGACGCCCGTGCGCGACGCGCTGATGAAGCTCGGCGAGGAAGGTCTCGTCGACATCTATCCGCAGCACGCGACGGTCGTCAGTCAGATCAACGTGACGTCCGCGCTGCAGGCGCATTTCCTGCGCCGCTCGATTGAACTCGAAGTGGTGCGCACGCTCGCGGAGCAGCGCGACGCCACGCTGATCGCTGAACTGCGCCTGACGATCGCGCGGCAAACGGAACTGCTCGACCTGAAGAACTACGAGCAGTTCTCGCTGCTCGATCAGGCGTTTCATCGGCAGATGTACGAGGCGGCCGGCGTGCCGCAGCTATGGGATCTGGTGCGTAGGTTGAGCGGCCATATCGACCGGCTGCGGCGCCTGAATCTGCCGGTGGAGGGCAAGACGATAGCGGTCGTGCGCGATCACACCGAGATCGTCGATGCGATCGACAAAGGCGATGTCGAGGCGGCGCAGGCAGCGCTACGCAAGCATCTGTCGGGGACGCTGAGTCAGATCGATCAGATCCGCACAAGTCATCCGAATTTTTTGGCGGACGAGTGAGCGTTCGCTGATTCGCTGGCTACGGCTGGTTCACGGTCATTCTGAATGGACCGCCGTTCGCCGCCGCGTGGGGTACCGCTTCGTTGAGCGGATCGCAACATCCTCGTTTTCATGTTCATCGAACCGGAAGCGCGGCGGCTGGTGGATCGCGCACGACGCGACAGCCCTAGGACCTTGGTCCGATTGACGCGACTGCCACGCGTGGCACCCTCGTACAAAGCCGGAATACTCATATTCAACCTGTCAGGGAGGTCGCCATGTTTTCATGGAGCCGGGAGTTCTCGGTCGCGGTCATGGCTGTGTCCGTGATGGCTTGCGCGGGAAGCGCCTGGGCAACCGAACAGGCTCAGCAGCGTCGCGCCGGACGTGACGTTCGCCAGGAGACACGCCAGGGTTCCCGCCACACGAAGCAGGAGTGCCGGGCCACGGACCAGAAGAGCAATTCGCAGTGCCGGCAGGACAAGCGGCAAACCAAGCAGAACGGCCGTGAGGCGGCCAGGAATATCAAGTATTGAGCGTTTGCGTTCGCGTGCGCCAGCTGGGCACTGAACCAGCGACAGCAGGGGATGGCAGACACCACGTCCACCAGATCAAGCGGGGAAGCTGATGCGAGCCTGCCGATACGTAGCGCTTTGCACCTTGCCGTTCATGATCGTCGGCTGTAACACGCCTCCGATCGCACCGGGCAAGCCGGTCGATATCCCGACTGCCCTCGAGCAGGTTCTCCAGGGGCTGTGCAATTTCCGCAAAGATCAGGCCAGCCGGAAGCAGGATCTGGGCGCTGCAATCGACTCTATCACCGTGGAACTCGACCTGACCGTCGACGGAGCGAGAAATCCCCCGGTGGCGGTGGCACCGGATATCCAGTTCATTCCCACGGTTAGCTATGGTCAGATCATGACGGCAAACAGAGGTAGCAGACTCGTGCTTACGCTGAAAAACACCGGCAGCGGTGCCCACGGCGGCGACTGCGATGTCACCGCGCCGGCCAGGTAGGGACCACTTTCGCTCGCCATAGTCTATGGCTTTGCGAATGCGGACAACTGGGCACTTGCCGCGCGTTGAACAGCGCGGCTCGCGCCAGCGTTGCACGTCAACCTTGGGCGATGCTCTCCCACGCGCCCGATTGAGCCGAGCGGAACACGGCATCGATCACCCGCATATTCGCGCGCGCATCTTCTAGCGGAATAGCCTGCGGGCTCCCACTCAGGATCGCCTCCGCGAACGTGGCGGCGGCTACGCCATATTGATCGCACACCGTAAGCTCCAGCCAGCGATCAGTCGCGACACCGTCGCTATTGTGCTCACTGATTAGCAGGCGCGTCGGTCGATCGTTTGGTGCATTGAATGGAATTTCGACTTCGATTCGCCCCTTGGTACCGTGAAATTGCATCCGCTGGTACGGATAGGTCTGAGTCGAGTAAAAGAAACTCGCCTGCACGCCATCGAAGTCCATCAGCACGGAGCCGAGCCGGTCCACTTTGAAGGTGGGATCCTGCTCCACCAGCGCAACTACGCGCCGTGGCTCACGCCCGATAGTGAAGCGCGACGTCGTGATCGGATAACAACCAATATCGAGCAGACCGCCGCCACCTAGCTCGCTCTTGTTGCGGATATTGTCTTCGTTCGTGTTGTGATAGGTGAAACCGCCGGTCACTGCCCGCAATTCGCCGATCGCGCCTTCGTCGATCAAGGTCCGCACCTTCAACCATTGCGGATGCGTGCGAACCATGAACGCTTCCTGGATGTATCGGCCGTTCTTGTCGCGCGCGGCGATCAGCCGTTCAACCTGTTGAGCGTCCAGGCTGATCGGCTTCTCACACAGGACGTGCTTGCCCGCCTCGACCGATTTGATCGTCCATTCCACGTGGAGATGATTGGGTAATGGAATATAGACCGCGTCGATTTCCGGGTCCGCGAGGAGCGCCTCGTAACTATCGTATGCGACAGCCAGACCATACCTGGCCGCGGCTTCCCGCGCCTTCTCCCGAGAGCGTGACGCGATGCCTTTCACCCGACACTTCGGCGCGTTGTGCATGGGCACGACCACCTTGTCGTTGATCTTTGCGGCGCCCAAAATTCCCCAGACTATTTCATCCTTTGCCATGACATCCCTTTATTCGATTGCGTATCCGATGAATCGAGCAGGCTGAACATTCGCGTGAGTCGACAAGTCGCGTGAGTCCGCGAACGACCAGAAGCACGCGATCGTATCAGTTTAACCGTGTCGACCCGCGATACGCGGCGAACACTGCAGGCCCTGGAAGTCGCCGACGCCGTCGCCATTCGCATCCATGAAGGTGCCTGCCGAGAGGCAATAAATGATCGCGCCAACTTGCTTGCCGCCAGCGAGGCGGTCGTCGTGATTCTTACGCGAAGCTTGTCCGATGCCGTGCGGCCCATTAACCGGCCGAACGATGCAGTTCGGTAGTCGTCCCCAAGGTGCTTCAACCTCATTGGTTTCCACGAGCAATTGCGGAGTCGCCTGAGTGCGATCCGGCGGCCGCGCTCGCGGTGGAGCGTCAAAGCCGATCACGCAGCGGTCAAAGGCGCGGCGCTGGCACTCTCATCGATCGATGAAACGGTACTGCGGATGCGCGTGGCGATTCGCGCGTCGAGCGGCGTGTACACGAGCATGCTCAGGTCTGGCCGACCATCGACGGCGAACAGCGAATACTCCATTTCGATGGTCCCGAACGCAGGATGCAGCAGGCGCTTAACGTGCTGTCCTTCGCTGTGGCCGAATACCTGGTTTTCGCGCCACATGCGTTCGAAGTCCGGGCTCGCGCGACACAGATCGTCGACCAGCTCGCCCACCTCGGAAGCGAGCCCCGCGCGGGCAACGTCCGCTCGGAACGTCCCCACGACGAAGCGCGCGACACTCTCCCAGTCGTGCTGTTTTGCCCGGACGGCCGGATCGCCGAACAGGAAGCGCAGGATGTTGCGCTGGCCCGGCGGCAGCGCGCTGTAGTCGGTCAGCACGACGGCTGCGGCGCGATTCCACGCGACGACGTCCCACGTCGCGGTCTTGATGATCGACGGGCTGGCATCGAGTGAATCGAGCACGCGCTGCAAGCGCGGGTCCACTGCATCGGTGGACCGGTAGCGCACTTCCGGGGGGCGTCCGAGGCCCAGCATGAAAAGATGTTCGCGCTCGGTATTCGTCAGCATCAGCGCCGCGCAGATGCGCTCAAGCACCGCGGCGGACGGCGCGCCGCCGCGGCCCTGCTCGAGCCACGTGTACCAGGTCGAGCTGATATTCGCGCGCTGCGCCACTTCTTCCCGGCGCAATCCGGGCGTGCGCCTGCGGCCCGAGAAGCCGAAGCTGGCCGGATCGAGCCGCGTGCGGCGACTACGCAGAAAGTCCCCGAGGGTTTGGGCAGTGTTCACTGGGATGATTAACCTGTTAGTCGCTTTACCGGGATAAGCTCACTACTTCAATAGCATAGTGAATGATCGCATAGTGCGTCGGTGGCTATTCTGGAGACTTGACCATGCGAATCTTTCTGACGGGCGCAACCGGGTTTATCGGCTCGGCTTTGGTGCCCGAACTTATCCAAGCCGGGCATCAGGTCATCGGCATGACCCGGTCCGATCAGGGCGCGCAGGCGCTCAGCGCAGCCGGTGCGCAGGTCCATCGCGGCACGCTCGAAGACACCGACAGCCTGCGCAGCGGCGCCGCGAAGGCGGACGCCGTCGTTCACCTTGCTTTCGACCACGATTTCTCGCACTTCGTGGAGAACTGCGAGAAGGACAAGCGTGCTATCGCTGCACTGGGCTCGGCGCTGGCCGGCTCGGATCGGCCGCTTCTGATCACGTCGGGCACGGGCGTCGGCAGCCGCGATCACGGGCAGCCGGCCACCGAAGACGTGTTCAACACCAGTCACCCGAACCCGCGCATCGGCTCGGAGCTGGCCGGCAACGTGCAGCTGGAGGCGGGCGTCAACGTGTCGGTGATGCGCTTGCCGCAAGTGCATAACCCGTACCGGCAAGGCCTCATCACGCCGCTCATCCAGATCGCGCGGGACAAAGGCGTGTGCGCCTATGTGGAGGAGGGACGCAACCGCTGGCCGGCGGGGCATCTGTCGGATGTCGTGCGGCTGTACCGGCTCGCGATCGAGAGGGGCGAACGCGGTGCGCGCTATCACGCGGTCGGCGAAGAAGGCGTTAGCGCCCGCGAGATCGCCGAGGCGTTCGGACACGGCCTGAAGTTGCCGGTCGTCTCGATCGCGCGCGACGAGGCGCAGGCGTACTTCGGATGGATGGCGATGTTCGCCGCGCTCGATATGCCGGCATCGGGCGCGCAGACGCAGGCGCGTTTGGGCTGGCGACCGACAGGTCCGACGCTTCTCGCGGATCTGAACGAAGCGCGCTACGTTCAGGTGTCCACGTAGCTTTCGCTGTCGCTGTCAGCCGCCGTCGCACGAGAACAAACCTGGAGCAACCATCGCCGCCATCATAGGTGTTTCATTACGCCACTCGCCAGCTTGCGCAATTCGTCGAGTTGCGTGACGAGCTGGAGGCACAGAATAAAGGCCAGCGTCGCTGCGGGCGCCGGGTGGCGTTCGGTCCATCGCAGCACCGGCGTCGCGTAGCGTACGCGGATCGTATCCCGCGTCATCACCAATGTAATCACGATTCCCACCACGGCGCCCACCAGCAAATCGGTCGGATAGTGAAAGCCGGGATAGGCGCGCGGAAGGCAAATGAACAGCGCAGTATAGAGAAGCACCAGCACGCCGACGCGCCGCGACGTGAGGAAGATGCCGGTGGCGACCGCCATCCATAGCATCGCGAACTCACCGAGGTGTATGTTGGACAGATATGTTTCGATGGATAAATCGAAGCTATTCGTTGTTTTCTAAAGAAATTGAGCCGGTCGCGGATGAGGGGGATGCGGCGATACACTGTAGTCGGATCTTTCAAGGAGGCCGTCATGAAACTGGTCGACTGGAACATTCAGTGGGGATGCGGCGTCGACGGCCGCGTCGACCTCGGACGGATCGTGCGGGAAGCACGCGCGTTGTGCGACTTCGACGTCCTGTGTCTGCAGGAAGTCACGCGCGGCTTCAACGAAGAACCGGCGGCCGGCGGACTGAAAGGCGCGCCATCGTCCGATCAGTTCGCCGAACTTGCCGCTCTGCTGCCGGAGATGACCGTGCTCGATGCGATCGGCTCCGATCTGCCCTCGTTGGGCGCGAGCCGTCATCGGCGGCAGTTCGGCAATGCCATCGTGACCCGTTTGCCGGTTCGTCAGGTGCTGCGCCATTCTCTGCCGTGGCCCGCGGACCCCGCCAAGCCGTCGATGCTGCGCGTCGCGCTCGAAGCGGTGCTCGAAGCCGACGTCGGTCCGCTTCGTGTCATCACCACACACCTCGAGTTCTATTCGGAGAAACAGCGGCTCGCACAAGTGGCGAGACTGCGCGAGTTGCATCAGGAGGCGTGCGCTCACGCGCGCGCTCCCGCGCGTGGCGAGAAGCCGGACAGTCCGTTTGCCGATACGGCGCGCCCGGTCAGCGCGATTTTGTGCGGAGACTTCAACAGCGCATTCGAAGACACCGCCTTTTGCCGAATGCTCGAACCGATCACCGACGCTCCGGCGTTCGTCGATGCGTGGGCCCGCGCGCACCCCGGCGAGCCGCGTGCCGCGACGGTCGGCCTATACGATCACGAGCAATGGCCCCACGGAGCATTCGCGTGCGATTTCGTTTTCGTCACGGAGGACCTGAGCGCACGCATTGCATCGTGCGATGTCGATCAGCACAGCCGCTCGTCCGATCATCAGCCGATGTGGCTGGAACTGCGTTGAAGGGACTCGGAGTTACCGCCCCGTTATTGGCGCGGGAAAATCTGACCGCGTGATTCGGTGGGATGCTTAAGGTGCTGTTAAGCGTTGCTCTGCGATGGTTGAGCCTATGTTCAAGCCCTGAGAATAGTGAGCACGTCACATGAATAGCAACCCGTCGCAAACTCGCGCGCATGCACTCAGTAAAGTCCCGCAGATCACGCTGGGCTTCTGGATCATCAAAATCGCCGCCACGACGCTTGGCGAAACGGGCGGCGATTGGGTGACCATGTCGCTCAAATTGGGTTATCTGATCGGCACCGCGATTTTTGCGGTTATTTTTATTGGGCTGGTCGCAGGGCAGATCAGGGCGCAGCGGTTCAATGCCTCGCTCTATTGGGCGACCATCGTTGCAACGACCACGCTCGGTACCACGCTGGCCGACTTCTTCGATCGTTCGGTGGGAGTCGGCTATTTGGGCGGTGTAGTCATCGTCTTCGCGCTTCTGCTTGTGAGCCTGGGCGTCTGGTACAAATCGGAAGGTACGGTGGCGGTGCAGAGCGTAACCACGCCCAAAGCCGAGTGGTTCTATTGGGTGACGATCCTCTTTTCGCAGACACTGGGTACGGCCTTGGGCGATTGGGTGGCGGGATCGGACGAAGGCGGTCTGCGGCTTGGCTATGAGTACGGCGCTTTGATCTTCGGTGGGGGGCTGCTGATCGTCGGTGCGCTTTATTACTGGTCGCGGCTGTCACGGACCGCTATATTCTGGGCGGCGTTCATCCTGACGCGTCCGCTTGGCGCGACCTTGGGGGACCTGCTCGACAAACCCATTTCTCAAGGTGGGCTCGAGATCAGCCGACTCTATGCGTCGGTGATTCTGGTTTCGTTCATGGCGCTCTGCGTGATTTTCTTACCGCAACGTCCTGCTGGGCGAGCGATGCGGTAGATGGCGCGAAGAGGCTACGAATGTTCGGGAATAGCCATTGCGTGCCCGCTTTCGCCGCGACACCGACGCGCAGAACGAGCGCGTCGACCTATCGGTAGCGCGCCCGCTCGACGTCCGTTCAATCGAGGCCGACATGAAGAATCCGTGGACGAAGAAGAACCCGTTCCTGAGCATGTGGTTAAGCGGCGCCAATACCGTCGCCAACTCAGCGCGGGTAAGAACGACAGCGGCAGCCAAACGCGCGACCTCCGCATTCTGGAGCGCCGCACTCAGCTCACCGAAGCCGAAGAAAAGCAGAAAGACACGCCGCTGAGCGGACTCGTCCGCTGTCGGGCGAATATGCCGGCTGGCGTGCGCGTTTGGACGCACGGCGTATCAGGACCGGGCGTTTCTCGACTCTCGCGTGGCGCCGCGTTGTTTGCCGTGTCTGCTCCTTCGATTACGGCAGCGACGAGTTTGACGCAACGCATTGGCACAGTGCCAGTTCATCCTCGCGAAGCCCGGCCTCGGGAATTTCGCTGCGCCCTCAAACTGGATGCGGTCCTGTCAACCCGGCCAAAACGGAAAAACGAAGGAGCGCGATAGTCGCGCTCCGTTCATTCATGGGTTACAGCAGGCAGGCTTACTTGATCGCAGTCAGGTAAGAGCCGGACAGGAAGCGTTGCGAACGCGGAATGGTCGCCGTGTAGGCCTGAATCGCGGCTGCCAGCTGCGGACGAATCAGGTTACGGTTGTAGTCGTAGATCGAATAGCCGTCGCCTTCGCCATTGCTCGGATCGCCGTTGCGCACGACATACCAGAACGCCTTTGCCACTGAACCGTTGTTCATCAGAACCTTCAACTGGTTGAATGCGGCCGTTTGTCCGGCGTCCGTACCGTTGGTGCCATTGTTGGTCTCGGTCAGCCAGATCGGCTTGGCGCCACTGCTAACGAGGTTCGACACCGTGGTCATGAATGCCTGCACCATCATGTCGTATTCGGCGCTGCCGAAGTAGGGGTGAACGTCGACGACATCGATCGTGGTGTTCAACGGGCTGGAAGCACTCTTCGTGTTGTTACCCATTGCCTTGATGTAGTCGGTCGCCTGGATCAGCTCGCTGCCCGCGGGCGGTTTCCAGCCGTTATTCGGGTACGCCGAGTTGTAGAAGTACGAGATGCCCTGAGTGTGCAGAACCGTTTTGTAGCCCGACTGGCTTTTCGTGTTCAGGATCTGTTTGGCTTCCGAATAGAGCGTCTTGCTGCGATTCAGAATGTATCCGGAGATACCGTTCGGATCGCCGTAAGACGGGTCCGAAGCGGAGAACGACCAGTTGGTCTCATTGAACAGTTCGATGTCAGCCGTAAAGGGCAGAACGACGTCCATGAGCGAGCCGAGATACTTCGTGAACGTCGCGTCGCAGAAGTCGAGTCGCGGTGACGATGCGCTCGGCGGATTTTTGGTGGCCGGGCATTGGTATGCGCTAGACGGCGCGTACATGCCCACCTGGAAAAGAATCTTCATGCCGCGCGTGCGCGCGGCGTTCAGAAGCGACTTCAGAAAGGCCACTTTGTTGGGGTCCAGCGTGCTGCCGTCGGCCAGCGTCATGAAGTCCCACGAAACGCCGAGGCGAACCGTACCCACGCCCAATCCGGCAATCAGATCCAGGTCCTTTGAGCATTCGTTCAGCGCCGTCTGATCCGCACTCCAGAGATTGCAGTTCACGTCCATTGCAAAACGGTCGTTTCCGCTTCCGGTGGGCGGCGGCTGCAGCGCCGCGAGTTGCTGGGCGGTGGCGGCGGTCGAAGTCGTCTGGGAGAACGCTGGCATCGATTGCCCGCACAACAGGGCTAAAACGGCGAATAGTGAGTAGAGTCTGAGTTTCATGGCTTAGCTATAAATTGCTACTGACCGGGGATGGGCCGAGAACGTTGGAATTACGTTTGCCGATGACCATCAGTTCCTGAAGCGATGGCATACGTAACGCAAACACGTCAAACGCGTGAGTCAACGGTCGCTGACATCACGATTGAAAATGCTCTTGCACGGGATAGGCGGGTTTCGTATCGATCGTCGCGAAACGGTTCAATCGCCTTGTCCC
Source organism: Paraburkholderia sp. MM5496-R1 (assembly GCF_050436205.1). Classification (NCBI taxonomy): domain Bacteria; kingdom Pseudomonadati; phylum Pseudomonadota; class Betaproteobacteria; order Burkholderiales; family Burkholderiaceae; genus Paraburkholderia; species Paraburkholderia sp. MM5496-R1. Next base: position 1,158,045 of record NZ_JBNDLT010000001.1, read on the forward strand.
GCCCGTTGCACCAGGGCGCGGTTATAAGGCTGACCGTTCGCCTGAACCGGCGGAGAGCCATTGTCGGGGGGCACTACGCCGTTGCTGTACGGATCTGTAGCCGCGTTCGCGACTGTGTCGGCAGGCAGGGAGTTGGCGGTCACGGACGCGGTGCTGCCATCATCGCCTGTTTCACCGCCACAACCTGCAAGGCTTAGTACGCCTGCGATGAATGCAAGCGCCGAAGCAGTTTTTGCGATCTGGGGAAGCCGACGAAATGACGGTTTCAGTCTTGGAGAGAGTCTGCTGGAAAAGGACATCTGTCTATCAAGGCCGATGGAACCTTGCCGCTAAAACGAACAACGTTCGCGTGATAAGGACGTCGCCACGAAAAAATACGCAACAACACGAAGTACAACTGAATAATGACCGGCTTTTGTCAAGAGCCGCCCGCTGCCGCACTCGCGTGGGGCACTAATCGCGTTTTAATCTTCAGATTTAATGCGACCTACTGAAAACCCGCTTTCATCATTTTCAATCGGAAGATTCGGTAATTCGTCGCAAATTGCGAAGTTTCTCCAATCGAATCAAAATCGACAAGGTTTTCCCTGAGTAATCTGATGAATACGAATGATACAGAAATGGAACAAATCTCGCGCCATCGGGCGTAACTAAGCGTAACAACGAAATTTGTGCTATGTGAGGCCATCGGCAACGTGTCCCTCCTCGCTTCCCACACTTATCCAGAGGCGTTCTCGCGCCCGAGTTCGAGATTCACAAAGCAACAAAAAAACCGTTACAAAATTGTTACTTGTCGCTTTTAGACAGTCGGGGCACTTTAATTTCCGCCAATGTATGGTTCTTATCGGGATGGCTCGGGACCTAATTAAATGCTAATTAAATGTCTCGGTATGGTTTTAGAAAGAAAATAATGCTGCCGAGGCATTTATATGGGCCGTACCGGTCGCATCAAATAAATCGCGGAATGCGAATTTTGCCACGGTTTGACTTTGTGCTTTGGAACAAGGAGACGGCCGGGAGCCAACGGCGCGGAACCTGCATATCATCGCCAGCGAAACACGCGCAATGGCTCGCCGTGGTCGCGGCGAAACTCGAAGCCGCCGGACACCGGCGCTGCTTGCTATTCGCCACCGCGGACTTGCCATCGCGCCGATGCTGAGGCCTTGTTGGGCAACGCCTTCGTTGTAGGAGCAGGGCTTGGCAGTTCGGTAACGGTCAGCCGAGTCTCTTCGGCCGGGCCGACCTGGTCCGCCTGCCTGACGCGTCTTGCCGCCACGTTTGAGCGCGCAATCCATTTTCGCGCCTTCGCCATTTCCGCCGCCTCACGACGAATCTCAGGACGACATAGGGTTTTGCTCGCGCTCTCTAAAACAACCAGTCTTTGAAGTTTCATTGTTATGTGGCCGACCTCACAAAGCGGAGCAAGTCGCCGGCCTGACGCTGTCATTTTCCGGAAAGTTCTCTGCTACGCTCCCTAATACCATTGGCTCGCAATCAGAAAGCGAACGTAGCCGTCGCGCGACTCGTGCGCATTATCGCGCGGGTAACACGCAATAAAAGATGGCGACGAATGGTTCTGCGAGCCATTACCCGTTGCGGGAGATCATAGTCATGTTCCATCAACATGCGCCGACTCGCGCGGCGTTGCGTGCGTGCGCGCCGCTCCGAAGTCCGGGGCGCCGCGCGCTGCTGCGTGGCGTATCGGCCGCGGCGTTAGCAGGCGTTTCTTTTCCGCTATACGCGCAGCACGCAAGCATAGGACTGGTCACGCCGCCCATTCGTCTCGACGACTTCTGGCTGGTCGATCAAAGCGGCCAGAAACGGTTGCTAACCGACCTGTTGCGTCAGAAAGTGACTGCGTTGCAGACGATTTACACAGGATGCACTTCAGTTTGTCCTTTGCAGGGTGCGCTGTTCAGCACCGTTCAGCAACGGATATCGCAGTTACAGCACCGCCACCCCGTTCAGTTGGTGTCGATCGGAATCGATCCGCTTTCCGACACGCCGCCCGCGCTGCACGCATGGCTCATGCGCTTCCAGGCCGGACCCGAATGGCGGGCGGCCACGCCGACGTTGCAGGACGTCGACCGGATGCGCAGAGCGCTTTCGGGCAGCACCCTGCCACTCGGCAACATTGCCGATCACTCGACCCAAATCTACTGCTTCGATGCGAACGCAATGTTGCGCTGGCGAAGTGACGACCTGCCTCGCGCGGATCAAATTTGCGATGTACTGGGCGCATTAGGGCGTGTGTAACCTACTGGACTGAGGCTATGTCACAAAACCGATCGTTTAGGATCCTCTCGCAATCGTTCGACGGGTGCGTGAAAGCGTGGCTGCTGATCACATTCATGGCGACGCTTTCGATGTTCTCCACAGCTGCCGACGCGCAGACATCGAGCACGCTCACCGTCAACGGCACGACCTTGTGCGCCGACGTGAACGCCGAATCGAAGACGCCTGGCGCCTCGGTTATCGAGTGGACGTGCAATGGCGGGAATAATCAGCACTGGACACTGACGCAGAACAACGGGCTTTATCAGTTCGTCAACGTCAACAGCAACCTTTGCCTCGACATCTACGGTGTCAGCATGGATGCCGGCGCTGGGGCGGACCAGTGGACCTGCAATGGCCAGGCGAATCAAAGCTTTCAGCTGATCCCGCAAGGTGGCGGCTTTGCAATCGTCGCGTCGCAGAGTCATCTGTGTCTGGCTGCTGCCAGCCTCACGGCGCAGGGCTCGCAGATCACGCAGCAGTCTTGCAGCGGAACCGCTCTGCAGACGTGGCAGATCAGCGGCATGACCGCGAAAACATTGCCGGCAAAGTGGACTACACCCTATAACCTGTCGATCGTGCCGGCAGCTGCGGCGAATCTGCCCGATGGCACCGTGGTAGTGTGGTCCGCCGACCAGAAGCTGGACTTTACGGCTGGCGAAGTCACCCCCGGCAACACATACACCGCAATCTTTAACCCAACTACCGGCACGAGCAAACAGGTTCTCGTGTCGAATACCGGCCACGATATGTTCTGCCCGGGCATCGTCAATCTTCCGGATGGCCGCATTTACGTCACTGGTGGCTCGAGCAGCGACGCGACGAGTTTCTACACGCCTTCGACTGGAAAATGGTCGTCAGGTCCTCTAATGAATATTCCGCGCGCCTACCAAGGCAGCGTAACGTTGAGCAATGGCAACGTATTCCTGGTGGGCGGCTCGTGGAACGGAGGCGAGGGCGGCAAGACCGGCGAAACCTGGTCGCCGAGTACGGGTTGGCAGGTCAATAGCGCCATTCTCGCCGACTACATCCTCACGAATGACGCGGCTGGCATTTTCCGCTCCGACAATCATGCATGGTTGTTTGCGGTGGCAAATGGGCGAGTCTTCCACGCCGGTCCGAGCGTTGCCATGCACTGGTTCGATACCGCCGGCGCGGGCAGCGTGACGCCTGCCGGCAACCGGGGCAGCGATACCGATGCGATGAACGGCAACGCCGTTATGTACGATATCGGCAAGATCCTGGCTGTCGGCGGTGCGCCGAGCTACGAGTATGCCAACGCGACTGCGGACGCCACCCTAATCGACATCAGCAGCGGCACCGCGGTGACTCAAACGCTTACGCCGATGAATTACCGCCGCGCCTTCAACACCAGCGTGGTCTTGCCGAACGGTCAGGTGGTAGTCCTCGGTGGAGAGGCGTACCCGATAACGTTTTCCGACGACACCGCCGTGCTGGCGCCAGAGTTGTGGGACCCTACCACCAAGACTTTCTCGGTGCTCCCGCCGCAAGCCGTGCCGCGTAACTATCACAGCATCGCACTGCTGTTGTCGGACGGTCGCGTACTGAGTGGTGGCGGTGGACTATGCGGAACCTGCTCGACAAACCATACGAACCTCGAAATACTGACGCCGCCGTACCTGCTCAACGCGGACGGCTCGGCGGCAACACGACCGACCCTCACAGCCGCGCCCACTACGGCACAGCTCGGGACATCGATCGCCGTAACGGGCAGCAGTGGCATCACGGCCTTTGCGTTGATGCGCATGTCTTCGTCGACCCACGCGGTCAACAACGAGCAGCGGCGGGTACCCGTGACTTTCACGGTAGGAACGGCGGGCGAATATCTGATCAATATTCCTTCTGACCCGGGTGTCGTCGTGCCTGGCTACTACATGCTGTTCGGCCTGAACGCGAAGGGCGTGCCGAGCGTTTCGCGCACGGTGCAGATCCAGTGATGGCGTTACGGTCACGGCGAACCGCGGCGCGTGCGCTGGCGCTGGCGCTGGCGAACATCACGTATGTCGCGCATGGCGCGCCGCCTTGTGAGTCGAACGATCTCGGGTGTTCGATCTTCAACGGGCAGCATTCGGTTGAGGCGCAATTGCGCGACGACGATCGTCTGTTGCCCGGCTCGACCACGCGTTGTGCGAACTGCCATTCGCAAACCGGCTCGAGCGACGCATTCGCACCACCCTTGACCGCCGGCAACCTGTTTCCTGCGAAGAGTCGAAGGGACGGTCCGGCGAGCAGTTACGATCAGGCAACGTTCTGCAGGGCGCTGAGGGAAGGCATCGACCCGGTCAACGTGATGTTGCGCAAAGCCATGCCTCACTACCGGATATCCGAGACCGAGTGTGCGGCGCTCTGGCATTTCGTGACGAAGCGCTAGCACCTTTGCGTGCGGTTGCGCGAATTCGGCGCCGTTTGCTCCACCAGCTTTTGTCGGTGTTTTCACGCTATACGGGCGCTTGTTCGAAATGATCGAAATAGCGACATCGCAATTGCGCACGACCCCGTTGGTGCGAAAAACGCGAATGTGCGGCAGCGTACGGAGGTGCGGCAAGCCGTCAGATAGGCTGCGATGACTTCTGCTATGAATAACTCGATTTCTGTTTGCTGGCGCAATATATCGGATGCGGAAAAATTAGAAGTCTGCGCCAGATCTGGCGGAAGTCTCTTTTAGACCATAAGACGATTCATTTCGAGCACGCTTGCGAGCAGGACTGACGTACTCGGCCTGTGCGTCCGATTTCAGCCGTCCCGTGACAAAAAGCGAGATCTGGCAACGCCGCATCGCCTGCACATTAAATCGAGCTTCCACCCTTTTCGTACACCCGCCCTGGGGTTTCGATGAATCAGAACTCTCTGCTTACGAATGCTGCCGTGCTCCGGAATAACGATGTAAGTCTTTCGCGTTATTTCGACGTTCTAATGGCCAACCGCTGGCTGGTCGGTGGAATCGCCGGCGGCGTGCTCGCCGTGGGCGTGGCCTACGCGTTTATCGCGCCGTCGGTGTACCAGGCCGATATTCTCGTGCAGGTTGAAGACAGCATTCCGACCAACAATTCCAAAGGCCCGCTGGGCGACGTCGCCAGCATGTTCGACGTCAAAACAGAGGCGACGGCTGAAATGGAAATCCTGCAGTCGAGAATGGTGGTCGGAAAAGCCGTTGACGATCTGCACCTCGACGTCAGCGCAAAGCCCAGGCGCTTTCCATTGATCGGAGACTGGTTGGGCCGGCAAGCCCGGAGTCTTTCCGAGCCAGGTATCTTTGGATTTGGCGGATATGCATGGGGCGATGAAGCGATCAAGGTGTCCAGCTTCGACGTCCCGGAAGCATTCGAAGGCGAGAAGTTCGTTCTGACGGTTCTGGAGGGCGAACGCTACCGGCTGGAGCAGTCGGATCTCAGCGAGCCGATCGAGGGTCGCGTGGGCGAAAAGCTCGACACGAAACTGCCCGATGGCGCGATCACGCTGCAGGTCGATTCGCTGAACGCAAAGCCGGGCACGCAATTCATTCTGGAGAGACAGTCGCGCGAGAAGACGGTGGAAAGCCTGCAAAACCGGCTGACGGTCTCGCAGAAGGGTAAAGACAGCGGCATCATCGGCGCGTCGCTGACGGGCTCTGAGCGGCTGCTGACGGCCAGCACGCTCGCCGAAATCGGCAATGCGTATGTTGACCAGAATCTGAAGCGCAAGGCGGCGGAAGCCGAGAAGTCGCTTGCGTTCCTGAGCGCGCAACTGCCGCAACTCAAGAGCGACCTGGAGCGTGCCGAGGGACGCTATAACGACATGCGCAACCGCATGGGCGTGTTCAATCTGAGCGAGCAGGGCAAGGCCTATCTGGATCAAAGCGTAGCCACGCAGCGCAGCCTGCTCGAACTGAAGCAGAAGCGCGCGGAGATGGGCGCGATCTACGCGCCGGGTCACCCCGCGATCCAGGCGATCGATCAGCAGATCGGCATGCTGAGCAGCAGGATCGGAAGCTTGTCGCAGCAGGAACAGGCGTTGCCGGACCTGGAGCAGAATGCGGTGCGCCTGACCCGTGACATGAACGTGAACAACGAGCTTTACGTCGGCATGCTGAACAACATGCAACAGCTCAGACTGGTTCGCGCCGGCAAGGTTGGAACGGTGCGGTTGATCGATAACCCGGTGGTGCCGAAAGAGCCGATCAAGCCGAACAAGCTTCTGGTGATTATCTATGCTGCGTTGGGCGGCCTGATTCTGGGCGTGGGTGCGGCGTTCGGGCGTACGGCGCTGTATCGGGGCGTGACCGACGCGCAGGAGATCGAGGAGCAAACGGGCCTGAACGTCTATGCGAGCGTGCCGCTGTCGCAGGCGAAAGTCGCGCGAATCGGCAAGACGCCGAAGCTGCCCGCTGGCGAGAAGTTCCTGCTGGCGAGCGAGTTTCCGCGCGACCCGTCGATTGAAAGCCTGCGCCGACTCAGAACCGCGCTTCATTTTGCCATGCTGGAATCGGAATCGGGCGACAATCGCGTGCTGCTGACGGGGCCGACGGAACAGGTGGGCAAGTCGTTCCTTTCGGCGAATCTGGCGGCGGTCGTATCGGCGGCCGGCAAGCGGGTGTTGCTGATCGACGCGGACCTGCGCAAAGGTCATCTCGAGCAATACTTTGGTCTCGACTCGACACCCGGCCTGGCTGACTATCTGACGTCGGACGTGACGTCCGACCCGGTGATCATGCGTGACGTGCGTCCGGGCCTCGACTTCGTTGCGCGCGGAGCGATACCGGAGAACCCGGCCGAGCTTCTGGTGAGCGAACGCATGCAGCAATTCCTCGCGAAGACGAGCGAATACGATATCGTGCTGATCGACACGCCGCCGGTGCTCGCCGTATCCGACGCGACCGCGCTTGCGGATAGCTGCGGCACCGTGTTGCTGGTGACCCGCTTCGAGACCACTTCCATTGCGCAGGTGCTGGAGGCGACCGCGCAGCTCAAGCAGGCGAATGCCCGGGTGAAGGGCGTGATCTTCAACGGGATCGATACGGATGTCTATCGCTATAGTCTCGGCGCGCGCGCAGACCTCTATCGCAGTGCTTCCTATCTCGATGCACTGCCGGCCAGTGGAGAGGCAAAAAAAGACTAGCCTTCACGGCGCGAGGGCCGTCGTCACGAATGGCGATGAAAAATCAGCCGACTTTCGGCGTGAATGATTGGCGGATATCAAAGACTCATTCGTCAGTGTCGCTGGAGTTGTACTGAGTCAGGCGCTTAATTTCGTTTCGATTCTCTTGATCGGGAAGTTCTGCGGGCCGACGGCTATCGGGTACTTTTTATCCGCTCGTTAATCGGCTTGCGTCCGGACGTTGCGTGCATGGCGGCGGACAAGGCCCAGGCCGTGCGTGCAATGACGAGTTGCAGCGCCGTCGCCATACCGATCGGCCCCGCGCTTGGTGGCCACGATCATTTCCGCCCCTCCGATTCGATCCCGGTGATCGCCCTCGCATTCGGCGTATTTCCGCAACAGACGCTGGGTGAAGCGCTGACCAGCTGAGCGCACGGGCACCGGCGTCTTCATCTATGGCGGGATCTTTTCGACCTCTCTGTTTGTGCCGGCCGGCGTCTGCCATTTTGATGCCGATGATCTTCGTCCGTCGCGACGCCGGCAGCTTCGCGCTCGCCTACCGCGTCGGCTATTTTCGTGCGTCACGTTCTTCTGAACCCGCGCGCCGCCGGCGATGCGATGCGCTTGCCATTCTGAAGTTTGGCGCCGAAAGCGTGGCTAAACCCGTGGTATAGTGAGTTCGATTATTAGGTCGGCATCCATCCGCAAGCGGGACATTGCGCCCTTGTCAATCTCTGCCGGACTTTGGATCGCCTTCATCACACTGTCCGGTGCCGCTAGGGAAGATCTCAAGCCATAGCTACGCCACCGATGACATCGTGCTGTTCAACTTCTCAAAAATTCGATGTGGTCGTAAAGGGAGTGGAAGATGGTAACTTTCTTGACGCATGCCGCCTGTCTGCTGATCGGCGTGGCGATTGGGGTCTTCGCGTGTGCGCTTTGCGTTGCGCGCGCGAGAGGATCAAAGGAGGATAATTAGTCTCATCGCCCTCTTATGATTCATCCGTCATTGCGGATATCCGCTGCTTCCTCTTTGCAACACCATCAAGCGCTTTGGAGCAGGGCAGAACAGCAAAATGACGCAAACGGCGGAGTCGGCGTTCGCGTTCATCTCATCGATTGCAATTAGACGCCTTCACTGGACCGGGGTCAGGTAGGGACCCGATAGGAATCGCTGCGCTCGCGGGATGCTCGCGGTGTAGGCCCGAATAGCGGCGGCAAGCTGCGGACGAATCAGGTTACGGTTGTAGTCGTAGATCGAATAGCCGTCGCCTTCCCCGTTGCTCGGATCGCCGTTACGCACGACATACCAGAACGCCTTTGCCACCGAACCGTTGTCCATCAGCACCTTCAACTGATTGAATGCCGCGAGTTGTCCGGCGTCCGTACGGGTCGTCCCGTTGTTGGTTTCCGTGATCCAGATCGGCTTGAAACCGCTAGCGACCAGATTCGAAACGGTCGTCTTGAACGACTGCATCAGCGTTTGGTAGTCGGCGCTGCTGAAGTACGGGTGAACGTCGACGACGTCGATCTCGATGTTCAAAGGGCTGGAAGCACTCTTCGTGTTGTTACCCATTGCCTTGATGTAGTCGGTCGCCTGGATCAGCTCGCTGCCCGCGGGCGGTTTCCAGCCGTTATTCGGGTACGCCGAGTTGTAGAAGTACGAGATGCCCTGAGTGTGCAGAACCGTTTTGTAGCCCGACTGGCTTTTCGTGTTCAGGATCTGCCTGGCTTCCGAATAGAGCGTCTTGCTGCGATTCAGAATGTATCCGGAGATACCGTTCGGATCGCCGTAAGACGGGTCCGAAGCGGAGAACGACCAGTTGGTCTCATTGAACAGTTCGATGTCAGCCGTAAAGGGCAGAACGACGTCCATGAGCGAGCCGAGATACTTCGTGAACGTCGCGTCGCAGAAGTCGAGTCGCGGTGACGGTGCGCTCGGCGGATTCCTGGTGGCCGAGCATTGGTATGCGCTAGACGGCGCGTACATGCCCACCTGGAAAAGAATCTTCATGCCGCGCGTGCGTGCGGCGTTCAGAAGCGACTTCAGAAAGGCCACTTTGTTGGGATCCAGCGTGCTGCCGTCGGCCAGCGTCATGAAGTCCCACGAAACGCCGAGGCGAACCGTACCCACGCCCAATCCGGCAATCAGATCCAGGTCCTTTGAGCATTCGTTCAGCGCCGTCTGATCCGCACTCCAGAGATTGCAGTTCACGTCCATTGCAAAACGGTCGTTTCCGCTTCCGGTGGGCGGCGGCTGCAGCGCCGCGAGTTGCTGAGCAGTGGCGGTAGTCGCGTTCGTTGTCTTGGCGCGACCGTCCTTCGCGAAGGACGACATCGGCTGCCCACACAAAAGTGTTAAGACGGCGAATAAAAATAAAATTGTGAGTTTCATTTCGCAACTATAAATGCTGTCGCCTGGAATTGGTTCCGAAAACGTCAGAGTTAAGTGTGGCGATGAACATCAATTGTCGACGCGACCGCATTGACGGCACGGATACGTCGAACACGCGCATCGAATACCGTGTCGACGTCAGAGTCCCGCACTGACACTACACTTCGAACAGAGCGACTCAATCTTCCTAAGGATACGCCCCCTTGTTCGGCATTAGTCCAAGCTGAAGTTTGTTGTGTGACGCAATGCCTCACTATCAGATTTCCGACGCCGGTTGCGCCACGCTTGCCGGCGTATCACGAAGTCTTCGCGTCGAACTCCGCAATGAGCGAATCGTCCGGTCATGTACGGGAACGCACATCGATTCGTAGTGCCGAGCCGGGATACTTGCGACTTCGATGTGCAGCGCGAGTCATCGCATAGACCTTGCCGCGGTCAGTCATTACACAAGTTGTTCTTTCATCAAATGTTCTTTTTTCCTAAAGATGAAAATTTTCGTCTCTCTTTAGACAAATTCGAAATCACGAGCGTTCGAAAGAACGGTTACACGTCTGATAAAAGTATGCGTCTGACCTGAACGCTTTGTCATGATATTTACGCGTGATACCTGGCGATAAGACCAATCAAATAACGAAGCCATGATTCGAATTCTGCGTATTTGATTGTCAGAAGAACTGTTGGTGCACCCGATGAAGGCGACGTGTCGCGATCGAACAGTACGATGGCGACTTTATGCGCTATTGCTAACATTCGGTCTTTGAGTGAGATGTTACGCTCGTCGTGACTCGTCAGTGAATCAATGAAATTAGCTTCACTAAACGATTCACTTCCACACCAAAATATGTTTTGCAAGCGCAAGGTGCCTACGCCGGCATCGTTTCCCACGAGTTTCCGAACTGAGGAGATAGTATGTTCGAATCCAACGCCACCGCGGATCCGAAACTGGAAGAGGCGTGCCTTGAGCCGAATTCAAAACCGGTCGCCCTGGATGACTCGAACCCGCAAAGCGAGAACATCTTCGTCGCAAGGTGGGACGATGCAGTGAAGAGAACGATGGACGTTTGCGGGGCGTCGGTTCTACTCATCCTGCTCTTCCCGGTTCTTCTGATAATTGCGCTGGCAGTCATGAGCGATCACGGAAGCGCCGTATATGGTCATCCGAGAATTGGCCGAGGAGGACGTACTTTCAAGTGCCTGAAGTTCCGCTCCATGGTCAAGAACTCGGATGAAGTTCTCGCCAAACTGCTCGCAACCGATCCGCAGGCTCGTGCGGAATGGGACCGCGATTTCAAGCTTAAAAACGATATTCGTGTGACGCCAATTGGCCGCATTCTGCGCAAGACGAGCCTCGATGAGTTGCCGCAACTATGGAACGTGCTGCGCGGCGATATGAGCCTGGTGGGACCCCGTCCTATCGTGCAGAAGGAACTGGTGCGATATGGCCGCGATGTTCGTTACTACCTCGCGCTGAAGCCGGGAATGACAGGCTTATGGCAGGTCAGCGGCCGCAACGATGTGGACTATCCGACGCGGGTTTCGCTCGATGTTAAATACGCAATGAACCGCTCGCTGACATTCGATATGTCGATTCTTTTGAGAACCGTCAAAGTGGTGTTCGCCAAAGACGGCGCCTACTGAGCCGGCTGGGGCCCTTTCCCTGTCGTCGATTGCATGTCGTCCCGATCGCCGTGACCGATCGGGGATGTGTTCCGCTATTGCTGCGCAATTCACGAGAAACATGTTATGAGAGTGGTCCACGTAATCGAATCGACTGCTACAGGAACGCTTGCAGTTGTGAGCACGCTTGCGACGCGCCTCGCCAAGGAAGGTCACGAGGTGTATGTGATCTATTCAGAGCGCGAGGAAACACCGAAGAATTTGCGCGCGATGTTTCACTCTGACGTCGTCCTGCAGCATCTGCAGATGAAAGGGCCATCATTGGCTCGGATCATGTCTGTCTTGCGTCAACAACTCATCGAATTGAACCCGGATATCGTCCATCTGCACTCGTCATTCGCAGGTTTCCTGGGACGAATGTCGACCTTGTTTGCGTTGCCGTCAACGGCGCTTCTTTATAGCCCGCACTGCATCTCTTTCGTACGGCGAGACATAGGCAGGTTGAAGCGATACTGTTTCGCCGCGTTGGAGTTGCTTGCGTGTGTGAAGAACTGCACATACGTTGGCTGCTCCGAGAGTGAATGCGCCGCTATTCGCCGCTATCTTCGGCGAGATGCAGTACTGGTCGAGAACGCAATCGATCGGGCTGTCAGTGTCCAGGGCAACAATCGTTTGGAAAGCGCCGGAAAAGTCGGATCGACGAAAAGGCGAAAAATTGTGACTGTCGGCGGCATTCGTGTCCAAAAGAATCCGCGATTGTTCGCGGAGATTGCTCGCTCGTTTGATCGGGACGGCGTCGAGTTCGTATGGATCGGCGACGGCGACGCAGATCTCAGGAGGACGCTCGAGGACGCCGGCGTGCGTGTGACCGGTTGGCTTACGCGTGCTGACGTAATCGCGGCTGTGGCGCAAGCGGATATCTATTTGTCGACAGCTTCCTGGGAGGGAATGCCGATTTCTCTGATTGAAGCAATGACGCTCGGCACACCCGTTGTGGCGTCAGATTGTCCCGGCAATATAGACACCATTCGTCACAATTCGACCGGCGTTCTTTATCGGACGGCTGCGGAAGCGACTTCGCTGATCCGGAAGATGATAGCCGAGGATAAATTTCGTGAAGGTTTATTGCGGCGCGCGCAGGAAGAAGCGCGCAACAGATTCAGTGAAGATCGTTTCTTCAACAACATCGCGCTGCTTTATTCGGCCCAGTTGAGAAGCATTCGCCAGAGCCGTTCGGTGCTGAGCGAGTGACTACGTGAAGCTGCACGGCGGGGCTTAGCGCGATTTTCCGGCGAAGAGGGGGCGCGGCGCCGGTTTCAGTTGCTTGCGCAGACTGCGCGATTTGCAGCAAGCCGTCGTCTGGGACCGATTGCATACAGTGCTCTTGCCGAAGTGAAGAGTAGCGGACAAAAGCCTCTTCACGCGCGTGACCATCAACTCTTCATCGATTCGCGCAGTCGGGACGGGCGAAGAACTGGCCCGAACGTGCCGATGGGGCGCGGCAAGAATCGAAGCACCACTCCGTAGCCAACGTTCACGGAACGCCGATCGCGACGAGACTGACTTTGAGAAATGGTTTGCGCGTGTCATCGCGCAAACCATTTTAATTTTTAGAGCCGCGCGAGATATCGCTCCACGCCCGAGGCGGCGATTATATCTGTCCACCGCAAATGCAGCAGCGTGGAGGGGTCATTTTTCGGCACCATATCGCCGTGGAAATTGCAGATGCTAGAGAATACGTCTGGGCCCGTTACTTTACATTGAATTCCAAACTTGGCGGCGGCGTTCAGATTCGAAGGCGAGTCATTGCAGATGATTCTTTTGCCGAGCGCAGCATATTCCAGAAGCTTGGTCGGCGTCTGCACGTCGTACGGACGCTTGTACGGGATGGTTGAAATAGCAATCTCGCAGTTGCGAACCACCGCGAGGGCGTCGCGTTGCGCAAGACGTCCCGTGAACAGGATGCCGGGCGATCGAAGATATGCGTCGGAGATTTCCTTTTCAACAGGCCCAATCAGAACGAGGGTATCCGAGTCGCGCTTGGCGGCCAGGAAGTCCCTGATGAAGCCGACAAAGCCGCGTTCCCGCGTTATCTCGCCCAGATAACAATACGTTCCGGACGGAAGCGCCTGGTTGCGGTCAGCATCCGTCGCGAAAATCCAATCTGGTACGCCCATCGGCAGGAAAACGGTGTCTACGCCGTCGCGGAAGCCCATGACTGCACTCATTGAGTCGTTCTGAAATATTCGAAGGTCGGGCCGCGGTTGAAACGTTTTCTTGATGCTGTCCTTTAGCGCACTGTTACGCCCGACAGACAGCGAGCGGTAATCGTGGATAACGTATTTTGCAGCAGGGATCCTGGGGTAAAAGCCCATGATGCACCAGAGAACGTACTCCTCCGGATTCTTGACTTTTTTGTAATCATCCAGTGTCCCCGACGTTACCTTACAGTCGTTTCTCACAAAATACTTCGTGTAGGCGTCTATCTCTGGATAATTCGCCTTGCCGGGGTGAAGAATGAATATCTGCATGTCATTACCACCGTTCAAATGTCGTCTCTTCGGCTGACTCAGTGCTACCAAGGGCAGTTCGAGTCGCATTCTTGAAATGTCGCACCTCAATGGATTGGTCAAGCATTGGTTAGCTTGATATCCGTTGGCAGAAATGTCGCGACGTTGGACTGCTCTATCACCCGGTCCCAAATGAGGTCTGCGAAGTCCGTCCGACGATTCGCTGTCGCACCGCGCGCGGCGTCTTCATCGATTCCGTCAAAGATGTTCGCCGTGGTGATCACACTATGGATGCCCATCTCTTCACAGCATCTGATATTCGACGGCGAGTCGTTGCACACGATTTTCTTGCCGAGCGCAGCATACTCGAGCAGCTTGGTCGGCGTTTGATAGCAGTGCGGCCGGTGATAGGGGAAATAGCACACCGCAACATCGGATTCGACCACGTGCTTCAGCGCCTCACGCTGCGGCAACGGCCCGGTGAAAATGATATTTTTTGCATTCGAAAATCTTTCGTAGATGCGCGGGTCCGGTTTTCCCACCAGGAGGAGGGAGACGTCGCGCTTCTGAAAGTTGTTTATAAATGCTTCCAGCACGCGATCGAAGCCCCGCTCGACGCTCATTTCGCCGATATAACAGAAATCAGCTTTCTTTTCGGTCTGACCGCCATCCTGTACCTCGAAGATCCAGTTCGGCACGCCCATGGGCAGGATCACACTGGGTACGCCGTAACCGAAACCCATGATCTCCTGTTGCCGTTTGTTCTGAAAGATCCGCAGATTCGGCTGGCAATTGAAATACCGCTTCGCGACGTCTTTCATCGCCGGCCAGCCGCCAACGGAGAGAGAACGGTAGTCATGGATGACAAAGTCGGATTCAAACCGGTTCGGATAAAAACCCATGATTTCCCACAACACGAAATTTCGTTTGTTATCGAGGGCCCGGTAATCGCTAATTGTTCCGACCATCACATCCACGCCGCGCGCTTTAAAATAGTTTTGATAGGCAGTAATTTCCGGATAATTGGCGGTACCCGGAGACGTGATGAAGATTTTACGCATGCCGCCTTCCTTTTTAACCGTGGAGATAAGGAACAATAAGGCCGTTACGAGTAATGCACTGGCGGTCCGGTTGCGCCTTTGATTGACAGGTGCTCGAACGTTGACCGCTTGTTCTGCTCGAAGCCGAGATCGCGCGCGATAGTATTTTTATTAGCGAATACCTTATCGTGACGATTCGCCGCCCTGGGTTGGATGCAGCGCGGTGCACGACGGTGTCGTACGCCGCTGCGCGAGCTGTCGCGTCGGCGCTGTGCTTTCTACGCCTGGTTCAATGCACGTGGCCTGCTAAAGATGCGCTGAGCCAGGCGCCTGACGCGTCCCAGTCGCAGATAGCGCGGCACCAACGTCAGGCCCGTGAGCTGCGCGGCAAACCACGACACGGAAGAGTCATCGTCAATGTCGAACGCCTTGAGTCGGAACGGGTCGCTTCCTTCGTCATTCCAGCCCACGTCGGTCGTGCGTGCGGTCTTGTAGCCGGCGGCCTTCAGCAGCTCGACTTCGCGCGGACCATAAATGCCATAGGGATACGCGAAATGCTCGCAAGGCTTACCTACGATCCGTTCTACCTCCGACTTTGATAGCGCAAGCTCTTCAAGGCATTCGTCATCGTCACAGAAGGTTAGTGTCGGGTGATAGCGTGTGTGAGACTGAAAGTCGACATAGGGGCGCATCTCTTCAATATGGGCGGCGCTGAGGCCACTAATCGTCGCCGCTGGGTCTGGCAAGTCCTGACGAAAGCCTCGCGCGTCGAGTTCAGCCAGGCGCTCGTGGTTTTTCATGCGAATCAGCCGCTTCACACCTGCATCCCTTGCGACAGGATGCAGGAACCAGTGAGTACGATCGTGCGCCACGACACTGCTGCAGATGTAAATGGTCGGGTACACGCCGTACTTGATGAATACGGGCAGCAGATTTGCATTGCCGATATGGCCGTCGTCAAACGTGACGGCCACGCGCGGGCGACCACTACCTCGCGAATTTGCCTGCGACAACGGCACGAACTCGACCTTGTCTTTCAGGTACTCAAAATGAGCCTCGAGCGTGGCGGGCGACGGATCGTGATAGAGCAGAATCGCGGTGCGATCGCGCCAGAGAAAGGCTCGAATCGCCGCGGGGGTTCCACTGAAAAGCAGCGCGCGTGTGAATATCTCACGCATCAATTGTTTCATATGCATCCCAAGCTAACGGCGTTGAATGGGATTGTGCCGTCACGGCCACAAAAGCGATGTGCGTTAGCGTACGGAGGTGATGATCGTCTTCAGATAGTCTGCGATACCTGTTAGTGTGAAATCTACGCTAATTTTCCACCGAGGAATCTACTGCGGGGAAACAGTGGTTCAGCGGAGAATTAGGCAGTCTTATCTTTGTACGGTAAGACGATTATTCTGAAGTTGGTGGCGCGCAAAGCAGAGGAATTGTTGACAGATTGCGTTGCACACCGAACTGACGCGCGCAGCGCCCGCACCCAAAATGTTGCCGTCCCGTGACAAAAAGCGAGATCTGGCAACGCCGCATCGCCTGCACATTAAATCTAGCTTCCACCCTTTTCGTACACCCTCCCTGGGGTTTCGATGAATCAGAACTCTCTGCTTACGAATGCTGTCGTGCTCCGGAATAACGATGTAAGTCTTTCGCGTTATTTCGACGTTCTAATGGCCAACCGCTGGCTGGTCGGTGGCATCGCCGGCAGTGTGCTCGCCCTGGGCGTGGCCTACGCGTTTATCGCGCCGTCGGTGTACCAGGCCGATATTCTCGTGCAGGTTGAAGACAGCATTCCGACCAACAATTCCAAAGGCCCGCTGGGCGACGTCGCCAGCATGTTCGACGTCAAAACAGAGGCGACGGCTGAAATGGAAATCCTGCAGTCGAGAATGGTGGTCGGAAAAGCGGTCGACGATCTGCACCTCGACGTCAGCGCAAAGCCCAGGCGCTTTCCCTTGATCGGAGACTGGTTGGGCCGGCAAGCCCGGAGTCTTTCCGAGCCGGGGATCTTTGGATTTGGCGGATATGCATGGGGCGATGAAGCGATCAAGGTGTCCAGCTTCGACGTCCCGGAAGCATTCGAAGGCGAGAAGTTCGTTCTGACGGTTCTGGAGGGCGAACGCTACCGGCTGGAGCAGTCGGATCTGAGCGAGCCGATCGAGGGTCGCGTGGGCGAAAAGCTCGACACGAAACTGCCCGATGGCGCGATCACGCTGCAGGTCGATTCGCTGAACGCAAAGCCGGGCACGCAATTCATTCTGGAGAGACAGTCGCGCGAGAAGACGGTGGAAAGCCTGCAAAACCGGCTGACGGTCTCGCAGAAGGGTAAAGACAGCGGCATCATCGGCGCGTCGCTGACGGGCTCTGAGCGGCTGCTGACGGCCAGCACGCTCGCCGAAATCGGCAATGCGTATGTTGACCAGAATCTGAAGCGCAAGGCGGCGGAAGCCGAGAAGTCGCTTGCGTTCCTGAGCGCGCAGCTGCCGCAACTCAAGAGCGACCTGGAGCGCGCCGAGGGACGCTATAACGACATGCGCAACCGCATGGGCGTGTTCAATCTGAGCGAGCAGGGCAAGGCCTATCTGGATCAAAGCGTAGCCACGCAGCGCAGCCTGCTCGAACTGAAGCAGAAGCGCGCGGAGATGGGCGCGATCTACGCGCCGGGTCACCCCGCGATCCAGGCGATCGATCAGCAGATCGGCATGCTGAGCAGCAGGATCGGAAGCTTGTCGCAGCAGGAACAGGCGTTGCCGGACCTGGAGCAGAATGCGGTGCGCCTGACCCGTGACATGAACGTGAACAACGAGCTTTACGTCGGCATGCTGAACAACATGCAACAGCTCAGACTGGTTCGCGCCGGCAAGGTTGGAACGGTGCGGTTGATCGATAACCCGGTGGTGCCGAAAGAGCCGATCAAGCCGAACAAGCTTCTGGTGATTATCTATGCTGCGTTGGGCGGCCTGATTCTGGGCGTGGGTGCGGCGTTCGGGCGTACGGCGCTGTATCGGGGCGTGACCGACGCGCAGGAGATCGAGGAGCAAACGGGCCTGAACGTCTATGCGAGCGTGCCGCTGTCGCAGGCGAAAGTCGCGCGAATCGGCAAGACGCCGAAGCTGCCCGCTGGCGAGAAGTTCCTGCTGGCGAGCGAGTTTCCGCGCGACCCGTCGATTGAAAGCCTGCGCCGACTCAGAACCGCGCTTCATTTTGCCATGCTGGAATCGGAATCGGGCGACAATCGCGTGCTGCTGACGGGGCCGACGGAACAGGTGGGCAAGTCGTTCCTTTCGGCGAATCTGGCGGCGGTCGTATCGGCGGCCGGCAAGCGGGTGTTGCTGATCGACGCGGACCTGCGCAAAGGTCATCTCGAGCAATACTTTGGTCTCGACTCGACCCCCGGCCTGGCTGACTATCTGTCGTCGGACGTGATGTCCGACCCGGTGATCATGCGTGACGTGTGTCCGGGCCTCGACTTCGTTGCGCGCGGAGCGATACCGGAGAACCCGGCCGAGCTTCTGGTGAGCGAACGCATGCAGCAATTCCTCGCGAAGACGAGCGAATACGATATCGTGCTGATCGACACGCCGCCGGTGCTCGCCGTATCCGACGCGACCGCGCTTGCGGATAGCTGCGGCACCGTGCTGCTGGTGACCCGCTTCGAGACCACTTCCATTGCGCAGGTGGTGGAGGCCACCAAGCAGCTCAAGCAGGCGAATGCCCGGGTGAAGGGCGTGATCTTCAACGGGATCGATACGGATGTCTATCGCTATAGTCTGGGCGCGCGCGCAGGCCTCTATCGCAGTGCTTCCTATCTCGACGCATTGCCCGCCAGCGGAAAAACGCAGAAAGGCTAGCCTTCAGACGACAACCATCGTCGTGTAGAGCGATGAAAAATTCACCCGGACTTCGACGTAGATAAATTGTGAATATCAAACATTCGATCGTCAGTATCGCTGGAGTCGTACTGAGTCAGGCGCTCAATTTCGTTTCGATTCTATTGATCGGGAAGTTCTGCGGGCCGACGGCTCTCGGGTATTTCAGCCAGCTCATGGCCGGTGGTCTTTTTATCGGGTCGGTGATCGGCTTGCGTCTGGAGGTTGCGTGCATGGCGGCGGACAAGGCCCAGGCCGTGCGCGCAATGACGAGTTCCAGTGCGGTCGCCATAGGGATCGGCGTGGCGCTCGTGGTGGCCACGGCAGCGGCCGGGCATACGGAATACATACCTGTTATCGGTCTGGCACTTGGCGTGTTCCTGCAACAGGCGTTGTGCGGAGCACTCACTACCGAAAGAAAGTACGCGCAAATCGCGACGATCCGGTTCTTCCCTAATGCCGCGTTCGCCGTCTACTTCGTCTGCATGACGATGTTTTCGAAAGGGGAGTGCACAGGCACCACCGTATTCAACATCTATAGCTGGATTTTTCTGGCTTCGACCGTTGTGCCCGCCGCGATCTGCCTTTACTCGGCGCGCCGGATGATCCCGTTGGCCTTCATCAGGTTCTCCGCGCTTCAGATCCAGTATGCAAAATTTGGTGTGCCGACCACTACGCTGAATTCATTCGTGATCTATGCGTCCGCCATTTTGATGCCGATGATCTTCGATCATCGTGAAGCCGGCATCTTTGCGCTGGCGTATCGTGTGGGGTACTTCCCTGCGTCCCTCTTGTCGCAAAGTTTGGGCGCTGTCTTCCGCCGCGATCTGATCGATTATTTCGACGGCCACAGAAAAGACAGAGTGAATCCCTCGAAACAGTTTTTCACTATGCTGACGTTTATCAGCATTTCTCTGGTGGCAGCGTGCTATGCAGGCCTTAGCCTCATTATCCACATGAAGATGGGCGACGAATGGGAACCGTCGATGTCCGTGTACCTGATCTTTGTTCCCTATTTCATCACGATGGCGATCTATGGCTCGATGGCTCAGGTATTCATTGTCGCGAACCGGCTGAAGATCGACTTGATGATTCAAGCAGTCAATGCCGTATCGATCTTCCTGATCTTTGCGACGGCTCAATTCCTCGGCGTCGGGTTCATCCACTCGCTTCTTCTGCTCAGCGTCTGTGGCACGATCGTGGCAAGTGCGGGTACTTACCAGGCGCTCAAGATCGGCAAGGAGCCGGACGCTTATTTGAATCGCCAACCTAGTTTTGAAGCGCCGTGATCTCTGCGCTCAAAAATCGGCGACGCTGCAAGTTTAGCTCCTCCACCGCGAGGCGAGTCGCTCACTTGTTCAGGGAAAGAGAATGCGCATTGTAAAACTCCCCGGCATCATCGGCAGGAATGCGAGTCCAGGCGTGTCGGCCGTGGTCTGGTTCATTCTGTTCATCGCACTTTATGCGATCTCCGCGTTTCACCAGAGCACGTTGCCGGCGCGTTTTCTGTTGGATGAACTAGTGATCTTCGACCGGATGAAGACCGTCACGGCTTTCAGGGCGTTTGGCGACTCATTTGACAATCTCGCGTGGCTGTTCAACTTCTTCGGTCTCCGGAGTTTCTCCATTTCTTTGATAGGATTTCTCGCATCGACTATCGGCATGTTTGTCGCCGTCTGGCGTTCCGGTGTCACTTCGCTAAAGCCGGCCGAGTTCTTTCTGGTTGCCTTCTGGCTCGCCAATCAGACCGTCTACATCGGCGTTCCATCGAAAGAAATCATCATTTCGGTTCTGGTTCTTTTGATGCTGTTTTACAGCTCGTCGCGTGCGATATTGGTTTTGTTTGTCGTCCTGGCAGCGCTCGTAGCCGTGTACTTCAGATCGTACTGGGGCATTACACTGGCCGCAACCGTGTTTCTTTATATCGCGCCAAACGGCTTCAGAAGGCCGGTTTCATTGATCTTTTTCGCGCTGGCCATGTTTGTGATGGTCGCCTTCGTGTTCCAGAAGGCCTATGGCGAATCACTGGATTTCGCAAGGCAGAACGCCAATGAGTGGCGGGACCCGGAGGAGGTGGGGTCGATGATCGTACAGTTCATTCCAGGCAGTGGTATGTTCATTGGCGTGGCGAACGTCGCCATCACGCTGGCGACCTTCGTTTTGCCGGTGCGGTTGATTACGTCGGGTTCTCCGCTGCAAATGCTGGGCGGCATTGGCGTGTTTTTCACTTTTGCGATGGTGTTTATGCGTTATCGCTCCGCGGCGGCGCTATTTCCGGTGGGCCGATTCGAGACGCTTTGTTTTTGTTTTCTGGTCAGTTTCCTGTCAACGCAAGCTATTTTCGAGCCGGACTACGGGTCATTTCTGCGGCATCTTTCGCCGGTGTCGCCGATGATCATGTTTTTCGTCCTGCGGCTCTCGTACGATGAACACATAACGGTATCGGCGCAGAGTGCGTCGCGAGTGAACGACGGCGCCCATCACCAGTCCACATTGTCGAAGCATCGCAGCGCCTCCTGAATCGCAATGACGGTCCGCTGATTCAGTAGGCCGTCGATGAAGCACATGATCGTAAACATCGGGGCGAACTATCTGACGCGCATCGGTGGGTATGACGTGACGCCGCACGTGGCGATCGACAACATCACGAATCGCCGCTACTGGATGTTCCAGTACTCGGACTACATCGCGCCGGGCGATCCGCGCATGGTCAGCGTGAACGCGAAGATCGATTTCTGATCTGAGTTGCGCGGTGTCGCGGGCCGTGGCGGGCTCACTGTGCGCCGCCGGCGCGCATGGCCCGGTATTCCCGCTGCACGATGTCCATCAGCTCCGCCACCGAAGTCAGCGCGCTCTGTTGCTCGTAGGTCACGCGCCCTCGCTGCATCAACATGATGCGATCCGCGATATCGAGCGTCTGCGCATAGTTGTGCATGATCATGATGATCGAGAGGCCGCCTTTTTCCTTCAAGCGCATCAGTAGGTCGATGATGAGTCCCGCCTCGCGCGCGCCCATCGCGGCGAGCGGTTCGTCGAGCAACAGGATTTTCGCGTTCGAATGCACGGCGCGCGCCACGGCGATCGCCTGGCGCTGGCCGCCCGAAAGACGCTCCACGGGCAAATCCACCGAAGGCACGTGCACGCCGATATCGTCGAGGCATTGCGCCGCGCGCTCGCGCATCCGTTTGTGGTCGAGCAGCCTGAACGGCCCGCGCCGCACGATTTCGCGGTTCAGGAACATGTTGTGGTAAATACTCAGCGAATTCGCGAGCGCGAGATCCTGATACACGCATTCGATGCCGAGCGAACGCGCGTGATCGACCGAGCGCAACAGCGTCTCCTCGCCGTCGATGTGGAGCGTGCCGCTCGTTTGCTGATGAAAGCCCGTGAGGATCTTCACGAGCGTGGACTTGCCCGCGCCGTTGTCGCCGAGTATGCCGAGGATCTCGCCCTTGCCGAGCGTGAGCGAGACGCCATCGAGCGCCGTCACCGCGCCGAAGCGTTTGACGAGGCTGTCGCCGCGCAGCGCGAGCGGGGCGTTCGGCGCGCTGCGCGCAGCGGCCGTGGCATTGGCGCCCGCGGAGGAGGTTTGCGATTGGTCCATCATCGTCCACCCTTGCGGCGAATGCGCCCGACGTGGATGTTGAAGATCATCGCCGCCAGAATCGCGGCGCCAAGAATGATGTTGAACGTAAACGCGTTGATACCGATCAGTGTAAAGCCGTCGTTCAGAATACCGAGCACCGCTGCGCCGATGAGGCCGCCCACGATGGTGCCCGAGCCGCCCGTGAGCGGCGTGCCGCCGATCACGGCGGCGGCCACGGCAAGGAACATGATCTGGTTGCCGCCGGCCTGCGGGTCGATCGAGGTAATGCGAAAGGCTTCGAGCATGCCGGTGAAGCCCGCCAGCACCGCGGCGAGGACGAAGTTGCCGAGGCGCAGTCGCTTCACATGTATGCCGGCCTCGCTCGCGCCGAGCGGATTCGCGCCCGCGGCCTGCGTATGCAGGCCCCAGCGTGTATGTCGCAACAGCACGTGCATCGCGGCCGCGATCACCAGGGTCCAGATGATCTCGCTGTAGCCCCACGCGCCCATGAACGCGGCGAAGGTGGGCGATCCCGGCGTGGCGGCGGGCGTGCCGCGCGAGATCGTGAGCGTGATACCGTTGATCAGAAAGAGCGTGCCGAGCGTCGTAACGAACGAGGGCAGCCGCAGCCAAACCGACACCGCCCCGTTCACGAAGCCGACGATTCCCGCGGCCATGAGCCCCGCGATCACGGCCAGCCACATCGGCGCGCCCGCGTCATTCGCGAACACCATCACGAATGGCGCGAACGCGAACACCATGCCCGCCGACAGATCGATGTCGCCGCCGATCATCAACATGATTTCGCCGAACGCGATGATCGCCACCGGCGCGATGAACTGCGACAGGTTGACGAGGCTCGCGTTGGTGAGCAGGAAATCGTGGTTCGCGAATTCGAAGTAGGCGGCCAGCAGCACGGCCACGAGCAGGATGCGCAGCTCGGCCGCCCATTGAGACGCGAAGGAAACGCCCGCGCGCCGGGACGCGCGGACCGCTTCGGTATTGCTGGTTTCGTTCACTGTATTCATCAGGACTTGATTGCGCCGGATCTCGGAACGATTTGCTCCTTGTCGGTCTTGCCTTCATAGCGCGTCGAGGTATTCAGGTACGGCTCGACGTTATCCTTCGTCACGAATTTCAGGCCGGTGTTGATGTCGGCCGGGCCGACGAGGCCGCCGGAGCTGAGGAACACGAACGCCTCCATCACCGTATAGAAACCCTGGACGTAGGGCTGCTGATCGATGGTGAAGTCGAGGAAACCTTCGTGGATCAGCTGGATCGTGCTCGGCAGCAGGTCGAAGCCGCCGCCGTGCACGCCTTTGGACGGCAGGTTCGACTCTTTCATCACCTGCGCGACGCCCTGCGTGCTGCCCGCATCCACCGCGAACATGCCTTTCAGGTCCTGGTGGCCCAGGTAGAACGCCTTGATCTTCGACAGCTCCTCGTTGACGGTCGCGCCCGTGGCCACGGTCTGGATGTCGATCTTCTTGCCGGACTTCTTGATGGCGTCGCTCGCACCGTCCAGACGCGGCTGGATGTTGAGCTGCCCCCGGCGTGGCGATGAACAGCCCGACCATGCCGCTGTCGATCAGACTGACGATGCGCTCGCCCATCTGGTAGCCCGACAGATACAGGTCCTGGCCGATATACGCGAGGCGCGGATTCTTCTTGCCGCGCGGCGCGTCGGCGTTGTACGCGAACACCGGAATTCCGGCGTCGAGCGCGGCCAGGATGGGCTTGTCGAAAGCGCTCGGATCGACGATCGGCACCGCGATGGCGTCGGCCTTCGCGGCAATCGCCGAGTTCACGGCGCGGACCATTTCGCCCGCGTCCGAAGTGGCCGAGCCGGTCCACTGATAATCCATGTCGAGTAGCGAGCAGGCATCCTGAATGCCGTACTGCGTGGGCACGAAGAACGGGTTGGTGGTGACGTGATTGACGAACACGATCCTCCACTTCTTGTGCGACGGAAAAGCCTTCTGCGCTGCCTGCGCGGTGCCGATCAGACCGCCCGCGCCGCCTAGCGCGCCCATCAGCGAAAGCGCTGCGCCGAGTCCCGCGCCCTGCATCAGCCCCCGCCGCGCCGTGCTGAAACCGTTGCCGCTGTTTTTCTGATCGTCATCCCGTTGCTGTGCCATCTGATCCTCCGGTTCTTGTCTTCATTGGTCGATGTGGTCGACGTTGCGTCGATTGCGTGCAGATGCTGGACGGCACCGGGAGTTCGCGGGGCAGCGCGAGAGTTTGGCGTGGGACGTGCAACCCCGATTCGGAAGCGCTCGATACGAGCCGTGCGGTACCGGAAAAATGTTAGTGCAGTGCGGTAGCGACTCCTAATCCATGTATACCCGTAACCGTTCCGAAGATTGGGACGCCGGGTCAGGATGCGTGTTTACCACGAGCGGCCGATCGCGCGGATGGGTGCGCGGCGCTCAAAGCTCGCCGCCCGCCAACACCGTCGCCACGTGCTCGCGCAACGTCGGCAGCACCGCGCCCTCGAACCAGGCATTGCGCTTGAACCACGCGATATTGCGCGGCGACGGATCGAGCGACATGTCGAGTTTCGACGGACGTTTGGTGGTAACAGCCATAAAGCGGTGCGAGGTGACTGGTGCGCAGTCGTGTCGTGAGTCGGCTCAGTTCTGCGCCTGAGCCGGATAGATCAGCGTGCCGTCGGCCTGGGGCTCGGCGCCCGGTGTCATCGTGGCGGCGTTCGTGTGATGTGCGTCCATGATGTGCAGCACGGTTTCATCGTGCATCAGCAGATAGTCCGTAATGATACGCCGGTGGCAGCGCCACCAGACCGCCTCCGAGCACATGATCGCGCAGCGCTGCCGATGACCGAGCGTCAGAAGTTGCGCCAGTCCCTCGCGAAACGCGGCGCTCATTGCATAGTCGGCATAGTTGCGAAAGGCCGGATGCGTCCAGTACGCATTCGGCGACGGCGCGTCAACCTTGCGCCTGCTGCGGCGTCCGCCGAGCGCGGCGAGATGCATGTAGTCGATATGTTCCGGTGCGAGCGAGGCGGGCAGCGTGTCGCGATTGAACTGCGGGTTGGTCCGCGAGCGCGGGATGCTGCGCACGTCGACGAGCAAGGCGATCTGCTCGCCTTTCAGTAAGTCGACGAATTCCTGCAACGGACGCGTCGAGTGGCCGATCGTGAAAAAAGGGCGTTTCGTTTCCATGTGTGCTTCGCCGGCGCTGATAGCGGCGTCGATCCCTACAGACTTACAACGTGCGGCGCAGTAACGTCAACTGTGTCCCGATTCAGGTACGAGTCGGAGTTACAACAATGCACCCGCGACGGCGCCCGCGCATTTTCTTTCGACCCGCTTGCACCATGACCGACGGCCTGCCCAATCCCCAACGTGCGTTTGCGTACATCGCGATCGCCATCGCGATGACGATGTCGGTGCTCGACACCTCGATCGTCAACGTCGCGCTGCCCACCATCAGCAACGACCTCGCGGTATCGCCCGCAAGCGCGATCTGGGTCGTCAACGCGTATCAGCTGGCGATCACGGTGTCCTTGCTGCCGCTCGCGGTGCTCGGGGACAGCCTCGGCTACAAACGGGTCTACTGCTACGGACTCGCACTTTTCACGCTGGCGTCGTTCGCCTGCGCGAATGCGCACACGCTGCTGGTGCTTGCGGTCGCTCGCGTGTTTCAGGGCTTCGGCGCGGCCGGCATCATGAGCGTGAATATCGCGCTGGTGCGCTTCGTCTTCCCGAAGGCACGGCTTGGCGTCGGCGTCGGCTATTCGTCGCTGGTGGTGGCCGTTTCGGCGGCGGCGGGGCCGAGTATCGCGTCGGCGATTCTGGCGGTCGCGCACTGGCAGTGGCTGTTCCTCGTCAACGTGCCGCTCGGCGTGCTGGCGCTGTCGATCGGCGCGCGCACGTTGCCCGCGACGCCGACCTCGGGGGCTCGCCTGAGCGGCCTGAGCGTCCTGCTCAACGCGCTCACATTCGGCCTGCTGATCTCCGGTCTCGCGGCATTCAACCAGGCGGGCGCGACGCAGCGCGGCGCCGTGATGGTCGCGATCGCCCTGGTGGCCGGCGTGCTGTTCGTGCGACGCGAAAGCCGGCTCGCGACCCCGATGCTGCCCATCGACCTGCTGCGCATGCCGGTGTTTTCATTGTCGATGGCGACGTCGATCTTCTCGTTCGCGGCGCAGACGATGGCGTACATCATGCTGCCGTTCTACTTCGAGCAGACGCTGAAGCTGTCGGAAACACAGACCGGCATTCTGCTGACGCCGTGGCCGCTCGTGACCGCGTTGATCGCACCGGTCGCGGGCCGGCTGTCCGATCGGTGGGCGCCGGGACGCATCAGCAGCGTCGGGCTCGTCGTGTTCGGGTGCGGACTCGCGATGCTCTGCCAGCTCGGCGAGACGGCGACGCGTTTCGACATCGTGTGGCGGCTCGCGGTCTGCGGCCTCGGCTTCGGTATCTTTCAGTCGCCGAACAACCGCGTGATCATCGGCAGTGCGCCGCGGCATCGCAGCGGCGGCGCGTCCGGCCTGCAATCGATGGGTCGTCTGCTCGGCCAGTCGAGCGGCGCGGTGGCGGTGTCAATCGTGTTCGGACTCGTGCATGGCCGGCACCTCACGTTGATTGCCGGCATTGCCGCGGCGCTCGCGTTGATCGCGGCCGGCGTGAGTTCGGTGCGGCGTATGACGGAGCACAGCGACGCCCCGCCGGAACAGCAGGCTACGCCAACGCGGCCGGTCTCCGAGCGTTGACGCGGCTGCGGCGTCGTTGCGCCGCCCATACGCCTACGCGAGATTCGAAGGCGCCGCCTTCAGCACGTCGACGTGCTTCGGAATCAGGCCGAGATCGAGGAACGTATCGGCGATCTGTTGCTGCTCGCCGAGAATCGCACGGGTAATCGGCTGCGTGCCGAACTGCTGACGCTGCACCGCCACGTCCACGACCTGCTTCGGCAGACCCCATAGCTGCGCGAGTTCGCTGGCGAGCTGATCCTTGTTCTGCTTGCCCCACTGATCGACCTTGTCGAGTTCTTCGATCAGGATCCGGACCACGTCGGGATTGTTCGCCGCATAACTCTGCGACGAGAAGTAGAACGCCCGATTGCCGACTACGCCGCTTGCATCGGCAATCACGCGAGCGCCGAGCGATTGCTCCGCCGCGGCGAAGAAAGGATCCCAGATGACCCACGCGTCGATCGACGCCCGCTCGAACGCGGCGCGTGCATCGGCGGGCGCGAGGAACACGAGCTTTACGTCGCCGTATTGCAGGCCATGCTGGCGCAGTAGTTTGACGAGAAAGTAGTGGACGTTGCTGCCTTTGTTGAGCGCGATCCGTTTGCCCTTCAGGTCCGCGACCGAGCGGATCGTCGATTGCGGCGGCACCAGCACCGCTTCCGACCGCGGCCGCTTGACGGTCGCCGCCACATAGGCCAACGGTGCGCCGGCGGCCTGTGCGAAGATCGGCGGTGCTTCGCCGACGTCGCCGAAATCGATCGAGCCGACGTTCAGTGCTTCCAGTTGCACGGGGCCCGCAGCGAACTCGGTCCATGTAACCGATACGTGCAGCGGCGCGAGCCGTTTTTCGAGGGTGCCGCGGCCCTTCAGCAGATTCAGGTAACCCTTCTGATTGCCGACGCGCAGCGTGCGCGCGTTGCCTTGCGCGAACGAAAGCGGTGCTGCCGCGGCCGCTGCGGCGCCGAGCGAAAGTTTCAGGAAGGTGCGACGGTCGTGGAGCGTTCTGTTAATGGACATGACGGACGATACGATCAGGAGGGCGATGAAGAAGGCAGGATGCGCGGCGGCCGAAGCGCCGCGGCGTGAGTCGCGCGTTGTTCGTGCGTCAGGTTAGTGCTGGGGCGCGCCATCCCATGCCGGCAGCGTGGCGCCGTGATAAACGGTCAGGATCGCTTCTGTCGTAGCCATGTTTTGAAAAGAGATCGAAGTGTAGGTCCGGAGATCGTAGAGAGGCGCTCGTTAGTGCACAAATAATATCGAGCGCTATCGTTATCGCGCTTGAGCGTAAGCGGCGGTACGACGTGCATGGCGCTGCTGGAATAAGCCAAGCGCGATCGCCGCGCTGGCATGAAGCGAGCCGCAGCGGGGTTGGCGGACGCCGGATCGTGCGAATGTCCGCTGGCGCGGTTTTCGTTTCAGGTTGCGTGCCGGAACAGACGTGCGGGCTCGCATGCGTCGTCCGTCATTTGTTCTGGAAAGGCACCCGGTTCTAACCAGGCGGCGGGGAGGGGGCTATGGGAGCCGAAATGGAGGCGCTGTCTGGCAGACCGCGACGGCAGGCGGTCTTCAGAAGCAAGCGCATCAAGCCCGCGGCGGCAACAGTGCCGAAAGCAGCCGGCGCAACTGCGCCAATTCGCTTGCCGTCAGCCTTTCAGTGAGAATGCGCTCGACCTGCTCGACGCGCGGACGCAAGGCCGAGAGCTGCTTCTTACCGGCAGTGGTGAGAAACAGCACATAACTGCGCTTGTCGACAGGATCGTCGGCGCGCTCGATCTGGCCGTTGCGCACCATGCGTGCAACGAGATCGGCAATCGTCGAACGATCCACGTCGAGTTTGTCTCCGAGTTGCCGCTGACTGACGCCAGGCGTCTCGTGCAAGACCTCGAGCGCCGCGTACTGCACGCTCGTGATCTCCGCGGAAACCTCGCTCAGCCAGACCGCTGCATGGCGCTGTTGGGCACGGCGCACCAGGCTGCCAGTAAATTTGGGGAGCGCGCCGGCGTCTTCGGGTTTGATCGGCAATTTCGGAGGTTTGGGTTTCGTTGTGGTTTAACGCACGCGAAAGATGGGCCGAAAGAAGGCGTTCAACTCCGCATACGCATTCAATGGGAGAACATGGGCCACGTATTGATCGGGACGTACCACGACGAGTGCACCTTGTTCGCGATCGATGCCGCGCTCGTCGAAGATATCAGTCGTCGCGTCGCTCGTAAATGCCTTTTCGTAGTCGATGAGGCCGTGGCGACCCTTGCGCGGCAGCAGGAGGGCGGGGACGTCTTCGAGGCGGACTTCGCGATGCGGCTGTTGCAGCACCGCGCGCAGATCGAGAACGCTGTCCACGTCGGCGTCCTTCGGCGTGAAGAGCCTCAAAACGGAATCGGGCGACTTGTCGAGATGCTCGCACAGCGCATCCAGCGCACGACGCGACGCGTCCGCGAAAGCGTACAGGCGCCAGCGGCCGTCCGCTTGCGCGGCATGCCCTAGATGGAACGGTTTTGCATCAGCGAGGCGAACGACAGGCGACGAGTGAAAGCGCGTACCGATCGCAAAGCCTTTGGCGAGCGCCTGATGCGTCGCTTCACCGGTCAGGGTGGCCGGCCGGTAACGCGTTGCGACGCCAGCCGTGTAGCGGCCAGCGCGAACGAAGTACGCCTGAAGCTCCGCGGGATCGACGCCGCCCGCCTCGGGCCGGTTCGGATCCTTCGGCGGCGCGGCCATCATCGCCGACCATTCCTTGTCGAAATCGATCAGCTCCTGCGCAATAGGTTGGCGCTCGTCCGAATACGTGCGCAACAGAGCGGCGTCGCTGCGGCCCTCCAGCACCGCGCCGAGCTTCCAGCCGAGATTGAAGCCGTCCTGCATCGACACGTTCATGCCCTGACCCGCTTTGGCGCTATGCGTGTGGCAGGCGTCGCCCGCGATGAACACGCGAGGCTCGCGCGAAGTGCCGTCGGCGGCGATGGCATCGTCGAAGCGGTCGGTGAGGCGCTGCCCGACCTCATAGACCGAGAACCACGCCACTTCTTTTACGTCGAGCGTATAGGGATGGAGGATGCGCTGCGCCGTCTCGATGATGCGATCGACCGTGATCTGCTTGATGCTGTCGCGGTTCTCCGGGGTGACGTCGCCGAGGTCGACGTAGAAGCGGACCAGATATCCGCCTTCACGCGGAATGATCAGCAGGTTGCCCCTGCTCGCGGACTGAATCGCCGCTTTCAGCCGGATGTCCGGAAAGTCGCTGACCGCCAGCGCATCCATCACGCCCCACGCATGGTTGGCCGCGTCACCGCGCAGCGTTTGTCCGATGGCGGTGCGTACGCGGCTGCGAGCGCCGTCGCAACCGACGACATAGCGCGCACGCACGGACATCGTCTCGTCGAGCCGCGCAGGATCGGTATGGCGCAGCGTGACCAGCACCGGGTATTCGTGCGTATCGTCGCGCTGAACGTCGACCACTTCGAGGCCGTAGTCCGGTTCGATCCGTCGCGCGGAGCGGCGCATCACGTCGAGCAGATATTCCTGGATGCGGGCCTGATTGACGATGACGTGCGGAAATTCCGAAAGGCCTGTTTCGGTATCCTGAACTCGGCCGGTACGACTGATCGCGCCGCGGTCATTTGCATCGGGTCGCCAGAATACTGTTTCATTGACCCAATAGGCTTCTTGCAGCAGGCGGTCACTGAGGCCGAACGCATTGAACATCTCGACGGTACGGCACGCCACGCCATCGGCCTGACCCATCTGCAACGGTCCGTCGCGACGCTCGACGACGCGCGTGCCGATCGACGGGAATTGCGACAGCTGCGCCGCCAGTACGAGTCCGGCAGGGCCGCTGCCGACGATCAGCACGTCGACCGTCTCGGGCATCTGCGCCGCATGCGCATTGCCGATGACTGGCTCGATCGTCGGATCGCCGACCCGGAAACCGTTGAGATGAAATTGCATGACGTCCTCCTCCGTTCAGTAGATATCTGCTGAACGCGAATATACTCCGTACCCCAACCATTTTGAAGTACTTCGTGGGAGGATGGATGTTTACCCTGGTTCGGTAGAGCGCTCGTGAACTTTCGGGAACGGCTGTTTCAATGACCGTGCCAATGGCCCCCATGGTCACCCCAGTAGCCGCCAATGCCGATGCCGAGGCTCACGGAGGGCGCGACGTAATACCCGGGGGCATAGCCATAGGCGGGCGCTGGCTCATAACCGTAGCCAGAGCTGGGCGGCGGCGGGGCGACGACGCAGCCCGCCAGGCCGACTGCCACGATGATTGCAAAGAGTAGTCTGGTCATGATCGTGTTCCTCCAATCATTGAGGAGACGCAAGATTCAGTCCAGCCGTCTTCTGCCACCACGTCGACAGTGTCGTCCTCGGCAATGGCACCCAGAAACTCAGCGTCAGCGATGCACGTCGTTAATCACGGATGACCTCGCGCAGCACATGACGCGTGTCGAGCTGTTCGGACAGGCACTCGCTGACCCATTCGCTCATCTGCTGGAAAGAGGGATCGTTGGCCATTTCTTCGCCGAACTCGCGCAGCAACAGCAGGTCGACCACGGCACGAAAGAACTGCCGCTCGTCGTCGACACCTGCCGCGCGTAACGTGTCGATCCGCGTTCGAATCGCATCAGGCAGACCTTCGGCAGTCGACGGCGGTCCGCCAGGCTGCATGGAAGATGCCCCCTTGCGGCCGGAGGCCGTCCGTTCGCCCCGCCGCTCCTTTTCGGCGAGTTGTTGCCGTAGCACCTGCATTGCCTGATTGAGCGTCGAAATGGGGTCCATGGCGCGGCCGCGAATCAGTGACGGGTCTGATTGTTCTGATAGCCCGACAGCAGCAGATGGTCGTGTTGCGCCGTGGAGCCTTCTTTCGCCTGATCCGCAGGCTCGGCCTCGGCAGTCAATGTCGCGATCAGCGCGCCGACATAGGCGTTGATCAACGGATACTGCCGATTGAGCTCCATGCCGAGATTGAGCTTGTCGAGCGCGTCATCGAACTGATCGTCGGCAAACCTCAGCAGCCCATCTTTGAGCACGCGCAGTGCGTCGTACTCAGCCAGGCGATCGAGTGGCAACCAGCTTTGCGACGCCTGCGCGACGAGCCCGTTTTGCAGTTCGAGAAGCCCCAGCATGAAGCGGGCGACGTGAAGATCCGGCACGAGCGTCAACGCCTGAACGAAATCAGTACGCGCTTCGCCGTGTCGACCCTGGTTGGCGTACACCGAGCCGCGCAGGAACCACAGGCGTGCATCGAGCGGCCAGCCAGCGAGCGTCTCGTTCAGCACATCGAGCGCATGTTCATCGGTGCCCTGCATCGCGGAGAGGACGGACGACATGACGCCATCGTTGCAGTGCGTAGGAGAATCGTGTTCATGAGTCATAGTTCTAGCCAGTGATATGCAGATGCTGGGTATTGCCGAGCAGGTTGCGCAGATCGAGCAGCGCACCGCGATGCAACTGTGAGATGCGGCCCTTGGTTACGCCGAAAATGTCGGCGATTTGCTCGAATCCCAGTCCATGAAAATAATGGTAGCGGATAATCTTCTGCTCGCGCGTGGATAATCGTGCAACGGCCGAATGCAGTTTCTCCGTTGTCTGCCTCCAGGCGATGATTTGATAAGCGGTTGCATACGGCGCGGCCTGTGCGGCGGATTCCTCGACGATGCCGGTACCGTCGAGCATGAAGCCGATCGCAAGGCCCGCGGCGAGCGTCGCGAGAGCCTGGAACGTATCGGACTGCTTGCTCGTGCGAGCGGGCGCTTCTAGTGATGCAACACGCTCGCGCCGTATCCGTTTGCGCAGCGCGATTTGTTCCTGCGCATCGCTCAGGCGCTGTACGCCGGTCAAAACGTTGCCTCTGAGGCGCGGGGTGCAGAAGGTGCGAAACGACACGCCGCGCCCGGATTCGAAGCGGTCGATTGCTTCGAGCAGACCGACGCAGGCAAGTTGCAGAAAGTCCTTGAACTCGACGTCGTCGCGGTGCCGGCCTGCGTATAGTTGCGCCGCGAGCGCCTGTGCGTAGGGCAGAAAGTGCGCGAATACGGCTTCGCGCGCTTGCGGACCGCTTTCGTCGCGTAGCGCTGCCCATAGGCTCTCCTCCAATGCGGACGCCGCGGCGTCACCGTGGGTCTCGTCGGCATTCGCATACTTCGCCGGCAAGTTCATTTGAAGCTACTCAGCACGCCGCGCAACACGAGGCTCCAGCCGTCCACCAGCACGAACATCAGCACTTTGAGCGGCAATGAGATCGTTGCGGGCGGCACCATCAGCATACCGAGCGACAGCAGCACGCTCGACACGACGAGGTCGATCAGCAGGAACGGCAGCAGGATCACGAAGCCGATCTGAAACGCAACGCGTAATTCGTTGAGGATGAACGCGGGCGTCAACTGCACCAGGCTGACGTCGGCCGGCGTCTGCGGCAGTGCCTGTTGCGACATCTCGTACATCAGCCTTAGCTCATCCTCGCGCACCTGGCGCAGCATGAAATCGCGAATCGGCGCGGTACTGCTGTCGAGAGCGTGAGCGAGGTCGATCTGGCCGTGCATGAATGGCTGCAGCGCGTCGTGATTGATCACCTGCAGCGCCGGCAGCATGGCGAATGCCGTCAGGAACAGCGCGAGGCTGATCAGCACGGGTGTCGGCGGCGTTTCCGGCATGCCAAACGCGTGCCGGATCATCGCCAGCACGATCACGATGCGGACGAATGCCGTCATCGACACGATCAGTGCAGGGGCGACACTGAGTAGCGTGAGCAGCGTCGCAATGCGTACCGTTTCAGATACGCCCTTACTGTCCGCGATGACTCCGGATGCGGAACCGGAGAGCGACAGCATGCCTGCGTCACCGCTGTGCGCGATTGGCGCGATGGGCGCAGCGTCGACGAATCCGGCATACAGGCAGAAGACTCCTGGCAGCAGCGCAATCAGCCAGCGCCACGCGTGAAACCGACTTCGTTGCATCATGCTTCGCGCGCTCCGTCACCTCGATCGCGCGCGTCCAGCAGCTTGACACCGGTTGTATCCGAGGCGAGCAGGACGACGCGGCTATCGTATTCGATCAGATGAAGCGTCGTGCGCGGGCCCAGACGCAGCGATGCGGCTGCGGTGATCCGCGGCGTGAGGCTCGACGACGAACCGCACGCGCCGACCCGATGGCTTCGCCGCAAAAGCAGAATCGCAACGATACCAAGCGCGATGCAACACATGAGTGTGATGCCGACGCGCATGACGTCGACCCCCGCGAGTGCGAGGCCGGTTGCCGATAACGCATGTTGGCCTGCGGTCGCGTCACTTGCGCCTTGCAGCCATGAGGCCGGGGTTGAAACGGTCATGGGTGCGTCGAAATTTCAGTGATTCGAATGCCGAACTGCTCACCAAGCGCGACGATCTCGGCGCGCGCAACGCTCTTGTCGTTGAGCAACACGTCGACGGCATCGCCGAGATGACGATCGAGTTCGACCACAGCGCCGGATTGCAGCGCCAGCAGTTCCTTGATCGACATCTCGGCTGAGCCGAGGCGGATATCGACGGTGACCTTCACTTCTTCGAGCAGCGCCAGCTGCGGGCGTGTCGTGTTGCGGTCGTCGAAGACGGGTTCTTGTTCGGGAAGATCGACACGCATGACTAGCGGTCGGGTGGGTGGGGTACTCAGAGTCATGGGGTATCGGGCCCGGCTATCGAAGTCAGTTGAATGGATAATTTGCCGCCGTGTTGTCCAGGCGTGCCGGCGGCGATGGGGGGGAGTCGTCCGCAATCGGACTGCGCCAACAGCAACGGGATCGGCTCGGAAATCGTCTGGTCGAGTCGGATGACGTCGCCAACGGCGAGCGTGGCCAGTTGCGGCACGCTCAGTTCGCACTGCCCGAGCATCGCCCAGAGCGATACGCGGCTCGATTCGACGGCCGTGCTGCGACGCGTGGTGGCCGGTGAGTTCGCTCCATGAACCGTCGGCTTGCTGACGGGCAAACACGACCACAGCGCCGGCGCGCCGCAGACGAGCGTCAAGACGGTCTCGCCGCTCGTGTTCCGTATTCGGAAGCAGGCGCCGCCAAAACGAAGACGTGGTGTATCGGTGTTTCTTGTCGTGCGGACGCGGGCAGCGGACTGTTGCCCTGGAGATAACGCCGCACCGATCGCATCGAGCAGTTCGTCGACTAGCTGCTTGCCGACGTCCGCGAGCAGGGGCGCGCGGGCGTCGTCGGTCAGGGCGAACGTCTTCGGCAGATCGAGCGTCTCGTTGACCAGCATGTCGATCTGCCGAGGCTCGGTGAATAGCCAGACGTTGTCGCCGATTGACCACGACTCGCATTGGCCCGAAGGCGGCGCGCTGTCGAACGGGATCGAGCAAGTCCACGGCTTCGACAGTGAGCTCGGGCGCGGCCAGCCACGCCTGCCGCCACGGATCGATTGCGCGCGCAAACCACGCCGCGCCGGCTGCGAGATCGCGCGCGCCGAGCGGCCGCCAGCGGATTGGCACGACGCTCATCCCTGACCTCGCATCTGGAACAGCTGCATGATCATTTCGTTGGCGGTACTGATAACCTGCGACGAAGCCTGAAAGCCGCGCTGAATCAGGATCAGTTGACCAAACTCCGTCGATAGATCGACGTTCGACGCCTCGGTCGCGCCCGCGAGCAGTTGCCCAACGCCCGCGCCATTGCTGGTGCGATATTGCGGCGGCGACGCGTGCGACGCATCGAATAGACCATTCCCCTGTTGCACCAGTTGCTGCGGATTCGCAAAGCTCGCGAGCGCGATCGTGCCGAGCTCATCGGTTTGTCCGTTCGAGTATTGCAGCACCAGTCGCCCATCGACGTCGACGTTCATCGACGACAACGTACCGGTCCCGTAGCCGTCCTTGTCCGACACACGCAGGCTCGAGAAGCTGCCGGCGGAGAAGCCGGTGACGCCGGTCGAGAAATCGAGTGTGACGGTGAGCGGCGGCGCGTCGGCGGAAGTCAGCGTGAAGTCGATCCGGTCGCGTCCGGGCTCGGGAATACCACCGTTGAACTGCAGCGTGCCCTGCTGGACCGGTATGTTGTTTTCGTCGGAGACGGTCACCTGCCAGCGCCCGGGGACGATGCTCGAATCGGGCGCGAACGCGATTGTCAGCGTGTGCTTGCCGCCGTTCGCGTCAAAGACGTCAACGTCCGGAATCGAGAAGCTGGTCGAACCCGTCGACAGATTGTCGGAAAACCTGATCACCGTCGTCGCCTGCGGTGGGCTGATCTGTTTGCCGGCGAGCGAAATCGGACCGAGGCTGCCCGATGCGGTCAAGGCCGCGAGTTTCAATCCCGTCGCCTTGTCCTCGATAAAGCCGTCGTTGCCGACCGCGAACTGACCGGTGCGGGCGTAACGTGCGGTGTCACCGTCGAGCAGCGTCAGAAAGCCCTTGCCCTGAATTGCAAGATCGAGCTGGCCGTTACTCACGCGCAGATCACCCTGCGCGAAATTCAACGACGAGTAACCGTACTCGACGCCGCTGCCGAATTGCATCGTGTTCATCGCGCCTGGTTCGCCCCGCGCAAACTGCTGGCCGTAATACAGATCGGCGAACCCCGGCGTCGAGGTCTTGAAGCCCGCGGTGTTCAGGTTCGCGACGTTATTGCTGATGGTTTGCAGGCCCTTCGCGTACGCCGTCAACCCGCTCATGCCGATGTAAATGCTTTCCAGCATGGAAACTCTCCTTTAAGAACCACTCGTCTGGCGCACTGCGACGATCTGCGAAATATTGGCGTTCGTCAGAAATTCGCCGCTCTCGGTTTCGATCGTCAATTGCGGCTGAGAATCCTTGAACGACACGCTCTTCACGATGCCGCTCAGCAGCGCCGTGTCGGTCTGCACGTCGACGTTGCGGCCGAGCAGGCCGAGCGTCTGCGTGGCTGACTGGACCGACAGCAGGTCGTCGATCTTGTCCGTGATCTGGCGTGTCTGTTCGAGCGACGTGAACTGCGCGAGCTGCGACACGAACTCGAAGTTGTCGACCGGCTTTAGCGGGTCCTGATAGGTGAGCTGCGTCAGGATGATCTGAAGCAGCGATTGCATGTCGAGACCGATCGAATCGATGCGGTTGCCGACGTCGCTGCTCGAGCTGATCGGATTAGTGGCCATGAGCGATGCCTTGCGATGTAGTCGGAAAGTGTTCGACGCCGTTGACGACGACTCGCACGGCGCGCGGTACGGCGCGGCGCAGCTCGTCGAGGGCGCGCTGGGCGCGGGCGTCGGGTTCGTCCGCGTTCGTGATCGCATGGTTGATGCGTAATGCGATCGACACGCCGGCTTCGCCAGTCATCACGGTCAGACAATAGGGCGTTGGCGCGCTCCCGGCGCTGGCGCCGCTCTCGGTATTAGCGGCCTTAGCGGCTCGTGAGGCGATCGATGCGGCGGACGAAGTGATACCAGCGGCCCTGTACGGTATGGCCTGTTCGCGCGACAGTGCGTCGTGAACAGTGCTGCCCGATGCTGAGAAAGACGAACTGGCGACCGTGACCGGCGACCTGGTGACGTGCCCGGCGTGAGCGCCATCGTGGTCAGGGAGCGCAGGCTCGGTGTCGCGCGCATGCGATTCGGCATCGATGCGAGCGGATCTCGCCGATGCACAGCCGCGCGGCTCGCTCGCATGGTCAACGGACCTATCGCGAGCATAGGAGCGGGCGTCGAATGCCGGCGCGTTGTCGTAACGTTCCGCTGGCGTGCGTCGCTGTCGTGCGGGCGTAGGATCTTCGTTCAACGCGCCGGCCTTCGCGCCCGACCACATGACTTTCTCCATCACCCGCAATACCTGATCGAACGCCGCATGCCTGGCATCGGGCGTGGGCGAACTTGCTGTGGACATCGGCGCATTGCGCCACGTTGGAAATACGGTGAGCTTCATTGGCGCTCCTCCCGCGACAGATACATGTCCTCGATCCGGCTCGCACGCTGCTCGTCGCGCTGAAGTTCGAATTGCCGCTCGACCCTGGCGGCCACGCCGCAAGCGTGCTCGGTTTGCTGTTCGTGGCGCGCCAGCACTGCGCGCTGTCGTTCGACACGGCTTGCGGCATCGCGTGTGTCCTGTTGCGCGTGCAGATGGGCGGCGCGAGCCGAGGCGAGCGCGCCTGCCCAATTGGCCGCGAGCGCAGGCGACAAGCCGCCCGGCGCCTGCAACGCGTCGCGCCATTGCGCGACATGGGCGTCGAGGCTTGCACAAAGCGATTGTTCGCGTGCGTGGCTGCGCTGATGGAGTTGAATGACTCGCACGGTATCCAGGCGCGCGCGTTCCAGTTGCAGTCGACGCAAGTCGGCGATCTCTCGTGCCGTTTCAAACGGGTGGCGTTTTTTCATGAATGACTCGTCATGCAACTTCCCGAAGCAAAGCAGCGAGCGCGTTGATGGTCGTCGCGCGCGGCGTCGTCGCATCAGGGGCCTGACGCAGAAAATCGATTAGCGCGGCGCGCTGTTGCAGCGCGCGATCGAGCGCCGGGTTGCTGCCTGGCGCGTAAAGCCCCGATTCGACGAGCGTGCGCGACGCTTCGTACGCTGCAAGCTGCGCGACGGCTTCGGCGGCGAGCCGCCGTTCGTTGGGCTCAGCGACGTACTGCATCACGCGGCTAATGCTTCTCGGCACCTGAATCGCCGGGTAGTGACCCTGTTCGGCGAGTTCGCGCGTCAACACGATATGGCCGTCCAGCAGCGCGCGCATCGTCTCGGCCATCGGATCGTCGATGTCGTCGGTCTCGGTGAGCACGGTCATCAGCGCGGTGATCGCGCCACTGTTCCTGATTGCGCCGCACCGCTCGACGATTTTCGGCAGCGCGGCGAACACGCCCGGTGTGTACGCGCGAACGGTCGGCGGCTCGCCGGCGGCGAGGCCGATCTCGCGCAGCGCGAGCGCATAGCGCGTGACCGAATCGAGAAGCAGCAGCACGTGCGCGCCCTGCGCACGAAAATACTCGGCGAGCGACAGCGCCACCTGCACGCTGCGGGC
This sequence comes from Paraburkholderia sp. MM5496-R1, assembly GCF_050436205.1. Classification (NCBI taxonomy): domain Bacteria; kingdom Pseudomonadati; phylum Pseudomonadota; class Betaproteobacteria; order Burkholderiales; family Burkholderiaceae; genus Paraburkholderia; species Paraburkholderia sp. MM5496-R1. The sequence goes on from NZ_JBNDLT010000001.1 coordinate 1,197,114, forward strand.
GCGCATCACGGCAGGCTGGTCGGAGGTTGCGACCACCATCGTGGAGCGGGCGCGCGCGCTGTCGGACAGCGCACGCTGCCAGAACTCCTCCGCTTCGCGGCCCCGCTCGCCGACGAGGCACAGCACGCAGACGTCGGCTTCGACGTGGCGCGCGAGGCTCGCGAGCAGGGTCGTTTTGCCGACGCCGCTGCCCGCAAAAATGCCCACGCGCTGGCCGACGCCAAGCGTTAGCAGGCCGTCGAGCGCGCGAATGCCGGTCTCCAGCGGCTCGACCGGCGAGAGGCGATCGAGCGGCGGCGTGCAGACGCCGGCGAGCGGCCATGAGGCGTCGTTCGCGGGAAGCGGTGCACCGCCGTCGAGCGGCCGGCCCAGGGGATCGACGACGCGTCCGAGCCAGCGTGGCCCAACGGGGATCGTTGCTCCCACTCGCATCGCGCACACCGGGTCGCCAACGCAGATCCCTGCCGTCGACGTGTACGGCGCCAGCGTGACGCGGCCCACCTCGACCTTGACGACTTCCGCCTCGCATTGCTGCGGACCCGGCGCGCCGAGTGAGCAGCGCGAGCCGAGCGGCACGCCGGGTCCGTCCGCTTCGACGAACGTCGGCATTACGCGCGTGATCGCGCCAACCCGGGTCGCCGGATCGACCTGACGCATTGCGGCAAGATAGCGGTGGAGCGAGGGACGGTCAGTCATCGGCGCGAAGTTCGTCGAGCGTGCGATTGAAATGCGAGAGCTGCCGCGGCAGGCTCACGTCGAGGCGGCCGAGTGTCAGATCGATCAGGCACGCGCCGGCAGCCAATTGCGGATCGGCGTCGACCGTCAGTGCGGTATCGCGCGTGAGCGTGGCGAATGCGTCGCGCAGCGCATCGGCGTCAGGAAAGTCCTGCGCGGACACGCGCACGCCGATCGCCGACCCCGCCGCGATCTGCGCGAGATGATGGCGCGCGGTTTGCACGACGAGCGCCGCACACGCAGTGGTGTCGCCGAGGGTTTTCCGCAGCGCGGCTTGTGCGACATCGAGCGCGAGGCTTTCGACTGCTTGCAGGCGGTCGCGCAACGCAGCGAGCGCCGCGTCGATACCGGCGACGAGTGCTTCGATCCGCTGCACGTGATCGAGCTTGACGCGCGCTACCCCCTTTTCGATGCCTTCTTCGATGCCTTCTTCGATGCCTCGCTGATAGGCGGCGCGTTCCCGTTCCTCGAAGTCGCGGATTTGCTCGGCATGCGTTTGCGCGAGTTCCGCCAGTTCGCGTCTGAGTTCGTCGATCTGTGCGTCGGTTTGGAAAGCGTGCTGAACTTGCACCGGCACGTGTTCGGACGGCTCGGCGGCTACGGCAACCAGCGTGGCTCGACCGAGCGTCTTGCGTCCGCTGCCCAGCGTGACCTGCGCGGCTTTCAGCAGCAGACTCATGCGGACCGCCCCATCCAGCGGCGAAGCTTCTGGTGGAGCCGCAATGGTTCGACCTGCGGCGGCTTGCCGTCATCATCAGAGATATCGCCGAGTTGCGCGCTGGCTGTGAGCGCCGCGGCCTGCAACGCCGTACGCGCGCGCTCCGTGATGTCATATGCACGACCATGTGGCGCGAGCATTGCGCGGCGCTCGGGCGGCAACCCAGCGATCACGGCCTCGCGGGTCGGTGCATTCACGCAAGACATCAACCGGCAAAGCAGTTCATGCGGCAAGGTCTCGGCGAAACGCGCAAGCCGTAATGCGGTGAGTCGCGCGTCTTCAGGCGAATGGCCGTCGCTGGCAATCGCAACGCGGTCATCTGTCGCCGGGGCCGTCATCGCCGCCACCAGATTTCCGGGTGCGACGCGCGCCGCGTCAGCGAGCAGCGGTCGCAAGCGCGCGCGCTCGTCGTGCGAGAGCGCGCTCCAGATCGCCTCGATATCGTCGATCGCAAGCCCGCTCAGATCGGCAACCGCGCGCCTCAGACGACGTTCGCGCGATGCGTCGCGCTCAGGCGTGGCCATGCTGCTCTCCTTCTTCGGCGAGCAGCGCACGCAAGCGCAGCACGTAGGCTTCGCGCTGATGCAGACTCAAAGCACGTGACGACGAGCGACGGGAAGCACGACGCCGGCGCATCACGAGCAACGCACCAATGATGCCGACGAGCAACAGGGCAGAGCAAACGCCGGCGGCCGGATGACTGGCCATCCATTGCGCGAGGTGTTGGACCACAGCCTCCACGCGCCGTGCGTCGGCGTCGCGTGCAGCGGAATTTGCGACGGCCAATGCGACGGGTTCGGATGCGTCGCGAATCGTGGCGCCGGCCTCCAGATCCGCGCTCGCATCGGGCTCGACTGGTGCCGCAACGCCGGCGTTCGCGGGCGTCGTTTGCGCAACCGCACTCGTCGCTGCGTCGCCGGAGTGACGCACATAGATAGACAGCACATCACCGCGCGCCGCGTCGAAACCGATCGACGCGCCCAGCATCGCGTTTATGCGTGTCATATCGTCTTGCGGCAAGGCATAGTCGAGCACGATGCCGACTGATAGCCGGCGGATCGAACCGGGTTCCGACACGATCTGCTCGAGACTGCGATCGGTCTTTGTCCCCTCCACGGAGAGCATTGCGGGCAGCGGTGGCGTGCCAGCGGGCGGCAACGCATTTGCGGTTTTCGTTGACGGTAGCGGCGGCGTGGCGCTGGGCCGGGTGACACCCGACTCGCGCGTCGTGCGTGTCTGCGCGAAGTCAAGCGCCGCGTCGACGCTGACGCTCACATGACCGTCGCCGACCAGCGGCGCAATCTGCGTAAGGATCTTACGTTCGTAGCGTTGCTCGATCGCCTGCTTCAACGTGAAATGCGGGTCGTCGGTCATCGCGTTTTCGCCGGCTTTCGTGCCCGCGACGCCGCCGCGTTGATCGAGCACAGTGACGTCGTTGGCGGACAGCTCGGGCACCGCTGCGGCCACGAGCCGCTGGATGCCGCGCACCGTTTCGGGAGCGAGCGCCTGGCCGTCGCGCATGAACAGCGCGACCGAGGCCTTGGGCCGCGCCGCATCGCGCCGGAACAGCGACGACTCGGGCAGCGTCAGATGCACGCGCGCGAGGTCGATCTCGTCGAGCGTCATGATCGTGCGCGCGAGTTCGCCTTGCAACGCGCGCTGATAGTTGACCTTCTGCGCGAACTCGGTGAGGCCGAGATCTGAGTTATTGAACAGCTCGAAGCCGACCGCGCCGTGCAGGCGCAGATCGCTGCTCATCAGCTTCAGACGCAGTGCGCGCGTATCGCCGGCGGGCACCAGAATCGCGGAGGTCTCGTCGTCGATCCGGTAGGGTACCTTCTGTTTGTCGAGTTCGGCCACGAGCGCGGACGCGTCCTGCGGCTTCAGATCGCGGAACAGGACCTGATAGCCGGGCCGTGACAGGAAGAACGCGGCTGCCATCGCGCCGCACAGCAGCAGTGATAGCGCGCCGACCATCAAGAATTGCCGCTCGCGCGGCGCATCGGCAAAAAACGACTTGAAGCGGGACATGCTGGCTTCCATTTCAGAGTTGCATCCGCATCAGTTCCTGGTAGCCCTCGACGAGGCGCGAGCGGATCTGCAACGCGAATTGCAGCGATATGCGGGCCTGTTCGAGCGCCATCATCACTTGATGCGGCGGCAGGTCCGCGCCGAGCGCGAAGTCGGCGATCGCTGCATTGGCGGTGCTGACCTGCGTGTCGACCGATTGCAGGCCATCGACGAGTAGAGCGCCGAAGCCGGGTTGAGTGGTCGCGCCGAGGCCTTGCTCCACTTGCGGCGCGAGCGACGGCGCCAGGCCGGTTTGCCACGTCGGCGCGAGAAAGCCCGGTTCGAGCGCGGAGATGACGGCGATGCTCATCAGTGACTCCCCATTTCGAGGGCACGCAGATACATCGAGCGTGCCGCGTTGAACATCACCGTGTTGGCTTCGTACACGCGCAACGTCTGCACCATGAGCGCCATCTCGCCGGCATGATCGAGACCGGCGTAGGACACGAAGCCTTTTGCGTCCGCGTGCGGATGCGACGGGTCGTAGACGAGGCGCGGCGGCGCGTCGACCGTCTCGATGCCATACGTCTGCACGCCCCCGAGCCCATGCGTGGTGGGAAGTCCCGCGGCGCCGTGCGCACCGGGCGTACCGCCGTTGCCGAGCAGACTGGGGAAGTCCCCTGCGGCCAGGCGCGGCCCCGATACGAGCCGCAGCGGCTGATAAGACGCGCCGCTTGCCGTGCGCGTCGTGCCCGCATTGGCCAGGTTCTGCGCAATGACTTCCATGCGTTGGCGCTCGACGTCGAGTCCGGAGCGCGCAATCGCGAAGATGGAATCGGTCATCGGTTCAGCCTCCGCCTATCGCGAGTTTCTCGATCTGCATCGTGCGATCGAGCATGCCGGCCAGCATCGCGTAGCGTGCCGAGGTTTCAGATGCCGTAGCAATTTCGTCGTCGATTCGCACGGTATTCGAGGCGAGCGGCAGCGGCGCGTCGATGCGGGGCGCGACACCCGCGACACGCGCGAGCACGCTGGCCGGCGTGTCGCCGGGGTGCAACGCGGCGGCGTCGCGCAAGGCATCCTCGAACGACACCCGCAGCGGCGTGAAATTCGCCGAGCCGGCGTTGGCCACGTTCTGCGCGGTGGCCGTTTGCCGTGCGAACAGCCCGTCGAGGGCCTTGCCGGCGATGGCGGCGACGAGGTTGATCGTCATAGCGGTTCCTCCTGTTATTGAACGATGATGTCGGCGTGCAACGCGCCCGCCGCCTTGATGGCTTCGAGAATCGCGATCACGTCGCGGGTGCTGACACGACTGCGCGAGAGCGCTTGCACGAGTTCGCCGACCGAGCCGTAGGGGAACGTTGCGGCGACGGTCTGGCCGGGTTCGTCGACGGAAAGATCGCTGTTGCCGATCACGAGGCTGCGCACGCCGCGGCCCGCAATGCCGATCTGCTCGGGTTGCGATGCCGAGTATTCGGTCGTGACCGTCACGCGAATGTCGCCGTGCGAAATCGTGATCGGCGAGATGTGCGTGTCGCCGCCGGCGACCACGGTGCCCGTGCGTTCGTTGATGACGACACGTGAGCCCTGATCGGGCACGACGCCGAGCGTCTCCACGCGCGCTACGAAACTGTTGAGCGCGCTGCCTTCACCGGGCGCGCGGATCTGGACGGTTTCCGCGTCGAGCGAGCGCGCGCTGCTGGCGCCGAACGCCTGGTTGATACGCTGTGCGATGCGCTCTGCCGTGGTCGCATCCGCGTTGCGCAGGACGAAGTTCAGATAGCCGTCCTGCGTGACGAGCTCGGCGCGCACCGGTACTTCGACGATCGCACCTTGCGGCACGGTACCGACCGTCGGATGATTTTTCTGGCGCAGATTGCCGTTGGCGTCGAAGCGGTAGCCGCCGACCGTTATCGGTCCTTGCGCGAGTGCGTACGTCTTGCGGTCGGGGCCGCGCAGCGGCGTCATGATCAGCGTGCCGCCCGACAGGCTGCGTGCATCGCCCATCGACGTGACGTTGATGTCGATCCGGTCGCCGATGTTGGCGGTCGGCGGCAGCGAGGCCGTAATCATGACCATGGCGACGTTGCGGCTCTGGATCTGGTCCTGGGTCAGATTCAGATCGAACTGCGACATCATGTTCATCATGGCCTGACGCGTGGCCTGATTGCGCGGCGTGTCGCCCGAGCCCGCGAGACCCGACACGATGCCGTAGCCGACGAGCATGTTGTCGCGCCAGCCGAGAAAGCGTCCGAGGTCTTTGAGGCGCACTTCATTTGCCGCGTGCGCTGGACCGCTGCCCGCGGCCATCGCGCATACGAGCAGCAGTACGGCCTGGATGACCCGCATCGTGCGAGAAGAGAGCCGCATTACCATAAGCCCAACCATGCGAGAAAGCGGGGAATGAGGCCGGGTCTCGACCGATCGGTGATGAAGCCTTCGCCGACGTAGTCGATCTTCGCGTCCGCGAGGCGGTTCGACTGCACTGTGTTGTTCGCGGCGATGTCGACCGGACGCACGCGGCCTTGCAGATGGATGCGCGTCTTTTCGCCGTTGACGTCGATGGCCTGTTCGCCGGCGACGATCAGGTCACCATTCGGCTCAGTCGCCTCCACACGCGCGCTGATCTGCGCGAGCAAACGGCCCGTGCGCTGGATCTGTCCGCGTCCGCCGTAGTTATCGCCGAGGCCGATCTGCGCAGCATTGCTGCCGGCCCACATCGTCGACACGTTGCCCTGCACAGCCACGTTCGTTTTGGTCGACGTGTCCGCAGTATTGCTCGCGGTCGAGTTCTCATAGACGAGGATCGTGACGATGTCGCCCGGGCGCGAGGCGCGGCGGTCCGAGGTCAGCGACTGGTAGGCGTCGCTGTGGAAGAGGTCGGCGGCGTGGGTGGGCGTGAGCGCGCACCAGGTGATGCCTATCGTTGCCAGCGTTGAACGGATCTTGGGTTGCATGACTGAGTTACTTCGACAGCGAGGTGGTAGCAGGAATGGCCACGATGTCGTGATCGCCTGTCGCGATCATGGTTACGCGGCCACTCGCGCTGTCCGTTAATGCGATGCCGGTTCGCCAGACGGTGACGGCACCCGTTCGTACGACGGCCACAATGCGTTCGCCGCGAATGACCTGGGCGAGACGTTGTGAGGGGATGCCGGTTATCACGTCGCCGGGCACGAGGTTTTGAGCCGCACGCGCGACGCGCGCTTTGTCGTCGTAGTGAACGCCGCGCATGACTAGCTTCTGCGGGCACGCGATACCGCGCACGCTATCGAACGTGATTGCATCGCCTTTCGCGAGATCACGAACGAGTTCGACGCAGCGTGCCGGCGGCGCAGAACGAGCGTCGCTCGGCGAACCGGACATGGCGCGAACAGGACCGCTGATGACGACGGCCGGTTGAGTGTCCCGCATGGAAAGCCACGGCGTGAGGGCCGGCATCTGACGGCGGGCCGCTTCGGCGAGACGACGCGGCTCTACCGCAACACTCGTAGCCGATTCGGACAATCTTGCGACGACGAGTTCGGCCGCCTGCTTTTGCAGGGCCACAGGCACAGGGCTCAGGTCGGCGACATCGCCGAATCGCACGACGTTGCCGTCGATGTCGGCGGCGGCGCGGAACTTCACCGCCGCGTCAGAGGCGTAGGCTGCCGCGCTCGCGACCACGGAGGCGAGCGCGATCGCAAACGCATTGAACTGGCGACATCGGATGGGCGACATAAGATTGAACGCGCTCGTATTGAACATGGGCTGGCTGTATTTGACCGTGATTGCGAAGCTGGCTTACCGCTTCAACCCATTCGCAATCGCCATCAACTCATCGCCGGCCTGCACGAGTCGCGCATTCGACGCATACGCTCGCTGATACAGCATCAGACTGACGAGTTCATCCGACAGCGACACGTTCGAGGCTTCGCTGAATCCTTGCGCCAACGTCCCAGCGTTGTCTTCGCCGGGACGCACGCGGCTGACAGTGATCCCGTCGTCCTGAATGCGATAGATTCCGTCGCCGGCCGATTGCAGCGCGCGCACGTCAGTCGGCATCACGAGTTCGATTTCGCCGAGATCAATCGGGTCGGTCTGGTTCGGCAGAACCGCCTGCACCTGGCCGGTCGCCGAAATGGTGATGCTGGAGGCGTCGCGCGGAACGGAAATCATCGTTTTGAGCGGCAGGCCGTTCGACGCAGTCAGATAACCGTCGGCCCCGACGTGCAACGTGCCGCCGCGCCACAACGTGGCCGGTCCCGAGTCCGACGCCAGTTCGATGAAGCCGTCGCCCCGAATCGCGAGATCGAGCGCGCTGCCGGTCGGGCGCAACTCGCCCGCCGTGAAAACGTGCAGCGACGGGTCGGCCGCCACGCCCGCGGCGATGGTGACGGTTTCGTTGGCCGGGGCGCGGCTGAGCGGGGCGACCGCCGACGTCAGCAACTCGCTGAAGGACACCGTGCCGCGCTTGAACGCCGGTGTGTTCATGTTCGCGATGTTGTTCGCGGTGACGTCGACGGCTGTCTGCTGCGCGTTCAAGCCCATCGCGCCGATATAAAAAACGTTGTTCACGCTTACATGTCTCCCAAACGCTGCAAAACGGCGCCGACCATGTCGTCGTACGCATGCACGAGCTTCTGGCCGGACTCGACGCGGCGCATTGCCTCCATCATCTGCATCATGTCGTTGCCGACCGCGACGTTCGACGATTCGATAAAGCCCTGCGCGATGTGCGGCTGTTCGACGTCGACGGCCTGCGCGTCCGTGGCATGGAACAGGCCGTCCGCGCGGCGCTCGAGTTGGGTCGGATCCGTAAAAGTTGCGACGCGTATCACGGCTGAAGGCGTGCCGTCGTCAATCAGCGTGCCGTCGCTGGCGATCTGCCAGTTGCCCGAACGCAGGACCACGTCGCCGCCACCCGCGGCTTGCAACGCCCAATTCTGGGCCGTGACGAGACGTCCGTCGGCATCGCGATGGAACGCGCCGAGCCGAGTGTAGGCCGGACCGCTCGCTGTCATGACCTCGAAGAAGCCGGAGCCGCTGATCGACAGATCGAGCGGATTGCCGGTGTGGACCAGCTTGCCGGCGGAGAAGTCGGTGGCGATGCCGGTTGGCGGCGGCGCGAGCATGGCAGACACAGGGACCGTCCCGGTGCGTCCGGCTGCGAGCACGTCGTCGAACGCGATCTGCCGCTTGTAGCCGGGCGTGGCCACATTCGCGAGGTTTTGCCCAGCGGTTTCGATCCGGCGCGTTTCGTGCGAGATCAGGCTGGCCGCGACAGTCATCATGTTATCCATCAGGAATCCGTTTCAATTTGGCAGGCAGGTGGCAAGCTGCCCGACACTCAGGCGGCGAGCGCTGTAGCGTTCGAGGGCTGCGCGGCGCGCGCGGGAGCCCGAGCCGCAGTTGTGTCGAGACTGACCATCGCGAACGATCTCAGGCTGATCGAGTGCGGAACCTCGTTCATCGACAGCACGGCGAGCCGTGGCGCAACACGATGCGTGAAGGTTTTCAGATGACGACGAATTTCCGGGCGGCACAGCAACGCAGGTTTGAGGTTCTGCCGCATCATCGCGTCGACCTGCGCGGCGAGCCGGGAGAGGAAGCTTTCGGCCAGACGCGGATCGAGCACGAACGCGCCTGCGCCGTCAGCACCCTGCAGGTTCTGCACGATCGCGTTTTCGAGCGCGGGGTCGAGCGTCAGCACCGCAAGCGCATCGTGATCGCTCTGGATTGCTTGACAGATGCCGTGGCCGAGCCGCTGGCGCACACGCTCGCTCAACGCGGCAGGGTCTTTTTCATGCCGACCCGCGTCGACCAGCACTTCGACGATCAGGCCGATATTGCGGATCGCGACCTGCTCGGTCAGCAGATTCTGCAAGACGTGCTGCACGTCGCTGACGGCGAGCACATTCGGCACGAGTTCCTCGACGAGGCCGGGTGTGCGTGAACGCACTCCTTCGAGCATCGCGACGACTTCGGTGCGCGACAGCAACGCGGGTACGTTGGCCTTGATCACCTCGGTGACGTGCGTGATCAGCACGGTCAGCGGATCGACTGCGGTGTAACCGAGCGAGCGCGCGCGCGACAGCTCGGCCGTATCGATCCATACCGCGGGCAGCCCGAAGGCCGGATCGTGAGTGGCGATGCCGGGCACCTTCTCACCCTTGTCCGACGAGTGAATGGCGAGTGTTTTTTCCGGATACAGCGTTGCCTGACCGAAGCGGTCTCCGAACAGCAGGATCCGGTAGTCGTTGGAGCCAAGCTGCGCGCCGTCGCGGAACACCACGGGCGGAATGGACACGCCCATCTCGGCCGCGTACTGTTTGCGAAACGCCGCGATGCGTTCGGCCAGCAAGCTTTGCGTCGGGATCCATGCGGCCGTCAGCGCGGCGCCGAACGACACTTCGACGGCCGGCAGATCGGTGGCCTGGGTGGCCGCGGCCGCGTCGCTGTCGCCTCCGTCCGTCGCGGCCTGGTTATCCGGCGCCGCACTTCGTTTGCGGCGCGCGATCCACCAGGCGCAAGCCGCAATCGTTGCAAGGATCAGCACGGGCCACTTCGGCATGCCCGGCAGCGCGAGCAGGCCGCTCAGCGCGACCATGACGAGGATCTGGATCTTCGGGAATTGCACGAGCTGACGCAGCACCTCGTTGCCGAGCTCCCCGTCGGCAGACGAGCGCGTGACGATGATGCCGGTCGCGACGGAAATGATCAGCGCGGGCACCTGCGTGACGATGCCGTCGCCGATCGTCAGCAGCGTGAAGGTCTGCATTGCCTGGCTGAGCGGCATGCCCATCTGCGCGACGCCGACCGCCCAGCCGCCGAGAATGTCGATCAGCAGGATCATGATGCCGGCTACCGCATCGCCTTTGACGAACTTGCTCGCGCCATCCATCGAGCCGTAGAAGCCAGCTTCCTTTTCGAGCGCCTTGCGTCGGCGCTTCGCTTCGTCCTGATCGATGAGACCCATGTTGAGGTCGGCGTCGATACTCATCTGCTGGCCGGGCATCGCGTCGAGTACGAAGCGCGCGGCGACTTCCGACACGCGCTGCGCGCCGGTCGTGACCACCACGTATTGCACGACGATCAGGATGAAGAAGACGATCAGGCCGATGACGAAGTTACCCTGCACGACGAATGCGCCGATTGCCGCGATGACCTGGCCCGCTTCGGCGCCGGACAGGATCAGACGGGTCGCGGCGATGTTCAGCGACAAGCGGAACAGCGTCGCGATCAGCAGCAGGGAAGGGAACGTCGAGAACTCGACGGGTCGCGACACGTAAAACGTCATCAACAGGATCGTGAACGCGAATGCGAAATTGACGATGATGAACAGGTCGAGCGCCCCTGCCGGAATCGGTGTAAACAGCAGCAACAGGATCGCGACGACGGCGAAGACGAGCGCGAGGTCGGAATGATTGCGCAGGCGGGATCGAAGCGTCATGCGGACATCACCTGCGACGGCGCACGTCGCGCCTGCAAATAGATCGCCGCGGTATCGCGATACAGATCGCCCGGCACCTCGCGTTCGAGCACTGCCTTGAAATAGAGCGCGCGGGCGAAACGTGGCGACTCGATGACCGGCACGCCATAGATGAAGGCGAGCTTCTTCAGACGCAGTGCAAAATCGCCGGCCCCTTTGGCGACGACATGCGGCGCGGCCATCCGTGACGGATCGTATTTCAGACCGACCGCATAATGCGTCGGGTTCGCGACGATCACGTCCGCACTACGCACTGCCTTCATGCTGCGCGAACGCTGCAGCAATTCGCGCTGCAACTGGCGGCGCCGCTGCTTGATGCGCGGATCGCCTTCGCGCTGCTTCATTTCCTGCTTCTGCTCGTAGCGGCTCATACGCATCTTTCTCGCGAATGAGCGTCGCACCAGCACCTGGTCGAGCAACGCGAACACCGACGCGGCCGCGAGCAGCATGAAAAGCAGGTGGACGCCGCTAGCGAGCAGCGTCTGCGCAATGGGTACCGCGGACAGGTCCTCATGTGCGAGCGAGACGGCCGCATCGACGATCGTGAAACGGATGATCGCCACATAGACGACCATCTTGAAGCATGCCTTGGCGGCTTCGATCAGCGTCTGTATCGAGAAAACACGCCTGAGACCTTGCACCGGGTTCAGCTTGCTGGTGTCCAGCCTGAGTGCGCCGGGGGCGAACAGGAAGCCGGTCTGCATCAGCGCTGACAGTAGCGCGCTACCCATCGCAATCGCAATCAGTGGCGCAACCGCGTGCGCGCCCTGCAGCAGCAGCGCCGCGCACGCGACCGGCATCGCACGGCCGCTTGCGTCGAGTGGCGCGGCTTCGCTCAGCGCATGAGCGCCGAGCGAAGCGAGACGTGCCGCCATTTCTCCGCCCCACACTGACAGGTAGCCGGTACTCGCAAGCAGGCCGAGCACCATGCCGAGCTCCTGGCTGCGCGGCACCATACCCTTCTTGCGCGCCTGATCGAGCTTGTAAGCAGTGGCCTGTTCCGATTTGTTCTGTTCCGTATCCGACATGACTAATCCAGGGACGGTACGAGAGCCAATGCGTGCGTCAGCAAACGCAATGTCGCAGGTGCGAGTAGACCCGCTGATAGCGCCATCATGACGGGCGTCGCGATGACTTTGATTTGCAGACCCAACATCAGTGCGTTCATTTGCGGCAACGCGCGGGAGAGAAAGGCGATCGATACATCGATTAGAAACAGTGTGACCATTGCGGCCGCGATGACCGACAGACCCATGCCGAGCGCAATGCCGAAATAACCGATCAGCGCATCGGGAGTGACGGCGACTCGCGCGTAGCCGACTGGTATGACGCTCGTTAGCGCCATCAAAAGCCGTACCAGCTCGAGATGACCGCCCGAAGCAAAAAACAGCAGGCCCGCGACGAGCGCGAGTATCGTGCCGAACAGCGGCGCCTGTGCACGCGAACCCGGATCGATCACCATCGCGAGACCGTAACCGGCCTGGACGTCGAGCACGCGGCCAGCAAACGTTAGCGCGGCGAACGCGGCCTGGAACGCGAAGCAGATCGCGAGGCCCAGCATCAATTCGGCTGCAGCGGCGATGAGTAGCGCTGCGCCGTCGATGTAGACGTCGGGTGCAGCGCTATGTGCCAGACATGCGGCGAGCGCCAGCACGAAGCACACGCGGACCCGCGCGGGCACCTGCGTTTGTGAGAACGGCGGCGCAAGAACGAACACCGGGCCAATTCGCAACGAAAGAAGAAGAACGCCGAGCGTCCAGCTCGTGCTGGCTTCGATTGTCATTGCGTTAGCCCAGATCAGGAATGCTGCGGAAAAGCGACGCTGCGAAACCGGTCAGATGCGCGAGCATCCACGGGGCGAGCGAAACCGTCACGATGACGGCGACCGCGAGCTTTGGCACATAGCTCAGGCTCATCTCCTGCAGCTGTGTGACGACCTGAAAGACACTGATCAGCAGACCGACCACGAGCGTGGCAATAACAATTGGCCCCGCAATGAGGAAGCTGTTCCAGAACAGCTGCGTCATCATTTGGATTGCCTGGTCGGCCGACATGGATAAGGTCCCCGTGTTTAAGTGGGCCGCATTATGAAGAGCTTTCTTTCGAATTGGAAGTTGTGAAATTGAAAAAAATAGTGAGGCAAACGAATGAAAATAGTGAGGCAAACGAATCAAAAACGAATGTAATCAGAGAGGTAGGTGCTTATATCAAAATAGTCGATCGTCACTCAAAATAGTCGATCGTTACGTATTTTTAGGACAAGTTCTATTTCGCAGATGATCGACCATTCGCGAAAAATCAGGCGTTTGCCTATTCCAGTTCTTGTGACGATTTGTTAAGGGAGGGGTCTTATTGCTCCGGGTCACCTTTCTCGCGATCGCTTTTGCAAGTGTATTGCCTTGTGGGTCCAAGGGCCGATTCAATGCCGCATCAAGGGCTTGACTCGCTGTATTTTGATCGCCTGCGGAGGTGCTGAGCAGACTCTTCGCAAGTGCGGCGGACAGACACTCGGGGTCCAGCCGCAACGCCACCTTCATATGCGCACGCGCCTCGTCGAGTCTGCCTTCCCGCAGCGCCACGATGGCCAGTGCGCCAGGGGCTTCGGCAAAACCGCGATCTAGGTGAGCGCCTTGTTCGAAGCGCGACCGCGCCAGTTGTAGATCGCCATTGAGCAAATGGGCCCAGCCGGCCGCAATCCAGGAGCCCGCATGGGTGCGAAACGATTCGGATGCGGCGTCGATGTATTGCGCGGCCTGCTCGAAGCGGTGCTGTTCGAGTAGCACGAGCCCTGTGCCGAGAAGCGCGCGGCTGTGTGCCGGCTGGATGCGCAGCGCCTGCTCGAACAGCGCCATAGCGTCGAACTCGCGGCCTTCGCCGAGTGCCAGCAAACCACCTATGGCGAGACCGTCGGGAGAGCTCTTTGCAAGAGACGCGAACTGTTGCGCGCTGTCGGGATGTCCGGCATCGAACAAAGCAGCGGCGAGGAGTCCGCAGACTTCGATGCCGGTCTCCGGATGATCCGCATACCGCTTGCCAACTTCGATGACCTCGTCGAGGCGGCCTTGATGGTGAAGCGACCGCATTTGGAGCGTGATGGCTTGCGGAATCGTTGTCAGCACGCCTTCATCCAGCAGCGCTAGCGTTTCGTCGAAAGCGCCGAGCATGGCGTGCGCATAAGCTTTGTTATAGCGAATCGCGGGATGGCTTTCACCGTCCGGTAACGCGGCGAATGCCCGGAGCGCGTCCTCGAATTTGCCACGAGCCATGGCACACAGCCCACGCAGATGCATCGACTCAGGCGGCACCGCACCGAGCGCTTGCTGACGTGCGAGCAGTTCATCGCACCGTTCGAATTGCTGTGCGTCGAATGCGCACGCGGTGGCGTCTCCTAGCAACGACAGGTTGTTGGGGTCGGACTCAAGGAACGCAAGCAGCCGGGTCAGTCGGGCAGATGCCAAAGCAACGGCGTGTTCGGAAGTGGAGTTCATTTGGCGTCGGGTGTTCGCTGCGTCGGTGGACAAAGCCGAAAGTGAGGGATCGGAAGTGAGTAGCCTTTTTCTAGCATAGCAGTCTGGAATTGCTGCGGGATCCTTATTGCGAGATCAGGCCGGCAATCGCCGCCACAATTTATGCTTCATCGCACGCAAGGACGCACGAGATCCTGAGCACCTGAGATTTTCGCTAAACAGTTCTAAAAATCTTCGGACAACTTGTTCGGAAGCGGTTCGGGAAACCAATCGCGCAAGGCTTAACGAACAAGTACGGGGCATAGATGGTAGCGATCGTCACGGGCAATGGTTTGGGGTTGCAGTCGTCGTCGGCATTGGGGCTTGGAGCCCATGGCCAGGTCGGCAATGCGGCATTCGGGCAGACCGGAGAGCAGCTCTATGTGAACGCCGCGAACGGCAATCTGGTGATTCAGGATCGTGACCAGTTGCTGCTCGGCCAGGGGGTGAACAGTTCGATCTACCGCGCCTATAACAGCCTCGGACAGTTTGCTGGAGACAACTGGCGCCCAGGCGGATCGCGCACGGTGGATGGCCTCACTGGGACGCTGAATAGCATAGGCAGTACGGTAACCCTGACAGACTGGGATGGTTCGAGTACGGTGTACGAGTACGATGCGTCGCGCCAGTTGTATGTGTCGACCGCGTGGCTTGGCGCCAGCGTTGTCCAAGGCGACTTTGAGCCCGGCTATGCCGATGCTACTGGCACAGGGGCGTACGCGACGCTGTCCTTTGATGAGGCGACCCGCAACTGGCAGTGGAACGACGGAAACAACGGGCTGAGCGAGCTTTACGATGCCACGCGAGGCGGCAGGCTCGTGTCAACCCGCGACAGGGACGGCAATACGGTCGGCTACGCCTACAACGCCGCAGGGCAGCTCGCGCAGGTAACGACTGCAGGGGGCGACGTCACCTATCTCGACTACAACGCAGCCGGTCAACTGACGGATCTGCGCTCGGTCTACCGGGGGATGGGTAACAGTCTGGTCACGTCGACCACGATCCGTTACGCGTACGACACACAGGGCCGGCTGTCGCGGGTGACAGTCGACCTGAGTCCGGAAGACAACAGCATCGCCGACGCTCACGTCTATACGACGACCTATACGTACGACGGCACGAGCAGCCGGATCGCCTCGATCACCCAGTCGGATGGATCCCAGGTGATGTTCACCTATCTTCAGGTGAACGGCGAGTACCGGGTGGCGACGATTGCCGAAAAGGCCGACGACGGGGTGTTTCGGATCACCACGCTTAGCTATGACACCGCGAACAGGCAGACGACGGTGACCGATCCGCTTGGCTACAGGAAGGTCTTGACGTATGACGATGCCGGCAGGTTGATCAGCATCCGGTCGACTTCGTCTCTGGACGGACAGTGGGTGAACCTGAACTTTACGTACACCGTCAACGGCGACAGCGACCTGCGGATTCTGAATGATGGTAAGGGCAAGCCGATCTACTTTATTTACGATGCCGCGGGCAATCTGATCAGCCAATCGGACAGCTCAGCCGACGTTACCCGTACGTACGGGTCGAACAATGAACTGTTGACCGAGACGGTCTTTGACAAGACCAGCAATTTTGCCAATGGTTACGCGAACCAGTACCTGACGACGCGCTATGTCTATGACGCAGCCGGGCATCTGCGATACGTGGTGAGTGCGGCGGGCCGCGTCACGGAGTTCAGGTACAACGCGGCGGGCCAGAAGGTCAGCGAGATCCAGTACACATCGGCGGCATTCGACGTCAGCGCCTTGAGCAACACCGATGCAGTGTCGGAGGCGACGTTGAATGCATGGGCGGCGGGCCTTGTGAATCCCAGCGAGGCGATCCGTATCGATTCGACGTATGACTACCGTGGGAACCTCGCGACGGTCACGCGCTATGAGAAGCTGCTGGCCGACGGCACAGGCGATGTGACGGGAGCAATCATCCAGACACGGTACGTCTATGATGCTGCCGGTCGTCTCCTGCAGCGTTTTGCGGGCAGTCCGGGCAACGAGAAGGCTGAAACTTTCACGTACGACGGGCTCGGCCGCCTCCTCTGCGCGATTCAGTTCGACGGCGTCACGACGCTGTATCAGTACGACGATGCGCACCACACGGTTTCAGTCACCTTCAGCAACGGGCTGACGCGTACCTCTACGTATAACGCCGCGGGGGAACTGGTCGCCGTGGTCGATTCGGTGCAGGGCAAAGTGCAGTCGCAGATCAGGAACTACTACGACACCAACGGCCGGTTGCAGATGACGACCGATGCCAATGGACTGAATACGCACTACCTGTACAACGGGCGTGGCCAGTGTGTCGCACAGATCGCCCCTGATGGAACATTGACGGAGTATGTCTACGACACCACATTCGCGAGGCCGCTGCGCACGCTTACCTATGCAACCAGGCTTACGGCCGCGCAACTCGCCTCGTTGACCAACGCCGACGGGACACCCCCCGAAAGGCTGAAATCGGGGGCGTTGCTGACGCTCGACTCCTCGAAGCTGCGCCCGCCTGCATCGGTGGACGACCGGACGGTATGGGCTTTTTATCTCAACAACTTCATCGACCATACCGTTGACGCGGACGGAACCGTCACCCAGGTTCAGTACGACGGCAGCGGACGTCCCGTGGTGAAGACGGTCTTTGCGAACCGGGTCGACATCAGCGTGGCGCCGACACAGGTCTTACCAGATGCCGATCCGGCCAACGATCGCGTCACGCGCTACTTCTACGATCAGGATGGTTTGTTGCGCGGGGAACTTGACCCGGAAGGTTTCCTGACCGAATACCGGTACAACGGCGCAGGGGAGCGTGTTGAGACGGTTCGTTATGCCACGGCAACGGACGCCTCGTTGCGCAGTCAGGGCATGTTTGCGCAGCTGGTTCCCGGTAGCAGCGACGCAGACGCTCACCTGAGCTACTTCTATGACTCGCGCGGCCTGTTGTGTGCAGAAGTCGATGCCGAAGGTTACGTGACGCACTATAGCTACGATGCGTGGGGCAACGTCACACAGCGCGTGCGCGGCCAGCAAGTCGATCTCGGCTCGACGCAGGCGCCACAGCAGATCCCGGTCACGATTAACGTGACCGGGACGCTGGGTTCAAGCGGCAGTGTTGAAATCTGGATCGATGGCGTGCAGGCGGGAGCGCTCACGTTCGACTTCCCATTCGGAGGCTTCGCCACCGGTACGCTTGACGTACCGAACATAGTGCCGCTTGCGCATCATACGATCGAGTTCCGCTATCCGGCGGACAGCGGCCTCTCGATAGGGTCCGCAACCTTTGGCGCATCCTGCCTGAGCAAGGCTGACGAGCTGAGCACGCCGGTAGGCGGTAACGCCTCGCAGCAAAGCCTGCGCTATGTGCTGCGGGCCGACGCCATGCTCGCGTGGACAAGTCGTCCCGGGCAGATGGAGTTCACCTACTACACCTACGACGCAATGGGACGGCTCACGGGCCGCACTACGTATTCGCAGGACGGTATGGGCGGCAATGTCTCCACTAGCTGGACCTGGGACGACGAGGGCCGCGTGGCCAGCGAGACGACCGCTGGGCGCACGACGACCTACCGCTACGATCTGCAGGGACGGCTGATTGCGCAGCTGGGCGGCGAAGGCAGCACGGCGCTCGCAGCGCTTGGCGCGAACGCAACGCTTGCACAGATCGATGCCGTATGGCAATCGTGGGGGGTGAGCTACACGTACGACGCGGCGGGCCTGCGCACCTCCATGACGGACGCGAACGGCAACACCACGTACTACTACTACGACGTGGCGGGCCACCTCACCCACGTTGTCAATCCGATCGGCGAAGTCGTCGAGTACCAGTATGACGCATTCGGTGACGTGACGGAGACGCTGGTCTACGCGACGCGCGTTGCAGCGGACACGCTGGCCAGTCTGGTAGGCGGTCTCCTGCCCGACCCGCTCAGAAGCACACTTGCGGTGCTGGGCGATGATAGTGACGTCACGCGCACTGCTTTCACTTACAGCGCCGCCGGCCGCCTCGTCCAGCGTACCGATGCGTTAGGTCTGAGCACACGCTATATCTACAACACGTTTGGCGAGCAGATTTCCACCGTTCGTGACATTGCCTCCGATGTTCAGGTGCGAGACACGATCGACTACGACCGGCTCGGTCAGGCGATCCGCCATACGTCCGACGCGGGCGGCCTCAACCTGATCACTCAGGCAATCTACGACGCGTTTGGGCGTGTGATCGAATCGATCGATGCCAACGGTGTGCTGCGCCGCCAGGACTACGATCGCAACGGCAATGTGGTGGTGGTGACCGACGGCACTGGCGCGCGTATGCACATGACGTACGACGCGTTCCGCAACATGCTCACCCGCACCGACGCGACGGGCAGCACGACGACATGGTCATACTCGGAGTTCGACCGCGCGGTGACAGTGACGACCGCCGAGGGCATCAGGACCACATTGACGTACAACGACGCCGGCCAGATCGTGACGCTGACCGACGGGCGCGGCAACACGACAGGCTACACGTACGACCGTGACGGCAACCTGGTCAGCACGGCCGATGCAACCGGTGCGACGACCACGCAAAACTACGATCACGCAGGCCATCTGATCGATACGGTTGA
This sequence comes from Paraburkholderia sp. MM5496-R1, assembly GCF_050436205.1. Classification (NCBI taxonomy): domain Bacteria; kingdom Pseudomonadati; phylum Pseudomonadota; class Betaproteobacteria; order Burkholderiales; family Burkholderiaceae; genus Paraburkholderia; species Paraburkholderia sp. MM5496-R1. The sequence goes on from NZ_JBNDLT010000001.1 coordinate 1,216,160, forward strand.
CGCGCGCGGTGTTCACACCACGTATAGCTACGACGCGACGGGCCGCGTGCTGAGCTGCACAGTCGACCCGAGCGGCCTGAATCTCACGACCCGCTACGAATACGACGGCAAGGGTCAGGCGACCCGCGTGACGGACCCGTCTGGCGTCGTGACCGAGACCCGTTATGACGCAGCCGGACACACGGCTTCCGTGACGGCCGACGTAGGTGGACTGAACCTGTTGACGACGTTTGCTTACGATGGTGTTGGCAACGTCCTCACCGTGACCGAAGGTGCGGGCAGCAGCAACCCGCGTGTCACGCAGAACGTATTCGACAAGGCGGGGCGGTTGACCAGTACGGTCGTCGACCCGGCAGGACTCAGCCTCACAACAGGCTACGCATACGACGCCAATGGCGATGTCGTGTCCGTGACCGATGCGGCGGGGGGCGTCACGCGCTACGTTTACGATGAGGAGGGGCGGCAGATATGGTCGGTCGGACCGACCGGCGCGCTCGTCAGGAGCGTGTACGACGCCGCAGGGCGTGTCGTCGCGCGAACGGCGTTTGCCTTCCCTCTGGACGGTTCGCCGGACAATCTGACCGACGCGTACATCACGGGAAGTCAAACGGTTCAGCCGCTGCTCGACCAGACCACGCAATACGTGTATGACGCAGACGGCCGCTTGCGCTACGTGGTGAACGCGCTGAACTACGTTGCCGAGAACGTCTACGACGCCAACGGCAATGTGATCAGCACGATCACGTATGCAAGCCCCGTCAATATAGCGGGTGCCCTCACCGTCGAGGCCGTTGCCACAGCGCTGAGCGCCCAATCGGCTCAGGCGCATGCGAGCGATCGCACGACGCGCATGGTTTATGACGTGGCAAACCGGGTGGCAGCCAGTATCGATGCGCTCGGCTTCGTCACATCCAACCGTTACGACGCCGGCGGCAATCTCCTCGAACGCACGCAGTACCAGACGCCGTATGCGGAGGCCGGCATTCCAGACGCCTCGGCGCTGGAGCTCTGGCTCGCGTCGCCTGGCGTCGCGAAGCCATCCGGGGATCGCGCCACTACGTGGATTTATGACACCGCCACCCGGCCGGTCTATGTGATCGATGCCGAAGGCTACGTCACGGAGCAACGTTACGATCCAGCGGGCCATCTGCTGACGACCATCCGCTACGCGGACAGATACGAAGCGGCGCGCGGCGCCAGCCAGAAACAGGCTGCCGCTCTTCTGCCGCAAATCATTCCGGCTTCGGCGGCCGCGACGGGATACGACTATGACAGCGCCGGACGTCTGACGAGCACGACGAATGCGGCAGGCGTCGTCACGCGCTATGAACTTGACGCGCTGGGACGCGCGGTGAACACGAGCGTCGCCGATGGTCTGCCCGAACAGAGCGTCACGCACGCGGTATTCGACGCAGCTGGGCGCATGATCGAACAGACCCGCGCGTACGGTACGTCAGTCGCTGCGACATCACGTTACACGTATGACGGGATGGGACGTGTGACTGCTGAGACCGACCCTCGCGGGGTGGAGCTTTCCGAGCGGGACACCGCCTGGGCACTTGCCGAGCGCAAGGCGCGTGGCTATGTCGACGCGAATGGCGAGGCGCTCGAGGCAGCAGCGCTCAGTCCCAGCCAGCGGAGCAATCTGCAGGCGGCGTATCGCATGCGCTATATCTACAACGCGAGGGGTGATCTACTGGTTACGGCCGATGCGCTCGGCTATATAACCAGTAACACCTATGACGCTTTCGGCAATAGGGTGACGGCGGCCGACCAGAACAGGAACATCACCCAGATCTCCTATGACGTGCTGAACCGCGCGGTGCGGGTCGTCTCGCCGACGGCGAGCATCGTGCTGACCGAATACGACGCGTTTGGCGATGCGGTCAAGGTGACGCAGGATACGAAGGCGGTCACCCGCATGGAGTACGACCGGCTCGGCCACCTGGTGAGGTCGACCGACGCCGAGGGCTACGGCGAAATCTACGCGTACGACGCATTCGGCAACCGCACCGGCTATACGAACAAGGTCGGCGGGCAGTTTTCTTATACGTATGATCGCCGTGGACTGATGCTGTCGGAAACACTACCGGTTACTTCGGGTGGCCAGGCGGTTGTCAACACGTTCGAATACGATGCGCGCGGCAATCGCATCGCGACGATCGAAGCGCAGGGGCTCAAAGAGGAGCGTGTTACGCGCTATGGGTATGACCTGCTTGACCGGCAGATCACGCTGACCGGCGTGTCGGTGTACCAGGCTGGCTTTCCTGCGAGCACGACCGAGACACGGGTCTATGACGCGCAAGGCAATCTCACATCGATTACCGACGCGAATGGACATACCACCACGTTGTACTACGACGTGGCGGGCCGGAAGACTGCGCAGGTCAGCCCGACCGGCACGCTCACGCTGTGGACGAACGATCCAGTAGGCAACGTGGTAGTTACCCAGGTCTACGCGGATCCGGTCGTCGCACCAACTGGATCGCAGGCCCCTGAGCCGGTCGATCCGAGCCGTGTGCGCGAAACGCGATACGTCTACGACGCGGATAACCGGCTCACTCAGTCCCGCGTGCAGAATGTAGCGACAGGCTATTTCGATCCGAGCGCGGGTGACGACGCGCGGGGCGAATACTTCATCACGTCTGGCAGCGAGCTGGTGACGACGTGGGAATACGATGGTTGCGGCCAGGTTACCGCGACCGTCGATCCGACCGGCAATCGCACAACGTACTTCTATAACAAGGCCGGACAGAAGACGCTCGAAATCGACGCGAAGGGCTTCGGCATCGCGTACACGGTGAATGCGCAAGGCAACGTCACGCAGGAAACGCGGTTTGCACTGCCGTTCCCGGACCCGGTTTCGGCGAGCGCCTCCGTCAATACCATCGTCGGTTCGTGGCCCCGCAGCCCCGACGATCGCATCACCAACTACACCTGGGACAACAACGGCCGGTTGCTGAGCGAGTCGCGCGTCGGCGTTGAGTTCGCGAAGGTCGACGCCAACGGCAAGCTCGTGCAGTCGACCGGTGACGCCACGTCGACCTATGCATACGACGGAGAGGGGCACCTGCGGCGCAAGGTCGACGCGAACGGCAGCCAGTACGACTTCACCTATGACGCGCTCGGACGTCTGACGGGCGAGATGCTGCCGCAGTTCGCCGACTATCAGAACCGGCAGGTGCGCGTCACCACGATATACGACTACGACGGCCTGAACAATGTCGTCAGGGAAACCCGCAAGGGTGAGCCGGACCAGGTGACCACGTACCTTTACGACGCGGGTGGTCGACTTCATTCGAAAGTCAACGCGCTGGGTGTGGCGACGAATTTTCGGTATGACGCCGTGGGCAATGTCACGAGCGTCTTCTATCTACGCAGCGATGTGGACGGGAACCAGCGGCTCGACTCCACCACAATCACCTATGACGCGGAAAACCGCGAAATTTCGCGCGTCACCCAAACGAGTGACGCAGCGACGGGTGCACGGGTGTCAACTGGTGCACTGATCGAGCAGCGCTACAACGCGTATGGCGAAGTGACCGGACGGCGTACGGGGGGCGGCGGCGCGAACGGTGAATGGCAGGAATATGCGGACTATGACAACGCCGGCCGGGTGGTGCGCACGAACTTTGATGACGGGGTGTCGCATCTGTTCATGTATGACCGCAATGGCAATGCGACGCTGAAGGTCGAGTCGATGGAGAGCGATCTGCGCTATCGCGTGATCACGACCGGGGACGATCTCGTCGCGCTGCTGCAGAGCGTCGACATGATGCAGACTTACACGCGCTATGACCAGCGGAATCAGGTGATTCAGATTCGGCAGCCGAAGACGTCGGGCGGGATACCGACCATCAGCTTTAGCCCGGTCGATATTCCGATCGATGGTGGGGTGTTCGCGAATACTGAATTGAGCATCTCGGGGTGGATCGATTCGTCAGCGCGGCCGGTGACGGCGCCGACGTTGCCGCTCGTCAACGGCGATGCGGGAATGCTGGGTGCAGACGGAAAGGTTAGCGTGACAGGCTCCTGGTCTGTGAACAAATCTGAGGATAACGGCGATATCAGCGTGAGCAGCCTGGATTTTTCTTTGCCTGACTTTGCGCAGTTGTATGGTGCTTATAACGTTGAGGTTCGCGTGAGCTATACCGCCTCCGGATCCGAATGGCAGATCCGTGGTGGACAGGATCAGGCAGCGTTTGCGCAGCCATTCGGTAGGCCGTCGGGTACGGCTTGGTCAGCCGTGGTGCCGATGAATGCGACGCAGGTGAGCGTACCGGTCAACTGGCGTTCGGGTCAGCTTTGGTTAAATGGCTTTTTTGTCGATTCAAGCGTGACCTTTACATGGACCGCTGAAATCTACGTGACGCCCCTCAGCGCGGGATCGGGTCCAGTGCTCGCGGGTACGGTTTCGCAGTCGGCGCAGCTCATCAACTTCAGCAACGGCCAGGCCCTGATTGGAAACAGTGATGTGCTTGACGCCAGTGCTCCGCTGCAGGTTGCTTCAGGCTTGCTGAGTGTCGCGCGCAATTCGCTCCCGGAAGGAACTCCGGGCATGCTGTACTACCGTCGCGCGGGATCGACAGAAACATTTTTGCCGCTTCCAAAGAGTTCGAGCAGCCTCCCAAACTCGTTTACCGTCGACACCAGCGGACTGCCGGACGACGACTATGAGGTGATCTTCATTGCTGTCAGCGATGGTAGTTACGGCGAGGCGGGGTCGTTGCTTCGGCGCGATGGCTATAGGCTTCACATTTCGCATACCGATGGTCCGAAGATCGAATTAGCCGACCTTCCTGCGGCGTCGCCAAGCTCACGTCCCGGCTTTACCGTCGATGCGTCAGGAAACTATATCTGGGCGGCACCGCAGTCGCTGAATATCTTTGGCATACGAAGCACAGAAGGAAAGCTGGCGGACTATATCGTCGTGCGCCTGCGCGACCCGAACAATCCAGGTTGGCAGCTTGACTATCCGGTCTGGCGCAATCCGATCACCGGCGGGTTCCAGATCGACATGGCGTCGCTAGGCGGCGGAGTCTATGAGATATCGCTCGACCTGTTCGACTCGGCCGGTGCACAGATCGATGCACTGCGCGGCACGATCAATTTGCCGGGCAATGGCCAGTCGCCATCGTTCGCGCTCGGCTACCTTGTGGACCTGAAATCGACTGTGGTGTTTCATAGCCAACCGGCCGGCACGGACCACATGGTCGTGTCGTGGGAGCAGGACGGCACCACGCAGTACACGACGTTGTCCGGCATGGCGGGCGACTTCCTGTGGGACACAACGAAAGCGGGATTGCAGCCTGACTCGGTCTATTCGATCAGGTTCACCGCTTACGACACGGCGGGCCGGCCGCTCTCGATGGGTCAGGGCGACATCAGGATCGGCGTCAACACGGATTCGGGCGTGACGCTGACGGGCAGCGCACTGCCGTCGATCTTCCAGTTTTCGCCGACGGACAGCAGCGGCGCGCCGCTTACGAACGTCGATACGATCACACTGTACTACCGCGAATCGACAAAGCAGGATGGCGACTATGATCGGCCGTTCAAAACGGCGATCCTCACTCGCGACGCCGCCGGTCGCTTCCTGTTCGACGCGGGCGATCTGCCGACGAACGTCGAGTACGAGTATCGCTACCTCGCAATGGATGCCGCCGGCAACGTGCTGATGGAGCGCCAGAGCTACTTCCTCACCGGCACGCGTAACAACCCCGTCACCAATGTCGACATCGTCGGCGTGATCGAGGAACTGGCGAAGGACATGACGATCGACCGTCTGCAGCAGCACGACGCGTTCGGTGAGGTGTCGGCGGAGAGGGACGGGCGCGGCAACTGGACCTACTCGTCGTATAACACGATGGGTTCTCTCACGCTCAAACGCGAGCCGACTGTCATGGTCACGCTGGAGAACGGGGCGCAGATAGAGATGGCTCCGCTCACCACGTACTACTACGATCTGACCGGTAACCTCGTGGGCCTGAAGGATGCGAACGGTCATCTGAGCACCCAGCAGTGGAACTACGGTCTCGCGCAGCCGGCGGTGGCGCAGTCGTGGGATGCGATGGGGTATGGCAAGAACTTCTCGTATGACGCGGTGGGAAATCTGCGCGTGTCGACCGACGAGCTGGGACGACGCACCGATTACACGTACGACAGGGTCAACCAGCTGATCGAGATCGCCCGGCCGGTGTTAGCCAACGGGCAGCGCAGCATCGACCGCTATGAGTACGACGGTGCGGGTAACCGCATTGCCCACACGGACGCGCTGGGCGGACGCGAACGCATCTACTACGACGCCGACGGTCGTATCGTGAAGAGCGTCAGCGCGGCGGGCCGCACGGTGCAGTACGACTACCGCTGGGCGAGCACGATCAGCTCGATCGGCTCGGTCGCGAGCGGTGGATGGGTAAAGACGACGATCGATGCGAACGGCCGCTCGATGGTCGACGAGGTGGATCTGTTCGGCCGGGTGACGAAACATACCGATCTTGGTGGCCACGTGTTCCAGTACACGTACAACTGGGCTGGTCTGCTGACAAAACAGGAAGGCACGAGTGGCCAGCATGTCGAATACAGCTATTACTCGCACGGTCTGGTGCGCTCGATCATGGATTACGGCACGCAGACGCAGTCGCTGTACGAATACGACGGCGACGGCAACCGTACGGCGGAATTTTTCACGGACTTCGGCAACTCGTACGTGTTCGCGCAGTCGCGGGTCGAATACGACGCACTGAATCGCGTCGTGGCGATCCGTGACAACAGCTACCAGGTCGGTTACGAGTACGACGCGCTCGGCAATCGCCGCCGGATGATGGCGACGTACACGGACATGGTGGGTTATCACGCGACGGAGCAGGAGTACTGGTACGAATACGACGCGCTGAACCGTTTCACGGTATCGATGGGATCGCTGTCGGGCGCGCGCGCCACCGATCCGGACGACACCAGTGTGCATATCGTGGCGGGCGCGGCCGGCGGCGACGGCGTGCAGCTTGGCTACAACGCGGCCGGCGAGCGGACGATGGCGGTCTATGCCAGGGATGGACGCACGGAGTACTACACGTACGACGCGAACGGCTTGCTGGCGACGCAGACGGTCGACGGCATGATGATCCAGCAGCGCACCAATGATCTGCTGGGGCGCGTCACGGAGACCATCGAACGGGACAGGAGCAGCGGTCAGATCGTGACGGCGGTGACGCGCGACTGGGACGCCGACAGCCAGTTGATGTCCGAGCACGACAATCTGAACAGCACGACGACGACCTATACGCGCATGGCCGACGGCACGCTCGGGCAGGTCGCCACGCGGCCCGACAATGGCAGCGGCGCGACCATGACATCCACCTATTCGTACGAATGGTGGGACAGCGCGAAACAGAGCCAGATCCTGGCGCAGGGGAGCAACCCGGACGCGCCGGGCTGGAGACCGGCATCGAGCTATTTCAACTACGACGTCAACGGCAACCTGAAGGCCACCTACGACGATGGTGGCGGCCAGGCGGGCAGGGCACGCGCGTTCACGTACTACACCGATCTGCGCGGCCAGGTGCAGCGGCGCGACGAACTGGTGGGCGTGACGGTGGCGGATGACGGCACGATCCGGGGCGCGACGGGCGATCGCAAGCACAACTACTACTACCTGAACGGCAACCGGGTGGGCAACCAGGGCAACGACGGGGTCGAGACGGTCGACTACGTGCAGGAGCTGGCGGGCAAGCTCGCGAAGGGCAGCGAGAGTCAGTACAAGGTGTTCACGCCGGTGGGCAGCGCGGACTTCGACGAGAACTTCATGGCGATCAACGGGGTGTATCCGGGCGTGAGCCCGGGTACCTGGACGGTGCGCGATGGGGATACGCTGCAGTCGGTCGCGTCGTCGCTGTGGGGGGATGCGACGCTGTGGTACATCCTGGCGGACGCGAACGGGCTGAAGGGCGATGACGTGCTGAAGGCCGGGCAGATGCTGACGATGCCCAACCAGGTCACGAACGTGCACAACACGGCGACGACGTTCAAGCCGTATGACCCGGGCAAGGCGATCGGCAATACACAGCCGACCTTGCCGGATCCTCCACCGCCGCCGAGCAAGGATGGGGGATGTGGTGGGGTGGCCCAGATTTTCGCGGTAGTCATCGCGGTCGCGGTATCGGTCGTGTCGATGGGTACGGGCAGCATTGTTGGCGCAATGCTGATTGGCGCCGCGGGAGCGGCCGCGACGCAGGGCGTCATGATCGCCGCAGGCGAGCAGCATGGATTTGACTGGAAGGGGATGGCAATTGGAGCTGTGTCAGCTGGTATCGGGGCGGCGGCGGCCCCTGCCACCAGCTTCTGGACCGCGGCTGCTCAGGGGGCGGTGCGTTCAGCGGCAACTCAGGGTATGGCGCTCGCTGTTGGTGCTCAGCGCGGGTTTGACTGGAAGGGCATGGCAGCGTCCGCTGTGGCATCTGGGGTCGGCTTCCAGGCGGCACGGACGATTAATGTCGGCGGCAGCAACTTGGGCTTTAACATGGGCTCGGATCCAGGCAGGTTTGTAACGGGCATGGGTGCGGGGATAGCTGCAGGGGCTGCTAGTACAATCGTGCGCGGTGGGAGCCTTGGGCGCAATGTTGGGGCGATCACGATGGATGCCATCGCCAGCACCATTGGCAATCTCGTCGTCGACCAGGTGCAGGCCGGCTCCGTTGGGAAAACCGATACGACCGCGCAGCGTGTGCAGGAAGCGATCGGCGGCATGAATGCGCAGGTGCTGCCGGGCGGGCTTGGTGGCGTCGGCAGCGGGTTTGTAGCTCCGGAGGCGTCATACAGCAGTAGCACTGCACTGTTCGGTGTGTATGGCGGGCTCGTTGACAGCAGCCAGACGCCGTACGCCGGTGCTGCAGCGCTCTTCGGCCCGTCTTCTGGGCTGGCAACCTCACAAATCGATCCGCGTCCTGCAGTGCTGGCCGATAATAGCGGCGGCTCCGATAATCTTCTCTACGCGTGGGATCGTGCGAAACAGTACGGGGCTGATGGCTGGAATGCGACCAAGCAGTTCGCGCACGACATGGTCGGCGCGACCAGCATGGACGCAGCACGGGCGAACTGGGATGCGGGGAATTACGGCACGGCTGTAACGAAGGGTGCCCAGTCGTTTCTGGAAGCGGGCATGACTGCTTTTACCTTGGGAGCTGCTGCACCGATCAAAACGGGAATCACTGCGCTCGTCAACGGCGGGCGTGCAACACTCGCGAGCGAAATGCTCGGCGGTGGCGCACCGATCTTTAGTTCCGGTGGCTTGCTGGGTTCGCGCATGTGGGCCTCGTCGGTGGGTACGGGAGCGATTAGCGCGGGCGTCAACGCGGGAGCGCAGTACTTCTTGACTGGGGATGTCAATCCCGTTGATGTCGGTGTGAGTCTTGCAGCAGGTGCACTGGGTACACGCAGTGGCTTGCGATGGAATATGGCAGTGAATGCGGTTGGTGGCGCAACAGGTACAGCCGTCAACAACGTCGTGTATGGGAAAGACGACTCGATCGGTGGGGCTGCTTTTACCAGTGGTGTCTTGTCCAGCTTCGGCTATGGACTAGGTAAGCTCGGCCAGGGCGCGATCACCTCGTCTATTAGACCTTCTCTCACGTCAAGTGATTGGGCCGCGACCGGAGTGTGGTCAAGTGCCGGATGGAATTTGCTCAACCCCAACCACCTGCCAGTTGTCGCAGGTTCTCTGGGGGGGGCGTCCGGTCAGGAAGCTGTCAATGCCATCTATCTGCAGATGCAATCGCAGCTCGGAGGCAAGAAATGATGAGAAAGTTACTTTCCGTATTCGTGAAGTCGCTCCTGATCTGCGTGCCAGGAATGGCTGTGATTGGCGTCGTTGGGGTGTACTTGAGCTGCTTCTTCGTGGCTGGTTGCTACCAGACGTTGGGAATCGCAGGGGTGCTCGGAGCGGTGAGTATTAAGGGCATCTTCGTCAAGGGCACGTTGCTTGCGCTTGCGTTCACGTTGCTGTCGTTGCCCAAAATACGAAGCTCAATGCGGTAGGGTGTCACGCGCGGTCGCCCGTAATCGCCAACATTGGGCGCGATGTTGGCGCGATCTCGATGGATGCCATCGCCAGCACCATTGGCAATCTGGTGGTCGACAACGTCGCGGGTCAGGCAACAAATACGGGCACACTGTATGGCGTGGGTGGAGACATCAACGGTATGGTGCAGGGTGCGTATACGGTTGACGCAGGCAAGCAGTTTGCGTGGCTGGCCAATGGGCAGTTGAACTCCGGCAGCATGTTCGATGCAACGGCAGCGAGCCTGGGCCTGACGACACAGGCGGCACATGGTCTGATACAGGCTGACAATGGCCGATCGATTGTAGGCTCGCCGCTCTCGCCGGAGGTGGAAGGTCACGCTGTGCCGTATCCGCAGATCTCGGTGTCGTCGCTGCCGGAGTCTGGTGTGACACTGGCGCAGACAGAGGGTGGATTCTGGCGCGGACTCAGTGGCGACAGACGTAGCGTGTTCGAAGGTCCCGCACCGCTGTCGGAAAAGATCGGTGCAGGCGTGCGCGCGGTGGGTGAGTTCATCGTTGATCCTCTTATTGAGGTGGGAAACCAGTATCGCGATGTCGCCGCTGCGGCGACGGGTGCAGCTGGCGGCTGGCACAGTGCCTTTGCGCAGCAGGTCTCTGCCGGAAGTTATGGCGGAGCGGCGCTGACGGAGTTCGGTGCGGTTGCTGGAGCGATGCCGCTGGCCGGGGCGACGCTGAAGGGCGTTGCATCGGTTGCTCCAGCACTTGCCGACACGGCTTATTTTGCGGTTGAAAGCTATGCGGCCAAGACCGGCCTGGTCTCCTATATCGTCGAGAATGGCCCCATTGGCACGTCTAGCAACATCTGGCGTACCGGAGACTCGCTGGCGGAAGGCCTGACTCAGAGCCAAGCGAAGAATCTGGATCGATATCTGGATAAGTTGCCGGCCAATGCCCAAGACTTCCGTGTCGGAAATCTGCCCAACGGAGGAGTGGTATTCCAGGCAAATTCACCAGCAGCCAACATTCAAGGCTCTTTCGTTGCGTACGAAAAGCAGGTCGATGCGTTTGGCAATACAGTTCTCTATACGAAGACCACGTATGCACCGGATGGCCGCATTGTCCACGTGGCACCGAAATACCCTGTCGGCCCAAAACTCTTTCCGGGGCAATGATATGAATATGAACCACATGAAGGTGTTGAACAGCGTAGTTGAATTCTCGCGACCAATTGAAGTGCTGGAATCCGAGGTTGCAAAGCTACCGTGGGACTCGGAGAGCGCTCTTGTCGAACTCTCATCTCTTCGTCTTGCATCGGCTCTCGATCGCTTTTTAACGGGGCAGTTAACGTTCGATGCTTTATCGCGTTGGGCTGAGCTTATTGAGGTCAGGGAGGATATAGATTTGCCGAGGGATGCGACTCGTGAGGCTGTGAAGCTTGCGATATCTAGACTTGCGAACGCAAGCTTGGAGACAGAGTCACCTGCGCAATTCGTGAAGGAGATCCGCAAAACTCTCACAGAAACTGAAGGTAGATGAGTGCGGCTTTGGAGTTGGAAACCTCGTTATAGACAGGGTGCAGGCGGTCTCGGTCGGGAAAGGTGCGACGGAAAACGGTGGTGGCAGCGGCAGTCTTGGGCGCAATGTTGGGGCGATCACGATGGATGCCATCGCATCGACGATTGGCAATACGGTCGTCGATCAGGTGCAGGCGGGGTCTGTCGGGAAAACGGACTACACGAAGCAGGCGATAGAGGCGCTGAATGGCGAGATCCTGCCGGGTGGTCTTGGTGGAGTGGGCAGTGGGTTCGTCGCACCGCAGACGTCATACAGCAGTAACGCTGCGCTGTTCGGTGTGTATGGCGGACTCGTCGATAACACCCCTGCGTCCTACAGCGGTGCCGCAACTTTGTTGGGCCCGTCGTCTGGACTGGGTGCCTCGCAAATCGATCAACGGCCCGGCGGCTTGGCCGACCGGAGCGGCAGTTCCGAGAACTTACTGTATGTGTGGGATCGGGCTAAACAGTACGGCGCCGACGGCTGGAATCCGACCAAGCAGTTCGCGCACGACATGGTGGGGGCGACCAGCATGGACGCCGCACGGGCGAACTGGGATGCGGGGAATTACGGCACGGCTGTAACGAAGGGTGCCCAGTCGTTTCTGGAAGCGGGCATGACTGCTTTTACCTTAGCGGCTGCGCCGATCAAGACAGGAATCACGGCGCTCGTCAATGGCGGGCGTGCAGCACTCGCGAGCGAAATGCTCGGCGGCGGAGCGCCGATCTTCAGCTCGGGTGGCTTGCTGGGTTCGCGCATGTGGGCCTCGTCAGTGGGCACCGGAGCGATTAGCGCGGGGATTACTGCGGGCTCTAAGTATTACCAGAAAGGAGCGATCAATCCGGTTGATGTGGGCGTGAGCTTTGGGGTCGGTGCGATAGGTACGCGTTACAACCTAGCCGTAGCCGGCAATATGGTTCTGAATGCGGCAGGTGGAGTTGCCGATACGGCGATCAACAACGTTGTGTATGGGAAAAGTGACAGCTTGGTCAACGCTGGATTTACAAGTGCGGCTCTATCTGGCTTGGGCTATGGCCTCGGGAAGTCCGTCGGGTCATGGTTCGATGCAACACTCAAACCAACTCTCGGCAACTCAAGGAATTGGGCCTCGACGGATGTTTGGTCCGGTGGCGGATGGAATCTGTTTAGCCTCAATACAGGTGGCGTGATTGCCGGGACGATTGGAGGAGGGGTGGGCCAGAGTGCAGTTGGTCCACTTGTTCCACCATTTCCCTACGGGAGCGGCCAAAAATGATCAGGTGGTTGATTGCGTTTTTGGGTGCGTGGGGTATTTGCCTAGCAGGAATGTACGTCATTTGGGTGATCGCTTTGTGCCTGAACTGTCTATTTGCACCAGGATGCTTTAGTCACCTGACGGTCCACGATGTGCTCTCCGCAGTTAATTTTAGAGGCGTGTTTGCAAGGGGTACGCTACTGGCAATTGCATTCACGGGCATTGCGTGGTTTAGGAGGCGTGCATAGCGAAACAACCCCTGGCCTATGTTAGGCCGGGACTCAGTCTCCAGATTCATGTTCCACAAACCGGCGGTTGTCAACGTACTTGTCGCGTCACCTCATGCGCACTGCATTAGTTCTTCCGGTTGCATGCGCTCCGGATTGAGCCAGACTTCATCCTTCAATTTCCAGTTGCGCGTCGATCGGGACCAACGCCGTGGATTGCGCTGCCTGGCCTCCGCATAAACGATCTCACGTTGCGCAAGAACTGCATTCGCCACGCCGTTATGACACTGGGCCGGCGTGACGAATTTCAGGCCGCTGTGTTTGTGCTCATGGTTGTACCAGCGCACGAACTGCTGCGTCCAGGCCCGCGCCTCATCAACGCTGCCGAACGGCTTGCGCGGGTAGTCGGGCCGATACTTGCAGGTCCGGAACAGCGACTCTGCGTACGGGTTGTCGTTACTCACGCGTGGTCGGCTAAACGAGGCCACGACCCCCAGGTGAGGTTGACCCGGTTCGACGGATAGATTTGCAGTTGAGTTTAATGCGGTGTGGCACCTCCCGATAAGATCAAATCGCAGGTTGTCCACGGCCGGGCGGCGGGTCGCCTGTCAAGACCACGACGCTGCCCGGCGGTGGGCAACCCGCGCGACGATAAGCTTTGATTTTGCGCATGCAGGTTTTCGAATTCGAGCGGCGAACAGTAGCCGATGCTGCTGTGGAGGCGGCGTATGTTGTACCAGCTCTCCAGAAACGAGAACAGACGCCGCCTTGCCTGTTCGTGGGTCGCGAAGTGTTCGCGACAGAGCAGTTCGGCTTCGAGCGTGCCGAAGAATGACTCGCACATCGCGTTGTCATAAGCGTCGCCGGTGGTCCCCATCGACGGTTGTACGCCGGCTTCTCGGCAGCGCCGCCCGAAGGCAATGGAGGTGTATTGACAGCCTTGATCGGAATGTAGAATCACACCGTCATGGCGTCGCTGCTGCAACGCCATGTCAAACGCCCGCAACATCAGTTCGGTGTACAGATGGTTGGACATCGCCCAGCCGACGACGCGACGGCTGAATACATCCAGCACAACCGCCAGATAGAGGAATCCTTCACCCGTGGGTACATAGGTCGCGTCTGCGACCCACAGCACGTTTGTCGCCTCGGCACTGAAGTGCCGGCGCACCAGATCAGGCGCACGCCGGGCCCCGCACAGACCCGCCATACGCATGAGGCGCGCCACCCGCTTGCGCCCCACGTGTATGCCTTCGCGCGCGAGTTGCGCATGAATACGCGGTGCCCCATACGTGCCGCGCGAGCTTGCATGGAGCGTGCGGATATGCGCGAGCAGTTGCGCATCGCTACGCGTGCGCATCGCGGGCTCCCGCACCAGCCATGTGTAATAGCCGCTCGTCGAGACGCCGAGCAGCCGTGCCATCATCGCGATGGGCCAGCGGGCCCGGTTCGCTTTCATGAATCCGTACCGCCCTTCGGTGGAATGGATCCCGTCTCCCTCGCGAACCAGGCTGCCGCGTGAGAGAGTATGTCGCGCTCCATCTTCAGTTGCCGGACTTCGCGACGCAACCGTGTGAGCTCCTGGCGTTCGGCTGTGGTCAGACCGTCATGCCGCACACCTGTGTCGCGATCAGCCTGCGCCACCCAGTTGTAGATGGTCTGTGCAGTCGGCTCGAACTCCTTTTCCAGTTCCTCCGGCCTGCGTCCGGCCTTCACCAGCCCGACCATTTGCGCCCGAAATTCCGCCGGGTACGGGGTACGATGCTTGCCCATAATCGGCACCTCCTTCTCCAAAGGATAGATGTCCGTTTTTGCGGGTCAACTTCAAGGTTCTCCAGGGTGGCAAGCATCGTCGCACCTTTCATCGGGCTGCCATTATCCGAGTGCAGCACCAGGGGACGTCCTGCCAGGCCCTCTGCCAGACTGGCACGCCGCATCAGCAACGCGGCCAGTTCTGCCGATTCGGCCTCATGCACTTCGTGACCGACAATCTTGCGGCTGAACACGTCCAGCATCATGTACCAGTAGTAATACTGTCCTTTGACCGCCGCAGGTACCCAGGTGATGTCCCACGACCAGACCTGATTGGGCGCCGTCGCGCAATGACTGGTCACTACCCGGGTCGAGGGCTTGCGCGCACGACCACGATGGTGCTGCTGCGAGGCGCTGCGCAGCACGCGGTAAAAGCTCGATTCCGATGCGACATACACGCCGCGATCGGCCAGCCTCGGCACGATCTGGCTGGGCGGCAGACTGGCAAACTCCGCACTATTGGCTACCTCAAGAATCTGTTGCCGTTCAGCCTCACTCAACTGGTTGCCCGGCGGCGGCCGTTCGGTCGTGGTACGACCATCGGCACGTACCGTGTCACCGTCACCGACCCAGCGCTGAAACGTGCGCAGGCTCACGCCCAACTCGTCGCAAGCCTTCTCCAGCCGGCAGCCTGACTGCGCCGCCTCGCGTATCAACGATATACATAACAGGCGATCCGGGACGTTGATCAATCGTCCTCTTTGTCTCCCCAGATCGCCTGGACTTTTTTTCTCAGAATCAGCAGCGCCGCCGCTTCCGCTAGCGCCTTCTCCTTGCGCTGCAATTCCTTCTCGAGCTGCCGGATGCGCTGCTTGTCGTCTTTCGACTGGTGGCGCTGCTCGCGTGCCTGCTCGGTGGCATTCGCGTTGGCTGCCTGGCAGGCCGCTCGCCACGCCGCGATCTGTTCGGGATAGAGTCCTTTGCGCCGGCAGTACTCGGCCAGCTCCGCTGAGTTGAGCGGGGCGGCTTCCAGCACTACTGCAAACTTGTCTTCCGAAGACCATCCCTCGGGATTCTTCCCATCGCCCGGCACGGCCAGCCCTTGTCCTTTCGCCTGTCGGCGCCACGTGTACAACGTCTGTTCGGTAATCCCCGTTTCTCTGGCCAGCGCTGAGACCAACGCGTTTTCCGGCGGCATCATGCGACGCACCAGCGCTTCTTTTCTTTCTGCTGAGTAGGCTTTCATTCACCCTGATTTTACCGCCCCCGGACCATGTCTATAAGATTCAGATAACACGACAAGTAGTCTGACGCCGGGGGAAGCGACGCGCCCCAGCAGCCCCGCAATAGATCTTATGCTGCCGCCCTTTCGATGTTCGATCATGATCGCCGCGCGTTCTTCCGCACTCAAATGCTTGTAGTTCTTCTTCATCGCAACACCCTACTCATTCAAGGTGTTGCACTTGGAACTAGAGACTAAGCATTACGCACGTACCAAAACGCGTGCAAAACCGCCGCTAACCGACGCCAGCATTGGATTTGCGGCGGTACAGAAAAGAGTGCAACGGGTTGCGCCGAAAATATCGAATCGCATGGAACCCGGGATGAGGCAAGGGTTTGCGGGTGGTGCGATTTGCACCACCAGTGTCCGGAGCGCGGCCACGCGGCGGACTCGCCGAGGTCTGGCACAGCGACGTCAGCAACCCAGGTCCAGTTGCTCGAATTCCGTTTGCGTCCAGGGTGTCGATTCGGTGACCAAGGCATCCGCTCAAAAGCGGAGAGTAAACGGCAAACGCCGACAGTTTACAAGCGCGGCGCTATGTCATTGAAAGTAAACGGCCTTTCTCGCCGCCGCGGACCGGCGGCGACGTTGTGTATAACGACATGGGTAGAAAGACGTCTGAATGCTGACGTGAAGGTTCCGTTGTTTCAGTTCGAATACGATGCCCTTATGAGTATCGCATATAACTGTGGTTCAGGAGACGGCGCCAGCGAAATTATTAGAAAAGTTAATTCTGGCCATTATGATGATATGCATGATTTTATCCTGACGTATCGGGTGGAAACGAATCGGGGCGTCAAGAATCGCCGGATTGCCAAAGCTCGTTTATTTGTCTCAGGAGTTTACGATGCATCTCATTAGGATCATGATAGTTTTTTTTATCTCGGGGGTGTTATTTTCTAGTCTTGCGGTCGCGAAGTCGAACTCGGATTGCCTGCAGCATTTGGGGGGCGGTTACGGTGACGCCGAGTGCTATTCCGAGTTACAGAAAGACCTGACGGTCCAGAGCAAATTCATCTATAACAAGTTGCGTGCGACCATGCGGAACGGCAACGTCCATGCGAAGTTGCTCGACGAGTACATGGAAACGCAAGATGCATCCGTGAGGTACTGCGAATTACCACGTAATGCCGGGGCAAAGTGGAAAACGGAACACGATGGATCGATGTTTTCAGCTTTGCGAGAGGAGTGCATCTACAATCTTCGCAAAGCGCAAAATCAGTTTTTAAAGGATTTGCTTGATATGGCAAATTGGTAGAGCGTGAAATCGCAGCCCCGCTTCGGCGGGCCATTTAAAGGCAGATTACGCGGGCAAGCGGCACCACCACGACTCGGCATAGGCGACATCACCGTCGCGTCACGCCCCCTTAACGCCGACCATCAAAGCGACCCCACTAACCACAAGCAGACTCGCAAGCAGATACACGGCGAGATCCATACTCCCCGTCGTCGTGCGAATCTGACCGATCACCCACGGACTGACGATCCCGCTCGTAATCCCAATACTGCTAATAAACGCGATCCCCGACGCAGCCGCTTTCCCGGACAGATAGCTGGTAGGCACCGCCCAAAAGATCGGTAGCGCCGCGAAAATCAACATGGCAGCGAGCGACAAGATAGCCAGCATCGCAGGAAAGCTGCTCAGATGCAGCGTAAGCGCCGCGAGCGCGAGACCCCCGCCCACCGTGCAGAAAGCAAAATGCTTACGCCGTTCCCCAGTTCGATCCGAGCGGCGCGCAATCAGAATCAGACCCACCGCACCGATCGCATTCGGCACCACGGTATAAAGACTCACCGCCACGACATCCTGAACCCCAAAATCGCGGATCATCAACGGCATCCAGAAATTGAGCGTTAGCGACGCACAGGTCAGCGAAAAATAGATGAACGCGAACAGATAGACGTGCGGATTGAGCAACGCGGCGGCGAAGCTGTGACTGTCATGCCGGTGGTCTTTCGACTGGCCTTGGGCGCAAAGCGCGACGAGTCGCTCTTTTTCGTCCTGCGTGAGCCAGCTTGCCTCGTGCGGCTTGTTGACCAGATAGCGCCACGAGAGCAATCCGAGAATCACAGCGGGTGCGCCTTCGATCGCAAACATCCACTGCCATCCGAACAGGTTCAGCACGCCGCTCATGTCGCGCATGATCCAGCCGGAGAAAAGTCCGCCGAGCACGCCCGCGACCGCCACGCCCGCGAAAAACACCGAGATCACGGCGGCGCGCCGGCTGGCGGGAAACCAATACGTCAGATACAGCACGATGCCCGGGAAAAAGCCCGCCTCGAAAACGCCCAGCATAAAGCGCAGAACGTAAAAGTGCGCGGGCTTCGACACGAACATCATGCACATCGACGCGATGCCCCACAGCAGCATGATCCGCATGAAGGTTTTACGCGCGCCGTATTTGGCCAACAGGATGTTGCTCGGCACCTCGCACAGCACGTAGCCGACGTAGAACACGGCTGCGCCGAGTCCGTACATCGCGTCGCTGAAGCCGAGATCATGCTTCATCTGCAATTGCGCGAAGCCGATGTTGATCCGGTCCAGAAACGACACGACATAGCAAAGAAACAGAAACGGCACGATGCGCCACGCGACCTTCCTGAACATCGAATCGTCGCTCGCGACGGGCGCGGCGTGGCCAATGGCGTTGCCATCGAGGGAATGCTGCATGTCTCGCTCCTGGTGCGGAGCGCGCCTGTGCGAAGACGAGCGCGCCTGAGGCGTCTAGCGCGCCTTCATGGTTTGAACGGAAAAGAGGAAAGACCGAACGGCCTTTCCCCGAATGCACAGTACGATCAGTTTTGCAGCGCGTCCCACATTTCCTTGTCGCGCTGCGCGGTCCAGATGCGCGGATGGCTGATGCCGCTTGCTTCGTCGTAGGCTCGCGACACGTCGAACGGCAGGCAATGCTCGTAGATGAAGACGTTGCCGAACTTCGGGTCCATGGACTTGCGCGTGAGCGCCATCGCGCCCTTCAGATCGAGCTTGTCCCTGAATGCGTCACGGCCCGCCTGCAATAGCGTGGTGACGAAGTCTTTCGTGTAATCGAGGCCCTTGTTCACTTCCGCCGGCGACAGTAGCGCGGGGCCGCGACCCGGCACCAGCTTCTCCGCGTTCAGGGCGCGCAGTGCTTCGAGCGTCGTCGGCCATTGTTCGAGTTGCGCGTCGCCGCAATAGCAGGCCGCGTCGTACTCGACCAGGTCGCCGGAGAACAACACCTTCTGCGACGGCAGCCAGACGACCGTGTCGCCCTTCGTGTGGCCGGAGCCGAGATGCGCGATGCGCACTTCGAGCTTGCCGAGAAAGAGCGTCATTTCCTTTTCGAAAACCAGCGTCGGCCACGTCAGACCGGGCACCGTTTCGACGCCTGCAAAAAGGCGCGGGAAGCGTTCGATCTCCGATTTCATATCGGCTTCGCCGCGCTCGACGATCATTTCGTAGGTGCCGCGGCTGGCGATCACCTGCTGTGCGCCCTCCTTGAAGTACGCCGACGCACCCAGCACGCGCACCGCGTGATAGTGCGACAGCACGACGTATTTGATCGGCTTGTCGGTGACGCTGCGGATCTTCGCGATCAGGTCTTGCGCCATGGCTGGCGTGGCGGTGGTGTCGACGATCAGCACGCCGTCGTCGCCGATGATCACGCCGGAGTTGGGGTCGCCCTCGGCCGTATACGCATACGCGTTTTCCGACAATTGGGTCCACGTGATCTTCTTTTCTTCCAGATCGGCCTGGGATGCGAAAGCCTTCGCCATGTCTGTCTCCGTCTCACGACTCGTTGGGGGATGACTAATAGTCGTCGTCATGTTGTGATTTGTCAATGACAAAATACCTTGTCATTCACTAAGCTAGGGTAAACTCCGTTGGTTGGTCGGCACGGTCCGATCGGATACCATCTAGGCCTTCCACGGGCGACACCGGACGGGCCGAATCTCCTTCGGGTCAAGGGCGGACAACACGATGGCTGATACGACAAGCGAAAAGAAACAGCGGGGGATTCAGAGCGTCGAGGTCGGCGGACGTCTGCTGCAGGCGCTGGCGCGACAGCGCGAACCGCTCGGGCTGACCGAACTGGCCGGCGAGGCGCAACTGTCGTCGGCGCAGGCGCATACCTATCTCGTGAGCCTGACGCGCCTCGGCCTCGTCAAGCGCGATGCCCTGACCGGCAACTACGAGCCGGGGCCGCTGTCGTTGCGGCTTGGCCTCATGCATATCGAACAGCAGCCGGTCTATCGCATCGCGGCTGACCACGCGGCGTCGCTCGCGGAGCGGATCGGTCTTAGCGTGGCGATCTGCGTGGCGGGCGTGCAGGGCCCGACCATTGTCCGATACGAGCGCAGCGGTGCGCCGCTGCATGTCAATCTGCACATCGGCACGGTGATGTCGCTCGAAGCGACATCGACGGGCCGCGTATTCTGCGCGTTCTGCGCGCCCGAGCAGGTCGCGCAAATGGCGCGAAGCCAGGCGCATTCGGCGGACCCGACGCCGGCGCGCGGCCGCGCCGCCAAAGGGCCGACTAGCAAGGAGTGGCGCAAACGTTTCGATGAGATCCGCGCGCGCGGCATCGAGCGAGGAATCGATGCGCCGAGTCCGGGCATCAGCAGTCTGAGCGTGCCGGTGTTCGATGGCGATCAACGGATGCAACTCGCGTTGACGGCGGTCGGCTCGTCGGGCTCGATCGAAGTCGCGTGGGACGGTGTGGTCGCGCGTCAGTTGCTCGAAACTTCCCGACGTATCACCGAAGCGCTGGTCACACCCAGCTGAGAATCATGCAGATCGAAACCCCGGACGCGTCCGACGCGAACACGCCCCAACTCAACGACACGAAAGCTCAGCGCGGAATCAGCGCGCTCGACAACACAGGCGAGCTCCTGCTGGCACTCGTTGCCGCCGGCCGTCCGCTGTCGCTGCGCGATCTGGCCGCGGCCGCCGATATGCCCGCCGCCAAGGCGTTTCCGCATCTGGTGAGTCTGCTCAAGGTCGGCTTGCTGAGCCGCGACGACGCCGGTCTTTTCAGTGCGGGACCGCTCGGCATGGAACTCGGCCTGATCGCGTTGCAGCGCATGTCGCCGATTCGCGATGCCGAACCGGAGGTCGTCACGCTTGCGGCGGAGTCCGGCATGAGCGTCGCGGTGGCGATTCTTGGACCTTTGGGTCCCACGGTAATCCGTTTCGAAGAATCGGCGAGACCACAACACGTGAGCCTGCGCGTGGGCACCGTGATGTCGCTCGTCAACACGGCGATAGGGCGCGTGTTCGCCGCGCATCTTGCGGACGACGTATTGGTCGGGCTGTTGTCGCAGGAATCGATCAGACTCGCGGGCGCGCCGGTTGCGGAAGTGCTCGTGGCGCCGAAAAAGGGCCCGCCGTCGTTGGCTCCGGCCTATCTGGCACGTCGCGCGAAGGTTGTGAGCGACGGCATCGATGACGCACTCGATGCGCCGGTGCCGGGCATCGGCGCGTTGGCCGCGCCCGTGTTCGATCATACGGGCAGCGTCAGTCTGGTGGTCGCGGTGATCGGTCCGTCGGGCGGCTTTGATTTCAGCACGCACGGCACGACCGCACAGAGGCTGCTCGCCACGACACGACGGCTGTCGTGGCGGTTCGGCTGGATCGGGCGCTGAGCCTCGGTCGTCAATCCGCGCGCGCCAGCGCCAGCGCTTCGAGCAGCACGTCGGCATCGCCGATGTGGTTCGCGAGCAGCAGCACGAGCTTTGCGTTCATGAAATGGCTTTGCTCGTCGGTCAGTCCATTGTGCGCGTCGATGAGCTTTTCATAGAACGCATCGGGATCGGCCATATTCGTTTCGATGTTCAGCTTGGTCATGATGGTTATCCGTTGCAGGTTGCGCGATCCACGGCCTTGGCGACCGAGGCGGTGTCGAGCGCGCGCCAGCGCGCGCAGACGTGCTGGTCCGGACGCAGCAGATAAAAGGTGCCGGGCCGCGCATCGAAGCGATGCGTGACAATGCCTTCGACGTCCTCGATCACCGTGACGTGAGGCATCTCCGGCAGCGCGGTCGCGGCCGCGCCACGCGGCACGACGATCAACGAGTGAACCGGCACCGCGAGGCATGCGAGCGCGCGAAGCCGTTCGGCGCATTTCGTCAGGTCGTCTCCCGGGCCGCAGAATTGCACACCCGTGAAGCCGCCGTGTCCGGTCTGATTCAGGAACCAGGCGTGTTCGCCAGCGAGCTTGACCGGCGCGTCGGTGCTGGCCGCGCCGGGCACCATCGCACCGGTGAACGCGTCGGCGTCGGGCGTGTTCAGGGGCGAGTCGCGCAGAACCGCCGGCACCGACAGACGGCCGCTGTTGACGATGCGCCGCGCGAACGGACACTCTTTCGCGAGCTTGAGCGTGGCATCGCGGAACATCCGCGAAACCGCGCTTTTCGGCGTGATGAAGTCGGTGGCGCGCGATGAGTTCAGGATGTTTTCGTCCGCCGCATACTCGCGCTCGGATGCATAGGTATCGAGCAGCGCCGGCGGCGCGTCGCCGTTGACGACGAGCCGCAGCTTCCAGGCGAGATTGTCGGCATCCTGCACGCCGCTATTCGCGCCGCGCGCGCCGAACGGCGACACGCCATGCGCCGAATCGCCCGCGAACAGCACGCGGCCATGCCGGAAACTGTCCATCCGCAAACACGAAAACGTGTAGACGCTGACCCATTCGAGCTCGAACCCGGCATCGTCGCCGAGCAGCGCTTTCACGCGCGGAATCACTTTTTCAGGCTGTTTTTCGGCGACAGGATCGGCGTCCCAGCCGAGCTGGAAATCGATGCGCCAGACGTTGTCGGGCTGCCTGTGCAGCAGTACGGATTGGTTGCGATGGAAGGGCGGATCGAACCAGAACCAGCGTTCGGTCGGAAACGGCGCCTTCATTTTCACATCCGCGATCAGGAAGCGGTCCTTGAAGGTGCGACCATGACTGTCGAGACCGAGCGCCTTGCGCACCGCGCTGCGCGCGCCGTCGGCGGCGACCACGTATTGCGCGCGCATCGGATAAATGCCGTCGGGCGTTTCGACCCGCAACTCGACATGGTCGTCTTGCTGGGTCACACCGATCACATTGCTTTTCCAGCGCATCTGCAGATTCGCGGTTCGCTTCGCCTCGTCTACCAGATAGCCTTCGACGTAGTACTGCTGCAGATTGATGAATGCTGGGCGCGCGTGGCCTGTCTCGGGCAGCAGGTTGAACGTATAGATCAGTTCATCCTGCAGGAACACCTTGCCGACGTTCCAGCTCACGCCTTTGTCGACCATCTGCTTGCCGCAGCCGAGTCGATCGAAAATTTCCAGCGTCCGCTTCGCAAAACAGATTGCGCGCGAACCGCTCGACAGCGTGTCGTCATTGTCGAGCAGTACGGTGCGAACGCCCTGCTGGGCCAGATCGATGGCCGCTGACAACCCGACCGGGCCAGCGCCGATCACCACGACCGGATAGGTGAGCGGTGCACCGGCATCGTGGTCGGCGGCTCGCTCGTAGTCGAACCGCATCGTTTGGTAGTCGATCTGCATGGCGTCTCCGGGTTCTGCGGGGTATCTTTGATTAATCTATAGCAAGCAGTATTGCTCCTTGCTAATATCGGCCATTCTATAAAGCTTTTTGAGCAATCGAATCTGTATTTACCCTGGTGCGGTTCCATTGCACGCAAACCCGGCAACGAATATCCCGGCGAATCGCACTTTCGACAACGTCGAGGAAGCGCATGCCGCCAAGCATTGAAACGTCGGGTTGACCTTGGCAAGTGGCATTCGTGATACGTTAGCTGGCACAAGCAGCGATGGAGACCACCCATGCTGATTCCTCTGCTGTTACTTGTGGGGCTTCTTTGGTGGATGTTCGCGATCCATCCGGGGCATGCGGCGCTCGAGCGACTTCGTGCGATGATGGATTTTGCCCGCTTGGACTTCAAACATTTTCCGAAGCTTGCCCCGCAATCCACTGCCCGGTCTGCGATTGCCCTGGCTCTTTACGCCATCGCTTGCGCGATCAGCACAGACAACCTTGGCCTCGCGCAGGCTCAAGCACAGCCGCCGTCGTTCGAGAGCTTCGCCGTCCCGGCCGGCAGCGCACCGCATGACGTCGCACCGGCGCATGACGGCACCGTGTGGTACACCGCGCAGGCGCGGGGAGCGGTCGGGCGGCTGGACCCGCGCAGCGGCAGAACCGACACGATCGCACTCGGCGCCGGATCGGCGCCACATGGCGTGATCGTCGGCCCCGATCGTGCGGCGTGGGTCACTGACGGCGGCCAGAACGCAATCGTGCGTATCGATCCGAAGACGCTCGCCGTCACGCGTTTTCCGCTACCCAAGGACCGGCCAGATGCCAATCTGAATACCGCCGTGTTCGACAAACAGGGGCATCTGTGGTTTACGGGGCAAAGTGGTATCTACGGCGAACTCGATCCGCAGCGATCGCGCATGCGCGTCTTTGATGCCCCACGCGGCGCCGGGCCCTACGGTATCTGCGTGACCCGCTCCGGGGATCTGTATTTCGCTTCGCTGGCGGGAAATTACGTAGGTCGCATCGACCCGACCACGGGCGCGGCACAGGTCATCGAGCCACCAACGTCGAATCAGGGCGCGCGCCGCGTCTGGGCCGATTCCAGGGGGCGCATCTGGGTCAGCGAGTGGAACGCCGGAAAAGTCGGCGTGTACGATCCTGGCACGCATCATTGGCGCGAATGGCGACTGCCCGGCAACGATCCGCACGCGTATGCAATATTCGTCGACGACCAGGACATCGTCTGGCTCAGCGAATGGAGCGCTAATGCGCTAGTGCGCTTCGATCCGCGTGCCGAGCGGTTCGACGTGTTGCGGCTGCCGCGTGACCACGCGAACGTGCGTCAGATGATGGGTCGTCCGGGCGAGGTCTGGCTGTCCGAATCCGGCACGGATCACCTGCTGCTCTTTCGATCCCGTGCAGCCGATGTGAGCGGGCAGTGACCACGCACTGCACGGGGAGCGGAATTGCGCGGTCCGCTGCGCCCCGCGTGCGCGGGACCGCTACCAAAATGGTCTAGAGCAGCTGGAGGGTCCGCGGATCGGCTTCTCCGCCGAAATACTTGCGCAAAGCTTCGATGAATACGTCGTTGTCGTTCGTGGCGCGCGCGAACAAGGTGACCGACGAGCGAAACTTCAGGTCATCCGGATACCCGAATATTTCCTCGGCGGAGCGGTCGCTGACGAGGTTGACCAGGTGCGTCGTTTCGCGCAGCCGTGGGCCGAGTATCGGGTGGCGCAGATAGGCTTGCGCTTCGTCCAGCGACGAAAGCGCGAATCGCTGAGCCATTGCGCTGGTTCCGAGCCCCTCGATTTGAGGAAACACGAACCACATCCAGTGGCTTCGCTTGCGTCCGTGCCTCAGTTCATCGCATACCTGGTCGTAGACCGGCTCTTGCGCATCGAGGAAGCGCTGAAGATCATAGGGATCGTCCATTTCGTACTCCGCTGCAGGCGTGGAAACCATCGTTAAACCACGATTCTCGCGCGCATGAAGGCACGGGTCTACGATGGATCGTTGATTCGCTCCGTCATTAGCGATACCTTTACGTCTATCCAGGTCGTCGGGTGCTGGTCAACGAAGGGAGAACCGTTTCGTGAAGAGAGCGTGGGCTGTCTCCTGCATCGTCGCGTTGAGCGCGATCTTCGGCGGATGCGGCAAGCAGGGACCGCAAAGCGCCACTGAGGCATCGGGCGCATCCGCGAGCTCGGCGCCGGTTCAGCCAGCACAGGGTGCGAGCGCTGCAACCGCTGCATCAGGCGCCCAAGGAACGGGCGCGCTGGTCACCGTCACCAAGGCGCAGTTGCCGGCGGAAGCGGCCGAAACACTGCGACTGATCAAAGCGGGCGGCCCCTTCCCGTTTAGCGATGACGGCGTCTTGTTTCGTAACAGTGCGGCTTTGCTGCCGAAGCATCCGCGCGGTTACTACCACACCTATACGGTTCGCACACCAGGCGCGACGGATCGGGGGCAGCGTCGGATCGTATGTGGTGGGCCGCGCAAGCAAACCGGCGAGTGCTATTACACCGACGATTACTACGCCAGCTTCAAGCGCATTGGAGAATAAAGACCGAATGAACTGCATCAGCGACGCTATCTGCGAACTGGCGGCGGCGTCGCAAGGCATCTTTTTGCTAGCTGCGATGGCGCCTGTTTCAGCGAGTTCGGCGACGCAGTCATCGTGCCATTGCGGCCCACAACGATGAGATACCTGCCGACGGCATCAATCCATCGACCAAAAGTCTGAACGTTGATGGCTTCATCCTGATCACCACAGATCTGGCGAAGAACGACCCCCAGCCATCAGCGCGGCACCTACACCTACGATCACCCCTTTGACGACCACGCCGAGTGGAAGGGCGCCGAACTGCGTTTAGCAGTACGTTCGAGCGCCTGGCCATCGCGGCGAGCCGACTGCGCCGAAGTGAAGTCGCGCGCCGGGTCTCGGGCATCGTGCGTGTGAACCTGGAGGGGATTCCAGACAGTGCGAGTACGCCGTTGAGGGCGAGGTCAGTAGGAGATCTCTCAATCAGAAAACCTGAAGGCAGCCATCAGAACTATGAGATTTTCCTGCCGTCGGGCTTCTGCGATAGTTGTTCTCAACCGTTGTGTTGGATTTCCGTACCGCGCGTCGTCGTCCAGGGAGAATCTGCATGCATCGTTTTGTGATCGTGGGAGGAGGGGCGGGTGGCATCGAACTCGCAACGAGGCTAGGCGATCGTTATGGTGGTCGGCGAAGCGGGGCGCAACGTGCCTCCATTACGTTGATCGACCGCAACCCGACGCATATCTGGAAGCCCCTGTTGCACGAGGTCGCAGCAGGAAGTCTGGACCCATTCGCACAGGAACTGGCGTACGCCGCGCAAGCCCAGTGGCACGGCTTCCAGTTCATCCATGGCGAACTTGTCGGACTGGATCGTGGCTCGAGGCAGGTCCTGCTTGCGCCACTGCTCGATGACGACGGAACCGAACTGGTACCGCCGCGCCGAATCGGGTACGACTCGTTGATTCTTGCCATCGGTAGTACAACGCACTACTTCGGCGTGGCGGGCGCGGCGGAAAATTCGCTCGCGCTTGACAACGTCGCTCAAGCGGAACGCTTCAGAAAGCGCCTGATTTCAGCTTGCATTCGCGCCGAACAACAACGAGACGCCGGTGAGCGGAGTGCATGTGGCGTGCCGGTCGATCACGCGCCTCGTGTTCAGGTCGCGATAGTTGGTGGGGGCGCTACGGGCGTGGAATTGTCCGCCGAATTGCGCAATACGGCGAAGGTACTTTCATCATACGGCTTGCATCGGCTCGACCCCACACACGACGTCGGGATCGTGCTCATTGAAGCTGGGCCGCGGATTCTGCCAGCGTTGAAAGAACGCGTGTCCACCGCAGCTGCCGGACTGCTGGACAAACTCAATGTCAAGTTGATGGTCGACGAGCGGGTCGCGGAGGTCGCGCCCGGACTCATCCGCACGAAAAACGGCAAGACGATACGTGCGGATCTCACGGTGTGGGCCGCGGGCATCAAGGCGCCCGCGGTGCTTTCAATGCTCGATGGGCTGACCGTCAATCATCTGGGGCAACTCAGTGTGCGTCGCACGCTTCAAACGGATCTCGACGACCATATATTCGCATTCGGCGATTGCGCGGCCTGTCCATGGTTGGGTTTCGAGCGCAATGTTCCACCGCGCGCCCAGGCGGCTCATCAGCAGGCATCGTTTTTAGTCAAGGCACTTGCGCGACGCATCGAGGGGAAAAAGCTTCCGGAGTTTGCCTATCGCGATCTCGGCTCGCTAGTGTCGCTCGGGCACGCGAATGCGGTTGGGAGTCTGATGGGAGGTCTTATCGGCGGCAGCATGCTCGTGGACGGACTGCTTGCTCGCTTCATGTATTTGTCGCTGTATCGGATGCACGTTGCAGCGCTGCATGGCTATGCACGCATGATCGTCAATACCCTCGCGCATCGGCTCCGTCGAAGCACTGCGCCGCACGTCAAACTGCACTGAGCACGCCTTTCAGCGTCGACTCGAGCGGAGGCGCCATGCACGCTCGAAACGGCACCTCGGCCAGACGATGCCGACGTCTCCGGCGTCTCGAATGGATTCATCCAGCAAGGTCTCGATATCGGGGTGCTCGTGTTCTTCGGCAAGCTCCTCGTGCTCGTGGTCGTGCCAGACGAGCTGCCCGCGCACTTTCGCGACCTTCACGTACCGATCGTTGACCTGTGCGACAACTTTCGGCGACCAATGATCCGACACATCGGCGAACGCGGCTTCAAGGTCGAACGATTCGGCGAACGGATGGGAAGACATGCTTATCTCCAGGTCGGAATGAGGGATGCGGCGAGCAGCACACCCATCGCGAGATTGAGAATGCGCCAGTGGCGCGGCGTCCGAAACAGCCGCGCGAATAGCACGCCGAGCGCACACCACAGCGCGAGCGACGCGCACGCAGTCACCCCGAACGCTGCACCGAGCAGCATCGCGAGGCGGTTCGGATTGTTTGCGAGCAGCGCGAAAGACGCCGCCGCGCCAACCGTCATCGCCCAGCCTTTCGGGTTGAGCCAGAGCAGCAGGAAACCGTTGACGAGCGAAACCGGCCGCACGGGGCCATTGCTCGCGTTTGGCGGCCCGCTGCGCGCGATGCGCCACGCGAGCCACAGCAGATACGCGGAGCCGAGCGTTCTCACCGCCGTTTGCAGCGATGGCAGCGTGAGAAGCAGACCGCCAAGCCCGAGTGCGGCGAGCGCAGCGAGCAAGGCGAGGCCCATCGCGATGCCGAGCATCAGCGGTATCGAGCGTACGAAGCCGAAGCGTGCTCCTGAGGCGGCGGCGAGCGTGGTCGCGCCGCCGGGCGTCACGGTCGCGACGGCGACGAAGAGCAGAAGCGGCAGAATCGAGGTCATCGGTGCACATTCGGATCAGTGAATTCGCACTGTACGGATCGTCAAGGCATCGTGAAAGCTAATAATATTGATGCGGTACATTACGCCGCATAATGCATAGATGAGCCGAAACCTCGACCTCGATCTGGTCCGCACCTTCGTTGCCGTCGCCGATAGCGGCAGCATGACGGTCGCCGCGAATCTGCTGCACATGACGCAAGGCGCCGTGAGCCAACAGGTGAAGCGCCTCGAAGATGTGCTGGATTGCCTTCTGTTCGTTCGCAAGACGCGCCGGCTGGAACTGTCGCACCAAGGCGAGCAGTTTCTCGTGAAGGCGCGCAAGCTGCTGCGGCTGAACGATGAAATCTGGGCCGACATGACCGGCCAGCCGTTGCGCGGCGCCTTGCGTGTGGGCGTGCCTTACGATCTCGTGACGCGGCTCGCGCCCGCGATGAAGGCATTCGCCGAGGCGCATCCGCACGTCGAAATTTCGTTGGTGTGCGCGGCGTCGCCAGAGCTGAGCGAAGCGGTGAATAGCGGTCGCGTTGACGTGTCGTTGGTCGAATATGTCGCAAGCGAAGCCGAAGGTGAAGTGGTCTGCATCGAGCCGTTGGTGTGGGTCAAGGGGCGCGGCAGTGATGCATGGCAGAAGCGGCCGTTGCCGCTGTCGATGGTAGACGAGCGTTGTGCTTTCCGTCCGGTGGTGCTCGGCGCGCTCGCGGACGAGGGCATTGCGTGGCGCACGGTGTTCGAGAGCGGAAACATCGAGGCGACCGCCGCAACGGTGCGCGCGGGCCTCGCGATCACGGCCTGGCTCGCCTCCACGGTGCCGGCCGATCTGGAGACGCTCACGTTTCGAGTCAGCGGCTTGCCTGCACTGCCTGCGTTCGCGATCTGTCTGCGATTGCCCGCGACGGTTCAGCCAGCAGCACAGGAATTCGCGCGCCATGTGCGGGATTCGATGTCGAGCGACGCAGGCACTCGACGCGCGCCGCTCGCGAACATTGCGTGACGGACGGCGTTTGAAGTGCGCGCCGGAATCGACTGATTCAGACGCACGCAGTGCCGCCAGCCAGCTTTTAGTTCACGGACGTCGCGATCCTACAAGCGCTGCGGCAGCGCAGCAGCAAAATAGTCAGTCACCCGGCGCACGCGCGCAGGCACGAAACGACGCCTCGGCCAGATGATGCTTACATCACGGGCGTCGCGAATGAAGTCGTCCAACACGGTCACAATGTCGGGATGCTTGAGTTCGTCGGCGAGCGAGAGCTTCGCGAAGAGGCCGATTCCCACGCCCGCGAGCACGGCCGATCGTATTGTCTCGACGCTATTCGACGACAGGTTGCCTCGCACCGGTACGCTGAATCGGCCTCGTGGCCCATGAAACGGCCAGTTTGCCGACTCCATCAGACCGCCGTAGAGCAGGCAATTGTGATTGGCGAGTTCGGTAGGATCCTTCGGTACACCGTATTGCTCGAAATAGCGACGCGATCCGACGCAGACCAGCGGGGTGCTCGCAATCCGCTTCACGACCGAATCCGGATCGTTGACGGAGCCCACTCGAATCGCGAGATCGATTCGATCCTCGACCATATCGCGTACGAAATCCGACAACACGAGCTCGACCCGCAGACCAGGATAGCGCGACAGCAGCTCGGGAATGAGCGGAACAACGTGCAGGCGACCGAACGTAGAGGCAGAGGCGATCCGGACCAGCCCCGAGACATCCAGCGTGCTGCTGGTCAGTTCGCTGTCGGCCACCTCAATCTCGTCCAGCAACGGCTTGGTGCGTTCGTAGTATTTCTGCCCCTGATCCGTCAGGGTCACGCTGCGTGTGCTTCGGTTGAATAGCAGCACGCCCAGGCGCTTTTCCAGCGCGCCGATCGACTTACTGATCGCGGACTGTGACTCGCCGGTTCTGCGCGCCGCGGCGGAAAAGCCACCCGCTTCAACGACGGCGAAGAAGGCGTTCAATTCGTGAAACCGATCCATTGTATTTCTCTCGTGCGATCTATTCTCTCGGTGAATGGATCTTATGATAAATCCGCCGATTATCATTCGCAGGGGCCGCAATTACGATGTCACTTCCATTCACCAACAGGCAGAAGCTTCAATGTCTACTCTCACAGGGAAGATCGCGGTTATTAGCGGCGGAACGACCGGTATCGGCCTGGCGATCGCCAGGCGATTCGTCGCCGAAGGCGCTCACGTCTTTATCTTCGGTCGGCGCCAAGGCCAGCTCGACGAGGCCGTCAAACTGCTCGGACGCAACGTTACCGCGCTTCAGGCCGACGCCGCGAATCTCGATGACCTCGACCGTGTCGCTGCGGCAGTCAGGGGCGAAAAAGGTGTCGTCGACATCATCGTGTCGAACGCGGGCTTTACCGAGCAGGCTTCGATCGGCACCATCACGCCTGAGCATTTCGACAAGGCATTCAACCTCATGGCGCGCGGCCCGGTATTTCTGGTGCAGAAGCTGCTGCCGATGATGACAGGTGGTGGGTCGATCATCCTGGTTTCGTCGGCCATGCACGTCATGGGCATCCCTGGTCATACCGCCTACGCGGCGACCAAGGCCGCGTTGCGTTCCTATGCCCGCACCTGGGCCGCCGAATTCAAGGATCGCGGCATTCGCGTCAACATGCTTAGCCCCGGTGTCACCGACACCCCGATTCTCGACTCCCAGTCGGCGACACGCGAGGATCTGGTGAGCATGTACAAGAGCATGGTCCCGATCGGTCGACTCGCCCGCGCCGAGGAGATGGCCAGCGCGGCGCTCTTTCTCGCCTCCGAACAGAGTTCCTATATGACGGGCGCGGATTTGATGAATGACGGCGGCATCGGCCAGGTCTGAGGCCCGAGGCTCTCATCTCGGCGATTTTTACTCGTGCTATTTAGCGGCCGCGTTGTACCACTCGACAGCGTCCTCGCCGGCGGGGATGTTGAACGGGCTCGATGAATCGGTCGCTGCGAGCCAAACCGCTTCGGCGACATCCGATGCGTGCGTGACGGCCGTTTCTTTCTGCCAGTTTGCGAAAATCTGCTCCACGAGCGCGCCGTACGGCTCGGCGAATCCGTCTTTCATACGTGCCTGCGCGTTCTCGCCGAAGCGGGTGGAAGGCGCGCGTCCCGGCAGCACGACACGCACGCGCACATTGAACTGCTCCAGTTCGAGCGCGAGCGATTCGCTGAACGCGTTGACCGCGGACTTGCTCGCGGTGTAGACCGACAGCAAATGCAGCGGTCTGCAGGTGACGGTCGACGTCACATTGATGATCACACCTTCGCGGCGCTCGCGGAACTGCGGCAACACGGCCTGCGCCATCGCAATGGTACCGAGCGTGTTGGTCTCGAAGATATCGCGCACGGTGTCCATCGGCGTTCCTTCGAGCGCGTTCAGAAAACCGATACCCGCATTATTGACGAGCACGTCGATCCGACCGGCGGCATCGACGACGGCGCGAATGCTTTGCGGGTCCTTCACGTCGAGGGCGAGAATCGAAAGACGATCGGAGCGCGGCAAGAGGTCTTTGCGTGGCGCGCGCATCGTGGCGATAACGCGCCAGTCGCGATCCAGAAAATAACGCGCGATTTCGAGGCCAAAGCCGGACGAGCAACCGGTAATCAAGACGGTCTTCATGTCGAATCCTGTGGTTGGTGACAGTCCCAACACAATAAGTCCTGACCACCGGGACTCGCTACAATTGAGCGTCCAGGTTTCATTCGAAATCGTCCGATCATGATCGACCCGCTCGCCGAAATCGTCACATTGCTGAGGCCGACGCCCACGTTCTCGAAAGTGCTGAGCGGCGCCGGGCGCTGGCGCGCGAGCCGCACGGAAGTCGGCCAGCCGTTCTATTGCGTGGTGCTCGAAGGTTCCTTCCGTCTATCCGTCAATGGTTGCGAGCCGCTCATTCTTCAGGCCGATGACTTCGTGCTCGTGCCCGAAGTTTTTAGCTTCACGATGACGAGCATCAACCCGCCCGACGATGACGACGTCTCCGATATCGCGCCCGCGGCACTGCCCGACGGCAGCTTTCGTTTCGGCGATGCATCGGTCGCGCCAGAAGCCCAATGGCTTGCGGGCCTCTGCGCGTTCGGTTCGCCGGATGCGGCCTTGCTTGTCTCGCTCTTGCCCAAGCTCGCGCACGTGCGCGGTGAACCCCGGCTGGCGACGCTCGTCAAGCTCGTGAGGGAAGAATCGCGCGCGCAGCGGCCCGCGCGCGAGGTCGTGCTGGCGCGACTGCTCGAGGTGCTCTTCATTGAAGCGTTGCGAGCCACGGGGACGGGGGCCTCGCCCGGACTCGTCCGCGGCCTCGCCGACGCCCGTCTCGCGCTTGCCATCCGTCATATGCACGAGAGTCCGCACAAGCCCTGGACGATCGCACAACTCGCAAGAACCGCCGCGCTTTCACGGTCCTCTTTCTTCGATCGATTCAGCCGCGCAGTCGGCGTGGCACCGATGGAGTATCTGTTGTCGTGGCGCATGGCCGTCGCGAGGAGCCTGCTGCGCCGGAACGAAGTCAGCATCGCAGTGATCGCGGAACGTGTCGGTTACGGCTCGGCGAGCGCATTCAGCGTCGCGTTCACGCGTCATGTCGGTCTGCCGCCCACGCAGTATGCTCGAGACGCAGCGAATGTCGTCGCTCGATAGCGTCATAAAAAGGCTATCGGGCCTGGGGCCGCGAGCTTTCGCCGGATTGCAATCCGTTCGAGGCAGGCCTGGCGTTCGCCTGCAAGCTCGACCAGGACATCGCCTTCCGCGGTCGCGACGCCCTTCTGCGTCTGCGCGAGGCGCCGCTGCGCCGGCGTCTCGCGATCCTGACGGTCGACGGCGCCGAACATCTGATGCTGTGGGGTGGCGAAGCAATCTTGCGCGACGGCAAGCCGGTAGGGGCGGTAACCTCAGCCGCGTTTGGGCATACATTGCGATGTCCGGTTGCAATGGGTTTCGTGAACCGTGCCGATGGTGCCGCCGATGCTGCGTGGCTCACGCAAGGCCGCTATACGATCGACGTGGCGGGTGAACAGGTGAGGGCAACCGTGCATCTTAGGGCGCCATACGATCCGCGATCGGAACGCGTGAAGGGCTAAATGCAGCGAGCTGAGGCGAGAACGACCCCGAAATCAGGTTTTCGCGCAACAGTCGCGCGTTGCGTCTTCGTGGAGCTTCCCGAAGTGATGAGATCAACATCGAGCCTATCCGGCCGATGCCGCGAGACGTTGCTCAATGCTTGCTGCATCGCTCTTTCGCACTGTCAATCTGTTCGTCACCGACTTGACTCCCAGCACTGATCTTGATGCATTGCCAGCGCGCGAGATCTGCCAGCTTTCCGGCACCGATCCGGTGAGCGTGACGGCGCCGTGGCTCGCCCTGATGTGAATCTCTGAATCATCCATATCCGGTACCCGCCTGAGGGTGCGGCGAACGTCACGAACTATCGAAGTATCCGGCCTGGGTCGAGGCGGCGAGCCCGAGGCCGCCACCCTTTGTGCGACCGCGCCGGCCGTCGCGCTCATACCTTGTTGCGCGTTCGCATAGGCCGCGCCACTCGCGATGGCCGCAATTAACATTGCGCCGATTATTCTGCTCGCATTGCTTATGTTCATGCTGGCTCCTTTGGGTTCTGCCAACCTTGCAAAATCCGCTGTCCGTGTCGAACGATTTCTTTGACCAGCAAATCCAGGTCGCGAGCGTTTCCTCGGAACGCGGCTGAACGCCATGCATAGGGAGCAAACCGGCTGCGTCGTTCTTCTCCATCACGGCACCTGTCGGGTTCAATGTTGAGCAAACAAGAATAGCCCCAGGAGGAGGCAGGATCGGCGCCGTAAGCCGTCACCACTCGGACACGATGCGATACACGCTTGCCCTGCCCTGGAGGCCGCGAAGCGGAGCCTCAAATTCGACGACAGTGCGGCCACCAAGGAGGTCGCGGACCCCGGGCGCACTATAGAGCGCTTCCGAAATGCAAATCTCCCCGGCGTCGGCGAGAGACTGCACGCGCGCGGCGACGTTGACGGCCTGACCGAAATAATCGAGATTGTCGTTCAGTGTCACCGCAATCGACGGCCCGCAATGTGCCCCGATCTTCAGGATGATCGCCGGTTCTCCACGTTCGCGATTGAAGCGCCCGATTTCCTCCACGATACTCAACGACGCGGAAACTGCGTCCGTTGGTCGACAAAAGACGGCCATCACAGCGTCGCCAATCGTCTTTACGATAGCGCCGGAATACCGTTGTGCGATCATCTCAAGCAAGGCGAAATGCTGTCTGACGAGGCCGTACGCATTCAGATCACCGATACGTTCATACATGGCCGTCGAACCCTTGAGATCCGTGAAAACGAACGTCACTTGCCGAATCCCAAGGCCTTCCTTCTCGTCAACGTTCTCCGAGCGGAACAGGCGCCGGAAGGTCTGTCGCGCCACCAGCGCCCCTCCGGAGAGATACGGTTCGAATTCGAGCGGCGGCTTGATGGCCTGAGCGACGACCTCTGGAGGCCAATTGATCAAGAGCAGCGACCCGCGCGTGCTCCCGGTATTCCTTACTTGAATGACGACAGGCCCAGGCGGCACAACGCAGAGCGCCGGGGCAAACCGTTGACCGTCATAACCGACCTGCAACAGTGTCGGCGAGGTAGCGGCCTCACCAGCGATCGGAACAATGAGAGCGGCTTGTGTCTCGACATTCACACCCGTCAAGGCACCGGGGCCAAGAACAGCCTGCAGGGTCGTCGTCGAACCTGGCGGCAGGAACGTGAGGCCGCGCACGAGCCCCCGCAAGAAGTCGAGAAACCGGACTTGCTGGCCGGCGAACCGACCGTCACCGTTAAATCGCAGTTTCCAGTGGAAATCTTCAACGGAAAGCGACTCGGGATCGTGGAACGTCAGCCTCCGAAGTTCGGGCGATATTGAAAACGTGACCTGGATGAAATCGTCGAGGTCGGTTTCGCCCGTAACGTCGCATAGCCCACAGACATAATGGGTCTTGAGAGTGCGCAATGATCCGAAGCTGTGGAGGACCATTCCCGACTGCGGACAAAGAACGTCCCAGTTCATCTCGAACAATCCGTATCGCGCCGCATGAAGAAAGAGGTCAATGCATTCAGCCTCGCTTATGCCGCGATCTCGCGCAAACGCCAGCGGATTGACCCGGTAGACGGACAGCTCGTCGCCGCTCCTGATCAGAGTCTCGAGCTTGGAAATGACGCGCGGACTCCATGATCTCGCCTGCTCGATCGCGATCATTTTGCTCTCGAGAAGCCGATCGTCAATGTTCATCGTCGTGGCCAGGTCAACGGAAAACAGTCAGACACAACTGCCGTGTCATGTCGCTTTACCTTGGATTGCAAGATACGGTGATGGTTGGACGGCGTCAACAGGAGTGAGCGCGGCGACCCTCTCCTCCTCTATCGGCCTCGCCCGCAAGCGCGGCCTCGATCGCCTGGAGCGCATAAAGGAAACCCAGGCTGCTGCCCTCCTGCCGTAGCCGCTGGAGTTCCGTTAGCGATGCCGGATCGCGATTGCCGGTTCCATACGAGACAAGCGCCCGTGCGCGCGCCACGAAAAATCCGGAAAAGCGCGATGGCTCGCGGCGTGCATAGTCTTCAAGGGCCGCAGCATGGTGCGCGGCCGCATCCCAGCGTTTGCGGTCGATGCATGCATCTATCGCATCACGTCGAAACAGAAAGTGGTTGTGGCTCACCGCTCCGGCCGCGAGCAAAGCTTCGCCTTCCGCGAGCGCCTGTGCGAAGTCAACGGGGTCGTCCGTCGTGCGCGCGAGCACGCCGAGATAAGCGGGGCCCAGGTAGTTCATGCCGGTCTCCCGGCTGATCGACAGCGCCGCTTCGATATCGGCGCGCGCTTCGCGCGGACGGCCGGCGACCCGATGCAATTCCGCGCGAAACGCGAGCGCTTCACCTTCGAAGCGCCTTGATTTCAGCTCGCGCGCGCACTGTAGCGCAGGAGCGACGTGCTCCCACGCACGATCCCACTCCGCGCGATCGTGCAGGCAGTGCCAGGCAGCGTGATGGGCGACGGCGAGTGCGCGGGGATGCCCCACCTTCTGCGCTGCGGCGACGCTGGCAAGCGCGGCGTCGAGTGCGCGCGCGGCTTCGCCGGTAAACCACGTCGTGATCGCCCGCATCGGAAGGTTGGCCACCTCGATCCGTCCGAAGCCATGGCATTGGCAGAGTTCGATGCAGCGGCTGAAGGCCGCGTGGGCGCTGATCATCCGGCCGCGCATGTACTCGCCATCGCCAAGGCCGCCGAGTGCGGCCGCCTCCTGTTCGGGATCACACGCGTCGCGCGCGAGGGCAAGGCTGCGCCCGTGCTCACGCACGCAGCCGTCGATATCGCCGCGGGGAAAACACAGATTGCCGCGCAGGAAGTGAATGCGAGCCTCTTCGCGCAACAGGCCTTGGGAGGCTTCAGCGGCGGAGTCGAGGTCGGCCCATGCACCGTCGAGATCGTCGATGATCCGCTTCACCGTGGCCCGCCCGATCCATGCACGGCAACGCTGCGCGTCCGTCGTCGCATATTCGAGGGCGATTTCGAATGCATGAAGTGCCGACTTCATGTCGCCCAGCTCATGCAAAACGTTGCCATGTAGACACTCGAGCGCGGCGCGGTCGCTACGTTGATCCGCGAGATCGAGACCTCGTTCGACAAGCCGGAGCGCGGCTTCATGGCGGTGCCCCGACGCCTGCGAGCGCGCTGCTTCGCAATAGGCGAGCGCTGCCCCGGGTTCTCCCGCGCGATCGAGATGTTCGGCTCGCAGGACGAGGTCGCGCTCGCCGTACCACTGTGCGGCGCGACGATGCAAATCGCGGCGCCGGCTTTTCAGCAGCCCGTCATAAATGGCGTCGCGAATCAGTGCGTGATGGAAGATAAATCCGGTGCCTTGACGTCGTAACAGCAGACCGATCACAAGCGGTTCCAGCG
Source organism: Paraburkholderia sp. MM5496-R1 (assembly GCF_050436205.1). Classification (NCBI taxonomy): domain Bacteria; kingdom Pseudomonadati; phylum Pseudomonadota; class Betaproteobacteria; order Burkholderiales; family Burkholderiaceae; genus Paraburkholderia; species Paraburkholderia sp. MM5496-R1. The sequence continues at coordinate 1,254,057 of NZ_JBNDLT010000001.1, forward strand.
CAACGCCGGCATCCGCGTCGGCGCCGGCGCCATCGACGAGAAAATCGACCGCCTCCTTCTCGAACAACTGGCCGAGCACCGAGGCAGCCTGCAGCACTGTCTTATCGGCGGGATCAAGCCGATCCAGCCGCGCCTGTACGAGGCTTCGCACCGACCCCGGCACGCCGGTCCCTTCGCCGTCCTGCGCATCGTTCAGCAACTGCTCGAGAAACAGCGGATTGCCCGCCGCCCGTTCGATGCAGCGTCCCGCCAGACCTGCCTGCGCCCCGGGAAACGATCTGGCCATCGCATGCGCGTCGCCGGCGCTCAGCGGACCCAGATCGATCAGCGAATACGGTCCGCCGGTCGCCACGCGCCACGGCTCTTCACTCGAATCGCCGTGCGTCCGCACTGTCAGCACGAGTACGGCCGGACATCCCGCCATCGTTTCCGATAGTCCGGCGAGGTCGCGAAGCGTCGATTCGTCCGACCAGTGAATATCCTCGACGACCAGTACCCGAGGTTGCTGGCGGCTCGCGCGTTGGACGAGCCGGGTCAGGGCGTTGCGTCGGCCGCGAACGCGCATTTCATTGTCCATGGCGTCGTAGACTGCCCGGTCCTCGAACCCCATCGGCAAATCGACCAGATCTTCGAGAAAGAGTGCGTCGCCAGCGTCGATCAAACCGCTGGCGAGCGCGTGCTCGACGCCAGCGGCACTCGCAGCTCCGTCGGTTGAGCCGTCGGCTGCCAACAGGCCGTGCACGAGAGACTGGATTGCGCCACGTCCGGTTGACGCACCGAAGTCGAGCACGAGGCCAGTATGAGAAAGGAATCCTGACTCCCGTGCCTCGCGTTCGAATTCCTCGACCAGGCGTGTTTTGCCGATCCCGGCCTCGCCGCGCAGCAGAACGGTGCGTCCGCCTCCGGTGTCGCGGCAGGAATGGAGCACGGATCGAAACTGCCGCATCTCATGATGCCGGCCGACGAACGGCCGGCCCGGGCGTGAGCGCCGAAGGCCGGCAATACACCACGCCATGACCGCTTGCGCGAAGCCTTTGACCGACAGCGCGCCGCGTTCGACACAGTCCAGGCGGTCAGCCAGCGGGCGTCGCACGCTTTCCGAGATCAGGATCGTCCCCGGCTCAGCCGCATCGGTGAGACGCGAGGCGAGGTTGACCGTGTCGCCGGTGACGGTGTATTCCCTATGAGTCGCGCTACCGGTGCCGCTTGCGACGACTTCGCCGCCGGCGATGCCGATATGCACGCAGACCGGGCGGCCGGGCGCACGCGACAGGTCGGGCATTCCGTCCCTGATCGCGAGTGCCGCCCGCACGGCGCGTTCGACATCATTTCCATGCGAGACCGGCGCGCCGAATACTGCCATGACGCTGTCGCCGACGTGCTTGTCGACGTGCCCGCCATGCTGCTCGATGGTGCGGTCAACCTGCTCGAAGTAGCGATCGAGCACGGCGAGTACTTCCTCCGCGTCGACTTCACGGCTCATCCGCGTGAAGCCACACAGATCGGCGAACAGGACGGCGACCTGCCGTCGTTCGCCTTTCGCCTCGCCTGGGCTCGCGCCGCTATGCCGGGGCCCGGTTCGCGCCCGCAATTCAGTCAAGGCATCGAGCAGTTTGCGGCGATGACCGACCGACGCAATACCCAGTTCTTTCAGATCGTCCGCGGTGAGATCGCGAAGCACGTCGGCGTCGATGGCGTTCTCGCGAAACACCGGTTCATACCGCTCCATTCCGAGGCTGTGCAGCCACACGGCGACGTCCACGCGCCCTCCTGAGAGGAAGGTGTCGAATCCGTCAAAGATAGCACGGGGCTGGCTTCGTGGAGCCCTGCGCCCCGGCGGCGGCCGACGCATCGCTGCCGCCCATGGGCGCGGTTGTCGACCGGTGGAAAGCAGCGGAAAAGGTGCGTCTCGCGCGTTGCCGATTGGACGCCTGGGACTTCAGCGAGGCAAATATCGACGAGCCAGCGCCTCATATAGCGGCCGGGCGAACAGCTTCGGCACTGGCTCGAAATGAGCGCGGTGGCCGTCAAGGAAATACCAGCCGCGCGAAACCGCAGTGAGGCTACACCGCGCCTGTGCTGGGCTTTGAGCGTGCCAACGCTAGCGCCAGCCTTGCGCCGACCTCTGCGTTGTGTTTCACGAGCGCGATGTTTGTCGCCAGGCTGCGCCCGCCTGTCAACGCCTTGATGCGCGCCAGCAGGAAGGGGGTGACGGCCTTGCCGGTGATTCCTTGTGCAGTGGCCTCGTCGAGCGCCTGCTGGGTCAGCGCGTCGATCTCTTCGAACGACATCGCTGCGGCTTCCGGCACCGGAGTGCTCAACACCACACCGCCGTCGAGGCCCAGGTCCCACTTGGTGCGAATGAACCGTGCCTGTTCCTCCGCGTCGTCCAGCCTGAAGTCCGCGCGAAAGCCGCTGTCACGCGTGTAGAACGCCGCAAAATTGTCCTGTTCGCAACTGAGCACTGGCACGCCGTGGGTTTCCAGGTATTCCAATGTGAGCCCGATGTCCAGGATGGACTTCGCACCGGCACAGATCACCGCCACCGAGGTCTTCGCCAGTTCTTGCAGGTCGGCCGAGATGTCAAAGGTTTCATGCGCGCCTCGGTGTACGCCGCCAATGCCTCCGGTGACGAAGACCTCGATGCCGGCCAACGCCGCACATATCATCGTGCCAGCCACGGTCGTGGCGCCCAGCCCGCCGCCGGCCAGCACGGCCGGCAGGTCGCGGCGGCTGACCTTATGTACGTGGTCCGATCGGCCGATCGTTTCCAGCTCGTCATCCGAAAGGCCGATGTGGATTCGCCCATCGATCAGCGCAATAGTCGCCGGCTCGGCACCCGCGTCACGGATCAAGGCTTCCACTTCGCGCGCAGTGCGAACGTTCTCCGGGTAGGGCATGCCGTGGGCGATGATGGTCGATTCCAGCGCCACGAGCGGGCGACCGGAGGCCTGCGCAGCGGCTGCAGGCGCGCTCCAGGTCAACCAGGAGCGTGCAAGGTCAGCAACCATGTCGATCCTTTCGGTGGTGTGATTCACTGAAGTATGCGGTACAAGAGGCCTTCAGCGAGTGCTTAGGCGTCCGTGTGCCCTTGGCGCCTTAGGACGACATGCGTGGCCTTCTCCGACGCTACGAATTCAACGCATTCGTATCCCAGAGCCCGCAAGTCGACCCCTTCGAACAGCGATTCTCCCCGGCCGAGCAGGACCGGCGCGACGGCAATGTGCAGATCATCGATGAGGCCCTCGCGAAGATACTGCTGAATTGTGTCCGGCCCACCGCCGATCCGCACGTCCATTCCGGCAGCGGCCTCGCGTGCACGGTCGAGCGCCTCGCGGATGCCTCCTGTTATGAAGTGGAACGTCGTGCCGCCTGCCATCTCGATGGGGGGACGAGCGTGATGGGTCAAGATGAAGACTGGAACGTGATACGGTGGATTGTCTCCCCACCAGCCTTTCCAGTTTGTGTCCGGCCAGTCCCCACGAATGGGTCCGAACATGTTCCGCCCAAGAATCCAGGCCCCGACATTCTGAAAGCCGCGGGCGGCGAAATCATCGTCAACCCCGGTCGTACCGCCGTCCTTGCCGAACAAGGCTTGCTGGAACGTGTGTGTTGGGACTAGCCACTGATGCAGTTCCGTCCCGCCAACGCCGAGCGGATTGTTGATGTCTTGATGCGGGCCTGCGCCGTATCCGTCGAGCGAAATGGTGAAGCCCGCAACGCGAACGCGTGTCATCGTTTGCCTCCGTTTAGACGCCTAACGTAATGTGGACCGCAAAGCTGCATGGTTTGCCGGAACTACGCGAAATAGTCTGGCAGCAGATTTTTGCTCAACCCTATGTCTCCAGGAGAAGTTTTCCGAATTTGTAAGCTGGCATACAGCGGCGACCAGCCATCCAAACACGGCACGCACCTGCCCAGAGCCAACTTTTTGCCTGCCGCAGGCGTACGATGAACGGCATAGTCCCGTTTGAGGACGGCTTGATTGATGGAGGGTCGAGATGAGACGTCTTTATTTCCTCGCATCTGACACGTCGACGGCGAAGGCGATCGTAGACGACCTGCTGCGGACGCGGATCACATGGCGACATCTCCATGTTCTCGCGAATCACAGCGTCGCACTCGAACAGTTACCCGAGGCAACTTTGCTGCAGAGCAGCGACGTCGTGCACTCGCTCGAACGAGGCGTGGCGCTCGGCGGTGCGACCGGAGCGCTTGTCGGCCTCGTGGCGCTGGCGTTTCCTCCCGCGGAGCTCGCAATTGCGGGCGGAGCCGTCGTCGCCTTGACGTTGGCGGGTGCCGGCTTCGGGGCCTGGACGGCCGCGATGATCGGCGTCGCCGAACCGAATGCACGACTCGAGCGCTTTCGAAACGCCATCCGTGACGGCCAGCTCCTGATCATGGCCGACGTGCCTGGATCGCGCGAACAGGAGATCGAGCAGATGGTCGCGCAGCATTTTCCGAAGGCCGATATCGAGGGCGCGGAGCCCACGACACCGATCTTCCCCTGAGAAGCAGTCGGGACGAGGCGAGCGGCGCCACCTTTGGCGCGACTGCGATCGAAGAAGGGCGGGGACGTCTCGGCCGATACCGTTGCAGGCGGCTTTCGTTAGAATCTGTCTTCGATTCTTTTACTCGTCAATTACCGGAGGCGAAGGTGCCAGGTTTACTTCCCGATGTCGACCGCGATGGACTCCTCGAATATTCGGTCGTCTACACCGACCGATCGATCAATCACATGTCGCAGCTCTTTCAAGGAGTCGTACGCGATATTTCCGGCGCCCTGAAAAAAGTCTACAACGCGAAGTCGGCCGTTATCGTCCCGGGCAGCGGGACTTTCGGCATGGAAGCCGTCGCCCGGCAGTTCGCGACGAACAGGAAGTGTCTGGTCATCCGCAATGGCTGGTTCAGTTTCCGCTGGTCGCAGATTTTCGACATGGGCGACATTCCGTCTGAATCGGTGGTGTTGAAGGCGCGTCCGGTCGAACGAGGTAGGCAGGCCGCATATGCACCGGCTCCGATCGAAGAAGTCGTCGCTGCGATCAAGGAAAACAAGCCGGATCTGGTCTTTGCGCCGCATGTCGAAACCGCATCCGGGATGATGCTGCCTGATGCCTACTTGCGCGCGGTGTCCGACGCGGTGCATGCCGTCGGCGGCATGTTTGTACTGGATTGCATCGCCTCCGGTACGATCTGGGTGGACATGCAGGCCAGCGGCATCGATGTCCTGATCAGCGCACCGCAAAAAGGATGGAGCGCGTCACCTTGCTGCGCAATGGTCATGCTCAGCCCTCTCGCCCGCGAAAGAATCGACGCAACGACCAGCACCAGTTTCGCTTGTGATCTTGGGAAATGGCTGCAGATCATGGAAGCCTACGAGAACGGCGGGTTCGCCTATCACGCCACGATGCCCACGGACAGTCTCGCGACGCTGCGCGACGTCATGAAGGAAACCGAGGCATATGGCTTCGAGAATGTCAGAGCCGAGCAGCTTGAACTCGGCAAGCGCATTCGCTCGCTCATGAGTGACAAAGGTTTCAAAAGCGTGGCGGCTGAAGGTTTTCAGGCTCCTGGCGTCGTGGTCTGCTATACGGACGATGACGGCATACGATCCGGCAAGAAATTCGCCGATGCCGGCTTGCAGATCGCGGCCGGTGTTCCCCTTCAATGCGACGAGCCAGAAGACTTCAAAACCTTCCGCGTCGGATTATTTGGCCTGGACAAACTGCATGACGTCGAAGGTGTGGTCGCCAGGCTCGCCAAGGCGTTGGACAGTATTCTTTAGAGCGTTTTTCCAAAGCACGTGCGCGTGGCTCGCTCTCGCGACCGGCCGCCGCACGGCGCCGCGAAACTTCATTTCTCATCCGACGCATCAGTCGGATAACCTTTTCAGTCTGCTCTTTTCATCCCGCCAGGATACCAGCTCTCAATCGGAGTTTCTAACACGCTTTAATTCGGGGTTTTTTGAGATGGTGCCTTGTTGCACAATCGGGCCTCCTTTATTGCCTGTGAGGCACTATGCATTCAGTTTCCCTAGGCTCTCATCGCGGCGCCCACGAAAGGCGGCACGGACATTTCTTTTCGATCAGCCTTAGCAGATCGTTCTACCTTCACATCGAGTCTCCCTGGCTGTTTGACGTGGACCGGTGGTTCCACTTTGCATTGCCGGCGAGCGTACCTCGCGAAGCACACGACGACACTGTGCAGGCCATGGAAGAAGCGCGCGCAGCGTGGCTACAACATAGCCCGTCCGTGCTGGCGTCGCATCAGTCATACGAGTTACGCGATATGCTCGGCCGGAGTGAAAACCGCTTTCATATGCACAGGATGGACGACCATGAGATCGCCAAGGCCCTATACAAAGAAGTGAAGAACGGCAACCTGCCCTTTGTTCCCGAACGGGACAAGATGCGCAAGTGCGTGCAGGCGATACGGCAGCAGCGGGAAAAGGCTTCCCGCTCAGCCGCCGTGCGCGCGCAGAAACCGGCCAACGCGGACATGCTAAGGTCGCTCTACCGCGACACCCCACGCGTGCCGCAGAACTTCGACAATGCGCAGCCGTTCAAGTACACACCGGACGCGATAAGCGACGATGTGCAGAGCATCGCGGCGCGCGGAGTGAGCGAAGCGCACGACGCAGAATGCCACGCGCAGTACGAACGAGACATGGACGAATGCACTGCCTATCGGATGGCAATGGGTGGGCAGAGATTCATGGATGTGTGCTCGCAGAGAGCATTTCAGAACTATCAACGATGCAGAGGATATTGAATGGCAACTCACCCCCAAAAGCGATGTGTCGTGGTCATGTGGTCGGAGGAAAAGCAGGCACTGGTCTCCTATACGCTTGACGTTGAAAAGGTGCTGGCGGTTACCACGCGACAGTTTCCTTTAGAACTGCCGGTGGCCGACTACAACAATACGCTGGACGATGAGTTCGCGCGTCGGTTCGGCGCGGCGACGCTCAATCTTCTCGCTCTCTCAAATCCTGAACTCAGGCCGTTCATCAAGATTACCTCGGCTAACGACTGACTTGCTGAATGGAAGCCCTCGACGGGATCATCGGGGGTGACGAATGCATCAGGAAGTCAACCGAATGTTAGGTTCACTGAACAGTAGCCGACCCGATCCCGTCGACCGCTCGCGCCGCCTCGACGGCAATTTTCAAGTCGAAACGGGTACCGCTTCGAAAATAGGCCGGTGTATAGCGTGTTCGGGGCTTTGCGAATGCTACGGAGTCATGGGATCGTGACAACAAACGCAAATCCTGTTTCCCTCCGGGTCGCGGAAGTACCCCCCGTAATAGTCCGGGTGATAGCGTGCTCGCAAGCCGGGAGGACCTTCGCAAGAACCTGAGTTTGCCAGCGCGCTAGCGTATGCGTTGTCGACTGAACGACGATCAGGCGCAAGCAATGCCACCATTTGACCGTTTCCGTGTTCTGCGGAGTTGCCATCATATGGCCTGCCGATAAGGAAGAGCGGGCGCGGCATACCCTCAGCCATCCAACCAGCCCACGGTTTATCTGGCTCGCAAAACTTCAGTCGATGTCCCAACTCGCTCATGACGGCCGAATAGAACTTCAACGCACGGTCAAAGTCACTAACCCCAACGAAAACATGCGAAATCATCCTGATCTGTTCCTGTTCCTGTTCCTGTTCGAGTTGCGATGTCCTTGCACGTTATCACGGCGGAGTTGCGCTCGACCTCTTGAACGCTCGCGAGCGTCGGGCGTGCGAGTGGAAAACTGGAAGCTTCGATTAATGAATATGTAATGACAAGCGGCAGAACCGTGCACGCATGCCCCCGATTGGGCGGACGACGGGAAAACGCGCTCGCACATGGTGCCTGGGTACACGCCATCTGTACACCGCATTCCGCCAAGAAGCCTTCTGACAGTGCTGCCGCCCAATCCCGCTCCCTTCCTCACAACATCCATCTGACCGCTGAAGGACCCGAAGTTCGGCTCCTCCGATAACTCCCCGCTCCAGTACCTGCCGTGCAAATGGCATGACAGTTGCTTTGAACGTCTCCGCGCTGAGCCACGGTCATTCGCGGCCAACATCGGGATCGACGGTCAACGGAGAGGCAAATTGAAACTAATCAGTGCGGTCATCAAGCCATTCAAGCTTGATGAGGCTCGAGAAGCCTTGTCATCGCTTGGCGTCTCTGGAATCACGGTTACGGAGGTCAAGGGTTTTGGGCGTCAGAAAGGGCACACCGAACTGTATCGGGGCGCGGAGTACGTCGTCGATTTCCTGCCGAAAGTGAAGATCGAGGTCGCCGTCCCGGACGACATCGTCGATCAGGCTATCGAGGCGATCGAGCGTGCGGCGCGTACCGGAAAGATTGGTGACGGGAAGATCTTCGTGACGCCGACCGAACAGGTGATCCGGATCCGCACGGGCGAGACCGGCGCCGACGCCCTATAAAAAAACACTGGGATAAGAGGAAAGAAAAATGCGCAAACTGTTGATGACGTTGTTGATGGCCGGCTCATTGCTCGCCGGCGGGCTGGGCTCCGCATTCGCGCAAGACGCCTCGGCGCCCGCGGCCGCCTCCGTACCGGTCGCGCAAGCGTCCGCGGCTCCAGCGGCACCGGCCGCGGCGGATGCCGCTGCATCGGCACCGGCCGCCCCAACCGCACCGTTCTCGGTCGATTCATCGAAGATCAACTCCGGCGACACCGCGTGGATGCTGACCTCCACCGCGCTGGTGCTGTTCATGACGATCCCGGGTCTCGCGCTGTTCTACGGCGGCATGGTCCGCAAGAAGAACGTGCTCGCGACGCTGATGCAAAGCTTCGCGATCACCTGTGTCGTGACGATCGTCTGGACCGTGGTGGGCTACAGCCTCGCGTTCACGCCTGGCAGCTCGTTCATCGGCGGCTTCTCGCGCGTGTTCATGACGGGCATGAACTACATCAAGGGCGACAAGGCCACGACGCTGACCGTCAGCCACCTCGCGCCGACGATCCCCGAGACGGTCTACTTCGTCTACCAGATGACCTTCGCGATCATCACGCCGGCGCTGATCACCGGTGCGTTCGCGGATCGCATGAAGTTCTCGGCGATGCTGGTGTTCATGACGCTGTGGTCGATCATCGTCTACTCGCCGATCGCGCACATGGTGTGGGAGCCGAGCGGCTGGCTGGCTAGCGCGGGCATCCTCGACTTCGCGGGCGGCACGGTGGTGCACATCAACGCCGGTATCGCGGGTCTGGTCTGCTGTCTGGTGCTCGGCAAGCGCGTCGGCTATGGCAAGGAAGCGATGGCGCCGCACAACCTGACGCTCACGCTGATCGGTGGCGCGATGCTGTGGGTCGGCTGGTTCGGCTTCAACGCGGGTTCGGCCGTGGCAGCGGATGGCCGTGCCGGCTTCGCGATGTTCGCGACGCAGGTGGCGACCGCCGCGGCGGCGCTCGCGTGGATGTTCGCCGAATGGGCAGCCAAGGGCAAGCCGTCGGTGCTCGGTATCGTGTCGGGCGCGGTCGCGGGTCTGGTGGCGATTACGCCGGCGTCGGGCTTCGTCGGCACGCTCGGGGCGCTCGTGATCGGTATCGTCGCGGGTGTGGTCTGCTTCTGGTCGGCCACGTGGCTCAAGCACAAGCTCGGTTACGACGATTCGCTCGACGCGTTCGGCGTGCACTGCGTGGGCGGGATCGTCGGTGCGCTGCTGACCGGCGTGTTCGCGGTCAAGGACATCGGCGGCGCGGACGGTGACGTGATGCTGCAACTCAAGGGTGTCGCGACGACGCTGATCTACAGCGGGGTGGTCTCGTTTGTTCTGCTCAAGGCAATCGACGCAGTGATGGGGTTGCGTGTCGCCGAGGAAGAAGAGCGCGAAGGACTGGACCTGGTGCTGCATGGCGAGGCGGTCGAATAACGGTTGCGCCGCGGATGGAGCGGGTACGACGGTCACTTTCCGTTCGCGGGGGTGGCCGCCGGTACTGCCGAAGCTCGCCCGGACGAGCGAGGAGGTCGTGCCGGGTTCGAGCAACCGGATTTCCGCCAGCCGATGAAAAAGAATAATCAGCAGCATGTTGTCGTACTGGTCGTTCTCATATCGCAAATCGCCTTTTTGGCAATGTTCGCATTCGCCGAACCTGTCGTCAGGCATAACAGATGGCTCGCCGCAGGATTCGGATTCGACTTTTTATTCGGACTGATTCTGTCGGTCGGCTTTGTCGGGATGTGGCGCACGCGCGCCGTCGATTCAGATTTTCTCGGATTTCTTCTGGCCAATCCGGTTGATCTGGCGATCGTGATTGCGACCGCCGGTCAGCTAGTGGCCATTCTGCTTGTTTGATGCGATTGGAAAGCACATTTCGATTTAGAAGCAGCTCGGCGCGAGCTGACCATCCCAGGTGGAATGTCCCGGGATGGAACTCCAATTAAGAAAAAGCTGTTCTATTTTTCTGTAGTCGCAAATGGGGCATAAGACATGAAAAAAACCTTGCTGGCAATTGGGGTCCTCGGCGCATTTTCGGTTTCCGCGTATGCGCAAAACAGCGTGACCCTGTACGGTCTTATCGACACGGGACTCATCTATACCAACAACCAGGCCGGTCATAGCAATTGGCAAATGGCGACCAGCTCCACGCAGAATACGGTGTTTGGCCTCAAGGGTACCGAAGATCTGGGAGGTGGTGTTCGTACGATCTTCAAACTCGAGCAGGGCTTCAATCTAAACAACGGTAGCCAGGCCTTTCCGGGTGACGCCTTCGGTTCTCAGGCCTGGGTCGGGTTGCAAAGCGACAATCTCGGCACCGTGACGTTGGGTCGCCAGTTCGATGTGCTGAACGACCAGCTCGGACCGATCACCGCGGGGAGCAACACGTGGGGTGGCAACCTCGCTGCACACCCGTTCGAGAACGACAACCTGGCGGCTGATTCGGTGGTCGTCAACAACTCGGTCAAGTATGTGAGCCCGACCTATGCCGGTGTGACGTTCGAAGGCATGTATTCGTTTAGCAACAAGGCGGGAGGATTCGCTGACAATCGCGCGTACGGCTTTAGCGTAGGTTATGCGCAGGGCCCAGTGAATCTTGCTGGCGGGTACCTGCAGTTCAATAACGCAGGCGGTGGCGTATCGGGCACGAATCCGAATGGGGCAATCGCGCAGGCCGACGGCAGCGCGAACTTCATCGCGGAGCGCCAGCGTATCTGGGGCGCCGGCGGCAATTACACGTTCGGCCCCGCAACTGTCGGATTCGTGTGGAGCCATACTCAGATCGACAACATGGCGGGCGTCATCTCGCTGGGCCTCGGCAGCTATCTGCCGCTTGGCGGTAATCTGCGATTGGACAATTACGAGGTGAACGCACACTACTCGGTGACGTCTGCGTGGAGCGTATCCGGTGCCTATACGTTCACTGACGGTGCTTACAACCAGGGTGCCACGAAAGCCTCTCCAAAATGGAATTCAGTCATGCTGCAGACCGACTATTCGTTGAGCAAGCGTACCGACGTGTACCTGGAAGGCGTCTATCAGCATGTTCATGGCGCGCCGGCGGATTCCGTGCTCGCAGATGCGATGATCAATACCCTCTCGCCATCGTCGACGGGCACGCAGGTCGCGGTCACCGTGGGACTGCGACACCAGTTCTGATCTTCTGATTGCACGAATCGTGCGCTGTAGCGATGCGGCTGTGGGCGTAACGTGGTGCACGGACACAGCCGCGTTGCAACAGAGGTCGCCTGACTCGCAACTCGTCGCCCCGGGCTAGGAGACCTATCGCGGTCTGGGCCGGGACGGGTTATCCGTCAACGTCTTACGCAGGTCGGATCGACCGTAGGCAGCGCGCGCACTCTGCGAGTGCGGACGCTCAGCTATCGGGATGGCTCGCGACAAAACTCGCGAACGCATTGTACGGAAGCCCAAGCGCCGTGCCGTTGATCACCAGACCGTAAGTTGCGTCCCCGCTATCGAGCTCGTAATACATCGCCGATTGAATGTTCTTCGTCTTTCTCGCCTGATAGTAAGTGAGCAGGCGCGACGTGATGTAGTTGGCCCGGTACGCCTCGGTCTTCTCCGGTCCTGTGTTCCATTCCGAGATCACGAAGGGGACGCCATATCGGGCCTTGCAATAAGTGGGCAAGTCGAAGCCCGGACCGGACCCGTCGGAGCCGATATCGAAGATGTCGCCGTACACCTCGTAGTTGTGCCACGTAGTCAAGTCCCACCTGACGGTCGGATGGCCGCTCGTGCCATCGGGCTGCTTGCCATCCCACAGAGCGTCGGATGCGCCGGTGTCCGCGACGCAAAAGTTGACGCCGCATTTAGCATCCGCCTGCACCGACTTGACGCCATCGATCATGCCGCGCATCACGCCGCGCATCAGCGGCCAGTTCGCATTGTTGAAGTCGACGACGCTCGTTCCTGCGTTGGTGGAGTCGAGAATGATCCCGTTCGCGCGCGTCAGTTCGTTGCCGCATTCATACAGGGTCACGCCGTGGGGTTGCAACGCCGTCGCGACAGTTACCGCGCAATTGAAGCCGCGTGTGTAGGCGGCCGATTCGCTCGTGAACAGGTTGCCGTTACCGTCGTAGATGCCGGCATCGATCAGCACGAAAAGGGTCAAGCCCGCTGGCTGGAATGCTTGTGCCAACGCCACGACCGCGGCGAGTTGCGGTGCGTAGTCGGTACAGCTGAGCCGGTACGTCGAGCAGCCCAGGGCTTGCATGATCGACACGAGCTGCGACGTGGAATACAAATAATCGTAATGCCCGTTGATACCGTGAAACGAGCCGGCCGGCGCCGCGGTCGCGATGCGCGGATCGTTGCACGGCAACCATTCATCCGCATCGGCGCACACGTAGAACTGACCGCCGGTCGATTGTGCCCAGAACTTGCCGCCGTACCACAGCAGAAGCGCAGCATTCGACATCGTGCCGACGGCACTCCGATTGCGGTACACGACACCGTTCACGACGGTCCATATCGCGCCGACCTTGTCGATCAGATACGACGCGGGCGGGATCATGGTGCCGTCGGCGGAGGTGCCGCCCAAACGTGGGTCATTGCACGACTGCCATCCCGAACCATTCCATCCGTAAAATTGGCCGCCGGTTCCCTCGTGATAGATCGTACCCCCGTACCAGAGTATCAACGAGACGTTGTAGGTGTTGCCCGCCGCGACAGCGTTCCTGTAGACAGATCCGCCGACCAGGGTCCACGACGCGTTCTGACTGTCGATAATCACCGTCGCCGGGGGGATGGTCGTGTTCTGTGGCGAAGCGTTCGAAGCGTTGCCGGGTGACCCCGAGTTCGGGTTCGATGGAGCGCCAGAACTGTCGCCCGAGGTCGAGCCGGACGTACCGGTGGACGCCGTTCCAGTCGAGGCGGTCGGCGCCGAGCCGTTCGCCACCGTCGTCGTGCCGCCAGTCGAAGTCGTAATACCGGAACTGGTCGTGCCCGTCGAGGTCGCGATACCGGAGGTTGCCGTGCCCGCAGAGGGTGCCGCCGTCGTGCTCGACGGGTTCGTGGAATTGCCCGTGGAAGAGCCGCCGGCATCCGCAGTACCGCTATCACCACCACCACCACCACCACCACCACCGCCGCACGCGCTCAATACGACGCTTCCGCCGAGCGCAGTGAGACAACCAAGAAATTGACGTCGCGCAATCATGACAATAGCGCGAGCTGCCGCGAGGCGGCCCGCAAGGAATCCGGAGAGAAGTTGGGGAGTCCTTCGGGTCGCGAGTGCGTCGCGTGAGCCGCTCAGGACATTCGATGCGCGGTCGTGGGTGGTCTCTCGTTGCGACCGATCACTGAGTCCGGCAAGTCATGCCTGTCTGTCGGCACAAACTGCGCATGGGAGCAGGGTTGTGCCGAAATAAAATCTTTTCGCTCGCGATAGACGAACCGCGAAAAGATTTCACTCTGCGGGTGAGGGCGTGGGAATCGGACGCTGTCTGCACAGCGGCAGACTCAGACGGGCGATCGCGATGCCGCTTATGTGCGATGCGGCCCGACGATGCCCAGCCGCGCGATGCGCCGGTACAGCGTCGCGCGCGATATGCCTAATGCCAGCGCGGCGGCGTTACGCCGCCACCGGCAACGCGTGAGTGCCGCGACGATCCGTGCCCGCTCGTCGTCGGCGCTGGCCAGCGACGTGGAGTTCGCCGCGAGCGCCGGCGTGACGGCGGCCGCGAGTTGCGCCGCGAAGTCCGGCGACACGTGCCGCAACTCGACGCGAGCCGAATCGCAGACCGCGCAGGCATAGCGCAGCACGTTGCGCAGTTGCCGGATGTTGCCGGGCCACGAAAAAGCGGCAAGACGCCCGGCAAATTGCGGATCGAGCATCAGCACATGCGTGGCCGCCTGCGCTTCCTCGTTGAACACCGTATCGATCACATCGCGGATATCGGTGCGCTCGCGCAGCGGCGGTATCCGCAGCGTCGCACCGCTCAGGCGATAGTAGAGATCTTCGCGGAACGATCCAGCTTCGACCATCTGCATCGGATCGCGGTGTGTCGCGCAGATCACGTCGATATCGACGCGCACCGGCGTATCGCCGCCAAGCGGCACCACTTCGCCCTCGGCGAGTACACGCAGCAGGCGTGTTTGCAGGCCGAGCGGCATGTCGCCGATTTCGTCGAGAAACAGCGTGCCGCCATGCGCGAGGGCGATCTTGCCGCGCGCGCCGCGACTGCGCGCGCCGGTGAACGCGCCAGGCGCATAACCAAATAGCTCGCTCTCGATCAGCGGCTCCGGAATCGCGCCGCAATTCACGGCGACGAACGGCCGCGTGCGCCGCGAACCCGAGTCGTGCACCGCGCGCGCGAACACCTCCTTGCCGACACCGGTTTCGCCGAGCAGCAGAACCGGGAGCCGCTTGCCGGCGATCCGCAATGCGACTTGCGCGTTGCGCGCGATCCGTTCGTCCGAGCTGTGCAAAAAGCGGCTCATCGCGCCGATGCTGCCGTCCGCATGCGGATCGGCCGGCCGTGTCGCGACGAGCGGGCGAGCCGCGCGTCTCATCGGCGCGCGAATGCGGGCATACAGCATCGCGCCGGTCGCGCGCAGCCGCAGCGCCACGATCATGTCGGTGCGCGCGACGTCGTGCAGACGGACCTCGGACGTGTCGAATATCTCGTCGATGTGACGCGGCCCGTCGAGCCCCGCGATGTTCTCGTGCGCCTTGCGGTTCGCGGCGGCGATGTTGCCGCATTCGTCGAATGCGATCAGTGCTTCGGGCTGTGCTTCGACGAAATGGCGGCTTTGATGGCCGAACAGGATCCAGTGCTGCGCGGTCTGATTCAGAAAGTAGCCATCCTCGATCAAACTCGCGCTTTGCCGCACCAGCTGAAAAACCAGCCCTTGGCTGTCGCGGTTGTCGGGCGATTGAATCGCCGATGCATCGAGCACGCCGATCAATTCGCCGGTCGGCGCGAAGATCGGCGAAGCGCTGCACGTGAGCGTCGTGAACGCGGCCCGGAAGTGATCGGTCTTGTGCACGGTGATCGGCGCGAGATCGGTGAGTACGTTCGCGATGCCGCAGGTGCCTTCTTCGCGCTCGGACCAGCACGAGCCGATATACAGGCCCGCATGCTTGAAATCGTTGCGCCAGTCGTGATCCGCACGATGCAGGGCGCCGGCCTGCGCGCGGCCGCGCAGCACTCGCAGATGCTGACGTCGATGTTCACCCATATCCCCGGCCTGAAAGTGGTGTGCCCGTCGACGCCGTACGACGCGAAGGGCCTGTTGATCCAGGCGATTCGCGACAACGACCCGGTCATCTTCTGCGAGCACAAGCTGCTGTATGGCCGCGAGGGCGACGTGCCGGAAGAGTCGTATGCGATTCCGTTCGGCGAAGCGAACGTGGTGCGCGAAGGCGACGACGCGACCATCGTGACCTATGGCCGCATGGTTCACCATGCGACCGATGCCGCCGAAAGGCTCGCGAAAGAGGGCATCCAGGTCGAGGTGATCGATTTGCGCACGACCTCCCCGCTCGACGAGGAAACGATCCTGGAAAGCGCCGAGCGCACCGGGCGCGTCGTCGTGGTCGACGAGGCGAATCCGCGCTGCTCGATTGCGACCGATATCGCCGCGCTGGTCGCGCAGCGCGCGTTCCATTCGCTGAAGGCGCCGATCGAACTCGTGACCGCGCCGCATACGCCCGCGCCTTTCGCAGGCGTGCTCGAAGATCTGTATATCCCGTCGGCCGAGAACATCGCCGTGGCCGTGCGGAAAGTAAGGAGCTGAGCAATGCCGATTCACATGATCACGATGCCCAAGTGGGGGCTGTCGATGGAGCAGGGACAGGTCAACGGCTGGCTGAAGGAGGTTGGCGAAAAAGTCGCGAAGGGCGACGAGATACTCGATGTCGAGACCGACAAGATTTCGTCGGGCGTCGAGTGCGCTTTCGACGGCACGCTGCGCAGGCAGATCGCGCAGCCGGGCGACACGCTGCCGATCGGCGCGCTGCTCGGCGTCGTCGCCGACGAAGCGAGCTCCGAGGCCGATATCGATGCGGCGGTCGAGGCGTTCCAGCGCGACTTCGTGCCGGCCACCGCGGACACGGCGGAGGCCGGACCGCAGCCGCAAAAGGCGCAGATCGGCGGGCGCACCGTGCGTTACCTGAAGATCGGCGACGGCGGCACGCCCGCGGTGCTGATCCATGGTTTCGGCGGGGATCTGAACAACTGGCTCTTCAATCACATGGATCTCGCCGCGCATCGCGCCGTGTGGGCGCTCGATCTGCCGGGGCATGGCGAGTCGGGCAAGGCGGTCGACACGGGCAGCCTCGACGAACTGGCCGACAGCGTAATCGCGTTTCTCGACGACCGGGGCATCGAGCGCGCGCATCTCGTCGGCCATTCGATGGGCGGCGCCGTGTCGATGACGGTCGCCGCGAAGGCGCCCGAACGCGTCGCCTCGCTGGCATTGATCGCCGGCGCGGGGCTCGGCGACGAGATCAATCGCGAGTACATCGAAGGATTCGTCGAGGGCAGCAGCCGCAACGCGCTGAAGCCGCATCTGGCGAAGCTTTTTGCCGACGGGTCGCTGGTCACGCGGCAACTGATCGAAGACATCGTCAAGTACAAGCGGCTCGAAGGCGTGAACGACGCGTTGCGCAAGATTGCCGCGTCCGCGTTCGAAGGCGGGGTGCAAAGCCGCGTCTATCGCGAGCGGCTCGACACGCTCGCGCCTCGCACGCTGGTGATCTGGGGCGCGCAGGACCAGATCATTCCGGCCGCGCACGCGCAGGGGCTGCCCGCTCAGGTGCGTGTGCACGTGATCGACGGCAAAGGACACATGGTGCAGATGGAGGCCGCATCGGAGGTGAACCGCCTGCTCAACGAGTTCTTCGGATAACCGCAATGGACGCCGCTCCTCATACCGACAGCCTCACGGCGCTTGGCCAGCATGGCAAGCGCAACCGCGACAAGCTCGCCCGCATTCCCGTGAAGATCGTGCCGGCGGACGATTCGACCGTATTGCCGAAGCCGCCCTGGCTGCACGCGCGGCCGATGATGAGCGAAACCGTCGCGGGCATGGCGGCGGTGCTGCGCGAGCACAGCTTGCATTCGGTCTGCGAGGAGGCGATGTGTCCGAACATCGGCGAGTGTTTCGCGCAGCGCACGGCGACATTCATGATCATGGGAGGGATCTGCACGCGGCGCTGTGCGTTCTGCGACGTCGCGCACGGACGGCCGCAAGCGCTCGACGACGACGAGCCCGCGCGGCTTGCCGACGCCGTCGCGGCGCTCGGGCTGCGTTACGTCGTGATTACATCGGTGGACCGCGACGATCTGCGCGACGGCGGCGCCGCGCACTTCGCGCGTTGTATTGCGCTCGTGCGCGAGCGCGTGCCGGGCATTCGCGTGGAAATCCTGACGCCGGATTTTCGCGGGCGAATCGACCGCGCGCTCGATGCTCTGTCCGTGGCGTGGCCAGACGTTTTTAATCACAACATCGAGACGGTGCCGTCGCTGTACCGGGCGGCGCGGGCAGGCGCGGACTACCTCGGCTCGCTCGAACTGCTATCGCGCGCGAAACGCCAGAACGCGGCGGTGTTGACCAAATCCGGCCTGATGGCCGGGCTCGGCGAGACCGACAGCGAACTGCTGGCAACGATGCGTGATCTGCGTGCCCATGACGTCGACGTGCTGACGATCGGCCAGTATCTCGCGCCGTCGCGGTTTCACATGGCGGTGCGGCGATACGTGCCGCCCACGACGTTCGACATGCTACGCGACGAAGGTTTGAAGATGGGGTTCATGGAAGTGGTGTCGGGGCCGCTCGTGCGTTCGTCGTATCACGCGGATCGGATCGCGGGAAAGCTCTGAATGCATGTGCGCCGGACCTTTGGCGGCGCAATCCGACGAATACCTCCCCGTAACCTCGGCTTTTCGGACGATTGACCGCCGGGGAAGTACTCGACAATTCGTAGGTATGCGAGGCGTGTCCCGGCGCGGGGCCGCCTCCCGAACGACGAAACGGTATTCGTCACCACGTGCACTTTGTCGAGGCAGGCATGTCAAGCAACATTACGATCACGGACGAACTCGTCGCCGAAATCGCAAACCGGTTGGCCGAAGAAGGCGAGAAGGTGTCTCCGGTAGCCATCTGGTCCGAAGTCCATACAGGCTCGGTGGTCGCGGTGGCAGCGGCATTGCGCAAGTGGCGTGAAACGCGCGCCCCGCGGGTGCCGCAGGTCGTCGAACGTCCGGCTTTGCCGGAAACCGTGACGGACACCATGCGCGATGCGCTCGACCGGCTATGGAGCTCAGCGCAGGATGAAGCGGAACGCGCGGTGGCGCGACGCCTCGCCGCGATGCGCCAGCGTGTCGAGGACGCCAGCAACGAGCGCGACGACGCGCTCGCGGAACTGCAAACCACCGTCCAGGAACTCGATGCGCTGCAAGTCCAACTGGATAAGATGACGAGCGCCTACGACGAGAAAGTCGACGCAGTAGCCGGTCTCGAAGAGGACATTGCGCTCGCCGTGCAACGGACCGACGCGGCGGAGAAGCGCGCGCAGGAACTTGCCGAGCGCGTTTCGCTCCTCGAAGCGGAACTGCAGAGCGCGGAACTGGCCGCGGAGCGCCGACCGGTTTCGCACGAGGAGACCGACGCTGTGGGCGAGGGCGAGGTGGCGAACGAGTCGGCTGGGTCAGTCGTCGAAACGCCGGCCGACGAAACGGAGCGTGCGGCGCTGGAAGCGGCGCATTCCGAAGCGGTCGCTCGTCTTCAAAGCGAGCTCGAAGCGATTCGCGCGGAGCTGCAGGCCGAGCAGGAAGCGCACGCGGCCCGCCGGGAAGAGGTCGCGGGCGCGCAGGCTGAACGGAATGCCGCCGCACTTGAATTGCAGAATGTCCAGACGCAGATCGCCAGCCTGACCGATGAGCGTAACGCGGGCGCCTCCGAAATCGCGAGACTGTCGGCCAGCTTGTCCGAGGCGCAGGAGCGTGCCGACGCGGAGCAGCAGCGCGCGGCCGAACTGGCCGAAAGCGCGGTGGCGAGCGAGAACGTCGCGGGCCTGGAGTCGGCCTCGCCGGTGACTGCCGACTCTCAGCAGCTCGAGGCATTGAAGGCGCAGATGACGCGCGACGCGGACGCGCATGCCGCCGCAATTGCCGAAGCGCGGGAGACCGTCAGGAAATGGTCCGACTACTCGAACGCACTGAAGCAGCAACTGGCTCAGGCGAATGAAAAAATGGTGGTCGTCCTTGCCCGCGGCGCGGGCGAAGCGACATTGAGCCGCCGGCTTGCCGCTGAACTGGCCCAGCTCAAGCCGGAGCATGAATTGCTGCGCAAGGAGATTCAGCAGCAGGTGCTCGTCGAAACGATCAGCGCTCAACTCGAGAAACAAGGCTACCGCTACGACGAGAAGACGGGTGCGGTGTCGAAGCTGAACACCGAAACCTCGCCAGCGTGACGGGATCGTTGATGGGGTGGCGCGCGTCGCGAGCATGGCGACGCGCAATGGGCTCGTAGGGAGGGCTCGCACTACGGGATCGATGATTACCTTGAAGTACCTGTGCATGGCGGTTTGACGCCGGTCCGATAGTCAGCGTGCGGCAAGGCCAGGCGTAGAATTGCGGGCGCAGCGGCGAGTCCATTCGTCGCCGGACCGGAGACCGATGGCTGATGGAAATCAAGTGGATCGAAGACTTCATCGCGCTCGCCCGCTATCAGAGCTTTTCCCGGGCGGCGGAGTTTCGCAACGTCACGCAGTCGGGTTTCAGCAGACGGATCCAGTCGCTCGAACAATGGGTCGGCGCCGATCTCGTCGATCGCAGCGGCTTTCCGCCGACCCTGACCCCGGCGGGGCAACTGTTTCGTGACGCGGCCGAAGACATCCTCGACAAGCTGTTCGACACGCGCGCCATCATTCGCACCGAACAGCGCATCGCCGGCACGAGCCTGCAGATCGCAGCCGGCCACACGATCGCGCTCAACTTCCTGCCCGCGTGGCTGCGCACGCTGTCCAAGCATGTCGGCGAAGTACGCGCGCGCGTGATTCCGGCGAACGTGCACGATTCAATACTGATGCTGGTCAACGGCAACTGCGAGCTGATGTTCGCTTATCACCATCCGCAGCTGCCGTTGCATCTCGATCCGACCAGGTATGAATGCGTGACCGTGGGCGTCGATACTTTCATGCCGGTATGCAGGCCCAATCAGCGGCTTGCGCACGTCTACCGTCTGCCCGGCGTGATCGAACATCCGATGCCGTTCATCGCCTATACGGAGACGAGCTACTTTGGGCGCTGCTTCGCGTTGCTGATGGAGCAGAGCAAAGCGTCGCCCGCCTTGCATCTTCACTATGAATCCGACATGGCCGAGGTCGTGAAGAAGCTCGTGCTGGAAGGCGAGGGTGTCGCCTGGCTGCCGAAGAGCTCGATCGCCGCCGAACTCGACAGCGGCCAGCTTGTCGCCGCCGGCCGCTCCGAATGGCAACTGGAGCTGGAGTTGCGCGTGTATCGCGACCTCACGAACCGCACTGAACTGCTCGATACGCTGTGGCGGCATCTGCGGGCCTCGTCGGGGTCAGCCGGATAGCGCCGATAGGGTTATCCCGCGTTATGCGAAACTTGCATAGCCGTATGCAACACTAGCATTCACGTCTTTTCTGCCGTCTCTAGAATTCCGTCCAGTCACAAATAATCTCAGGACGGAGACACATGAAGAATCGGCTTACCCTCTACATCCTCGCCGGCATGCTGCTCGGCGTGGCCGTCGGTTATGTCTGCCATCGCACGGCGGCCGATGCCGCGCAGGCGAAGGAGATCGCCGGCTACTTTTCCATCGTCACCGATATCTTCCTGCGGCTCGTGAAGATGATCATCGCGCCGCTGGTGTTCGCCACACTCGTGTCAGGTCTCGCCGGCATGGAAGGCACGAGCGACGTGCGCCGCATCGGTCTGCGCTCGATCGCGTGGTTCCTGTGTGCGTCGCTGTTCTCGCTCGCGCTCGGCCTCGTGCTCGCGAACCTGCTGCAACCGGGCGCGGGCTTGCACATGTCCCAGACGAGCGCTGACGTGGCCACCGGCCTCAACACGTCGAGCCTGAACTTCAAGGACTTCGTCACACACGCGTTCCCCACCAGCATCGTCGATGCGATGGCGCGCAACGATATCCTGCAGATCCTCGTCTTCTCGGTGATGTTCGGCATCGTGCTCAGCGTGATCAAGTCCGACCCGCGCGTCGCGCCGCTGATCGCGGGCGTCGAAGGGCTCGTGCCCACCATGCTGAAACTGACCGACTATGTGATGCGTCTCGCGCCCGTCGGTGTGTTCGGCGCGCTGGCATCGGCGATCACGGTGCATGGCCTCGACGTGCTGACGACGTACGGCAAGCTCGTCGCCAGCTTCTATACGGGGCTCGCGCTGCTGTGGGCGGCGCTGATCCTCGCCGGCTACGCGTTTCTCGGCAAGCCGGTCTGGGCCTTGCTCAAGGCGATCCGCGAACCCGCGATGCTGGCGTTCTCCACCGCGAGCAGCGAGGCGGCGTATCCGCGCCTGACGGAGAAGCTGGAGGAATTCGGCGTCGACAAGAAAGTGGTGGGCTTCACGTTGCCGCTCGGCTATGCGTTCAATCTCGACGGCTCGATGATGTATCAGGCCTTCGCCGCGATCTTCATCGCGCAGGCGTTCGGCATCGACATGCCGATCGGCACGCAGATCGTGATGCTGCTCGTGCTGATGGTGAGCAGCAAAGGCATGGCGGGTGTCGCGCGCGGCTCGGTAGTGGTCGTCGCGGCCGTGGCGCCGATGTTCCATTTGCCGCCATCGGGCGTCGTGCTGGTGCTCGCGATCGACCAGATTCTCGACATGGGGCGCACGGCGACCAACGTGATCGGCAACAGCATCGCGACGGCAGCCATCGCGAAGTGGGAGGGCCAGCGCGTGACGCGGCAGGAACGCCGCACGGCGATGGCGACGGCTTCGTTCGGCCAGCTCGAAGGCGAGACGAAATGAGCGGCATCGACGCAACGTCTGCCACGAGCGCGCGCAAGTTCGGCGTGGTGGGCGGGCTCGGCCCGCTCGCGAGCGCGGACGTGTTCTTCAAACTGATCAAATCGACGCCGGCCACGCGCGACGCCGAGCACTTCGATGCGATCTTCGAGCAGCAGCCGTTTCGCAGCGCCGATGCCGACAGCGAGACGTTGACGCAGCGCAAGCTGTACATCTTCGATCTGATCAGCAGCTTCGAGAAGCGCGGCGTGACGACGGTCGTGCTGCCGTGCTTCCTGAGTCACACGTTCATCGACGAGCTGAAAGCCAATTCGCCGCTGCAGATCATCGACATGATCGATGCGGTGCGCAGCCACGTGCGCAGAAGATTCCCCGCGGTGCGCCGCGTGGGCGTGCTCGCGTCGGCGCATACGCGGCGCAGGCGCCTGTTCGAGAAGTACTTCGCGGCGCCCGAGTTCGAAGTGATCCACCCGCGCATCGGCGACGGCATCGATTTCGTCACCGAGGCCGTTTATGGCGAGGATGGCGTGAAGAGCGGCAATCTGCGTGGCCGTCCGGCCGAGTTGCTGCGGGCGGCGTGCGAGGACCTGATCGAACAGGGCGCCAACGTCATCGTGCCGGGGCTCACCGAGATCGCGCTGGTCGCGGACGAACTCGGTGCGTTGCGCGTGCCGCTCGTCGATTCGAACCTGGCTTATGCGCAGTACGTGGTGTCCGGCCAGTACCACACGCCCGAGACGATCTTCAAGGTCGGCGTGGTGGGCGGCGTGGGTCCGGCGGCCACCGTCGATTTCATTCACAAGATCGTGCGCGCGACGCCCGCGCGGCGCGATCAGGACCACATCAAGCTGCTCGTCGAGCAGAACCCGCAGATCCCGGATCGCACGGAGAATCTGATCGGCGACGGACCCGACCCGACCATCTCGCTCTATGCGACCTGCAAGAAACTCGAAACGGGCGGCGCGGATCTGATCGCGATCCCGTGCAATACGGCGCATGCCTTCGTCGAGCGGATACAGCCTTATCTCGGCGTGCCGATCGTCAATATGCTGACGGTGACGGTGCGTTATCTGCGCGAGTCGTTTCCCGCGCTGCGCTCGGTCGGCGTGCTCGCGACTTGCGGCACGCTCGCGAGCGGCGTCTACGAAAAGGCGCTCGAATCGCACGGCTTGCGGCAGGTCGTCCCGGCACCCGCGCTGCAGGCGCGCGTGATGGACGCGATCTACGGCAAGGAAGGCGTGAAGGCCGGATTCACGGCGGGGCAGTGCCAGCAAGACCTTGCCGCGGCGATCGACGGGCTTATCGCCGACGGCGTCGAAGTAATCGTTCTCGGCTGCACGGAACTGCCGCTGCTGATTCGCGAGCCGTATGTGATCGGCGCGAACGGCGCGCGCGTGAGCGTGGTCGATCCGACCGACGTGCTCGCGAAGCAGTGTGTCGCCTGCGCGACAGCGCCGCCGCGATAGCTCAACCGCATCACCCAGTCAATGCGACGGACCTGCACACGAGGTGTGCCGGATGACCCCGCTCGCCTGTCGATTTCAGAACCTGAGAGGTAATCATGCTTGCACCGACCGAACGTATCGAACACGACCTTCTCGGCGATCTCGCCGTGCCCGCGACCGCGTACTACGGCGTACACACGCTGCGCGCGCTGCAAAACTTTCCCATCACGGGTATTCCGATCTCCGTGTATCCGAACCTCGTCAACGCGCTGGCGAGCGTGAAACAAGCCGCCGCACTCGCGAATTACGATCTCGGCCTATTGAGCGCAGTGAAGATGCAGGCCATCGTGCACGCATGCTGGCAAGTGCGCTCAGGCACCGCGCACGAGCATTTCGTCGTCGACGTGATTCAGGGCGGCGCGGGCACGTCGACCAACATGAACGCGAACGAGGTCATTGCCAATCTCGCGCTCGAACATCTCGGGCAACAGCGCGGCGAATACGCGGTTCTCCATCCGAACGAGGACGTGAATCTCGGCCAGAGCACCAACGACGTCTATCCGACCGCGCTCAAGATCGCCACGTACGCGGGCATCATGCAACTGGTCGACGCGATGGGCGTGTTGCGCGCATCGTTCGAACGCAAGGCGGTGGAATTCGGCAACGACCTGAAGATGGGCCGCACGCAGCTTCAGGACGCCGTACCGATGACGCTCGGCCAGGAGTTCAGCACCTTCGCTGTGATGCTCGGCGAAGACGAAGAGCGGCTGAAGGAAGCGGCTCAGCTCATCTGCGAGATCAATCTCGGCGCGACGGCGATCGGCACCGGCATCAATACACATCCGGAATACGCGCAGCTTGCATGCAGGCACTTGAGCGAAATAACCGGTATCGCGTTGAGCACGTCGCCGAATCTGATCGAAGCGACGCAGGATGTCGGTTCGTTCGTGCAGCTCTCCGGCGTGCTGAAGCGCGTCGCCGTAAAACTCTCCAAGACCTGCAACGATCTTCGCCTGCTTTCGAGCGGTCCTCGCGCGGGCCTCGGCGAAATCAACCTGCCGCCGGTGCAGGCGGGTTCGAGCATCATGCCGGGCAAGGTGAATCCGGTGATTCCGGAGGTCGTCAACCAGATCGCGTTCGAAGTCATCGGCAACGATGTGACGGTGAGCTTCGCCGCCGAAGCGGGGCAGCTCCAGCTCAACGCGTTCGAGCCGATCATCGCGCACAGCCTGTTCAAGAGCGTCGCCCATTTACGCGCAGGGTGCCTCACGCTCGCGTCGAAATGCGTCGACGGCATTACCGCGAATCACGAGCGGCTGCGCGCGATCGTCGAGAGCTCGATCGGCATCGTGACCGCGCTGAACCCGTACATCGGCTATACGCACTCGACCGAAGTCGCGAAGGAAGCGCTTGCGTCGGGCAAAAGCGTCGCGCAGATCGTGATCGACAAAGGGCTGTTGAGTCAGGCGCAGCTCGACGAGATCCTTCAACCCGCCATGCTGACGCAACCAAGAAAGATGTCGTCGGCGGCGTGAGCGACGAAGGTTGTTCCGGTCACAGGTCGCGTGCATACGCACGCGACTCTTTTAAACGATGGAGGAGTGAAAGATGAACGGCAACACGATCGATCGAAAAGCAAGGCGGCTGTGCGGTTCGGCGGCACTGCTGATCGCGGCACTTGCCGCGGGTACCTGCGCGCAGGCTGCCGGCGCGCCATCGCAACAGGCAAGCGCCGTCACGGCAACGCCGCGTGTTCTGGTGCTGGCCACCGGCGGCACGATCTCGGGAACCGCCGATCCCCGTTCGGCGATCGGCTACAACTCGGGCAACGTGAAGGGGCAGGAACTGGTGCGCGGCGTGCCGGGCATCGAGAAGCTCGCGAGCATCAGCGCGGAGCAGATCTCGAACGTCGGCTCGCAGGACATGAACGACAAGATCTGGTTGCAGCTTGCGCGGCGGATCGACGAGGTCTTCGCGCGGAACGAGGCCGACGCCATCGTGATTACGCACGGCACCGATACGATCGAGGAAACGGCGTTCTTCCTGAGCAACGTGCTGCGCTCCGACAAGCCGGTGGTGCTGGTCGGCTCGATGCGACCGGGCGGTTCCGCGAGCGCCGACGGTCCCGGCAATCTGTACGAAGCCGTCGAAGTGGCGGCGAGCCCGCAGTCGCGTGGCCGAGGCGTGATGGTCGTGATGAACGACCAGATTCACGCGCCGCGCTGGATCACCAAGACCAATACCACGGCGGTACAGGCGTTCGCGTCGCCGAATGCCGGCGCGATCGGTTATGTCGATCCGGCGAGCGTGCGCTTCGTGATGCCGGCGGTGCAATCGACGCGCGCTGCGCTGAGCCTGCCCGCGAGTGGGCAATTGCCGCGCGTCGATATCGTCTACGCGCATAGCAACATGGATGGCCGCCAGATCGATCATGCGATCGCCGATGGCGCGAAGGGCATCGTCGTCGCCGGCGAAGGCGATGGTGACATGTCGAAGGAAGCCCTTGCGGCGCTCGACCGCGCGGCGGCAAAAGGCATCGTGGTGGTTCGCTCGACGCGCCTGGTGTCGGGGTTCGTGAACCGCAACGTCGAGGTGGACGACGACAAGCGCGGTTTCGTCGCATCGCTCGATCTGAATCCGCAGAAGGCGCGATTGCTGACGCAATTGCTGGTGGCCAACGGCGTGACCGATCCCGTCAAGGTACAGCAGGCATTCAGCGGGACGTGGTGACGGGTTGGGGGCGCCGCCGGTCAGGGGCGCTGCCGCTTATAAAGCCGCGCGTAGTGCCTCGTCGGCAACGGCAAGACGCAACGCGATGGTCTTCACGAGAAACCGATGCAACTGTTGAGCCGTCGCCGGATCCTGCTGTTCGAGTTCGAGCAGCCGGGAGATCGACAGGCGGTACACGCGCGTCGGTGCCTCGGCAATCACATCCGCGCTGCGCTGTTGCTGCGTGTACACCGCCATTTCCCCCACGACCGTGCCCGGGCCGAACGAGCGCAGACGCGCCGAGCGGCCATCGCCGAGCGGCAGCGAGACCGCGACACGTCCTTGCTCGACGAAATACAGCGCGTCGCCCGGCTCGCGATGACGAAACAGCGCCTGCCCCGAAAGCAGATCCTGCACCTCCAGACACGCGATCAAGCCGTTCAACGCGCCGGCCGTGAAATGCGGCTCGAGCATCGCCCGCAAATCGCCGCCATGCGCGATCGCGAGCGAGTTCGACGCGAGCAGTTTGTCTTCGATCCATTCGAGACCCGCATCGAGCGTATCGAATTCATGGATCTTCAGATTGAGCGTGCCGGTCTTCACGAGCAGATCGCGCGAGCGCGGCGGCAGCGCTGTCAACACGAGGTCCACGCTTCTTGCTGCGCAGAGCTGCCTGAGTTTGACGAAGCTGATGGATACGGATGCATCCATGCCATGCGTCGCCGCAAAGTCGAGCACGACGAAGCGGACCTGCGACGGATTCCCGGCGCCGAATCGCTCGCGAAGGCGCTGCAGAATCGAATTGGCCGTGCCGAAGAACAGAAACCCTTGCAGGCACATTCCGCATACCTGGGGGCCGATTGCGCGCAGAGCCTGGGTGTCTTCGATGCTGCGCTCAACATTCGAGGTCCGCGCGCGCAGGTCGAACTCCATGCGTATGCAGCCGACCCGACCGTAGAGCAGCGTGAACATCACACATGCTGCAACGACGCCCACCCCTACGCCGACGATCACGCCATACGCCGCGATAGTGCCGAGAATCACGGGCACGAGCAGATACTCATACCAGTTGAGCTTGGTCCAGGCGCCCGCGAGCCAATGCACGAGCAAGCGCAGCCCCATGAAGAGCTGAAGGCCGACCAGCACCGGCACCGGAAAGAGCGCCACGATGCCCGGCGAAGTGGCGAGCACGACCACGCACGCGAGCGAGGCGAACACGCCCGCCACCCGGCTCGTCGCGCCCACCCGCGCGTTGAGCATCGAGCGATTGAACGACTGGTAGCCGACCATGCCGCCCAGCAGTCCGCTCGCGAGATTGGCGAGGCCGGCGGCGCGCATCTCGCGATTGAGGTCGACGTCCTCCCCGGTGGCCGCGCCAATCGCCGTTGAATTCATCAGGATCGTCACGGCCGATACCGAGGTCACCACCAGACTCTCCGGAAGATGCGCGCCGACCGCCGACCAGTCGATGCCGCCCCGTCCGAGCCTCGCGGCCAGGTGCAACTCCGGCAGCCCGGCAAGGTGCAGCTTGACGCGCGGCAGCAGCAGACCCATGCCGCGCGCGTCGTCGATCGAAACTCCGGCAACCTGCAGCAGAACGTAGAAAAGCACGACGCCGAAGGCCAGCGTGAGCGGCAGCGCGGCAATGTGCTGCCACGTGCGCATCAGTACCGTGGCCAGCACGCCGACGACCAGCGCCGGAACCCATGTGAGCCAGTGAAGGTGCGCGAGCAACCCGAGCGTGTGCCACTGCAGCGGCTGGCCCGTCAGCACGCGGAACGCCCCGGCGAGCAGCAGGTAGCCCGTGCCCGCGAGAAAGCCGCCGAGCACCGGATAGGGCAGGAACTGCAAGGAGCGGCTGCGCTTCGACGAGCCGATCGCATAGAGCACGATGCCCGTCATGAGCGAACAGAGCGCGATGGCGATCAGCACAGTGAGGATCAGCGTCTGCGGTGAACCGCCGTCCGCGCGCACGCTGCTGGCCACCCCCGCCGCCACGCCGGCGAGAAAGGCGGCGGCGTTGCTGTCGGGGCCGCCAATGTTGACGCGCATCGAACTCGTCAAGGCGATCACGAGCGCCGTGACGACGCAGCTCACGAGCGCGGTGGGCACGCCCAGCATCGCGTAGCGGGCAAGATCGGCGCTAAAGATCATCGTGCCGAGGCTCATCGCATAGCACAGCATGACGAGCGTCGAAACGGCGCCCGCCGCCACGTCGCCTGGCAGACCCGCCAAACGCGAGCGCAGCGGGATCTCGGAGACGGAGACGGAAACGGTCTTGCCCGGCTTCACGTGGATTCCCGGTCGAATGCAAGGGCGCCGTGAGGCGCGCAAGCCAGTATCCTGCGCGGCTCGAACGGCTGTCAAACGCGATGCAGCGCGCTTATCGGACACCTACACTGGTTATTCATCGGCCCCGTACCTGGCGAGCTCCACGCAAAGGCCATGCAGCTCCGGAGCCGTTCACACCCGCGGCCGGCAGGCGCGCTATTCGTCTGAGCTTTTGCCCGCGGGGCCACGCATCGGAGGCGGGGCGACGAACATGGATATCGAGAAATGGCTGCGGGACCTCGGGCTCGAGCAGTACGCCCACGCGTTCGCGGCAAACGACATCGACATGTCGCTGCTCGGGCAACTGACCGACGTGGACCTGAAAGAGCTGGGAGTACAGTCGCTCGGCCACCGTAAACGCATTCTGGCCGCGGCGGCAGGCGCCCTAACGGCGGCCGCGCCGCTACCGTCCCAGACCTCCGCCGACAACGAGGTGCCCGCGGACGAGCGCAGGCAGGTCACGATTCTGTTCGCCGATCTCTGCGGCTACACGATGCTGTCCCGCTCGCTCGATCCCGAAGACTTGCGCGCGCTGATCGGACGCTACACGGCGCTGGTCGACGGGATCGTGCTCGCCTATGGCGGCACGATCGACAAGCACATCGGCGACGCGGTGATGGCGCTGTTCGGCGCGCCCCGCTCGCACGAGACGGACACGCTGCGCGCCGCCCGTGCCGCTCTCGACATTCACGACGGCCTGGCGCGGCTGGCCGCGCAGACCGGGCGGCCGTTGCAGGCGCATATCGGCATGGCGAGTGGCGAGGTCATCGCGGGCGCGCTGGGCCGCGCCGACGCGCAGGACTACACCGTGCATGGCGATCCGGTGAACCTGGCCGCCCGGCTCGTGGCAGCCGCGGCCGCCGGCGAAACCTGGATATCCGACGACGCGGCGCGCACGCTCGGCGACGCCGCCAGTTGCGAAGCAATCGGCGAGCGGCGCTTCAAGGGCATCGACACGCCGGTGCGGGCATGGCGGCTCGTCGCGCTTGGCAGCGAGCCCGGCAGGACGAGCCGCAGCCGCTTCGTCGGACGCGAAGCCGAGCTCGAACAGTTTCACGGCATCCTTCATGCGTGCATGGCAAGGCGCGCAGGGCATGTCGTTCATGTGCGAGGCGAAGCCGGGATCGGCAAGACGCGGCTCGTCGACGAGATGCGCCGCCATGCGCAGGCAGAGGGCTTCACGCTCCATCGGAGCCTCGTGCTCGATTTCGGCGTCGGCAAGGGCCAGGATCCGGTGCGAACCATCATTGGAAGCCTGCTCGGCTTACCGGCCGGTGCATCGAGTGAAGCGCGGCAGGCCGCCGCCGCGCAGGTCGCGACCCAAGGTATCGTCAAGGCCGAGCAGATCGTGTTTCTGCACGACTTCCTCGATCTCCCGCAGGCCGCCGAATGGCAAACCATCTACGAGGCCATGGACCACGGCGCGCGCAAGCGCGGCAAGCAGGCGCTCGCCGTGAGGCTGACCGAGGACGCTTGCGCCCATGCGGCGACGCTCATCGTCGTCGAAGACCTGCATTGGGCCGATTCCGAAGTCATCGGCTACCTGTCGGCGTTCGCGTCAGGCATTGCCAACGGCACGGGCCTGCTGGTCACGACTTCGCGCGTGGAAGGCGATCCGATCGATGCAGGCTGGCGCGCACGTTGCCGCGACACCCCGTTCGCCACGATCGATCTCGGACCGCTTCGCAAGGACGAGGCCCTGAGCCTGGCGGGCAATTTCATCGATGCGACCCAGCGCGTCGCGGTGGCCTGCATCGAGCGCGCGGGCGGCAATCCGTTGTTTCTCGAACAACTGCTGCGCAACGCTGAAGAAGGCAGCGGCGGCAACGTGCCCGCGTCGATCCGCAGTCTCGTGCTCGCGCGGATGGACCGGCTCGCGCCCCGTGACCGCCTGGCGTTCCAGGCGGCCGCCGTGATCGGCCAGCGTTTCGACCTCGCGCTGCTGCGAGAGCTGGTGGGCGATCCTGGCTACGTCTGCGACGGCCTGCTCGTCAATGCACTCGTGCTGCCGGAAGGCGACGACTTCCTGTTCGCCCACGCGTTGATCCAGGAGAGCGCTTACTCGACGTTGTTGCGCGCGCGCCGCCGTGAACTTCATCTGCGCGCGGCCGAATGGTTCGCACAAAGCGATGTCACGCTGCACGCCCAGCATCTCGACCGCGCCGAAGACGAGCACGCGCCGCACGCCTACCTCGGCGCGGCGGCCGCACAGCGTGCCGCCCATCGTTTCGAAGCGGCGCTGCGGCTGGCCGAGCGCGGCATCGAAATCGCGCAGTCGGAGGCAGACCGCCATGCACTGAGCTGCTGCAGGGGCGAACTTCAGCGCGACCTGGGCGACATCGCAGGATCGATCGTGACGTACCGCAGCGCACTCGCCGCCGCCGCCGACGACGCCGCCCGTTGCGACTGCCAGCTCGGGCTCGCGGAAGGTCTGCGTGTCAGCGAGGGTCTCGACGAAGCACTCGGCTTGCTCGCGCAAGCGCAAAAGATCGCGGAGCGAGACAACCGGCTGGCGGAGCTTGCCAGCCTCCACTATCTGCGCGGCAACATTCTCTTTCCGCTCGGCAAGATCGACGCCTGCAGCGCCGAGCATGAGCGTGGTCTTGGCTACGCGCGGCGCCTCGGTCTGCCCGAGGCAGAGGCTCGCGCGCTCGGCGGCCTGGCGGATGCGGCATATGCGCAGGGGCGCATGCGGACCGCGTTCCATCATTTCAGCGAATGCGTCGCGATGAGCCGCGAACACGGGTTCGGCCGCATCGAGGTTGCCAATCTGTCGATGCAGGGCTTCAGCCGCATTTACCTGAACGACGCAAGTCAGGCTCGCGAGGACGCAAGCGCCGCCGCCCGCGCCGCCGAGTTGATCGGACAGCCTCGCGCGCAATTGCTGGGGGAGACGCTGGGGGTGTTCGCCTGCCAGGAACTGGGCGATGCGCAGGCGGCCGGCAAGCATCTGGTGCAGGAAATGCGTGTGATCCGGCAATTGGGTGCGCGCCGCTTCGAAGCGCAGAATCTGGAGATGCAGGGTCGCCTGTTACTGGACGAAGGATGCCGTAGTGAAGCAGTGGTGGCGCTGCGCGAAGCACTCGCCATCTCACGCGAGGTAGGGACTCAGTTTTCCGGGCCAAAGGCCTTGAGCGCACTGAGCCGCGCGGTTGACGATAACGGCGAGCGTACGCGGCTACTGGCTGAAGGCGAGGCGCTGTTGCGCCTCGGCGCGGTCGGCCACAATCACCTGTGGTTTTACCGCGACGCCGTCGAAGCGATGCTGGGGGCGGGCGATCCTGCAGGCATGCTGCACTACGTGGATGCACTCGAGGCCTATACACAGCGCGAACCGTTGCCGTGGTCCGAGCTTTTCGCGGCGCGTGGCCGTGCGCTTGCACTCGCGCTTCAGGCGCCGCTCAGCGAAGCCACGCGACATGAACTCCTGCGGCTGCGAGAGGCGCTGCAGCAGGCCGGCTTTCGCAATTACGTAAGCGCGGTCGAAGCGGCCCTTGCGGCTTGAGGCACGCGCGTAGCCGATCCTCAGCGTGGCGCGGAATCGTCGTCGGGCGGGTCCTTGTGGACGACCTCCATGTCGATGGTGCGGTCGTCGCCATACGCGACCGTCTGCCGGCGCAACGCGCGCATCTTCCACCACAGATACCCGACGACGATCGTGCCGACCGCGAACAGCACGGCGAACAGCACGATCGACAGCATCGCGGCCACCACGAACAGGATCGCGCTCAGGGCGACGGCCAGCAACCGGCCGAACCAGCCGGGGCCGCCGATCCGGATCCCTTTCTCATATGTCACCCGCCGCGGCGGTCTGTCGTTTTGCATCGCTCGTCTCCCGGCCGCCGTCCGGCGGATGATGCGGGTAAATCCTCATGCGTGGTCATTATGCAGGATGCGAACCGCTAACGTCGCCGGCGCGGCTCAGCGTATAGTCGACTGACGTCGTTAAGAAGCCCGCGCGTTGGCTCGTTTAACTTCGGTAGAAAGTTGCCGCTCGCCAAGGCTGACAGGCGTGGTGTTTAGCGTGCAGGCCTTCTCTGTCTACCCCGTTACACCCTGCCAGGGCACGTTATGAAATCCGCCGGTTTTCAGTTACCTCGGTTGCCCGCGTGATCATGCGACGCCTGCATCTGCTCGAAATCGAAGACCAGCCGTGGTGCCCACGGGCGATCCGTGACGGCGGGACGGACTGGCTGCATTTCCTGGCCAATACCCTCGAGGGCTTCAACGTCATCGCGGGCAAGCTGCGCGAAGCGATGCGGCGGGTCGGCAACGACCGGATCGTCGATCTATGTTCGGGCGGCGGCGGCCCGTGGCTGACGCTTGCACCGTTGCTCGCGCAGTCCGGACGCGTGACGGTGCAGCTGACCGACTTCTATCCCAATCGCGCCGCGTACGAGCGCGTATCCGCCGGGGCAGCCGGCCGCGTCACCTATGTGAGCGAACCGGTGGACGCGATGGACGTGCCATCGGGATTCGACGGTGTGCGCACGATGTTCAACGCTTTCCACCATTTTCGGCCGGACGATGCGCGGGCGATCCTCGCCGACGCGGTGACGAAGCGTCGCGCGATCGTCATCGTCGAGGGTGCCGACCACCGGCTGCTCGGTGTCGTGTTCATCCTGGCGATGCCGCTGATGATGCTCGCGCTGACTCCGCTGATCCGGCCGTTTCGCTGGTCGCGACTAGCGCTCACCTATGTGCTGCCGGCTATCCCGCTGCTGTGTCTGTTCGACGGCATCGTGTCGATGCTGCGCATCTACAACCCCGACGAATTGCGTGAGATGGTGGCGCGTATCCCGGACCAGCAGAGCTTCGAATGGGACATCGGCACACTGCCGGTGCAGGGCTCGCCGATCGGTCTGACTTACCTTGTGGGCGTTCCGCGCGGACGCGCCGGCTGAACGCAAGCGGGCGCCGTCGGCAGCGGCGGGCCGATCACTTGCCGGCCAGATGGTCAGGTGTCTGGCTGCTGCCCGCCGGCAGCTCGCCCATCGCCTGAAACAGCGTCGCCGTATCGGCCAGGCGCCGGCCGATACGGCGGATTTCTTCGAGCCTCGCTGCTTCGTACTGCTGCTCGCCGCCGCGGGCGGATGCAGCGGGCAGCGCGCCGAGCCGGTGACGCGACGTGACATCGTCGAACGACTCGCGTGCCTCACGGGCAGCGCCGCTCGCGGCGTCGAGCGCCTGCGCGTCGTGTTCGAGCGACGCAAGCGTGTCCGCGACGTTTTCGAACGCCGCCAGCACGGTCTGCTTGTACTCGAACACGGCGGCCTCGTAGATGTCGATTGCCGCGCGCCGCTGTGCGACGAGCGCGCCGCCATGAAAAAGCGCCTGCGACATCGTCGCGGCGATGCTCCAGATCGCGCCTGCGCCCGACAGCGCGAGCGGCCAGTTGAAGCCGCCTTGTCCCATCGAGGCGTTCAGCGTCAGGCTCGGAAACAGCTGTGCCGTCGCGACGCCGACGTCGTCTGCGGCGGCCTTCAGCGCCGCCTCGGCGGCCGCGATATCGGGCCGCGCGCGCAACAGGTCCGATGGCAGCACGACGGGCAGGTCCTGCGGCAAGTGCAGGTTTGCCAGCTCTGGCTCGGGCGGCGCCGCGTCGGGCGTGCGGCCGAGCAGCACCGCAAGCGCATGTCTCGTCACCGTCAGCCGTTGCCGCAGATCGGCCACGCTGACCTCGAGCGCGGCGATGCTTTGCCGCGCAGTCGACACGTCGCCGCGCGTCAGCGATCCGAGTTCGTAATGCCGTTCGGTATCGTGAGCCTGATCGCCCGCAAGCGCGATCAATCGCTCGGTCGCGTCGATCTCGGCGCGCAACATCGCCGCCCCGATCGTCGCCGTGACGATGTTGGTGGCCAGTGCGCGGCGCGCGGCTTCGCGTTGATACGCGTCGATCTCGACACGCGCTGATCGGGCCGCGTTGGCTTTACGCACCGCGCCGAACAGGTCGAACGTATATTGCGCCTGGACTACGCCGATGAACTCGTTGTAAAGCAGCGTATTCGGGCCGCCGGGGACCGGGATGCCGAGATCGCGCCCGCGCGAGGCCTGCCCCACCAGATCGACCGACGGCAGCAGCGAGGCGCCGATCTGCGCCCGCAGTTGTTCGTGCGCGGCGGCTAGGTGCTTGTCGGCGGCAGCGAGCGTCGGGCTGTCGCGCAGACCTTCTTCGACGAGGTCATTCAACGCTGTCGATTCGAACAGCCGCCACCATTGCGGCACAGGTTGCGCGCCGGTGGTGAAATGCTGCGCGACACCGAGCGCGGCGACCGTTTGCGCGGGCTGAGGCTCGACGCCGTAATGGGCGGGAGAGGGCATCGCGGGCGGCTCGCCGCCCGGACCGAACGAGCATGCGCCAAGCGCGATCGTCGCGGCCGCGCCGAACGCCGCGCGCCAATCATGGATCGCCGCTGCCCGCGTTCGACCCGGCGCGCCGGCGAAATGCGGCGCGCTCGCGAGCGCCGGCCCGTCGATGGGGTTGCAGTCTGTGCCCACGATCAGCTCCACGTATATTCGATTGTCGGGGTCGCGGTTCGCACACCGCGTTCGAAGTGCCGCACCTTGAACGCGGTCGCGTACAGCGCGGGAACGAAGAACAGCGTCAACACCGTGGCGCCCGTGATGCCGCCCATCAGTGCGGTCGCCATCGGTCCGAAGAAGGCCGAATGCAGCAGCGGGATCAGCGCGAGCACGGCTGCCGCTGCGGTCAGCATGATCGGGCGGAAGCGCCGGACCGTGGCACCGACGATCGCATCGAAGCGCCCCTGGCCCGCGGCGATATTGCGTTCGATCTGATCGACGAGAATCACCGAGTTGCGCATGATGATGCCGGACATCGCAATGACGCCGAGCATCGCCACGAAGCCGAACGGCTTGCCGAACAGCAGCAGTGCGGCGACCACGCCGATGAGCCCCAGCGGCGCGGTGAGCACGACCATCAGCACGCGCGCGAAGCTGCGCAGTTGAATCATCAGCAGCGTCAGCACCACGACGAGCATCAGCGGAAGCTGCGCGATCACCGACGCCTGCGCCTTGCCGCTGATCTCGCCGGCGCCGCCGGTCTCGATCCGGTAGCCGATCGGCAGCGATGCGCGTAGCGGCGCGAGCGTCCGATCGATCGCCTGGGTCACGTCGATATCCAACGCGTTGCCGCGCACGTCGGCCTGGACCGTGATCGTCGGTTGACGGTCGCGGTCCCAGATCACCGCGTATTCGAGTTCGTTGTTCAGGTGGGCGAGCGCGCCGAGCGGCACCGGGCCGTTCGGCGTCGGCATCGCGAGGTTCACGATCTCGTCGGGGTCGACCCGCTCGCGCTGGGGCGCGCGCAGGTCGACAGTGATCAAGCGGTCGCGGACCCGGTACTGCGTGAACGTATAGCCCGACAGCGTCATTGCGAGGAAGCTCGCCACGTCTTCCGACGTGACGCCGAGCTCGCGCGCCTTCTGCTGGTCGATCTCGAAGCGCACCGAGCGTTCGCCGGGTTCGTCCCAGTCGAAATGGACGCCCGTTGTGCGGGCATCGGCTTTCATCGTCGCCGCTACCTTTTCCGCGATCTCCCGCACGGTGGCGAGGTCGCTTCCGCTGACGCGAAACTGCACCGGATAGCCGACCGAGGGGCCCGTCTGGAGCGGCGAAACGCGCGCGCGCACGGCGGGAAAGCTGTTTTGCAGCGTGCTCGCGAGCCAGCGTTCGAGCTTTGCGCGGTCGTCGACGGACTTCGCGGTGATCACGAGCTGCGCGAAGTTGGGCTGGGGCAACTGCACGTCGAGCGGCAGGTAGAAGCGCGGTGCGCCCGCGCCGACGAAGTCGACCAGATGATCGATCTCGGGCCGGCCGGCCAGCGTCTTTTCGAGGCGCGCGGCTTCGCGCAGCGTCGCTTCGAACGACGCGCCTTCGGGCAGCCGCATGTCGACGAGCAGTTCGGGCCGTTCGGAGCTCGGGAAGAACTGTTGCGGCACGAACGCGAAGCCGGCCAACGCGGCAACGAACAAGGCGGCCGTGACGCCGAGCACGACGAGGCGCCGCTTCACGCACCACGCGATGCAGTCGCGCAGGCGGTCATGAAAGCGGCTGGCGCGCGGCGCCGCCACCGGGCTCCGGCGCGTCTGCGCGTCGGCGCGCCGGCGGAGCTTGCGAAGCGCGCGCCGAGGCGTCTCGCGTGCGGTGTCCTTGCGTTCGGGTAGCAGGTGATAGCCGAGCAACGGAATCAGCATGACCGCCGCGAACCACGAAGCGATCAGCGCAATCGCGGACACCTGAAAGATCGAGCGCGTGTATTCGCCGGTGGCCGATTTCGCCAGCGCGATCGGCAGGAATCCCGCCACCGTGACGAGGGTTCCCGTCAGCATCGGAAATGCGGTACTGCTGTAGGCGAACGCCGCGGCCCTCGCGCGGCCCCAGCCCTGCTCGAGCTTCACGGCCATCATCTCGACCGCGATGATCGCATCGTCGACGAGCAGGCCCAGCGCGAGGACCAGCGTGCCGAGCGAGATCTTGTGCAGGCCGATGTCGAAGCCGTTCATGCATAGCGCGGTGACCGCGAGCACGACGGGGATCGAGATCGCCACTACCACGCCGGCGCGCCAGCCCAGTGAGATGAGGCTCACGGCCAGCACGATCACGATCGCTTCGGCGGCGGCCCGCAGAAAACCGTTGACCGAATGCGAGACCGCGTGCGGCATGCTCGACACCTCGACGAGTTCGAGCCCCGCGGGCAGACGCGCACGCAATTCCGCTGTCTGCGCATCGAGCCGCTTGCCGAGCTGAATCACATCGCCGCCAGTCTGCATCGTGATGCCGATGGCGAGCACCGCGCGGCCGCCGGTGCGAACCTGCGAGACCGGCGGATCGTCGTAGCCGCGCCTGATCGAGGCAATGTCACCGAGACGAACCAGGCGGTGATTGATGTCGATCAGCGTGTCGGCCATCGCCTTCAGGTCGGTGAACTGGCCGCTCGCACGCACGTACACGCGGTCGAACGCGGTGGTCAGCGTGCCGCTCGGCGTGACCGCGTTTTGCGCGTTGATCGCCCGCGCGAGCTGTTGCGGCGTGATACTGAGCCGCGTCAATTGCGCGTTGGGAATCTCGATCGTGATGTGCTCGTCGGGGTCGCCGAAATAATCGACTTTCGCGACCCCGGGCACGCGCAGCAGCACGCCGCGCAGTTCGTCGGCATAGTCGTGCAATTGCGCCGGCGAGAACCCGTCGCCGGCGAGCGTATAGATGGTCGTGTAGACGTCGCCGAACTCGTCGTCGAAGTACGGCCCCCGCACGCCGGGCGGAAGCGTATCCGCGATGTCGGCCATCTTCTTGCGTACCTGGTACCACGTCTCGCGCACTTCGTTCACCGGCGCGGAGTCTTTCATCGTGAAGACGATCAGCGATTCGCCGGGACGCGAGTAGCTGCGCAGATAGTCGAGATGAGGCGTTTCCTGCAGCTTGCGGCCGATCCGGTCGGTCACCTGCTCCTCGACCTGGCGTGCGGTCCCGCCGGGCCAGAAGGTCCGGATCACCATCGCGCGGAAGGTGAACGGCGGGTCCTCGGATTGTCCGAGCCGGGCATAGGCGAGCCCGCCGAACAGCGTCGCGAGCACGACGGCGAAGATGACCAGCGCCTGGTTACGGATCGCCCACGCGGACAGATTGAAGCGGCCGGTATCGTCCGCTGCCGGCCGCCGCGGTCCGCCCGCTCCGCCGGGTCCGCCGGGTCCGCCGGGTCCACCGGGTCCACCGGGTCCACCCGCGCCGTCGGGCCCCTGGCCGAACGGCGCTCTCATGATGCGAAATCCTCGGGATGCAACGGCGCTACCGCGCGCACGGTTTCGCCGGCGCTGACGGTATGCACCCCTTGCAGCACGACGCGCTCGCCGTCGTTGAGGCCTCGCGCGACCGAGATCGTGCGGTCGTCGTAGCGGCCAACCTGGACCCGGCGCAGTTCCAGCGCCTGGTCGCCCGGCCGAACGACCCAGACGGCCGGCGCGTTGCCGTCGTGAAAGAGCGCGCTCGCGGGCAGCGTGATCGGGTCGTCCGCTTGCGCCTCGCCGGCCGCGGCGAACGTGACGGTGGCGGTCATGCCGAGGCGGACCTCGGGGCCTGGCGCATCGAGCGTCAGTTTCGCGCGATAGGTGCGGCTGCCGGGGTCCGCGGCCGGCGACAGCTCCCGCACGTGTGCCGTGAAGCGTCTGCCCGTGGCGGCCGGCAGCGAGACGCTGGCCGCGCTGCCGATCGCCAGCGCGTTCAGCAGACTCTCGGGCACGTCGCAGAGAATATCGACCTCGCCGGACCAGGCGAGATGGTAGACCGCTTGTCCCGCCGCGACGTTCTGCCCGGTATCGGCGTCTTCGGCGGTGATGACGCCGGCATGGTCCGCCGTGAGGACCGTGTACTGCGTCTGATTCGTCAGCAGCGCGAACTGTTGTAGCGCCTGATCGCGCTGCGCGGCGGCCGCCACATACGCATCCTGGGTCTGCTCGAGCTGCGCTGTCGAGATCAGCTGTTCCTGCGCCTGCGCCCGGTCGCGATCGAGTTGCTGCTCGGCGAAGGTGAGCCGATGCTGCGCCGCCATCAATTGGGCCTGCGCGCTCGCGAGGCTGCGTTGCGCGTCGTCGGCATCGAGCCGCGCGATCGCCTGGCCGGCCGTGACCGTATCGCCGAGCCGCACCTTCCGCTCGATCAGCTTGCCCGCGATGCGAAACGACAGCGGCGTCGCATAGCGCGCGTTGACTTCGCCCGGCAGCGTCGCGAGCACGGGCTTGCTGTCCCGATGCACGACCACGGCGATGACCGGGCGCGGCAGCGTCACCTCGGCTTCTTTCGCGTGACAGGCGGCGAGCGTGAGCGCGCCCGACAGCGTCAGCATGATCTCGCGCCAGCGCATGCTCACGAGTGTTCCTCCAGCTCGCCGGCTTCGAACTGTGCCTTGGTTCGGCGGCGCTGTACCTTGCCGCTGGAGGTCCGCGGCAAGCTGCCCGCCTGCACGATCGCAACGTGACCGACCTGCAGGCCCGCGCATTCGGCGACCTTCTGCGCGATCGCACGCCGCAGCGCCGTGGCCTCCGCCGGCTTGCCCTCGGCACAGACGACCAGTGTCTCGTCGCCGTCGCGCATCACGCTGAACGCGATGACACCGCGGCTTTGCACGCTCGGCAACTCGGCCACCGCCCATTCGATGTCCTGCGGATAGAGATTCGAGCCGTGAATGACGATCAGGTCCTTGCTGCGGCCGCAGATATAGAGCTGATCGCCGGCGAGGTAGCCGAGATCGCCGGTCTGCAGCCAGCCGTCGCGGTACGCGTCGGCGCTCGCGTCGGCCTGGCCGTAATAGCCCACGGTGATGCTGGGCCCGCGCGTGACGATTTCGCCGACACAGCGTTCGGGCAACGCGCGCCCGGATTCGTCGACGATCCGCAACTCGTGGCCGGGAAAGCAATGGCCGCAGCCGACCAGTTCGATCGTCCGTAAGCCGTTATCACGCGTAGCCGGTATCGCTCGACCCAGCCCCAGCGCGGCCGCATAGACGACGTCGGTGACGAGCGGCTGGCCGTGGTCGTGAAACGTGATCGCGAGTGTTGCTTCGGCCATCCCGTAGCACGGCAGCAGCGCTTCGGCACGAAAACCGGCCGGCTCGAAGCGCGCGCAGAACTGGCGCAGCGCTTGCGCGTTGATCGGCTCGGCACCGCAGCCGGCGACGCGCAGCCGCCGCAGATCGAGGCCTTCGAGGTCCTGGTCGCGGGTACGGCGAGCGGCGAGCGCGTACGCGAAGTTCGGCGCGAAGCTGATGGTGCCGCGGTATTTCGTGATCGCCTCCATCCAGAGGCCGGGCCGGCGCACGAACGCTTCGGTTGCCAGCAGCACGCACGGCAAGTCGCAGATCAGCGCGCCGAGCACGCTGATGAGCCCCATGTCGTGGTGCAGCGGCAGCCAGCTGACATAGACGTCCTGCTCGCGCAGATCGATGCCGCGGGGTCCGAGGAACGCTGTCGCATTCGCGACCAGATTGCGATGCGTGACCATCACGCCTTTCGGCAGCGACGTGCTGCCCGACGTGTATTGCAGGAAGCACAGGTCATCGGGATGCAGCGTGGGCAAATCGCACGCGGGCGGCTCGCCGTCGAGCAGCGCTTCAATGGTCACGATACGTTCGAGGCCGGTGTCGACGGCGAGCACGTCCTCGATGGTCTCTCTTGTCGAGGTCGACGTGAGCAGCATCCGGGCGCCTGCCGAGCGCACGATGTGACTGACGGTTTCGGCGTAACGTGTGCGGGTCCTGAAGTTCAGGCTTCCGCGCGGAAATATCGGTACCGGGACGAGACCGGCGAACGAGGCGCCGAGGAAGCTCAGGATGAACGCTTCCGGGTCGAGGACCACGAGCGCGACGCGCTCGCCCTTGTTCAGCCCCAGTGCCACGAGCTTTTTCGCGTGGTTGCGCGCCTCGCGTTCGAGCGCCTCGTAAGGATAGTAGTGCTCGTCGCCGTGCGTGGAGACGAAGCGAAGGCCTCGAGCGTCGCCGCGCGGCAGCGCTGCAACGGCATCGACAAGCGTCTGGTTCATGGTGACGGGTCCCGGTCAGGTAATCGAGATTCAGTGATCGAGCGAAGCAGCGGGCGACCAGTCGCGGATCGGCTGCAGACGGCGACGCAGCAGCGCGATCACCTCGTCGTCGCTGCGCACCGGCGCGCCCGGCAAGCGCACGAAATGCGCGGCGAGCTTGCGGTGCTGGCGTGTGACGAGCAGCAGCCAGATCTGCGCGATGTCGATGCGATCGAACACGACCGCGTCCTCGCGACCGTACTTCTCGAGGTTCGCCGCGAATTCCTTCGTGAGCTCGCTGAAGTGCGTGCCTTTGCGGACGTGGTGGTAGATGTGATAACCGGCGTTGAAGACGCGCGCATTGAAACGCGAGTCGATCGTATTGGTGCTGCTCGTGTACGGGTTGTCAGGCTGATCGGGGTCGATGAACGCGTGCTGGACCCAGTTGCCGATCATCATCATCAGCCGCACGAACACGAACGGAAACACGAACACGACCAGCGTCGCCCGCAGGTTCCAGTACGCGGCGGCGGCAACCGCCGAGTAGAACGCGACCTCGCCCACGAGCAGTTGCCTGATCAGCTTCGTATTGCGCGAGCGCCACAGATAGACGGACAGATCGAGCGGCACCAGCGCGGCGAAGCGCAGGTAGTAGTGCAGAAAGCCGATGACGCTATCGCGCTGAAACCGCATCGTGGAGCTCAGGTCGCGTGGCAGGTTGTCGTCGATGTGATGCATGCCCATGTGATGGACATAGAACGTGCCCGGTGTCTGACCGAAGAACGGACACAGCACCCAGTCGAGCAGGATCTCGAGCGCCCGGTACTGCTTCCTGAAGAGCCGCCGATGCAGCGTGCAGTGGTAGCTCATCGTGAAACGGTCGCCGAACGCGTTCCAGACCAGCACGTATGCAACGCCCAGCCACCAGGGAAAGCGGCCGAGCCCAAACAGCACGGCTGCGGCGGGAATGAATATCAGCGCGCACCGGAGGTAGAGCCGCAGATGCGGCAGGTCGCGACGATCGTTGAGCAGGCGGTACATGGTGGTTTCCTTCAGGGGCGGTTTCAGTGATCAACGGGCGGTCAATTCATGTCAGGTCGGCTCGGGCAGTTCGATCACGCCGCTATGGCCATCGACCTTGAGCTGCATGCCCGACTGCACGCGCGTGGTGAGGCCCGGAATCTGGACGACGGTCGGGATGCCGATTTCGCGGGCGACGATCGCGGCGTGGGTCAACGGACTGCCACGCTCGATCAGCAGCCCGGTCGCCGACGCGAATACGGGCACCCAGCCGGGGTCGGTCCGATAGGTGACGAGGATGCCGCCGTCGAACTCGTTCGCTTCGCGCACGACCTTCGCCCGTCCTTCGGCGAAGCCCGGCGAGCAGGGCGTGCCGCGCAGCGTCGCGCCGGCCGCGTGGGCAGGCGCCACGCGCAACGCGGCGAGGTTCGCCGGGTTGCTGAGCCAGGCCGCCACTGGGCCATGCGTGACGAAGCGTGGCGGCAGGTCAGCCATGTCGCGATAGCTGGCATCGTCGCGCTTGCGCTGCTCGATGAGCGGGCGCAGTTCGCGGTGGGAGACGGTGCCTTCGAAGCACCCGCGAATTTCCTCGAGGCGCAGATGGAAGATGTCGCGGCCCGTCGCCAGCACGCCGTCGGCGGCGAGACCCTCGCCGATTGCGCGGAACATCCGGCGCGCGACCCCGAACGCACGCGAACGGCAAAAGCGCACGGTCTCGCGCGCCCGGATCGCGGCGCGCACGCGGCCGCGCGCGCGTGCAAAAATCCAGCGCTGCAGCGGATTGAGCCGCTCACGCAACAACGCGTCGATGTGCGCTTCGGTGGCGCTGCGATCGATCGACGCGGCACCATGCGCGAGCGCGGCCTTCAACATATCGAACAGCACGCCCGGGTCTTCGCGCAGATCGGGCTCTTCGAGCTTCAGTTCG
Source organism: Paraburkholderia sp. MM5496-R1 (assembly GCF_050436205.1). NCBI lineage: Bacteria > Pseudomonadati > Pseudomonadota > Betaproteobacteria > Burkholderiales > Burkholderiaceae > Paraburkholderia > Paraburkholderia sp. MM5496-R1. Next base: position 1,297,452 of record NZ_JBNDLT010000001.1, read on the forward strand.
TTGTTGCTGCGGTACGCGAAGTCGGCGAGGTAGCGCTCGATGTCGGCGACGATCTCGGGCGCGCCGCATCCGCGCAGCGCCGCATACGCAACGGCAGACGGCGTGTTGCGGATCAGCGCTTCGACCTGAGGCTTCGCCCGCACGGCTTGCGCAATCGCGCTCAGCCTGCGGACCGGCTCGATCGACTCGAGGTCGTCCATGCCGCCGATCACCGCCACTTCGAGCCAGTCGGGCGCACCGGGCATCCACCGCTTGATCAGCCGCCGGACGACGCCGTAACTGAGCCCGATCGCCGACTCGAGCACGATCATCATGCCCCAGCGTGCTAGCAGCGCCTGCTCGAAGCGGCAGTAGTGCGCATAGACGGCGTCGGCGGGAAGCGAGCGATAGTCGAGCGCGTTGAACTCGTCGTAGACCGGATAGAAAAACGCGCGGAAGCGCTCGACGTTGCGCGCGAGACGCGCGAAGTGCCACGCGAACTTCGTGCCGCTCAAGGCCCGGATGCAGGCGAGTCCGGCGCGCGAGCCGGTCTTGTACGGCGCGATCAGCGCGGCGAAGCTCGCCAGATCGAGCGGCTCGTCGACGCCCATCTGGACTTCCATCATCTTGCGCCCGAGGTTTTGGAACGGCGCGAGCCCGGAAAGCTTGTACCAGTGCAGCAGGTTGTAGTACACGCGCCCGTTCAGGAACGCGAGCGTCGAGCCGAGGAAGCCATCCATCTCGCGCCGCTGCTTGTGCGGAATCGCGAGCAACCGGCAGAACTCGCGGAACACCTGCGCATAGACGTGCTGCGCGAAGGTGAAGGTCAGTTGCGTCGTCACGCCGGGATAGTTCTCGACGATGTTGGAGTTGTCCCACAGCTGAAATTCGCCGGTCCGCGACGGGGCCGGTGCGATCGGCGTGGTCACGGGGCGCGCCTGCAGAATCCACAGCTGGTGCTCCGCGATACACCATTCGATATCGAGCGGCTCGCCGAGCTCGCTTTCGAGCGTGCGGGCCGCCGCCACGACGCGCTCGATCTCGTCGTTAGAGAGGGGCCGCTGCGTCGCGCAGCGCGGCCGGCACCTCGCGGATGTGGCGGCCGTCATGACGCTCGCGCTTTTCACCGATCACCACCTGCCTGGGCTGTCCGGTGTGGCGATCCACGGTGATCGTGTCGGCGTCGACCGCGCCCGACACGAGTCCCTCGCCGAGCCCGTAGACGGCGCTCAGCACGAGCTCGTCGCGGTTGCCGTTGGCCGGGTTGAGCGTGAACACGACGCCGCTCGTGTCCGCCTGAACGAGGCGCTGCAGGATCACGGCCATACCGGCGCCGGCGATATCGAGTCCGTGCTGATGCCGGTAGCGCAGCGAGCGCTCGGAATACGCGGAAGCCCAGCACCGGCGTACGTGTTCGAGCGTCGCGTCGAGCCCGCGGACGTCGAGGAACGTGTCGAACTGGCCTGCGAACGAGAAGCTCGCGCTGTCTTCTTCGATGCCGGACGAGCGCACCGCGAGCGGTCCGTCTCCAATGATGTCGTGCGCGCGTGCGATGTCGGCGCGCAACGCGGCGCTGATGTCGCACGTCAGCACGGCCTCGCGGATCGCGCTCGCGATCGCGGCGGCGTTCGCAGGCGTGAAGTCGCGCAATAGCGCGGCGATGGTCTGATCGAGGCCGCCGTCGCGGCGGAACTCCGCGAAGCAGTCGGTGCCGAGAATCGCCCAGTGCGGCACCGCCACGCCGAGGTTGGCAAGCCGATGGAGCGATCGTCCCTTGTTGCCGGCGAGCCGCTCGATCGTTTCGGCCGGACTCGCCGCGCTCAGGATCAGGCGTGGCGATGCTGTCGGGGCGGCGCAGCTTTCGGCCGATTCGAATTCGCCGCGTGCGTGCGTGATGGTGTCGAAAGTCATTGAGGTCCCCGTTGCTCAGGTGCTCGACGAAGCGAGCAGGTCTCTTGCTTCCTCGGCTGTACCGCGCCCGCCGTGAGCGGTCTGCGGGAAGCGCGCGTGCAGATGCGCGCCGAGGTTGATCCAGTCGTAGGCGGCGTGGATCGTTCCGCGCCAGCCCGACGCCGTATCGAAGCTCGCCGGAAACCGCGGGTCGCCGCCGAGGTCGCGCAGACGCTGCGCGAGTTCATCGGCGAGCGCGACGTAACGCTGTGCATCGCGAGCCGATCCGATCGAGCACTGTTCGAGTTCGCGGATGCCGTCGATCAGCGCCGCATCGAGCGGCAGCAGCCGGATCGCGTCGAGCGTCGCTTCTTCCATCGTCGACTGCGGCGTCACGCCATGCGCGCCGAGCGTGACCATGCAGGCGGTCTGCATCATCCGTTGCAGCGCGTACTCGAGCACCTTCCATTGGCCGCGCTGGAGTGCGCCCTGGGCATCCTCGCGCGCGTTCTCGAGACCGATGTTGGCCCAGATCATCTCGAGACCCGCTTCGGCGAAGCGCCCGGCGGGCATCGGCAGCAACTGGGCACCGCTCGCGCGGCCGCCCGCGAGGCGCGCGCCGTCGATCGAGATCAACGGCGCGCGCGACACCGGCATCGACGTCGCCTGCTGACGTGCGTGGATTTCTCCGCTGCCCTTCCAGCGCAGGCTGACGAGACCCAGCCGGCTGAAGTCCGCGATCAGCGCGCGCTGCCGGCTCGCCGCTTGCGCGTCGCCACGGCTCGCGATGGCCGTGCATGGCGTGTCGAAGGTGATCGCTCGCCAGGCCTCGGCCGCTTCGTCGTCGAGCGCAAAGACGTCGCTACCTCGCAGCACGTGGACCCGTTCGCCGATCTGCCAGGTCGTCGTGTCCTTGCCGGGGCCAATCAGCACGTTGTCGGCCATGAGGCTCACACCGTTGACGCCGAACTCGCGGATCAGCGCGACCCCCGCCGCGAGGAACCCGCTTTCGGCGCCATGCTCGCGCGGCGCGTGCAGCAGGCCCCACAGACGGCCGACGCGGCCGGCGTCGACGGCCGCGCGTTCGAGTTGCAGCGACAGCCATTTCGGACTCATGTAGCACTCGCCGAGGCGCGCCACGTGACTCTTCGCCGCATGAAACGCGGCGGTCCTGATCCAGGCGCGTGCGTAGTCGGGCTCGCCGAGCGCGAACATCGCCACCGCATAACGGCCGGTCTGACGCGCGAAATCCTCGAACCACAGCGCCACCGCCTCGCACAGCGCCTCGCGGCCAAGCGCCGCTTGCAGCGTCTCGATCAACGCCGGGTTGTCGATCGGCAGCGCGCCGATAAAGCGCTGGCACCGTTCGAGCAGATTCCACGACAGACGCGCGACCGCGCGCCGGCCTTTGCCGAGCGCTGCGCGAACCTGCGCGAGTTCGCGGCGCAGCCGCGCCGGACTCAGCAACCTGACCTCGACGCGGCGGCCGTCGATGAACAGGATGTACGGCATCGTGGCTGGCTCTAGCCCGCTATCGACGATCGCGACGAAGTCGACGTCGGAGCGCTCGTTGCCAAAGCCTTCGGCGATCGAGCCTTCGAGAAACACGGCGCTCGGTGCCCGCTGTTCGAACTGGGCGCCGAGCGCGGCCCGCGCTTTTTGCCAGAGCTCGGCGAGCATCGGATCAGTCATCAACATGGTTAGGCTCCCTGAGCGTCAAGCCGTGCGCGGCACGAAGTAGCCCGCCGCGATCCCGTAACGAAAGATCCTGCGCAGCAGCGTTTTGCCCGTCGCGCGAGGCAGGGCCGGCAGGATCGCGGCGGTCGCGTCGCGTGCAAAGCGCACCTGGCGAGTCAGGTACGACTCGTACAGTTTCACGACCTCGTCGTAGTAACGCCGCTCGAGCGGTTTCATCGCGGCGGCGTCGAAGACATGCCGCGGCACATAGCGAGGCACGTGAAACGAGGGAAACTCCGCGCAGACGTCATTGATTTCGCGCAGCGTGGTCGGCGTGCCCGAGGTCAGATGCAGCGTGCGTCCGCGCACGAGCGGAAACTTCGCCAGCGCTTCGACGACGCAGTCCGCGACCCAATCGATCGGCACGATGTTCAGCGTCGCGCCGTAGTCGCCCGGCATCGTGCGCACGAGTCCCGCGGCCGTCAGGCGCACGACGGTGTACAGCGTGTCGAACTTGCGGATCACGCCGCTCGCCGAGTCGCCGACGATGATCGACGGGCGCAGCACCGCCGCCGGCAGACCGCTGCGCATCGCCGCTCGCACCGACTGTTCCGCGCGGTACTTGCTCTGCTCATACGGGTTGCCCAGACGCTGACCGAGCTCGAGATCGTCCTCGCTGAACACGCCGGGGCGCTCGCCGCAGACATAGGCGGTGCTCACGTAGAGCAGCGGAATCGGCGCGTCGCCGCTACCTTGCGCGAACTCGACGATGCGCTCGGTGCCGCGAAAGTTGATCGCGTCGTAGACCTCGGGCTTGCGCCCGAAGCTGGTTAGCGCGGCACAATGGACGATCGCGCCCGTTGCCGCGCGCAGTGCCTCGTAGGTGTGCGGATCGAGCCCAAGCCTGGGCTCGGCGACGTCGCCCCGCACACATGCGAAGGTTCCGGCAGCGGGCGTGTGGCCGCCGTACGGTGTTGCCGCGAGCGGTGTGCCGTCGTTGCGGACAACCGGTCCATCGGAGCGCAAGAATGCGACGACCGGGTACCCCATCGCCGTCAGCCGGGCGATCACTTCGGCGCCCAACAGACCTCGCGCACCGGTGACGAGAACGTGCTTATCCATCGTGGGTGACCATCCAGGGTTGCGTGTCATTTGAGGAGAAGCCCGGCCAGCAGTCCGAGCTCGACGGCGACGATGAAGCGGGTGCCAGCCCAGCGTGGCCGGCCCGGTCTGCTCGCGGGGCCCGGCCAGCTCGCGTTGAGCCAGACGAGCCACACGAGCGGCAGCGTTGCGGCATAGATCGAATACGTTTGCGACAGGCTTGCCAGGCGCGAGAGCGATACGTTGATGCCGAGCGCCAGAATCAGCAGGGCATTCAGCGCGACCCGAATGGCGCGCGCCGACAGGAGATAGGGCTGCAGTGCGGTGGTGCCGACCTTGCGCGAGAACTTCCAGAACTCATAGCCGGTCCACATCGAACCCGCTACGCACACCACGACGTAGAAGCTCAGTTCGCGCCCAGCAACGTCGCGCCACAAGAAAAAGCCGTACATGAAGATGGCGAAGGGCGCACCCTCGAAAAAGGGTAGGCACAGCAGCGGGTGGGTCGGGAGCAGCCGCTTGAAGACGAACGGCGCAGCGAAGGCCAGTGCGGTGGCGGCAGCGGCGGCCGTCCTCGCGTGCCCCATGCCGGTGTTCAGCGCAACGAGCAGGATCGCGCTTGCCGCGAGGCTGGCGACGAGGCGTGTGCGTCGCGCCTCGCGTCGCGCCAACAGCGCGTGCCCGGCGGGATAGTCGCGTTCGAGGTCGTCGAGGTCGTCGATCAGGCGAAGCTGGACGAACAGCAAAAAAAACGACGCAAGACCGGCCAGCAAGCGCCAGCCCGGTTCAATGGCGACGCCGGCTATCCGTCCGTATAGCAGCAGCGAGCAGACGAACGCGCCGGCGATCGGCACCGCCTCTGTCGCCAGCGGCATGCGACCGAGCGTGTGGCCGAACGCGGCTGCCGCAGTGGCGAGCCGGCCACGTCTCGCGTGCGGGGTGACCAGCGAAAGGCGCGGGCTCATGTGCGCAACCCCTCATTGGCGTCTACACGGACGGCGGCGTGCCGGATGCATAGGTCCACTAGCGATCCGACCGTGAAATACGCTTCGGCGCGTTCTTCGTTCAACGCTTCCAGCGGCAGACGCTCGATGCCAAACACCTGCTCTAGTGCGACCACCGCTTCGACGAGCGACAGCGAGTCGAGGCCAAGATCTGCGATCAGCGAACTGTCGAGGCGAATCTCAGTGTTGAAGTCGCGCTGATGCTCGCGGCAGACGCGCAGTAACTGCGTGCGTACGACGCCGAATACGGTGTTGCGCGTCGACGCATTTTTCGGTGTGCTGGCCATGCTGGATCCCTTTCCGTTCACGCGTTGCTCGACGCGGCGTAGCGCCACGGCAGTGTCTGGCCGCCGGCCAGGATGCCCTGTGGATGCGCGAGCGCGACAGGCTCGATCGCCAGTTCCAGGCGGACGGCTTCGAGTGGCCGCTGCAACGCTTCTTCCCAGCGGTAGGAAAGGGGAATGAGCGCGCGCTTGCCACGCAGCCACGCGCGGCGCAGAAAACGATGGACCCAGAAGTTCGGCCACCACGGCGCAGTCAACGCGGTGCCGAGCAGACCGACGATGCGCGCGCGCATCGGTTCGAGCCCGCAGTCGAACGCGAGAAGCGAGGTCTCGCCGGCCCAGTCCTGGCCATAGCCCGTCAATACGTGCAGCAGGTCATGAATGCAGCCGGTGCGCTCGATGAACCACTGACGGTCCGGGCCGGGGAGAATTTCTTCGAGGCCCGCGGCCAGCCGGCTCGCCTGCAGCAGACCATCGGCGCTGTAGCCGCTGTGCTTCATCATCGCCATGTAAGCGCGGCCGAACGAGCCCGGCGGCAAGCGCAGCAGCGTGTCGGAATCCGCGAGCTTGCCGAGCAGTGACGGCTGCTCGGCAAGCAGCGCGCCGGCGCCGGGCTCGCCGAGAAAACGCTGGTACATCGCCTCCATCTGGCCGCCGTCGAGCGCGATCATCACTTCGTAGGCATGCTGAATATCGTCTACGTTCGCCCTCAATGCTTTGATCGCCCGCAAGGCGCGCGGCCAATCGATGTGGCGTCGCGCCAGCGCGTCGTCCTTCAAGGTTGCTGTCATCTGCGGCTCCCGGCAAAGATCAAGAGGGCGAGTCACGAGTGGCAATCGACCGGTGTCTCGCGATTCGGGTTCGGATACGTCAGGAAGGAATCGAGGCAGGTCGGCCACCAACTGTGGATGCTTTTTGCAGGGTTCATGCCAGTCGTGCGTCGGCAGCACGAAGGTCCTCCTCATTCCCTGCAAGAACGGACCGAAGTGCCCAGATCTCAAAAGGCCGCGCGGGTTTCGCGCCGATTGAAGCGGAGTCTGCGATTTGCCGACGCACGTTCGGGGCGAGCCCGTCGCAGCCTGCTGGATGTCGGTGCCGGGCCAACAGGCGAAGCGCATCTGTTGGTTGCAGATCGACTGCGGGACATTCGATACCGGCCCGGTACGCATGCCGACGTCCAAACATCTAAACGTGCGCATGTATCGCGCTGCCCTTTGAAATCTGGCTGCCCGCTTGCGTCATTGCTTCTGACGAGGACTCACGTCGCGCTGCAAGAGCGTGCCTGGCACGAACCGTGCGCCAGGAGCGCGAACAGTGAGTGGTGCGTATTGATGGTCGCGAAACGTATCGCTTGGGAATACTCACGAGGATGGAGGTAGAGCAATGAATCAGGCATGGAAGGCGAAAGCGGGGCAGTTCCTGCCGGGTGCGAATCTGACTGTGCTGCCGCACTGGGAGCGCGACGCGGTACCGAGCTACGATCGTGCCGAGGTCTCGGTGCCAGGGCGCCTTCACTTCGCGGTATTCGACTTTATGCAAATGGCGCCCGGCTTCGGCGGCGGCGGACTCGGCGTATCGACGAGCACAGTCGGACACCGGATCACCGTCACGAAGACGACCAACGGCGAGGGCGGCTGCGACGTGCCGAGCGGGCGGCACATGCTCGAGTTGTTCAAGCGAGCCGTCGGCTACGCACGTGACGACATCCGCGTCGATCGGGTGCGCAGCATCCAGCACCAGCACAGCGGCTTCGGCTCGAATGTCTCGTTCAACACCGCGACGCTCGCCGGCTTGAACGCGTTGTTCGGCTCTCCGTTTTCGCCGCACGACATGTGGGAAATGATCACCCGCAACTACGTCGAGACCGCGAAGGATGACGAGCACGTGTATTTCGGACTGGAGACCGGCGTCGGCGAAGCGTGCCTGTTCTTCGGCGGTCTGGTCTGGGTCGACGAGAAGCACGGCAACGGCCGTTTTCTCGGCAACCTGAGTTCGGAAAACCTGTGGGTGACCACCGCCGTTGGCAACTACGACACGCTATCGACCGAAGCGCTGCGCGCCCATGGCGAAGGCGCGGACATGTCCGGCACCACCGAGGCGGGCTTCGTGCCGACGCATTTTGTCGAGTGGCAGAAGCGCTACGGCATCGCGTGGCGCAACTTCATCGAACAGAAATTGCGGCCGGCACTGCATCGCAACGACCTGTTCGCGTTTCTGAAGCACGGCTGGGAACTCAACAGCATGAGCAACATGAAGGTGCTCGAAGGCATTTTCCGGACCGACGTGATGCGCGAGTTCGACGAGACGATGCAACGCGAGGGCGCGGTGTACGCGGGGATGAGCAGCGCGGGTCCGGGCTTCTATGCATTCTCCGACTGCGAGGACAAGGCAAAGCACCTCGCGGCGGTGATGATGCATCGGTTCAGCGATTTCATGAGCGAGATGACGGTGGCCCGCGCGGGCCAGAAGCTGTCCATCGACGTCGCCGTCTAGGCGCATTCCTGCGAGCCCTCGCGAACCTTTCCACCGAGACCGATCGAACATGGCCAAGCGCGTCACCTTCGTCAACACGAACCAGATCAAACCGGCGATTGCGCCGATTGCATTCGACTACCTGTCGGCGCCGATGGAGCGAGCCGGGTTCGCGCTCGATTTGCTCGACCTGTGCTTCTCCGACGATTGCGAGGCGGCCATTGCCGCGCACTGCCGCACCGCCGCGCCGGATTACTGGGGGGTGACGCTGCGAAATACCGACGACGTCTATTTTTCCAGCGGCTACAGCTTTCTCGACAGAATCAGGGACATCGTCGCGTTGCTTCGGCGCGCGCGCGCGGTTCCGGTCGTGATGGGCGGCGCGGGCTACTCGGTGATGCCGGAAAAACTGCTTGCTTACCTCGACGCCGACTTCGGCATCGTCAGGGAAGGTGAATTCAGCTTTCCCGAGCTGCTGACCTGCCTCGAAGAAGGCAGGAGTTTCACGCACATACCCGGCGTGGTTTACCGCGACACGGCCGGGGTGCGCGCTACGCCGCTCGCCCCGAACGCATGCGGACCGCTGGCCAGCATCGGGCCTCACAAACGCGAGCTGGTCGACAACCCCCACTACTTCGCCAAAGGCGGCCAGATCGGCATCGAAACGAAGCGCGGTTGCAATCGCTCCTGCATCTATTGCGTCGAGCCGCTGATCAAAGGCCGCACGGTGCGCATGCGCGAACCCGATGATGTCGTCGCCGAGATGGCATCGCTCGAAGAACGCGGGGTCAACGTCTTTCACATCAACGACTCGGAATTCAATCTGAGCGTCGCGCATCCTCTTGCGCTGTGCGCGGCCATCATCCGGCACGGGCTCGCCGGCAAAATCCAGTGGTATGCGTACGGTATGCCGCGGCCGTTTCCCGATGAACTCGCGGCCGCGATGAAAGCAGCCGGTTGCGTCGGCATGAACTTCGGCGTCGACACCGCCAGCGAAACGATGCTGAAGATACTGCGCCGCACCTTTTGCGCCGACGACATCGAGCATGCGGTCAATACGGCGAAGCGCCACGGCCTCGAGCACATCATCGAGCTGCTGTTCGGCGCGCCCGGCGAGACGCAGGAAACCGCGCGCGAGACGATCGAATTCATCAAGCGGGTCGATCCGGAGCGCGTTTCGGTGACGGTCGGGCTGAGGATTTTCCCCGGCACCGAGCTCGAGCAGATGATTCGCCGCGAAGGCCTGCACGTCGGAAATCCGAATCTTCACGGCCATATCGAAGGCAACGACGATCTGCTGCATCCGGTGTTCTATCTGCCGACCGCATTGGGCCCGGACCCGCAGCAATTCATTGCCGATCTGATCGGCAATGATCGGCGGTTCTTCGGGACCAACGCGAGTCTGTTCAACTACAACGCGAACGACGCGCTGGTCGAAGCGATCGCGCAAGGCGAACGGGGCGCGTATTGGTCGATCCTGAACCGGATCGAGAAACGCTTCGAAGCGGCCCACGACGCTCGCGGATGTCACCGCACGTCCGCGGCCGGTGGCGATGCGGATTGGGCACCGATCGAGGTTGTGCCGATCGAGCAAAGTGCCTGATGCGGTGTGCGATGCCCGAAGCGGCCAGTCATCCAGTGGCCTGCGTACTTTCAACCCAGGAGGAGTGCATGCTTTTAGAAAACAGCCAGCCTGAGCCGTACAGGATCAAGATGGTCGAGCCGATCAGGCTGATCGACCGCGAGCAACGGCAGGCGCGGCTTGTCGCCGCCGGGTACAACGTCTTTCGCCTCGAAGCAGACGACGTCTACATCGATCTGATGACGGACAGCGGCACCTCCGCGATGAGCGCGAACCAGTGGGCCGGCATCATGACCGGCGACGAATCATATGCCGGTTCCCGCAGTTTCACGAAGTTGACGCAGGCCGTGCGGGACATGCTCGGCTTCGACTACGTATTGCCGACCCATCAGGGCCGGCCGGCCGAGCACTTCCTGTTTCGGACCCTCGTGCGCCCAGGCCAGGTGGTGCCATTCAACGCGCCGTTCGATTCGACCGAGGCACACGTATCGATTGCCGGCGGGACCGCGATACCGTGCGTCGCCGAAATCGGCTACCAGCCCGCTGTCGAGCACCCGTTCAAGGGCGACGTGGATGTGCAGAAGCTGCGCAACGTGATCGAGAGCGAAGGGCGCGACAATATTCCGCTGATCATGGTCTCGCTGACGAACAACGCGGGCGGCGGCCAGCCGGTATCGATGGCGAACCTGCGGGCGGTGAGGGCGTTGGCCGATGAGTTTGCGATTCCGGTCTACTTCGATGCGGCGCGCTGCGCGGAGAATGCTTACTTCATCCAGCAGCGCGAGAGCGGCTATGCGAACCGGTCCGTGGCGGAAATTCTGAAGGAGCAGTTTTCCTATGCCGAGGGCTGCACGTTCAGCTGCAAGAAGGACGCGCTGGTCAACATCGGCGGCTTGCTCGCGACACGGTCGCGCACGCTCTATGAGCAGGTCGTGCCGCTGCTCGTGCTGTACGAAGGTTTCGTCACCTACGGAGGGATGGCGGGCCGCGATCTCGAGGCACTCGCGATCGGTCTGCGCGAGATGGTCGACGACCGATACCTGCAACACCGAGTAGGTCAGGTCGAACGGCTAGGGGACACACTGCTTGCCGGCGGCGTTCCGATACTGAGACCGACCGGTGGACACGCGGTGTACGTCGATGCGGCCGCCTTCCTGCCGCACCTGCCGCGCTCGCAATTCCCGGCCGAGGCGCTGGCTGCCCAGCTTTATCTTGAGGGCGGCGTGCGCGCCGTCGGTCTGGGCTCGTTGGCGTTCCTGAAAGAAGATCCGTCGACGGGCACTGTCAGCGCCCCGCGGCTGGAACTGCTGAGGCTGGCCATTCCTCGCCGCGTCTACACCGATAGCCACCTCGCGGCGGCTGCCGCCGCGTTGATCCGGGTCTACCAACGACGCGATGCGATCAGGGGAATGCGCATCGTCTCGGCACCGTCGATGCTCAAGCACTTCAGCGCGGTCCTCGCGCCGATCGAGGCCCGTGACGAGATGCTCGCGGAGTCTCGGGAAGTTATGGTCTGAGGTGATTTCATGTCGAATGGTGTCTTCGAAACGCTCGAGCTCAAACCGCATGCTTATCCGGGGGTTCTGGTCACGTTGTGCGGTGTGGATGGGGCGGGGAAGTCGTCACTGATGGAAAGGCTCGAAAGCGCGTGCACGCGTGCGGGGCTCAACTGCGTGACGACGTTTACGCCGACCCGTAGGATCCGCAAAGATGCGCTGTTCCGGGATATGGTGGACAGCCACTGGCATACATCGAGCGCCGGTTCCGGACTCGACGTAAACCGACGGCGCGTCGACATGCTGGGCATTCTGCTGTCCATCATGGGAGACCTCGTCCAGCATCTGACCGACACGGTCATACCGGCACTGGAACGCGGCGACGTCGTTTTCTGCGACCGTTACGTGTTCACCTCTCAGGCTGAAATCGGCACGCGTTCCGATCCCGCTGAGACTGCGCCTGTGCTCCGCAGCATCGCCGGTCACTTGCTGCGTCCCGATGTCGCCTTTGGTCTGAACGTTTCCGGCGCGACTTCACACCGTCGCGTGCGGGCAAGGAACGACGAGAACGACCAGCCGCCGCCGATGAGCTTTCTGACGCGTCAGGTGGCGGCCTATCGCGCCGTGTTCGAGGTCAACGGCGTCGTCGCGCTGGATGCGGAGCGCAGTCTCGACGAGACGTTCTGTCAGGCACTCAGTCATCTCGTGGCTATCGACCGTGTTGCGGGGCGGTTGGGCTCTCTCGGGGCGGAATGTCCTACACGAAGCGTGGCGGCATGCTGAGGCTTCGACCTGCGCCCGGGAAGCCGGATTCGCGCATCGAGGTATGCGACAAAATGCGCGTCGACACGTTTTGACGAGCATCTATCCTTCGAGGAAGGACCATGATGCATGGAACATCAGAGCCAGGGAGACGACGATGCTTAGCCCACATGAGATCGCAACGCTCATGCTTCTCGAGACAAACCCCCGTCCAGAAAATTTCGATCCCGGCGATCTCGACGCGTTGTGCGAGCGCCAACTTGTATTTCTGGAAAAGCTCGCGTCTGGATGCGCGCGAGGGCGTCTGACCGCGCAAGGACGCTCGATATTGCGGTCGGTCGGGAGGGTGAACTCGGGAGGGTGAACTAGTGCCTCGCTCTGCATCGCCTGGGAGCTGTGACCTTCAGGAGCAAAATGACCGTTGAAGCGCACGCACGCATGCGGGGAATAGTGGGCACCGGAATGTGACGGGCGACGCTCGCGCTCAGCGGGCTAGGCCGCCAACGGGACAGCGCCCGTACATTTGATTTCATCGAGGCAAACGCTGGACTTGACTCCGCTCACGCCCGGAATGCGCATCAGCGTATCCAGCAGAAACTCCGACAGCGCTTTCAGGTCTTGCGCCACGACCTTGAGCATGTAATCGATATCACCCGTTACGACGAAGCATTCCTGAACCTGGGTGAGTTCCGAGATCATTCGCTTGAACTTCGACAGGTCGCGGACATGGCCTCGCTCCATCGTCACCTGGATGAAGGCCACTACGCCAAAGCCCAGCAGCTGCGCGTCGAGCCGCGTCTCGTAGCGTTTGATCACACCCATTTCCTCGAGCCGGCGATGCCGCCTCAGCGTTTGCGCGGGCGACAGTTTGATCGCCTCCGCAAGTTCGAGATTGGAGATGCGCCCCTGGGACTGAAGAATCTCTAGTAGACGCACGTCGATACGGTCGATGTCGATTGTCTGCACTTTTATTTCCTCGTTCTCCAGTGAAATGAAATATTAATGCACAAATCAGGGTTTGTCTGCGTCTGCAAGGAAATCCAATTGCGTCGATAAAAATTTACACTGAATCCAGATGGCGCTGCAACGACGCCGGCAGATGCGTTGAGAGAGTGGTCCGAGGACGCTGCCTGCCTGGCGATTGGAGAAATTTGCTTTCATTTTTCCGACACCCGGCAGCACTCGGTGCCGGTTGCTCGCCACAAATCATTCACCCTCTGCTGAACCTGAGAGATCATGGCCGACCTGTTTGACAATCCAATGCAACTGATGGGCTTCGAATTCGTTGAATTTGCCTCGCCCGTACCCAATGTTCTTGAACCGCTGTTCGAGCAGATGGGCTTCACACTGGTGGCTCGCCACCGTTCGAAGGACGTGCTGCTTTACCGCCAGGGCGAAATCAACTTCATCGTCAATCGCGAGCGCAACAGTGCGGCCGCTTACTTTGCCGCCGAGCATGGCCCGAGTGCGTGCGGCATGGCATTTCGCGTGAAGGATTCGCACAAGGCCTACGCCCGCGCGCTGTCGCTAGGGGCTCAGCCGATCGAAATCGCAACCGGTCCAATGGAGCTGAGATTGCCGGCAATCAAAGGCATTGGCGGCGCACCGCTTTATCTGATCGACCGCTTCGAGGACGGCAAGTCGATCTACGACATCGATTTCGAGTTCATCGAAGGTGTCGAGCGGCGGCCGGCCGGTCATGGCTTGCGCCTCGTCGACCACCTCACGCACAACGTCTATCGCGGCCGCATGACGTATTGGGCCAACTTCTACGAGACGCTGTTCAACTTCCGTGAGCTACGCTACTTCGACATCGAGGGCGAATACACGGGTCTCACGTCGAAGGCGATGACGGCGCCGGACGGCAAGATCCGCATTCCATTGAACGAGGAATCTGGCAAGGGGAGCGGGCAGATCGAGGAATTCCTGATGGCCTTCAATGGCGAGGGCATTCAACACATCGCGTTCCTGACGGACGATCTGATAACGGTTATCGACAACCTGCAGATGGCAGGCGTGCCGCTGATGACGGGGCCCAACAGCTACTACTACGATGCGCTCGAGACGCGCTTGCCGGGCCACGGTCAGCCGGTGGGCGAATTGCAATCGCGCGGCATCCTCCTCGACGGAACGACGGCAGACGGGTCGCCGCGCCTGCTGCTGCAGATTTTTTCCAAGCCGCTGCTTGGCCCTGTCTTTTTCGAATTCATCCAGCGCAAGGGTGATGAAGGTTTCGGCGAAGGCAATTTCAAGGCGCTGTTCGAGTCGCTCGAACGCGATCAGATCGAGCGGGGCACGCTGAAGGTTTGACGCGCGTACAACCCCGTTGATAGCTCTCGACCAGAGCAGGCGAAAAGCGAGGCGTGGCGTCCAGAACCAACCGCAGGACACAGGAGACAACATCGTGGCACACCAGCAACAAGGCACGCTACAGCGCGGCCTGAAAAATCGTCACATTCAGTTGATCGCGCTAGGAGGCGCAATCGGCACCGGCCTCTTTCTCGGCATCGCGCAGACCATCAAGACGGCAGGACCGTCCGTGTTGCTCGGGTACGCGATCGCGGGCATCGTCGCCTTCTTCATCATGCGGCAACTCGGCGAAATGGTCGTCGACGAGCCGGTTGCGGGATCCTTCAGCTACTTCGCAGGCAAATACTGCGGCCAATTCTCCGGCTTCGTGTCCGGCTGGAACTACTGGGTGCTGTACGTTCTCGTGTCAATGGCAGAACTGTCGGCCGTTGGCATCTACATGCAGTACTGGTGGCCCGGTCTGCCCACGTGGGTCTCCGCGCTCGTCTGCTTTTGCGTCATCAACGCGATCAACCTCACCAGCGTGAAGTCGTACGGCGAACTCGAGTTCTGGTTCTCGATCGTCAAGGTCGCGGCGATCGTCGGCATGATCGGCTTCGGCGGCTACCTGTTGATTTCGGGCCACGCAGGCCCTGACGCGGGCGTGGCCAATCTCTGGCGCCACGGCGGCTTCTTTCCGAACGGCGTGTCGGGCCTCGTGATGGCGATGGCTGTCATCATGTTCTCGTTCGGTGGACTGGAACTCGTCGGCATTACGGCCGCCGAGGCGGAAGATCCTTCGCACACCATCCCGCGCGCGACCAACCAGGTGATCTACCGGATCCTGATTTTCTACGTCGGCGCACTCGGCGTGCTGCTGTCGCTGTATCCGTGGGAAAAAGTCGTTACGGGCGGTAGTCCGTTCGTGCTGATCTTTCACGCGATGAATAGCAACTTCGTCGCCAACGTGCTCAATGCGGTGGTGCTCACCGCCGCGCTGTCGGTGTACAACAGCGGCGTCTACTGCAACAGCCGCATGCTTTACGGCCTCGCAGGCCAGGGCAATGCGCCGCGCGCTCTGCTGAAGGTGAACGCCCGCGGGATTCCGCTCGTCGCGCTGGGTGTTTCCGCCGTGGCGACGGCCACCTGCGTGGTGATCAACTACCTGATGCCCGGCAAGGCATTTGAACTGCTGATGGGGCTCGTCGTCTCGGCGCTCATCATCAACTGGGCAATGATCAGCATCATTCATTTGCGATTCCGCGCTGCGAAAGCGCGAGCCGGTGAGACGACCGTATTCCGCAGCCTGGGTTATCCGCTCACCAACTATCTGTGTCTGGTGTTCCTTGGCGGGATCCTGGTGGTGATGTGGCTGATACCGGATCTGCGCATGTCGGTCTACCTGATCCCCGTTTGGCTCGTTGCGCTGGGCGTCGGCTATCGCTTGCGCAATCGACGCGCGGACGCCTCGGTACCAGTTGGTGTGCCGATGCGCTAGGCACCCCGTTTCTGCAACTATTTGGCCTAATCCAGGGAATCAGCATGTTTGAACACATCGATGCCTATGCGGGCGACCCGATCCTCACATTGAACGAGAACTTCGCGAAGGATTCGCGCGACCATAAGGTCAATCTGAGCATCGGCATCTATTACGACGATCAAGGCCGCTTACCGGTGATGCAAGCCGTACGCGAGGCCGAAGGACAACTGCTCGCCGAGCCCGGTCCAAAGCCGTACCTGCCGATGGCGGGCTTCGCCCACTACCGCGATGCCGTGCAATCGTTGGTGTTCGGCGACGACTCGCCCGCACGTACCGAGGGGCGCATCGCGACTGTGCAGACCTTGGGCGGCTCGGGCGCGCTCAAGGTCGGTGCGGATTTCATCAAGCGCTATTTTGCGGGCTCACGGGTATGGGTCAGCGATCCGACGTGGGAAAACCACCGGTTCATCTTCGAGCGCGCGGGATTCGAAGTCGACACGTACCCGTACTACGACGAATCGAGCGGCGGGCTCAAGTTCGAAGAGATGCTATCGGCCATCGACGCGCTGCCGGCGCGCAGCGTCGTCCTGTTGCACGCGTGCTGTCACAACCCGACGGGCGTCGATCTGAACGACGTGCAATGGGTGCAACTGATCGAGGTCATCAGGAAGCGGACCCTGCTGCCCTTCATCGACATGGCGTATCAGGGCTTCGGCGCGGGCATCGACGCGGACGCATTTGCGATTCGCGAACTCGTGCGCCAGAACGTGCCGGCGTTGGTGGCCAATTCATTCTCGAAGAACTTCTCGCTGTATGGCGAGCGGTGCGGCGGACTGTCGGTGATTTGCGAGTCGCCGGATGTTGCCGGGCGCGTATTGGGTCAATTGACGAGCGCTGTGCGCGCGAACTACAGCAATCCGCCGACGCACGGCGCAAAGATCGTAGCGCGCGTGCTGACGACACCGGCAATGCGGCAATCATGGCAACAAGAGCTTGCATCGATGTGCCGGCGCATCATGCGTATGCGTGCGGAGATCCATGAACGCCTGCGCGGCAAGGTGCCGGACACGATGCTCGCGCGCTACCTCGAGCAGCGCGGTATGTTCACGTACACCGGCTTGTCGGCAGACCAGGTCGACACGCTGCGCGAACGGCACGGCGTCTACTTGATCCGGTCCGGGCGCATGTGCGTCGCCGCGCTCAATGACAACAACGTTGCGACGGCTGCGGAGGCCATCGCGAGGGTCATCTCGCGGGCAGGCGATTGAGACTACTGCCGCAAGCGTGGAGCCGCGGCTGGACAAGCGATCAGTCCGGCTAAGGTGCGCGCGATGGCGGATCGGTTTCAGACCGACGTCGAAACCGTCGCTAGCGCTCTCGATGCGGTGCGCGGCATGGAAATCGTCCTTTTCAGTTTCGTCGCGCGCTCGCGTTGCCGCTGTGCTTGAGCGTCGGATCGAGCAACGAACCCTTGACGTCGAGCGAAGACGCTTGCCCGAGTTTCGCGTAGTCGTTCTCGAGCCATACGTTCGCCACTTCGCGGCCACGCTCGAAGAGCGTTTTGAGCAATGACCAGGACGTGCTGCTCTTGGAAACAAAACCGAACTTCGCGAGAAAATCGTCGTCGCGAATCAGGTGAAACCTGACGGGCTTGAAGCGGCTTTTGCGCGCCGCTTCCTCGCCGACCGAGTCGAGCACACGGTTGACCGCTTCGATCGCGTTGATCTCCAGTACGACGGACGCGTTGAAACCGATTTCATTGAGCCGGTCGAGAATGCCGCGCGCGTCTTTAGGCGGCATGTCGTGGCGCACGAACGGATTCGCGAGAACGAGAATCAGGTCCTGGGCATGGGCGATCAACGGCGCCAATGGCGGGTTGCCCAGATAGCCGCCATCCCAGTACGGTATGCCGCCCACGCTGATGGTGCGAAACTCGCTCGGCAGGCATGCGGAAGCGCGCAATACGTCAATGGAAATCTCGGGGCGGGTGAAGATTGCGCGTTGGTTGGTTCGTACGTCGGTTGCGCAAATGAACAGTTGCGGGCCATCGCGCGTGGTATTGAGCGCGGCGAGATCCTGTTCGGGGAGGGCGGAACGAATCACCGGCCCGAGCGGATCGCGGTAAAACGGATTGCCGTAAGGCGAAGCGACGAGTCCCACGGCCTCCAGCATGATGGCGGCGGGATTCCAGTCGATATTCCAGCCGCCGAATGGGCCGGGTTCGGAAAAGCCGAGGAGCGCGTTGCCCGCCAGCGCACCGGCGCGCGATACCGCTTCCCAGAAGGCGCGCAGCATCTCGCGTGCTTTCGGTGCGCCGCTGGTTGCGAGACCCGCCGCGCACAGCGTCGCATTGATTCCGCCCGCGCTTGCGCCGCTGATCGCCGCGATATCGAGCGGGGTTGCCTGCGACGAAGCCTCCAGCAGACGGTCGAGCACACCCCACGTGAAGGCGCCGTGCGAACCGCCGCCTTGCAGGGCAAACGCGACCTTGGGGCCGTTCTGTCGCGTCGGGTTCCGGGGTTCCTCCATCGCCATGGCTCCTTCGCGTCTTCATCGCGTTCCCGGCAATCTTACGCGCACGCGAGGATACTTGCGTCGGAAACGTCGAGCTTTTAATGGTTCGTCCTGTCCCGCATGCCATGGCGGATCGCCCTGGATGCTGCGATACTATTTATAAGCGCGCGCTGCGTAACCTACTAAAACGGTCCATGACAAAGAGGTTGACTGACACAAACCGGTGTGCCGGGAAGGCATCGCGGGCTCACAGCTTTCGTCCGGGGGTACCTGGATGAAACGGCATCTCGATCTGGATTCCCGAGGCGCGATCACGCTAAACGGGCTGGCGCGCAGGCTGGGGCGTACCCGTGAGCAATTGATGCATCGCTGGATCGCCGAGACCTCGGAGCAGGCCGCGCACACCGATGCGGACAGCGGGCAGGGACTCATGGACTGTTTCGCCTATATGCTGGCCGAAGTATGCGCTGCCCTGCTGGTCGCCGAGAGCGACGCGTCACTATCCGCGCATGTGGCTGTCGCGCATCCCGGCAGGTTCTGGCCAGAGGGCTGGCGGGTCACGGATCTGTTTCGCAACATCGATCTGATGCAGCGCTTTCTGAAAGACGAGATCCGCGCGTATTTCGGTCCGGTTGCGGCTTCCGTCGACGTTCACATACGGGCACACGACATCGTCGAGCGCACGTTTCGCGCGATGATCGAAAACGCCATCGAGGCGCAAATGCAACGTCAGGCGGCCGAGGTGGCGGCGGCGCAGGACAGCCTGCACACGGCGCTGACCGCGCTGAAGCTCACCGAGGAGCGGCTGCGTGTCGCGACGAGCGCGGCCGGCATCGGCATCTTCGAGTGGTGTGGCGCCTCGCGACAAGGCGTGTGGGAAAACCGCCAGATGTACGACATCACCGGGCAGCCCGAGGAGAGGGGACCGTTGACGGAAACCGAGTTCATGACGTCGGTCGTTCATCCCGACGATGTCGAACTGCTGAAATGCCATTTTCAGTCCCGGCTGGTCTCCGGCGAGCCGGTGCATGTCGCGTTCCGGCTGCACCGCGTAACCGACCGCGCGCTCAGGACCGTCGAAATGTTCGGGTATCTGCGTCCGCCCGTTCAGCAGGACGATTACACGTTCATTGGCAGCTTGTGCGACGTGACGGAGCGGACCGACGCGGAGGCGAAATTGCAGGACGCCGATCGCCGCAAGGACATCTTTCTGGCCACGCTCGCGCACGAGCTGCGCAACCCGTTGGCGCCCGTGCGTAACGCCGCGCATCTGCTGGGCCACGGCGCGGGAGCCGATCCCGCCAAACGTGAATGGCTGCGCAATGTGATCGAACGCCAGACCGGCCACCTGTCGCATCTGATCGACGACCTGCTCGATGTATCGAGGATCACCACCGGCAAGATCGAGTTGAAGCGCGAGGTCTTCGATATCAGGCTGGCAGTCGACCACGCTCTCGAGATCACGATGCCGGCTGCGTTGCAGCGGCATCACGACATCGTGCGTCTGTCGCTCGCGCACCCCGTGTACGTCCACGGTGACCCGGCGCGGATCACCCAGACATTTTCCAATCTGCTGGATAACGCGATCAAATACACCGACGAGGGCGGCCGGATCGTCGTATGCGCGACGCTCGTCGGTCAGGAGGTATCCGTTAACGTGTCGGACACGGGCACGGGTATTTCGGGCGACGCACTGCCTCACGTGTTCGATCTGTTCGTACAGGGTTCCTGCCACGGCGAGCCGTCCAGGGGCGGTCTTGGGATCGGGCTCTCGGTGTGCAAGACGCTGACCGAGATGCACGGCGGGACCATTGTCGCCAGGAGCGAAGGCAAGAACAGAGGCAGTGAATTCGAAATACGTCTACCCGTTTGCCAGGGCAGCAACCAGCGGGCGAAGGACGATGCCGAAGCAGGTCGACCGCCGTCCGACCCATTGCGTGTTCTGATCGTCGACGATAACAGCGATGCCGCGCTGTCGCTCGCAATGATTCTCGACGCGCACGAAGTGCGCACCGCACACAGCGGGGAAGAAGCGCTTCAGATTGCCGCTGCCTTCGAGCCGCAGATCGTTTTCCTTGATCTTGGTCTGCCGGGAATCAGCGGCTATGAGGTTGCGCGTCGGCTGAGGGATCGTCAGGCGGCCGGCAAGCGCCTTGAAATCGTCGCCGTGTCCGGATACGGACAGCCTGAGGACGTGACTCGCTCAGCGGGAGCGGGGTGTGATAGTCATCTCGTCAAACCCGTCGATATCGAAGAACTGCTTGCGATCATCAGGCGAATGACCAGCGAAAATCCGTCCACCGCGTAGTTTTCAATCGCCCCTCTTTGTGCGAGGCGGCGTTCTGGGGCGACGACGAAAAGCACTGTTAGGATTTCCCCGCTTATCAGTCGAATTCCCTCGCGGGAACGGCGTGGTGGGCGAGGGCGTCGGCGGTTTCGCGCCCGGAGACGAGGTCAATGTGATCCCGTCGTTCTCGATGAATCAGTACTTCACCTAGGGCGAATGGCACTTACTTAAGCCTACATGGAGGAGAAGACGCGGGTAAGTGCTTGAAGAGAAAGGGAGGGGGCTGATCCAGGGATTGATACGATGGTTGTTACCAGGCAAACACCGTCTCATTCCAAAGATCAGCCCCCATGGATCGTAATGCACGAAGTCATCACAGGCAAACACGAAGCAGGGTTCAAAGCCGGGCGTGCAGGGCCCAGGCGGTAGACTACTTCAACATACTGACGAGCCCGGGGCTGTTGGGCATAACGGAAGCGTATTTGCCAGAACATCGGGAACGGCTGTATCCGCCGACGGTGACACTGTCGATGTTCATGCGCCAGGCGCTGGAAGAGGACGCCTCCTGTCAGAAGGCAGTCAACGGGTGGGCGGCGCAGCGAGCTGCCGACGGGCTGCGGCCCATGAGTGTGCGTACGGGAGGCTACTGCCGCGCTCGCCAGAGACTGCCGCTGACGATGGTGCGGGAGTTGGCGCGCGAGACGGGGCGCCAACTGCATGAGCAGGCCGAGGCTGCCTGGAAGTGGCGCGGGCGCCCGGTCAAGCTGGTTGACGGCACCGGGATCTCGATGCCCGATACGCCGTCGAACCAGGCCCGTTTCCCGCAGTCCAGTGCTCAGGCCGAAGGAGTGGGCTTTCCATTGGCCTATCTGGTTGCGGTGATCTGTCTGGCAAGCGGCGCAGTACTGGAGTCGGCGGTCGGAACTTACGCGGGCAAAGGCAGCGGGGAGCTGACGGCGTTTCGCATGCTGCAAGGCACGTTTCGCAAAGGTGACGTGATCGTCGCCGATGCCTTGTACTGCCACTACTTTCTGATGGCCTCAATGATCGCCGCCGGGGTGGACGTCGTGATGGAACAGCATGGGGCACGCCGCACCGACTTTCGGCGAGGCCGGTCCCTGGGCACGCGCGATCACATTGTGACGTGGCCCAAACCCCGGCAGCGTCCCGACTGGATGACGCATGAGCAGTACCAGGCCTTCCCCGATGAACTGATGGTGTGCGCGAGTCCAGGCTGCATCACCGGGTGCTGGTCACCACGATGCTTGATGCACGCAAGACCAGCAAACAGGACCTCTCGCAGTTGTATGCCAGGCGCTGGAACGTGGAACTGGATCTACGTAACATCAAGACGACGATGGGCATGGATGTGCTGCATTGCCAGACTGCCCACATGAACGAAAAGGAGATCTGGGTCCATCTGCTGGCCTACAACGTGATTCGGCTGCTGATGGCTCAGGCCGCCAGTCACCATGCCACTGACCCGAGAACACTGAGTTTCAAACACACGGTGCAGTTATGGACTGAATGGCTGGCCAGAGGTCTGACGGCAACTCACAACCAGAGTCTCCTGTTCAACCTGATCACGCAGTCTTGCGTTGGGAGTCGCCCCGGTCGCATCGAACCACGAATGCGCAAACGAAGACCGAAGTCCTACCCATGGCTGAAAGAGCCTCGTCACATCGCACGTGAGCGCGTCCAAAAATATGGGCACGCTCCACGGGCTTAAGTAAGTGCCATTCCACCTAGGGCGAAGTCATCATCGTGCCGGACCATGCAGTCGTCAGGCACCCGAAATCTCTTTCCTTCGCCGAGGCCGCGTCGGTGTGGATGATGTTCGTCACCGCATATGGCGCGCTGATCGAAGATGCGAAGGTGGGCGCCGGCGACTATGTCGTCATACCGGCCGCTTCGAGCAGCGTTGGACTGGCAGCGATCCAGCTAGCGAATTACGCGGGGGCGACGTCGATCGCGGTCACGCGCCATGCCGGCAAGCGACAGCAGTTGCTCGACGCGGGTGCCGCACACGTGGTCGTGACGGACGAGTCGGACCTTGTCGAAGCGATCATGCGGATCACGGATGGAAAGGGGGCTCGCGTCGCTTTCGATCCGGTCGGCGGCCCGAACTTCGCGAAACTGGTCTGGGCGCTGTCCTTCCAGGGGATCGCATATCTGTACGGCGCTCTCGACGAACGTGCCACGACGCTGCCCGTGCTGCCGATGATCGCCAAAATGATTTCCGTGAAGGCGCACAACATCTGGCTGACGAGTGGCGACCCGACGCGCCGAAAGGCTGCGGTGGAGTTCGTGCTCAAGGGGCTCGAAAGCGGCTCGCTGAAGCCGGTCATCGATCGCACCTTTGGGTTCGACGAGATCGTCGACGCGCACCGCTACCTCGAAACCAACGGGCAGTTCGGAAAGATCGTGGTAACGGTGTAGCCCGCGAACCGACATTGAGGTGAGGCAACGCGCTGCTTTTCCGCTTGATATCGTTGCTGGCCGCGTTCGCTCAAGCGCGGCCATCGCGAAGTGCTGAGGTCCAGTTCATGCAGCATGTGGCGGCATTGGGGTAGCGCATGACATGGCGATTCTTCGGTCGGATCGCCCAGGCCGGCGTTGGTCTGGCTGTCGCGCGACTTTCATCACGGGCCCATCGGTACCGTTTCCACGCGTGCCCGGACTCACGCGTGTCAGGACACCACATCGGCCAGCGGCCGCCTCGGCGCATGACTGACGCGCGGGCCGCGGCCGACGCGGAGCAGAAGCTGCGGAATCGCCTCCGTTCCCAGCAGCGTCCGGAGCCGCTCGCGCAGCGGGTCCACTTCGATCGGCTGGTTCAGGTAGGAAGCGGTCAGTCCCGCGGATGCCGCGACCAGCAGCATCCGCTCGAGCGCCTGTCCCGCCGCGAGCCATGCCTCGCGGTCGTCGCGCATCGTGGCGATGCCGACCATCAGCGGCGAGCCTTGCACGAGGTGCTGATGCGTAGCGGGCTGTCCCGCGCCCACATCGAATACGCGGACGGCCAGGCTGACGAGCGGCGCCGCGAAGTCGAGCAATGCTCCGACAGCGGTACCGTAAGCCGGCATGCCATCGTCGCGCCGGCGCGGGTGGATCCAGCTGGCGAGCTCGCGACGGAAGCGTGGGTCCGCGAACTGCGCGTGATCGGCGTCGGCGATCAGTTGCGCAAGCGCCTCGCGTGCGGTCGTTTGCTCCACGCAACAGGCAATCGCGCCCTCGTCGTCGCAGGCGTCGCTGAGCTTGCGTTGCAGTGCGGCCGGAACGGCTTCGTCGGCGAACGGCGCACGCGTCGTCACGCGCGCCGTCAGCGCGTCGAAGAGTTCGCGCAGGTGGGGATCGCGAGGCCCGTCGCGCGACACGCGCACGAGCGCCACGATGTCGGGGTCGGCTTCCGATGGAAACAGCGTGATCGCATAAGCGAGACCGAGACGGCACAGCGCCACGCGAAGATTGAGCAACGCCGCGCCGCAGCTCATCAGAAGTTCGCGATCGAAAGGATCGACCACGGGAAGCGCGCGCATGCGGTCGGCGCAGATCTGTACGGTCTCGCCGTCGACGATGAACCGCCACGGTTGCGTGTTGTGATTCGACGGCGCGAGCACCGCATAATGCAGCGCAAAGCGCAGCTGCTGTTCCAGTGGCGTGGAGGCGTGGAAGTGCGGTTCGCCGATTTCCCACGCGTCATGTTGGGCGGCATCGTTCATCTCGAAGTCTCCTTTCGGATCGTTCCCGCGAGCACGCGGTTCGTGTCGTCATCGTGTCGCCGGGTACCGTGGCAGGTTTGTGGCAGGTCGACGTTTCAGATGTCTCGCGTACGCTTTGCGCGGGTCTCGCAGCGCAGAAGCGCTACAGGTCGTTTTCGTCGTCGAACAGCTTATGGCGGATCGCATAGCGAACCAGCCCGTTCTCGTTCGGCATCTGCATTTTTTCGAGGATGCGCGTCTTGTGCGTGCTGATCGTCTTCACGCTGACGCATAGTTCGTTGGCGATCTCGGTGATGCTCTCGCCTTCGACGAGGCGCCGGAACACGTCGAATTCGCGATCGGACAGCCGCTGGTGCGGCAGCGCGTCGGCAGGCTCGTTGAGGTTCTGGGCAAAGCGTTCGGCCATCGCGAGGCTGACATAAACGCCCCCTGACGCGACTTTCGTCACCGCGCCGACCAGTTCCGCGCTCGCGCTTTCCTTGGTCAGATAGCCGGACGCGCCCGCCTTGAACGCGCGCACCGCGTATTGCTGCTCGGCGTGCATCGTCAGCACCAGAATCCGCAGGCCGGGTTTTTCCTCCTTGATCTGCTTGATCAGTTCGATGCCATTGCGCCCCGGCATCGACAGGTCGAGCACGAGTACGTGGGCCTGCGTCGCGCGAATCAGCGCGATCGTCGTCGCGCTGTCGCAAGCTTCGCCGGCCACTTCGAAGCCGCTCGCCTGCTGCAGGATATGGCGCAGTCCGTCGCGCACGAGCGTGTGGTCGTCGGCCAGCAACACCTTGATCATGGGGTGATCTCTCCCGGTTGCATCCATTGCCAGGGAAACCTGACCGCAATCGCGAAATCGGCGCTTTGCGCTGTATCGATCTGGATGGAGTCGCCGAGCATGGGCGCGTGTTCGCGCACGCCGATCAATCCGAACGGTATTTCGTGACCGCTGGCTCAAACCGTCTCGCGATCGGCGTCTCGTTCACGATCTATTATCCGCTATCCGTGGCGGGCAGTCGGGCCGTTTGTGTGAGATGTCACTTCGGCCGTGTTTCGCCTTCGCCTGGCGGCGACTTTATTCAGCGCTTCCTGAACGAGGCGGAAGGACGGTGTCGCGTTTCGCTGTGAATGGTTCGCATTGAGCGGACCGAGGCGGCGCCGGAGTTGATGCGCGGCGCCGGCGTGTACCGCCCCACGCCGCGCAGCAGCGTTCGTTCGGCACGGCGTCCTGTCAATGCGCCATTAGCACGGGCACCGTCATCGATTCGAGCATCGTTCGCGTAACGCCGCCCCACACGCGCTCACGCGCACGCGAATGGCCATACGCGCCCATCACGAGCAGATCGGCATGTAGATCCGACACCCGGTTCAGCAGCGTCGCGCCCGTGCCGGCGATGCCGAGGCGCGGCGTCGTCGAGAACGACGCGCGCACGCCGTGCGCTTCGAGCCATGCCGCGACGTCGATCGCGCTGGGTCCCGCTTCATGGTCGTGCGTGGGCTCGACGACGGCGACGCCAACGAAGCGCGCCCGTTCGAGCAGCGGCATCGCGTCGGCGATCGCTCGCGAGGCTTCGCGGCTGCCGTCCCACGCGATCAGCACGTTCTCGCCGCGCGTCGGCACGGCGCCCGCGCGCGGGATCACGAGCGCGGGACGCCCCGCGCCGAGCACGACCTCGCCGACGAAATGCCGGTCGACGTAGCTGGCGGGATCTCGCGGGTCGGGCTGGCCGAGCACCAGCAGGTCGGCGTGCCGCGCGTGAAGCGTCGTCACGGCGACGGGGGAGCCCTCCGGCGCGCGCCATTGCGCTGCGCGGCCGGCGCGCTCGGCCGCGGCGAGAAATGCATGCCGCGCCGTCTCACGGCGATCGGTCGCCAGTGCGGCGCGTTGGGCAACGAAACCGTCGTCAGTGCCGAACAGCGGTTTCGCGAGGCCCTCGCACACGACATACAGACCGATCAGGTGTACATCCCAACGCTGCGCAAGATCGAGCGCGAGCGCGACGCGAGTGTCGCAGCGGCGGCTGTCGTCGATGTGAACGAGCAGGGTCTTAGCTCATGTCAGTTCCTTTTCGGCTGAGGCCGGGACGGAATGGTCGACTGGTTCGGCGCCTGCATGGGCCGGAATCGTCAGAACCGGGCAGCGGGCACTGCGCAGCACGTGCTCGGCGACGCTGCCGAGCACCAGTCGTTGAACACCACGGCGGCCGTGCGTGCCCATCACAATCGCGTCGGCGTGCCATTCGAGCGCCGCCGCGACGATGCGCTTCGCGACGTCTTCGCCAGGTGTCGAGGCTTCCACCGTGCGTGGCTTGTAGCTCATCGCCAAAGCGCCGTGACGGAACGTGGGGACACCGGCGTAAGCCCGTTGTCAAATGGAATCTATGGGCCGGCCCGGCGCGACTATTGACGCAGATCAAGCGCGCCGATGCCGCACGCCAGTTGATGTAGGTCAAGCGCTGCCGGCTGCGCGCAAATACAGTGATAGCAGCGGACGTCGCGCCGTAGCGGTGCCTGCAGTTGCGTGCCGTCTGTGGAGGGCAACGATCACGGCCAGGGAATGTTCCGGTTAATCCGGGCTGCGTTCACACCCCGGCTCGGCGTGCGCGCTTCGCGCACGCAACGAGTGACGCCCAATTGGCGGACGGAGCGCCCAGTGTCTGCCGCCGGAGAAGGAACATGACCGAGCATTGCGGGATTCTGATCGTTTACTACTCGCGAACCGGCACCACGCGACGTGTTGCCGAACTGCTCGCGTCCGAACTCGACGCCGACATCGAACCGATCCGCGAACGCGCCGGGCCAGGATCGCGTGATGGCGCACGCGGCTACGTCAGATCGGTGATCGATGCGCTGTGCCATCGGCGCGCCGCCGTGATGCCGGCGCTGCTCGACGTCGCCGCGTACGACCTGGTCGTCGTCGGTGCGCCCGTCTGGGCAGGCGGCGCGTGCGCGCCGGTTCGGGCGTGGCTGGAATCGAACGGAGGACAGATCCGTCACCTGGCGCTGTTCTGCTGCGAGGGCGCGCGCGGCAGCGGATCGGCGCTGAAGCAGATGTCGGAGGCGGCGGGCAAGACGCCGCTTGCGGCCTGCGTGATCAGCGGCAGCGATCTGTACCGCCGCAGGGACGCCGACAAACGCGACGCGTTCGCGCAGAAGATGAGGCAAAGAATGGCGGCGCGGCGGGAGACGGAGTGGCTGGTGTAGCGCGGGCGGTCGCACGCGCGGTCGGGAAGGATGCAACTAAACCCGCAGCGAACCGCGCAACGCGCCGAAGTCGGTGCGTGGATGACGGTGCACCGGCGTTGCGTCCGGTACCGTGAAAGCCGGCTTGTCGAGCTCCGGACGAATGACATTCGCGAGGTCGAAAGGGAAACGGTGACGCGCCGCGTCGTAGCGCCGTGCCGCTTCGTCATAGCGCTCGCGCGCGAAGGCGATGGATCAGCTTGCATGCTGGGCGGGCCGCTATCGTGAGGGAGTTGCGGAGCCGCTCGTCGAGCGCGCGATGCACGAACGTGCGCGCGCGGCGCAAGCAGCAGGGAGTCCCGATGAGCAGCAAGCTCAGTGAGATCGAAAGCCGCACCGCTTCGGCGCGGCAACTCGAAACGGTGATTGGCGCGATGCGCGGCATCGCCGCCGCGCGCGAGCGCGAGGCGCAGGCGCGGCTCGCGGGCATCCGCTCGACGGCGGCGACCGTCGGCGAGGCGATCGGGATGGTGCTGGCGGCGGCGCCGTCGGCCGACCCGGCGGCATCCGCGCCGCCGGAACACGCCGCGCGCATCATCATCGTGCTATGCACCGAGCAGGGTTTCGTCGGCGGCTTCAACGAGCATCTGCTGGCGCGCGTCGAACGACTGAAGGCGGACGAGCCGGGCGAGATTTTCATCGTCGGCACGCGCGGCGTGATGCTCGCCCAGGAACGCGCATTGCATTACGGCTGGTCCGTGGGAATGGCCTCGCACGCGGAGGACGTGATGCGCGTGGCCAGTCAGCTCGCGGACGCGGTGTTCGCGCGCTTTCGCGATCAGGCGTCGTCGCAGGTGTGGCTCGTGCACGCGACGCCCGGCCCCGGACTCGACGAGCGCATCGTGACGCGACGGCTGGTGCCGTTCGATTTCACGCGCTTCCGGGTGGCGTCGCGCGGGCAGGCGCCGCTTTTGAACCTGCCGCTCGACGGCTTGCTGAGGGGCCTCACCGAGCGCTACGTGCACCTCGAACTGTGCGAAGGCCTGATGCAGTCATTCGCGGCGGAAAGCGCGGCGCGCGTCGGGGCGATGCTGGCGGCGAGCCGTCATGTGAAGGACCGGCTGCAGGAACTCACGCGCGACTATCGGATCGTCCGGCAGGACGAGATCACCGCCGAAATCGCCGAACTGGCCGCGACGGGCGCCTGCGTGCCGCCGGCTACGTCGGCACGGGGGCAGTCGTGAAGCGCGCCGCGTGCTGGCTCTGCGTGTCGCTGCCCGGTTCGGTGACGTGCGTTTGAGCCTCGGCGGTGGAGCACGGACCGTGTCGTCCGATCGTTCAACTGGGGTCAGCCGATTCCTACGACCGGCGACGACGGACTAACCCCGTTTCCACCGTCGCTGATTTAGATAACGCCAGCCGTTGCCGATAATAGATTCGACGACACGCCGCGATGTCCGGCGCCAAGGTCGGCGAGTCCAGGGAGGCGGCAATGAACGACACCATCATCCCGCTGCGCGCACTGGTCGAGAAATGGCTTGCGCCGACCGGCACGACACCGGCACACGTGGTGCGCACGGGCCGCCTGGCGATCACCCGGGCGCGGTATGTCTGGCTCGAAGGCGCGATTTCTTCGAGACCGCTGACGATCGTATTTTTCCGGCACGGCAAGGGTTCGTGGGACGTGTTTCCGCCCGTTGAACAGGCACCGGCAATGAGCGCGCGCTACTTCTAAGCGCCCACCGGTATCAACGGATCCGGTGAAGCATCGGCCAGCCGTGATCGACTCGGACGCGACCTCGATCACGCGCGCAGATCAATGACTCCGCTTCGCGTCGGAACACGATCAGGGGGTCGCAAACGGCGCTGACTGCATCAGTGCAAGCACGGGTCGCCAGAACGCGGGGGAGTCGAACGCCGCCATCGGTACCGCGGTGTCGAATGACAAGGTCAGCGCCCGTTCCGCCGGCGTCAGTGCGTCGGCGCTCGCGAGTTGACGCGCGAGCGTCGCGGTGTCGGCGTCGGATAGATCGCGCGGACCATGCCGGCGCGCTTCGATGCGTTGCGCGAGCACCGTTGGTTCGGCACGAAAGTCGAGAATGCGAGCCGGTACGCCAAGCCGTTGGGCGAGCGCGAAAAACGTGTCGCGGTGACGGAACTCGAGAAAGGTCGCGTCGACGATCGCGCTGTGGCCGCTTTGCAGCACGCGGTGCGCGAGTCGAAGAAGGTGGTCGTAGATCGCGTGACGTGCAGCTGGCGTGTAGTGTTCGGCGCCAAGCGAGGTTTGCGCGTCGGGCGCCGGCCGCGGACGCTTGCGTTCGGCATCGCTCGACACTCGCACCGCGCCGCACAGGTCCGCAAGGGCCCGGCTCGCGACCGATTTCCCCGAACCGGAGTAGCCATGACACAGCAGCAAAACGGCTCCCGGCTTCTGCGTTTGCGCCCGTGCCACCTCGAGGTAGCGCAGGGCCGGATCCGGAATGGCGACGCTGCGGCCCGCTACGTATCCCGCTTTCAGGCACGCGACCCACGCCCGCACCAGCGCGCGATAGGCGACGTACAAAGGCATCAGCGACAGCGCCGCATAATCGCCCGACGTTTCCAGCCAACGGTTCAACAGTCGATTGGCCAGACGGGGCTCCGCTCGCGCGCACAGGTCCATCACGAGAAACGCGACGTCCGCTGCGACGTCGATCCAGCGTAGCGCATCGTCGAAGTCGATACAGTCGAACATCGCGATTGCGCCGCGCCAGCGAACCACGTTGTCCAGATGCAGATCGCCATGGCAGCCCCGCACGAAACCCTCGGCGCGGCGCCGCTCGATCAGCGGCGCCAGTTGGTCGAGCTGTCGCGCGCACCACGCGGCAATACCGGGCAGCGCGGGATGGCTGCAATTGGCCAGCAGCGCCGCGTTGATCGTTTCGATCTGCGTTCGCACCAGCGTGGCGCTCCCGTAGCGCGACGACGGCGCGTTGCGGGGCGCCCTCAGGTGATAGTCGGCGAGCCGCTTCGCCGCGCCGTCGATGTCGCGCGGCGTCAGTGCTCCCTTCGCCGCGAGACTCGAAAAGAGCATCGCCTCGTCGAAGCGGCGCATCTTGACCGCGTGATCGACTGTCACGCCGCCGTCCCCGAGTGTCAGCACGCCGGCGTGGCGCGCAATCGGCAGCACGCCGGCGTAAATACCTTGCGCGAGTGGCCGGTTCAGACGGAGCTGGGCTTCGCAGCAGCGCTTGCGGGTCGCGGTGGCGGTGAAGTCCGCGAAACCCGGGGCGACGGGTTTGATGATCTTGTACGCGAAGCGCCCGGCGAGATACACGACGGATATGTGCGTTTCGACCCGGACGATCCTGCCCGCCGGATGACGGTACGTGCCCGGCCTGCGCAGCGTCGCGTCGAGTCCGCGCACGCTGCGGCGCGCGGCGCGGACCCGGTTGGCGAGATGCTGGATGCCGCGCATGCCTGCATTGGCGCGTGGTGAAGAAAGCTTGCGGCTTCGTGGCGAACTCATGCCGCACTCCACCTCGCGGGCAGCTGCGCGCCCATTTCTCCGTGGCGACCGCTCAAGTCGACCGAGCCCGCGACAACCGGGCCGGAATTCGCGACGAGCGGCACGCCGGGCGCGCGTTCGACGATCACGCTGCGGCCGCCGAAACCAGGCATGATCTTGACGGCCTCGGCGAGCGCATTGACGCCATCGAGCAGCCATTGCCGGGCGTCATGGTGAAGCACGAGCGTCTCATTCGGCACGGTTGACCTCCGCGTAGTGGGACGGCCGGCGCCCGCCTTGCGCGCGAGCCGGAATCGTCTACTCATTTAAGCCATCGGGTATGGTAACCGGCTTGATCTGTATCAACGAGGCGGTAGCCGGGCATCGCCAGTCGGTCGGCAACTGCCTGTACGCTTCCATACGAAATGGAGCGTGGGTCACCGTTTGACCGCAGTCAAGCCGCGTGCGATCGTGGCGGCAACGCGCCGGTGGAGCAGCGGATGAAGCGATTCGATATTTTCAATGGCGATGCCGACGGCATCTGCGCGCTGCATCAGTTGCGGCTCGCCGAGCCTGCCGACACCATCCTGATCACGGGAGCCAAGCGCGAGATAACGCTTCTGCAACGCGCGAACGCGCAGCCGGGCGACAGCGTGACCGTGCTGGATATTTCGCTCGACTCGAACCGCGAGCCACTCATCGCGTTGCTGGATCTTGGTGTAAAGATCGACTATTTCGATCATCATTTCCCCGGTCCAATCCCCGCACACGCGCTGCTGACGACGCATATCGATACGTCACCGGATAGGTGCACTGCGCTGATCGTGGACCGCCATCTTCAAGGCCGGTACACGCGATGGGCGGTGGTCGCGGCCTATGGCGACAACCTGCATCGGGCAGCGCATCGGGCCGCCAGTGCGTGCGCGGTGAACTCGTCCGATGAGCGCAAACTGCGCGAACTCGGCGAAGCGATCAACTACAACGCCTACGGGGACAGCGTCGTCGATCTTGCCGTCGATCCTGTCGAGATGTATCGCGCCATTCAACCCTATTCGGACCCCCTCGAGTTCATTGCGTCGACCGGCGTGCTGCCCGAACTGCAGGCGCGACGAACGGAAGACCTCGAACTGGCCTTGGGACTCGCGGTAACGCGGCGGCTCGCCAATGGAACGCTGCACATTCTTCCCGACGCGGCGTGGGCGCGGCGCGTGCGAGGTGATTTCGCCAATCTCGTCGCGCGACGCGACCCGGCGCGAGCGCACGCGGTCCTGACGGCCGGCGCCGATGGCCGATACACGGCGAGCGTACGGGCTCCGCTCGATTGTCCGCGAGGCGCCGACGTCCTTTGCAGGAAGTTCGGAGGAAACGGCAGGGTCGCTGCCGCCGGTATCGACGGGCTCGATCGCGCGCGGCTCGACGAATTCGTGACAGCGTTCAGCGTTGCGTTTTGACGCGACGTTCGTGGAGCGGGTGACCGGTAATTCACCGCCGCATCGCAGTCGGCAGTGCGAATTCCCCAGGTGGCGCATCGACATGGACGTCGTCACCGTCGCCTGGACAGCGGAGGGCGGGCTTGATGCTTGATGCAAATCAACAATGGTCCGCCGCTACGCATCGATCATTGGGCTGTACTCGAACCCGGGGCTAATCACGAGTGGCCGGATCTTTGCGATAGGCGCATGGCACGGCGGAATCGACGCGTTGCAACGACTGGTCGACGCGGACTCCGTCGCGGCGGCACGCCGCGCGAGCGGATTCGAAGTTGGCGCCGAAGGGAGCACGGCGACGCGTCCTTCAGCGCCTGTCAATTGCTTCGCCTCGCGCCTGCCTGCACCCCTGTGCGACAGCGCAGGGCACTCGATATGGAGATCACTATGCAAGCCTCGGACATCATGACGACCCGGGTGGTTTCAATCGCAGCGGAAAGTTCGGTCTATGACGCGGCAAAGCTGCTTGCCGACAGCCGGATCAGCGGCATGCCCGTCGTCGACGACGCAGGCAGCGTGATTGGCATCGTCAGCGAGGGCGATCTGCTCCGGCGCATCGAAACCGGCACCGAAACGCAGCGGCGCTCGTGGCTCGCGGAATTCCTCGCGCCTACGCGTCAACTCGCGGTCGAGTATCTGAAGGAGCGTTCGATTCGGGTGCGTGACGTGATGAGCGCCCCCGCCGTCACCGTCGACGAATCGACGCCGCTTGGCGCGGTCGCCGAACTGCTTGGGCGCAAGCACATCAAGCGGTTACCGGTCTTGAGCAAGGGCAAGCTCGTCGGCATCGTCAGCCGGGCCAATCTGGTGCGCGCGCTCGCGAGTTGCGCACCCGCGCAGCTCGATGCGCAACCGTCGGACGATCAGATTCGCAGCGCGATCACGAAGGAACTCGACGAACATCGTTGGGCGATGGCCGCCGACGACCTGATCGTCACGGACGGCGTCGCTCATTGCTGGGGAGCGGTGCGCTCCGAGGAAGAACGTCAGGCGATCCTCGCCGCCGCCGCGCGGGTGCCAGGGGTAAAAGGCGTAAAGGATCATCTGGAATATTCGGTCGCGTTCACGCCTATGTGAACAGGGGCGCGGCAAATCGCGGGCATTCCGGCATGTTCTGCACGCCGTGCCGCGTCATGGTCCCGACGCAGTGCCTGGACCTCGACCGTCCGTTCCAGACGTCGCAGTTCTTCCGCTCGGTGACGATCTTCGCGCCATCGCGCTACAACCGTGATTTTCTGATCACGGTCAACGACGAGTTCGCATTCGTGCCGGGGTTTTCGTCGGATGGCGCCCCGGGGTTCTCGGGCACGTGCTTCGGAAGCGGTGGGGTATCGGCATCGCCGGCGAGACCCGTGAAAACTTCTCCGTTCAGGAGGACGCTTGATGCGGCCGATTGATGGCATAGTGGCTCTGGCAACGCGCACCGACGTTGCGGGAGGAAAAGCGATGGGCAACCTGTTTCGCGACCGCGCCGACGCTGGCAGACAGCTGGCCCACGCACTGCGCGACTATCAGGGTCGCGGCGATCTGGTGGTGCTGGCTCTGCCGCGCGGCGGCGTTCCTGTCGCGTTCGAAGTCGCACGGGCATTGCATGCGAAGCTCGACGTTCTCGTCGTCAGAAAGCTTGGGGCGCCGCAAGACGAGGAACTGGCGATGGGCGCCATCGCGACGGGGGGCGCCCTTCATCTGGAAAGGTCGGTGCTTCGCGAACTGCAAATCCGTGACGCCCAATTGGCCGACGTGATCGCGCGCGAAACAGCCGAACTCGCGCGCAGGGAACTGGCGTACCGTGGGGAATGCCCGCCGGTGCCAGTACAGGGCAAGACGGTGATCGTGGTCGACGACGGCATCGCGACGGGGGCATCGATGCATGCGGCGCTAGACGCGCTCCGCAGCAGACATCCCGCTCGGATCGTGGTGGCGGTCCCGGTGTCGCAATCCGATGCGTGCACGGCATTCGAAGGAATCGCGCACGCGTTCGTGAGCGTGCTGCAGCCGGATTGGTTGATGGGGATCGGCGGGTTCTATGTGAATTTCGACCAGACGACCGATGAAGAAGTCCGCGCCTGTCTCGCCGCCGCGCGCGGTTGGGAGCCCGAGCAGGGCTCGGACTCGGCCGGCTGACGGCGCAATGAAGGCAGACACGGCGGCGGGCCGTGTCGAACATGGGGCATCTATCGACGGCTCACGTTCCGACCGACACGTACAAGAGCACGATCGGCGCCTTCGAACCGTTAGGTGTCGCCGAGCGTAATGGCGCGCCATAGGTGCAGCGCAAATCCACGAATCTCGACCATTGGACGCGCACGCCCGCGCCGACGCCCGCGAGCAGACCGGGGTTAGTTTCGGCCGGCTGGTCGATCGTGCTCCATACGCGGCCCGCATCGAAAAACACAAAGGGTTGCACGACTGCGTTGCTCGCGCCGAGCGAGATCGCAGGCGTGCGCACCTCGGTCTGAATGTTCCAGCCGCGATCGCCCAGCGTGACGTATGGGTCGTAGCCTCGCACACTGGACTCCCCGCCGAGCCCCATCTCCTCGCTCGGTAATAACGTGTTCGGCGTCCACTGGAACGTTCCGTTCGTGATCAGCGTGAAGCCAGCCCCAAGCGCGGTGGCACGAGACGCTGTCAACTGCATATAGACGTAGCGGGCCGTCGCGCCCTGCCGCGCGGCGTTAAATGCCGAATCCTGATTGTTGCCATCCAGTCCGCCCGGACTGGCGACGAGTGTCGCCGCGGCGTGCGCCGTGCCAGCCTCGGTCGGTTTGCTGATGTCGTAAGACAACACGAACTGATGTATGTGCGTATTCGAGTTGAAAACCTGGGAGCCGCCAAATTCCAGATCGTTGTTGCTGCGCTTGAAGTCGTATCCGATCTGGATCAACTGTGTCGTGTCCGTGATGGTCGGCAGACGCAAGTCGTAGCGAAAGCTGAGCTGCGCAGAAATGCCCGTTTGCCCATACGTGTCGGGCAACCGTGGCGTGCTCTGCGCGTAGACGCCGAACAACTCGATACTGTCGAGCCAAGGCAGCGGCGCCGTGTAGTTCAGCGCGTGCGCGGTGAAGCGGGCGCGGTTCGGGCGGCCTTCGATATTCGGATTGCCGCTGAAAAAATCGTTGCTGGCCGTGAATTGATAGGCGATCTGCTGATCGAGACCAAGCAGGTTGCCGTAGCCTATGCCTGCAAAGAACCGATCACGGCCGAGCTCCGGCACGCCTTCATTGTCGTAACCCGCGCTTACGCGAAGCGGCAGCCGGTCTTCGGTTTGCAACACGACGTCGGTCGTGTCGGCGGCCTCACCGGGCGCAAAAACAGCATCGACCCGTCGATAAGGATTCGCGTTGAGCACCGCAAGTCCCTTCGAGACCGCCGATTGCAGGATCGGTCCGCCGGGCTCGAGCGGCATTTCACGTTCGAGAAGCCTGCTCGAAAAGTAGGTGTTGCCGCTGGCATGAACCCGACCCAGTCTGAATTCGGCAATGGCGATACGCACGACACCCGAGCTCACGTCCTGTTCCGGCACGTAGACGTCGACGAGCGGCTTTCCCGCCGCCCGATAACGCGCGACCACGGCGCGGCGTATCTCGGCGAGGCGGCCGAAGGTCAGCGGCTTGTCGAGGTCCGTGGCGAAGCTCCGCAGGAAGGCGGCGTCGAGTACGGGCAATCCTTGCGCGACGATACGACCTTGCTGCCTCGGCGATGCTGCCGCGGACGCGCCGGCTGGTTCGAAGACGAGCCCGGCAAGCCGCTCGACAGCGATCCGTGCGGACTCGGCCTGCGCTTCCGGGGAGGAGGGTGACGACGCGCTTCGCGGCGCCTGCGGTGCGGGTTGCGGCGCGAGGTCGCGCCATGCCTGTGCCGCTACTGGTGAGGTCTGCATGATGCCCGCAATGCACGTTGCGATCGTCAGGACAGCAGTGCAGGCGGCGGATCGCGATTTCATCGATCGCTTATATGCAAAGCGCTGTGCCTATTGGCAGCCTGGCAGCAGGCTGCGGCGACCAGCAGGCCGCCGCCCTCAACCCGATGTCGCGCATGCAGTACGAGCCTTCCGTCGTTCATGGCGATACCTATTAACGGGTGTGGTGCATCGAATCCGGAGCCGCACGTCGAAATTATTCTAGTCGAAGCGCCTGCGCGAGTTTCCAAAAGCGACCCGAACCCTCTTCACTCCTCGCGAATGCTGTCGAGGAAACATTTAGTAAGGGTTTCCACCGTGTGTACTGACCCGCGTCTTGTCTTTACTCTTCTAGACTTGTCATACAACATGCGCGATGACGATTCTCTCGTGCGCCTACAACTATTTGTCCGGAGGGGACTCCATGTCCAAGCTGTCGTGCGATCTTGATAAAAATGCGCCCGCAACGGGCGACACCTTGCGCATTTCGCGCCGTGGCTTCATTGGCCTCGGAGGCGCGCTCGCCGGCAGCGCACTCCTGCAGGCTTGCGGCGGCGGAGTTTCCGCTGCCGCGGCAGGCGGAAGCAGTAGTTCCACGCCAGCGACGGGAAGCACGCCGTCAACGGCTGCGGCCGACCCGATCTGGGGTCCCAACGGCTCAGCGACGAACATCATTAATGCGCTGCAGAAAATCACGCAGAGCGCGTTCCCGGCCGTCGATTTCCAGGTCGAACAGTACGGTGCGCAACCGTGCGCGGTCATTGCCCAGGCCAACCCCTACACCGGAAGTTCATCGCCCCTGAGTACGGGGGCGGGCGCGACCAACGCACCGGGATCGTTCGATTCACGTCCCGCTTTCCTCGCGGCAATCGCAGCCTGCAGTGCAGCCGGTGGCGGCCGGGTCGTGGTGCCGGCGGGCACGTGGTATTGCGCGGGTCCCATCGTGCTGCAGAGCAACGTCAACTTCCATCTGAGCGCGAACTGCACGATCTATTTCAGCCCGAATCCCGCCGACTATGCGAAGGACGGTCCGGTCAACTGCGGCGCCAACGGCAATCTGTACTACAGCCGCTGGCAGGCGAACGACTGCCTGAACTTCGGCTCGCCCGTGTACGCGCGAAATGCGAACAACATCGCGCTGACTGGCGAGGGCCCGACCTCGGTGCTGAACGGTCAGGCGATGACGCCGTTCGCCGGAAGCGGAAACACCAGCACTTGCTGGTGGACCTACAAGGGTTCCAGCGGCGCGTACGGCTGCGCGGGGTCGACCACGCCGTCCCAGGCCTATATGAATCCGAACAACGTCGATCTGATGGTGGTCGCCCCTACCATTTCGGCCTCGCTCTACACGCTATTGACCAATCCGGCTACGCCGTGGCAGCAAGACCAGAACTACCTGCCGGCGCTCTCCGAAGCGGGCGTGCCGGTCGCGCAGCGCATCTTTGGTCTCGGCCACTATCTGCGGCCGTGTATGGTTGAGTTCATCGGTTGCACGAACGTGCTGATGGAAAACTACCGAACCAACAATACGCCGTTCTGGCAGCATCATCCGACGGACTGCACGAACGTCGTGATCCGTGGCGTGACAGCCGACAGTATCGGACCGAACAACGACGGCTTCGACCCCGACGCCTGCAACACGGTGCTGTGCGACAGCGTAACGTTCAACACCGGCGACGACTGCATCGCGATCAAGTCAGGCAAGGATCTCGACACGGAGTACGGACCCGCGCAGAACCATGTGATCCAGAACTGCATGATGAATAGCGGTCACGGCGGCATTACGCTCGGCAGCGAGATGGGTGGCGGCGTGCAGAACATCTACGCGCGCAATCTGACCATGCTCAATCAGTTCTGGGCAACGAATTCGCTGAACATCGCGATCCGTATCAAGACGAACATGAACCGTGGAGGCTACGTCAAGAACTTCTACGTGAACGGCGTCACGCTCCCGCACGGCGTGAGCCTGACAGGTGGAGGCTACGGCAGCAAGATGCTGACGGGCAGTCCGATCAACGGCACCGTGCCCATCGGTGTGGCCACCGCAACAGCCGCCAACCCGTCCGCGTCTCAAGGCGGCCTGATCACGTTCGATTGCGATTACCAGCCTGCCGCCGATGCGATTCGCACACGCCCCGCGCTCATTGACAACGTCAACATCACGAACGTCAATGCTTCGAACGTGACATTGGGCAGTACAACCGGCTCCTGTTTCCAGGCCGTCGTTGCGCAAGGTCCAGTTGCGTTCGACTACAACGGTCCGGCGCCTGCGCCGACCGTACCGGCAATCACGGGAGTGACGATTTCCAACTGCGACTTCGGCACGCCTGTGGCCGCAGGCCCCGCGAGCGCCAGCACGCCGGGTCCGATCTACCTCTACAACGTGCACGACATTACGTTGCAGAACGTGATCATCGCTGGGCAGACGCTCAATCAGACGCTGTCGGATCCGCGTTAAATACGACGAACCAAAGAGCGGCGAGGCGCCGCTCTTTGGCGTCGCACAGCTAGAGTGAAGTCGTCGCGCGGGGGGCTCTCAAGACGAGCCACTTTGCAGCTCGCTCATCAGGCTCGCCGCGTAGGCCGGAATATTCGGACCTTATGTCGTCACTCAGGACATGGCGGAAATCAAGTCGTTCCAGCTTGGGCGATATGTGTCGCGCTAGATCTTCATGCGCTGCAGAACGCGGTCGCCGGCGACGAACTGATGAAACATCGCCGCTGCGATATGCAGGCAGATCACGCCGAACAGCACCCAGGCGAGGACGCCGTGAACATCGCCCATCGCATGTCCGAATGACGAACCCGGTGCCGACAGTGAGGGCAACGAAGCAAGTCCGGCGAGGCGGACCGTCCATGTGCGCGACGAAGCGTTGATCCAGCCGAGCAGCGGCACCAGCACGAGCAGCACATACAGCGCGAGGTGCGTGAGCTTCGAAGCGGCGCGAAACAGCGGTGGCAGGTTGTCCGGCGGCGACCGATGAGTCACGCGCCACAGCACCCGCAACACCATCGCTGCGAGCAGTGCGGTGCCGACGCCAAGGTGCCAGGCGATTTCGCCGTCCGGCACGGTATCGCGGTGCACGTCGGGCATCGTCCAGCCGATCACGAACTGCGCGGCAACCAGCCCGACGACGAGCCAATGGAACAAACGTGCGACGATGTCATAGCGGTGTTCAGTGGAGACTTGCATAGGGGAGCCTGTGAGTTGGATTCAGTCGAAACAGATCGTACACGGCCGCGCCTTAAGGCCAGGTTAAGGGGCAGTCGCCAAGGCCGCCTGTCTGCGCCGTTCCAACCACTCGAAGACGGCCATTCCCGCGATCATCGCCGCCACGAACACCCACGCTTTCACCGACCCGAGTCCGAGCGCGACGAGCGCCGGGCCGGGACAGAACCCTGCAATTCCCCAACCGACGCCGAACGCGAGGCTGCCCACCATCAGCCTTCGCGTGACGGGCGTTGACGCGGGAATCTGCATCGGCAATCCGAGCAGCGACTTGCCGCGGCGCTTCGCGATCGCGAAGCCGATTGCTGCGACAGCCACCGCGCCGATCATCACGAACGCGAGCGACGGGTCCCAGCGTCCTGCGAAATCGAGGAAGCCCAGCACTTTGGCGGGGTTGGCCATGCCCGACAACAGCAGGCCGAAGCCGAACAGCAGCCCGCATACGAATGAAACGACTGTTGCCATCCTAGGCTCCGAGAAGATGTCGCATGATATAGACGGTGACGAAGCCGGCCGCCATGAACGTCGCCGTCGCTACGAGCGAGCGCGTGGCGCCGCGTGAAATGCCACACACGCCGTGTCCGCTCGTGCAACCGCTGCCATAGCGGGTGCCGATGCCGACCAGAAAGCCGGCCGCGATCACGGCCGGCCACGACGCGTCGACGGTGATCGCGACGGGCGCACCGACCGCGCGCGCGATTACCGCGGCAGCGACCAGCCCGGCAACGAAGGCGACGCGCCATGCGCCGTCTTGCCTGGTCCAGCGCAGCAGGCCGCCGACTATCCCGCTGATTCCGGCGATGCGGCCCAGCAAAAGCACCATCGCCGCAGCCACGGCGCCGATCAGCAGGCCTCCGCACAGGGACGCGAGCGGGGTGAAATGGTCGAGATCGATCATCGTTCAGGTTGACTGTCGTGTGGGTTGGAGGGAAGCGGCAGCGCTTACATCAGCGCCGCTTTGACCAGCAGGCAGAGCGCCACGCAGACGAGGATGCTCGCAAAGCCCAGTTGCACCTGACGCGCGGCGATGTGATGCGATGCAAGCCGTCCGCTGAGCATACCGGCGGCGGTGGCGCCAGTGAACCACAACGCGACTTCGAGTGGAAGCGTTGCGCCGTGCGTGGCCGTCGCGAGAACGCCGCCACTGTCGACGAGTGCGATCACCATCAGCGAAGTCGCGACGATACCGTGCATCGACAGGTCCGTCAGCTTGCGCATCATCGGCACGATGATGACGCCGCCGCCGACACCGAGCATCCCCGTCATCAATCCCGTCAGCGAACCGGTGGCCGCGAGCGCGGCTGCGGTCGGCCAGGTCCAGCGAAAGCGGCCGGTCGCCGTGCGGATTCCACGGCGGCGCCGCTGGTGGACAGTAATCGAAGGGCTGGGGCGTGACGGTCGCGCGACAGATCGAAGCGTTCTTCGCGTTTCATCCGCAGCTTTCCGAACGCGCCCGAGCCTTGATCGCCGTCGCGCAACCGAGCGGCATCGTGCCGTGGGAACAATTGAACCTGCCTCACGAGGTCGATGGCTCGCGGTGCAGCTTCCGGGCACCGCGGCATGCCTGCACGCTGAACGCGACAAACGACTACGAGGCGGTGCAGGCGTGGCTCGCACTACACGAGACCGCAGCCACGCAACGCGCCTACAGGAAGGAAGCCGAGCGCCTGATCCTGTGGGCCATCGTCGAACGCGGACGGGCACTGTCCTCGCTGACGACCGATGATGCGATCGCGTACCGTGCCTTCCTGCGCCGGCCGACACCTCGCGAGCGCTGGGTTGGTCCGCCTCGATCGCGCGATTCGGTTGAATGGCGACCCTTTACGAGAAGGCGAATGGGCGCTGCTACGCGCAATCGCGGACAGCCTCGAGTGGTCGTACGGGTGGTCTGAGCCGGCGGGACAGCGACTACGTTTCCTGCTGGACTTCGGCTATGCGACGGGCCTGCGCGCAAGCGAACTGATTGGCGCCGTGCTGGCCGATGTCCGTGTTGACGAGCGCGGCGATCACTGGCTGCATCTGGTCGGCAAGGGTGGCAAGCCCGGCAAGGTGGCGTTGCCGCCGCTTGCGCGTACTGCGCTCGACCAGTATCTCGTCCGGCGAAAACTCCCAGTTACGCCGGAACGCTGGAATCCGAAGACGCCGCTGGTCGCCAGCCTTGGCGAGGACGGTAACGCCGGCATTGCTGGCTCCCGCCTGTGGCGCGTGATGCGACGATTCTTCATGCAGGCAGCCGACGTAATCCAGCCCGAACAGCCTGCGACCGCCGACAAGCTGTGCCGCGCGAGCTCTCACTGGATGCGCCACAGTCATGCGAGCCATGCTCTCATACGTGGTGCTGAATTGACGACTGTACGCGACAACCTTCGACATGCTTCAATCGCGACGACTTCGATCTACCTGCATGGCGACGAAATCCAACGCGCGCGGCAAATGAATCAGGCCTTTGCCGCCCGCAAACAGAGGCTAACTCGCTGAATCAAAACAATTTCGAAAATTTCTGCAGTTCTGGCTTACAAGCCCTGTCAGGTCCGGTCCAGGCTAATACAATTAAGGTACTCGATATCTGGATCCCTATCGTTCGTGGATTGAAAACGCAAGGCAAATCATTTCCAATGCAAAACCGTGGCGCTAAGTCTCTTCCAACTCATCCAATACAGACGCCAGGGACGGTTCGTGCTCATTTGATAGCCACGTCATCGGCAATCTAATTCCCGAATCGATCAGGCCCATTCGATGCAGAACCCACTTGACCGGTATAGGATTCGGTTCAACAAAAAGTTGATTGTGCAACCCGGCGAGCAGGCGGTCCGTATCTCGAGCTGCTCCCGGATCTCCAGCAAGCGCATATCTGCACATCTCAGCCATTAACCGGGGAACTACGTTTGCCGTCACTGATATAACGCCCCTGGCACCTGCCAGAATAGCGTCACAAGCAAACTTGTCTTCACCGCTGAACACATTGAACGTTTTGCCGCAGCGTTCCAACAGCTCGACGGTCCGACTCGCCGTCGCCGCTCCGCTGGCCTCTTTAATGCCTACGATATTCTTGCATCGGTTGGCCGCTTCCTGAACGCTTACCGGCAACATATCGGTACCGGTTCTGCTCGGGACGTTATAAAGGATCACCGGCAGATCGGTTGAATTCGCCACCCGCACATAGTGTTCCACCAAGCCTCTTTGCGTCGGTTTGTTGTAGTAAGGCGTCACTGAAAGGATACCTTGACAACCGAGCGCCGTGACCGCCTCCGTAAGTACAACTGCTTCCCGAGTCGAGTTTGCTCCAGCCCCAGCGATGACCGGAACTCTTCCGTTCGCAGCCTTAATTGTCCTTTCTATCACGCGCAGATGCTCATCGACATCCAGAGTCGGCGATTCCCCTGTCGTTCCGACACTTACGATTCCGGCAGTGCCGTTCGAGGCATGAAAATCAACCAGTCCTGATAGTGAATCCCAGTCTATCGAACCATCAGCAAACATGGGAGTAACCAGCGCAACCACGGATCCGTCAAACATTCGATGACCTCATTAATTGTAAAATGCCGCATAACGACCGCTATGCCGGGTCCCGGGCCGAAAATCGGGCAATCTTCACTTGCGACCAGACACAAAACGTTAGAAGCGTTGCACCAACCGCACACATGGCCAAATCTGTTCTGACATAAGGCATAGCTACGCCAACGCTGAGTGTACCCAGCGCGCCACCCAAAGATCCAACCGAGAACCAGAGACTCATGACTTTCCCCTGGTTTTCCCGGCTTACCTGACGCTGAATCACAGTCAGTACTGGGACATCGGTGCAAGCGGCGGACCAGCTGACCAGTGCTACTATCCCGAACAATGTTGCTATTGGAGCGCTGACTACGTAGGTAACCGCAAGGAGAACAAAAACAATTCCCAGAATGCCCTCGCTGAGATGGGCGAGCCTTAGCGGGTTGGACGACAACCTGCGCCCGATCCATAAAGTGATGAGCATCTCCAAGATACCGTTCGTCAGCATGAGTACGCCATACACATCGGCATGCGAAGGAGACTTGTCACGTAGTGCAACGGGTATGCAAACCTGCAACACGCCTCGCCAGAAAAATGTATAAATGGCGTAAGTGATGACACGATCGTGGAGCAGTTTATCGGCGGCCAGAGAACGGTAGCCATTCAGCAGGTCAGACGCAAAACTCCATGTTTTCCCCTGCGGCACACGTCCTGCCGCTGGCAATAGGGTAAGCAACGTCCCACTCACCGTCAACGCACACCCTACAACGTAAAAGGCCGCTTGAATGCTAAGGTACGCCAGTAACGCCGATTGAATTCCCGCACCGATAAAGTAGGCGGGCCAAAAGCTACTTTGTAACAATCCGTTTGCGGGCTGGGCGTCCTGCGCCTCGACCACATCACCGACGTACGCCCTGCCAGCAGGAGAGCTAACCGAGAAGAGAGACGAAATAAGCAAGCTCGCCGCCGCAAGCGTCGCTGTGCCGTCCCGCCCTAGGTGCAAGAAAAATGCAAGCGCGACGACCACAATAACCTTTCCTGTCTCAGCGAGAAGCAGGATCTTCTTTTTATCCCAACGATCAGCGAAAACGCCTGCGACAGGCCGAATCACTACACGCGGAAACACGTTACAAAACGTCAGAAAGCCGATCTCCGTCGCCCCAGCTTGGTGCGAGATGGCGCTGAACACTACCAGTGCCCCGAACAATCCGTCGCAGGCAGTCCCAACTAACTGTGCCAAAAAGTAAACAGAGAATTCCTGCTTCCTCAAGAGAAGGCCGTAGGGCGACTGAAGAACGCCTTTCATGAAATTTCGACTTTTCATATAACTTGTTGCTGAACGCCCTGCTGATCCAAGCGACTGTCTAAGCTCGCTAGTTCCGTCAAGAACGTCTTCACGTATCGCTCAACGCGCGCGATTTCATCGAATAATCCGGACGCGAATGAGACGGTAGCGTCGTCG
Organism: Paraburkholderia sp. MM5496-R1; assembly: GCF_050436205.1. Taxonomy (NCBI): domain Bacteria; kingdom Pseudomonadati; phylum Pseudomonadota; class Betaproteobacteria; order Burkholderiales; family Burkholderiaceae; genus Paraburkholderia; species Paraburkholderia sp. MM5496-R1. The sequence goes on from NZ_JBNDLT010000001.1 coordinate 1,342,220, forward strand.
CCCTCGAAATCCCCACCCTTGCCAGCAATTCGCTTTTGCGTGGCGTGAGCTTGCCGGCTTATGTCTTCCATCACGTTCACCAACGGGCCAAGCTCTGGGAAAATCTTGCAGAACTGAGCGAAGCTATTACGCGACCCCGAATAAATAGAAAAAAAATCTCGTAACCTTTCCGACTTTTCGATTCGCGAAGAGAAAGGATATTGCAGATATGCTTCGAATTGATTCATGAACCAAAGCGAGTCGGTGTAATCGCTGACCACACTGAGGAACGTGTTCGCGAAGTCACCGCGCGCATTTGCTGGAGATTTTCCGACCGAAAACTCTCTCATCCGCTTCATCGTGCAGTTTTCAAAGAAATCGAAAACGACTCGATCCGGATATGAGTAGCCGCACAAGATGCCGCCCCCGCCGTCGTCTACGATACTCCAATCGCCGTCACGACGACCGACTAAGGTTATCATGTGTTCGGTATGCTTCTGCCGGAATTCGGGGCAGTGAGGCAAGTAGAAGACGTCCCCAGCTAGAAGAACTACGTTGTCAACGCTCCACGCGCTTTCAGCGATCGTGACGATATCGGTCGGCCTCTCGGGTTCCAGCATGACTTGGCTGACTCCCAATTGGTTAAGGTCCGAATTGTCCAGGAACCTAGACGTGAACTCATACCGACGTCTTCCCTCCTTGACAATCTGCTCGAAGATTTGATCAGTCGAAACGAGCGATCTGAAAAATAACAATTCAACTGGAACGTCTCTGTCTTTCAGTCCCACCATCGCCTGCCGACGCCAACAATTCATAAAGCGTCGGTCAAATACGTCACGATCGTACTTTACTAAATCTACAGGTGGCATCGCCCAACTCCTCGTATGAGATTGCTGACACTTAAAGCCGCTGAAAAAACTCGCCTTGCATTTTTGTCTGCATATCCGCGTACGCTTGGGGTGGGGCGCTACGCATCTGTTTAATCGCAGGCCAGACTTTTTCCATGCGAGATCCGAGCCACGCGCATTTGCTATCGCGCTCCCAGTCGGCAACATCCAACCTATACGTTTCTGCACCCTGCCGCAAAAGCACCTCTTCGGCATAAGGATCGAAAAAGATCGCGCGCTCGTGATGTTCCTCGGCAAAGAGCGGCGCGATGAATCCGTACGGGGACACCCCATTCAACTCTTCAACAAGCCGCCTCAGGCGTTCACGTCTGAATCCGCGCGGCAGATTTCTATCCACCCGCACGCGCCAGACGACCTCCCCACGGACGTACCGGTCAAAGGTGTACTCGTTGTCGGCCGAGGTGACGAATTGAACCTCGCCGTTTCCCGTCCACGCTCTACCGGAAGAGTTGCAGTCATAGTAGGTCTTCCTAACAGGGTCCAACAGCATCCATCGATCATCGTTCACCGGCACGTGAACCAAACTAATGAAGGCAAATTTCAGCGCTTGCTGTCTGACGTCGGTAACGTCGGCGTGGACAATCTGGCAGTCTATGCCTCCATTACGCAGGAGCGACTCCAACATCTCGGCCTGCTCTATGCAAGTCGCACCAACCCCTTGACTAAACTTTTCCCACAAATCTGCTGCTTCGAAAAATAGCTTATTTTCGACAATATTTTTTGCGGTATCGAATTCCACGCGCTTGATAAAGCGCGAAAAAGCTTCTATTACCCGATCGACTAGGTTCTCATGAACCAACATGTCGTCGATGATCGCTGCCAACGAATCGTGGTTAGTCGCATATTTTCCCGCCATGTACGATTATCCCTCTGTGAAAAACGAACCTGGGATTGCGCCGCGGACCAGTACCGTCACCTGATCGACAGCCGCATTACCGACCACGACACACGAATGCAACGTTCCCCGAGGGATTTTCACATGGTCACCCGGACGGACGATAAAATCGTCCGTACCTACGCGATGCCGAGTAGTGCCCGCCACCCGAAAAATTATTTCGTCCACGTCGTGGCGTTCCTCCTTCAGATGCTCACCCACGTCCATGGTGTTCCGGAAGGCGATGCAATCCAAGGTCTCATACAAAATCTTGATTGCCTTCGGCTCACCGTGCACATTTCGGACAATCAAATGCATGTCATTAAGCGCCTACACTGGCCGCCTCCTTGGCACTGATCAGATTTTGGACATTTCTGCCCATGATGCCTTCACGTTCCAGATTCGAAATATCGAGCTCTCTGATCTTGGCAAGCTCGACGTTCTGACTGTGAGACGGTCCTTCGCTGCCGAAAAGCAATCGTTCTGGACCGAGCTTACGTAGCGCAGTCCGTATAGCCGGCAAGGCGCCCGTGGACGTCTCCAGATAGATTTGCTCGTACTCGGATGCAAATTCGACCGCGGCGTGATCAGACGAAGCGAATCCCATGTGTCCAATGATCAACGGGGGACGGTAACTGTCATAAATTTCAGCTAAAGCATCCAGCGACGCTTGCGGCACCATAAGAAGGTGGGTGTATATCGGCAATTCGTTGTCCGCGCAGAACGCGAACAGCTTCCGCACCTCAGGGTTCCTGTATGACAGTCGAGCAATAAGGGGATTTAACTTGAATCCGACAATGTTGGGATGAGACAGATACTCCTCAACCAAGCTATCAACGTCGTTGAATTCAGGGTTCAGTTCGACGAAACCATAGAACTTGTCGGGTCGAACGGTGACAGCCTCAAGGATAAGCTCATTAGCGGGCTCAAGGCTGATCAGTGGTTCGTCTCCACGCATGAAATCTGCGAGACGGTCGGCATGCACCTTGTTGCCAGGTACGACGATCGTCATGTCTGTACCTGAACGCTCCATGCTTCTCAGGTAAAACTCTATGTTGCTCATGGGCGATGAACCGAGATGAGCATGCGCATCGATAATCACGTGGTGAGACTCCTATCGACAAAATTGACTTTAGGTAAACTCGCGAACTCTTCTTGGGTGTCCACGAATCTGAAGCGACCACCTTTTTCTTTCGCGATACCCAGTTTGTCTGCGAGATGACCACGTTCGCAAACGGTGACCTTCGCGTGCACCCCGGCGTGCTCGAAAATCTGACTTTCCACTTCTGCCCGAGCGACACGCTCACTGGAACGCTGCTCAACAAAGACGTGCAAGTTGTCTTGCCACACGTTGGCTATGAACTCGGCGCTGACCCGGCGGTCGCCGAGCACCGCTTCCTCTATCTGAATAGGGAGGACGCATTTCCCCCCAACGTCAGCCCGATCAAGGACACGGCCGAGGATCTCTAGACTAGGCGTACCGAGGTGACAACTACATTCCTCGTGGAGCACCGCAAGGTCGCCCGTTTTATAGCGGATCAGCGGCATCGGTTGCGGGTTCAAGTTAGTCAGAACAATTTCGCCTTGGGAGGACGGCCCCACGACAGTTCGTGATTCGTCATCGATGAGTTCAACGTACATGCCGAGCGAATTCTTCGGGATGTGGAACTTTCCTTCAGGGCAGGAAACGAGCCCACCATCCAGTTCGGTCAGCCCGTACGTCGAGTACACCTCCGCGTCACCGTAGAGTTCTGAAATTCTTTGCCACTTTCGCCGCGAAAGAATTTCTCCAGTGACGAAGATCTTGCGGACAGACAACCCCGCGGGATTTCCGCCCTCATCCTCAATCGCTTCGGCGTATCTGATAATTTCCAGAGGCCTGCCAACTATCAGTTGCACTTCTCGACGCATTAATAGGTCTACAACCTTGCTCGGCGGCGCAAGGAAATTTCGTACGCCCGCAGGAATCACCGATATCCCCAAGTGCCGGAGGCCTAGCACATACTTGAGCCCCATCGGGTTCATCTCCATGGGCAGCGCAACCATTGCGACTCTTATCTGGTCGTTCCTTAGCTTCATCCACGAATCAATGAAGTCCCCAAAAGCTTCCACCCGATCGCGCCCGAGATCAGGGAGCACCGGAAAGGCATCGCCCGTTGAGCCACTTGTCTCGAAGTAGAAGGGTGGTCGCTCTAGCCATACCTCGTGGAGCAAGGAACCATCTGTCACTACTCCTTGTCTGTTGATTGACGGCAATTCGATAGACGACCTGATTCCCTGAAGGTTGATTCCTTCATAAAGGCGCCGGTACAAGGTAAAAGAGCGCGCCGCGCTTTCAGCAAGCTGACGCAGTCTATCAAGCGAATCCGACTCTCGCGCCGGATTTAATACGTTACCAGCCATGCTTCCTCTCCGCCGTTCGGGCGTGCAAAGTCTTGCAGCGACTTGAGGGAGATATCTTCCGATCGTCGGAACAGAGCCTCAAATGTGGTACCGACTTCCTTTAGTTCTATCGCCAATTCATCAAAGAAGATTGCAAATTTCTGTTGGAGCCTGGAGCGTAGATCGTCGTTGTTCATGCCTTTCTTGACATCGAGGCTTAGCGCTCCTTTACGAGCTTTCTCGTCAACCAGTTCAAGTTTGAACATCCCGGTTGTCTCTTCAAACCCGCAAATGATCTGTTCGACATCCGTCGGTAGCAATCGGCTCTCTCCAAGCAACGCTAACTGGCTCAAGCGCCCACTCACCTTCAAGCGAGGTGAAGTGCAACCGCAACAGCAGATTGACGTATCGAGACGGCCAATGTCCCCAGTCCTGTATCGAATACGAGGTGAACCCTCCCGGCGGATCGTCGTAATAACGATCTCACCCGGCTCGCCAACAAGCGCATTACCAGTTTTCGGGTTGATGATCTCTACATAGAAGCAGTCGTCGTAAACATGTGATTCGCCGCAGGTTCCCGTGAAGGTAATCGCGCCAAATTCGGACATTCCATAAGTTTGAGCAACCGAGTCTGCTCCATATAAACCGGCGGTTTTGCGCATTGCCGACTGAGAGACTGCGCTACCGCAAAGTTGGATGTGACGTATCTTTTCGAACGCAGTATCGTCGGCCCGCATTTTCATCGCGAGCGTCGAAAAAAGAAACGGGTTCGACGTAACCAATACCGTCGGCTGGAGTCTCATCGCCAGGTCGAGTTGTCGCCTCAAACTGCTATAGTGACTACCCAAATCGACTGCTATCGCCATAGCGCCTGCCTTTTGCGCGGCTTGATGGAACGCGTGAGCTGACGAAGTGAATGCATAAGGAAGCGAGACCAGCACGGAATCCTGCTTTCCCAGTTTTATCCAATCTGGAAATCTCTTCGATAGATCACTATTCCAGTCCTTGCTTGTAAAGAAGGACGGGCACCGCGGCGATCGATCGGGATTGCCGGCGCTCGTTCCGGATGACTCATGGTACGAGACAACATCTGCAAGGGACACGCCTAACGCGCCGTAGGGAAAGGATCTCTGCAAGTCGTCTTTTGTCGTAAAAGGTAAATCCTCAAAAGTGAATGACTTTCCTTCACCAATAATCTTCTTGAACTTGGCAGCATAAAGCTCGGTCTTGCCATAAGCATTTAGCACTGCGTCTGAGAGCTGCTGAGATTGCATTCCATGCCTCGATAGGGATAACGAGCGTACAGAGCACACTTGCGGGTACTCAACGAAATCTAGTCAATTTGATGGGTTTTGATGAATTTTCGAATCCGTGATTAAATGGCACTATTTTTTAAACAATCCAGTTCTGCCAGACAAGCAAACGCGCCATCCGCGCCGCGTGATGGCAGGCTGCATTTATCCGGTGCCGTAGAAATGCAAAATGCTGCTGCCTTGGATCGAATCTTTAAAGGAATGCCTGCGTTCGCTTCGCATCGCGAGGGCACGTATCTGGTGCTCACGTGCGGGTACCAACGCACCGCGCAATTGGTGAGCGCCGTCGGAAAGCGAGAGCCGTGACGAGCGATCGGTTCTTCTTCATCCGGGCATATTACCTGGTTGCGTGCCGAAGTTGGTAATGCACAATCCTTGCTATTTGTCATCTAAAAAATCAGAGAGGCCTATTGATTTTATTAAGGATGGCTTATTCCGAATGCTTGAGTCAAAGATCCGGCAATATTAGCTTGGGTTAATTTAAGCATAAAATTTCATCTCAAAAACCTATCTTTCAAGATGGGTTTATCTTGAAATTAAAATGTGGTATCGCCCGTCTGGCAGGTTGCGGAAATACCTCGCGCGGAAGTCATCGCGACGGATAGTAAAGGCGTTGATGTGAGAAGCTCACCCGACCCCCAAGGAGATCATGCGCGGCGCCGACACGTTCTCCGGAAGTCTGTTTTCCGTGCGCAAGCTGGACGATTTCGTTCCGTGCTTGCATCCGCTGCGCTCGATTCGCATCATGGCGAATGAGGCGCTGGCGAAGATGGACCGCTTGTTTGCCGGAATGTATGAGACTGACATCAAGGGCGGCCGCCCGAGCATCGCGCCGGAGAAACTGCTGCGGGCCATGCTGCTGCAGGTGCTTTACAGCATCCGGTCCGAACGCCAGCTCATGGAGCAAACGCAATACAACCTGCTCTTTCGATGGTTTATCGGTCTATCGATGGACGATTCGGTGTGGGTGCCGACGGTGTTCACGAAGAACCGCGAGCGTCTGATCCGTCACGATGCGGTGGCCGAATTCTTCAACGAAGTGCTGTCTATCGCGCAGAAGAAGAACTGGTTGTCGGGCGAGAACTTCAGCGTGGACGGCACGCTGATCCAGGCGTGGGCGAGACACAAGAGCTTTGTGCGCAAGGACGGTGACGACAGGGATAACGACGGTGGTAGCGGCGAGGGCGACTTTAAGGGTGCCAAGCGGAGCAACGAGACGCACGAGTCGACGATCGATCCCGACGCACGGCTTCATCGCAAGGGCAAGACGGCCAGCGAACTGCGGTTCATGGGCCACACGCTGACCGACAACCGCCATGGGCTGGTGGTCAACGCTCGCGTTAGTCGTGCTGACGGACATGCTGAACGTGACGCGGCCAAGGTCATGATCAACGATGCGCGGCAAGCAGCGAAGGACGCGGCTGCGCAAATCACGCTGGACGCGGAAAAGGGTTACGACGCACAGGAATTCATCGAAGCCTGCCAGCAGATGAAGGTCACGCCGCACGTGAGCGTGAGCACGTAAATCGATCGGGATTCGGGGCGTTTTGAGCAGCTTGCGTGATGTAGGCTTAGGCGCAAACCTCGTTCACGTTGCTCAAGTTTGTGGATCGTCGGCGGAATCTGTGGGTAGTTTGAGGCGATTTACGAGGGGTAAAGGAAGCGATAAAGCTTCTTGCAGGTGGCGTCGAAAGCGCTCTGGGCCTCCTCGTCGAGATGCCGAGAAATTAGCGGGCCACCGTATTCATCGATCTGGTCGAGAACGAGCGTGCGTGCATCCATCGCGAGGCCTGGCCGGGATACGCACTTATGCGCTGCAGCGCATAAAGCAGAGGGTTTTTTGTTTACCGATCGCGGCATGACTCCATCTCGTCTTGCTCACATGTTCGAGACCCGCGACCGCTAAACAAAAAACCCTCTGCTATACCCGACGCTTCAGATATTAGCGAATCCCGGCCAGACCTCGAGGTCGACGCAACCGCCGATCACTGGCTGCACGAATTGACGACTGTACGCGACAACCTTCGACATGCATCAATCGCGACGACTTCGATGTACCAGCATGGCGACGAAATCCAACGCGCGCGGCAGATGGATCATCAGGCCTTTGCTGCCCGCAAATAGAGGCTAATTCGCTGAATCAAAACAATTTCGAAAATTTCTGCGGTTCCGGCTTACAACCCCTAATAGTGCGTGTCGGCGGGATCGATGACCGCGATGTCGAGATCGGGGCTGCGCGCGAGCAGGCTCGATGCCGTCGCGATGCCGGCCGCGCCCGCGCCGACGATCACCACGTCGTGCTGGCGCGCCGGCCGCATGCGTTGCGCTGTGACGGCAGGCGCATCGGCACCCGGCTTCGAAGGGGCTGTGAGTTTCGTGTTCCGCATGTCTGATCCTCCTGTTTGCTCCAGGCCGCCGCGCTCACAGCGCATCGACCGGTACCTTGATGTATGACACGCCATCGCTTTCGGGCGGCGGCAGGTGGCCCGCCCGCATGTTGACCTGCACCGAAGGCAGGATCAGCACGGGCATCGCGAGCGTGGCGTCGCGGGCCGTGCGCATCGCGATGAACGATGCTTCGTCGACGCCGTCGTGGACGTGGATGTTCCGTTCGCGCTGCTGGGCCACCGTCGTTTCGAAGAGCAGCGGACGGCCGCCAGGCTGGTAGTCTTGGCACAGATACAAGCGGGTTTGCGGCGCGAGACCGAGGATGCGCTGGATCGAGCGGTACAGCGCGACGTGCCGCTGTCCATTCAGGTGAAGCTGCTGCGGCTGATCGAAACGGGCACCTTCAGGCGCGTGGGCAGTACCGATATGCTGCGCGCCGACTTCCGGCTCGTCGCGGCCACGCACAAGCCGCTCGAGCGGATGGTCACGGACGGCCAATTCCGTGCCGATCTGTATTTCCGGATCAGTGCGTTTCCGATTCATTTGCCCGCGGTGCGCGAGCGTGTCGACGACATCGCGCTGCTCGCGGATTCGATCCTGCGGCGCATTGCGTCGGCGCGCGCCGGATCGTCGCATAAAGCGTCGATTTCCGCGGATGCGATGGCGCTCCCCCCTCGCACGGTCAGCGGCTTAGCAGCAAGTGAAACTGCTTGCCGAGTTCACGTCTCCGCTGGTATAGCGGGCCACCTTCGGATACGCGCAGAGCGCACGCGTGCGCCCGGCACCCCAGCTAGTCGGCACCTCGCTATTCGGAATCGCGTTGGTCGTGTCGCGAGCCGTTGCGATGACCCGGTTCGGCGCTTGCCCTTGCTCGACCCATGCCACCATAGGCGTCAGCATGTCGAACTGATCGGCCGTCGGACCGCCGCTGCAGTGATTCATTCCTGCTACCGTGAAGAGCCGGGCGAAATTGCTCGCGTCACCGCCACTAGCCGTGGACAAGCGCTGATACCAGTCGGTCGTATCGTTCGACGAGAACACTGGATCGCTCGTCCCGTGATAGACGATCAACTTCGCGCCCCGGCTCCTCAGACCGCTCAAATCAGTCTCGTTCGGCGGGGTCATGAATGACCACGAAGACTCGGAATAGACACCGCTCGTTGCGAAGATCTTCGGCGCGTCACTGTCCATGTTGAAGTTCAGAGCGTAGGCGCCGATGGAGCTGAGCAGCGAAGCGCTCTGCGGCGGCGACGTAAATACGAAGGCCGCCGCGGCCGGGTCAAGGCTGATCGAATTGCCTTGCTTCCACGCGGCCCAGCCTGATCCGTTGACACCGACGTCATACGGAAAGCTCGCATAGAGCGCAGTGCCCGCGCTATTTTTCGCCCCAGAAAAAATATTTCCAACGGCTTGCTTTTGAGCCGCCGTAAGACAGGTGCCGTCGCGCCCATTGCTCGAACATGTCGGTACGTCCGTGGCCAGGTCGAAGTTCGCCTGGCACGCTTTGATGTCTTGCACCATCCCGTCCGCTACACCATCCAGCGAATCGCACTTCGCGATGATCTTCGACGCGATGAGCTGCCTTTCAGCAGTCGTCAAGCCGGTGGTGATATCGGCAATTCCGGACGACGTTTTGGCGGTCGCGACGGTAGCTAGCTGTTGTGCGCTCCACATCTGCCCGATCGCCGCCTTTGGCAAATGGAAGCCGGGGTCGCCGGCAATGATGCCGTCGTAATCCGCGAAAGACCTGGCTGCCGCCACCATCGCATGACGGCCGCCGTTCGAGCAACCTTCGAAGTAGCTGCGGTCGGGGCCCTTGCCATAAGCCAACTTGATGACCTGCCTGGCCATTGGCGTGAGCGTAGCAACGGCGTTATAGCCATAATCGAGGCGCGCCTGGGGATCGAGACCAAACAGCGGGTTTTGCGACCCGGAATGACCTGCATCCGAACTGATCACGGCGAAGCCCATGTTTAGAGCGTTGTTCAGCGGGCCCCCGCCACTGAGCACCCCCGTCGCCGGTGTCACATTACCGTCGAGACCACCGTTGGCCTGATAGAAAAAGCGACCATTCCACGCGATGGGTAGCCGCATTTCAAAACCAATCGCATAAGTTTGGCCGTCAACGGCGCTCGTGCGTTGATTCATTTTCCCTTCGATCACGCAATGTTCGGGCACGGACTTTCCTGCCACCGTGAGCGTTCCGGCCGGCACGTCGGTAACGGACGTGAACGTCGTGGCCGCAAACGTCAACCTGGCGGCGAGCGCGCTGCAGTTTCCTGACAGCGTCGCGGGTTGTGCTGCGGAAAGCTGAGGCAATTGTGTCGCACTGGTGGAGAGCGAGTCGGAACCGCCGCCGCAGGCCGCCAGCATCGCGGACACTGCCGATACGCACATAGCAATTGAAGTTCGTTTCATTCTCGCCCCCTATCAGAACATGTGTTTAATGCCGACCATCACGCCCGTTTGACCCATGCCCGCGCCTGGTGTGGTCCCACCGCCGCCACCGCTGACCGAATAGCGCGCCTTCGCGCTGTTCGCGAGATACGCAGCCTGCGCATAGACCGACGAACGCTTGCTCAGAAGATAGGTGGTGCGTAACGTTCCCATCGTGGCGCGGGTATTGTGGTCGCTATTGATGATCCGAAACACTTCGCCATCGAGGAGGAGCGCAGGCGTGACCATGTACGAAGCGCCGAGGAAGAACAGATCCGAACGGATATTCGGTACTGTCGGCGACTGGGTCACTACGCGGCGTCCAATCCAACCTGCGCCGATCTTCGCGCCTGCGTACTGCGCATAGGCGCTCAGTTGCGTACGGGCGTCCTTGTCCGCGGCGTTGATGAGAGGTGTCGGCGCAATTCCGTCGAAGAAGTTGGCGGCTGCGGTCGCGCCGCCGCGTTGCTCCTCGTACGACGCAGCCGCGCCGAAATATTGAGAGTCGTACTTGAGCATTGCGGACCAGTCGCGGCATTCCGTGGCGTGGCCTGGAACCGAGCCGGTACAGGTTCCTTGTCCCGGCGAGTTGCCGGTACCCGCCGCGTCCCGTCCGAATGAATAGCCCGCGCCCAGCGTAAAGCCCTTGTACGAGCCAAGATAGGTGATGGAGTTGTCGGCGCGTGCGTTGGGCACATAGGCATCCAGGGAGCCCATGCCGTAAATGTCCGGACCGATGATGTCGGCGCCCTGAACCGCAAGATAGGTCATCGTGTACTGACGGCCGAACGCGAGCGTTCCATACGGGCTTTTCATGCCGACGAATGCCTGGCGTCCAAACAGCCTCCCGCCCTGTCCAGAACTGCCGTCGCGCACGTTAAAGCCGCTTTCGAGCGTGAAGACAGCGCTGTAGCCGCCGCCTAGATCTTCGTTGCCGCGCAGCCCCCAGCGTGATGGGAACTCTCCGGTAACGGATGGCATGCGAAAGACGCTGTCGCCCTTCGCGTTCGCGTGTGAGACATACTCGATCCCCGTGTCCACGATGCCATACAACGTGACGCTCGATTGCGCAAAGGCTCCACTGCTCAGCGCGCATAGCGCACCGAACATGAGAACGTGAGTCGACTTCAATTGCATGGTGATGTCTCCAGACCAGTTGTATGTTTTTTTGTTGAACTGCGGTTGAGGGATCTTCGGTTTCAGGCGATTGCAGCGATGAGCGTGACGGGAATGCTGGCGCCGATCACCGTTGATGCAATATCAGGCAGGCTGATATAAAGAACAAAATAAAGCGCGTCCTGGAAGACGCGCCTGTCCGTCGCGATAGTTCCGTATTTGATATCAGGTATCCTGACAACGCAAGCATGAAATGTTCGGTAGATACCCTATGCAGCGGGATAGATGCGAGGCGAGCATTGATCGGTGACGGCTGCCCTTCCGACGAGCAGCGCAAACTGTATGAGCTCGCCTACGCGCAGGTCCACTTCAATATGGACGCTCGCCGGCTCGCTGGTGTCGCCCACGCTGGCGCTGCGCATGCGGTGGGGCGAAGCTTGCCCGCAGGCCATCCCGCGTATCGAGCGCGATGTGCTTGAGCGTCATGCACGGCGTCATTTCGGCGACGCGGCGGGTGGGGCAATCGAATTCGAGCCAGAATTCGCACTGACGTCGGCACAGGGGTGTGCCTGATGCAGTTGCTGCCGATGCTCGCGGAAATCATGAGTACGGAGGCGCATCCGCTGCGCTATCCACTCGCATTTGAGCAGTTCGAGTCGACACTGCTGAACGCGCTTATCTACGGTCAACCGAACAGCGTACGAAGCGGCATGACGCGCGAGCGCGGACCGCTTGCGCCGTTTTATGTACGACGGGCGGAGGAATACATCCGTGCGCATTTGCAGGAGCCGCTAACCATCGAGCGGCTCTCGCTGACGGAGTGTGGGCTGACGATGCATCCTGAAAAGTCAAAGATCGTGTAGTGCAAGGACAGAAGTCGCACCCAAACCTACCCGGATGTGACCTTCTGGAGTTGACCCGCTTTCGTGGACACCTATCGTTTGGAACAGGAGGTATCCATCATGGGTAAACGCTTACTTCGTAAAATACTTTTTCTGAAAACGAAATAATCAGAATTTATCGGCGCAAAATTGTTAATTGCCTGTACGCCTTGAAGGGCAATCTCATGCAGGCACGGACGAAAGGGGCCGTCATCGTTAGGGCACGTAAAACGCCCGAATCTTGACGGGGGATTATTCATCCGACAGCGACAACCGGCAACGGTGACCGTGGATTCCGGGCTTTCATGTATGCGCTGAACACGCGGATTCCGGCTTTTAAATCAGTTTTCGATATTCTGGATATCAAACAATTGATGTCTCGTCGGGCGAGTGGGTATTCGCAGTCGATGGAGCGTGGCTCGCCAGAGCTGTCCGTCACGAAGACCAATACACTGACAAGGTTATATATACAGGTCTAGAATGGAATTGGCGTTGGGCCGTTCGCGAAATACTTCTCCCGAAACGGAAAGCGATTCGCGACGTGGCCAGGAATCCCCACACAGGACAGTGTCGCTCACTCCAAACGTGCGGTTTTCGTTTCGATGTAATCTGGACCAAAAGGGTCCTGATTAAAACGGGAGATGTTCCGATGTTGCGCATGAGCAAACTTGCCGATTACGGCACGGTGATCATGACTGCGATGGCGCGCGATCCCGATGCCGTCCACAGCGCAAGCAGTATTGCTGCGGCGACCGGCGTCGCGGGGCCTACGGTGTCAAAGGTGCTGAAAGTCCTGACGCGCGGTGGTGTCGTGGAGTCGCTGCGCGGCACAAACGGTGGCTACCTGCTGCCGCGGCCGCCAGCGCGGATCACGCTGGCGGAGGTGATCGCCGTCGTCGACGGCCCGATCGGGATGACCGAATGCAGCACTACGCCAGGCCTGTGTATCCAGGAGGCGGCGTGCGCGGTGCGAGCCAACTGGCAGAAGGTCAATCGCCTGATTTACGAAGCGTTGCAGCAGGTCACGCTGGCGGACATGGCGGGCCCCACCTTGCGCGCAGTCGATATCAGCGCGATCCGCGCGCGTAGTATCTCCACCCATCGCGCGGGCGCGACGCCTGCGCGCAAGTCGATTGACGGAGGCCACGCATGAGCGCATCCACAACCGGTTTCGATGAACTGATCAGCCGCGAATACCAGCACGGTTTCGTGACTGATCTGCAGGCCGATGCGCTTCCGCGCGGGCTGAGCGAGGATGTGGTCCGGCTCATTTCGGTGAAGAAAGACGAGCCGGCGTTCATGCTCGAATGGCGACTCGCGGCTTATCGCCACTGGCTCACGATGACCGAGCCGCATTGGGCGACGGTCGAACACCCGGCGATCGATTACCAGAACATAATCTATTATTCCGCGCCGATGACGCAGAAGAATCGTCCGAAGAGTCTCGATGAAGTCGATCCGGAACTGCTGCGTACCTACGAAAAGCTGGGTGTGCCGCTGAGGGAGCGCGAACTGCTGGCGGGCGTAGCGGTGGATGCGGTATTCGACAGCGTGTCGGTAGCGACTACGTTCCGCGAAAAGCTGGCGGAACTCGGCATTGTGTTCTGTTCATTCTCGGATGCCATACAGCATCATCCTGATTTGGTGCGAAAGTATCTCGGCTCGGTCGTGCCGCACACCGATAATTTCTTCGCCGCGCTTAATTCCGCCGTGTTCAGCGATGGCTCGTTCTGCTATATCCCGCCGGACGTGCGCTGCCCGATGGAACTGTCGACCTACTTTCGTATCAACGCCCAGAACACCGGGCAGTTCGAGCGCACGCTGATCGTCGCGGACAAAGGCGCGTACGTGAGCTATCTGGAAGGCTGCACCGCGCCGATGCGCGACGAAAACCAGCTGCATGCCGCTGTGGTTGAGCTGGTTGCGCTGGAAGGGGCGCAGATCCGCTATTCGACCGTGCAGAACTGGTATCCGGGCGATGCGTCGGGCAAGGGCGGCATCTACAACTTCGTGACCAAACGTGGCGACTGCCGCGAGGCCAATTCGAAGATTTCATGGACTCAGGTGGAAACCGGTTCGGCGATTACGTGGAAGTATCCGAGCGTGATCCTGCAGGGCGATAACTCGGTCGGTGAATTCTATTCGGTGGCACTGACCAACCACTATCAACAGGCCGATACCGGGACGAAGATGGTTCACCTCGGCCGCAATACGCGCAGCACGATTCTGTCGAAAGGCATTTCCGCGGGCCGCGGAAAGAACGCGTATCGCGGCCTCGTGAAGGTCGGCCGTGCGGCGGAAGGCGCGCGCAACTACACGCAGTGCGATTCGCTTTTGCTCGGAAACCGTTGCAACGCTCACACATTCCCCTACATCGAGGTCAAGAACCCGACCGCGAAGGTCGAACACGAAGCATCGACATCACGCATCGGCGAAGACCAGTTGTTCTATTGCCGGCAGCGTGGGCTGTCGCCGGAAGATGCGGTGTCGATGATCGTGAACGGCTTCTGCAAGGAGGTCTTCAAGGAGCTGCCGATGGAGTTTGCAGTCGAGGCACAAAAGCTGCTCGGCGTCAGCCTGGAAGGCGCCGTGGGATAACCCACAGCGATTCGCGAGGGATTCGGACCATGCTTGAAATCAGCAATCTGCAGGTCGAAGTCGACGGCAAGAAAATTCTGCGTGGCATCGATCTGGATGTAAGGGCCGGCGAAGTGCACGCGATCATGGGTCCGAACGGCTCGGGCAAGAGCACGCTTGCCCAGGTGCTGGCCGGGCGCGAGGACTTTGCTGTCACGGGCGGCGAGGTCTCGTATCTCGGTCGCGACCTGCTGGCGCTCGCACCCGAGGAGCGCGCACACCAAGGACTGTTTCTCGCGTTCCAGTATCCCGTCGAGATACCCGGCGTGAGCAACGTTTATCTGCTGAAGGCGGCGCTGAATGCGCAGCGGCGGTATCGTGGCGAGCCGGAGTTCGATGCGATGGAGTTTCTGCAACGGGTCAAGGAGAAGATGACGCTGATGCGGATGGACGAGAGTCTGCTGTATCGCGCCGTGAACGAAGGGTTTTCCGGCGGAGAGAAGAAACGCAACGAGATTCTGCAGATGGTCGTGCTGGAGCCCCGGCTCGCCATTCTCGACGAGACGGATTCCGGACTCGACATCGACGCGTTGCAGATTGTCGCGCAGGGCGTCAACAGCATGCGCAGTCCAGAACGGGCGATCGTGCTCGTGACGCACTATCAGCGGCTATTGGACTACGTCGTGCCGGATCGCGTGCATGTGCTGGCGAATGGCCGGATCGTGAAGTCGGGGTCCCGTGAACTGGCGCTGGAGCTGGAGCGTAAAGGCTATGGTTGGATCGACGATGAAGCGGTGCAACCAGAAAATACAGCAAGCGAGGAAAGTGCGGGGCATCCATGAAAAACGAATCTCTCGACTATTTCCATCAGTTTGGGCAACTCGCGAAGACGTTGCCCGGCGTTGAGTTTCCATGGCTGCGTGCTGCGCGCCGAAGCGCGTTCGACCAGTTCGACGCGCTGGGTTTGCCGACCACGCGGCACGAGGACTGGAAATACACGAACGTGTCGGCGATTGGCAAGCGTCCCTGGCATTTCAAGGCACAACGCACGGACGATAGCGACGTGCGGCACGTCATCGATGAACTCAAGCTGGACCCTGCCGCGCATCGACTGGTCTTTGTCAACGGTAGGCATGTGCCGCGGCCGTCGAAACTGAATGGTTTGCCACACGGGGTATTTGTGGGCTCGCTCACCCGAGCGTTGAGAGAAATGCCACAACAACTGGAATCGGCATTCGCCTCGCAGGCGTATTCAGATGGCTTTGCCGCGCTAAATACGGCGTTTATGACGGACGGGTTTGCCATCGTGCTGCCGCCTGGCGAGGTCATCGATCAACCGCTGCAGATCCTGTTCCTGACCGACGAAGCGGGTCTTGCGGTGCAGCCGTTCAATGTCGTGCTTGCAGGAGCACGCTCGGGCTGCACGATCGTCGAGCATTTTGTAGGGCTGAGCGGCGACGCGTACTGGACCAATGCGGTTACCCGCATCGTCGCAGACGAGCAGGCGGACGTGCAGCACTACCGGTTGCAGCAAGAGGGCCCGAAGGCTTTTCATATCGCGTCGCTCGCCGCTGCGCAGCAACGGGGCAGCTGTTTTACCTCACATGCGTTCGCGTTCGGTGCCGCGTTGTCGCGCACTGGTATCGGCACAAGCCTGAACGCCCCGAACGCGCAAGCGACGTTGAACGGTCTCTATTTCGTCGGGGGCCGGCAGCACGTCGATCACCACACGCGCATCGATCACACAGAGCCGCATGGCACGAGTCGCGAACATTACAGCGGGGTGCTCGACGGCGCAGCGCGCGGCGTGTTCAACGGGCGCGTCATCGTGCATCGCGATGCACAGCAAACGGACACGCATCAGGCGAATCACAACCTGCTGCTGTCACGCGATGCGGAAATCGACACGAAGCCGC
Source organism: Paraburkholderia sp. MM5496-R1 (assembly GCF_050436205.1). Classification (NCBI taxonomy): domain Bacteria; kingdom Pseudomonadati; phylum Pseudomonadota; class Betaproteobacteria; order Burkholderiales; family Burkholderiaceae; genus Paraburkholderia; species Paraburkholderia sp. MM5496-R1. Next base: position 1,358,990 of record NZ_JBNDLT010000001.1, read on the forward strand.
AACTCGAGATCTACGCCGACGACGTGAAATGCACACACGGCGCGACGGTCGGTCAACTGGACGACAACCAGCTGTTCTATTTACGTGCACGAGGTGTCGAAGAGCGCATGGCACGGGCGCTACTGACATACGCATTTGCGCGCGACATTGTCGAAGGTGTGCGCATCGATTCGCTGCGTGGCCGGCTCGAAAAACTGCTGTTCGCGCGCACCCCGGAAGGCGAGCGCATCAGGGAGTTGCTATGAAGCCGATCGAACAGATGCAGACGCCCGATCCGCGCAATGTCGAGCACTGGCGAGCCGATTTTCCGATTCTGGGCGAGCGCGTGCATGGCCGTCCATTGGTCTATCTCGACAATGGCGCCACGACGCAAAAGCCTGCCTCGGTCATCTACGCGGAAAACGCTTACTACCGGCATAGCAACGCCAATGTGCACCGCGGCGTGCATCTGCTGTCTCAGCGCGCGACCGATTCATTCGAGGCCGCACGCGCGAAGATTGCACGCTTCATCAATGCGCAGCGTCCGGAGGAGATCGTGTTCGTGCGTGGCACGACCGAAGCGATCAATCTCGTCGCCCAGAGTTATGCTCGCCCGCGGATCAAGCCCGGCGACGAAATCCTGATTAGCGCGATGGAGCACCATTCGAACATTGTGCCGTGGCAGCTCGTCTGCGAGCAGACGGGCGCGGCGCTGAAAGTCGTGCCGATCGACGATACGGGCGCACTCGATGCCGGCGCGTACGAGCGCTTGTTAAGCGAACGTACGCGGCTGGTCGCGATGACGCACTTGGCCAACGCGCTCGGCAGCATCAATCCGGTGGAGCGCATCGTTGCAGCGGCACACGCGCGGGGCGTGCCGGTGCTGCTGGATGGTGCACAGGCAATCACGCATCTGCCGGTCGACGTCCGCGCGATAGATTGCGATTTCTACGCGTTGTCCGGGCATAAGGTGTACGGACCGACCGGCATTGGCGTGCTATACGCCAAGGCCGCACTGCTTGAAGCGATGCCGCCATGGCAGGGCGGCGGCGACATGATCCGATCGGTAACGTTCGAGAAAACGGAATACAACGCGATTCCGTGGAAGTTCGAAGCGGGTACGCCGAACATTGCCGGCGCGATTGCGCTGGGCGCGGCGCTCGACTATGTCGACAGCATCGGCATGGAAGTCATCGCCGCGCACGAGAACGAACTGCTCGCCTATGCGACGGCCGCCCTGCGGGTGATACCGGGCTTGCGTTTTATCGGTAGCGCACGCGACAAGGCAGGCATTTTGTCGTTCGTGCTCGACGGCGTGCATGCCCATGATGTCGGCACGATTCTCGATCATCACGGCATCGCGGTGCGTGCGGGCCATCATTGCGCGATGCCGGTGATGCAGCGCTTCGGCGTACCGGCGACCGTGCGCGCGTCGCTCGCCCTCTACAACACGCACCAGGATATCGATGCGCTGATCGAAGGTCTCGGAAAGGTCAGGGAGATATTCGGAAAATGAGCGATCTGCGCGATCTGTATCAGGAAGTCATCTTCGACCACTACCGGCGGCCGCGTAACTGTCATGGACTGTCCGGCGCCAATCACACGGCTGAGGGCTATAACCCGCTGTGCGGCGACCGGATTACGCTTTATCTGCGAATCGAGGACGGCATCGTCAAAGAAGCGAGTTTCGAAGGCGCGGGCTGTGCAATTGCGACAGCATCAGCGTCGCTGATGACCGAGGCGCTGAAAGGCAAAACGGAAGCAGAGGCCGAAGCGCTGTTCGGGCGCTTTCACGACATGGTGACAACACCCGCTGCAGGGCAGGCGACAGCCGCGCCGGAGATGGGCAAGCTGGCGGTGCTGTCCGGTGTACGTGAATTTCCCGAGCGTGTGAAGTGCGCGACGCTGGCCTGGCATACGCTCCACGCCGCGCTGCACGACGGGCATCGCCCCGTTTCGACAGAGTGAGGCAGACGATGAGCACATTCGACTGGCTGAAGCGTGCTGAGGCCGCACAACCCGGGAGTGGCACGACAACAGAAGGTCTTGAAGAACGCGTGATCGATGCACTGCGCACCGTGTTCGACCCGGAGATTCCGGTCAACATCTACGATCTGGGGCTTGTTTATGGTCTTGACGTGGACGAAGCCGAAGGCCGCGTTGGGATCCGCATGACGCTGACCGCGCCCGGCTGCCCGGTCGCGCAGACCTTCCCGGCGACGGTGGAGGATGCGGTGTTCTCGGCGAGCGGAGTGAACGACGTGCACGTTGAACTGGTGTGGGATCCGCCGTGGTCGAGAGACCGGATGTCGGATGCGGCGCGCCTGCAATTGGGGATGCTTTGACATGTCCGACTGGGTCGATGTCGCTGCGATCGGGGACTTTCCGGCCGGGTCTGTTCGCAGCGTCGAGGTCGATGGCGCGCAGGTTGCTGTGTTCAACGTCGACGGCACCTGTTACGCAATCGAGGATGTCTGCCCGCACGACGGCGGCATCCTGACTGGCGGTGTGGTGGAAGGCGACGTGGTCGTCTGTCCGCGCCACGGTGCACGATTTTGCATCAGGACCGGAAAGGTGCTGGCGCCGCCGGCATATGAGGATGTGGTGGCGTTTCCGGTGCGGATCGAGGCGGGCGTCGTTCAGGTGCGTGACGAGCGGTGGGATTGAGGTGCGCTGTCGACCGGCTCTCGTTCTCAGTAAGCGGCTCAGCTGGGCCGTTCGTCCATTCGCGCGCGCGTGAGGCATGATGGCGAACTGGAGCTGGCGGTCAGGTGGCGCGATTCGGCGGACTGGCTCGCGTGTGCAGTTTGTTGGCTACACACCAAGGCAGGAGCTCGTCGCGATGCAATTGATTTTGTGGTCGGCGCGATGTGGGTTAGCACGTAGTCCTAGGTAGGCGCGCGGATCGATGTCATTCAGTGCGCAAGTTCCGATCAGTGCGTACATCGCGGCTGCCCGTTCGCCGCGATGTTGTTGTCGATCTCGAGCGTACCGTCTTCGCAATACAGCGTCGGTGCGCTCCACTGGTTCAGCGAGTAGTTGATTGCCCTGGCTGCATCGGACTTTGACGAAAGCGTTTCGAGCTTTGCCCTGAGCCACGCTTCGTAGATTTGAAGCAGTGGCCTGGCTCTCTCCTGCCGTATTCGCAGCCGTTCGGCCGCTGGCTTGCCGCGAATGGAGGCCTCGATGTCATAGAGCCCGCCAATATATTCGAGCGCCTTTTGTGTTGTGTCGGACGGCGTGCGCACGTGGATGTCGTAGAACTTTCTTCTCGCGTGGGCATGTTGTCGGGAAATGTCCATCGCGGCCGAATAAGCGCGATCGAAGCCCGGGGTCGTGTGATCGACTGCTTTTCCTGCAGCGGTTATGTACAAGACCTTCTTGAAGTTTCCCCAGGTTCATTTCGCCGAGGAGCGTTTCGACGTCATCGGACAATGAGGGTTCGTAAAGCCCACAGATCATTCGCGGCTCATCAGTTTCCTCACGGCTAGACAGGTAGGTCCTGTTCAATCAGGTTATTGAGATATTTCGAGGATCGAACCTTCATCTCACGCACCGCGCGTTGTGGGGCGGCATAGCCATCCAGTGAGATGGTCTTCGGCGGCTTGCCCTGATGTTTGAGAGCTTTCCTGAAAAAGGCTTTGGCCGCCTTCACGTCGCGCTTTGCACGTAGCATGAAGTCAACTGTCTGGCCGGCCCGATTCACCGCCCGGCAGACCTACACCCACCTGCCGCGGATCTTCAGCTACGTTTCATCGACACGCCACGACGGCTCTCTATTCGTTCAGCAGGACACTCTAACCGATTCGCTTGCGCCGTTTTCACCATGTATGGACGACTCCCTAGGGTTACGGCTCCGCAGAATCGTCATGCTGTGATGGTCACCGCCCTGTCATTATCCGGAGGATTTTCTGCACGATGCGCTCATGCTGCTCCAGCGCCTCATCGAGCGTACTTGCTCCGTAGCTCCTGTTGTCTTGCGCCTGCATTCCGGCGACGCGCGTCACGAACAGCAAAGCCTCCCCGGTTTTCGGTTTGGACACACCACGGAAGCGGGTCGTGACTGTTACACCGTAGTCGTCCAGCAGTGTGCGGCGGAAGATCAGTTCGTTTTCCGTCATCCAGCGCGACCACGCGCCGTGGTCGAACACCTCGACAGGCCTGTTCTTCGCATCGAGAACATAGATGCGCTCCGAGCCAAACGAGACCGGTGGCGTCTTCATATTTCAATGCAAAGGCGTGAGAAGGAAGTCGGTCGCCTCCCGCCACCAGGTTTCGTCGACGTGGCCAATCCAGTCGTTATGGTCAGCCGCTTTCACCACCACGAGTTTTCTCGGTACGGACAGCGAGTTGTAAAGCGCCTCGCCGTAGCGCGTAGGGACGATGCTGTCGCGTTCCGCAACCACGACGAGAATCGGGCGGTCGAACGACGCCAGATGGGTCACGCTGTCGTACTGGTCGCGCAGCAGCCACTTCACGGGCAGCCACGGATAGTGGTAAGCGGCAACGTGCTCGAGCCGATCCCATGGCGTGATCATCATTAAACCGGCGATCTTGTCGTGTTCACGCGAGCCGGCTGCGGCCACGACGCCGCCCCCAAGCGATTCGCCGATGAGCAGGAGCGGCGCTCCAAAGAGGCGATGTGCGAGCGCGATGGTCTGTTGAGCATCGTCGACAAAACTCGCTTCGCCTAACGCCCCGGCGCGCGGCCCGTAGCCTGGATATTCGGCGAGAATCACGCGCAGCCCGAGCCGGGTGAGCGCCGCGGCATAGAATGAGCGGTGGCCGGCATGCCCCGCGTTGCCATGAAAGACGATGACCGTGGCGCGCGCGGACCCGGCCGGCTCCGCCACGAGGCCCCTGAACGCCTCAGGTGTCGGCCAGGCGCGCAGTCCGCCGGAGGTGACCTCCTCGATTGCGGCCTTCTGAGGGAAGTAGAGAAAACGATCCTGCAAGATGGCGACTCCGGCTAACACGGTCATGTACGCGACGGCGAGGCCGACCATCATTCGGGTGAATTTCATCGTCTTGCGCTCGACCCACCGAACTTTTCGATAGCACACACCCAGTTTAGCGCGCGGTCGCCACCGCTCATATTCAGGCGTGTCGTCAGGATGTGGGCGTCCAAGTTATGGTACGGAGAGTATCTCCCTGCCTTGTACCCTCGATATTTTCCGAGCGACGCGACCAGGCGCGGGGTTGGTCCGTACGAAGCAGCCCAGAACAGACTGAAATCGAGCGCGACCGACGCTAGCCGTGCGAAACAATGCTACGTCCCGGCTCGTGCGCCCGCTTTTTGGCGCACCTCTCATCGGGCGAATCCGGCCCCCTTATCCTCAAAGCCGTCATCCGGATGGCTGGTTCTCCAGAAGACCTGCCTGATAACCGTCGCGTACACTTCGGCCATAGCGGTCGGTTGCCGATCGGGCAGCGTGCGGCGGCAGCAGGTCGCTTTGCTGACCTTCGCAACCCGGTGCCGATGAATGTCAGCTAAGTCATGGATGGATGAGTCTTGCCGACCCAGAGCCGACTTCCGGCATGTCGAAGCATCAATGGCTCTTTGAAGAGTGAAGCGGACTTTCGTCGCGGAAAGGCTACGGGTGGGTCATCGGCCTGAGCCGACGTTCGCCGATCAAATCGGTGCGGCTGTCGCGTATCGCTTTGCTGACTTTTACAAACTGGCGTCGGCGAATGTCAGCTCTCTCCGTCCATCAACGAGTCTTACCGACCCGTCCAGACCTTTCACAGTCCGATCGCCGACGGCCTCAAAGGTATGCCGTCAAAGGTGCGGCAAATCGTCAATGCATTTTTCGACATGATCGCCAGGGACATCCGTGTCGATCCCGGCGTGTCCGTCGGTGTGAGAGACAGACACAATTTTTGGCCCGAGATACCGTGTGCCACCAAGCGTAAAAAGGGACCAAACAACATCTCCCCGACGGATCGCGGCGACGACTTCGACCACCTCCACAATCGCCGGGGGGGACAGCCATTCACGCGTCGCCGGATCGACGGGAGCCCAACGCACATGGGTAAACCTGTCGTTCGTCGGGTTGATGCGAACGGCGTCGATAGCAAAAGTTGTCACATCTACCTCCATCATCCTGACAAAGGGATGTGTGCATTATGCGCCGCTTCTTTTGCCGGGGATCAGCAAGACCGGTCGTGAGGGCCGTTGTCAGCCCTTGCTGCACGTATCGCTCTCGCCTGACGCGTGCCCCCGAACTGGATGTCTGGTGGGTGCGGCGAATACTTCGGGACAGCCTGGACCTGGATAGTGAAGCCTAAGCGGAGTTCTCGTCGCACCACTGAATCGCCCAACGCTGCGCCGCCTCAATAGCATCCGCGTCGGAGGGATAATCGCCGAGGTCGCCCGAATACTTTACCTCGACGGCATCGCCACTCGCCGAGGCGCGCCGGTAGATCTTTGCGCGAGCGTAATAGCGGCCGCCTTCATCAAGAGGTGACGCGTCGATGTGGAATTGTTGGTAGTCGAAATGCATGGCTGTCTCCAAACGATTGCCCTAATCGTCGTCGCGTTGGACGAGGTGGACCTCGTTGTCACCGCCAAGGTCGCTCTGTCACTCTGCCAAGATGAATTGGGGCTGCGACTCTTCGGCCCAAAACGCTTTAAGAACGATATGTACATCGTAGGCAGTAACAGCAAAGCTCGCTGACCAGCGAGAGCAGGACAGCAACGAGAATTCGCATGGGAACGCTCCATCCGAATACGGGTGCGCATCGATTGCCAACGATCCGGACGTCGATGTCGACCGACCGCTCTTGGGCTACCTACCGCCGATCCGGTCGGCCTACGCCGATGAAGCAACGTCCGCCCGATGGCAATCGAATGGCCGTTTGCGGGGGCGGACCCGCCGTCTGAATGTCTGCGCGACGGAACGGACGAATGACGCTCGATGGCCGACAGTACGCGTTCACACCAACCACGGGAAAGCTGCCTATAAGGACTTCCCTTTTTTTGCAAGCTGGGGTTGATTTATCCATCCATCCTCGTCCATCCATTCGATTGCCATGTCATCGGGGTACACATTCGGCATTCAGCGGCGAGACAGACTGCACACCTATAAACGGCCTTGTTGAGCACTATCATTGCGGGTGCCCGGGCCCGGATAGTAACCGCGCAGCAGGACTCCATCCGTTGGACGGCGAATACATTTCGTGTAGCGCCTCACAGCTTTTCGAGTTCGCCCGCTGCCGGTCTGACCTGTCGCTATCCTTGCCTTTGCGTCCTGGATTACGAAGTCACGCTTTTAGGTGACGCTGCGAATTTACCTGTTCATGCTGTTGTCCTACCGTGGCTGGCCCGGTGTTGAGGGAGTGGAGACATACGAGGGATCGAAGCGCTCGCCCTTGGCCAGAATTGCCCAGAGGATGCGCGCGTGCTTGTTGGCGACAGCCACCAGCGTTCGATACCAACCCACGCGTGCCTGGAGCTGAACGATCCAGCGCGAGAGCCGGTCGGTTCGTCGATGGGCGCTCGTTACTGCCGAGCGCGCGCCTTGGAACAGCAGCGTGCGCAGATACGTGTTGCCCTGTTTGGTGATGCGGCCCAGGTGGGTCTTGCCGCCGCTGCTCTTCTGTTTGGGCACCGTGCCGATCCAGGCGGCAAATTGGCGGCCGTTTTTGAACAGGCGAGCGTCGCCGACGGTAGCCACCGTGGCCGACGCGGTGAGCGGCCCGATGCCGATGACCGCCATCACGCGCTGCGCGTTGCTGTCGTGCTTCACGTGCGTGGCGACTTGCGCGTCGCACCAGGCGATTTGCTGGTCGAGGCCCTGCAGGTGCTCCCAGCCTCGCAGCAGCGCAGTGCGCGCGACACCGTTCAGTTCGGTGGCCCCGTCCTCCAGTGCCTCGACGAAGTGGGCACGAAATGCATTGATGCCTTGCGGCAGGAACACGCCGAACTCGACCAGCTCACCGCGCAGCCGGTTGACGAGCGCGGTACGCTCCTCAACGAAACCGTCCCGCATCCGGTGCAGCAGCAGCACGTTTTGCTGCTCTGCCGTTTTGACGGCCACGAAGCGCATGTGCGGTCGGCCCGCGGCCTCGCAGATGGCCTCGGCATCGAGCCTGTCGTTTTTCACGTGTTTGCCGCCCTTGCGGTAGGGCGCGGCGAGCTGCGGCGCGATCAGCCGAACCTCGTGGCCGAGCGCGCGCAGCTTGCGCCCCCAGTAGTGGGCTGCGCTGCACGCTTCCATTGCGACCAGGCACGGCTCGAGGTTGGCAAACCATTCGAGAAACTTCTGCCGTGAAATGGCTTTCCTGACCACCACGCGTTCCATGCTGTCCACGCCGTGTACCTGGATGATGTTCTTGGCCAGATCCACGCCGATACGAGTAATCTTGTCCATGACTTTCCCCTTCCCAGATGAGTTGTCTAGCACCAACCATCCTGGCATATCGCTATGCCACGAGATCGGGAAAGTCCTTACTAATTCGTTGAGAATTCCAACGTCACCTCTGTAAAACGTTCATCGAACTGGTGCTATCGGCCAAGCAGCGTCACTCGCCCACATGATCGTTCGGCCGTTCAGACGTCCGATCCGCCCCAGCAAGCGGCCATTCCATTCGCGAGGATGAACGTTGCTTCATCGGCCATTCCGGACACTCGTGCGTGGTTGCTAATGTGCGTGGTCGCTAATCGCACTCTCTTGTCGGCTTTGCGGAACCGCCAGCCTATTCGAGCGATCGAGCGATCGGCCCGGACGAGACTCTCGGTCCCGACACGCCGAAGTGGACGATGGTGGATGATCTGACTTACGTTGTTCAGGCGAATCATCTGCCATGGAGCAACGGTGCGCGGGCAATCTGTGGTTCCTCGGTTGGGCCACGTTCGCCGTGACGCAAGGACAGTTACTCGCCGAGGTCCCTTGCTCCTGAGAGCCGATAGGCGTTCGGATTCGGCAAGATCTCAAATGTCGGGCAGAAAATTACGGAAGAGATGTTGCTTTATCTGGAAATGCCTCTATTTTTAAAGTGGCCGATCGGTCGGAGATGGTTCCGGGCATTCATCGTGCCTGGAACACCCATGAGTGCGTCTCTGTTGCGACGACTACAAAGTGGCACGCGTCTTACCTGTAATAACTCTCGACCAGTTCCAGGTTATGACGCTGGAGCGTTAGGGTGTGGGTGACCGTTTAACACATCTACCACCGGCCAGGAGCACGACGTGAAGGCACCCTGCAGCATGTCCAGTCAGGTCCTCGCGCTCATCGAGCGGACCAGGTCAGGACCAATGAGAAAGAAGGCTAGTGCTGCTCATCTCGGCAACGCGCTGTCAAGGCGGAGTCGTTTCGTGGCGACGCTGTTCTGCCATCTTGGCCGAGTCCATTCCCTGCATGAAAACGAAGCGAAGGCCCGTCGAGTCACGTTGGTGCTTGCGGCTTGCCGGACAGTGCTCGCGTGCACGATCCCCAATTTCGTCTCCCATCTACCTCACAACCGCATCAGATCAGGCCATGGCTGTAGGGACTTCGGCGGCTTTGGAGACCAATGACCTGAAACGAGACTGCAGGAGGTCATGAAATGGAAGTCAAGTCACTCATCGCTTATCAAGGACCCAATATTCATGCCCATTTCCCGGTCATTCGGTACACCATCGATCTGGGGGTGCTTGAAGAGTGGCCAACCGGGCGCCTCGGCCAAGGCTTCATCGATCGTCTCCTTGGCTATCTGCCCGGCCTTCGGGAACATGGCTGTTCCTATCAAGCCCCCGGTGGGTTCGTGCGGCGAATAGTCGAAGGCGAAGGAACGTGGCTGGGCCATGTCATGGAGCACGTAGCGATCGAACTGCAGAAGGTGGCAGGCTCGGATGTGAGTTTCGGCAAGACGCGCGCCGCTGGGCCGCGCGGGCATTACGACATAGTCTACGAATACCTGGACGAGGATGTCGGTCGGCAAGCCGGAGACCTTTCCCTGGCCCTGCTCGAGCACCTCCTTCCTGAAGACCTGAAGCTGAAGCCGGAGCGGAACTTCGATGACGCTTTCGACTTTGAACATGAACTGGATGAACTCATCCGTTATGCGCGGAGTTGCGACGTTGGACCTAGCACTGCCGCATTGGTGAGCGCCGCCATGAAGCGCGCGATTCCATGTACGCGCCTAAACCGCGGGAGCCTGATACGGCTCGGCTACGGTCGCTTCCAGAAAAGCATCAAGGCTTCGCTCACCAGCGAGACCCGTCAAATCGCAGTAGACCTGGCTTCGGACAAGGGGGAGACCAACCGGATCCTGCGTGACGCGGGCCTGCCGGTGCCGAGGCAGCGCAAGGTCTATAGCGCCCGCGACGCCGTCCATGGTGCGGAACAGATCGGCTATCCCGTTGTGATCAAGCCATTGGACTCTAATCACGGACAGGGAGTATCCGTTGAGGTTACTACCTCGGAGCAGGTGGAGCTGGCTTTTGAGAGGGCTCAGGAGTACAGCGAGGCAGTGCTCGTCGAAAGCTATATACCGGGGTCTGATTACCGCATGCTGGTCGTCAATGATCAATTGTTGGCAGTTGCCAGACGCATCCCCGCACATGTGTTGGGCGACGGCGTTCACACCATCGAGGAGTTGGTGGAAGAGGTCAACCAGGATCCACGCCGGGGTGCGGGACATGAAAACGTGCTCACCCGCGTGGAGCTCGACGGCGTGGCAGAACGCTTCCTTGCTGACAAGGGTTATGGTCCCAAGACGGTGCCTGTGGCGGGCGAGATCGTCTACTTGTGTGCCACCGCCAACCTTTCCACCGGCGGCACCGCCATCGATGTTACCGATAGGGTGCACCCGGACAACCGGGAGATGGCCGTCCGGGCCATCAGGGCCATCGGCCTGGACGTCGGGGGAGCTGATTTCATTACTACGGATATCTCCGCGCCATATCGTGAGACCGGCGGAGCCATGTGCGAGGTGAATGCTTGCCCGGGTCTACGGATGCATCTGGCGCCCACTGAAGGCACGCCCAGGGACGTTGCCGGACCCATCATCGATATGCTGTTTCCACCCGGTGCTCCCAGCACCATCCCCATTGCCAGCGTTACCGGCACCAATGGCAAGACCACCACCTCACGCATGCTCGCTCATATCATGAAGCTGGCGGGGTACACGGTGGGTTTGGGCACAACCGATGGCATCTATGTCGACGGACGGTTGACTGTGAAGGGTGACATGACCGGAGTGACGTCCGCCCGCATGATTCTTGCGGACCGTGCCGTGGATGCCGCCGTACTGGAAACGGCCCGGGGCGGCCTGCTGCGGCGGGGGCTGGGCTATCCGGAATGCAGCGTTGCGGGCTGCCTCAATGTGACCGCCGATCACCTGGGTCTGCGCGGGGTCGAAACCGTGGAGCAAATGGCGGAGGTCAAGCGCATCGTCATCGAGGTGGCGAAGGAGATGGCCGTCCTCAACGCTGACGACACCTTGTGCCTGAAGATGGCGGATCATAGCCACGCAAACCGCTTGGGCTACGTGACCATGAATGCTGGTCACCCCTTGGTAAATGAGCACGTCCAGGCGGGAGGCGTGGCGGTCGTGCTGGAGGAACAGATAAACGGCCACATGGTCTGCCTGTGGGACATCGGTCACCGTTTTCCATTGTTGTGGACTCATGTGATCCCGGCCACGGTGCAGGGACTCGCACTCCACAATGTGCAGAACGCGATGTTCGCTGCGGCCCTCGCCCACGGCCTCGGGATCGATCTCGAGAGCATCCGCCGTGGTCTACGCACCTTTGACAACACCTTCCTCCAGACCCCCGGTCGCCTGAACATCTACGATCAGCACCCCTTCAGGGTGATTTTGGACTATGCCCACAACCCCGCGGCCGTGAAAACCATGTGCGGCCTGGTAGACCGGTTGGGAGCCGAGCGTGCGAAGATCGTTTCGCTGACGGTTCCAGGCGACCGCCGTGACGAGGACATCCTGGAGATCGGCCGTATCGCGGCGGGACACTTTGAGCACTACATTTGTCACAGGGACAGTGACTCGCGTGGGCGGGATCACCTTGAAGTGCCGGAAATGCTGCGAGAGTCACTACGCAAGAATGGAGTCGGGGCAGAGCAGATCGAGGTCATAGCCGATGAGCAGACGGCGAATCAGTCGGCGCTCGAAATGGCCGGGCCTGGCGACTTGCTCCTCTTGTTGAGCGAAGACTACACCCGTGCCTGGGAGCAGATCGTGCGTTTCAGGCCGAATCCGCAAACAGGGCACGCCATTGACAGAAGGCCGATCCCGGCCAGGATCCGTCTGGACGACCTAGGCGGGTTCAAGTGGGAGAGTAGTAGCATGGAGATCATCCGTGACGAGCGCGGCGTGCGGTTGGCGCGAGAGATCGAAGACTGAATGAGTTTTCGCCGTGGTTACGACGATATGCCAGGCGGTCGCAGGCTGACCTGGTGACAGGGCTTCAGGGCGGATGACGCATGAAGTCCATCCTTCATGGAATACCTTGGAGAGTCAAAATGGATGAGAAACAGAAATTTCTTCTCTACAACGATAACGACGACACGCTGGATGCCTCCTCGAAGCGGAGGATGGCCGTCGAAATCGCCTTGGACCTGATACGTCATGAAGCAATGTGCGGGTCTTCGCGCAATTCCTTGGATTCTAATCTAAGGCACCTCTCGGACTTTGCCGATTTTATTCAAGAGGCCTTGAGAGGTGGTGAGCACGAAGACTTGAGAGGCAGTGAGCGAGAAGACCTCAGAGACAGTGAGCGAGAAAACCTCAGAGGCAGGGAGAGGGAAACGTCGAGAGGCCGGCAGCATTAGCGATCTTGGTGGCTTGTGCGCAAAAGGCGCAGCGCACACCATCAAGGAGTTCTGTTGCGGTCTCAAGCGCCGCCTCGACAAGACTTGGAGAGAATGGGTCGGGCTATGCCCGGCCCGTGCCTCATCGATCACAAGGATCCGGGGGATTTGTGGTCACCTCGATAAAGCCGCTTTTTGCAAAGAACATCACCTCTATAGATAGCAACGAGGAAGATGCGATCTTCGTCGTAGATCCGGAGCTTGGGGCTCTTGGCAAAATTGACGTTCGGACGGGATTCTTTCAAGGTGTTGTCAACTTCAGGAACTTCAACGAGTTCAAGGGGGCAGGCGCCATATTTATGCGACCGGATGGCATTATAAATTATTCGCGTTTTAATAGAATCTATGCGATCGGGATAGAAAATGGGATGGTCTATGAAGTTATGGACACCATCACAATCAATGAGGCAAAAGATGTTGTCGGTCTATATTGGAAAGAGGGTAGATATTACGTGGCTGACAGTAGCGGGATCTTGTTCATTCTGGATGGGGATCGGCCAATACGGTCAGTGGATGTGGGCAATAGAATAAACGACATTACCTTGCATGGGGATCGCCTCTTCATATTGAGTGACATTAGTCGGGCCATTTATATATACAGTCTTGACGGGACTCATTTGGCATCGCTGACGACGCCCCATGAGGGGGCGTGTGGAATAGCTTCAGTTAAAACATCAGATATAGAAAGATCTGGCATCTATATATACTACAATCAGAAAAGTTGGGACGTCTTTGATGATGCGGGCGCGAAGCCGGATGTCGACAACAGTCCAAATATAAAACTCAACCGGAACATTTCAGATGGATTTATAGAGAAACTTGATTATAAAATAATTGGGCTTGGTATGGCTGGAAATTTCGGGCTTTCGGATGGTTACGAAGTGGAATTTTCTTATGCCGAAATGCTCAAGCCTGCTTATGATATTCTGAAAAGGATCAAGGGCGTCAAGATGTGCGTCAGGTTGTCGATTCCGGTCGAGACGCGAAGGCAGAAGGTGAAATCAGTAAAAATTATTGGAGATGTTCCTGGGGTTATAAGAAGGGACGAAAGCGGCAACGAGATTGCGGAATTCGATTTCAGCGGCGTTGAGCTTGATAAAGAACGCCGTTACTTCGGCTACTGCGCCGTAATTGAACTATATGGGATAAGGTTCAAGTTGAATGCCCCGGATTCAGGCTATCCAGACGAAATTAAGACACGATTTCTTAAGAAAGAGCTCAGGTACGATATGGATAGGCAAGAGTTAAGGCGCATTGCTGAGGACCTGATTTCGGCGATCCCGAGAAAAGAGCGCGGAAATGTAGTCAAGATTGCGAAAACCGTGCGTGAATATGTTTATAGCAGATTGGCGTACCGCTACAACAACACGTATACAAGTCCCGTTGAGACCTTAAGAAGCGGCGAAGGGACTTGCGGAAAGTACATGGAGCTGTTGATAGGATTAATGAGGCTTTGCGGGGTGGCATGCAGGCCGGTCGGGGATTTCAAGGTTCCCGAGTACAAACTGAGATATGCAAGGGTCAACTCGGTCTGTGTGCCGGATTATGATCATGCGTGGGTAGAGTTCTATGTCCCCGCGGTAGGATGGGTACCTATGGAAAGCTCATCGGACAATCTGCCGGAAAGGCACGAAAGGTTTTTTGGCGCTCTGTCGTGGATCTATATAGAAAACAGCAGGACGGAAAAGATGTGCGAGATATGCAGGCCCGACTCCTGGGAAAAGGTCGGTAACGATCTGATGTATTCGGACTTTTTTGTACCTGACATTCAGATCAAGATTCTCCGGGAGGCTTCGTTGCACTAGTCGCTCCCTGACGGGATGAATGCGAAATTAGCTCCTTATGCTCGCCATATGCGCTGTTAAATCATACAGGCTGCCTTCAACCAGTATGTCCAGGTGCAGGCCAACTACGCTTACTGGGGCATGGCGGCGATCCGGATGTATGGCGGAGTGTTGCAGTTGGGAGGGGTCCACAATGGTGATGCCGCCGCTGCCCAGAACCTGCAGCCTATGATCCGGACCGATAAAGGCGGCGGTGTCTTCATCCAGGCCGATGCCGATGGCAAGTGGGTTGTAAGTCAAGGCCATGAGCAGACGCCCGAGACGGTCCTGGTGGCGAAAGTGCTGATCGATGATCAACCGCTCGATCAGGCCCAGGCCCGGCGCTAATTGAACAATGTCAGCACGCGGCGTAGTGCCACTCTCACCGGCCGCAATCATCTGCCCGGGCAGGAACGCTGCGCCAGCGGAGGTGCCGGCCACGTGCATACCGTGTGCATTCCGGTTGCGAATTTTCTGCGCCATCGAAGTACCACCTAGCGTCTCGGAAAGATGGACCGGGTCGCTCCCCGTGAGGAAAAGCCCGTCGACAATATCGAGCATGTCCAGGTTTCGCTTCGCCTCGCAGTCGGTTCGGGTCTCAAATTTGAGGGCACTGACCCGATCCCCCCCCAGATCACGGAACGCCCTTTCATAACGGCGGCCGGCGTCCTTGGTCGCGGAGCCCGTAAGGATGATGCCGATATGCGCGCGGGAGCCGCCGCAAATCTCGATGAAGCGGCGCAGGATGGCAGCGTTTCGTATTAGCCTTCCATCGCCCCCGATGGGGACGATAAAGCCTCGTGTACCGCCAATGGGCGCCTTTGCACGACTCAACTTTCACTCCGATAGAGTGGCCAAATCTTGAAGTAGCCCAAGTCTCGTGCAGCCACCACGTAACCCACTTTTCCGGCCGGAGCTTTGTGGCTGCCAGGCTTGAATCAGCTGACGTCTTATCTTCGCGTCTTCGAGGGGTTGACGCATGATATGCGATTTTATATCGGCAACCGGAACGTGGAGCGGGGCAGCACAAATACGCGCTGCCCCGCTTCGTGGATGATCCGCTTTTGCCTCTTCTAGCCGATCAGATCAGAGCAGTAGCGTTCGATCCACTGGGGACGTAACTCCGCGCAGACAACGTACCGCCTACCAGGCTATGCGTCCCGAGATGATACATATTGCCATCAACCAGGATATGCAGACGTATTCCGGTCAAGCCTACCGGGTCGTCATGGCGAACGGAATCAGCTGCAGAGTTGCGCAGATTCGACCCGTCGATGATGGTGACGCCGCCGCTACCTACCACCTCCAGCATTTCGTCTGGACCGATGAACGCAGCCGTATCCTCGTCCAGCCCAATGCCCACCCCAAACGGGATGGAAGCCACTGCCGTGAGCAGGCGTCCGAGCCGATCCCGCTGACCGAAGTGTTGGTCGATAACAAAACGGCTGATGAGCCCCAAGCCTGGTGCCAGGTCGACCATCCCGGCGCGGGGCGTGGCCCCGCTCTTCCCCCCGGCAATCATGGCAGCTGACATGGCGGAGGCCCCGGCCGAGGTCCCGGCTACGTGCATGCCGTGTGCGTTACGGCTATGAAGCTTCTCCGCCGCTGGCGTGTCGCTCAGCATCTCGGCGAGGCGTACCTGGTCGCCCCCGGTCATGAAGACCCCGTCGGCGCGATCGAGCACCTTCAGGTATCTGTCCGATTCGCAGTCGCGGCGTGTCTTGAATGGCAGGATACTGACTCGGTCAGCGCCGAGATCGCGGAACACCGACTCATAGAGATCCCCCGTGTCATCCAGCGAGGAGGCAGTGGGGATGACCGCAATGTGCGCGCGCGACCCACCGCAAAGTTTCACGAAACGGCGCAGAATAACCGGGTTCTGAACCCGATTTTCCGCGCCGCCAATAGGGATAATAAAGCCTCGCGCGGCACCCTTCGGCGATCTTCCGGAACGCATACCATTCACTCCTTCTCAAAGCTTGACCGGCGACCTGGCGGTCCGCCCTAGGCACGACAATCGCAGCTATCTGCCCGATGATTCGAGCAGCGCCACAACCATGCTGAATCAGTCGGGCAGCACCTTCGTGGGCGCTGTGCAGCAACCCGCGAACCTGAAGCCTGCAGCAATAGTGGACAGGTAGGGTTTGCATCTTCCTCGCGTCACACAAGATCTGCGCCTGCCCACACCTTACAATATTTTAAAGCAAAAAATGCACCAACGTTTTTGTCCGCATGGGTTGGTGCGAACCCTTGGCGCACATCGCGATTGCGAACGAGTTCGCGAGAACTTCGGCCCGCCGCGGAAGCGCATCAATAGCATATGCACGCAATAAGTGCATATTTGAACCGAAGTGGTGCGATGCTGACGCATCGACTCAAGTATGGCAGGCGGCGCTTGGCGCCGGAGCCCCGTCGCAATTCGTCTGTTACCAGCCGACGTACCCGACAGATCAGTCAAACGCCAGCCACCCGGGGCAAATCCTCTGTACACATTCGGCCGCTGCTCTTTTCGGCAAACGTGACTGTTATTGGGTCGGGAGTGCTCCCTCAGTATTTTCGGAAGTGGACGTCGACGTCACGGCGCCGGTCGATCGTTGCCGGCGATCCGCAACCGTTCGGAAAGGAAAGGCATACTTGCCCGCCGACGCAAAGGCGCGGATCACCGTTGAATCCTGGAAGCTGCCGTTGAAGGGGCGAGGGATCCAGTGGCCGGATCGGGTCGACATGAGCCAAAGCGTATCGGGCAGTAGACGGCCCGAACCCGGTCATTCAGCATGAGGAAATACCCTGTCGTAGGGCGTCCGGTCCAGGTCGGCGGATAACTGCCGTTCAGGAATGACCGGAAAACTTGCTATAGAGGTTGGCAGGCCGGACGGCCATGAGAGAATTCTTTCTTGCTCTTGCACTTGTCCTCATCGCCTCATGAAGATTCTCGAATACACAGGCCTCGACACTTCACGCGTCAAGGCCAGCTACGATAAGGTGTCCGCGGCCATCGCCCGCCACGACTTCCGGGCTGCCCAAGTCAAGAAGCTCGCCAATCTGAGCCACGGCAAGTTCTACCGGGCGAAGCTGGATGACGCCGACCGGCTGTTGTTCTCGCTGGTGCGCCACGGGGATGAAGTCTGCGCACTGATGCTGGAAGTGATCGCCAATCACGCCTACGATAAGTCACGTTTCCTGCGCGGCGCGGCGATTGACGAGAGCAAAATTCCAGACATCAGCGCTGATGACGCCATCAGGGAGGCACAAGCTCTACGCTACCTTCATCCCGAGCGTACCGGCATTCACCTGCTCGACAAACCGATCTCGTTTGATGACACGCAGGAGACCATTTACCGACAGCCACCTCCCTTGGTTGTCGTCGGCAGCGCTGGCAGCGGCAAGACCGCACTGACGCTTGAAAAGCTCAAGCATGCCGAAGGTGAGGTCCTCTACGTCACTCACTCCGCCTTCCTGGCGCAGAGCGCCCGCGACCTTTATTACGCCAACGGTTTCGAGCATGGCGCTCAGGATGCCGTATTTCTGTCCTACCGGGAGTTTGTCGAGTCGATCCGCGTTCCGGCAGGACGCGAGGCTAGCTGGCGCGACTTTGCGGGCTGGTACTCGCGTATACGGCAGAACTTCAAGGATGTCGATGCCCACCAGGCTTTCGAGGAGATTCGCGGCGTGATTGCCGCCGGGTCGGGCGGTGTCCTGTCGCGCGACGAGTATCAAGCACTGGGGGTGCGTCAATCGATCTTTCCCGTAGAACGGCGCGACCAACTCTACAATCTGTTTGAGAAGTATCGCGCCTGGCTGGCCGAGGCAAAGCTCTACGACCTGAATCTGGTCGCCCAGGACTGGCAAGCGCTGGCTGCGCCGCGCTACGACTTCGTGGTTATTGACGAGGTGCAGGACGTCACCACCGTGCAACTCGCGCTCGTGCTGAAAACCATCAAGAAGCCTGGCCATTTCATGCTCTGCGGGGATTCCAACCAGATTGTCCATCCCAATTTCTTTTCCTGGAGCCAAGTCAAGAGCCTGTTCTGGAAGGACCCGAAACTGGCCGAGCGGCAGGAATTACGCGTGCTAATGGCCAACTTTCGCAACGGCCTGGAGGCCACTCGCGTCGCCAATCAGTTGCTCAAGATCAAGCAGCGGCGCTTCGGCTCCATCGACCGGGAGAGCAACTTCCTGGTCCAGGCCGTCGGCGGCGAGACCGGCCAGGTTACGCTGATACCCGACAAGGACGCCACCAAGCGCGAACTGGACCAGAAGATTCGCCAATCCGCCCAGTTCGCCGTCCTGGTAATGCGCGATGAGGACAAGGCCGACGCCCGCAAGCACTTTGCCACGCCGCTGTTGTTCTCGATCCACGAAGCCAAGGGTCTCGAATACGAGAACATCGTGCTCTACCGTTTCATCTCGGATCACCGGGGCGAGTTCAACGACATTGTCGAGGGCATCGCCAAGACCGATCTGGCGGTCGAGACACTGGATTACAAACGCGCTAAAGACAAGAGTGACAAGTCGCTCGAAGTCTATAAATTCTTCGTCAATGCCCTGTATGTAGCGCTGACGCGCGCCATCAAGAACATCTACATGATCGAGTCGGACACAGGGCATGATCTGTTCGGGTTGCTGGATCTGATCGTCGGCCAGACCAGGATCGAGGCCAGGCAATCCACGCTCGAAGACTGGCAGAAGGAAGCACGCAAACTTGAACTGCAGGGCAAGCAGGAGCAGGCGGAGGCCATCCGCCGCACCATCTTGAAGCAGGTCCCGGTGCCGTGGCCGGTGTTCGATGAGACCAAGGTCAGGGAACTGCTGATCAAGGTCTTCCGCGAGCAGTCTCCGGGCAACAAGGGCAAGCAGCAACTCTTTGACTATGCCACCTGCTTCGATGAACCGCAGCTCGCCGAGTGGCTGGCAGTCGAGGCGAAATTCGAGCAGGCACGAACCTTTGATCAGCAGCGCGCGGTGTTCGCCCGCAAGAGCTACGTCCCTTTCTTCGCCAACCGCTTCAAGGACATCCTCAGGCAGTGTGACCAGCATGGCGTCGATCATCGTCTGCCAATGAACCAGACGCCGCTGATGGCCGCAGCTGCTGCAGGAAACGTGGCGCTGGTGGAAGCCCTGCTGGAGCGCGGTGCCGACCGCGATGCCGTCGATCACTATGGTCACAATGCCCTGCACTGGGCTTTGCGTCAGGCATTTGGCGATGCAAAGTTCGCTGCTGGCCCGCTGGCGGCAATCTATGAATGCCTGGCTCCGCCCTGCATTGATGTCAGAGCGGGCGATCGCTTGGTCCGCATCGACCGGCATCTGTCTGAATACTTTCTGTTCCAGACCCTGTGGGTATTGTTCAAAGCACGATTCAGCAAGATACGAGGCAATACAGACAGCGCGTTCCAGACCCAAATCATCCTCGATGCCTGGCAACACTTACCCGCTAACATCGCGCGGCCAGAGCGCAACAAGCGCCAGCATCTTTCTGGCGTGCTGGCGAGGAACGAAATCGACAGAGACTATGCCTACAATAGATCCCTGTTCCTGCGCGTATCCACCGGGCGGTACCAGTTCAATCCCAAACTCGCTGTGCGTCGCCGCCAGGGCGAAGAAGAAAACTGGGTCCCGATCTACACGGCGCTCAACCTCCCGTTGATTAGCGAGTTTGCCTACAACGACGGCTGGATCAGCACCTGGGACAATATCGACAAGCTTGTGGTCCTTGCTGGACTACCTGAACGAACCACACCCATCGCGGCTGAACGCTTCGCCGAACGGCAAGCGGCCAAAATCAGGGAGCTGGACGAACGCAGAGCCAACCAACTTGCTGCCAAAGCACGCATTCGTGCAGCCGCCGAAGCCACCCAGAACAGAGCACCGCGATGGGGAACAAAGGAAGCTAAACGGCTTGAAATCGAACGTGTGAAACAAGAAATCGAAAGACGAAAGAAGGGTTGACTTGCCGATATTTCCTTTGGGGCGGCTTTCGGCCCATCAACTGTCGTTCGCTCAGCCATCCGGGCGGACATTCGACGATCCGCTTCGCTCAGTTAAGGGACGTTTCGTCCAACATTTGGTTGGACCCATCACCGGCCATAGCGGTCGGTTGCCGATCGGGCAGCGTGCGGCGGCAGCAGGTCGCTTTATTCCCCCGATCCGCTATCGCCGATCACGGGAATAGTGAACTGAAAAGTCGCGCCGTATCCGGCATTGTTCTCTGCCCACACCCGCCCACCATGGGCATCGATAATCGAACGGCAAATAGAAAGCCCCACACCCATACCTTCGGGCTTCGTAGTGAAGAACGGATCGAATAGCCGATCGGCGTGCTGCAGGTCAATTCCTGTCCCGGAATCTTGCACCGAGACGATCACATAGCCGTCGTCGCTGCGCCACGACTTGATCGTCAGTTCGTGCGGCCGGTCTTCGATCGTGCTCATTGCCTGGATACCGTTTGTAATCAGATTCGTAATGACTTGTGCCAGTTGGATCCGATCGCCAAGCACCGCCGGCAGTCCCGGAACAAGCATCGTCCGCAACGTGATGTTGTACTTCAAGACCTCGCGCTGGAGCAGTACCATGACGTCACTGATCAGCTCGTTGATTTCCAGTCGCGTCATCTCAGGGGCAATCCGCTTTGCGAGCATGCGGACGCGCCTGACGATCTCGGTCGCGCGTTGTACATCAGTAAGTATGCGTTGCACGGAGGCTCGCACTTTTTCAAGGTCGGGTACGTCCCGGTCAATCCATCGCAGGCACGCGGCACCATGGGTGGCGACCGCTGCGAGAGGCTGGGCGATTTCGTGGGCCACCGACGCGCCCAATTCGCCGATCGACGTCAAACGAGACACCTGTTGCAGCGCCTCTTCGATCCGCTTGCGCTCGGTGATGTCGGTGCCCGTTTCGAGGGTCGCGATCGGTCGCCCCTGTTCGTCTCGCACCAGGGCCCAACGGCTGGCCACTGCGGCTTCCGACCCGTCGCGCCGGGTATTGACGATCTCGCCTTCCCAACGGCCCGTTTCAATCAAAGTTTTTTTGATGTCCTCGAGTGCTGCAGGAAAACGCGTGTGAAGCAGACGGTCGGCAACGTGGCCGAGCGCCTCGTGTTTCTTCCACCCATAAAGCGCTTCCGCGCCGCTGTTCCAGTAGGTAATTACATCGTCCATATCGAGAGCTACCACGCTGTCGTGGGTAAGGTCGAGAAGCTGTGCCTGCTCACGATGGACCGCTGCCAGTTGGCGAGTCCTATGCACGAGAAAGGTGACGACGAACGATGTTACAAAAAAGGCGGTCAACACTACGATGTCCTGCTGGGCATCTACCCGGAAGGTAAATAGTGGCTGTGTAAAGAAAAAGTTGAGGCAACCAACAGCGATCACCGAGATAGCTACCGATGAAACGAGGCTGCCCATCAGTGACACCAGCAAGACCTCGATCAGGTAGACGAACCCAACTACCGCGACGCCGGCTCCCAAGCGAAAGCAAACCCAGGTCGCGATCGCTATGCTGATAGCGCCGGCGAACAGGATCGCGGCAACGGAGCGCGATTGAACGATCCCGTGGGTCGTTCTGGTTGCGTGCATCCCCCGCCAGCCATCATTCGCAAGGAGATCCTTCATTCGGTTTTTCCCCTTTGAACGGCAAGTCGAAGCGCTGACTCGCCCTCTCGGTCAAGGGACACGGCAAACCATGTGCTCGTCGGACGCGGTAGTCGCAAAGTCTGGGAAGCGCATGAACAAGGTTCCCGGCCCCACGATGTGCAGCAGACAGGCATGATATTCGAGCGAAGTCAGGGGAGCTGTCCGCTCGCCGGCGCACAGCCCTGATGATAGATCAGGATTGACAGGACGGTCCTCCCGGTTCTGGTGCAAACAGTGAATGTGATGGGTTAGAGTGCTGCTTCCCCGATCTCATGATTCGATAATGAGCAAGCTTAAAAACATGGGCGATCTGTTCT
This sequence comes from Paraburkholderia sp. MM5496-R1, assembly GCF_050436205.1. Taxonomy (NCBI): domain Bacteria; kingdom Pseudomonadati; phylum Pseudomonadota; class Betaproteobacteria; order Burkholderiales; family Burkholderiaceae; genus Paraburkholderia; species Paraburkholderia sp. MM5496-R1. Next base: position 1,381,552 of record NZ_JBNDLT010000001.1, read on the forward strand.
CAGGCCGTCACTTCAACCGCGATATGATCATTCAGTGCGTGCGCTGGTATCTACGCTACAAGCTCAGCCTGCGTGATCTCGTCGAGATGATGGCCGAGCGCGGCCTGTCGCTCGCCCACACAACGATCCTGCGTTGGGTGAAGCGTTACACGCCGGAGTTCGTCAAGCGCTGGAACCGGTTCGGCACGCCTGCGGGAACGTCGTGGCGCGTCGACGAAACGTACCTGAGAGTCCGCGGTAAATGGGTCTATCTTTATCGGGCAGTAGATCGGGCGGGCCAGACGGTTGACTTCCTGCTCAGGGCGAAACGCGACGTGAACGCGGCCAGAGCCTTTTTCAACAAGGCAATCAAACATCAGGGGCGGCCGCCGCAAACCATTACACTCGATGGCTATGCCGCCTCACACCGTGCTGTGCGCGAGATGAAGGCCGACGGCCTGATGCCAGAGGGCACGAAGGTTCGATCTTCGAAATATCTCAACAATCTGATCGAACAGGACCATCGCCACATCAAGTCCCGGACCAATGCCATGCTCGGCTTCAAGCGTTTCAGGAACGCCGCGATCACTCTGGCCGGCATTGAGTTGATGCATCGCATCCGCAAAGGCCAGTTCAACCTCGCAAAGCTCGGCCTCAAAGATGCCACTGTACCTACCGTATGGAATGCGGTCCTGTCTTATCGATAAGGTATCGTTTTTATCGAGACCTTCTCGTCCAGACAGCCTATTTGCACCAGAACCACATGAACCACATGGCAAACAAGGCCCGTGCGGTGGCGGACCTGACGGAAGGCATTATCGTGGCAACTGTCGAGATTGAAGCGCCGGCGGAGTGGATATTCGAGGCGTTGACCACGGGAGACGAAGTTCTACGCTGGTGGGGATCGTCCGATACCTATCGCACCACCGAGTGGACCGGCGAAGTGCGCCCAGGCGGGCGATGGCGCGTCAATGGCGTAGGCGTTGACGGGAAGCCTTTCAGTGTAGGAGGCGAGTTCCTTGAAGTCATCCCGGCGCGAAAACTGGTCCAGACGTGGCGGCCCGATTGGGATGAAAGGAATACGACGACAACCGTCACCATCCGATTGGATCCGATCGAAGGCGGCACACGCCTGACGCTGTGGCACGAGGGATTTTCGGGGCACCCCGAATCGTGCGGTGGTCATGGCGCAGGTTGGGAGCGCGTACTGGGTTGGCTTGCCGGCCACGTGACGCCTCCGGCACTGGCGCAGCAGCACTTTTTATGTCGCTTGTTACCGCCGCGGGCAACCTTTGCGCACGACATGGACGCGGACGAGGCGGAAATCATGAAACATCACGCCGAGTATTTGACGGGACTCCTGCACAAGGGTGTGGCCGTCGTGTTCGGCCCGGTTGCCGACCCTGCCGGTGCTTGGGGTGTAGGCATATTCCGGGCATCGGGCGAGGCGCAAATGCACGCGCTGTGCGATGCCGACCCGGCGATTCTTTCCGGACGGGGCTTTCGTTATGAAATTCTGCCGATGCTGAGGGCCGTATATCGCGACTAGCGTTGAGTGTGGGAACCGTACCACGAGGTCAGGCAGGGGTATCCGGGCTGGGCGACGCCGTACCGGTGGCAGAGTGCTCCTTGCGCCGAACAAGCGCTCTAGAACGAATGGCACTTACTTAAGCCTACATGGAGGAGAAGACGCGGGTAAGTGCTTGAAGAGAAAGGGAGGGGGCTGATCCAGGGATTGATACGATGGTTGTTACCAGGCAAACACCGTCTCATTCCAAAGATCAGCCCCCATGGATCGTAATGCACGAAGTCATCACAGGCAAACACGAAGCAGGGTTCAAAGCCGGGCGTGCAGGGCCCAGGCGGTAGACTACTTCAACATACTGACGAGCCCGGGGCTGTTGGGCATAACGGAAGCGTATTTGCCAGAACATCGGGAACGGCTGTATCCGCCGACGGTGACACTGTCGATGTTCATGCGCCAGGCGCTGGAAGAGGACGCCTCCTGTCAGAAGGCAGTCAACGGGTGGGCGGCGCAGCGAGCTGCCGACGGGCTGCGGCCCATGAGTGTGCGTACGGGAGGCTACTGCCGCGCTCGCCAGAGACTGCCGCTGACGATGGTGCGGGAGTTGGCGCGCGAGACGGGGCGCCAACTGCATGAGCAGGCCGAGCCTGCCTGGAAGTGGCGCGGGCGCCCGGTCAAGCTGGTTGACGGCACCGGGATCTCGATGCCCGATACGCCGTCGAACCAGGCCCGTTTCCCGCAGTCCAGTGCTCAGGCCGAAGGAGTGGGCTTTCCATTGGCCTATCTGGTTGCGGTGATCTGTCTGGCAAGCGGCGCAGTACTGGAGTCGGCGGTCGGAACTTACGCGGGCAAAGGCAGCGGGGAGCTGACGGCGTTTCGCATGCTGCAAGGCACGTTTCGCAAAGGTGACGTGATCGTCGCCGATGCCTTGTACTGCCACTACTTTCTGATGGCCTCAATGATCGCCGCCGGGGTGGACGTCGTGATGGAACAGCATGGGGCACGCCGCACCGACTTTCGGCGAGGCCGGTCCCTGGGCACGCGCGATCACATTGTGACGTGGCCCAAACCCCGGCAGCGTCCTGACTGGATGACGCATGAGCAGTACCAGGCCTTCCCCGATGAACTGATGGTGCGCGAGTCCAGGCTGCATCACCGGGTGCTGGTCACCACGATGCTTGATGCACGCAAGACCAGCAAACAGGACCTCTCGCAGTTGTACGCCAGGCGCTGGAACGTGGAACTGGATCTACGTAACATCAAGACGACGATGGGCATGGATGTGCTGCATTGCCAGACTGCCCACATGAACGAAAAGGAGATCTGGGTCCATCTGCTGGCCTACAACGTGATTCGGCTGCTGATGGCTCAGGCCGCCAGTCACCATGCCACTGACCCGAGAACACTGAGTTTCAAACACACGGTGCAGTTATGGACTGAATGGCTGGCCAGAGGTCTGACGGCAACTCACAACCAGAGTCTCCTGTTCAACCTGATCACGCAGTCTTGCGTTGGGAGTCGCCCCGGTCGCATCGAACCACGAATGCGCAAACGAAGACCGAAGTCCTACCCATGGCTGAAAGAGCCTCGTCACATCGCACGTGAGCGCGTCCAAAAATATGGGCACGCTCCACGGGCTTAAGTAAGTGCCATTCGCTCTAGAACGCTTCACGACCTCGCTCTCCCGGACCTCCCCAACCACGAACTCGACGAAGGCCGTGACGCGCGGCGGCAGATGCTTCCTTGCCGGGTAGTAAATGCAGATGTCGCTGCGCCGCGCGGTAAATCGCGCCAGGACACACTTCAGCTTGCTCGCGGCAATAAGAGGGAGCGCGTGGTGTGTGCCGAGCAAAGCGATCCCGCACCCGGCGACTGCAAGTTCCGCCAACGCTTCAGTGTCTGTCACAACGAGCCGGGAGCGAGGCTGGAACACAACTTCCTTGTTCCGCGTTTGCAGTCGCCACGTCTGAATTCTTCCCGAGTTCGGCGAGCGGAGCAAAATGAGTTCATGACGCTCGAGTTCCTCGACGGAACGCAGCTCACCATGCTGCTCTAGGTAAGAAGGTGCCGCACACAGGATGAGCGTCAACGGCGCGAGGACGCGCGCGACCACACTGGAGTCCGTATCCTGCAGCTGTCCGATCGCGCAGTCATACCCTTCCGAAATCAGGTCGACATGACGGTTTTCGAAATGCAGGTCGAGCGTGACCTGCGGGAAGCGCTCCTGGAACCTGTTCAACAACGGTAGCAAAGCGACGCGGCTGAATGCGATCGGCAACGACACTTTGACGATCCCGCTGATGTGGGTGTCATCAGAGGACAAAGCCGCGATCGCGTCTTCGATCTGCTGTGCCGGCTGCTGCACCATCGCGTAAAGACGACGCCCTTCCTCGGTGACAGACAACTGGCGGGTGGTACGTTGGAACAGCCGGCCAGCCTAGCAACGTCTCGAGCATGCCGATCTGTTTGCTTACGGCGCCAGGTGTCACGCCTAGCTGACGGGCTGCTGCGGAAAAATTGGTCGACTCGTACACTGTCCCGAACATTTTCAAGGCCCTGAGCAGGTCGAGAGAGCCGCCGCTTTCGGTCTTCATCTTTTCCCCAAACTCACAACTGTTTTCCTGCTCTGTAGCATAGACCAGCCTCGTCGTCGCGCCGAGAATTACCCTTGTCTTGCAACCGCCAGGATGTCGGCCATGGACCACGAATCGGCACAGTCCCCGCAGCGAAAGAGCCTTTCGCGCGGACAGCTTCTAATCGACGGGAAGTGGCGCGACGCGTCAGACGGCGCGACGCTTTCGACCTTCGATCCCACCACCGAGGGGAAGATAGCGGACTTCGCGAAGGCGACCCTCGCGGATGTCAACGCAGCGGTCGAATCTGCGCGTCGGGCCTTCGAAACGGGTGACTGGCCGCGCATGCATCATGAAGCGCGCGCGAGAATCCTGTTCCGGATCGCCGATCTGCTGGACGAGCGGGCCGAGGATTTCGCGCTGCGTGAAGCGATGGATATGGGCATGCCGTACGGCGACTTCGTGGAGAACGTCATGCCGCACTGCGCAGGACTGTTCCGCTTCTTCGGCGGTCTCGCGATGGATGGCGCTTATCGCACCTCATACGAAGCGTGTACGCGGATTCTGACCCGCCGAGAACCGCTCGGCGTGGTTGCGGCTATCACGCCATTCAACTTCCCCTTGGCCCTGACCTGCTCCAAGGTGGCCCCAGCATTGGCTGCCGGCAACACGATCGTGCACAAACCGGCCTCCGACACGCCGCTGACAGCGCTGGCCCTGGCTCAGGTGGCACTCGACGCCGGCATGCCGGAAGGCGTCTACAACCTGATCACCGGACCGGGGGGATCGTTGGGCGACGCGCTAGTGAAACATCCCCTCGTCGACAAAATCGCCTTTACTGGCTCCACGAGCGTGGGGCAGACCATTATTCGCAACGGGGCGGACACGCTGAAGCACACGACGATGGAACTTGGCGGGAAGTCCCCGAACATCATTTTTGCCGATGCCGACGTGGATACCGCGGTCCAGGCGGCGTTCTGGGGGATCTTCTGGAACAAGGGCGAAGTTTGCGTCGCGGGCTCACGGCTCCTAGTCGAGCGTCCGGTCTACGACGAGGTCGTTGAGAAGTTGGCCAAAATGGCGCAGGCCGCAGTGTTGGGCGACCCGCTTGAGCGGCAAACCCAGGTCGGCCCGATTGCCTCCAGGGCGGAATTCGATAAGGTGAAGCAATACGTCGAGGCCGGCAAGGCGTCGACGGCCCGTTTGGTCGCCGGCGGTGGAACGCGCAAGATCAACGGCAACGGCCTGTTCATCGAACCCACGGTCTTTGCTGACGCCACTAATGACCTGAAAGTCAGCCGCGAGGAGATCTTTGGGCCGGTCCTGCCGGTCATTCCATTCGATGGCGAAGACGAGGCCGTACGCATTGCGAATGACACGCCCTATGGACTCGCGTCCGGCATTCAAACTCGCGATCTGGGCCGGGCGCTTCGCCTGGCGGACCGCATCAACGCGGGCACTGTCTGGATCAATACGTGGCACAAGTACCATCCGAACGGGCCTTTTGGCGGATACAAAATCTCCGGCTACGGACGCGAGCAAGGCGCGGAGGCGCTCGATAGCTATATGCAGTACAAAACCCTATGGGTCAACACTGCGTGAGAACAGCACCGGCTCGCCGCCGGATCGCCACCCCGCTCCATTGGCAGACCATGAAACGTTGAAGGAGACTCAATCGTGAAAATTGGAATCATCGGTGCCGGTAACCTGGGAACCGGTCTCACGAAGCATCTCGTCCCCAGAGGACATTCCGTGATGCTGGCCTTCAGCCTCGATATCGAAAAACTTAGAACGACCGCAGCCGGGCTTGGCGCGAGCGTTGGCACAGTCGCCGAAGCGGTTCAGTTCGCCGACGTGGTCGTGTTGGCTACACCGTGGACTGCCGCACCTGAAGCACTCGTGCAGGTTGGCAAGGCACCCCAGAAAAAGATCCTGTGGGATTGCACCAATGCACTGAAGCCCGACATGAGCGGCTTGCTCGCCGGGACAACCACCTCGGGCGCCGAAGAGATCGCCAGGCTCGTGCCATGGGCGACGGTGGTCAAGGCCATTCCGCCTTTTGCGGAGCTGATGCATTCGCCCAGCATGCTGATAGGCGGCAACCGCGCGGGCGTGTTCGTGTGCGGCGATGACAGCGATGCGCGGGCCGTGGTCGCAACACTGGTCGGCGACATCGACGCCGAGCCGGTCGATGCGGGACCGCTCGCCCTTGCGCGCTACGCGGAACCGGCGGCCATGCTGCTGGTGCAACTGGCTTACGCACACGGGTTCGGCACCAGGATCGGGCTGTCGTTACTCCACGAGAAAGCGGCGAGCGTGCCTCATGACACGCGTGCCTGAGTATTGACGTAGGGCTGGCTATGACCAACCGAGGAGGATGAGATGAACGTAGGCGTATTGGGATGAGGTGACGTCGGCCGGGCATTGGGCGCCGGCTTCGTCAAGCATGGCCACGACACGATGCTGGGCACCCGAGATCCGCACAAGAAGGAGATACAGGACTGGGTCCGCAATACAACCGGAGCCAGGGCCGGGACGTTCGACGAAGCCGCCCGGTTTGGCGAGATCGTCGTGCTAGCCGTGCTCGGCCGCATCGCTGAGAGCGTGATCGAGCTTGCGGGGCCGGAGAATCTCGCCGGCAAGACCGTCATCGATGCAACCAACCCGCTCGCCGACGAGTCGCCGGTCAACGAGCCGCGCAGTGAGTAACTGGATTTCGAGCTGGACCCGTTCGCTTCCGTGCGGTAATGAACGGGCGTGAGCCAGGCCGCGTTCCGCGACAGCGCGCGCCTCCGTGGCCGCAAAAACGCGAAGACAGTGGTGGCTGGCCTCAACGCATGCTCGCGCCGTCATGCGCGAGTCGCCCGCCAACATCGCGTGGTGAACGACTTCTCCATGCAGCTGCGGGTCGTGCACGCTTGCGGGCAGCAGTTGCCGCGCGATCTGATGATGAATCGCACGCCTGTACGGCTGCGAAAGCGTTCGATAGACGGTCTGCCGTACCAGATCGTGTGCAAAGTCGAATTCCGTGGACGTCGCCTCAGCCAGGATCCCGCGACGCTGGAGTTCCACCATGGACGACAGGATGCCAGGAAGCGGACGGTCGAGTAGTTGCGCAAGCTGCTCGGGAGCAAACGCATGACCTATCGAAGCCGCGAACGAAAGCAGATCACGCGTGGGCGGGTCGAGCGGCGCAAGCCGATCGGCCATCAAAGTATCGACGGTGCACGTCGACGCTTCGCGATCCATTTGCTTTGCGCGATTGCCCATGAGCCCGGGCCTTGTTTTGTCGCCGACGCGTTTCGGATCTGGCGCCCATAGTTCAACGGACCGCAGCGAGGCGTTCGCAGGCGACTCTCCGTTGAACCTTTGACACTGGTCATTGCGACCCTTGTGACGCGAATGACGGCAAGGGGTAGCCATGAGCCTGACGCGTCGGGCACATGCGGCCAAGACCAAGCCACTCGCGGCATCGCGCCGAACGGCCGTTTGTCCGCCTCCTACGAACGATCCGCGCTACCCCACTCTGGCACTGCTAGGGTACGTGCGGATATTCCCAGCATGCTCTCGCACTCGTCGCGCGAGACAGGCACAGCGGCGAAGTTGTCGAAAGAATGGTTCGCCACTGGGATAATGTGCTCGCGGATGAACTCGGCACCTTCCTTTGCTCCAGCTTCCCGATGCTTCAGTGCGCATTCCCATTCAAGAACCGCCCAGCCCGGAAAATCATATTGCGCCATCTTGGAAAACACCGTGCGAAAATCGATCTGCCCGTCACCGAGCGAACGAAAACGACCGGCCCGGTCAACCCATCCTTGATAGCCGCCGTAAACACCTTGCCGTCCAGTCGGTCGAAACTCGGCGTCCTTGACATGGAATGCCCGGATGCGCTCGTGGTAGATGTCTATGAATTCGAGGTAGTCGAGCTGCTGAAGCAGCATATGACTCGGGTCGTAAAGAATGTTTGCCCTTCGATGGCCGCCAACTGCCGAAAGGAATCGCTCGAACGTGATTCCATCAAAGAGGTCCTCTCCCGGGTGCAATTCGAAGCAGACGTCGACGCCCGCGTCGTCGAACGCATCGAGCACCGGCAGCCAACGGTGCGCCAGCTCGGAGAATGCCGCCTCTATGAGACCGTGGGGCCGGTGCGGCCAGGGATACAGGAATGGCCATGCCAAGGCGCCCGAAAACGTTGCGTGCGCCGACAGCCCCAGGCGCCCGGACGCGCGAGCAGCCAGCCTCAATTGGTCGGTGGCCCACTCGGTCCGGGCTGCTGGCGCGCCGCGAACCGCGGCTGGGGCGAAGCCGTCGAACAACCTGTCGTAGGCAGGATGGCTGGCGATCAATTGCCCCTGCAGATGAGTCGATAGCTCTGTAATGACGCAACCATGACTCGCGAGTATCCCCTTGACATCATCACAATAGGCCTGACTTTCCGCGGCAAGCGCCAGGTCGAAAATCCGCTCGCTCGAAGTTGGCAGCTGCACGCCGCAAAACCCAAGAGATGCTGCCCACTGCGCGAGGTGCGGCAGCGTGTCGAACGGTGCGTCGTTGCCGATGAACTGCGCCAGAAAGATGCCGGGCCCAAGAAGTGTTTTCATGGTCGTCCAATGAGATGATCAGGCTGAGTTGCGAATCACAAGCTCGTGGTCGAGCAACGTGCCGAGCGCCGGTGTGCTCGGATCACGCATCCGTTCGAGCAGCAGATTGGCGGCATTCTCTCCCAGCCGGAACATGGGTTGAGCAATGGTGGTCAGCGCGGGCTGCACCATCGTCGCGAGCGGTATATTGTCGAAGCCGATAACAGCAACGTCCTGCGGAACGCGCAGGCCTAGTTCATGCACTGCCTGCATCGCGCCAATTGCAAGCGTGTCCGATACCGCGAAGATGGCGTCCGGTTTGATGGCGCTGGCAAGTAGCCTTTTTGCCACGCGTCTGCCGTCGTCGAACGTCAGGCCATCGGTCTTGACGATCGCCCCGTCATAAGGCGTCAGCCCGGCCTCCGACAGGGCGGTCATGTAACCGACCTTGCGCTGCCTCGCATACAGGAAGCGCTCATCGCTATTGATGAACGCGATTCGTCGGCGACCGCGTTCCACCAGATACTTGACGGCGTCGCGAGCTGCCTTCGCGTTGTCGATGCCCACATAAGGCACTGATCCTTTCGGATCGAACTCGCAACAGGCAACCCACTGCAACAGGCTGTTTTCGGACGCCAACGCCCGCTGAGTCGAATCGGGATCGAGACAGATCGCGCCGTCAGCGAGATGGGTCCTCAACATATCGAAATAGGTGCGCTCTTCCGTGAGGCTCGCACCCGTGTCGCAAAGCAGCAAGTGATAGCCGTGGCGGCGTGCGACCGCGTCGATGCCCTTTACGATCTCTGCGTAAAAAGGATTGCTGAAATCCGGGACCATCGTGATCAGCAAGCGGCTTTCCGCTGTGCGCAGGTTTCTCGCCAGTCGGTTCGCTGTATAGCCTTCCTGAGAGATTATCGCTTCCACGCGCGCACGCGTAGACGCCTTCACCGAGCGAGATCCGTTCATCACCCGCGACACCGTGGCCGTTGATACACCGGCCTTTTTAGCAACCTCATCCATTGACATTTTCGCGCTCGCCTATGTAATCGATTGCAATTCTACGGCGCTCGGGTTGATCGTGCGCTGCGTGTAAACCCCGACCAGCATGCTCTTGCCTGCTACCACTTTCGCGAATAGAGTTCGTAAAAATGCAATCGATTACAAAAGCGGCCCGGCGTCGGTGACGAACGGCCGTTCACCAGGAGACATGTGTGAGCAACATTGAATTAGGAGTGGCGATTGCGGGCCCCGGCATGATTGGCGCCGTGCACGCCCGCGCGGTGCGCATGGCGGGGGCGCACCTTCGCGGCGTCGCAGCGGCAAGCCCCATCGCCGGAGTCGAGGCCGCCAGGCGCTTCGGCGCGGCACGCGGCTACGATTCCTTTGATCATCTGATTGCCGATCCGGCCGTGGACGTGGTGCATGTCTGCACGCCAAATTCGTCGCACCGAGACCTCGCTCTTGCAGCCCTCGAAGCCGGTAAACACGTGATCTGCGAAAAGCCGCTCGCGACGAACGCCAGCGACGCCCGCCTGCTTGCCGATACCGCGCGTCGCACGGGATGTGTCGCCACGGTCCCGTTCGTCTATCGGTTTCATCCCATGGTGCGCGAGGCACGCGCCCGAGCCTCGGCGCTTGGACGCCTGCAACTCATCCACGGCAGCTATCTGCAGGAATGGCTGCTCGGCGCCGACGATACAAACTGGCGAGTCGACGCCGCAATCGGGGGCGCTTCACGCGCGTTTGCCGATATCGGCTCTCACTGGTGCGACCTCATTGAGTGGGTGACAGGCGAGCGTCTGTCATCGGTCGTCGCATCGTTCGACACGACGGTGGCGCAACGCTCCGACCAGAAGCGCCAGTCTTTTGCGTCCTGCGGCACCGCTGAGGGTCATGCGGTTGGGTCGATTGCAGTGAAGACGGAAGACGTCGCCGCGGCGACGTTCAAGACTGGATCCGGAGTTCTGGTCAACGTGACGGTCAGCCAGGTCTCTGCTGGTCGCAAGAACCGCTTGTGGTTCGAGATCGATGGCGCCAATGGGAGCGTGGTTTTCGATCAGGAGGATCCCGAACGCCTGTGGTTTGCGCGCGACGGGAGAACTGAGCTGCTCGTGCGCGACCCGAACCTCGGTTCGCCAGAGCAACGACGGCTGGCGACACTTCCCGCTGGCCATGCACAGGGATACGCGCAATGCTTCGAGGCATTTGTCGCCGACACTTACGCAACCATTCGCGGCGAACAGCGCGACGGGCTCCCGACTTTCGATGATGGTCTGCGCTCAGCGCAAATCGTCGAAGCGGTCCTGGAGTCTTCCCGCACGAACAGCTGGATATCGATTAACGGAGGACATCAATGACTAATCTTCTGCGATGGGGGGTGATGGGCGCGGCCGAAATTGGACGCACCCAGGTGATTCCCGCCCTTCAGACCTCTACGACCGGAACCGTTGTTGCGCTTGCGAGCCGTGACGTCGCAAAGGCTCGCGAGTACGCACAGGCGCTGAACATCCCGCGTGTCGTGCCGAGCTACGAGGCGTTACTCGCGGACCCGGAAGTCGACGCTATCTATCTTCCGCTGCCTAACAGCTTGCATGGCGAATGGGCGATTCGCGCGGCTCAGGCCGGCAAAGCGGTGTTGTGCGAGAAGCCGCTCGCTGTGACGGCACAATCAGCCCAGGCAATCGTTGACGCGTTCGATCGGTACGGCAGTCCGTTGATGGAAGGCTTCATGTATCGATTCCATCCACAGCATCGGCGAGTGCGGGAACTGATAGCGGATGGCGCGATAGGCGCGGTTCGTGAGGTCCGAGCGCACTTGTCGGTGAATCTGATGAATCCGCCGGACCCGGCCAACGTGCGCCTGCAGCCCGCGCTGGGCGGTGGCGCGCTACTGGATATGGGTTGCTATGCGGTGAACGTAGTCCGGATGATTCTCGGCGTCGAGCCCACACGAGCACAAGCGAGCTGGATCGTCGACCCACGCTTTGATGTGGACGTCGCCGGTACCGGCATCCTCGAATTCCCGGGCTGCTGCACCGCATCGGTTAGCTGGTCTTTCATCGCCGGCGGGCAGGGAACCTATACGGTCATCGGCACGGAAGGCTCGATCGAAGTGCCGCGCGCGATTCTGCCTGGAATGGGCACCCGTGCGCCCGATGCGCTGGTGGTTGTAGTGGACGCCGATGGCAAGCGCCGCGAGGAGTCGTTCGCGCCGGTGAACCAGTACAGGCTGATGGCTGAAGCCTTCGCGTCCGCGCTGTTGAACAAGCAGCCCATGCCGTTCGCTGCAAGTGACGCGGTTGCAAATATGGAAGTGCTTGATGCGCTGGCCGAGGCCGCTCGCTCAAGGTGCGCGCAAAACATCGGAGCTCGACTTCTTGGGGTACGTCATGTCTAACGTTGTCACACCATCTACCGGTCAATCGAGTAGCTCACCAACCGTTTCGCCCGATGCTCAACGGCTCGCACCGCTATTTGCACCGCTTGATATTCGCGGGCTCGAATTGCGCAACCGCTTCGTGTTCCAGCCGCACTTCACCGCATTGGGTAATCTCGACGGGTCTGCGTCGGATGACCTCGCGGCCTACTACGAAGAACGCGCGCGCGGCGGTGCCGCTCTGATCATCACGGAGAGTCAGGCGATCCATCCCACCGGCAAGATGTCACGGCGGTTCATCCACGCATGGGATCCGAAGGTCATTCCCAACCTGCGCAAAATCACGGCCGGCGTTCACGCGCACGGCGCCAGGATTTTCAGTCAGCTCACCCACGCAGGCCACACGTCGCTCGAGCATCCGCCGCACATCCTGTGGGCACCGACCCAGATGCCCGAGCCGTCCAGCCACTTCAGCACCAAGGCGATGGATGAGGACGATATCCATACGGTGATCGACGGGTTCGCGATTAGCGCGCGCAACGCACGAGAAGCAGGCTTCGATGGTGTCGAAATCAAGATTGCGCATGATGGCTTGTTGCGCTCGTTCGCATCACCGTTCTTCAATAGACGCACCGACCAATATGGCGGCTCGTTCGAAAATCGCATGCGTCTGTCCATCCAGGTGCTTGAGGCTATCAAGCAGGCAGCGGGCGATGACTTCCCGGTCGGGGTCCGTCTTTGCCTCGACGAGTTCACGCCATTCGGATATGACCTCGAGTACGGCCTGCAAATGGCACATGCGCTCGAGGCGACGGGGAACGTCGACTACTTCAATTCGGATGCCGGTTCGTTCTCCAGCTACTGGATGGAGATTCCCCCTGCAGCCGTCGCCGCCGGAGATTTTCGCAGGCTGTGCTCGGAGCTCAAGAAAAATACCAGGCTTCCGGTCGTCGCATTCGGGCGGATCAACGCCACGCAGCAAGGCCTTGACATGATTCGTGCCGGCGAAGCCGACATGCTTGGCTTCGCACGGCAACTCATCACGGATCCGGAGACGCCCAACAAGATCCAGCGCGGGCGGGGCGACCTCGTTCGCATGTGCATCTCCTGCAACGATGCATGTCTGCATCAGGTCAACCAGGAGAAAGGAATTCGATGCATCCAGAATCCGGGCGCCGGACGGGAATTAACAGTCAACGAGCGGTTTATCAGGCGGGCCGATTCACCGCGGCGGGTAGTCGTGGTCGGTGGTGGTCCGGCCGGACTGAAAGTCGCAGAGGTTGCAGCAAAACGCGGCCACACCGTCACGGTGCTCGAGCGCCAGCGAGTGTTGGGAGGCCAGGTCATGCTGGCGGCCAATCAGCCTGAGCACTCGGCTATCGCCGAAGTGACATCGTATCTGGAAGCGGTGACGGCCGATCAAGGTGTCAATGTGCGTACGGGCGTGACAGCCACTCCGGAAATGTTGCTCGACATGGCGCCCGATGTGATCGTGATTGCTACGGGCTCCGAGCCCAACCTGCCTAATCAGTCGGACGACAACGCCGCGCAGGCTCGCGCCTTGGGACGCCAGACGCTACCCGAGATCCCCGGTCTTGATCTCCCTTTCGTGGTGTCTTCCGACCGTGTGTTGTCGGGGGAGGTGGACGTTAGCGGAAAGGTCGTGGTGATCGACGACAACGGCCACTGGGAAGCAGCGGGTACAGCGGAATATCTCGCGGACCGGGGCTGCCATGTCGAAATCATCGCGACACATTCGGCGGTGGGGGAAGACCTCGAAGGCGGGACGCGAACTCTTTTTCATCGACGCGCCGCAATCAAGCATATCAGCATACGTACCAGCACGCTTGTGTCTGAGATCGCGCCCGGCCGTGTGCAGACCGCCAAGGTCTTCAGTTCGGGTGACGCCGTGGGTTGGGGCCAGTATCTGCTGCTGCCGGGTGACGAGGAATGGATCGAGGGTGTCGACTGGGTCGTCGCGGTGATCGGCAGGCGCTCGCGTGAGGATCTGTATCTGAGTCTCAAAGCGTCAACGGATTTCAGCGGCATCCAGATCGAACGCGTGGGTGACTGCGTCGCGCCTCGACTCATTCAAAGCACGATCGGCGAGGCGTTCGCGCTCGGTCAAACGCTCTGAGCACTTCGACATCGGAAGGAGACAATCATGAAGCTTTCATTCAATACCTGGGTTTATTCCAGTTTTCCCGTGTGGGTTCCGTCGTATCCGCTCAGCGAGACCATCGAGCGGATCGCGGCCGTCGGTTACGACGGCATCGAGATCGGCGCAGCTGCGCCGCACGCTTATCCCGACTATCTGGACACCGCGCGCCGCCGCGAGATCAGGCAGATGCTTCAGACGAACGGCATCGCACTGTCAAGCATGCTGCCCGCGCCCGGCGGCGGCCCGGGCTTCAACGTTTCTTCGCCGATGGTCGAAGAACGGATCGCTGCGATCGATCAATACAAAAAGGTTATCCAACTGTGCGCCGAACTGGGCGGCAAAACCGTCATCTACGTTGCTGGCTGGCAAATCTACGGCACGACGCGTGACCAGGCATGGGAGTGGAGCCGCGAAGCGCTGCGCACGCTGGCGCCGGTGGCACGAGACGTAGGGATCACACTGGTCATCGAACCGACCTCGGCCGACAGCAATCTCGTCGATGATTGCGACGATGCGCTGCAGATGATGCGCGAAGTCGGCGAGCCGAACGTCAAGCTGATGTTCGACACGTATCACGTGCTGTATCGCAACGAGGTTGCGAGCGACTATGTGTATCGGTTCGGCAAGGATCTTCACCATGTGCATTTTGCCGACTCGAACCGGCTTCCGCCAGGCGAGGGCAAAGGGGATTTCCTTTCGGTGGTGCAAGCGCTGCACGATATCAAGTACGACGGATATATCGCAATGGAGATCGGCTACGATCGGCGCGATTCCAATCCGGACGCCATCGCGCGGCGTGCCTATGAGAACGTCAAGGAATTCCTTGGCGCGATTGAACGTAACGGAAGAAGCTCATGAACGCGATCCTTCGTAGTGCTTCCGTAGGTTATCAGCGAGACGTCCCCAAAGGCACACCGATTCTTGTCGCCAAAGGCATCGGCAAATCGTTTCCGGGCGTCGTGGCCCTCGACAACGTGGACTTCGAAATCCGTGCGGGCGAGGTCAATGCGCTGGTGGGCGAAAACGGTGCGGGGAAGTCCACGCTGATCAAAATGATGGCGGGCTTTCATGCACCGGACGAAGGCGAGATCCGTGTCGATGGAAAGTTGCTGACTCCAAGTCCGCAGGCTGCACATGCGGCTGGCGTGGCCACCATTCATCAGGATCACCATCTCGTACCGAACATGACGGTTGCCGAAAACATCATGCTGGGGCGCTGGCCATCGCGTTTTGGCGTTATCTCCAGGCGCGAGCAGATGGCGCGAGCAGAGGCTGTCCTGGCACGGGTCGTTCCGAACTTGTCGCCCACGACTTTGGCGCGCCAATTGACGCCGGCCGAAGGACAGTTGGTCGAGATTGCCCGCGCTATCTCGGAGGATTCGCGAGTGCTGGTGATGGACGAGCCGACCACGTCGCTTTCGCCGCCGGAAATCGAGAGACTGTTTCAGGTCGTGGATGACCTGAAAGCGCAGGGACTTGGCGTCGTATTCGTCTCGCACTGGCTCGAGGAGGTGTTTCGCATCTCCGATCGTATTACGGTGCTGCGCGATGGCAGGTTTGTCAGCAGCATCCCTGCGTCCGAACTTGACCACGCGAAAGTCATCAAGATGATGGTGGGACGCGATGTACAGCAAGTGAAGTATTCTTCTCGCCAGGCCGGCGAGGTCGTACTGCATGTGGATGGACTGAGCCGCGCGGGCGTCCTCGAAGACATCTCGTTCACCGTTCGCGCAGGCGAGATCGTGACGCTCGCGGGACTCGTCGGTGCAGGCCGCACCGAGGTCGCGAACTGCATTGCTGGAATCGATCGATATGACGAAGGAGCCATATCCATTGATGGCAAACCTGTTGCAGCCGGCGATCCGAAGAAGGCGATCAAAGCGGGTATCGCGCTGGTGCCCGAGGATCGGCGCGAACAGGCGCTGGTGCCAAAACTCAGTGTCAGGATCAACATCACCATGCCATTGCTCGATCGCATCGCACCGAGGGGCGTGATTTCCGAGTCGCGCGAAGCCGAAATTGTGAACGAGGCAGCGCGCTCGCTTTCCATCAAGATGGCCTCCGCAAGCGTTCCCATTTCGACACTGTCAGGCGGCAACCAGCAAAAAGCCGTGATCGGCCGATGCGTCGCGCTCGGGCCGCGCCTTCTTATTCTCGACGAGCCGACCAAAGGCGTCGATGTCGGCGCAAAGGCGGAGATCAGCGAAATCATCATCCGGCTCGCATCGCAAGGCGCGGCGGTACTTCTCATCAGTTCGGAGTTACCGGAGGTGCTGGCGCTCAGTGACCGGGCGCTGGTCATGCGCTCGGGTCGGATTGCTGGGCAGTTGACGCGCGACGAGCTATCTCAGGAAGCAGTGATGAACTTGGCCACGATGGGCTGAAGAGGAAATCGAAATGAATCAGGAACCCCAAACCTTAACTCAAGCGGTGCCTGTGCTGGGCCGCGGCGCGACAACCAAGCGACTCTCCCTGCTGGACGCAATCCAGGACCTGGGACTGCTCGTTGTCATCTTGATCGGCGCGGTTGTGCTCGGCTTGTTGAGCCCCGTGTTTTTCACGCGCATGAATATCGAGAATCTGCTGTACTCATCGACCATCATCGCAGTCGTGGCAATCGGTCAGGCTTTTGTCGTGCTGGTCGCGGGCATTGACCTTTCCGTCGGCGCAGTGCTCGCGCTTTCATCGGTGCTATGTGTCGGACTTCCGCTCAAGTTCGGAATGCCGGTGGGCATGGCCGCGCTTATCTCCCTGGCGTTGGGCGCACTCATAGGACTGCTTAATGGGTTGGCCGTAACGGCGATCCGGATTCCGGCGCTGATCGCCACGCTCGCGATGATGAGCATTGCGCGCGGTATCGCCTACATCTTTTCCGACGGTCGCAACATTGCACCGGTTCCGGATGTGTATCTCGACATCCAGGCAGCGCGCGTGTTCGGCATCCCGGTTGTCATTGTGCTGGTGCTGGCGCTATTCGTCGTCGCTCACTTCGTGCTGAGCCGAACCCGCTTCGGTCGCTCCATCTATGCGACAGGGGGCAATGCGGTCGCAGCACGGCTGGCCGGCATCCGTACGAATCGCGTGGTCGTTCTGGCGTACGTCATCTCGGGTATCGCAGCGGCGCTCGGCGGGCTCATGATCACGGCACGACTCGAAGCCGGTGCGGCAACCGCAGGGTTCGGCTATGAACTCACCGTGATCTCGGCTGTCGTGATCGGCGGCGTCAGCCTGTTCGGGGGCGAAGGAAAAATGGGCGCGGTGCTGCTGGGCGTTCTGTTGCTTGGACTCGTGCAAAACGCAATCAATCTGCTCAACGTGCCTGCTAATTACGACTACGTCGTGAGCGGCGCCGTTATCGCCATAGCGGCCTCGCTTGACGTTTATCGCCGACGGTATGTCGAAGCCGGATTGAAGAAGCGCTTGCTCGTGAACAAGAAAGCGAGTGAGCAAGAGCACGATGACAAGCAGAACCCGCAGCATGCCTGACAGACAGTGGATCAAAAGGAGACAACCCATGAAACCTCTTCGTTCAATCAGCCGCCGCACCATACTGGAACGCGGCGTCGCCATCGCCGCCGCTACCCTGATCGCGGGCGGTCTTTCCGCTCCGGCCGGCGCGATCGCCGCCGTGCCAACCGCCAAAGGCAAAAGCGTTCAATACGTTACGTTCGGGCTCCAGTTCGAATACCAGGTCGCCATGGTGGATGGCATCAGGAAGCGGGCAAAAGATTCGGGCGTCAACCTCGAGACTGTCGATGGCAAGGGCGATCCAAACCTGCAGATGACTCAGGCGCTCGACGCGGTGAGCAGGAAGCCGGATGCACTGCTGGTCGACCCGGTGGATGCGAAGCTGATCACGGCCGGGGTCAAGCAAGCGAACGCCAACAACGTTCCCGTCTTCATGATGGAAAATGCGCCGCCCGAAGGCAAATACGATGCTCTGGTCGAGTTCGACAACCAGGCCGGCGGTGCGATGGGAGCCGATACGGTGGCCAAACTGGTGGGTGACAAGGGCACTGTGCTGGAACTTCGCGGCTCGGTTGATTCCGCTCAGGCGCAGGCGCGGCATCAAGGGTTCATCGATCGCATGAAGTCGAAGTATCCCAACATCAAGGTCAAGTCACTCAATACCGAATGGAATGCCGACAATGCCTACAAGATGGTGCTGGACGCATTGACCCAGGACCCGAACATCAAGGGCATCTTCAGCCACAACGACGAAATGGTGCGCGGCGTGATTTCCGCATTGCGTCAGACGAACAGGCTCGTACCTGCGGGCAAGCCGGGGCACTTGTTCATCGTCGGACTTGACGGCACGCCGCTGGCGCTCGATCGCATTCGTGCGGGCACACAGGACGCCTCAGTCGGCCAGAATCCTGTTGCGATGGGATCTGACATCGTCGATGCGATCATCGCCGATTTTCAGGGCAAGCCATACCCCAAATCGACGCACATCGAACCGGTCCTGATCACGAAGGCCAATGTCGACGACCCGACACTGTGGGGAAATTTTGGAAGGAAGAAATAGCTCGGCAGTGGGGCAAAGAGGCGCGGCAGCCACTCAAGGAAGGCCCGCCCTGCCTCGGATGTGACTAGCTGATAGGAAATGCAGATGAAAATCTTAGTGCCAGTCAAGCGCGTAGTCGACTACAACGTGAAGGTCCGGGTGAAGTCGGACGGCACGGGCGTCGACATTGCGAATGTGAAGATGTCGATGAACCCGTTCGACGAGATTGCGGTGGAAGAGGCGGTGCGCCTGAGAGAAGTGGGCGTGGCGACGGAGGTCATCGCGGTGTCGTGCGGCGTCACGCAGTGTCAGGAAACGCTGCGTACGGCGCTCGCGATCGGCGCGGACCGCGCGATCCAAATCGAGTCGAACGAAAAGCTGCAGCCGCTGGCGGTGGCCAAGCTCTTGAAGGCGGTGGTCGAAAAGGAGCAGCCGCAGCTCGTCATCCTTGGCAAGCAGGCGATCGACGACGACTCGAACCAGACAGGCCAGATGCTCGCCGCACTGGCGAACCTGCCCCAAGCCACGTTCGCCTCGAAAGTGACGATCGCCGATGGTAAGGCGACGGTCGCGCGCGAAGTGGACGGCGGTGCGGAAACGCTGTCGCTGACGCTGCCGGCGGTGGTGACCACCGACCTGCGCCTGAACGAGCCACGTTATGTGACGCTGCCCAACATCATGAAGGCGAAGAAGAAGCCGCTGGAGACGCTCAAGCCCGAAGACCTTGGAGTGGACGTCACGCCGCGCCTGAAGACGCTGAAGGTGGTCGAGCCGCCCAAGCGCAGTGCCGGCGTGATGGTGCCGGACGTGAAGACGCTGGTCGAGAAGCTGAACACCGAAGCCAAGGTGCTGTAAGAGACGCGGAGACGGAAGAGATGACGATTCTGGCAATTGCGGAACACGACAACGCATCGATCAAGGCGGCAACGCTGAACACGGTCGCGGCAGCGGCAAAGATCGGTGGCGACATTCACGTGCTGGTTGCCGGTCACAACGCGCAGGGCGCGGCGGAGGCTGCGGCGAAGATCGCGGGTGTGGCGAAGGTGCTGCTGGCCGACGCGCCGCAACTGGCCGAAGGCTTGGCGGAAAACGTCGAAGCGACGGTGCTGACGCTCGTGCAAGACCCCTTGAAGGGCTACTCGCACGTCTTCGCGCCTGCGACAGCATACGGCAAGAACATCGCGCCGCGCATCGCCGCGAAGCTCGATGTCGCGCAGATCAGCGACATTACCGCAGTCGATAGCCCGGACACGTTCGGGCGTCCGATCTACGCGGGCAACGCGATCTCCACGGTGCAGTCGACGGACCAGATCAAGGCGATCACGGTGCGCACGACGGGCTTCGACCCTGTCGCAGCCGAAGGCGGCGGCGCGACGGTCGAGAAGATCGAAGCCGCTGCAGATCAGGGCATCTCGCAGTTCGTGAGCCGCGAGGTGACGAAGCTGGACCGTCCGGAACTGACCTCGGCATCGATCATCGTGTCAGGCGGCCGGGGGCTGGGCAGCGGCGAGAACTACATGAAGGTGCTCGAGCCGCTGGCGGACAAGCTCGGTGCGGCGCTCGGCGCCTCGCGCGCGGCAGTCGACGCCGGCTTCGTGCCGAACGACTACCAGGTGGGGCAGACGGGCAAGATCGTCGCGCCGCAGCTATACGTGGCCATCGGCATCTCGGGTGCGATCCAGCATCTGGCCGGGATGAAGGACTCGAAGGTGATCGTCGCGATCAACAAGGACCCGGAAGCGCCAATTTTTAGCGTCGCGAATTATGGCCTCGTCGGCGACCTGTTCACGTTGATTCCCGAACTGACGGCGGAACTTGGCTAGAACAGGGGCTAGCCGCTTGGGCGAGACGCGCCTTGGACAAGCGCCATGAACAATCGGCGGCTTCGGAAACCATTGATCGATATGGATTTTTAGGCAGCCAAAGCCCGAAAATCGGCGATCCTTGCTGTGAGCGGCGCAACGTGCGAGGACCGCCAGACTTCAACATGTCGCCCCAGATACCACGTCCGATCGACCCGTCATTGCACCCGCTCGTCACCGGCAACTACGGTATTGCGACGCCGGTGATCGAGGCGTTTTACGAGTTCGTTGTCCGGTGCCTGCGCTATCGCATCATGGGTGCGCTCATCTACGGGCCGTCGCGGATCGGCAAGCCGCGGGCAATCGTTTGAGACGAGGCGCAGCGGTACAACGAAAACGAATACGAGTGGCTGCGCGACGTGCACGACGCGCTCGACCGGGAGCAGATCAAGCTGTTCACGTTTCTCGTCGGTCAGCAGGAATTGCTTTCACAGAAGACCGCGCTTCAGATTGCTGGCAAGACGCCGATCGTCGCACGCCTGATGGTCGAGGAGCTATCGTTTTACGGCATTCGCAACGCCGAGGATGTCGCCACATGTCTGAATGGATACGACCACACGGCTTATCCGGAAGGCAGCGAATGGAGCTTTACCCGCTTCTATGTTCCGAAGGCTTTCGACGCAGGCTATCGGTGGCCGAGCGTCCGGCGTCCAACCTGAGCGCGAATGCCCCTTGTAGCTGGAACCGGCCGTTCGATAGAGGAGAGAACGAACGGCTGTAGAGGGTCCGCGTGCCGCCGATCGCTGCCTTGTGAAGTTCGAGCGATGTATGCCGATTGCATGAGGCAGTGATCGGCCAGGAAGGGTCATTCGTCCGTGCCGTCGCTCGGACACTCATATGTCGGCTCCGCCCAGCAAACGGTCATCCGATTCCCGAGGGCCAAAGTTGCTTCATCGGCCTTATGTAAGCTTTACATAGGGCCGATAAGCCGACGTTCGCACCCTGGCGTACCGGCGCTCAACGAACGCCCGTACATGGACGCCCTCGGTTTGCCCATTTGCGCGCCTCATGATTTGCGGTCGTTCGGCAAGTTAATGTGTGCGGTGACCATACGGTAGACGGCGCCGCCGTTGAGACGTAGCTCGCGCGGACGAGAGGCAATTGGCATGAACGCCTGCCGTGCGCCGAGTGGCTCATACAGGCGCTGGTCCATCACGGGCAGCATACGCAGGACATGGTGGGAGACGCCGTCTGGAGTGCGAGTGACCCCGAACTCGGCACCCGCCGTGCAATGCCCGTATCGCATTAGAAGCTGGCAGATCGAGTCGTCAATCGAGCGAGCAAATAGCCGGTCACTGGACATGATAATTGTTCGTCGATTGATCTCGTCGACTTCCGCGGGCTCCGCACCGCGGGCACGTTGCCCTTTGGCTCGTCCGTTGTTGGATAGGACGACTGCCAGCTTGCTCGACAGAGGCAGCGTTGTCACCGTATCGGGATCGGCGAGCCCCCTCGTGAGCCCGATTCTTCGGGTCGAGCGTCCGCGTTGAATTGTGCTACAGGCTGGTCGCCAGTTACGAACTGCTTTTCGGCTGGAGCGTGCAGCAATTCGGCCTGGCTACGTCCGAGTATCTTACTAAGCCGAAACAAAGTAACCGGACATGGGTCAAGCCGCGTAGCGGACTGACGGATGTTGAAACATGGATCGGACCAAGGCTGGAATCTTCTGCAACGAGCGCAGAACCGCTCGAACTCGCTGCTTGAGATGCCCGGGACCTTTGATGGCAATGCCGATCTTGTGATGTTTGAGATAACCCCATACCAACTCGTCCGGGTTCAGGTCTGGGGAGTAAGCAGGAAGGAAGAACAGACAAAGGCGACCATTCGATTCCGCGGCAAGCTGCCGGATCGCTTTGCAACGATGTACCGGATGACCATCGGCAATCAGGAAGACAGGCGCATCGGCGGTGAGCATCAGTCGTTTGACGAAGTCGACGTACACGGAGATCTTGAAGCTGCCTTCGAAACACATGAATTGAAGTTGGCCACGCGGGCTGATCGCTGAGATCAGGTTCACCTTAAAGCGCGCGCCAGTGACTTCGACTACCGGTGTTTGACCGACCGGTGCCCAGGTCGTGCCGCTGTGATAGTCCGATCGCACCGTCGATTCGTCGACGAAGAAGATCTGTGCCCCGTAGCGTTTGGCCTGCCCGGCAATGGCCGGGTATTCGTCGCGCATCCACGACTCGACCAGTTCAGGGTCGCGTTGGTACGCACGCGCAAGCGGACGCTGGGGTAAAAGCCCGAGCTTGCGCAGCAGTCGACCGACCGACACCTGGGAGAGCTTGACGTTGAAATGTTCGCGAATCAACTCCCGCACCATGTCTCGCGTCCACAATGCAAGCTCGAACTTCATCTGCATGGGGTTCTTCGTTGTGACCGTCTGATAGACGAAGCGGATAGCCTCGGACGAGAGCTTCATCGGTCGACCAGGGATTACCTTGGCTCGTAACGCCTCGATCCCCCCTTCACGCCAGGCCGCCAACCACTCGTAAATACGCGCCCTCGAGAATCCGAGCATGCGGATCACGTCCTCCGGCGACTCGCCAGCTTCGACGCGCTTGACCGCCCGAATACGGATCTCTTCAAGCGTTGCATGTGAAAGCTGCCGGCCGTCGTCCTCGCGCCTCTCGCCCCCCTAAGCCCACCCATTTCCAGTTGAAACTTCTTGCCAGTCGCAATGCAATTTGTCGCAATGGATTTGCCCGTCGCAACTGAACCCGTGAAGCTGATAGCATCAACGTCGGGCGATTGTACGAGCGCCTCGCCAACAACGGACCCCGCTCCCATGACGAGGTTGGCCACCCCGGGTGGCAGGCCAGCTTCCTGCAGAATCTTCATCAGTTCCCAGGCACTTCCAGGAACGAGTTCTGCCGGCTTGAAAATGACGCAATTGCCGAAAGCAAGAGCTGGTGCCGTCTTCCACGCCGGTATCGCAATAGGAAAGTTCCATGGTGTGACGAGACCAACCACGCCGACGGGCTCGCGCGTCACTTCCACGGCCAAGCCGGGGCGCAGTGACGGGAGGATCTCACCGCCGACACGCAGAGCCTCGCCGGCGAAAAATTTGAAAACCTGTCCTGCGCGCGTTACCTCGCCGACGGCTTCCGCCAACGTCTTGCCCTCTTCGCGCGCGAGCAGGCGTCCGAGTTCATGCTTGCGGGCGAGAAGACTCGTACCCGACTGGTCGAGAACATCAAACCGCTGCTGGGGCGTCGTTTGCGACCACTTCGGAAACGCTTGCCGCGCCGCGCCGATTCGACGTGCGCCTGCTGCGCGTCAGCGTGGGCGAATTCACCGATCACGTCATCGGTGTCGGATGGGCTGACATTGCGGGAATAAGCGGTGGACGTTGTCCACTCTCCGCCAATGAAATTATCGAATCGAGTCATATTTGTGGTCTTAAAATGATCAGGTGCCAATGTGAAGACGACAGGCGCTACGACACAGGTCAAGGGCCTGTTAGCCCCCGGCTGATGAGATTGCGGTACAGCGCACGAACACCGAAGCTCCACGGGGGGGTGTCCGTGCACAAACCAACCGTGTTAACGAGAGCACCAAGGGGCGGTGCGGAGATCGTCACGACGTCACCGAGATGGTGGGTAAAGCCGGACCCCGGGGCATCCCGATCCATGATTGGCGAAAACATGGTGCCGAGGAAGAGCATGAATCCATCCGGATACTGATGGTGATCGCCATGGGTCTGCACGACGAGATCCGCCGGGTCGCGGCTGATCTGGCTCATGTGACTCGCACCTTCGAGCACGAAATCGTCGTCAGTGCCTTCCACACGCAGTGACACGCTCGTCTGACGCACCGTGTCGAGAGTGAAGTTGCCATCGAAAAGGCGGATGAAAGGGCCAATCGCGCAGGAGCCGTTGTTGTCCTTGCATTTGCCGAGCAGCAACGCAGAGCGTCCTTCGATATCGCGCAGGTTGACGTCGTTACCAAGCGTGGCGCCTACCGGCTCACTCTTGCTATCGACGGCCAGAACGATCTCGGGCTCCGGGTTATTCCAGGCCGACGAAGGCAACAGTCCGATGGGGGCGCCGAAGCCGACGGCCGACATTGGTTGTGACTTGGTGAAGACCTCGGCGTCCGGGCCAAGGCCGACTTCCATGTATTGCGACCACGCACCGCGCCGCAGCAGCTCTTCCTTCAGCCTTGCCGCGGCATCAGAGCCCGGGCGGATTTTTGACAGATCGGTGCCGATCAGTGCGGTGATGTTTTCTCGCACGTCAGCCGCCTTGTCGCGGCCGCCGCCGGCCTCTTCCTCGATCACGCGTTCGATGAGACTTACGGCGAAGGTGACGCCATGCCTTGATAGCCTGCAGGTCACATGGCGCGAGAATATATTGCTTGCCGGAAGCGCGGGCCGCGTGGGTCTGCGTCAGGAGCTGTTTGACAGGCCCCAGCGCTTCTCCCGGCGCCTGGCTTGCGATTTGCACGCGGTCGTCGCGATCGAGTAGGTCCGCCATCGTCGGTGCGTACGCCGAAATATCAAAGACCTCTCCCTTACGGATAGCGATCACGCATGGGCCTTCGCCCGCTGCGGTTTGTCGCCACATACGGCCGACGAGGAGCGCTGAATCGAGATCAGACGGCAGCCAGTTGGACTGGGTTGATGTATTCATGATGTTCTCTGTGTGAAGGTCAGGTGATCGCGCCGATCTGCCAGGGTAGGAACTCATTCTGTCCGTAGCCGTGAAGCTCACTCTTTGATCGCATGCCCGATGCGGCTGCCAGCATGAGTTCGAAAATTTGCTGGCCCATTTCATCGACGCTCTTCGTTCCGTCAAGGATCTCTCCGCAGTTCAGGTCTATATCCTCTTCCTGCCTGCGCCAAAGTTCGCTGTTGGTGCCCAGTTTCAACGAAGGGGAGGGTGCGCAGCCGTACGCGGAGCCGCGCCCCGTTGTAAAGCAGATCAGGTTGGCTCCGCCTGCTACCTGGCCCGTTGCCGAGACGGGGTCATAGCCCGGGGTGTCCATAAAGACCAAGCCGTGTGCCGACACCGGCTCCGCATAGCGGTACACGTCAACCAGGTTCGTCGTACCGCACTTGGCTACAGCGCCCAATGACTTTTCGAAGATCGTCGTCAGGCCACCTGCCTTATTACCCGCCGACGGGTTGTTGTTCAGGTCTGCGCCCATGCGTGCACAATATCTTTCCCACCAATGGATGCGCTCGATCAGCTTTTCTCCGACCTCGCGTGAAATTGCGCGGCGCGTGAGCAGGTGCTCGGCGCCGTATATTTCCGGTGTTTCGGACAGAATCGCAACGCCGCCGTGGGCAACAAGACGGTCGACTGCAGCACCAAGCGCGGGATTCGCTGAGATACCCGAATAGCCGTCGGACCCGCCGCACTGCAAACCGACGACGAGATTACTTGCGTCGACGGCCTCCCGTTTCACACGATTGGCTTCCGGCAGCAGCGCCTGCACTGCCTCAATGCCAGCTGCCACTGTGCGGGATGTGCCGCCGGTGGCCTGAATGGTCATGACCTTCAGCGCGGTGCCCGCCTCAAGACCCTGGCTCTCGAGGAGGCCGCCAATCTGGTTGGTTTCGCAGCCGAGTCCGATGATGAGCACCGCCGCAAAATTAGGATGTCGTGCATACCCACCGAGCGTTCGACGGATCAGTGCCAGACCTTCGCCCTGTGAGTCGATCGCGCAGCCCTGTCCATGCGTGAGGGCAACCACTCCATCCACGTTCGGATAGTTTCGTAGCGCTTCGGGTTTGAAGTGGTCCGCAATGGCACGTGCAACGGTCGCGGAACAGTTGACGGACGTAAGAATGCCGATGTAGTTGCGTGTCGCGACGCGTCCGTTAGGACGAACGATGCCCATGAAGTTCGCATGGCTCGCGACAGGCGCCGGCTTCGCGTTTTTCCCAAACGCATAGTCGCGGTCGAAGCTGCCCATCGACAGGTTATGAGTGTGGACGTGGTCGCCGCAGGCGATGTCGCAAGAGGCAAAGCCGATGATCTGCCCGTACCGTCGAACTGGCTCGCCTTGCTGGAGGGCACGTGAGGCGACCTTGTGACCGGGCGCCACCAGCCCTCGGACCGTTACGCGGCCACCGTCCACCGTCGTGCCACCCACAAGCTGCTGCCGCGCGATGACCACATCGTCATCGGGATGCAGTCGCACGGTGATATCTGCGGCCGCTGTTGAGGTTTCCATACTGTCTCCGATCATTTAATCGTGTAGTGCGGGGCGCGTCGAAGCGTCTATCGCGGCGTGGGTTCGGGCGCGTGCTCCGGGATCAGGCCATCGTGTTTCAGCGCTTGCCAGAGGCCTGATGGAATGTGCACGGACATTTCTTTCACATTCTCATGAACCTCGCCAGGATTTCGTGCCCCTGCAATTACTGCGCAAACAGGCCCGGGGGCGCTGCAGAATTGCAACGCCGCGGCCTTGAGGCTCACGCCAAATTCAGCGCAGCGCGCTGCCATCCGGGAAGCCATTTCAACCATTTCTCTCGGTGCGGTGCTGTATTCGAACGTTGTGCCTCCAGCAAGAAGGCCGGAGTTATAGGGGCCCCCGATCACCAGCTTCGCGTCGCACTGGATGCAAGCAGGGATCAGACTCTTTAGGGCCGTCGTATCCAGCAAGGTGTAACGACCCGCGAGCAGGAAGATGTCGGGGTCCGAGTCAGTCAGAGCCCTGACACACGGTTCAACCCGGTTGACGCCCAAGCCCCACGACTGGATCATGCCTTGTGCGCGCATGTCAGAAAGCGCCCGAGCTGCGCCGTCGATAGCGATGCGGTATTGCCTTTCCCAATCGGAGCCGTGCGTGTCTTCGGCTATATCGTGGATGTACACGGCGTCGATCCGGTCAACGCCCAGGCGCTTCAGGCTATCCTCAATGGATCGATATGCGCCATCGGATGAATAGTCGTACTCGACGCGAAAAGGCAAGCCATTGACATAGCCATGCCGCATAGACGGCACCGAATCATCCCGGACGAGCAGCCTGCCGACTTTCGTCGACAGAATGAGGTCGTCGCGCGGCATCTCGCGAAGTATCTGACCCAGGCGCCGCTCTGACAGGCCGGTGCCGTAGAAGGGTGCCGTGTCGAAATATCGGACTCCACTTTCCCACGCGGCCCGTATCGTTTCCTCTGCGAGCTGGTCGGGCACGACTGAAAATAGGTTGCCGAGAGGCGCGCCTCCGAAGCCCATCGGGCTCGGAAAAGTCCCACCATTTACTGGCCGGAATAGTCGTTTCTGGATTTCCATTTTGTCCTTCGCAATCGATTCGCCGCGCCGAGCGCAAGGCGAGCGTCGTCCATCATTGACCGACGCGGTGCGGATAACACGCTGCCCGCTGATTCCGGTCACACGGCGCGGGCCTTATCTCACAGCCGGTAAAATGAGCGGGCTGTCTCTCCAAAGATCGCCGCCCGGTCTTCTTTGCCGAGACTGGAGGCCAGTCGCTCGACGCACGCGTGCCACGACGCGTAATCCCCGTTCAGATTCAGGACCGGCCAGTCGCTCCCCCACATCAGGCGCTGAGGTCCAAATTGCGACAGCAGAAAAGCGAAGTACGGCGAGAACGCATCGTCGGTATAGCCCGGAGGTGCCTCGGTGACCATGCCGGAGAATTTGCACAGGACGTTTTTCATCCCGGCGAATTCGCCCATCCAGTGAGTCCACTCAATCCAGTCTTCCCCTACACGCGCACCGGCGTTCGTTCGTGCGACTCCCTGATCGTTGGGCAGATAAGGTTTGGCAACGTGATCGATGACAATCCGCAGTTCCGGGTGTCGTGCTGCAAACTTGGCGAGATATGGCAGATGTCGCACGTACACCAGCGCGTCGAAAGCCAAGCCGTGCGTGACCAGTGCGTCGACAGCCGGGTCTAATCCGGGATTTGCAATCCAGTCGTCGTCCGGCAGATCCTGCAGCATGGGTCTGACGCCCTTGAACTTTGGCTCACGACCCAGCTCTTCGATGAAGCTTGCGGCGTCGGGGTCAAGCATTGGAACCCAGCCCACGACACCGCCAACGAGCGGCTCGTTGGCAACAAGCTTCAGCAGATACAGCGTCTCCTCCATCGTCGGTGCGGCCTGTACGACAACGGTCTTGTCAACGCCCGCTGCCTGCGCAAGCGGCGCGAGGTCTGCTGAGAAGAAGTCTCGCCATAGTAGAGGGAGTTCGGGTGTGAGCCAGCCGTAGTCGCTTCGCGCAATCGTCCAGAAGTGCTGATGTGCATCAACCTTCATGACCAGTCCTTTTCCCAATTACCACATCGATTTTCTAAAGAAGCAATGGTGTTGTGCATTTCGGTATCCTAATCATTCTGATATCGCATGACCGATGCGATGATCACTGTCAGCCGTCAGCTTTGCCTGGGGCGCCAGGCGTGAATATGTTCGCCAGTCAGCGGGCAGCCGTCGGAATATCGATATTTTCTTCCGTTCCCGCTGTATCCGTTTTTTTAACGCGCGACTTTTTGTCTGAATTCTCGCGTGCCCTCACGCTTGCAATTCGGCCGGCGCGTTCGCTTTCCGCGTTGCCGCTCGCCAGCGGGCTGCTGCACGATTGACGCACGATTAGTTCCGGCGGAAAGACCATATGCCGAGGGCTTCGTTCGTCTCCCCTGATGCGCTCGAGCAGCATGTTGAGCGCCGCTTCGGCCATCGCGTCGACGGGCTGCCGTACGGTGGTCAGTGCGGGAGAGAAAGCGTTCGCCCAAGGGAAATCGTCTATCGCGGTAACTGATACGTCCGTAGGACATGCGAAATGCTTTTCCGCCAACGCCCGCATCGTGCCAATCAGCATCTGGTTATTGGCCACGAAGATGGCTGACGGCGGCTCCGGCAGGTCCATTAGCTCAAGCGCTGCCGTGTAGGCGCCGTGCTCAACGAATGCGCCTTGACGCACGTAATCGGGATTGACCGGCAGATTCGCAGCTGCGATCGCCTGGGCGAAGCCGCGCAAGCGATCACGACCAGGCAGCAGGTTCTGCGGACCGGAGATGATTGCGACGCGCCGGTGGCCAAATTCCAGGATGTGCTGTACTGCAAGGCGTGCAGCGGCAACGTTATCAAGAGCAACCGAATCCCATTCATTGGGGCAGACCACATGGTCGACCGCCACAACAGGCATGATGCCGATCTCCGAGCAGACCTTGTCGTAGGCTTCCTCCGGTGCCGATGCACAAAGGATCGTGCCGACGGCCAGATGGGCGCGGAGCATGCGCAGATAGGCGCGCTCCTGTTCAAGATCCCGATCGCTGTCGAATAACAGAACAGAGTAGCCCAGGGCGTGAGCGCGCTTCTGGATGGAATGGACGAACTCGGTGAAGAATGGGTTCGTGATGTCCGGAACGACCAGGCCCAATAGCTTGGTGGTGCCCTTTTTCAGGCTGCTCGCGACTGTGTTCGGAGCGTAACCCAACGCCTTGACTGCGACGTGCACGCGCTGCGTCAGGTCTGGACTCACGTAGGTCGATCCAGACAGGACCGCCGAGACGGTAGCCAGACTTACTTCCGCAAGACGTGCGACATCCTTCATTGTTGCCATAATTTTCCTGCCACGCAGTTGTGCCCGAGCTTCCTACTGGTTCAGTTCCACCATCCCGCGTGCTCGCGCTTCGGCTGCCGCAAGATGCCGTCCGGTGTACGGGGCGGCTCAATTTCGAGCAGGAACCGCTGGGCAGGCGACATCCGCTCGTACAGTTCCGGGGTGAGATGGTCGATCTGGACGAGCTGCTGCGGAAGGTCACGTCGAGTATACGTGAGATGCAATACCCGGCGGTTTGCGTCGTTCTTTTTGAGTGTGCCGCTGTGCCATCCCGACGCGTTCATGATGAAGACGGTGCCAGCCCGTCCGGTCAGATAGACCTCACCCGGATATGGCGCGTCCAGATCGGCGGGAATCCGTTTGCGGTCTTCTTCGGAAATGGGGCCGGCCTCCCAGTCGCCCTGGTTCACAACAGGCACGTTAATCGGTGCCCATTTGTGCGACCCCGGCACAACCCGCGTCGGACCATTATCCAGCGTCATGTCGTCAAACAGAATGACGGCATTAACCACCCACCAGTCATCTTCGAAGTACTTCGGCACGTCGACGTGCAGTTGCTGGTGACCGAACCCCTTCACGGGATCGCGGAGGTTGGCGCCGTGCACCTTGATCTCACCGAGCAGCTTGTGGGCTGTGGCCAGCACCGGCTGCAGTTCCAGGCACCTATCGAACACCGATGTCTTGTTGAAGATGTTCGACACGCGGCGCGCGCCAGGCTCGACGTGAACTTCATGCCCACCCGTGAGGCGCTCGGCTTCATGGAGCCGCTCAAATTCGCGGGCCATCAGGCGGCACTCGTCCGGGCTCAGCACATTCTCGACGACGAAAAACCCCCTTTCGTCCAGTTCCTTGAGCTGCTCGCTGGCCAACGTGTCGTTGATTTGCAGTGCATGCATCGCCTGTCTCGTGTACATGGGTCGTGTCTCCGTCCATCTCGTTAGCGGGCGAAACGTTTAGCGAAACGTTTCGTTGAGTGAATTTATAGCAAGCATCAGCCGCTAGATATATTCGGGTTTCTCCTATGCCAATTTAAATTCAGCGCCCACGGTCAGCGGGTCAACTCACTTTATCCATGTTTACCCCATGTTAATTGACTTTGCGCAAAGAAGGCCTTAGATTCAGCGAAACGTTTCGCTAAACGTTTCGCCGTGAACTCGGCACCACTGAGTTTTCAGACCCAGGAAGAGACAGGAGACAGACATGAACAGTTTGACGAAGCCGCTGTGCACAACGCGCCCTGTGCGTGCACGCCGTCGTGTGATCGGTGCGGCAATGGGCGCGCTTATGCTCTCGGCGCTGGCCGCACCCTCAGCGTATGCGGACAAGGACCACCCTGTTGTTGCCCTGTTGCCAGGGGTGGTTGATCCGTTCTATTTCACGATGTACCACGGCGCTCAGAAAGCGGCGGCGGAAGACGGCGCCCAGGTGCTGTTCCAGTTGCCAAAGAGCTGGAACACGACGGAGCAGGTGCCGATTCTCAAGGCGTTTATCGCCAAACGCCCTGACGCCATCCTGATTTCTCCCGTGGACGCGCAGCAGCTAATCGAGCCGCTGACGGAGGCAAAGAACGCCGGAATCAAGGTTATCACTGTGGATACCTACATCGGCACCGGCCGTTATCAGACCGGCAGCGGAAACGCGGATTTTCCGCTTTCGTTCATAGCATCGGACAACGAAGAAGGCGGCCGCATCGCAGCGCGGACGCTGGCGAAGTCTATCGGCGAAAAGGGCGTTGTATTCTGCGAAAGCCTGAAGCCCGGTGTGTCAAGTACCGATGCGCGGGTGAAGGGCTTCCAGGAGGAAATGAAGAAGTATCCGAACATCAAGGCTCTGCCAACGTTATACAGCGAAGACGACGCGAATAAGGCGGTATCGGACGTGTCCGGGGTTCTCGCGCGAGAGCCGGATCTTTCCGGCGTGTTCGCATCCAACACGTTTTCCGGCAAAGGTGTGTCGGAGGCAATTCACATGGCCGGGAAGAGCGGCAAGGTCAAAGTGATCGTCTTCGACGCCGTCCCGGGTATCGACAAGGACCTGAGAAGCGGCCTCGTTGACTACGCAATCGCGCAACGGCCGGCCGACATGGGCTATTACGGTGTCAAGTATGCGGTGGACGCCATCCGTGGCAAGCCGATTCCCAAGGACAAAAGCACGGGCTTTGTCGTAATGGACAAGACGAACATCGACGACGCCAACGTCAAGCAATTCATCTACTCCAACTGATTTGCACCGGCGACGGCTCAAAACCGTCGTCCGGTCTTTGCACAGACTTATCTGGAGCCATTGCGATGCAAAAGTCCACTTCACTTTCCGGCCTTCCCCCCACAACCAGCACGTCGTGGGCTAACAGGGGGCTCGATTACAGAGAGCTTGTCGGCCGCTTCTGGCCCTGGCTTTTCCTCGCAGTGCTCTGTCTCTTCTTCGAGATCTGGTCCCAAACCGCCCAGCACAAATCGTTTCTCTTTAATGCGTACAACGTACAGTCGATCGCCCTTGCCTCGAGCGCACCAATGCTTCTGGCAATAGGACAGACATTTGTTATCGTCACGGCCGGAATCGATCTGTCAGTCGGATTCGTAATGGGCCTCGCCGCAGTGTGCGCGGCGCAGTTCACATTGCTCGGCGGGGCATCGCCTTGGGCGCTTTGCCTTTCAGTGCCGCTGACTATTGCGGTATCGGTCATTCCCGGGGCGATCAACGGGATCCTGGTCGCGCGTTATCGCGTGCCTCCGTTTATCGGAACGCTGGGCATGTATGGCATCGCTCGCGGTGCCGGCTTTCTCGCGGCAGGCAGCGGCATGACCGTGTCGGTCGACAATGCGGGTCTCCAATGGCTCGGCTCAGGATGGAACCCCGTGATTCTCACGGTTGTGCTGCTGGCTGTCATGCACTTCATCCTGTCGCGCACCCGCTTTGGCCAATATACCTATGCCGTCGGTGGCAACGAGCAGTCTACCGCCCGGGCGGGCATCAATGTGCGTCGGCACAAGATCGTGATTTATATGCTCGCTGCTGCGTTCGCTGCGATTGGGGGCATCGTTTACACGGCGAGATTTTCGGCCGGTTCGGCTACAGCCGGGGAACCGATGCTGCTTAATTCAATCGCCGCTGTTGTGATCGGAGGCGCTAGCCTGTTTGGTGGTACCGGCAATCTGATTGGCACGTTAATTGGCGCTCTCATCATCGCCGTTATCGAGTTTGGACTCGTCTTCATTAACGTCGACGCATTCTGGCAATTCATTGCGGTCGGCGTTGTAATTATCGTGTCGGTGTTGATCGACCAGTACAAGGAACGTCTCGGAGTCCAATCATGATCCAACCGCTACTTGAAGTACGCAACGTCTCCATTCGCTTCGGCGGCGTAGAGGCGCTCAGGAAAGTTTCGATGAATGTGTACCCGGGAGAGGTTGTCGCATTGTGCGGCGACAACGGTGCAGGCAAGTCGACGTTGATCAAGATCATCTCGGGCGTTTATCAGCCCACCGAGGGCGAGGTGATCTTCGATGGAGAACCTCTTAACATGCGTGACCCGCACGACGCACGCGCCAAAGGGATCGAAACGATCTACCAGGATCTTGCACTTGCTGACAATCTCGACGTCGGCAGCAACATCTTTCTGGGACGTGAGCCGGTGAACCGTCGGTTCGGTGTGAGCACCATCGACCGCCCGCGTATGGCTGGCGTCGCACGCGAGGTGCTGGACCAACTCGACATTGTCATTCCGGAAAAAAAGATCCACGGTCCGGTCAAGATGCTCTCCGGCGGCCAGCGTCAGGCTATCGCAATCGGACGCGCTATTTATTGGAACGCCCGCGTGCTGATCATGGACGAGCCCACGGCCGCCTTGGGTGTACCCGAACAGCGAAAGGTGATGGAGCTGATCCTTGGGCTGAAGAAAAAAGGCGTCTCGGTCATTTTAATCTCGCACAACCTGCTTGACATTTTTAGTGTGTCGGATCGGATCTTCGTGCTTCGGCGCGGCGAGGCGGTGGGAGAAAAGCGGGTAACTGAAACCGATGGCGAATCGGTGGTGAAGATGATGGTCGGCGACGAGTACGCCGCTACGAAGGCTGCAGCCTAAGCACGACAAAAGTGCGCCCCCGAGAGACCGCCTTTCGGGTACGCAAGCGAAACACGGAGAACAGTCAATGCAACGAATGGGAATGGTCATTCACGTCAAGCCCGAGAAGATCGACGAATACAAGGCGCTGCACGCAGTTCCATGGCCAGCGATTGTCGAGCGGCTCCAGCGCTCCAATATCACCAATTACTCGATATTTCTTAAGGAGCCGGAAAATCTTCTTTTCGGATACTGGGAATACGTCGGGACAGACTTCGAGGCGGATATGGCTGCGATTGCAGCCGATGCCGAGACACAACGGTGGTGGAAATTGACAGACCCATGCCAGATCCCCTTTGTGTCGCGAAACAACGGGGAGCACTGGGCAACGATGGAAAACGTATTTCACATTGACTAGTAGCTCGAAGCTGCAGAATCGCCGTAGGCACGAAACAAAATTGTGCATCCGATATGTCGGTACGGGTAGCGTCGCTTCGGCGTCCTGCAGCAGTCACGCAAGCCTCTCCGTAGTCACCATTGTGCACCTGCCTGTTCGCTACCGGCGACCGTAGCAAAAGTCGAAAGCTGCTTTACTGAACGTCGCTTTCCGGTTCTATACGGGACCGTCGGAGCGGGCCGCCCAGTGGCTCTTGTGGGTCGTGAGTACGCGTTCGCCCGCAGAGAGTGCGACATTCGCAAACGTCGACATGCGAAAGTCGGGAATGGGACTGAGAGCTGCCTTGCAAACGCCGGCAGCCGAACGTCGGGTATGGCCGACTTGCCGTCCTCCCGGATTACCGCCGGCTGCCCGACCGCTCAGCTAGCCGTCCGCTGAAATGCCGCTTCGTCGCCGGCGGAGGGTGGGTTGGCGGGGCTATGTGCCCATTCCGAGACGGGCTCTTCGAGCACGTTATGGTTCGGGCTTTCCCCGCATCGACGGACGCCACCCAGCTGAGCAGGCAGGAGCAGCGCTGGCGCTCTCGCGCATAGGTACAGGCCGCAGCGGCCGCCGATTCTCCTTTCCAGCTAAGAAGTGCTAAAGATAGTGCCGCGTTCCCGAGAATCAAAACCGATTCGTTGGTGTACGCAACTAACGGTCAGGCCCTCGCAGCGGCCGGCTTGGCTCCGCCACAACAGCATTGCCCAAAAAAGGGCCGCCGGCCAGATTATTCATGCTTCGAGAAGCCTGCCCGATTCACCCGCGCTGTTCAGGGGCGCTCGAAGTCATCGGGTGTCAGTTCCAGGCGTACGCACGGATGCGCAAGTAGC
Organism: Paraburkholderia sp. MM5496-R1; assembly: GCF_050436205.1. Lineage (NCBI taxonomy): Bacteria > Pseudomonadati > Pseudomonadota > Betaproteobacteria > Burkholderiales > Burkholderiaceae > Paraburkholderia > Paraburkholderia sp. MM5496-R1. The sequence continues at coordinate 1,416,977 of NZ_JBNDLT010000001.1, forward strand.
TTCCGTTCGGCGATCGCGCGGATGCGGCTGTACCCGTCCCGGAAAATCCTCAGGATCCGGGCGTCCCCGGCCCGCGGCTCAAGCCAGAAATGGGCCTCCAGCGCTGCAATCGTGACGATGCATTCGACGGTGGTGTTTCCGCGGACGAGCCAGAACGACACACCCTGTCGATTTGCCAGAATCTGCGGCTCGAATTCAGGTTTTTCCATGGCTCGTTCCGGGCGTCATCTCGTAGGCGAGTGAGCAGGCTGTCGATCGCTCCGATGATGCCAGCGATGGTCGCCGGCATGGGGCCACTGGCTGCCTGACATCACTAAAGTGGGCGGAGGATTGCGCGCTCCGCTTGCCGGTTTGTACCAGCGATCGAACCGTCATCAGGAAACGGTCAACCACCGTGCCGGTCGGTCATGCAGGTTGTCGCGCTCACTTCCGGGTCGTAAACGCCTCACTGATCTGCCGCGCGCGCTTAACCTCGTCACTGTGCAGGTAGATCGAGGTGGTCGATACCGAGGCGTGCCGCAGGTTGTCGCGCACCGTGGTAAGTTCGGCGCCGTGACCGAGCGCGTAGGTAGCGTGGGTGTGCCGCAACCAGTGGGGGCTGGCGCGGCGCAGCTTCTCCGCGAGCGGTGGGTGATCGGTTTCGATGGCACTGGCGGCAAGGACGAGAAAGCGCTCAAGCACGCTCCACAGGCGCACGCTGCTGATGGCCGCACTACTGTCCGCGTCCAGGCTGCCGATGACCGGTGTGTCCGGCCGCCAGCGCGCCGTAGAAGTCGGCAGCTGGCGCCCGGCCAGATAGCGGGTTAGTGCGTCCCACGCGAGCGGCGGCAGCGCCACCCGCGCGACCTTGCCGCCTTTGCCGGTGACCCGCAGCCAGTGCTCGCCGCGTGCGTCCGTCTCGACGTGGCCGAGCGTCGCGCCGACCAGCTCACTCGCGCGCAAACCCGTCGCAAAGCCGAAATCGAGCAGGAACCGTAAGCGCTGCGCGGCCGGAACCGTCCAGCCGTGAGACCATTCCAGCCCCTCGGCCATCGTACGCACCAGCGCCCATTCCCCGTCGGTAAAGGCGCGCGACGCATCGAGCGTCGATGCCGTCTTGCCGCCGCGCACCTTGATGCCGGCAAACGGATTGGCCAGCACGTAGCGCTGTTCGACCAGCCAGCGGAACAGGGCGCCGAGAATTGACAGCGCGTGCGCGACCGAGCGCGCCGAGAGGGTGCCGTTAAACGGCCGCCAGTCCGGTGACGTGCGGGGGCGCACCGGGCCGATCCAGCGTCCCCGCGGCGCCGGATGGCGCAGGAACGTCCGGTACGCAATCGCGTCTTCGGTCGTGAGCGACGACAGCGCGCGGCCGCGTTCGACGATGGCCCAGAGGATCAGCCGCTCGGCTTCCTTGCGGTAGGTCCGTTGCGTGGCGGGCGACTCGTGCAGGGACAGCCACGTCTGCACGGCCTCGTAGTCGTTGGACGCGTCGAGCGTGCAGGTGGCGGGCGGTGCGCGGAACGTGCCGGCGGAGCCGTCGACCTCGTGCGGCAATTTGAGGGTTTCCCACGGCACGATGTCGCCGCGCTGGCTCGCGACCACCAGCCCACGCGCCCTGTCCGTGAGCGCGGGCCAGGCGGCGAAGAACGCCTCGATCGAACGGGCGCTCGCCGTGCCGAGCCCCGGCACGGCCTTCCACCACTGGCGCCGGCGCGGAATGCGCACGGTGAGATCGGCGAGCGTCGTGATGCCGTACGCGTGCAGTACGCGCACCGCGCGCGGGGAAAACCACTGCGCGATGTCGTCGGCGATCTGCGGTTCCCGCGGGCGTGCGGTGCGCAAAGCGTCGATCGCCAGCGCGGCACCTTTCGCATGCTGTTGACGTCCTGCCGCCGGATGAGTGAGGAGTGCGACAAGGTCGTGGCGATGGGCCGCACGCGCGATGTCCACCAGCCTGCGCCGGATGCGCCCGAGGACGCCGCGCGCCGATTTCCCGTCACCGAGTGCGGAGGGCAGGTAACGCGCCACGGCCTGCCGCACGGACACGCCGGCGTACCACGCGCGGAGCACGGCAAGCTCGTCGGCACCGGGAAAACCGGATGCAGAGGATTCAGCGTCAGCAGCAGGCGCGCAGGGCAGGGTGAGGCGCGTTTTCATGAATGCAAGTTTAGCGCATGAACAGACGCCTTAGGATAAGAAAACTTATCGTAATAGATGCATTGTGAATTCCATTTCGGAGAAAAGCCGGTACCAATACCCCGACCGTATTCCTCTTCGCAACTGAAGATGGCACGATTTCCGCTTGGGCAGGTGGGTGAATCCGGCGAACAACGCCGTGATCGCGGTCGATAACTCGTCCAATCCCTCCGCCGCCAACGGGGCTGTCTACAAGGGGCTGGTGTTCGGAGTGAATGCGCAAGGCGGATTCCTGTTTGCGACGAACTTCCGTTCGGGTCGGATCGATGTATTCGGGCCGAACGGTTCAGACGGCCTGTTCACGCCCGCGACGACCGACGGTGGCTTCGCCGACCCGAACACCCCAGCCGGCTATGCCCCGTTTTGGTATCGCGAACATCGATGGGGATCTTTTCGTCACCTACGCGAAGCAGGACAAACAGAAGCACGACGACGATGCAGCCCGCGGTCGTGGATTCGTCGACGTATTCGATACCGACGGCCACCTGCTGCGTCGCTTTGCAAGCTGAGGGACGCTCGACTCGCCGTGGGGTATCACGCGCGCATCGTTTGCGTTCGGCCGCTTCAGCGGCAAGATTCTCGTTGGCAACTTCGGCGATGGTCGAATCAATGTCTTCGACAATGACGGCTCGTTCGTCGATCAGTTGGAGAATGAGTTCGGCAATCCACTGGCTATCGACGGTCTGTGGACTCTGACGCTCGGTGGCGGGCGCAATTCGAGTCCAGACACGCTGTATTTCTCGGCAGGTCCTTAACAAGGAGACAAATGGACTCTTCGGGATCATCGCTCCAGTAAGCGGCTCCAGGGAACGAGCGTCCGGGCAGCACGGACAATAACCGGCAGCGCGCCCCTGGACAACTCCAGAAGCGCGATGTCGCTGACCCATTGACGATATCGATTCAGGTTCGAGACGAAGGACCTCACCTCAGCCGGTCGCGGAACTCGCCAGACGTGACCGGCTGTTCATTGTTCCGTGGTGCCTGAAGGCCAGAATGACTCGTGGTACGGCAATTCCCGTCCTTCCACACTGAGCTTTACCCACAAGTCTGGTTATCAACTGGATCGAACGGTGTAAACTTGAGTCATTCTGTCGATGCAGCGGCAGCGGCAGCGGATAGGCGATCAGGGACCGTGACAGCGGCACTGGACACGCAAAACGTGCCACCTGTCCCGCACAACATGCCATCCGATGACGGCGCCACCACCATGCCACTGGCTGTGAATAATGGTGGTGAGTATTGAGAGAATGGGGTATGGCAGG